>CAWEJR010000026.1:0-96353 GCA_963809365.1 uncultured delta proteobacterium | reverse complement strand
CGAAGCTGGTTGATCATATCGCACAGCCTAGCAACCGAAGCATAGGGGACTTAGGCAGAATCAGGGCTGCCCTGCAAGGCCTGCTTCTCGCCTACATGTACTATCTGATGCGGGAGTACGAGAAGGCCGATCTTATCATCCGAAGTTATATATCGGACAGCGAAGAATGGCACGGGGAACACTCCAATCAGGTGTCATGCGGTCTCATTCTTCTTTCCAACAATTGCATTGGATGGGGACAACTGGAAGCGTCTCGTTCGGTGCTCGAACAGGTAAAAGTCGTTTCAGAGCGGCTCTCGCCATCGCGTGACCCCCTACTCGAAGGGCTGTACGATTTGGCAGTTGAATGCCAGAAGGCAGATGGCCCCACAAATCAACAGCGAGCAATCATCCTCTCTCTTATGGCCCTCAGTTGGTGCGCGATATCAAAGCGATGACCATGTTTACACGGAATACGCTCCGCGATTGAAGTCCATATTTGAAGCCCACGGATTCGTTGATGATCGGTGGGAGTGGCTCATTCAGCGCTGTAAACACAATCTCCATGACCTGGTGGGGTTGATAAGCATTCTTCTGGAGAAACGAATACTCCCCTCGGAAGCCCAGCCACCGCTTACCGTCGAGATCCGAGATGAGGTCCTCACGTCCCTGGTTCAGGAATTCCCTATCCATAGAAAGGGCGAATACAGAGGACGTGAGCTCAAGACTGAGGGGGGAACCATGATGCTGACATTCATCTGCCCAATGTGTGGTTCCCGAGATTTGAGAACGGTTCAGTTGGTTGCCTATTACCCGGCCTCCACGCTGGAGGGAATAGAGGTAGATTCAGAGACTCTTGAATTTGAGGAACTCCATCAACGGGAAGACCCATTCGAATGGATAGGTAGCAATCACAATGGCGGATGGGAATTCTGGTGCCACGTTTGTCACTTGGTACCCAACCTGAAGGAATATGGCGAATATGACGAATATGGCGTGGTGATAACTCAGGAAGACCAGCTTGTAAGATGGCTCTTCGACAACTGTCCTCAGACAGATGAGTGTTTGCCAGTCAACGTCGACGACCGCATCGCGGATTGACCCGGTGCAGCATCGACTCCTGCCCTTGTGACGCATCACAGGGGCAGGCTACCCCAATGCATTCAAGACGCTTAACTCGATCAATTGATCGCTCTGGACGCACCCATGAAGGCCACAAACGAGAAAAAGACCAATTCGCTGAACCAGAATGGGCTAACGAGCCTTTTGCACACCTGTGACGTGGCAACGCTACTCGGAATTAGCGCTAAGACCGTTCATAAACTTGTACGCGAGGGCAAGCTCCCTTGCGTACAAGTAACCGCTCGTGAAAGACGGTTCACCCCGCGAACAGGTGCAGCAATACATAGAATCTCAGTCCACCGGCAGGCGCGTTGACAAGAATGACCCCAGGCACGTATCATCTCGCCCCAAGAAAGGGGGTATGAAATCGTCTGGGGTTCTTTCTCGACAGGCTCTCCTTGAGGAGATGCGCAAATGTCGGTGATCAAGAGAAATAACGACTATTACATTTACTTTCGTCCGTTTGGAGAAGAGCTGATAGGACTGAAAACCTCTGTGAACTCCAAACGGGAAGCCAAGGAAATGGAGACCATGCTACTCCGGGCTTGCAGAACGGGAGATTATTCGTCGTTTGATCTTCCTGCAAGAGAGCTGTGCGTACGGCTGTTCCGCAACAAGAAATGGGAAATGCCCGAGGGACTGGTCATTCATGATGTAGTGAAGGCTGAGTTTACCCTTTGGGATGCCGTGACATTGTTCCTGAAACATCCAGAGATCAAGGATAGCGCAGTGCGGGAGAGGCACGAACATGGCATGGCCCATCTGGTGGAGAAGTGGGGAAAGGATTTCCCCGTCAAAGCAGATCTGGATTCCACAAATAAAGCAGTATCAGATGGAAAGGCTGAGCGAAGGGGCTGCTCCTTCTACTGTTAACAAAGAGAAGGCAGCTTTGTCCAAGATGTTTCAGGTGCTTATCGAGATTCGCTACTTGGATGTTAACCCGGCCAAGCTAGTTAAGAACCTGAGTGAAAAATCCGGACAGCGGCAAGTCTACATCGGGCTGCAGGACTTCACGGGCATATTGGAGCACATGCCCTCGTGGTTTCGGCCAGTCGTTCAGACGGCTTATTTCACGGGCATGCGGAGGGGAGAGATCCAGAAACTCAAGCGTCACCAGGTCAGATTGGGTCAGAGAATGATTTTCATCGGACCGGAAGACACCAAAGAAGGCAACTGGAAACGGATTCCTATGCATCAGGAACTCGTTCCTATTCTAGAAGGAATTATGAAGGTTCGTGTGCTTGGCCGTGATGAGGTGTTTCTGGTTGATGGGGCTCCCATAGCCAAGGGAACCGGAAGGAGAGCTTGGGAAAACGCCGTGGAAGCTGTTGGACTCGAACCTGCCCCCCATTTCCATGATCTCAGGCACACGTGGAAAACCAACGCACGACGCTCAGGCATGGACCCGGAGATTAGGGAAGCCATCATGGGGCACTGGTTCAGAGAGAAGTCCATCACGGAACGGTATGGCAGGATCGGAGATCAGGAGCTTATCCGAGCCATAGACCAAATGACCTTTGATCACGGCGCCATCGGAAATCTTTTTGGCGAGTCCCAAGAAAGAAAAACCCCAGAAGAGGGTGCATCCTCGACCGGGGAAAAATGTTAACAAGGTGTTAACAACGGGTTCCGGTCAATCGACCGGAATATGAATAACTATTTAATATTGCTGGCGTCCCCAAGGGGATTTGAACCCCTGTCGCCGGCGTGAAAGGCCGGTGTCCTAGGCCAGGCTAGACGATGGGGACGTGTTTATAACCGGCCGATGAACAGCCTAAACGAGCTGCGCAACTCAGCGCCCAAAGCACCGGGCCACGTGGTGGGCCGTGCTGGGCTCGAACCAGCGACTCTCTGCTTAAAAGGCAGATACTCTACCGCCTGAGTTAACGGCCCTCACAGGTGCGTCAAAGAATGGTTCCCATGACCGCATTCCAAAGTGCCACACGGTTTCATCATCGTGGCCTAATCCAGGAATTAAAGCATAGGCACAGGCTTAATGTCAAGAGACGGATTTTCAGCAGCAAGGTGATGTTGACTTAGGACCGAAAAAGTAGGAAAAGCTACTTGTTTTCCCAATCGCCAAACCCTAATCCAAACCTCCCTCGGCTCCATGCACAGAGGACTCTCTTGGGTTCCTCATTACATTATTTCACTTCAGGAGCGCTTGGTTAACTGCTTTACAGAGTTCTTGCACTGTGTAAGGCTTGGACACAACCCCTGTGAAGCCGTGTTGTTTGTAATTGGCCATAATCGGATCGTTTGAGTAACCACTCGATACAATTGCCTTAATTTTCGGGTCGGATTTACCCAGTATCTCGATTACCTCTTTTCCCCCCATCCCCCCCGGAACGGTCAAATCTACAATCAACAAGTCGTAAGGATGTGAAGTCTCCAAGGCTCTATGATAAAGCTCTACGGCTTGCGTACCTTCGTTGGCGACATCCACGTGATGGCCGAGCATAGACAGCATTTCTTGGGTTAGCTGAACTATTGTCTGTTCATCGTCCATCAACAAGATCTTTGCCTTTCCCGTGACCAACTTCATTTTTGGGCTGTCAGTCCCATCGACTTCATCATTAGACCTGGGAAGATAGACATCAAAAGTTGTGCCGCGTCCAAGCGTGGACACTACGGTGATGAGGCCGTCGTGTTTCTTGATTATGGAGTAAGATGTTGCCAGCCCCAGACCGCTTCCTTTTTCCTTTGTGGTAAAGTAGGGATCAAAAATTTTCGAAAGATCCCCTTCTGGTATGCCGTAGCCATGATCTTCAATGGATATCCTTACGTAGTCTCCGGTCGGTATCGGCAGGCCGTGTTCAGGCCCCACCTCAGAATGGTCCACCGTAACATCAATGACACCTCCCTGCGGCATCGCTTGATGGGCGTTTATGACCAAATTGCTGATGACTTGGCTGATCTGTCCCTCATCCACGTTCACGGTCCACACGTCCTCAGGAATGGAGAATTCGCAACGCACGCTGGAACCCCTTAGCGCAAATTCGCAGGAATCCCTGACTATGCCGGCGATGTTTGAGGCCTTTCTCACCGGCTCGCCACCTCTGGAGAAAGTGAGCAATTGTTGGGTCAAGTCTTTAGCCCGCGTAGACGCTTTTTCAGCTTCCGTCAACCACATATAGACTTTGTCCCGCGATTTTGAAGCCAGCTTAGCTAGGGAAACATTCCCTTGAATCGCTGTAAGAATATTGTTGAAATCGTGGGCAATACCGCCGGCGAGTAGACCGATGGATTCGAGCTTGGCCATCTTGAGCAGATCTTCTTCCGCCCTTTGGCGTTCGACGATTTCCCGCTTGAGCTGTCGATTGGTTTCCACCAGCTCCGCAGTACGTAGCGCCACGCGCTCTTCGAGCTCGTCATGGGCTCTGTGCGATTCTGCTTCAGCACGTTGTCGCTCGGAAATTTCGTCCCGCAGTCGCCGGTTAGTCGCTGCCAGTTCTGCAGTGCGCTGCTCCACCGCCTTCTCCAGTTGGTCACGCGCGTTCCGAAGCATCTCTCCATGTTGTTGTGTAAGAGAGATCTGTCTCTTTTCCGCGGTGAGGTCTTCGATGAGAACGAGTATCAATCTGGCTTGGCCAAACCTGAGCGACCGAAAATGCATACGGCCCCACATCCTTCTTCCGTCAATTCGCAGCAGGCTTTCACAGACTTGTGGTTTTCTTAGGGAGAAGACTTTGTCTATAATCTTCTGAACAGCAAGGGCATCTTGATGATGAGGAATCAAAGCGAAAAAGGGGCCGCCCTGCATTACCCGCTTGTTGACGTGGACCGTTTCGGGCGATTGGTTGGCAAAGATCACCGAATAGGTTTGGTCCACCAGCATGGCCGGAATGGGCAAGGCATTCAGCAAAGAGTAGAATGGCGCTATTCGGAATTCGGTGACTCGAAAGCTGGCCGTACGGGTCGCAATATCGGAAACAGAGTTAGCTACGTGGATTGACTTTGCGTGATCCTGCTCAGGAGCCCCGTATTCGCCCATGCGCTCCAATTCACTCAAAAAATTAGTGGAAGATAGTTCTTGAACGGCCATGGCGTTTCTCCGATCGTCAATTAATATGGGACGAAGGGGTTGGTTAATTGCTCTCCTTGGTCAATTGTCTGAGGCACTCGAATTGTGTGTAGCAAACGGCGTGCCAACTTCATTGAGACGAAAACGGCCCTCGGCAAATTCAACGGCATACCGCGAACTTGACTGTTTTTGCCCTTTGGTGCATGAACGATTTGATGGCTTTTAGACCCGTCAATCGCGACTTGCAGACAGGGTGTTCCAAGGAGATGTGGGCTGAATTCGCCCACTCCAGACATTGGCAGCTCATTTAAGCTATCAGTATTCGGTCAACATGCGGACATCGTTGGAGATATATGGCGGCGATTTACACCCAAAAAATAAGACACTCCAATAATGGGCGCCATTGCCGGTTCGGTCGCCCGAGCATGGTGATGGCTTCATGCAGCGCGAGAATTCGATTATCCGAAAAAAGTTCGCCAGTCTGAATAAAAAATGAGGTATAATGGCTCACCAAAACGCGGCTCATGGACTGCATGAAAGTCTTGCCGAAAGAGAAAATTGCTCTGCCTCACGAAGAATGGGGGTGCCTTCCCTGCTGTGTCGCCGGCGAACGTCTCAAGGGGAAAAAGATTCACGTGCCTAATTGCGGTGGCGTGGCTTTTGAGGCTGAGGATTGTGCAACATTCTACGAGCAAACACGGGTACCATGGAAGATAAGCGGCAAATCAACGGGAGAGCTATTATTCACGATCTTCGGTCAGGCATGGCTGACTGGGAATTGCAGGTGAAATACAAGCTTTCGTCACTTGCCCTTGAGAATATTTTCAAAAAGCTCGTGGCAGCTAATGCTATCAGCCACGCTGAGCTTTACGAGAGTTCTCCATTCTACAAGGACAGAACTGATGGCATCAAGCCGCGAGCGCACTGCCGTGCCGACCTTCCACTTTACGTGCCCGTACGGGACATTGAGAATTCAAAGACCGGTGTATTGAGAGACATCTCCGAAAAGGGGTTAAGGGTGGCAGGGATCGAGGCATCTGTCGGCCAAGTCAAGACATTACAGGTTCCCGTAGACCTGTTCGTTCAGGCCGCTCCTTTGTTAATAAAGGCCGAGTGCAAGTGGGTTGAGGCAAAGGGGAAGATCACACCTTATGCCGTTGCCGGGTTCGAGGTAGTCGGCCTTTCGCAGGGCGACAGCAAGCTTCTTAGCGAGTTCACCAGGCTGCTATCTCTTAATTGCAATACAGGTGACTGGTCGCGCGTGGGCTGAAGCGCCATCGCAATGGCGAGCTTTGTCCCAAGAAATAATTCTGACACTTCTTGCCGCATTATGGTGAGACATCGAAACATGGGGGGCATCATGAAAAGATTTGTTGCCTTGTGCCTGATCGTCCTAGTGAGTTTAAGTGTGTCCGCGGCTCAGGCTGAGATCAAGATAGGAATGTTGGCTCAGCGGGGGCCAGAGACTGCCTTGAAAGAATGGGAGCCCTTGGCAACCTACCTGAGTGAGCAGCTTGGCGATAAGGTCACCATTGTCCCGCTTTCATTCACCGATTTTTTGGATTTCTGCGACAGGGAGCCTTCGGCATTCATATTCACGAACCCTTGGTTCTACGTCAGAGCCAAAGTTCTCAAGAAGGCCAAGGCTTTAGTCACGGTCAAATACCAGACTTCGGGAGACAGGATGTGCGGTGTGATATTCACTCGGAAGGACAGCGGGATTAACTCTCTGGCTGACATTCGCGGGAAGGTCTTGATGTGTCCGAAGTTGTCATCTCCCGGCGGATGGCTGTTCCAAAAAGGAGAAATAGTGAATGCCGGTATAACACCAGAGAAGGATTTCGAGAAACTGCTTGAGACAGCGAAGGAATCTCACGATGAGGTAGTTTTCGCGGTGCGGGACAAAAAGGTGGATGTGGGTACAGTCCGGAACAACTTGCTCGAAGCAATGCAACGCGAAGGCAAGATAGACATGCAAGATTTCCGAGTGCTGAACGAGATTAAACATCCAGGAGTCTCGGAAGCGTGCAGCACCCCATTGTATCCGGACTGGCCTGTGGCCGCGCTGGGCAAGACTCCCCCTGAAGTCGCAGACAAAATGAAACAAGCATTGCTGGCTATCCCTCCCAAACATCCAGCCCTGGAGAAAGCCCGCAAGATCGACCGGTTCGTGGACGCACTCGACTACGGCCCGGTGGAAGAATTGTGCAGGCTTCTAAAGGTAGATCCATTCCGGAGAATGCAATGACAGTTCGTTCGGCCTTCACCGGGTTTGGGCTTGCGTGGAAATAACAGATGAGCTTGACATTCAGGCGGGCGGTCTCAAACATAGTATCATCAATGATAACTGGTGGTAGCACCAATTACCTCACGTTGCCAAACTGTTTCAGGATGATGTATTGGTAATTAATCCTTGACATTTTCGATGGTTATGCTGTAAGATCCCTTATTCGTCACCTGTAAAGACCGGAACATTGAGGGCATAAGACCAACTCTTCAACCGCGCAGGCTGAAAGCGCTGCCGACAACAATTTCTTAGAAGTGTTGAGAAGTAAACCATTAAGCAGGTCCTTTGATCGCGGGGCAACGGGAACAATATCCCGGAGGGAGTTCCTCAACCTGAGCGCCGGCCTGGTACTAAGTGCAAGTCTCACCCCTTCTGTGGCGGACGAACTTGCCATTGTCCAGGGGACTCCCCGCGGTTATTTGAAGCCCGAACACGGCGAGAGTCTCCCTTTGGACTCCCTGTTGGTCAGGAGGGAAAAGAATGTCTGGGACCCGGGTCTTAATGCAGAGTCGGTCTTCCTGACCTTTGACGACGGACCCTTAAACTGCACGGCAGGCATATTGGATCTCTTGGCGTTGCGTGGGCACAAGGCGACCTTTTTCGTCATCGGCCGTAACCTTGCCAACCCTAAATTGCGGGAGTTCGCAGTCAAAGCCCTTCGTGAAGGTCATGATATCGCGAACCATTCATACGACCATCCGGATTTCTCCACGATTTCAGTGAAAAGGGCCGTGAAGGAGATTACTTCTACTCATGCGCTTGTCGAGGAGTTGGTCAGAGAGGCCAGGGTCGACCCCGCCAGACAGAATCTCTTTTTCAGATTTCCTTACGGTGTAGGGGGTTCCCGATCGAACCATGCGGCTTGCCGGGACGTCCTTGCCGAACTGAACTATAAAATTGCCTGGTGGAACCTGGATACCAACGACTGGCGGATGGAAATGGCCTGGTTCCCGCGGCCCGCGTCCAGGGTAATAAAATCTCTCCGCATTGCCAGACCTCAGGATGTGGTCCTCATGCATGACCGGATGCAAACAATGAAGCATCTGGCCGCAATGCTAGATGTTTTAGAGTCTCGCAGATTGGTTTCAGTACCGCTCTCAAATCACATCTTCGCGGATGAAAACGCTCCGGAGGGAGATCAGGCAGGCCGGACTGCCCGCGCCGCGACCCCTGAAACAAAGGAAGATTCGGACGATTTAGTCACGGAGCTTTGCAGAAATCTTTTTCCCGAAAAGCAGGTATCGGCCGAGCTGCAAAAACCTCTTTCAGGGCCTTCTACCGGTACTCGAAGCACCCTCTGGTGACAATCCTTTCGAGATCTGTAAATTCCAGGAGCGGACCCCGCAATTATAGCAGTTGCGAAAATCTTTGTCCGATTTGAGGGAATGGTCACGCCAGCGGCGTGATCACCCCGGACCTGATCCGAGGTGTAGGGGCGACCGGTGGTCGCCCAAATGAGGGCGAAGACCCTTCGCGCTGTACAAGGAATTATGGGCCTGCCCCGGACAATGATCCGGGGTTCGCAGGAATGACGGAGAAAACTTCCGTCACGGTGAGTCTTCCGGATTCTCCATCTCGGATGACCAAATGGACACTATTCTTGGCAAGTACTCTAACCGTGCCAAATCTTCGCCTATCTTGGCTGTCCTTTCGCAGAATCGAAGAATCTCAACAGGTCCGATCCAGGTTTGAGCAGCCATGTGGTGTCAGCCGCGAATACTTTCCTATACACCTCGAGGTGCCTGACAAAAGAATAGAACTCCTCGTCTTTGCCGTACGCCGCAGCATAAATCCCGGTGGCCTCAGCGTCTCCTTCTCCCCGCAGCGCTTCGGATTTTGCATAAGCCTCCGCGAGGATGATTTCTTTGTCTTTGTTGGCATTCGCGCTGATTTTACGAGCCTGTTCGTCTCCTTCGGCTCTGTACCCCTTGGCGATTCTTTCCCGTTCAGCGATCATCCTGGCAAAGACGCTCTTCTGAACTTCTTCAGGCAGATCCACCCTCTTTATTCGTACGTCAACGACATTGATGCCTAAATCCTTAGCCATCTTAGCCGTCTTTTCGGTGACCTGCTTCATAATTCCCTCGCGCTTCTCACGTATGAAATCCTTGAAGTTGTGGTTGGCGATTTCCTCGCGCAACTCGGCATCGATTACGTCGTTCAGCCGATAAGTCGCACCGTCGTTGTTTCGCACGGCATTGTAAAATCGCTTGGGCTCCACGATCTTCCACCGTGAAACCGTGTCCACGATGAGGCGTTTCTTGTCCAGGGTTATGTATTCCTTGGGACGAGATTCTGCGGCCAGAATCCGCTTCTCTAGTGGAATGAGGTCCTGAATAAAGGGGTACTTGAAGTAGAGGCCGGGTTCCTGAAGGATCCTTTCAATTTTGCCGAACTGGAGTACCAGTCCCTGGTCCCCTTCGGAGATTATAAAAGTCGACTGGATCAACAAGACAAGAATAACGATTACAATAATGCCGAGTCTGACCATAGTTCCTTACCGCCCTTTCTTGTCGGTTGGCGGATGTGATTCTTGCGTCGTGGGGCGAGCAGCAGCGCTCCCCTCCTGCTGCCCGAGCGGAAGCAGTGGCAGCAAGCTGCTGCTGCCGCCTTCCATTATGAACTTCTTGGTAGCCGGCAGAAACTGTTCCACGCTTTCCAAGTAGAGGCGCTCCCGCGTAACCTTCGGCGATTTGGCGTATTCCGCAAATATGTTATTGAAACGCTGAGCGTCGCCGCGGGCCCTAATCACTCTTTGAGCCTTAAATGCCTCGGCCTCGAGAACCTCCTGCTGAGCTTGCCCCCTTGCCTTGGGGATCACATCCGCCCTAACTCCTTGCGCCTCCTGGATGAGTCGATCTCGATCTTCCCATGCCCTGACCACATCGTGAAAAGCCTCTCGGACCTGGGTGGGGGCATCCACTTCCTGAAGGCCGACCTGAGTTACCACCAATCCGGTATTGTAAGTATTGAGAAGCTTCTGGAGATTCGCCTTAACTTTGTCCTGGACTTCCCCCCTCCCTTCGGTCATGGTGGCATCAATATCTTTTTCTCCCACAACTCCGCGTAAAGCCACTTCAGCAGATGCCCTCAGCGCATTTTCGGGGTCTTTTGCCCCAAAAAGAAACTTCACAGGATCCTGGACCATGTATTGAACGAAAAGTTGTACATCGACCATGTTTTCATCCCCCGTCAGCATCAACGATTCAGCGGGGACGGGGCGCGAGCGGGAGGCGCGGTCAGACCGGAACCCGATCTCTGCGCGACGGACGGTGGCGATGTCAACAGTGGTATGGGTCATGAATGGCTTCGGAAGCCGATAGCGAAGGCCGGGATCCGTCAGGGACTGAAACTTACCGAACAGTAGCACAACCCCTTTCTCTCCCGGCCCGACAATGTAAACGCCGGACAATAAATACAGCACTATAAGGATCAAAATTATGAGCCAGGTTCCACGCCCCTTGAGAAAGCGGTCCATAAGAGCCTTTATATCCTCGACCCCCCGCTGCAAGTCCCGGACTGGGTTTTGATCCTCTCTAGGTCTGAATTGATCCATCGTACCTCCGCGTAATCGGGTTAGTATTCCGTATATCTGTTGGGTCTTTACTATATAGTTCAGTAGAGGAGGGAAATCAAACTTTCATCTGAGCGCACGTTTTTTCCCTGATGCAGGGGAACAGAACAAACATGCTTTGCGCGGCCCAATATTAGGCTGCTTCTCCGGACACGCCCACATCCCCCCACGGGACCCAAGAAAAAAGCGGCCCTAATTTGACGAAAGACACCTTTACGCTCCGCGGTGCTGTATAAAGCAACCCGTTGCGTCTCTCAAACCTGTCTCGTCAATTATCGCCGCTCTTCATAAAGTTGTCACGGACTCGCTGTCTCCATAAGTGTTTTCACCACATCCAGATGGCCCTTGGCCGAAGCGCACCGCAAGGGACTTACCCCTCCGCCGGTCCGGGCCTTTGAATTGGCTTGATTATCCAGAAGCATTTTCACGACATCAGCCTGACCGTTGCATGAGGCCTTAAGCAGCGCCGTCTCACCGGTTCCATCAGTCGCATTAATACTGGCCCCTTTTTTAACGAGGGTCTCTACGACATTCGCGTGACCATGAAAGGCAGCACACATTAATGGCGTGACACCCGCCTTCTCTGCCGAGTTTTTGTCAATCTGTTTCTCCAAAAGTGTTTTCACGATATCGGCGAGGCCTTTGCACGAAGCCTTGAGCAATGCCGTCTCACCCGTTTCATCGGTGGCATTGACATTTGCTCCTCGGCTGAGAAGGAGTTCCACAGTCTCTGGGCGACCGTATGCGGAGGCACACATTAAGGCTGTAATTCCGTTCGGGTTCTTCACGTCGACGTTCACTCCGTTGTCCAAAAATAATTTGACAATGTCAACATGACCGGAACAGGCCGCCTCTACAAAAGCATCCTCATCAACTGCGTACACCATTTCTCCTGGGGCCAGAATCACAAGACCCAAAAAGATCACCCAGACCCAATGTAATGTTGAAGATTTCATTTCTCACCTCCGCGACGTATCCAATTACGTCCTTTCGTTGTAATAATGTGTTCGGGTCAGAGGGGCTTTGATGTGCACGATCAACATCCTTTCGAACACCAACACAACGGAAGCGCCTCAAATTAGCTGACTCAACTGGTATTAGTTTATGGCAGTGTGAGAGCACCCGGATACATGAGAAGCATGAACATATGTCATCAAACAGTCTCAAAAGCCTGACTTCCTGGCGTCTCCCAAGCCTCCTCGTTCATCTTCATTTCCCTCTCATGCTGCTCGTCCTTTTCATTCTTGCTGACAAAGGGCGAGTTCTGGTTTGCGTCAGCATCTCTTTTGGCTCCGGAAGACTTCTTAGCCGACTGTTGCTTTTTGGATTCTGTTTTTTGGCCTGCTGTGTTCTTCATCTGTTCCTTTGCGGCCTGGCTCTTCCCCGAAACCGAAAGGGTTTCTTTTCCCCCACTGACACCCGTAATCATCTGGCGCAAGAAATTTCCGACGCACTTGTGATCGATGCCCCCCATTTCACCGCAGTTGGCCACTTCCGTGCCCGCGAGGTTAGATATGGCGCCGGCCGCCGAGAGTTTGAATTTTCCGAAAGCAATGCTCCCATCGAGAATTGCCTTTGCGACGTGGTGTTGGCCAACAATGCCCGCGCAGACAGTGTCCTTAAAACAATCGATATTCGACACGACCTTTCCTTTGTGTGTCACCTTGGCCTTTTCATAATCGACACACCAGGCACCGCTACACATAACTACATCCCCCTTCTTCACCTCGGGGGCCGTGGCCCCTGAGCCCTTTTCCGCGGATGGCCGCTGGGCCGACCCCTCAGAAGCCGCGCTTGGCTTTGTCGGGCTGGAAGGGACAGGCTGCGAAGCACTCAAAGACACCTCAACCGAAGACGCGGAGACCCATCCACGGCGATCTGCAAGTTGAATCCAATTATCCGAGGTCATTACACCAGTGAACTTGAGAGCCTCGCCAATTTGCGCGCAGCCGACTTTCTCACGTGAGGCGCCCGGGGCCGCTCTTATCCCGAGACACAAATCCTGTTGATCGACCTTCGTCACCGTCCCCTCGAATGGTATAGGCTTGAGAAATTTGAGGTTGACCCACGCCGCGGCAGTGTGGCCCTGCAATTTAACCCATCCGTCTTTGAACTGGTTGTAACATAGAATTCTTGTCCCTTTCGGGAGATAGCCCAAATTGGGGCCCTCGGCCGACGGAGTTGCACGGATGGTCAAGCCCTTTTCAGTGTCGATCCTGTCCACGGACGCCAATACAAAACCGACGTTTTCACCCCATACTAGGTTTTCATCGCCCGCGCCGAAGCTGGGATGAGAGAGCAAAAGACCTGCAAGGACAGCCAATAGAATAAATTTTGAAACAGTCATGTTCTGACCTCTCAGCCTAGCATTGGAAGGGGTCGTTGCGGATTTGTGCAGCACTCAGCAACGAGCCCGCTCCGTAGGCGCTCCCCTTGGTGAAATCGACCGGATCACGAACATTAACAGTCGCCGAATATCGAGTCGCAAATCTGGTCCGCCGTGCTCCCCTCACTCGTTTGATCTTCAGCCGTGTCTTGGGCGCCGCTCACTACCGCTTCGACCTTGTCTTTGGCCTTATCTGCGGCTTTGCCGGCTGCGTCCTCTGCGTCACTCAGTACGCCGCCTACGTCTTTGCCGGCCTTGCCCAGGGTGTCGCCTACCTTCTTGCCCGTGTCTTCAAGCTGTTTCGCACCTCTGCGAATGTCGCCACCGGTTTCATCCGCGGCTTTGTCCAACCATTGGCCCGCCTTCTTTCCAGCTTCTTCAACCTTCTGTATGTTTCTTCTCTATGTTCCCAGGCAAACGCTTCCCCTCATTGAAAATGTCTTTGGCTCCCTTGTAGATGTCGCTGCCTTTGTAGGAACTGTCGATCTTGGCCCCTGTGTCTCTAAACCACTTCTCTTCTCCCTTGACACCTTCCCAGAAGGGGTTCATTCCGTCATCATGGCCTCTGAGCAAGTCCCACAGCACTTTGGCACTCTCCGCGCCTTGTTCAAGCTGTCTTCCGGCTTCCTTGGCACCGGCATCGATGTTCTCACGAAGCTGCTTGTCACTTACGTTCTTCCCGGAAAAGAAATCCTGGATGTTCTGAGGCGCTCGCCCTGTCTCATTGCGAATATTCTTGTCAGCATCCTTAAATTGCTCTAAGACCTGCCGGCCTTCGCGACCAATACCGGGTTTTCCGGGATGAGACCAAATCATGTCATGAGCAAGGCCCTCGTACTCATCGCTTTTCTTGACCTTGTCCCACGCGCCTTTCACACCTTCCGCGCCTTCTTGGACAACGTCCCCAGCCTTGCGGCCAATCTTTTCAAGATCCGACGGGCCTCCTGATTCTTTAGATGAGCCGCCTCCAGCGACTTCAGATCCCTTTGTAGGGGCATCTTCCGAGTGGGCGGGCTTCCCGCGGATCGCAATGGCGGTATCGCCTTCAGTGGCCGTCACGGTCGTAGTGTCAGCAGGTGGGAATCCTCCTCCGGTAGCCTTTTTCTTCTTACTCCCCGGGGCGCTGGCTTCCATACCTACCGATCCCTCGGGTGATGTGGAGGTCTCCACGGAATCGGGCTGAGAATATGTTTTGTAACTCGTTTGTGAATCACTTGGTGTTGACAACGGGGTGGTGGATGATTGCCCCGAACTTGTCGGACTAGAAGGGGAACTCGACTGGCCAGGAGATGATTTCTCCGATATTATCGGGCTGCCGGCTCCTCGGTCCGTTGAGGAGGAGGACGAACTCGAACCTCCCTTCTTCCCACCGGAACCTAACCCGGCCGCAAACACATCCGGCAGAGCCCAACCAGCTATAAAAAGAGCCACCAAGACCCCTGTGGAGATCTGGCGGACTGTTGATTGTCTGGTTATCATGGTACGCCTCCGCTCCTTGTACCTGCGGCCGACCGCTCAGATAACAGCAGTCCCGCAGTTCCTGATGCGGTCGCTGACGAAACGATTCCCGCAAATTGTGTGTGATTTCTTGGGAAAGTTTGCATGGCTCGTATCCTCTCGTGTTCGTGCGGAAAATCCCCCCTGGCACCCTCATGAATTCAAAAATTTTGGGTGCTGTCCCAGGGTTTCCCCGTACAAACTTCTAAACATAAGATGCAGCTCGGGCTCTTTTGATTCGCCTGTAATAAGAATAGTACCAATTGCAGCATGTGCAACTCCCTTCCTAAGTTTGGGCTAACTGGTCTAATGCGTGATTCGGATGACGTATTCTTGAACTGGAGACGATGAAAGACGATCCCAGGCCACGGTATTGGTGGGACAGGCATCTCGCCTGTCTATCAAGAAATGACAGGCGAGATGCCTGTCCCACCAAAGCTGCCCGAAATAGCCGCCGATCTTTGGAAATCAGGTAATAAGCAGAACAAAAAACCCCCGGCCTGAGTTGACCGGGGGTATGATAGTCTACAACGAATGAGTTCATGAACAGGTTGCCGAGAAAATGTGCCACCGACGTTTTACATCAATTCTGCATCCGACCGTAAAGCAGCGCACGCGTGGCCGGCTCACTTGCCTCAATGCAGGCGAGTCCCCTTTTTCGCTGGGCCGTCACCGGGGATCTCCTCTCCCCTGCGCACTTTTTCGAGAGCACTGTGAAGCATCTGCCGGGCGTTCCGCCTTCTTTCTTCGAGTTCTCCGCGCCACGCATCCACCTTTTCAATGGCCTCCAGCTCCCAGGGGAGCCAGTCGGAACTGTCTCGATCTCTTATCGAATTTTCAAGCTCTTCCGGAATTGGGGGCGAACAGCATTCTTCGTAATGATGTTCAATTTTCCTGAGAAAGCGGAAGAGTTGTTTCATCTGCTGCTTCGTCAAATTACACTCGCGTTCATCCTCCCCAAAGATTTCCTTCCTTACAGAGGTGCTATTTTCCACTTTCAGATCCTGGATAAGCTTCTTCAAGTAATGGTAGTTCTGATTGAAGTCGTAGGAATCCAGGAAAGTTCCGGCGGAGGCGTGGGACGCACTCTGATTCATGTGGCACTCCTTTTCACACAGGAATTTTGTAAATATCAATCGGGGGAATAAACAACCGGCCCTTGAATGATGACCAACAGATCGACACGCCCTCGTTCCGCTTGGCCCGCGGCGCTCCTGAAGGAGTCCCTCTCCTTCGTGGAGGGCTCCTATCATCCCGTTCGCGGCGAGTCAAGAAATTATTGTGTCAATCGCGGAAACATTCAACAATGCGCGGTGGTGATCTCGCGGTTTAAGAGTGTGAGGCCCTTTACATCAGTAATATTCATCGCGTTTATGAGAACGGCGCGAATCAAGCGCGACTTGGTGGGAATTTGGAAATATGGATGTTTTGAGGAAAGTGCACGAACTTGAGGCAGCGTTGCTGTCAGGAAACGCCGTGGACCAGTTCATCCATTAATCTGTGGATATCTTCTTCAGGCAAGACTTTATTTCGCAAAGCGATCTCTCTGACGGTTTTTCCTTCCTCAAAGGCTTCCTTTGCAACAGCCGCGGCCTTCTCGTACCCTATTATCGGCGCGAGCGCGGTACTCATTGCCAAGCTCTGCTCTATATTGACGTGGCATTTTTCCCTGTTCGCCGTGATACCTTCGATGCACTTCCGCGCAAGAGCGGCAGCCGCTCTTTCAAGCAGATGTATCGACTGCAACAGATTATGGGCGATCAACGGCTGCATGAGGTTGATCTCGAAAAAACCGCCTTGACCTCCGAGTGTGACGGCCGCATCATTCGCTATCACCTGAGCAGCCACCTGGATCACTGACTCGGGAATGACAGGATTGACCTTGCCTGGCATGATTGACGACCCGGGTTGAAGTGAAGGTATATTGATCTCTCCGATACCGCACCTGGGGCCTGAAGCCAGCCATCTGATATCATTTGCTATTTTGACGAGACTCACCGCGAAGGTTTTCAGGGCTCCGTGGGCTTCAACGGCTGCATCCCGCGCGGCCTGGGCCTCAAAATGGTTGACAGCCTCTCTGAACGAGCAGCCGGACTGTTCGGATATCAATTCTATGGCGCGTCGAGCGAATTCAGGATGAGCATGCAACCCGTTACCGACTGCCGTCCCTCCAAGGGCAAGCTCTGACAGGGCACCCTCGATCCCCTTTATTCTCGCGATACCGAGTTCCACCTGCCTGGCATACCCGCTGAACTCTTCGCCCAGCGTCATGGGGACCGCGTCCTGCAAATGCGTCCGGCCAATTTTCCTCACAGCGGAAAATTCGGCTGCCTTTCGCTTCAGAGACGCTTGAAGCGTCTCCATTGCAGGAAGAAGGCCGCTCTCGATCTCTGTCAAGGCTGCAACGTGGATAGCTGACGGGATGACGTCGTTGCTCGATTGGCATTTGTTGACGTGATCGTTCGGGTGAACCGGAGATTTTCCTCCCCTCACACCGGTTAGGATCTCATTTGCACGGCCTGCAATCACCTCATTTGCATTCATATTGGTGGATGTCCCGGAACCGGTCTGGAAAACATCCACCACAAATTGATCGTCCAGTTTGCCTTCCGCGACTTCTCGTGCAGCCGTGATGATCGCCTCTGCCAATTCTGCGTCAAGCAGCCCGAGATCCAGATTAGCTTGCGCTGCGCTCTTCTTGATGATGCCGAGAGCACCGATGAAAGATCGGGGAAAACGCAGGCCGCTGATAGAGAAGTTCTCCACAGCGCGTTGAGTTTGGGCCCCGTAATAAGCATCTTCAGGGACCATTACTTCCCCCATGCTGTCGATCTCTGTTCGGTATTTCATTCTCTGCCCCTCGGCTGATGAATTGTTACATTCGGAGGCCTGTCAGGCAAAAAAACCGGGCGCTCGGACCCGGCCTTTTCTGAACTTTTGCAGGGATCTATTCTTATTTCTGCGGTATGCGGGTTTCCAGTGCTACCTTCAATTTCTCTTTAAGTTCGCCCAGGTCAGAGCTTTTCACAACATAATAGTCAGCCGCAACCGCTTTCAGGTCCACTTTGAAGCTCGAATAGGCTGAATTCAGAATCACGGGCAGATCATCGTGTTTTCTTCGGATCTGTTGAAGCAGATCCAGGCCGTTATATTCCCTCATCTTTATATCGAGCACGATGCAGTCCGGTTCTTGCGTTTCGACGACCTCCAAGAGGTCTTTGCCGTCCGGGAGAGTTATGACCTCGTATCCCTCATCCTGCAATTCCATGGCGTAGAGCATTCGGATTCCTTCTTCATCATCAACTATCAGTATTTTTGCCATTTCAGGCTCCTTTGGAGATGTTCGGCAATTCCCACAACGTCATCCAGAAAACCATCGTTCCAACAAATAGGATTTGGTTTTCTCGAATTGGACGCACTGGTCCTCGATAAACTCCTCGACCTGCTGAGTGTTCATGGCCTGGGTTTCCAACACAAATGAGAGTGTTTTCCCATAATACAGAGCGGCCAGCCCGGCAACCAGGTAGTCCCGAGGAATTTCCCGAGTTTTGTAGGCTACGGCGAAATCGTAAAGGACCTTGGCCCACAGACCCGTTGGAAATTCGAAACAGTCAGACGGTAAGCTCGCGACCTCTTCCACCTTGTTAATATTCTGACTATCTAAAACAGCTTTGTAGAGGTCCCAGTGCTGGGAGAGTCCTTCACCGAATTTGGTCGACAGAACGTTTATGTCGGCCTCCACTGGAGGAGGTACTTCAAGTTCGCCCATGCCGAACCCGAAAACGGCTGTGGGCCGGCTCCACTTGACCTCCTTCCAGAAGCTCTCGTAGCGGCACATGAGTTCAAATATAGTAATGACCACATCAGGAAACAAATCATCGACCACAGCCACAGGATCTTTCGGTTTATGAATCTTCGGTCTTCCCATAAAGGACTGGATGACGGCCATTCGATTCCTCAAGGCCGTGGTGGTCATCCATATATCGATCCCAAACTCGCCCACAGAGTCATCCCAGGCGTCCTCTTCTGCATAAATGCGAGCGAGTTCCCCCGAAAACCCGTAATCCCCTCCAATAGGCTGACGGACCCGGCGGCCGTACAACGCGCGAGTAAGTGGGTAGGCGACGTTGTTCGTTATCATGCCGTCGTACTTGTGGCGGACGTACAGAGGAGATACGAAATGATACTCATCAAAGAGCGGCTCCCCCAGGTTCCGTATCCATAGCGGCGTAATACTCTTAAGATCAGCGTCTACCACTATGACCGCCTTGGCTGACAGTTCCACTGCTTTATCAAATAAATTCCGCAGGTTGTTGCCTTTCCCTTTGGTGCCCTCTTCGGTGGATAGATAGATCTTCGGCGTCTTGGTGGCGGTTTGCATGAAGGCCTGGCGTGTATTGTCGGGGGAATGGTTGTCACAATTGATGATCACCGCGGAGCGCTCACCATAGTACTTGGAAAGTCCTTTGTCCGCCTGCTGAGTCGGCACGGATATCGAGGGGGCTTCATTGTACGAGGGTATGCCCACTACAATGTCAGATTGAGTGACACCTGCGGGATTGTCTTCAATAACAATAGCCTTCATATGGAATACCCTGATCTGAGACAAAAAGCGGATACAATGATCCTTATACTACAGCACATATTATCACAAATGGCCCGCGCGTCAAACCTGACGGCGGAAATTCTCTATGGTTCGGTTCATCGTATAAAGACATTTCTGAATCAGACCGGGATGCGCTTTCCGAATTGATCCCACGTTCCTGTCATGATATGAGGGATTCGCCCAATGCGACCGCATCCGTGCCCTTTGGGCGAGGGTGATTGTTCGGGCCAAGCGGAGCGCACTCTACATCGAGGTCAAAGACATTGAAGAAAGAGACTCTGAAGTCCATTGTGGAGGGGATGATTTTCGCCCATAACGATCCCTTGAGCCTCGACGTAATAGTCCGAGTCTTGCACGAAGCCCCTCCTCAAGATATTAAATCGGTCTTAGATGAGCTGGAACATGAGTACAAAAAAGAGGTCCCGGGGTTTTATCCTAGAAAAAGTGGCAGGCGGATATCAGTTCCGAACCTTGCAGACCATCCAACCCTGGATAAGCGAGATGAAACAAAGCAGGCCACCTTCCCGGCTCAGCCGAGCTTCACTGGAAATCCTCAGCATTATCGCCTACAATCAGCCCATCGCCAGAAGCCAAATAGAGCAGATTCGGGGAGTGGAAAGCGCAGGTACCCTGAAACATCTGATTGAACGAGAGCTGATTACTGTGGTGGGGCGTAAAGACGTGCCGGGTCGTCCTCTTCTGTATGGGACCTCTCGGCGTTTTCTCGAAGTGTTTGGGCTTAACGACCTTGCTTCCCTTCCCCCGCTGCCCGATATCGAACCTATAGCTGAAAATTCAGAATAAGTAGCCGCAAGTCTATGCTACCGCATACAGGTGGCCGTCATCGCTCCCAAAGAATACCACCTCGCCGTACACCACGGCCGCCGAATTCACTGCCCCCTCGGTTTTGAACTTCCATCTTTCCACACCCGATTCCACATCAAGCACGTATAGGCATCGGTCTGCGCTCCCAATGTACAATAGGTGGGAATCTGTCAACGTGGGAGAAGACGAGATCGGGCCGCCAACCTCCGTTCTCCAGCGCTCCTGCCCCGTCCTGATGTCTACTCCGTAGACCTTCGCCCCCGCATTGCCGAAAAAGATGTTGCCATAACCGACAGCAGCACAGCCTGCCACTTTCGATCCTGACTTGAAGTTCCATCGTTCCTGGCCGTTTTCCAAATCCACAGCGTAGAGAGTTCCATCCCAACTCCCGAAGTAGACCATTCCCTCGGCCACGACAGGAGAGGCCGAGACAGGGCCGCCTGTCCTAAAATCCCACTGGGCTTTGCCGGAAACACTATCGACTGCGTAAAGCCTGCCGTCGTAACTTCCGAAACATATCAGACCGCTCGCCAGCGCAGGCGAGGAAGAGATCAGCCCGCGTGCCTTGAATTTCCATTTTGTCGATTCGGACTTGATTTCGACCGCATAAAGGTTGGCGTCCGAGCCGCCAAAATAGATCATTGTGTCCGTAATGGCCGCTGACGACGAGAGCGGTCCTCCGGTGCTGAAATTCCAGAGAGGTTTTCCGGTTTCCAGGTCCAGGGCATACAACTGTCCGGCAGATGTCCCAAAATACACCCGACCGCTTGCGATGGCAGGAGAAGAAGACACTGGGCCTTCGGTCTTGTGCCTCCACTTCTCCACGCCCGTTTCCATGTCCACGGCATAAAGACAACCGTCCCAACTCCCGAAATAGATCACTTTGGAGGCTATCGCAGGCGAGGAAGAAACCCACCCCTCAGTCCTGAACTTCCATTTCAATTCTGTCAGCTTTGCGACGCCTTTGGAGTGGTAGAAGCCGGTGCGCTGTAAGTCAGCCCGAAAAAGAGCCGGAGCCAGGATTTCCTGCGAGCCGACTGTGAGTTTCTTTTCTTCAAGACCGGCTGGTTGACCTACGATCTGTCGATCAGGGGCTGCAATTTCCTCTTCCATCATCTCGGCTTCGATCTTCGCGACTATTGCCCCGCAGTGTGGACATTCGTCCAAATCTGCAGCATCCGTTGTGCCGCACTCGGGACACTCGAAAGCATGGGAGAGCGCGCCGCCAGCCTGCGGCTCAATTCCTTCCACCTCAGATGGGGCGAGAGCCCTCAGTTCCACTAGTTTTTTCAACAACTGGGCAAGTTCACCGGCGGAGATATGGTGCTTCTCCATCAGTGCAGCCCTGTCCATGCCAGATCTGATGTCTTGGACTATCTCTTTAGCTTTTACAGTTCGCTGTGCCATTTCAGATTCCGCTGGCGTAGCTTTTGAGAGCAACGGCGCCCGACGAGAAGATGCAGTGGTTCCTCTTCTTGGGGCACGACCTTGGGTGCCGTGACTGAGTAGAGGGATGTTTGTGGACCGATCTGCTTACCTTCCTATGCTGTAATATGAAAATCCCCGCTCGGCCATCTTTCTGGGATCATAGAGGTTTCTGCCATCAAAGATAACAGGTTCCAGCAGTAGTTGCTTGATCTTCTCAAAATCGGGGTAACGAAACTCATTCCACTCAGTGACAATGATCAAAGCATGAGCTTCTTCGAGGCACTCGTAGTTCCCTGGAGCATAGTCTATCGTATCGCCTAGAATCCGCCCGCAGTTCTCCATAGCGACGGGATCAAAGACCGTAACACGAGCGCCTTTCTCAAGCAACATGCGAATCACCTCTAAAGAGGGGGCATCTCTGATGTCATCCGTGCGGGGCTTGAAACTCAAACCCCAGAGAGCGAAACGCTTACCTTCCAGAGACTGCCCTTGGTAATGAGCCAGAATTCTGTTCACAAAATGGGCTCTCTGCTCTTTGTTCACCTCTTGAACCGCCTCCAAAATCTTCAGCTTGACCCCGTATTCCATCCCTGTCCTGGTCAAGGCATCAACGTCCTTGGGAAAGCACGACCCACCGTATCCTATCCCTGCAAAGAGGAATTGAGTGCCGATACGAGGGTCCGAGCCTATACCGCTTCGGACCATTTCGATGTCGGCCCCGACCTTTTCACACAGCTTGGAAAGCTCGTTCACAAAGGAGATCTTGGTGGCCAGAAGGCCGTTGGCCGCGTATTTGGTCATTTCCGACGAAAGAGTGTCCATCACCAGAATGGGCTTGCCGGTCCGGACAAAAGGGGCGTACAGCTCTTTGAGGATCTCGCCGACGCGGATGTCGTCCACCCCGATCACTATTCTGTCCGGCTTCATGCAATCATCAATTGCGTTGCCCTCCTTCAGGAACTCCGGATTAGAAGCCACGTCAAAGGGGTGAGTCGTTTCTGATGCAATGATTTCGCGGACTTTGTGGGTCGTGCCCACCGGCACCGTGCTCTTGGTTACAAAGATTTTGTAAGTTTTAAGGGCCTGACCGATGGCCCGGGCAACAGTGAAGACCTGGCTGAGATCCGCGTTTCCATCGTGATGAGGCGGGGTCCCGACAGCTATAAAGTTGATAAGAGAACGATCTATGGTCGCTTCCAGATCTGTGGTGAAATGAAGACGCTTTTCCGCGGTATTCCGAGCTATCATCGGCTGAAGGCCCGGTTCGTAGATCGGGACCCTCCCGTCCATGAGGCTTTGGATCTTGGCCTCGTCGATGTCCATCAGCGTGACGTCGTTGCCCATCTCGGCGAAGCAGACCCCTGTTACCAGCCCCACATAGCCGGTCCCTATAACACCTACGTGCATTCTGAACTACCTCGTTAATCGTGAAGATGACAAGCTGAAACAGCCGATTGCCAAGCCAAATATTATTACACAAAACCGGCGCTGTTCTCCAGCCAAAAAGTGGAGCCGGCGCAATCGTTCAGTCATGGATGGGGAAAGGTTGTCATTGCGAGCGGAGCGAAGCAATCTCTATCACGGAAAAACCTAGATTGCTTTCCCACGGAACGCGGGATTTCACTCCTCGCAATTGTAAATGACAGGCGTGGCGAAATACCCTCGCATAGTTGAAGGCTTACGGCCCGCCGCATTAGGGCTCTCCGTAGCGCACTCGGAGGTTTTCGAGTTTTCGGATGCGGTCCCGCAGATCTGCCGCCTTTTCGAATTCAAGGTCACGAGCGGCCTCGAACATCTCGCGAGTGAGGTTCTCAATAACCTTGGGGATTTCGTCCAGCGGGATGTCAGGAAATTCATCCTCCCGCTCCACTTCCACCGTGACATAATCTTGTTCGGCCAGAGACGACAGAACGTCCGTAATATTCTTGCGAATCGACTCCGGCGTGATGTTGTTTTCCCGGTTGAATTCCACTTGAATGCTTCGTCGCCGATTCGTCTCATCCAGAGCCTTCCGGATAGAGTTTGTAACACGATCCGCGTAAAAAATGACCGTCCCCTCGACGTTGCGCGCTGCTCTCCCTGCCGTCTGGATGAGTGAACGTTCCGAACGAAGGAAACCTTCTTTGTCTGCATCCAAAATCGCCACCATCGCTACCTCGGGAATGTCCAACCCCTCCCGAAGGAGATTGATCCCGATTAAGACGTCGAACTCGCCGAGCCTCAGGTCCCTGATTATCTCCATTCTCTCTATGGTGCGGATCTCCGAGTGGAGGTATCTTACTTCCACGCCGAGACTTCCATAATACTCCGTCAGATCTTCGGCCATTTTCTTGGTAAGCGTCGTTACCAGCACCCTCTGCCCCTTATCAACCCGTTTCCGTATTTCTTCGAGCAGGTCGTCCACCTGATCCGACGCAGGCCGAAGTTCGATGACCGGGTCCGTCAAACCGGTCGGTCGAATTACCTGTTGAACCACTTGATCCCGGCCTTTCTCAAGTTCGTATGGGCCGGGAGTGGCAGAGACATATATGGCCTGGGATACGTGAGACTCGAATTCGTTAAATCTCAGCGGCCTATTATCGAGGGCACTCGGCAGACGAAAGCCGTATTCCACCAGCGTCTGCTTTCTGGAACGGTCACCCTTAAACATGCCGCCCACCTGAGGGATGCTCACGTGGGATTCGTCGATGAAAAAGAGTGAATCCTTGGGAAAATACTCGAGTAACGTGGGAGGAGGCTCGCCTGCCTTGCGCCCGGTCAGGTATCTCGAATAGTTTTCAATGCCGTTGCAGTACCCCATTTCCTTGAGCATCTCCACGTCAAATCGCGTTCGCTCTTCGATCCGCTGGGCCTCTATTAAACGGTTGTTTTGCCTGTAATACTCGACGCGCTCCTTCATCTCTTCGAGGATAAGGTCAGCGGATTCGAGAAGCCTTGATCTTTCAGTCACATAGTGGCTGGCGGGATAGATTGCTACTCTGTCGAGAGTTCTTAGGATTTTGCCACGTAAGGGATCGATTTCGAAAATGCCTTCAACCGTGTCTCCAAAAAATTCGATCCTTACTGCCAGGGCCTCCTCGTATGCCGGGAAGACTTCGACAACGTCGCCGCGGACCCTGAACGTGCCTCTGTGAAAATCCATGTCGTTACGATTGTACTGGATTTCTACGAGCTTCTTTAGCACCTGGTCCCTGTCGCTGTCCTCTTTCTGGATCAGATGCACGAGCATGTTCTGGTATGCTTCCGGGGAGCCCAGGCCGTAGATGCACGATACCGAGGCTATGATGATGACATCGCGTCTTTCCAGCAGTGAGCGAGTCGCGGAATGCCGCATCTTGTCGATAGTCTCGTTGATACTGGAATCTTTTTCTATGAACGTGTCCGTCTGTGGAATATAGGCTTCCGGCTGATAATAGTCGTAGTAAGAGACGAAGTACTCGACGGCGTTTTCCGGAAACAAGGATTTGAACTCATTGAATAGCTGCGCGGCGAGGGTCTTGTTTGGCGCCAGCACGAGGCTGGTCTTGCCGGTCCGGGCGATCACGTTCGCCATGGTGTACGTTTTTCCCGAACCTGTTACACCCAGCAGCACCTGATGCTCGAGACCCTCTTCGACTCCCTTGGCCAGCTCATCAATTGCCGCAGGCTGATCTCCTTGTGGGGAAAAATCGGAAACTAATCGAAACAAGGACATGTTTCTGTGCCCTTCTGTCTGTGAGTCAATTTGGTCCGCAACCGTAGAGAGGCGTGGAGTTTTCCGCTGGAGCAGCGAGATCGAGTTCGGCGATCACCTGTGATGTGCGCACCTACATCAGGGCAGACACGAGGTCTGCCCCTACACCAACCTCGTCAAATATCGTGCGAAAAGGCCCTTTTCAGTGCCTGCCACCGCAAACGAACCGACCGGAAGTCTGACTCCTATTTTAACTTTGGATTCAATATCCTAAGAGACTGGTGAATCTTGCGCACTACCTTTTCAAGGTTCTTGAACCCTTCCGGTCGGTCCGAGATGGTCATTTGCAACACACGGTCTTCGGTTACGTAATACTGTACTAATTGGACAAGCTGAATTCCTCGTAGGTCCTTGAAAGAACAGACTATGTACCCCTGAGAGCCTTCAAGGCCCGCCAGCTTACCCTCTTCCAGCACTGCGGCATCTTTCATCTCGGCTTTCAGCGTCTTCTTGAATGCGTCCAGCAGGAGTTCAGCGCTTGCACTGGCCGTGCGCCGCCGCTTTTCAACAAGAACCGTGATGCGCAGAGTGGCGCCCGGATGGGTGACTTTAACTTCATCGTTGCCGGCTGCCCGGACTTTCATGGTCGAAGGATAATCGAACGAGAATCGTTGTTCCGGATCAGTGTACCGGGTAAAACCGCTGTCCGCGGCAACGGCGCTCGCCGTCAGGATGCCCACCTGCAAGGAACCAAGCAGCAGAGAAGTCAGGATTCTCAACAATCTTCCTATCATGGCCTCACGGCCTTTCTATGGGAAGGCTTGCTAGCCATTGCCACCGCCCTGCGTCTTCGGTCCTTGGTCTGACGGGACGCTAACTGGACCCCCCTGCGGGGGCAACTTCCGCCATCGTGTCACCGCTTCCCCCAACGACCTTGCTGTCTGGTAAACCGCTCGATCGAACCCCTTCTGGACTGCACTCCGAAACCAGGCGGCATGAGGGGTCTCATGGTATGAGGCCAGCGCTTCGAGTTCCTTATCGTCAACGGAACGAAACGTGTAGGCAAACGCAACCAAGGCAACGTCTTCCGTGCGATTCTGACCCGACCGAATCGCGTTTTCCATAATATTTATCTTTTCTTGAACCGCTTCCGCGGATGTGGCAAGCCCCGGGCCTTCAGCCGGCGAGCCGTCGACCAACCCCCGTATTACGCTTCTCAACAATGTGCCGTTGAAATCCGAGACCCCTTCAGCCTTCATAATTCTTCGCAAAAGGCTCAACCTGGGTTCTTCCAAGGAAGAGGCTATCTTGCGTCCCTCCCTAATGCTCTTGAGCAGCGTTGGGTCGAGCGAAGCCTCTTGGAGATGGCCGATTTTTCTCCCAACCTTGGAATCGTAAAAGCCGATCACCCTTTCAATACTCTCTTTGTCAAAATCTTCCTTGACCGCGGCGCGGACTATAGACAGCAACGCCTCTTTGCCGGCTTCCTTTTTTACATACGCGGCCACCTCATTTCTCATTTTCGCATCGGGAAATGCATCTCCGGGTATTGCCGAGAGAATCGCCCCGCCCAGTTTCTCCAATGGACCGGTCACTCCGGACAACTTTAGCGCCTTGTTTATGAGAGAATCAGCGTCCGTCCCTTGTGCGCTAGATGGGGCGTGGCATACAGTTATTAAAAGAAAGACTACCATCAAGTACAGAAACACGCGCTGAGAGAGGTGCTTTAGCCGACAATTGTGCAAGCTGGAGGTAGGGGCAGATCCGAGAGTCTGCCCTGATTTGGGCGCACGCACTGGTCCGCCCCTACAGGCTTTCGGCATGGCACATTTGCCTGGTCTCTTGCGTGTCACCATCGTGCCCTTTCCTTGTTCTCTTCATACAACCTCCGCGAACGCTGGTTGATCTGGATTCCTTGCTGGGGCTTACGCCTCCGGCACATGGTTCCGCCTCAGAGTCGCCCGAAGGTTGGGCCGGTTGCCAGGATCGCGCTCACAGATCGTGGAATTCCCCAGGGACCTGTCTCAACTGCCCGTCATCTCCTACCGCGACCAGAGTAATGGTGGCCGTAACCAGGTAATCCTTGGGTTCGCCTTTCTTGATGATAATTTGCTTCACGACTATTCGGAATCGGGTGGTGCTCTCGATCCAAGTCCGCACGACAAGCGGATCCCCCAACTTCGCGGGCGCATGGAAGACCATCTCTATCTTATGGACCATGAATGAGTATCCCTGATTGTGGTATTCCACTACGCCGGCTAATCGATCCGCCAAGTATTCGGTGCGCGCTCTTTCAAGGTATTTCAAGTAGTTGGCATGATAGACTACGGCCATACAGTCCGTGTCCTCATAGTAGACCTTGCATTCAAAAAGACGCTCCCGGGATTGGGCAGGATCCTTGTCAACGGCTCGCTGAAGAGTGTCCAAATTTAACATCCTCTTGAAGTACTGAGAGAAGCCATCGAAGCACCGGGCCCTCTTTGGTTCCGAAGGCTCGATGGATTATCGCATAATACAAGTCTGGTCTCAAACAGCGAGAATCGTTTGGCGGTGAAACTGGCACTGACCTGGCGCCCAAGGTGGCGCACAGGTCAGTGGCACCCAACATCCGGTCGATATTGGGCCCTGGATGCCATCCCGCGCCTCGCGGGAGGCTTTGTCAGATCCCTGCCGGATTTAGTGGATTTTTCCCTGATAGGTCACTAACGGGATTCAGAACTCATTGTAGTTCCTATGTCATGCGCCTCGTTCTTTTGTTCAAGGATTGCTGACCTGGCCAACGTCTACCCATTCAGCCAGTGTGGATGCGTAAACTGGATCTAAATGCCGACTGGAGAAGAGAAATATTGTGCCGATGGAGGTGATCGTCTGCGCGATGTCCTGATATTCTGGGTCTTGACCCATTCTTCTCATAGACTCCAAAATCTCGTCCTGGGCGAGGTCAAATGGCGATTCCCTGAAGATATTGATAGGAACAGGCCGTGGATAGATTTTGGAATTCTCTCGAACGATCTCCGCTATAAGCGAATTTTCTTCTTTCCGTATAAGGATACCCGCGTATGTGTCGCTCAAGCTCAGCGAAGAATAAAAGTGGGGGACCCCATTTTTGCCTGAAACTTCCTTGAGGTCTTCATTTTCCTTTACCAACTCTGTGAGGATGGCTTCAAGATTAGCCCCGTGGCCAGAAGTCTCTGATTTTGGTAGACCGTGCTCAGCCAGTTTCTTCAACATCTCCTCTAGTTGCACGAGCTGCCCGGTTTCGCTCTTCTCGCGAATTATTTTCACTATTGCCAGACTGATCTTTTCGCATTGCTCCACGTTTCCCTCCTAGGGCAGAAGGCCCTTCTTGGTCAGGTGGTCAGCCACATTTCCAAGCCCAAGTCTTCGATAGGTTACAGCTGTCGGAGATCCGGTCTTCGTATCCCAACCCATTTCTTGGTAGTACATGTCCATCGCCAACTTGATGTCTTCCCTATCCATGAGAATGGTTCCTTTACCCAAGGGTTCCTTGTCCGTCGCATCCGTGAATACCCAATCCGGTATGGTGTCATGTCTGGTCCGCATTTCTTTGGTTCCCATGTCGCGAATAGTAAGTGCTCGATGGAGCGTAAAAATCCGCTCTGCGACTTTATCCAATTCTTCGCGAGATTTTTTGTCGCCGGTAGCCAGGCTGTAGAGCAACGATTCGATGGAGTCGTCACCTCGATAATCCCGCTCCTTTAAAGGGGAAGCAATCCACGGCCCCATCCAATTACAGAGCGATAGAGAATCATGTAACTCTTTTCTCAGAAGAGACCATTTCGCCATCTTGGCCTTGTACATGTTCATCGGCGTATAAGCCGCGATTGCATCTACTGCGTCGGATGAGCCCCAGATCTCAGCAGCCAATCGCTTCTGAATCTCTATCGGCAATCCGTTCCGAGTAAAATTGGCGTGGGAATGGCATTGGGCGTCACGATTGTATTGGGTGTTGATGATCACTCCGCATTGTCCGGCGTCCTCGTTGGCATGATGTTTGGGATGACCCAGTTTCCAGTATGCTACCTTAAGATCCTTCTGCCACTCCTGCTCTGGAATACCCCAGCGCTCCAAAAGATAACCTGTCCCCAACCCGAGCACAGTTGCCAGTTCACCGTCTTTCTCCGCTATTCTCGGAAGAAGTTCGAAGAGGAAAGTTGGATCGCCCTTCTCATACTTGTCCCATGAATAGCTCTTGAATTCGTCCTCACCGATTTTGTTTCTTATCGTACCATTGTAGTAAAGCTCTTGGAAATCGCGTTGCATTTGACCGTAATTTTCCCAAATTCCAAGGTCGTCGGCCAGGTGCATGCCTACCATGCACGCTTCAATGGCTGTATCACCCCTGGGACCATCGGGAAATGTCTTGAAGAAACCTTTGCCAAACATCAGTCCCGTGCATGTATTCTGTCCCACGGCCGGAATACCGTATTTAGTGGAAACCGCGGGGACATTGAGCACAGTATGGCAGCGAATGGGACAGCTCGCACAGCCGTTTCCTCTCACGGTGTATTTCCAGGCGTTGTCTCCGAGGAAGAAAGCTGCATTGTTGGTCCGGTAAGCAATCTTGTTCAAGTTGCGCGGATCACAGGCTCCCGTCTCGATATTCGGTTCTGCCGCGCCCCATTTCCTGCCCTTGGAAGCAACCCAACGCGAACCGGCACTATAGTATTCGGCCCACGGCTGTGGGGTATTAGGAACGACGTGTTGATTGTTGGCTCCTAAGAGCGAAAGGTGCAATTTGACGATCTTCTCCCATTCTTCTTTACTTCCGGCAATACGCACGCTCCCGGTCCCGCGGACACCAATGGCCTTCAGATTCTTTGAGCCCATCACGCCGCCAATACCGCCGGCGGAATGTGAATACGAGTTTATCACCACGGACATGGGAACCAATTTTTCTCCTGCCTGACCGATTGCAGCAACCGAAGCCTCCGGTCCCATCTGCTGGTTGATTTCAACCGCAGTCCGCCGTATACCCTGCCCCCAAAGATGGCTGGCATCTTGAATTTCAGCTTTACCATCCGCAATCTGGAGCCATACCGGACGATCGGCCCTGCCTTCGATGATGATGGCATCAAAACCGGCATACTTGAGTTCCGCCGCAAAATGGCCGCCCATGTGACCGCTTGCTACTAGAGATTTCGGCCAACAGGTAGGCCACAGAGTTGTTACGGCTGTCCTTCCGTTACATGGGGCTCCCGTCCCGGCCAAAGGGCCTACGGCAAAGATAATCTTATTGGCCGAGTCAAAAGGTTTGGTACCCGCTGGGACCTCGTCCCAGATCACTGAGTATCCTATTCCCGTCCCCCCCAAATAATCTGTGTATTTCTGTATGGTATCTTCGGTTGAGATTCTCCCGGTTGATAAATCAACCCTAAGAACTTTTCCTGCCCATCCTCCAGGCTTAGGCATTTTTCCTTATCTCCTGTGCGTCACTTCTTGTGGCAATCGTTGCAGGTCTGAGCTTTTTCAGGGAAGACCGCTGCTGCGGGTAATGCTCGGGGTGGTATCTCGTTGGTCAGATCACGCCATGCTATGTAGCTCAGTGCGCCGGCCGGGCAGGCCTCAACACATTTAGGATTCCCGTCGCAAAGAGAACATTTGGTAGCCTTATTCGTATCTGGGTCAAAGGACATCATTTCCCAGGGACAAGCCCTTTGACACATTTTGCAACCAACACACTTGTTGGGATCCACGACGCGCGCATTGGCCGGCGGCTTCACAATGATGGCGTCATTCGGACAGGCGTCTGCGCAGGGCACAGGATGAGCACATTGTTTACAAACATCCTGGATGACCAACCCGTTTCCCCACGTACCTTCACCCCGCTGCCCGGCCTGGATGCCCTTCGATCCAAAATTAAGATTTCGACCAATCTTGATTCTCGCAATTGTCGGAGAAGCTTTGCCGTCATTGAATTCGGTGCATGCCAACTCACAGCGCCGACAGCCCCCGCACTTCGTCGCATCTGCTATGATGACGCCTTTTGCCTGATCCATAATAATGAGAGGCGTCTCATTTGCTCCCCAAGCCTTCAAAGCGGAAACCGCCACAACCATGACTCCGCTTATAAGAAGAAACTCACGCCGTGAAAACCGTTCGCTCAATCCTATGAGGTTCAGAGTCTCCGGTGAAATCTCATGCCTTTCGTTTTCATGGCTCATTTTTTCCCTCCTTCAAAGGGCTGCCCATCTTCTTACCCACTCTCCGGTTAAATTAAGACCTTTCATCTTCTCAAGTTAATTTCTGGAAAGAAGTGTAATCGCGAGCGCGTGGGCGGTCAACATCTCGAGGGCTTTAATGCTAGGGTATCACCAACCACAGACAAATGGAAAGTAATCGGCCGAGAGTAATGGCAAGATCGGGATCTGACCTGTTTCAAAACTGTTTCCGGAGAGATCTTTGTGCAGAGGGCCGCGGATCCGGAAGCTGTCGGATCGCTGGCGGGCGTAGCGGATTCTTATTGTATTAAAGCGCTTGACGAGTGAGAGACCGTTCTTTGTCCGTTTCTGCGAATTTCGAGGGGTGCCACGCTGTTCAGACTGGATTCGTGAAACGATCTCGTGTAAATTGCAGTGTAATACTTTCAAATGGGGGCCGGAGACATGAAGAACTGCTGGCTATATTCTCGGGTTTTCTTGTTATTTGTGGCCGTTTTCCTTGGTTCAATATCCAGCGTCCAATCCCAGGACCTTTTCAGGGAAATGGATCAACTCAAGAAAGAGATCTCCGATCTCAAGAATGAGGTCAGCAATCTCAGGAACCTGGTTTACGATTTGAGAAAAGCAGTGTTGACGTCGGCCACGGCCACGGATCAGCAGCCTTCTGAAAAAGTGACTCCCAAAGAAGAGAAGGTTGCGAAACCGGAGCAACCAGTTGACGAAAAGCAAGTGACAAAGGTCGCATGCCAGGCTGTTGGGAAATTCTTTTCGGAAGCCGAGGCCAGTGTCAGAGCCAGCGATGCTTCGATTGCCGAGGCAAGGATGAAGAAGGCCCTGCACAACATGAACTCGTCGCTTCAAGAGTATGCTAAGACGCATAGAGTATCCAAGCTTCTCGCAATTTATGAAGGTCTTGCCTGGGACACTTATGTGGCCGTGGAACTGCGCAGGAGTGTGCAGGGAAACGAGGATTTTTTGAAGGTTCTAGGGCAGCACAAGCAGAAATACATCGACACCTGCCCGAAAGAATAATTTGGGGTGTTCTAGCGCACCTCTTTGCCGGTGAATTTTCCCCGGCGTCCGTCCTGATCGCACTCATAAGTCCAATTTGTCGCGTGAATACCGTTCTCATCAACGGCCAGTTCCAGTTCAGTCTCCGCGTCTGACCCGTGATCTCCGCACTTCCAGTCGGTCACCTTTATCGGGGCCATCGCTCCAAGCAGAGATTCCCATTGCCAGGCTTGCAGGACCAGTGGCCTCTCTGGATGTTCGGTTGTACGAAACGCATGCAAGCGAGGATTCTGGCGAGATACCCCTATCGCTACACTCATCTTCTTGCCACAGGGCAATGTTCCCACCTGTAGTATGAATTCGGTGGCCTGACCATCGTGATCATAGTCCCTGAAACGCATTACCGTGGCAAGCGGACGGGCCCGCACTCGCTCAGCGAAATCCCGCGAATTGCTCTGGTCCATGTCTGTTTCGTGAACGTCCCACTGGCGCAAAACGACTTCCCCTACATTCTCCCGGTGTGTCAAAATCTCCGGCAAAGAGCTGTCTGAGCGCAAAACGCTCATCATCTCCTCCCGGTCTCTTCCTTACGAGGACCAAATTGCCTCGCTCTCCAAAGGCAAACCCACTGCAGGGACAAGTCGACCATACGTCCGGTTCATCTGGAGAACATGCCGGGCTTGGAGGGGTTGCCCATTCAAGACGCCAGTGTTCTTCGACTCCGTCCACAACAACCTTGTGCTCTTCGCGAGTTACAGGAGTAAGATTTTCACCAAAGGCAGACATGCCGGTCAGAAGTACAACAAGACACATTAAGTATTTAAGAGCCATCTGTTCCATCTCCGTTCTAAGGCCTCCCGGCCGGAAAATAATTAAACACAACAGTTCTGCGGCAGCTCTTCCCCGTGTTAATCGGGCTTGCCGGTGAGATACTTGTTCCCCGCGGGCCAGATGTCCATTACCTGGCGCATGATGGCAATTTCGCCCACGTGGTAGGCGTTGTGATCTGCAGCAAGGACGATTTCTCGGAAGATATTGTAACCCGGGGCATGAGGAATGGGGGCGAACAGGTCGGTCTTCTGATCCCGGACGATTTCCTTCAGCGCTTCAAGATCGGCCTGGACGCCTTCGATGCTCTTGCGCCACCCCTTTTCATCGGTCGTCTCTTCCGGGCGAGGACGGTACCCCTCCGGATATTTCGGCGACACGTGATCGGGGTTTCGGATGAACTCCAGAATATCCCACTGGGCGATACGGATGTGTTCCACGAAATGCCAGAAGGAATACGGGGTATCAGGAGCCTTGCTGTTGATATGCTCCAACGGGAAATCGGATAGCACATCATCGAAGCTCATGTGCGCGTTCCGCCCCTCCAGAAGCGCCAGCAGTTCTTTCCTCAACACATCGTTAGCTTTCATGAGATATCCTCCCTCGGCGAATTTCTTTGCTCCTGCACAGATTTACCATTCGATTCCAGAGCCCTATAATTAGCATTTTCCCTCTATTTGATCTCGGAGTGCCCTCCATGTAATTGATCGGAAAAAAGGGAATTCAACAGACATGGAAGACCTTGGCGGTAAGACGTTCGATGCACCTATTTCTTCTCTTGCTGCTCTTGAAGTTCTTGTCTCCTTTTTCCCAATTGTTGTTCCATTTGCTCTTCCAATTTGCTCCTCTTCAGATCCAATTCCTGCTTGGCACGTTCCATGATCTGCAGCTTCTTTTGTTCGATTAGCTGTTTCCACGTTTGAATGTCTTGTTTCGTTTCCGGAGGCAGATTCTGGGTAAATTTCAGCAGGTCATTTTTTGCACGGACTATGACATCCTGCTTGAATGTTTGGTATTCCTTTGTCATTTGCTCCAGCAATTGTTGCCTGATCTGCTCAATCTGTTGTGTCGTTTCCGCGCTATCTTTGCTCTGTGTCGGAGCAGCAATACTGAAATGAGAGATGCCGATTGCCAACACAATAATCAGCAAACAACTGGGTTTTATCATGGCCTTCTCCTTCCGCAAATTCCGGCCATTCAGTTGCGAACACGTATTCAATCACATACAAAAAATGTATGAAGCCCTACACGGGAGTGCAAGGATTGGGCGACTATCAGCCTTGGGACTGTGTAAGACGAGATCTGAGGATTTTCTGGGTAAATATTGCGGCAAGGATCGTCGGCATGACGAGTAATTGCACGGGCCGCGCGGCTCAGAAAACTTCGGAACGACATCCGAGGGGAAAAATACCCCACAATAGTTCCCGCTACAACGCGCCGCTTCTGTTCAGCCTTGAGCGCTCCGCGTCTTCCTGATGAGTTCACGGGCTTTGGTCAGGTGTTCCATGACCTTCTGGAGGTTTTCGTCGTTTCTTTCGTTAAGGTAGCTGATAATGGCATCACATGCCTGGTAGGTCTCTGTTATTGATTCCCGTATTACGGCATGAAAGGGGCCATACTTGGGCGGGGGGATTATGGCGAACGTCTTCGAATCAAGGTTCTGAAGTTCCCTCTTCATTGAGTCCATCTTCAGGTAGATCTCCTTGGGCACGATGGGGGCGTCGGCGTCGGAAGGGTCGTAATCGGCGATGTTCAGCGACGGGGCCCTGGTCATGAGCAGGGAGAGTTCCTCTAGCAAGGGCGCGGTCTCTCTCAGGTACTCCCTGACTTCGGGGCTGTCCAAGGCTTCCTGGGCCAAGGGAGAGGGCAGGACCTCTTTCGCGGGCGGAGTCGATCGCTCGACACCGGGATGGGCTCGCTCAGTTTCTGCGGGTTCCTCAAGGGCCGGAGGCGTGAGCGCTGAAGGAACCGGCTCCCTCAATGCAGGTTCGGGCAAATGTTCGGGGGTGGGAGCCGTCAGAGGCTGCGCGGGTTCGGGTGGGGCCAATACTTCCTTTGGCGCTTCATGTTCTGAGGCAGGGGCTGTTTCCGGCTCACGGCGCGGATCAAGCGGTATCCCCTCCTTGGAGCCTGCATCATCTTGAGCCTTGATCGATTCGAGGGGCGTAGTCTTCGAAGGACTTTTCACGGGTTCCAGGTTCATCAGAGGTGGTATTACCGGCGCGGTCGTTTTTCCCAGACGCTCTTTTTTCGGTGCAGGGGCCTCCATAATATCTTCCGGCGCTGCCGGGGACTGTAACACGGGAGGGCGGTATTCTTTCTCCGGGGTCTCCTGGACCGGCCTCCGCTCCAGAGGCTTCTCTACCGCGGGACTGCGATCCAAAGGTTCGAAAGGCAAGCTATTAACATCAGGCCCATCCGGTAGCGCGGCGGGACGCTCCGCAGGCGGAGGAGGCCCTGCTTCCTCCGCGGGAGGAAATTCTTTCGCCGGGGCCGGGGTGACAGAGGGCAGTTCCTTTGGCGGCGTCGGGGTAGAGGACGGAGCCGACTTGTCCCCTATGATCCGATTCATCCGGATTTCTGGTATGGGAACCATGTACCCGCTGTTTCCAATAGGAGCAACGCTTTGACCTGGCGGAACGTCGCCTGCTCCAGAGGCTTGAGACTTACCTTCACCACCGGTTTGGGCTGCCGCCTCGAAGCAAAAGGACTGACCAAAGCAAGAAACAGCGATAAGTGCGGCAAAGACGAGCGCACGGGGAGGGCAGAGAGGTACGCAAGCAGAAAGTTATGAGCCGACGGTGGATGGCGCGGATCCTCATGAGTTGTTACCTCTGACAATGAGGTCAGAAGATTGCATTACAATTTTAGACTGTTGTGCCGGATTCGTCAAGTTCTGTGATAATTTTGTGCAATTGTGCAGTAGAAGAGGGCCGGGGTTCCAAATTGTGAATTCGGTCCAGAATTCCGTTGATAAAAGCTGAGGAATTGTCTGCGCCGTACTTCTTCCCGATCTCTACGGCCTCATTCAAGATGACTCTGCTGGGAATCTCCGGAAAATTGGTGATCTCTGCTATAGCCATTCTCAGGATATTGCGGTCGACACGGTTGATTCTGTGCAGCTTCCAATGATGGGACAATTGGGCTATCAACTCGTCTAGTACTTTCAAGTCCCGGGATACGGCCAACACGAGGTCGCGAGCAAAGTCCTTCATGACGCGATGCATCTTGACGACTTCCTCCGGATCGGATTCGAAATGTCCCTCCAGGAACTCCCACACCTCAGCCGGGTCCTGGTTCCTGGCGTCAGCAGCGAACAACACCTGAAGTACGAATTCACGAGTCTTGCGTCTGGAAGGCACTAGAAAATGAAGAGTTTCCGTAGAAAAATGTAAATATCGTCAGACCTTGAAGACCTGGTCTCAATTACATTTGCTTGAGAAGATTAGCCATCTCAATAGCGGACATGGCTGCTTCAGCACCTTTGTTACCTGCCTTGGAGCCCGCCCTCTCGATTGCCTGTTCGATCGTGTCCGTGGTCAACACGCCAAAGCTGACTGGAATAGAGGCTTGCAAAGCGGTCTGGGCCACGCCCTTGGCAACCTCGGCTGCGATATAGTCAAAGTGTGGGGTCGAGCCCCTGATAACCGCTCCCAGGGCTACTACGATGTCGTGCTGTCCCGAGCGAACCATTGCTGACACCGCCTGCGGAATTTCGAAGGCCCCTGGGACTCTCACAATTGTAATATCTCCCTCAGAAGCTCCGTGTCGCACCAGCGCGTCGATAGCGCCTGAAATCAACCTCGACACAATAAAATCATTGAAGCGGCTTGCCACGAGAGCTGCCTTCAAGCCGCGGGCATCGAGACCTCCTTCAATCTGTCTGGTCATGCAGCCTCCGATGTTTCATTCGACTGGGCGGGCTTATTGCCGCCTGTCCCTGCACCCACCGTCACGGTAGATTCTTGAGATCATAAAGGTGGCCCATCTTGTCTTTCTTGGTCTTGAGATAGCGAAGGTTCGTGGCGCACGGCTCGACAAAGATGGGTACCTGTTCCACTACCTCCAGGCCGTAACCCTCTAATCCCACTATTTTGGTGGGATTGTTGGTCATCAGGCGCATCTTGCGAACGCCGAGATCCGCCAGCATCTGGGCCCCTATGCCATAGTCTCTCAAGTCAGGTTTGAAGCCTAGTCTCAGGTTGGCTTCGACCGTGTCACACCCCTGGTCCTGAAGGGCGTACGCTTTTATTTTGTTCAACAAACCGATGCCGCGACCCTCCTGCTGCATGTACAGGATGACGCCTTTGCCGGCCTCTTCAACCATGTGCATGGCTTTTTCCAATTGACTCCCGCAGTCGCACCGCTTGGAGCCGAAGACATCACCGGTCAGGCACTCGGAATGAACCCGGACAAGAATTGCTTCGTCCGGATTGACTTCTCCCTTAACGAGGGCCACATGGTTATGCTTATCCACGTCGTTCTCGTAGACGATGAGCCTGAAGTCCCCTCCGAAATCGGTGGGGAGCGTTGTCTCAGCGCCCCGTCTGACGAGCCTCTCGTTGTGCATGCGGTACTTGATGAGATCCTTGATGGTGCATATCTTGAGCCCATGGCGCTCAGCCATAACCATCAGGTCAGGAAGCCTCGCCATCGTGCCGTCATCGTTCATCACTTCGCAGATCACCCCGGCAGGGGTGCAGCCCGCAAGTCGGGCCAGATCTACACTCCCTTCAGTCTGTCCTGCACGCACCAGAACACCGCCTCCACGAGCCCTCAGAGGAAACACGTGGCCGGGTGAAATCAGATCCTTTGGTGAGGCATCCTTGTCAACCGCGGTGATAATAGTTACCGCCCGATCATGAGCTGAAATACCCGTCGTAACCCCTTTAGCCGCCTCGATGGAGACCGTGAACCCGGTTCCAAAAGGGGACTTGTTGTTATTCACCATCATGGGGAGTTCTAAGGACTGGATCTTTTCCGGGGTCATAGATAGGCACAGCAAACCCCGGCCGTACTTTGTCATGAAGTTGATGGCCTCTGGAGTAACCTTCTCAGCGGCCATAGTGAGATCGCCTTCATTTTCGCGGTCTTCGTCATCAACGAGTATTACCATTCGGCCATGTTTAATTTCTTCAATGGCCTCTTCAATTTCGACCAGAACGCTCATTAAGCCGTCCTCCTTCAGATAAATCCGTGCTCTCTAAGAGTTTGTTCGTCCACGCCGCCCTTTGTTCCGCGAGCGGAAATGAACTTTTCAATATACTTTCCGATGAGGTCAAATTCCACGTTAACTGTATCATTGATCTTTTTTTCGGTCAACCCCGTCAACAGCGCAGTATGCGGGATGATCATCACCCAGAAGCGTTGGCCTTGCACTCGATTCACCGTCAGGCTCACCCCGTCAACAGCAACGCTACCTTTCTCAATCAGATAGCGCTCCGAGTCCACGAGGAAGCCCATAAGGAACCCAACTCCGGTAGGTCGCTTCTCGACCACCTGCCCTACACAATCCACGTGGCCGGCCACCAGGTGCCCCCCGAGTCGTGAATCCAGCCGCATTGCCTTTTCCAGGTTGACTTCAGCTACCGGCTTTCATATTGCCGAGAGTTGTTACCCGCAGGGTTTCCGGAGAGACATCCGCGGTGAACTCATAACGTGAGGAATCAATTGCCGTCGCAGTTAAACAGGCCCCATTGACGGAAATGGAGTCCCCTTCTTTCACATCCGTTAAATCGAGGTCTGAAGCGATGCGAATTCTGACAAAGGCGCCTCCGGGCTCAATGCCTTTTATCTTCCCTCGCGCTTCAATTATACCAGTAAACATGCTTCCTTCCTGAACTGACCTCGTGGAATCAGAGTGCCGCGGGGCAATACTGGTTCCCACGGATATCGGACATCGTTGTAAAATCAGCGGGCCATATTGGCAGCACACGCTGGCCCAGTTGGAATATACAAGAAACTCGGGTTATTTCAATAGGTAGGGGCACGGTCGCGCGGTCCCCGGATGCCCCTACAAATCCAGCGGTCCGCATGGCGCCTTTTGTTAACGGCTTTATAATCACCTGCTATTAATTTACACCTTCCTCTGTAACTGAGAAAGCTTTATCGCCCATCGGATCCTTCCAGGCGGTCAGCAGGTGCCTGTTACGAACCCTTCCCATAGATGCAAGCAGATTGGATCGCACGTGAGGAACCTCCCCTTCGATCTGGTTCAGTAGCCCCTTTACCCATTGTCGTCGAGAACCGCTCATCCCCTGGTACGCGCAAGAACATCCCAGAATGGGAACTCCGAGACTTTGGGCACATTGGCGAGTCAACTCTTCCTTCACATAGACCAAGGGGCGAATAATGGTGTTCCGGCCATCGTCCGCGAGAAGGTGCGGGCTCATGCCTTTAATTGAGCCGTTAAAGAAGAGATTGAGCAACAGAGTTTCCACGAAGTCATCGAGATGATGCCCGAGTGCAATTTTATTCCAACCTTCCCTCGCTGCGTACGTATAGAGCATGCCCCGGCGCAGCCGCGAGCAGAAAGAGCATGGATTGGTGCCTTCCGTAAGATTCTCATTCACCACTTTCACTATGTCACCCGGTATAACCCGGTGAGCTATTCCGTCGCGGTCGAGGCGTTCCGAAAGGTGGGTGCAATCGAACACTGTATTCCCCGGATGGATTGTCACCGCGGCCACCTCGAAATTGACCGGGGCCTTGGCCTGCAGATGCTTAAGCGTATAGAGCAGTGACCAGGAGTCCTTGCCTCCCGACAAAGCCACAAGCACACGGTCGCCGTTTTCGATCAGCTTGAAATCGCCTATGGCCCTTCCCACCAGGCGCGTGATGCTCGTGAAGGCGCGATTCTTCATGGGTCACGTGTCCGATTATTGAACGGAAACTTTCCATCTGTCATGCGGTCTTGATAACAAGCGTACACTCTGTTCCCGGATTTCTGTTTGGTTATCATTTACTTATAAGATGGATAACGGATGATGTCCAGGACCGAGGCCAATGAAGCGATGATGAAATGATTATTGCGTAACGCGGCTTGGCCAAGGGCCATTCTTGACACTTCGTGCTGTATGCTCACGGACCCAGCCTGAATGCTTGGGAAACCAAAGCAAAAGGTTTATAATGCCTTTGTTTGCGAGTATTCCGATTTGTGGAGAGAAGATTTGATTTTTCTGAACAATGTCTCAAAGTTCTTCAACGGTAAGCCCCTATTCCAGGAAGTAAACATAAGCGTCCAGCGGGGCGACCGGATAGGGATAGTCGGCCCGAACGGCGCGGGCAAGTCAACAATTCTGGGGATGATGGAAGGCGCTCTGACGCCGGATGACGGAGAGGTCTCCATTGAAAAGAGGATCCGGATGGGCGTCCTCCATCAGGAACTGATACAGGGCAATGACGGCCCGATCCTGCAAGAGGTTATGAAGATCTCGGAGGATCTCCAAGATGTGCGGGAACGCCTTCGGGATTTGGAAAAGGAGATGGCGCTCCTTTCCGAACATAGCGCTCACGCGGAATCCCTCATTGATGAGCAAGGCAGTCTTCTGCAGGAGTTCGAGCGCTATGACGGGTACACATTGGAGGCCCGCGCGTTGAAAGTTCTGCAGGGGCTCGGATTCCAACTCGGGGATGCGCAACGGCGCTGGAGCGAGTTTTCCGGCGGCTGGCGCATGAGAGTGGCCCTTGCCAAGATTCTTCTTGCAGAGCCCGATGTGCTCCTGCTGGACGAGCCTACCAACCACTTGGATTTGGAGAGTCTACTCTGGGTCGAGGAATATCTCACAGGCTTCAGTGGAGCCCTGGTCCTGGTTTCTCACGATCGCGCCTTCTTAAACAGATTGGTCAACAAGGTAATGGAGGTGGATCGCGGGAAGGTCTCCGTTTATTCGGGCAACTATGATACCTACGAAACAACAAGGCAGATGCAGGACCAGATCCTCATCGCCTCGCACAAAAACCAGCAAGAGAAGATCAAACGCATACAGAAGTTCATCAACCAAAACAGGGTCAAGGCCAGGACTGCCAGCCGCGTTCAGAGCCGAGTTAAGATGCTGGACAAAATGGAAAGGGTTGAGCTTCCTCCCAGGCCCAAGACCCTCAAGTTCACGTTTCCTCAGCCGCCTTCTTCCGGCAAACGGGCCCTGGAAATAACGGGCCTTGTCAAGCGATTCGGCCAGAATACTGTGTACAACGGCTTCTCGCTCAACGTAGATCGAGGAGACCGCATCGGACTGGTCGGCCCCAACGGAGCAGGTAAATCCACTTTGATGAAGATTATTGCCGGCCTTTTGCCGTACGAAGGGGGAAACGTGAAGTACGGGCATATGGTTAAGCCAGGCTACTTTGCACAACACCAGTCCGAGAGCCTGAACTCGGAGAGGTCTATCCTCCAGGAGGCGGGTTCTGCCTCTCCCGGTATCATGGAACAGGAGGTTCGCAACCTTCTCGGGGCGTTCCTCTTTTCCGGGGATGACGTGCAGAAAAAGGTGAAAGTGCTTTCCGGAGGTGAAAAGAGCAGGTTGGCTTTGACCAAGATACTGCTCTCGCCCCCTAACTTGCTCTTAATGGATGAGCCGACCAACCATCTGGACATTCCGTCGTGTGAAATCCTCGAGGAGGGTCTGAAAAAGTACGAGGGGACCCTTATCCTCATCACCCATGACCGCCGGCTCATGAATTCAATTTGCACAGGTATCCTCGAGGTCGAGAAAGGGAGCGCGGAGTATTACTTAGGGAACTATGAGGATTACCAGTACAAAAAAGGGCTTGAGTTGCAGGCCGAGTTGGAAGCCCCGGTGTTAGAGGTTGTACCAACTACTAAGGAGAGCGAGTCATCTCCGCCGACAGAATCCCGGAAGGAACGTAAACGTCGCGAAGCTCAGAGCCGGATCGCTCTGTTTAAGAGACAGGCCCCGATAAGAGATGAAATTCAGAAGATCGAACGCGATCTGGAAGCCAAAGAGTCCCGCAGGAAGGAAATAGAGAGTCAATTGGCGGAGCCGGCCAATTACGACAAAAAGGAATTGATTGTTCCTCTTCTGGAAGAAGGCCCGCTCCTGGACAGGGAGATCCGGGAATTGGAATCACAGTGGGAAGACTTGCAGGCGAAATTAGAAGAAATTGAGCAAAGCGTGCTGACTGGATAGGCTTCGCACGCTAGCACCCGTTATATCCATTGCCGGATTCTTAGTTCGCTTTGCTCATTCTGTCATTGCGAGGAGTGAAACGACGAAGCAATCTCATCGGTGGGGCGGGCATCCTGCCCGTCCTTCAGAGACAGGCAATCCCGCGTTCCGAGTGGGACTGTCCCACCGATCTGTGTCCCTGGTCGGTATGTGTCCCCGAGGTCAGAAGGTCAAGACTTTCGACACATGCCCTTGAGTTATGGAAAACCGCCATCACGTCTTGTGGTAATAGATGCTGATGGAGTGCTTTGCCTCGCCAACGTGCTGGAACACGCCGTCGAAAGCCGCCTGGACCTCTTCCAGATTGGGTCGCCTTAAAGGATCCAAGTCCATCATACTCTCTACCGTGGCTGCAATGTGCTCAAGAGTTGTATGCTTTTTCAGCAACGGATTGAGCTGAGTTAATTTGGGGCGAGGTTCACGCTCGATCCTGAGTATTTGTTTGATTAGATCCTGGCGGTTGGCGGTCTTTGGAAACACCATGGGCAGCTTGCCGGTCAACAGCACTGTAAAGATTGCGCCCACGCTGTAAAGGTCTGACTGAAAGACGCTCTTACCTCTCGCCTGCTCTGGCGCCATATAGGCGAATGTCCCAACAACCTTTCCCTTGAAAAGGTCTTCAATGGCCCCCTGCCCTACTGCCAGTGCCACTCCGAAATCAATCACCTTTATACGGTTGAGCCGTTCGTTCTCATCGACCATATATAGGATATTGTCCGTCTTAAGATCCCTGTGCACTACGCCTTTGGCCCGGAGCACTCTCAGACATTCCAAGAGTTGATTAATAATAATTTCCAGTGTCGCCAGGTTCAATCTGCTTTCCGTGGCGAACGGCGGTTTGTACTTTTCCTGCCAGTTTCTCTCAACGAGCTGCGTAACATTGTCATTTGGATGGTAGCCATTAATAAGCAGCTTTTCGTCGTTCTGTTCCACCAGCCCATGATACTCAACAATATAGGGATGTTGTTCCGGTGACTGCACCCTGGCGTGCATCGCCGCCTCATAGGTTAGGAGCTTCACGGGGTCTCCGAGGGAGGGGGAGATTTGGGCCTTGACCTTTCTTGAGCGCCACGATCTGATTTCGGAAAATTCCTATGCTCACCTTTCCCATTGCGCCTGAAGAGATGTCACCCAGAGACCTTAACTTTCTTTCCTTTGACCCTGTCGGGATTGTCAAGCGAGTCCATTACCAACTTGAGCAACCCGGCCATCTCTTCCCTTGTCTTCGAGCTGAAGCAGCGACCGCTCTCCTTTAGATCCTCCTCCGCTCTTTTCTCCATAGCGGAGCGATCCAGCAACGGCTTGTACAAGCGGATCGCCAGCGCGCCTCGGGGGTCCCTAAAGCGATGCTCCCCGTGGTAATCTCCGAAAGCCGTGTAATATAACGCCAAGAGAAAATTCCAGGCCAGTTGGCCGTGCGGTCTCGCGCTGTACAGTCGGCGGAGTTCCGTCGTCCTCTTCAGAAGATTCGCTCCCCGTCTGTTTTTGCTTTTCATGAATCTTATGTGGCGCTCAAGTTCCCGCGGATCGTCGAACCCCATGTAATCGGCCTGGCATTTCAAAATAATTTGAGAAGTCCAAGAGGCACAGCACGGACAGATGGTTGGAAAGCCCTTGGAGAGTGTCAAGGTCTCGTTCGGTCGCGATCAAATAATCCAGGAGCTTGTCGTTGAGGAATTCGGTAAGAAGGTCCTTGTAGTATCCGGAGGCAATCCGATTCACCGCGTAACCGCAACGAAACAAAAACCACGCCAGTTGTGTCAGATCTTCTTCTATCTCTTTCCTGGAATTCTTGGTGAAGAGAAAGAACGACTTGGCGGGCTCATAGTCGACCATGAGGTGATGAAGCTCAAGAACGGCCCTTCGTACGAGGTCCGCAACCCGGTTAAGACTGGTTTCCTGAGACTCGTCCTCCTGGTGCACTAAGAACCAGGGGATTAGCGCCGTGGTTTCTTCGTCCTTTGGGGCGTAGCGTTTCCTATATTTCTCATTTAATTGATTGAGTTTTCGCCGGATGGCCTGAACTTCCTGTGGAGACGGTCTAAGCTTGGATGTGGCATCCAGCCACTTGACCGCATAGATGAAGACCTTTTGGTCACCCTCGATTTCCTGGATCTCATTGCGGCTGTCAATAAGTACGGTCTGGTTGGAAAACTGTTGGGCCTCCCTGATAATTTGGAAGAGCACCTCCTGATATGTGACTTCATCTCGTTCCAAACGAGGGAGCAGATCTCGTATGACCAGAAGAAGATAAGGAGCTGTCTTTTTGAGGATTTTTCCGATCTGCCCGAGAGGATCGACTTCACCCTTCTTGGCCAATTCCGCCAATTCAGCGTAATGCTGGATGACTCCATACAGATCTTCTCTAAGGGAATGAGCGTCGTTTTCCATAAATCAGGGCATCCAGGGAGAAACTTGCAGCGCTGCGCTGGGGGACGCGGCGTCTGTAGAGTAAGCGACCTTCGGCTCGACGCTCGCGATGGACTGAAGTTCCAGTTCTTGCAGACCTCAGCGATTTCTGCGCTTGGTGGGCAGCTTGATCAGCTTCTTGAAATCCGGTGTTCTCTTGAGCGGTTGGAGCGCCTTATCGGACAGGGCGCGTTTTATCACCGCTTCTCCGCCGGCCTTTACGGCTAGGTCCAGAATATCCAACGCTTGTTTCGGGTGTCCAGTCTTGGCATAGACAATTGCTGCATTGTAATGGAGCCATTCCGGCTCAAACGGCTCATTCTGGCTCAAAGCCTGCCGGTAGTATTTCAGCGCCGCCTCGTAGTCTCCCATCTCCATATTCAAATAGACCAGTCGGCTGATAGTGTATGGCATCAGACGCGGGGTTCGCTGGAGAAGTCTATGTATTTTCACAGTCTTGCGTGTGTTTCCCAGGACCCAGTGGGCAACAGCAAGATCGGCAAGCGCAAACTGATCCGCAGGGTCCTTTTTCAGCCCTTTGGCGTAGTATTTTATGGCGTACAGAGGTTCGCGTCTCTTGTACAGAAAGTAGTATCCGAGATGGAAGTCAACCTGGGCATCGTCCGGATCATTCTCAAATGCTTGCCGGAACGACTTTAGAGCTTCTTCTTCGCGTTCCAGCTCCAGGTAGAGATGCCCTAGCTCGGTGAGGAATTGGCTGTCCAACGGATTGATTTCAACGGCCCGGCGCAGGTAATAGAGAGCCCGGCTGTAATCCGATTCGTCAAAATAGATCAGACCGATGTTGAAATAAGGATCACCGTTGCCTTCGTCGAGACCAATGGATGCGAGAAAATCGGCCTTTGCCTCGTCGGTCTTTCCCATTTTCCACCAGATGAGCCCCCGGTTGTTGAACAGATAGGCGCTGCCGGTTCCACTCATCCGTATCGCCGCGTCAATAAGCTGTCTGGCCTCATCCAGGCACTCCTCGTCGTATTTTGCAAGCGCCTTCTCATTCAAGGCCCTGACGATCCTTTCCCGTTCCCATTCCTTGGCGCGGGAATAAACGAGACTGCCTGACCTGAGTTGTTTCAGTTCTCGCACCCGAAGTACCACGGAGTAATCCCGGACCTCCATGACATCCTCCGAGCAAACGAGTTCCACCACGAACAGGGGCGGCTTGCCCTCCCCTGCGACATAGTTCAAGTAATGATAGAACCTTCTCTCATCGGGCTCCTCGTGTTCCCAAATCTCATCAGGATTTTCCAGCGTGAAATTCACCCAGGCGAGGAAGTCCGCCTTCTTGAACCGCAGGCCACCCGCAAGAATTTCGGGAAACGCCTCAAGAATGGCGCCCTCAGCAGGGAACGGGGGGAGAAAAGGTGTGGTAAGGATGAGAGGATCTTCGTCCCACTGAAAAGTATCCTCCAAGTCCCTTGTCGCCATCCATAACCTCGTCACATTAGATTCAATACGTCCGGGGCAGGCTTCATTTCCGGTCGACCGTCTGAAGCCCAGCAGGCTCAACTCAACCGGAAACGATCCGAGCCCGGCCGCTGAACCATGAATTCCAGTATGAATTCGCTTATTCTGGTCCGTTTCGAAAAATCGGATCGCTTTTGTCTATTCTCTATGTGTTGAAAATACCATGAAGCTGTCGAGAGGTCAATCTGCAGAGATGCCCGAGAGTCTGGTTTTCCCAATGATCCGATCTCACAGAATTGTGTACCTCCTTATTCGGCGGGGGGCGTACACCGGAATCTCAACCAATCGTGCCAGAGCACGACCATGCCTGTAGCCACTACCGCTGCGGTTTCTGCCCTCAATATGCTGCGGCTTAAGCTGACCGGTTCGAAGCCGACATCGATGGCTTTCTTTATTTCCGAGGCATCCAGCCCTCCTTCAGGACCGGCCAATATGACCACCTTTTGAGGCGCACGCTCCTCAAGAGTCGCCAGAATGGGCACGGCCTCAGGCCCGGTGGCAAGAAGCAGCCTCACCTCTTCCTGCCCCGCCCATTCAATGAACTGGTCGAAAGTCATGGGAATCTCAATTTCCGGTAGGACGCGGCGTCGCGACTGAGCCAATGCCGAAGCCACGATAGCTTCCCACCGCTGTTTCTTTTCCGGAGGCCGACGATTGGTGCGACGGCTCAGGATCGGAACAAAACGTGAGACGCCGAGTTCGGTTCCGTGCCTTAGGATCTCCTGGACCGGGCCTGGGCGGACGGTTGAAAATCCCAGTGTAATTTCTATCCCTTCCGGCTTTACAGGCGATCCCGACTCGATCACCGTTCCCTGAACAGCACCCCGGTTGCAAGACGTTAGTCGGATAAGGTAGTCCCGCGTGCCGTCACAAATCTCCACATTGTCCCCTGGCCTTAGGCGGAGGACCTTGTAAAGATAACGCGCATCGTTTCCGGAAAAGGAAACTGTGTCCCCCAAAAGTTCTTCCGGAGAGATAAATATTCTTGGACACTTCACTTTATTTCCCCAACGTGTAGAGGCCCGAGACCTCCAATGGTGTTGACTTAAGGAGAACTCCATCCGCCCACATCGTCACGTCGGTGAACCTCCGATCGACGTCCGGGGCAGGCGGCTCAAGTCAACAACATTGCGCTTCCTGTTCATTTCCGGCCGAACCGCGTCTTGAGATAGAGTTCGATTCGGTCCAGGCCGATGTTGATATTCTCAATAGAATTGGTATAAGAAAATCGGATAAACCCTTCGGCATTGCTACCGAAATCAATCCCTGGCGCAACGCCGACCCCGGCTTCTTCAAGAATGTCAAAAGCAAACTTGTAAGAATCAGATGAAAATCGCCTCGCGTCCGCAAGCACATAAAATGCCGCGGTGGGGTCAATCTTTATTCCGAAGCCGATCTCCTTGAGCCTCGAAATCATCGCTATCCGCCGCTGATTAAAAATCTCCTTCATCTTGCGCACCTGCTCTGCCGAGTTGGTAAGAGCCTCTAACCCGGCCCACTGGACAAAATCCGCGGGGCTGATGAAAAAGTTTTGGATCATTTTCTGGATAGGCCGGAGATGGTTCGGAAGAGCAATCAAATAACCCAGTCTCCAGCCGGTCATCGCGTAGAGCTTCGAGAAGCCGTTCACAACGAATGCGTTCCTGGTGAACTCCAGGATCGAGTGCTCCCGGCCCTCGTACACGAGACCGTGATATATTTCATCCGATATGATGGGAAGGCCTAATCGGGCGAGCCGCTTCATCCTCTCGGGTTCCATGACGGTCCCCGTGGGATTGGAGGGCGAATTAATCAGGATCGCGCGCGTCTTGTCTGTGATGGCTTTCTCCACGTCGTCGGGATTCATCTGAAAACCATCTTCGGCAGGCGCGGGCACGAACACCGGCACCCCGTCCAAAAAACGTATGAAATTTGGATAGCAGGCATAGTGGGGATCAGAGAGGATAATCTCGCTCCCCGCATCCAAGAGTGCAGAAAGCACCAGGAATATGGCGGGTGATGAGCCGGAGGTTATTACAACGTCCCGTGGCTCCACTTCAACGCCGTATGTTTGCAGATGGTGGCTGGCTATGGCGCGCCGTAATTCGGGTATTCCAATGCTGGGCGTGTAGTGGGTTTTCCCGGCGCGCATTGCATCTAGGCCTGCTTGGATGATGTTGTCTGCCGTGTCGAAATCCGGCTCGCCCACCTCCAGGTGAATGACGTCCTCGCCGTTCGCTGCCATTTCCATGGCCCGTTCGAGCACATCCATGACCAGGAAAGGCGGGATCTGTTCGGATTTTTGGGAAATCGGAATGTTTTGAGATTCCATCAGGGGACTCCGTCTGGTATTCAGTACGCAAACCTAAACTATTATAGTTAAAACCAGGTTGTTGCTTCAAACTTATTCATTGATTTTCTTGCCCTTTACTGCTAACATGGCGCAACTCTAAGAAAATTCTTTGCTTTCAAGGCATGGGTTTTGTTTATGCACGGCTCGACGATCCAGACCCGACAGAAACGACTTTACAATCTCAGGCTCGGCGGCCGGCTGCTCCTCCTGGTCTTTCTTGGGGCGGTCCTTTTCCCTGCAGAAGCTGCCTGTGAAACGCTGGGAATAAAGGACCCAAAAGGCAATTTCGTACCCAAAGTGACGGTCACAGTCGGCAATAAAGAAGTTGAGATAAAGAAAACCGATCCGCAGGCCTCGTTCACCTCAATTTCTCTGGCCCTTAAGAACCACAAACTCATTCAAAACGTCACACTTCTGGATATACAGTGGGTGAATGTCAACAATGAGCCCGGGAAGCCTCTTCCCTTCGCGGGCCCTCTGTACAACCGCGGCACAAAAGTTTTCCAGGCCGCGATGACCAAGTCCTTAAGTCTGAAACTCTTGGACAAGACTAAGGTGAACCTGTTCGCAGGAAAGAGCGTTGCCGACTTGTTCGCGATAAGTATCGGCGACCAGCCGTTGATCTCTTCGGATGCGGTCCCCGAAAAAGAGCGGACAGTGCAGCTAGGGACCGGGCGAGACGTTTCGATCAATGTGGACAAGGCTTCCATCACATTTGATGAGAACAATCTTATGAAGGGTGAATGGCTCAACGTGGACATTCGTTCCGGAAGTGATCAGGTACTCGGGGTGGAGCTTCCGGAAAAAGAGCTCGTTTATTCCCAAATAGTAAGAAAGCCCGAGCAGAAGCCGATCCCACGTGAAGACTGGAATCGATTCACACTGGCGTCCGATTCCGGCATCGGCATCCTACTGTTTCCCGAGCCTAACCCTGCGCAACTGTCTCGACTTGACGGTAAGGAAATTATCATCAAAGTCTTCCAGGGAAATAAGATCCGGGAAACGAGAAAGATACCAATTAGGACGTCCCCTGATCTCCGGGCTCCAGGGAAAGAATCCGGCCAGCGCGGAGAATCCATCCGGGGTGAGGAGACCAGCGGGCCGAGTAAGTCTGAAGTCGGGCCGCCTCGAAAAGCGGAGCCTGTTGAAGCTTCCGCGCCCCCTGCGCGGCGGGAGGCCGCGAGCCCGACAGATACCGCTCAGACGAATAGGCAGTGGGGCGGGCTCTGGCTGTGGATTATCCAGATTTTCAACTTCGTTCTCTTAGCAGGACTTGCAGTCTACGCAATTTTCTTTATGCTTCCCAAAATCCAGGTTCTCGAGGACCGATTGGCTAAGAACGAGATGTTCATACATGGCAGCCGAGAGGCCATTCGAGAAGAACTGGACCAGATCAAAGCAGAAATCCTGCGGCAATGTCAAAAGGATCCTACTCAAGAATAAACGCGTAATTACTCGATGGCCATTAATCATCTTATGACCGTCACGTGCGCCGTTTTACATTGAGTCCAATTGGAGACGCAGGATTGTGGACAAGAAGGGAGTCCTCCGGCTAGAATTCTGACGTTCCGAACCCGGAATAATCCACCGTCGCCTTTAAATTTAGGAGGCATTTAATGATCGGAATCCTTCCGAAACGGTTTTTTCTTACGTCCGGCAGCGGGGAGGCTTCAACCGAGCTGAACGCTTTTGATGCGGCGCTTCTCGACGCAAAGATAGGGGACACGAACCTCGTAAAGTTGAGCAGCATCCTTCCGCCGCGGGCCGAGGAGATCGAACCTTATGAATTGCCCAAGGGGTCCTTGGTTCCACTGGCCTACGGAGATCGCGTATCATCGGAACCGGGAACGACCATTTCCGCGTCTGTAGCGGTTGGCATTCCGATGGACCCGTCACACGCAGGCCTTATCATGGAATGCTCGCGCATCGGTGACCCGGGCCCCTGCGAAGTTGCTGTGCGCGAAATGGTTCGAGAGGGTATGGAGGTCATACGGGGCATCCGTATTCGTGAAATCAAAAGTATCTCTGCAACCCTCACGGTTCGACGTGTAGGAGCTGTCTTTGCTGCGGTGGTGTTATGTCCCTGACACAGGCTGAATGGTTCACGGAAATCTATGGCGAGGCAACGGCCTTTTCGGTTCGTTATTCCCGGAAGGTGCTTGATACGAACAGTGATTTTCAAAAGATCCAGATTTTCGATACTGATGCTCTGGGTAGGGTCCTCATCCTGAACGGCTGCTTCATGGTTACCGAGAAAGATTCTTTCATTTATCATGAGATGCTTGTTCACCCGGCCATGGGGGTTCTATCTGAACCGCGGGAGGTCCTCATTATAGGTGGTGGCGACGGCGGAGCGGTCACGGAGGTGGTGAAATACCCAACAGTGGAATCTGTCACGCTCTGCGAAATCGACCCATTGGTCGTTGATTCGTGCCGGGAGTATTTCCCGGAAATATCGCAAGGACTTTCTGACCCTCGAGCGCAGGTCGTTTGCGAGGACGGCGCGGCTTTTGTTAAGAATTTCACTGAGAAATTTGATCTGGTCCTCGTGGATTCGACAGACCCGGTTGGTCCGGGTGTGGCACTATTCGAAACCACCTTCTACGAGTCAATAAAGAAAAGTCTCAAGAAGGGTGGAGCCGCGGTTTTTCAGACCGAAAGCCCTCTTTTCATGGGAGACGTGTTTTCAAAAACAGTACGGGATTTAAGGCTCGTCTTTGGGTCTGACGCGGCCACGCCTTATTTGGCTACAATCCCCTCATATCCTGGCGGTCTCTGGTCTTTCACGTTCTGCTCGGAGAGCGTTGACCCGGTGAGGAACGAGCCCTGGGAATTGCCGCAGGAGTTGACGCGGACTCTTCAGTACTACGACCCTCATGTGCATTCCGCGGCCTTTGCCTTGCCTGTTTTTGTCCGCAAAATGATGGAAGACGCGGCTGTTTGACTCTACACGGGTTTTATAGAGCTTATGGGCGGTTCAAAGGGTCTAACAAAGGGCGCACTCCAGACCGTCGGCTGTGTAGGGGCATCCGGCGAAACGCGGGACCGTGGCCCTACATATCGACACGACAGGAACTTACCAGATGCCTGCCCTACCCAATCCATTTCAAGTAAGACTGTTTACTACTGTATCTTATCCTCTGGATGATTAGGAGCGCATCACCGGATGCAAGATAATACTTTTCTCGCCTGCTGTTCCAGAGAAATAGTCACCGGACGCCCAGCTATCCTCGGCTGTCCTTTGGACGTGACAGCCACATACCGTGGCGGTACTGGATCAGCCCCCGACGCCATTCGAATCGCTTCGGACTCCATCGAAACCTACTCCCCCTTCCTCGATGCGGATCTGGAAAACAGCTCCTTCAGCGATCTTGGGAACCTGCCTCTGTCCGGCGAATCTTTGGAGGCTTCTCTAGCGAACATAGAAAGAGCTGTATCGGAAATACTGCGCCAGGAAGGCCGTCCACTGTGTCTCGGAGGAGAACACACGATTACCCTGCCCGTGGCGAGAGCGATAAACACTGTGCATCCTGACGCAATGATCATTCACTTGGACGCGCACACTGATCTCAGAGACAGTTACGAAGGGAGCTACATTAACCACGCAACGGTAATCCGACGGGTGCATGAAATCACAGGGCCGGGCCGATTAATCCAGCTCGGGATACGCTCGGGGACTGCGGAAGAGTTTTCCTGGATGCGCGAGCATGGAACATGGATGGAGTGGGGAGCGAGCCAGGACAAAGCCCTGCTCCGGAGAGTTGGTAGTCGACCTGTTTACCTTACCCTCGACCTGGACGTGCTGGACCCTGCCTGTCTACCGGCAACGGGCAATCCCGAGGCCGGCGGCTGGTATTACCGCGATTTGGAACGATTCTACGAGGCCCTGTGCAGAATGCACGTTGTCGGAGCAGATGTAGTGGAACTCACCCCCGGGCTTGACCCTTCAGAAGTGGGAACCATAACAGCGGCGAAGATCGTCAGGGAGCTGCTGCTCATTCTGGGCATGAATCGGTGAGCCCGTAAACGGCATGAAGGCATGTGAGCCCAAAAATCTGGTTGCACGATCAGACTTAAAGTTGACACACAGAAATTCCGCTGATACACACAGCGTCATGCGAAGAATTTCATGTGCCTCCTGTATAGACTCGCCCAAGATCCTTCACAGATTCTTTGTCTTTTCCCTTGTAATTGTCTTTATAACTTGCTTAAGCGCAGCAGGAGCGCTCGCTGCAGATGCAACCTCCCAGAAGTCCCAGGTGCCGAGCGGGGGATGTCCTGAACTCATTGATTTGATCAAAGACTTGACACCAGTGGTCGTGAACATCTCCATAGAAAGGCACATGCTCCAGAACAGCTCCACTGAACCCCCGCCTCTCTTCCGATCCCGTCCCGGCTATTTCGACGAACGTGGCAAAGGAAGAGACAGATTTCAGACGGACAGTCTGGGCAGCGGATTCTTCTGCGATACCGCGGGGCATATCGTCACGAACGGCCATGTGGTGGAGGGAGCGGGAAAAATTTTGGTGACGCTCTCAACCGGCAGTGTTGAGTCAGCAAAGGTGGTAGCAGTACATCCCAAGGTCGACCTGGCGCTTCTCAAGATCAATCCGCCGTATGCCCTGCAAAAAGCAAAAATAGGGGACTCTTCAAGAATCCAGGTAGGAGAATGGGTGTTAGCCGTAGGCAACCCCTTTGGCCTCGGAAGAACCGTCACCGTGGGAATTGTGAGCGGCAAAGGGCGCTTCATAGGCCTGGGACCCGACGATAACTTCATCCAGACCGACGCATCTATTAATCCGGGCAACTCCGGAGGCCCGCTGTTCAATATGGCGGGTGAAGTAATAGGAGTCAATACGGCAATCATCGCATCGGGCAAGGGGATCGGCTTTTCCATACCGGTCAACTATGTAACGGAACTCATGCGATCTCCTATGAACGTCGAAAACATTTTCCGCGGGTGGCTTGGAATTTACGTCGAAGATGTCACCAGCGAGCAGGCGCGGCAGTTGGGTCTCGGAACTCCTCGCGGCACTTTTGTGGACGAAGTTCTCAATTCAACTCCCGCATACAACGCTGGTTTGAGGAAAGGCGATCTGATACTGGATGCCGACGGCAAAGCCGTCCGAAATGGCCGCCACCTTTCCCGTCTGGTCGCGGGGGCCAAGCCCGGAGATCTGATAAGAATGAAAGTCATGCGAGGAAAGCAGACCCATTCGGTCGATGTAATTATAGGCAAGTCTCCGGAATAGATTGTCCCGATTCCTTGCGGATAATGCTCGCCAATTCTTCCACGGCCTTTTCGAGGCCATCGTTAATAATCTGATACTTAAACATTCCGGCCTGATCCATTTCGCGAGCCGCGTTGACCATCCTGGTCCGTATGGCTTCTTCTGAATCGGTGCCTCGAAGTCGGAGCCGTTGCTCCAAAACGGTCACGCTGGGGGCAGATATGAAGATGCCCACTGCACCGGGAATCTTCTTGAAGACTACCTTTGCGCCTTCCACATCAATATCGAGGATCATGCGCCGCGCCGATGCCAGGCATTCGTTCACGGGAGCCACTGGGGTGCCGTACAAGTTTCCGTGAACCTCTTTCCACTCCAGGAATTCGTCGCGCTGTATCATCATCCGGAATTTGTCGGTACCGGTAAAATAGTAATCCACCCCTTCGGTTTCACCCTTTCGCGGCGGTCGACTGGTGCAAGAGATGGAATAGCGCATATCCGGAAATATCTGCCTGATTCTGGCTACGAGTGTGGATTTTCCCGCACCTGATGGCGCTGATATGACGAAAAGAGTTCCTTTTTTCATGACTTTTCTCTGCTCCTCTCACGGCCGGCCGCGTCGCAAAAGAGTCCCGCTTTAATGACATGGATCGGCATGGCAGGTCAATTGCAATTAAGCTATAATCAGTCTATAGATACGAGGTCCGCAAGCCGGTTGTCTCGACGCCGCTGTTCCTCGGACAGGAACAAGTAAATGCGTGTGGCAGCAGAGGGATCAGAATGGTTAGAAAGAGTTTTTTCGGAATCCTGCTCGTATTAAGCGTCGCGGCGATAGTTTACGGCGGCTTCTTTCGGGAGTTTCTCATTTTTGACAACCTTGAGAAATTCGACAAGTTGAAAGACGTCGGGATCACTATCAAGATCCCTGGATATGAGCAGAAAAAGGATGAATTCACTGTCCAATCCCAATGGTTCACAGAGCCCGAAGTAGTCAATGCTACGACCTTTGAAGGGATCGGCAAGTACAAGGACGGGCGTCTTATTTCCAACTATCCTGACTTGCGAATGCTCAAGGGCCGGCGTCCGTGTCCCACCTGAATCTAGCACCGGCCGCAGGTGTGCGGCTTGTCCATGGATTCAAGACGGCAGAAAAAGGCTTCATCCGAGAAGAATACTGTGAGGCACTCGGGCGCTTCTTCAGGGACAGGGCAGTTTGTTTGCAAAGTCCGGCACTCGTGCCGGCAATTTCGGAAAAGGTTTCATAAAAGTGGAAAAAATCAGGTTGAAGGTTCAGTTAGGTCTTGCAGTCGTCTTCAACATAGGTCTGTTCCAGTGGCATTTCATTTGCTTTCCAGTCCTGAACTGTCATTCTTGCCCGACTTCAATTTTTGCCTGCCCGATGGGTGTGATCGGCCAGTGCGTCTCATTGGGAATCATTCCGTTAAGCGTGATCGGCGGGATAGCTGTGGCGGGATTAGTGGCGGGAAGGTTTCTGTGCGGTTGGGCCTGCCCTTTTGGATTGGTGCAGGAACTCCTCTACAAGGTCCCGTATGTCAAGTTTCAGATCCCTTCTTGGACGCGATTCATCAAGTACGGGGTCTTTGTGGGACTTCTGGTGCTTGTCCCCTACTTCCTTAGCCCAAACTTTCCGCTATATTTTTGCCGTCTTTGCCCTGTGGCCACAATAGAATCCGCTATCCCCTGGGCGATAATCAACGGCACCACAGATGTGGTGGCTCTTTCCGTTCGGCTGGCGATACTTTTTACACTGATCATCTTGGTCATGGGACATCGGCGATTCTTCTGCAAGGTTATCTGCCCTCTGGGCGCGTGCCTGTCGGTTTTCAACCGTTTCGCGGCCGTTTTTCCGGAACGGACGTCGGACTGCATCGAGTGCGGGGCCTGCAACAAGGTGTGTCCCATGGAGACCACTCAGGGCAAGAAGGATTTCGGCGTCTATGATGACCGAGCGGAAGAGTGCATATCCTGCCTCGAATGCCGCAAGAAGTGCCCCACTGCGGCCGTTCGTATATGGGGGTAGCTGGTCCTCGCGAGAATAGAGTGTTCAGGGAGAGCATTTTCATAGGAATGCACACACACTGAGCCATTTCCCGGCAGTGGCACCCCAGCAATGATCATAGTCCTTTGGATTCACGCTGCCACGGATGAGCCTTCGGGCACGTCCGTGGCACCAATGTTTCAACCATTGTCATGGTTCGTTGCAGCTTTATAGCTATGGGACTTGATTTCAGTGGTGTGCGTCTCGGCACAACGAATCGCGCGGGACAGGCACTTTCATTGTGTGTCGGGACGGACAGATGACGGTTGTTGATACGAACAGACGGGGAACACGCCGGATGCGGGACTCCGCGGTAGGTCCTTAGACCCTCATAGACAGGTCGATAACGTGGCCGGATGGGTTAATCCAAACCATGAAGCTGGAAGGTTTCTTCTTCTTGGCTCTGGTCTTGATTTCATTCAGGCGGGCTGCGGGCAGGTCCACGGGGGCGGTCTTCAGGAACCTATTGAGGTCACGTATACTCTTGAAGTATTGGATTGTCATGGGGCATCTCCCTCACCAAGAATTTTGGGCCGAGACACTCGGCAGGACGTCGATCAGTGAACCTTTAATATGTAGCACGATAACCCCCGGGGGGCAAGCCCGTAATTTTGACTGTGGCTAACTGTTCAGTTGCACAAGAGAAATCCCTCCTGCCGCGTAGGCCCTTGATTATCCGAATGGTATTCGTAATTTCAGCCGCTTGTCACCCTCCCCCTTCCGTCTCCCGTCGACGGAGAGGATTCGGAACCCCCCACCTCTAGTGCGGCAGGGCGGGTGATACCGATGCGCGATCAAACAGGTGCTCTTAGCAATCGTCGGCAGGGACGCCGGCCCCTACCATAATGTGGTAGAGGCCCCGCGCAGAACGCGTGGTGCCTGCCATGCCTCCTCGCATGAGGGCGAATTGCTTTGAAAATGCTCATCCTCGATGGCTGACAGATTGAACTCAGGGTGCAAGGGAAGTGCGAAGCTCATCCGTGCACGGACGAGCCGCACGGCACGTCCGTGGCACCAATGGTTCGATCATTTTCATGCTTCGTGGTAGCTTTCTACCTATGGGAGTTGGTATGAAGGGGCCTTGCTGGATCAATCTGCTGCCTTACGGTAGCGCCCATTCCCTATGGAACTAAAGCGTTGAGCCCGCGTGCGGCCGATTCGTTGAGGGCGCCCTGAAACGAGAAACCCTCAATGTTCTCTGCGCATAAGGCGAATGAATGGTTGGGCCTCGAGAACTCAAGCGGACACAATCGGTTCGCTTTTCGCCGGAGAGTCCTTCTGGTCGCCACTCAGCCGTTTCGTAGTTGTTTCCAGCCTGGAAATCAGTGTCTCGATGAAGACTTGGTAAAACTTTAGTCTGAGATCCGGGCTTTCTCGTTCGAGTACTTTGAGGTCGAGCTTCAGGACTATGCAGGGTTCTCTGGCAACCACGTGCGCGGTCCGCGGAGTCTTCGTGAAGGCCCCCATCTCTCCGAAGCACGAGCCCTTCGGCAAATCGGCAATTTTTCGATTGTTCTTGATGACGCGCACCGTGCCGTTAAGAAGGACAAAGAATGTAGTGTCAACATCCCCCTCTCGAACAATCACGTGGCCCGGTTCGTAGCGGATGAAAGTCCCGTACTGAGTGACTTCCTCTATCTCCACTCGGCTAAAGGACCTGAAAAAGTCAATGGACTTGAGAAGGTACGCTTTCTTGGTCGCCTTGAGGTCTTTGACGGGGATTTGCATCCCCTTCATGGCGCGGTCTAGTTCCTCGGCGAATTCCCTTCCCGTTCTGTACCTGAGTTCCGGTTCCTTCTCCAAAACCCTCTGAACAACCTGATCTAGGCCCGCAGGAAGTTTCGGATTGAAGCTCAGCAGGGATGGAGCAGGGCCGTACCGTATGTTGTCCATAAGCTCATAGAGCGTGCGGCCCTGGAACGGCCGCTTGCCGGCCAATAACTCAAAGAGCACTATCCCCAAGGAGAAAAAATCTGTCTGCTTAGTCAGGTTCAGGCCCTTGGTCTGTTCCGGGGACATGTAGCTGGGCGTGCCCATGACTTGGAATTCGTTTGAGTGATCTGTGCGAGCTAACAGCGCAATTCCGAAGTCTGTTATCTTAATCCGCCCGTCTCGCGTGAACATGAGATTGGCCGGTTTGATGTCCCTATGAATAACTTTATGGGAATGGGCAAAATCCAAGGCGAGACAAACTCTCTTTACCAGATCCACTGTCTTGGCGGGTGGTAGCAACACGTGCTCTTTGTTGAAGGAGGTGAGGTTCTCCCCTTCCAACAGTTCCATCGCCATGAAGCAATAATCGCCGTCTTGCCCCACATCAAAGATCGTCACAATGTTCGGATGGACCAAATTTCCGGCAATCCGCGCTTCCTCGAAAAACCTGTCCGTGACGAACTTGAGGTCTTTCTGTTCGTAGACAAGATCAAAGCGGCGGGTTTTCAGCGCGACGAAGCGTCCGATCATAGGGTCCCGCGCACGGAAGACTTCCCCCATATTTCCGCGGCCCAGGGTACTTAAAATCTCGTACCTACCGATGGTTGGGACGCTCTGTGGCTCTTTTACATTGTTGGGTAGTGTTTCGTCTGATTGTTTCACGGCACTGGTTTTCATTAGGAGTGACTTCGACTATTATTATAGCCGAAGTGTGTCCTGGAAAAAAGCTACAAACCTGATGGCTCCATCTCAGGGGTAATGAATGGTTTCAGCTCTTGACGACCACAATGCCGCTTTTGGTCACCGTGAAAAGCAAGGCCGACCCGTTCAGTGGCTTTCGTCTTTCATACAGGATGCTTAAATAAAGAGGAGTCGATACACACGTTTTTCTTGCGAGGTCATCCAATGTGTGAATCCAGCGCGTACCTGATCAAGGACGGCAAAGAAGAGTTGCTGATGGAAAGCGTGGATTTCTTGAAGCCGCAAGGCGACAGAATACTGCTCAAAAGTATTTTCGGTGAGCAGACCACCGTCGAAGCTCGCCTTCTAGAAATGGACCTAACCGGTCACCGAATTGTTCTGGAATCCCCGTAAGGTGGACCAGTGCCGGCACGGTTTTCACCATGCGGGGCCTTTCCTTTCTTCTTGACACACCTTCCAGAGCTTTGTTAAACGATAGACATTGCCGAATGGATAAATCCCGTGATTTCCTAGGTAAAGAGGCTTGTGACAGATGTCATCCATGGAGGCGGTAATTGTCCTGAATGCAGGCTACGAGTTTATGGGACTGGTTTCATGGCAACGCGCCATGTTGCTACTCTTTAACGGCAAGGTGGAGGTAGTCAAGGAATCCGACAAGACTGTACGAACGGTCAGCCGAACTTTTCGGATTCCGGCTGTAATCCGCCTCATCAAGTTCATACGGCAGATCTACAGGCGCGAGGTCCCTTTTTCGCGAAAAAACATCCTGATCCGTGATGCTCACGTGTGCCAATACTGCGGACGGGAGTTTTCTTCGGGCGATCTCACCATAGACCACATCATTCCAAAGGTTCAGGGCGGGGCAAATGAATGGACCAACGTGGTGGCCTGTTGTCGCTCCTGCAACATTAGAAAAGGCGGCCGAACCCCCCGACAAGCCGGTATGCACCTCGTGCGCCAACCCTTCAAGCCTACCATTATGGAGTTTATAAACCTTTATCTGAGACGGCGATTCGGAGTGGAGCTTTCGGAAATCCTCGATTTTTGACAGGTCAGGAGAATTCACAGGGTCTTGGCTGCACCGAGAAACTTCGTGACGAAACAGACTAATGGAGAGCTCCAAATCTACGAAGCGCGTTCCGTGCTTCTCAATACGTCGGTTTTTTGTTTTTATTTCAGGCAGGTAAAGAGAACAAGATTTTTCTGGTCAAACGCGGATTTTTTGATTGACACCCGCGCTTCCTGTGATAAGAGGTGGGCACTTCTCAATATACTTTTCCATCCCAGTGGAACACACGCAAAACGGCCATTTAGATGCCGTTTTCGTGTTTATTGAGCCTTAATGACGCGCCCCCTCAGCACATGTCACTTCTCGATCACGCGGCCTGCGTCGAAGGATCCAAGTCCTTTTCATCATCAGCCGCCACTATTCACTACCCCATACCCAACCTCCGGTCATGACTTAAATATCACTTCCCGAGATTTGTCAAGCCTTTTTTCGCCAGTTTTATATAGTTGCGAACTTTTCCTAGAATAAATATTACATAAACCTAATCTGCATCTTTAAATGTCCTCATGGCAACCCGGCGTCTGACTTATATGGACTTGCTTGACCCCCTGCAAAACGCTACGATAATACTAGTGCGCTGTCGAATAATTAACACCGCCGGTCGTGAATTGCTGTGGCGAAGCACCACTCGACTGAAAGCGCGTTGGTATGAGATAGTCATAACTCTTGCCCTACTGAACTTGAAACTGGAAGAAATCGCTGAGGTTCGCGCGTCGACGCGTTTTCGCCTGTGGGTGCTACTAGAGGGAAAAGATCAAAACTCCTTGCTTGGCCTATTAATTCAATTGGAGACTCTGGTAGAAATTATGACCGTAACTTCCAGAAATTTTCGTGCTAAAAGGGACTAATTTTTCTTGACAAGAACTTAGCAGTGAGCAAAAAGACACCCGTTGCTTTCAAATAAGTTGATAATTTAGGGTAATCGCTATGGTCCAGGTGTCGTTTGGATTAAGGGGGGGCGCGGTACTCGCGAGGGTCGGGGGCGGACTGTTCCCGGTATTTGGGACAATATCCCTCTTTGCGGTGCTTTATAACAATCTTTATAGCGGGTGGCTGATTTATCTGATCCTAATACTTTCGAATCTTTGCATTTTATTTATTCCGGCAGCGAGGCTGAACCTCAGTGCTATTGTAGGCCCTGCAAAGCGCACTGCCCTCTGTCTGACTGTTGCCTTGCTCTCGCTCTCGGCAGTCGAGATCGCCTTCCCGCGGCTGCTCCCGTCCGACTATGCCCAAACTAGAGAGTTGGCCAAATCTTTTATGGATTCATTCTCGGAAAACCTTCCCGCTCGTTCGGTAGTATTCCGCAATCCGGACCAGAAAAGATGCAATGTGTCGGAGCTATCCAATAACCGGAAAAGCGCCTTCAAAGTCTGGCACGCTCCGGAGCGGGAATTTGCTTACTGCGGGTACGATCCCAATTCTAGGGCACAGTATGTGAATGTGTTCCACTGGAACTCTCAAGGCTACTTCGACCACGATTATAACCTGAAGAAGCCTCCGGGAGTGCATCGCCTCGTGGTAGTTGGCGACTCGTACGTGGAGGCCGTGCAAGTTCCGCTATCCAGGACCTTTCACAAGCTTTGGGAGGCCGCGCTCAATAATCCTTCGCATTCGGGACCGCGTCCAAGTTTCGAGGTGATCGCTCTGGGTAATTCCGGCACAGGACAAGTCGAGATATTTAAGGTGCTGCGAAGCCAAGCGATGCGGTATGACCCTGATACAGTGGTCGTAACATTGTGCAGCAATGACTTTTGCGATGATGACCCGGCATTGAAAGCGGAATTCATACTGGCAGCCGGGGGGATTACCCCGGCCTTTCGCCGCCTGGTGACTCACGGCTACTTCGCCCTTGCCTTTGCCTTGCGTCGTGTCAATGACCTTCGCAGGAATAGGATCGCGATGTCACCGGAATTGCTCCAGTGGTCGGCGCAGGAGATGCCTAAGATTGAGACCGCGTGGTCGCGCACTTTGGAAAGAGTCAAAGCTTCCAGAGACTTCTGTCGTGCTCGCGGGATTACATTCCTGCTCGTCTACGTCGGCTCGGATCTTGAGGTCAAATACGCTCTGGACCCGGTAGGGACGATTTCACAACTCAAAGCCATGGGGGGACCACATCAGGCCATTCCTTGGGATATGAGCAAATCCATTAAACGCGTGACCCGCTATTGCGATGAAAATGATATTCTCTTCATTTCACTGCTGGAGCCGTTAATTGCCGCTCAAAAGGACACGGGGCGACAGGTCTTCGGAGACCATTACACCATGTTCGGACATGAAGTGGCCGCTCAGGTTTTAGCCAGTGCGGTCAGTTTCCGGATAGACCCGTACGCGGCTGAAAAGCCTACGTTCAAGCAGTGCGTGGCGTCTCATTCTTGGAGCGCCATTGCCGGTGCAGGAGACTGGGTGAGGCCGGTCCACGCGACAGCGCAGAATTCCCCCCTTCCGTCTCATCATGAGTTGAACCCAGAGTAGCCGGTGAGTCTAGGAAGCCTGCCGGAAAGCCCGCGTACTATGATCGGGTCCGGTAGATGCCTTGCCTCCAGGCCCTGCGTCGTGATACATCACTGCTGATCTCTGTTGATCAACTTCCAGCCTCAGGATAGCCTCAATGCAAACCGGAAAGAGCGGGCGGCTGGCCCAAGCATGGCGACGCCTGAACACGAACACTATAGGCACTGACCAGTACTGGTGGATCGGGCTTCAAAATGCGGCCTTTTACAGGGATATGGAGCCCCTCATCGCTGGACACGCGCGAGGTCGCACCCTGGATGTAGGCGCGGGGAGATTGGCGTGGCGGAATCTGTTGATGCAGCATGTCGCGAGCTATTTCAGCGGAGATGTGACCAAAGAGCACACGGACTTGAACGTTGTATTCGACGTGACTCAAGGTCTCCCTTTTGCCGACGCAACCTTTGATACTCTCTTTTGCTGCTCCGTGCTGGAACACGCGCCGGAACCATGGGGCGCGCTTTCGGAAATGTATCGAGTTCTGGTTCCGGGCGGAATTGCCATTGTATCTCTCCCGTTTCTGCTTCATCTGCACGATGAGCCGCACGACTACTATCGTTTCACCCGGTACGGGATCGAGCACCTCGCTGAGCGAGCGGGCTTTCAAGTAGCCCAAGTAGTGGTTAACGGCGGCCTATTCCACCTTATCCTGAACCTCCCTTCGGTTGTTCTTTCGACTATCTGGGAGACCGTCAGACTTAGAGCTTTAATCCGCCCCACCACCCTTTTCTGGCTCGCATTGGCAAGAAGGCTTGACGCCACGTTCAACCTGAAGGAACTGTTTGCTTCGAACTATATAGTGGTCTTGAGAAAGAACATGGGGAGCGATAGCGGCTTAGGTCAAGAAAAGTGACCGGCGCGGGTGTAGAGATCCGGCTTACTCTCAAAATCCCCCCTTCCCTCCTTTACCAAAGGAGAGAGAACGTCAGCTCCTAGACCCCTCTCGTCTGAAGGCGGGAAGGGTGAATTTTGTGCGACAGGCTGGATGGCCTGTGGTTTTTGATGCTGTTACGTGTATGATCGCGCATTAATTTGAATCAACAATATCCCGGGCGGCTGGAGGCTACCTTATTGAGCTTACACGTCATAGGCTTCGGATCGCTGAATCTCGATGAAATCTGGGAAGTGAGCAGGGAATTTCTTCTGGCCCACGACCTGCGGCCAGGAGAAGAATATGTCCGGGATGTGGGGCTGTTCCACACTATCTATCCCGCTCTTGAGGCTGAAGGTGTCCTGTTAGCGGCAGAGCCAGGTGGATCTGCCGCTAACATGATTGCTGCCCTCTGCAAAATGGGATTTGCCACGGGGTTCTACGGCGCGACGGGAACTGATGCGGAAGAGCGTCTTGCCCTAAGGTCCCTGGGGAAGCCTGAAGATGTGAGAATAAGGAAGGTGGCACTCCCGGCAGGAAGGTGCCTGGCCCTTATTGACAGCACGGACCCGGATAGAGACAGGGCCCTTGTGATCCTGCCCAATGCCAATGATCGGGCGGGTTCTGAGGAGCCGGATTTAGACTATTTCCTGCAGGCCCAGTGGGTACACCTTACCTCGTTTGTGTCTCAGAAAGCATTGGAAGCCCAGATCAAGCTAGTTGAACATATCCATGGCTCGATGCGAGTCAGCTTCGATCCCGGCGCGCTATACGCGGCACGAGGATTGGATCAACTCAAGCCTATATTGAGGCAGACCGATCTTCTGTTCATCACTCGGGAAGAGTTACAAACTCTGACTTGTTGCACGGCTATTGAGACGGCTGTTAATTTTTTGTTTCAAATCGGTGTTGGGATGGTTATCGTGAAACTTGGTCCGGAAGGCCTGATGGCTTTCGCGCCAGGTAAGTCCGTTTATCAGGCCGCAGTGGCTCCGCGGGAAGTTAGGGACCGCACCGGAGCAGGCGATGTTGCAGCCGCAGGCTTCCTGGCAGGAACAATCAAGTCGGTGGGGCTCGAAGCCAGTCTACAACTGGCTGCAATCATGGCGTCCAAGAGCATTGAAGGCTATGGCCGAAGCAGCTATCCTGACAAATCATTTTTTCAAGAGGCCCTCTCACGCTTTGAAGGCTCGCGCTGACAAATGGTGAGCCGAATGAGTGCCACCCTTAGGAGGGAGAAACGATATGGAAAGAAGCCCCCGAAGGATCTTCATAAGCGACTGCGAAGGCCCAATAACCAAGAATGACAATGCGGCCGAACTGGCCGACGCGTTCATGCCGGGAGGCGATCGCTTTTTCAGCAAGATAAGTCTCTATGATGACTATCTGGCCGAAGTGGTTCACAAGCCCGATTACAAGGCGGGTGACACACTGCGCCTGATCCTACCCTTTTTCAAAGCATTCGGTCTTGATAACAGGAGCATGATCAAGTTCTCGCGGCACAATATTCAGATGATTCCTCAAGCGGACTGCATGCTCAGAGACATCCTGGACATAATACCCGCGTACATTGTGAGCACGAGTTACTCGGCCTACATTATGGCCGTCTGCGATGCGGTCGGTTTTCCCTTCCCGAACACCTATTCCACCCCTGTGAATCTTGACCACTATCAACTCAGCCAAGGAGAGAAAAAGACACTCAAAGAGATTCATGCCCGCATACTGGAGCTGCCGGATTTTACGATTCCGTCGGAGGCCGCCTCGGCTGACGATCTCTTGGATCAGGACAGAAAGACAGTCGAGCAACTCGACGAGATCTTCTGGACGATACTCCCCGAGATGGATATTTACAGGATCATTGAGGAAGTCAATCCTGTGGGCGGCAGAGAAAAGGCACGGGCCATCGAAAGAATTGCAGACATCGAAGACGCGGAATTGCGTGATGTTTTCTACGTGGGGGATAGCATAACGGATGTGGACGCGTTTCGCCTGGTAAAGGCCGCCGGCGGCATGGCGCTCTCGTTCAACGGCAATGACTGGGCTGTGAAAGAGGCCTCATTCGCTGTTACCGCGGGGAACGCGTTGCCCATAGGTTGGCTGGCTATGCTCTTCGTGAACCAGGGGATCCGAGGCTTCAAGGACCTGACAATGGCCGAGATCACCCCGGAAAGTACGGAAAGAATCTCAACTCTGAGTTGCAAGGTTCGCAAAACGGTCCGCACAGAAAAGATCGGCAGCCTCGGGTAGGGGAAAAGCAAAGCCGTCCACGGTACAGGGTTGCGTTAAGCCGGCGCCTCGCCCGTTCCTAAATCCAACGGGATTGCCAAATCTTTAGAAAACGAAGGGGATGAAACGCCACGAACGGCGGCGATAGTCTTCGTATTCGGGGTAATGCTCCGCCAACAACCGTTCTTCCTTCACGGCCTTGATTATGTAAAGAATCGTACAGCCCAACCAGAAGGGGAGTGCCCAGAGGCTCCCGAAGTATAGCGCGTAGCCTCCCAGGCTCGTGATGACGGCTGTGTACATGGGGTGACGCACTTTAGAGGTACACACCGGATGTGATTAGTGTACCGCTTCTCCTAGGGGCTGCAAATACGCGAAAATTCCGTCCCAGTGCCCTGAAGCTCAAGACCCCGATCAAAAGCCCCCCAACCCCAAGCATGGCACCAATAATCTGCTGCGCTTCAGACACCGTGGTCGCCCTAAGGGCCAGTTCCAATGGCGCGCAAATCAGCGTTAGCACAGCGCATGTGATGTATCCAACTGATATTCCCTTGAAATCTTCGCCTCTTCGGTGAGGGTCCCGATGGGGCCGAGTGAGGCTGAATGGGCCCGTTGTCTTCTTGCCGTGTTCCAACAAGATCAGATAGAGGAGTCCCCAGTTTAGATTGTAAACGGTCTTGAACCCGAGCCTTCTCAGCATTACCGCCACAGCGGGAGATCTGTGGCCCGAAAAGCAGGTCACCACTACCGGGCGTTCCTTCGGTATGCCTTTCGCTGCCTCGATCACGCCCGCGCCCCACGGATAATTCTCTGCGGCCTGCAGCCGGTTCCAGTGGAATTCGGGTTTTGTGCGGACATCCACAATCCAAGCGTCTTCCGGAAGCGTATCAAGGCGCCAGGGTGGCAAGGGTTTGGCGCCGGCCGCCACAGTGACAAGCTCTCCGCCAAGAATGAGGTTGAGTAGAAGGAGAGACTTGCCGGCGCCCGGTCCATCAAGTCCGTTCGCGAGGTGTTCTTCATTGACTCGCCGCAAGATGAGAGCAGTCTGAAGCAGGTATATTACCAGGAGAACAGCCCATGTTGCCCACGCGGGCAAACTACCCGTGTAAATGCACAGGGCCGCCAGGCCCAGCACAATCGAGGTCGTCAATGGGTGGATGAGATGGGTCCCGTGAACTTGTGAGAAAAGGTGGCCGTCATGGGCAATCGACGGAATAAAGATGAAGTACGATACCAGCCCAAACGTTGAAAAGATCAGCAGGAACCCTGCCGGGATGGCCGCGGCCAGGGCAAGAATCACCTCATACGTGCTGAGGTCTCTACCCGAGAACCCCGTGTCCAGGCCGATTACGACGAGAACAGCCAATGCTGCGACATACGGCACGGCGATGAGTAGACGACTCTCCTCAAGCCAGGCCGACCATTGCGGAGATTCAAATAATCTCACGGAAATCGGATTTGCCTTCCTTGTTTAATTTACTGGACAGTACCCCGAAAGCCGTTACTCTTCAAGACGCAGGCACACTCAATTTGCTTTCGAGTTTGTTAATTAGTCTATGCTGCCTCGGCTCTGGAACGTTATCTCGTGCGCATTCTTCGCAGCTTCTTCAATAGCCTTTTTCTCGCGGCCATGGCCTTTCTTTTCTTCTTCACGCTAGGTTTTTCGTAGGCCCGCCGCTTTTTCGTTTCAGTCAGGACACCGGATTTCTGCACCTGCTTCTTGAATCGCCTCAATGCATTTTCAAACGGTTCGTCTTCCTTAATGTAGATCCCTGGCATTCAGAATTTCTCCTTTCTGAAAAGGTTTGTCTCGGGCACATAAGCGCACAGTCCCGATTGAGATCATCCCATCAGAGAACTGAAGAGCGCTCTTCCCGGTCCGCCCCGTAAAAGTTCCGACCGCTCGGAACCTTGTTTTTCGCTGCCATTTGTCGCGCCTCTCCCCTTAAAGGAGAGAAGCACCTATGAGATTGTTTTTCGACTAGATAATCTTGGCTGGAAGTATCAGATCCCTTCTACAAGGCGTCTCTTGACTTTATAGTCGTTAATAACCATTGAAACGCCCTTTAGAATCTTTATGAGAGCAGCCTTATCCCTTGTCTAAAGAACCCATGGGAGGAGCGGCTCCATTTCATCAGATAAATGTAAAACATAGAGATGGCCGCGTCAATAGAAATCCAGATCGGCAAACATCTTTCTCTCGCGTCGCCTGGGGGCAGTTGGAGGCAGAGCCTCCCGATGCGCATTCCCAGGCTGGAGCCTGGGAACGAGAATCACAGCCAGTCTAGCAGTGATCCATTTCAGTCACTTGCGGGCAAGACCCGCTAGACGCTCTTGAACAGACTTTTCTTGAAAATGGCCCGGTTCCCGGAGATAGTGGCTAATGGTTTCCCACTCCGTTTTCGCCATCACGCCTTCCAAGAGCGGGAGTCCCACGGTCTTGAAAGGTATGAGGCTCAGCAGTTTCACCTGCTCTTTCTCTGCGGCTTCTCGGCCGCCCTGTTCACGATCCAGCACCACCAGTACGGTCCGGCATTGAACGTTCTGGAGCCCTCTCTTTCGGACCTCGTACTTCACTTGCTCGAGAGCCAGGAGTTTACTGTCGAACCTGGTCACCAGATCATCCACCAATGCTATGTTGTCCCCGGAAGCAAGCTCCCCCTCAAGCATCGCATGCTCACCGTAGGTGGTAATAGCCTCCTTGAATTGGGCCAGAGACTTCACATTATCCATCTTTCTGGTGAATCCCCCAGGAATACCACCCGCGATGGACATCCCGGCAGCAATAGGAACTCCGGCCATGGCAATTCCGATTACCCTGGTGATCTCGGGCGATTCTTCACGAACCATGCGGGCCATGGCCTTGCAAACCTTTTCAAAGACCGATGGATAAGAGACGAGAGGTCGGAGTTGGATGTACAGCGGGCTGTACAGGCCCGACACCAGAGTCCAGCCTTCGGGTTTGTCACGATAAAAGGTCCGGATCATCCTGTTCTCGTACAAGAGTCCGAGAATTTCGAGTGCAGCCTCTTTTTTTTCTTTAATCCATGTCATTTATTGTACCTCGTAGCCAGGCTCTGCCTGGACTCATAGTTATAGCTCACAGTTAGGGCTTCAGCGAGGAAAAACGAACAAGACCATCCGGAAGCCTTGTCTTGCCTCCACAGCCGAAAGCTTTTCTTGGTTGGCGCTCTCGCATTGACTGCAACCAGTGCCTATTGTATTTTCAGAGTTTGAACGCATCCAATTTGCGGAACAGGAGCAGGGGCTGATTCAATGCTCAAAGGCAAGAATCTTCTTATTATCGGTGCTCGCGAAGGCGGATACGGGGCTGCAATTGCCAAAGCCGCTGTGGCAGCGGGTGCTCACGTTTTCGGCACTTCACTAAATCCGGAAGACCCACGGGAGCAAGCGTTCTTCACGCAACTGGACACAAAGCTCATAGATGTGCCGCTTAGGTACAGCTTTGATCAGCGATGCCGAGTTTTTGATGACTTGACCCTCATCGGAGACCGGTTAAGAGACATGGGCGTGAACCGGCTCGACGCGGTGATACACACGGTCGCCGGCGGGTTTCCGCGACAGCCGTCGGTCATGAAAGCAGTAGGTGACATTCTCAAAGGGAAGCAGACCTTCTTTGACATGGCCACGGCCGTGAAGAGGAATGTCTACTATGTTAATTCCGACTCCTTCGCCGATACGGTGAGCGGTCTTTCGGGTCTGACTCATGAAGATACGCAATTCATGGCCCTGACATACCGCGGCGATTTGCCTTACTTCATTTCTCACACCAAAAAGCACCTTGAACACCTTGCCGTGCGACTCGCGCGCCAGGGAAAACGCACCCTCATTGCGGCGCTACCCGAGGCCTGGACCCAGTCGTCCCAGTTTTTCACCGGTATTGAGATTGCGGTAATCCACAACTATGTTAGAGACCTGCAGCAGGCGTCGGCAATCTCAGAGGACCTTGCCCCCGCGTTCACGGCGATGGAACGATCGCTGGCCGGACTCCAAGGGTGGGAAGAACTTTTGGAGGATTTGAAGATATTTCTCAAAGAGGAATGGAACTCTGTTACCGATTCCTCAGATCTTGGCCGGCTCTCTCGAATGGTCGAAAAACTCTTCGCCGGGTTGAGAAAGGACAGAAAGTTCTCGGTGCTCAGAGAAGCGGTGGCGATCATTTCCAACTTTGTGCGGGAAGCCTGCGGGACCATCGTTGTCAGGGAATTCATCTCGGGCGGCCGTTACCAGCCCGGGGATGTGCGGCAGGTGTATTATCGGGACCTGACCGGAGGCACATCCGTCGGAACTGCAAAACCGCGTGAGTTAAGGCCCCGCATGCCCGCGGTGAACCGCAAGTGGGTGTGCTACGAGAAAGATGAGATAGAGCGCACGCTCAACATGTACGGAAAAAACTTCCTCTTTCTTGACCGCGTGGTAATGGAACAAGCCGATATCTATGATGGCTTCTACGGATTCGCCCGATTCACAGTTCCGACCCCTGAGCAAAACCCCATACTGAAGGACCACTTCGTCGGCATGCCTCTTTTCGGCGGCCATCTGCAGATGGAAGCAGTGGCCCAGTTCGCGGCCTTCATGGTTTTGAAGCTCCTTAAGAACCAGAGGCTCATGCCTATACTCACGGGGACGGAGTTTCCCGATCTGAACACCATGGCCCCGCCGGGCGAGACGTTGACCATGATGGGAATAATTACCGTTCCTGAAAAAAGGAACTTGGCGCTGGAAGCCTTCATCGAGAACCGATACGCACGCTCCAAAGGGATAATTCGAGGCATGGTGCTAAACGAACGCGTAGTTCGGAAGATGATGGCATCCTTTAGCCCCGACCACACGGAGGAGTGACCACTACGTGTGATCAACAACTCAGTCCAGCTTGAACCTGTTCGGGGGAGGCCTTTGAATAAGTCGCACGGGCAAACCTGCGGCATTGCGAATCTTCTTAAATGGGACGTGGGTAGGTCCGCGTGCAGGCTCGAAGAGCTAGCAGCCGTTCTCGAAGGAGCAGGACGGCGACGGGTGCTGGTTTTGTGCCATAACAATCCAGATCCCGATTCCATAGCAAGCGCATACGGATTCCAGTTTCTCTTGTCAAAAAAATTCGGGATTCGATCGGTAATAGGTTATGGGGGTGTTGTCACGCGAGCCGAAAACAGGGCAATGATCCACAGGCTGCGGATCAAGATGACCCAGTTGTCGCGTATCGACCGTTCCCGGTACTACGGCATCGCGCTAATGGACGCTCAGCCCGGCACGGGGAATAGTCTTATCGATTCCAGGGCTACCCCCCCACTGATTGTAATAGATCATCATCCTTTGCGGAAGCCCTCTCTAAAAGCCGAATTTCACGACATTCGCCCAAAATACGGCGCCACATCAACTATAATCACTGAGTACCTCTCCGCCGCGGGACTGGTTCCAACGCGCTTTCTCGCCAACGCCTTGATTTACGGCATTAAAGCGGACACAAACTCTCTGGTGAGGGGAGCTTCAAAGGTAGATTTCAATGCGTTCAACTATCTGTCGCCCCTTACCAATCCTCGCGTGGTCGCTCAAATCGAGCGGCCTTCGCTCTCTTCGGAGTACTTTGGGGATTACGAGCGAGGTCTGGCCCGGACGACCGTCCACCGGGACATAGCAATTTCATGTCTGGGAAAGATCCATTCCGAGGCTATTATCCCCGAACTGGCCGACGTGCTTCTGCGTCTCGAAGGGGTGAGTTGGTCCTTGTGCATGGGTGAACGCAACGACCTGCTGATCCTTTCCATGAGATCCACATCGAGACTACACAAGGCCGGAGCGGTCATTCGCAGGCTCGTGGGGAAGGCTGGATCAGCGGGGGGCCATAAAGAGATGGCCGGCGGTCAGATTCCGGTTGCAGGAATGACAGAGGAGGAAAAAGGAGATCTGTCCCGGAAGGTGATAAACAGGTTCCTCAAGCTCCTTGATAGGGAGTGTGTCCATCCTCGTGCGTTGGGAGAACCCCCGCTGCCGAGGGAGCCGATTGACTGAAACCACCGTTGTGCTAGTTGTTTATCCCGCATTTACACAGAAGCGGGGTCTTTTACCCGCTTTGAAGTGCAATATGTTGTCGGCAAGAATTCGAGCGATTCCCTCGTAATTTTGCCTCGTCGCTCCGGCAACATGTGGAGTGGCGAAGACATCGTCTCTGGATAAAAGCGGACTAGTTGGATCGAGCGGCTCACGTGAGTAAACGTCCAATCCCGCGCCCGCGATTATCCTTTCATCGAGTGCTTGTAGCAAATCATGTTCGTCCACTACGGGGCCCCTGGACACGTTGATCACAAACGCTGTCTTTTTCATCGATTGGAATAATTTCCTGTTGAAAAGGCCCCTGGTTTCTTCGGTGAGCGTAATGGTTGAAATGACAAAGTCCGCTCTTGATACCATGTCTAATATACCTGATAGGTCCGCGGCCCTTGTCACACCGAGGGTCGTTTCTGTCTCAGGGTCGGGAATGCGCCTGATCGCCTCCACTGTCATGCCGAGTGCTGTCAGCTTGCGTGCGAGGGCTTTCCCCACTCGTCCCAACCCCACAATCAGCGCGGTGTTACCAAAGAGAGCCTCACCCAGCGGAGCCCCCCAGAGGCCTTTCTGAAAAGCCCCGAAGCATTCTTGTATACGCCTCGCCAGACCCATCATGAGAAAGACCGCGTGCTCCGCAGTTGAATCGGCATTGGCTGTCGCGTCTCCCGGCACATTGCACACGAGAATACCTCGGGCGGTTGCCGCGGGAATGTCAACTCCTTCGAGTCCTACGCCCCACTGATGAATCAACCGTGCCGTCGTGCCTGCGATCAGCTCGGGCTCCAGGCGGTGCATAAGAGGAACGATCACGTCGACTGTCATTCCTTGTTTTGTGACCTGCCCAACCGGGGACGCAAGGATCTCCTCGTCCGGTAGGAGCCCCCTCAGCATAGGGGGCGCTACGGGAAATGTTTCACCGCAAAAAAGAATCTTCATTGTGCATCCATCTACAAATATTTGTCCAACTCAACGTGCGAGACGAGAAACGGCTTCTTGTAACATCCCTCTTTGCAAGGAATGCTCGCCATTTCCTGGAGGATCAGTTCCATGCTCGGCGACTCCAGGCGCGACCGCAACTCCTGCAACAGCCTCTCCTTGGTCTCGGGGGAAATCTCATTCCAGGGGACAATCAGTATTCTCAGAGTGTTCAGGTCTTCCTGGATGATTTGCGCCTCTTGTATTTCATCCATGTCGTAAAAGGCAAAATGCAGTATGAGCGGCGAAATCAGATTCTTTTCCGGGGTTAAAACAAAGTCTATCTCTCTGCCTACTATCTTCTCGATTGTGGGATGCTCTCTTCCGCAGGAGCAATGTCCTTCTCCTTTGATAGCCAGGTCGCCGGTCTTGTATCGAATAAACGGCATGGCTGAGTTGTGAAGGCACGTCCCCACAATTTCCCAACACTCTTGTCCCCTGCTAACGGGAACCAATTCAACTATACCCATCTCCATCTGTATGTGGTATCCCTGTGCGCGCTCGCACTGGATCGCAGTTGCACAGCATTCTTCCTGGCCATACCAATCTATTATCTTGGACCTGAAAACGCGTTCTTATATTTTCACGAATGTGCGGATACTGATTCTCCGAGGACGTTACTATATATTTCGGCGGTGGTATGGATCGTCCATTTCTCTCCATCCACTTGGCAAGGATGTACAGGCACGAAGGCCATGCGTTTATGAAAGCGGGTTTGAATCTTTCCAGTTCATCCGCCATCATTTCGAGGCGCTTGTGATCCACATTATGAAAAGAGAACCTGAGTTCCCTCGAGCCCGGCAAGTACTGAGACAGCTTTGTCGGATCGGCCAAAGGAAGAGCTTTGAAGATAGCTGTTTCTATCCCCCCTCTTGTATCCAAGCCACAGGAGATGCCGAAGGACCAAAGCCCTCTCTGTGGGCCGGGTGCTGTTGTCCATGCAAAAGTCCAGGGCTGTGCCGCTACTACCGCTGGTACGAGCCGGGTTTCTCCCAAAAGCCGCTATATTGGTTGCAAGGAGGTCGTTCTTTCGTTTTATGACAGTCTCTTTGTCGAGTGTCGGAAGCTTCTTCAGATCATCTATGCTCTGAATGTCCTGAGGTTTCAGGTCATGTTGCCGGAAAATCTCCCTATAATAAGGGACATTTTCATAGCAGTGATGCATGAGACATTCCAGGCGCTCTTCCTGGTACTTGACCAGAGCTTCTTCGTCCCAGTGGTCACTTTCCATGAGCAAAGCAACGGCTTCGTTCCACTCCTTGCCGTACCTGACGGAGGGAGGTAGCAAATTGTAGAGGACCTGTCCCCATTTCACGAGCGGAACAGGCCCTTTCTTGATTAAGGTTTTCAGATAGGCTCGCATCGACCTTGCCTTGGCCTCAGGCAGGTTAACAAACTATGGCGCAGCGCATTGAGTTTCGCGAGCGGATGCCCTGCGTGAGAATCACCGTCACCCTTCTCTTTTCCGTCCCGCGAGACGCTCACCTTACAACAGAATTGCTGAGGGAGTCGAGATAGGATTGACCTTCCTGGACTCAATACATATATTAGAAACCAAGGTAGAATACAGAAAAATGGGAGTTTTGGACTTAGGAAGGGTCGAGATCATGGACGACAAAGATAAAACCATAGGATCAAATCTGCCGGATCCGAAAGAGATCGAGAAGGAGATAAATGAGTTTCTGGCAAACAAATACGGCAACCGTATACGGGTGATGGGGACTCAGATTGGTCCATGGCCCGGCGTGGAGGAAACGGGCGGGGGGGAAACGATCAAACAGGATACCGAACCTTCCCATGTCCGCTTCGATATGAAGCCCGCGGAACTTCACGACTACTTGGACCGTTTTGTAATTCGCCAGGATTCAGCTAAAGAAATGCTTGCAACCAAGATATGCACCCATTTCAACCGAATTCGCTACTTTCAGCAAAAAGGCGAAAGCGAAGATCGCGAGGGAATCGGGAGGATCAAGAGTAACATGATCCTCATAGGCCCGACCGGCGTGGGAAAGACGTATCTAATCAAACTAATCGCCCGAAAGATAGGCGTCCCTTTCGTGAAGGGTGATGCAACAAAGTTCAGCGAAACGGGCTATGTTGGGGGCGATGTGGAGGATCTTGTCCGCGACCTGGTTCAGGAGGCGGACGGTGACATTGAAAAGGCGCAGTACGGGATCATATATATAGATGAAATCGATAAGATAGCCTCTTCGGGAAATATAATCGGGATTGATGTGTCCCGAACTGGAGTCCAGAGAAACCTTCTCAAGCCGATGGAGGAGACCGAAGTAGACCTGAAGGTAGCTCATGATCCGGTGTCTCTCATGGAGGCGGCAGCTCATTTCCAAAAAACCGGCAAGCGGCTGAAGCGGACAATAAACACGCGAGACATCCTTTTTATCGTTTCAGGCGCCTTTAATGGGCTCGATGAAATAGTCTCCAAACGAATGTCCCGTAAGGGGTTGGGCTTCGGCGCAAGCCTCAAAGTGAAGGAAAACAGGACCGATCTGTTGCGTGAGGTCAAGTCAGAGGACCTGATAGAGTACGGTTTTGAATCGGAATTTGTGGGACGCCTCCCTGTCATCGCCGTGCTGGACGATCTGGATGAGCAAGACCTGTACAAGATATTGAAAAACAGGTATTCCTCGGTTGTGACCGCGAAGAAACAGGACTTCAAGGCCTATGGCATAGACATCCGTTTCACCGACGAGGCCCTGGCGAAGTTGGCTGCGTCGGCTCACAACGAGAAAACCGGGGCACGGGCGCTTATAAGCGTGATGGAGAAGGTCCTCGTGGGCTTTGAAAGGATGCTCCCGTCAACGGAGATCACCCGTTTGGCTGTCACCGAGGAGCTGGTTGACGAGCCAAGAAAGTTTCTCCAGGAATTCTTGGAGGACGACTCCCATCCTTCCAAATATGAGGTTTTCGACCAGGTTGACGCGCATGAGAGGGCCGAACTACTCGAGGAACTCCAAGCGAGGTGCGAGGAGTTCGAAAAAGCCTGCGGCAAAGCCGCTAACGGATGGGCGCTGGACCTAATTGTGGATGCGTGCATGAAACAGGGCCTCACCCCTGAAACGGTTTACAGGCGCTTCATCAAAGTGGAGCAGGAGATCCATGCCTTTGAGAAGGAGTTTGAGGGCCTCTACGGTCTCAGGATACGATTCGCCGAAGATGCTCTCCAGGAGTTGATCGGGTTGGTGCTGAACGGTTCAGAAGAAGCTCTGATAGTGTGCCGCAAGATCTTCCAGAACTATCATCATGGTCTAAAGCTCGTGATGGAGCGAACCAAAGAGCACGAATTCACCATTCCTCGAGAAGCAATCCAGAACCCTGAGCGCTTCCTCAATGACATGATTCAGAAGACTTATCATCAACAACTGGAAGTTGGAGAGGACTCATAGAATCAATCAAACGGGGGGCGGCCCCACGTGCCGCGGGGTACCCGCCATCCCCTTATGAAATCCTCTTCTTTGAACGCAGGTTAGTATCGCTTGTTAGAAAGCGCATCGCTATCCCACACCAGTCTCCGCAGTTATAGCCTTTGCCAAAAGCTTTGAAATTTTCCAATAGCCGCACTGCAAAGAATCGGTAGGGCTCGGCGTCCCCCTCCCGGGCCACGCTTACGGCGTGGTTAACTTATTTGCGTATTGTGCACCGGCACAGAGTTAGGGGGCTACAAATTTCGAGAGATCGCTCTTCAGAATTGGTCCCTACTTTTGAGAATCACGATAGAACAAAAAAGTCCGGCCCAAAGACCGGACTTCTCAAACTCATCAAACGCATCGTTTCATCAGGGCGTGTCGCTGTACCTGCTCTTGCCGCGTCCGTCGAACATGCTGCGTTGATTTTGAGCGGGGCCAACGGTTGTAGGGGAGGCGAAAATCTCCTTGAGAGTCGACCAAAAACCGCTTCCGCTTTCAGCCTGCTGTTGCTGTTGACCCTGCACGCGCAATGGGGTCGCCTGACCCGGTGGGGCCTGCAAAGGGGTGATGCCCTGCGGGCTGGGCATAGGGCCGGCCGCGGCCGGAGCTGGCCCGGCATACTGGACCTGTCCTCCTTGATACGCGGGGGGAGCGCCCGGTTGACCGTACTGCTGCTGGGCCTGAGGCTGAGCCTGCTGGCCTGGGGCCATTTGCGGATACTGAAGCGCCTGCTGCTGGCCCTGGGCTTGAGGGACTGCTCGCGCCTGGTAGCCTGACTGAGTAGGCCTGCCGCTGTCTCCGGAAACTCCCATGAGTTCGTAATACCTTTGTTGGGCCACTCGCAAGCTATCATAAGCCTCGCCAACAGCCTTCTTGTGGTACTCGGCCTGCAGGGCCTTCTGCTTAACCTCTTGTTCCCTAACCCTCTGCTGGGCCATATTAAACTGCTGTTGAGCCTGCGTCAGCTCCTGGGTCGCGGCCTGCTGCTGAGCAGCCAGTTCAGCCGCACGCTGCCGGGCCACCGCTCTCTCATAAGCCTTCTGCTGGGCAGCCTGCACCATCGGGTCCGAGCTCATAGGTCCTTGCACATCTCCCGCCTGAGGTTGCACAGCCTGCTGCGGAGTTTGCTGCCCGTAGCCCTGCTGTTGATAATAGCCTTCCTGGCCCGCAGGATACGCGCCGGGCTGTTGTTGATAAGCCTGCTGCTGGGGATATCCGGCTTGCTGGGGATAGGCTTGTTGCTGAGGATATCCGGCTTGCTGCTGCTGATTGGCCTGCTGTTGTTGATAAGCCTGCAATTGCTGTTGATAAGCTTGCTGCTGGGCATAAGCTTGGGGGTCTACTTGTTGGGACTGCTGATATGGGCTCTGCTGGTAAGCAGCCTGCTGTTGGGCCTGAGCGCCGCGTCGCTGTTTGGCGCTCAGTCGCCGTTTCTTGCCCGTAGCCGGGGTGCCCTGTTGGCCACCGGTGACAGCTTGGCCGCCCCCACTTGGAGCCTGATATGTCTGGACTTGCGGGGCCTGATAAGTCTGGACTTGCGGAGCCTGATAGGCCGCGGCCCCTTGGTTCGAGTAATATTCGGAGGGATTGTAATATATGTTTGACTGACCCGGTCCGGCCTGCTGAGATGTAGCTCCACTGTACTCAGACGCTGGATAATAGCTCGTCACCGGAGCCGAACCCGGATAGTTACCCGTTACCGAATAATACCCGCCCTGTTGCTGCATCTTGTCCAGGTAGTTAGACCAGTCCGAATAGTAAATGGGCGGCTGATTGGGATCGACCCCCCCGGAAGGCGTTTCCATCAAGGTAGAGCCTTCATAGCCGGCAGAGCCGGCAGAGCCGGTTTGACCAGGGGACCACTGTCCGACTGCCGGGGCAACCATCAGCATCAGCCCTAAGGCTGTGCTTATCAGGACCATCGATCTTCGTCGCATAGCGATTCTCCTTTGGAGAAGAGCAGTCCGCAGCGCGTTGACTCTGTTGTGCCAAACAAGTCTTTATTGCCGCTCGAACTACCCACAGATACCACGATTCACATTATACTTTTTTTTGTAAGAAAATCAAGGTGAAAAAAGGTTTTACCGCCTTTATAACCGTGATTTATGTCAATCAGATGCGATCAGTTCTTGCTGCAATAGTTAAATAATCACATTTATTTAACTATTTTCAGCGTGTTTCTTGAGGATCTCGGGGGATCGGGCGGATCGGAACCTTTTACCTTCTCGTTGAAAATCTTGTTTTTCACACGCACGGAATTGATCAAGAAGTATACTACGATGGATCTTTCCCAATCCCGAGTCGGTGAAAACTCCGAGACTTTCTTTAGGTATTTCTCTTGAAGCTGACCCAGCGACGCCTCGTCGAAATCGAGCACGCGATCAGCCAGGCCCAATAGTACTTCCTCAATCCCCACGTTGCCTCCTCACGACTTCCATACAGGGTAAGGCTTTTGAGAACTCAGGTCAAGGAGAAGGCCACCTACCCTGCCGCGCATTCAAGAAGCTCTTATCATGCGGCGGCCTGAATCCCGGCTTCGAGGGCCATGAGGTTCATGCTTCTCACCTGCGTTCTGGTTTCACTGCTGAGGTGCTCACGGATGTCCACCACGGAGACCGGAAAGCCATCCAGCGTCGCTGCGAATCCCAGCAGAACCACATTTTCAAGCTGCACGCGTCCGAGCTTTTTGGCCAGGCCGGCCGCGTCCACAGCGTTTTATGCCAGGGCCGTCCGGCAAGGTGGAATTTTCTACGGTAACCCCGCCGCGTTTCAGATAATGACTGTTGTTCGCCGTTTCAGAAGGGTCAAGCGAAAGGAGAAAGTCCGCGTGACCGGCTCGAATCAGCGGTGAGAAGAAGCGGCCTATTCTCAGATGACTGTTGATGGAGCCTCCCCGGACCGCCATGCCGTGAGTCTCGGAGGAAACTACTTCTAATCCCTTGGCAGTGGCTATCTGGCCTATTTGGCGCGTCAGGAAAACAATTCCCTGGCCACCTCTCCCGCAGAGAACAAGTTCAACCATGATCAATGTCCTTCAGGCTCAATGGCTTGAGACGGACAGATCTGAACGCAGAAGCCGCACCCCGCGCATAGATCCGCGTCGATCTTCATCTTCTTGTCTTCCTTTACGAAGTGAAATGCCGGGCATTCCAAATCCTTCACACAGGTCATGCACAAATCGCAATCATCGCCGACCCGGAACCTTGCAGACGAGAGTTCCACATTCGGCGCGCGGACACAGGGCCGCCGGGTTATGACTACCGCAACGCCCTTGTTTTCATTAAAGGTGTAGTCCTTTGCCCTTTGCAGCGCTTCTCGCGTGCTCGCGTGGTCATAGGGATCGACTACTTCCAGAAAATCCACGCCACACCCTTTAATCACCCTTTCGAGGCTGATCGCGACGCCGGGAGAGCCGTCTGCCAAGAAATCGTGCGCAGGAGTCGGTTGGCCTCCTGTCATGGCGGCAATGCTGTTGTCCATGATCATGAGGACAAATGGGGCACCGGTATGAACCGCGTTGATGAGGGCCGGAACGCCTGCATGGTAGAAACGTGGAATCTCCGATGGTGGCCACAACTCTGGTCTCGCCGTCCGCGAGTGGGGTGCGGGCCAAACCCGCGGCCATGCCTATCGAGGCCCCCATACAAAGGCAGGTGTCCACTGCTCCCATGTTGATCCCCAGGGTGTAACACCCGATGTCTCCCGAGAAGATCGCCTGATCGAATACCTGCCTCATCATAAAGAAAGAGGGGCGGTGGGGGCACCCCGGACACAGAGAGGGCCGCCGCGGTTTAATCTTGGGGGGCTGCACGGCGGTTGGCTGTTCACCGACCGCTTTCAGAATTATCTCTTCCACAATTTCAGGAGTCAGCTCACCCTGCTGCGGAACATGCCCGGAAAGTCTGCCCATTACGTTTCGCCGGTCCTGAATCTGGAGTTCCAGCACAGGATAAGTCTCTTCCACAACTAGTGTGGTACGATGCGTGTCCACGATTTCCTGCATGGCTTGGGCTTCGACGGGAAAAGGCAGATCCACTTTATATACAGCCACGCTGCTTAGCCGATGATCAGAGGCCACAATGTCCCTCACGTGGGACGAAACCGAACCCGAGGTTATCAATGCCGTCGAATTCCCCGAACCTTGAGATATCAGGACCGGCCGAGCTTCAGGAACTTCACGTTTTATCGTCTCCAGCTTTTCATTTAACTCGCCGTGGAGGACTAGCCGGTAACGTGGTATAGCCGCCCATCTGGTCCAGTTCTTCTTGAACGGTCCCACGTCAGCAGGTGCGCGAAGAGTTCCCAGTGACACGTTCTGCCGCGCATGGCAGACTCTCAGGCACGGTCGAAGCAGCACCGGCACCTGGTATTTTTCCGACAGGTCAAAGGCCCTGAGGGTCATCTCCATGGCTTCTGCGGGCGTGCCCGGGTCCAGTACCGGCACTTTCGCGAACCAGCCAAAGAATCGGCTGTCTTGCTCAGTTTGGCTGGAATGAGGCCCGGGATCGTCGGCCACGACCACAACGAGCCCACCCCGAACCCCCAGGTAAGCCGCGCTCATGAACGGATCAGAAGCCACATTCAATCCGACCATCTTCATGACCGCGACGGACCGTGCGCCCGCGAGCGAAGCTCCATAGGCCACTTCGAAGGCGACCTTCTCGTTGATGGACCACTCCAGGTAAATGGGGTGGTCTAGTTCTTTTTTCCAACGCACAAGGGATTCGAGGACTTCGGACGAGGGAGTGCCGGGATATGCTGCCGCAACAGTGCAGCCTGCCTCGATAATTCCGCGTCCGATGGCTTCGTTCCCCATGAGGAACCTGACATCGTGGATATGTTGCTCAGCCATATCTATTTCTTATCGTAGCGGTCAGAAACTGTCAATCCGAGGGAGTGGAGTTGGCGACCCTATGGGCCGCAAAATAAGTTCTGAATTCTCTTCGTCCCGCAGGGACGACAAGATAGTAGCCCGGCGATTCGTCGCCGGGAAGGCCGGAAAGGGAACCAGCCCTCGTCCTTTTAGGGACGATTGAATCGTTGGACCACTCTGAGCGGAACTCGGCCGTCCCTATGGGACTGAAATATGGTCTATTTTCGGCTTACCCGGCAATGAATTACCGGGCTGCTTTCGGACTTCCTCCGGAACACGGTCCGTGAAGAAACCTTATTCCGATGCCTACTGGTGGCCACCCTGACGGTCGCGCCGGCAAGTAAAACCGTTAAGGATTTACCGCTTCCACTTCGATGACCGGTCTTCAACGAAGTGTAACCAGTAGGCCGCGGTAATTCCCCAGATGATGTTGAAGAATACGACAAACAGAGGTGTGAGCGCCCCTAGTTGCAGTCCGAGCATTCCCTTCTGCGCCATGAACGGAAACACGACAAATAGTTGAACCAGCGTCGGCCCCACGCTGTATACAATTCCCCTCAAAACAGGAGAGTTCCTAAAAAAAGGCAGCAAGAACAGAAATCCCCAGAGACCGCCCCACACCAGACGCGGATACAGAAACGCGGAAGTGAGGGCCGGCGCAACTTTCACCCCCAGGGCGCCCGTAATTGCGAGCACGCCAAGAACCCACACGGCCAGGGCGTTGATCAAACCGCCAACGCTTCCTGCGGCATAAGCCAGCGATAAATTCCTTAACAAGTTCTTCATGACACGCGCCTCTCTACCGGCTTACTTTCCTTGAATGTTATCCGGAATTGAGTGCCTTGCGACCGCCTGACTTCCACTTGTCCCTTCAACTGCTTTACCAGAGTATTCACGAGGCTCAGACCTAGCGATTGCCCGCCGGCGAAGTCCACTATTTTAGGTAGGCCCACGCCGTCGTCCGCAATTACAAATTCATATTCATCATTGACTGACGCCAGAGAAACCGTGATCAACCCTTTTCGGTCCGCTGGAAATGCGTGCTTAAGGCAGTTGGATATGAGTTCATTGGCGATCAATCCACATGGAATAGCGAGATTGATGACCATAGGAGCTGATATTACCTCTGTTTTCAACGAAATCCGCGAGCCGGTGATACCGTATGCATAAAAAAGTTGGACCGTTAGGCTGTTGATGTATGCCCTGAAATCAATGTCCGCCAAATTCTTCGAACGGTATAGCAATTCATGAATTAGCGCTATTGATTGCAGCCGGTTCTCACTCTCGGCAAAAATCTGCCTCCATTCTTTGTCCGGAGCGTTCCGCGCCTGGAGCCGCAGCAGACTCGAAATCACCTGGAGATTATTTTTTACGCGATGGTGAACCTCTCTCAAAAGCACCTCTTTCTCTCTGAGAGATGCCTTGATTTGATCTTCCGCGTTCTTGCGCTCCGTGATGTCGGTAATCACGGCAAAGCTCCCGACGTAACTCCCATGTATGTCGGATAAAGGCCGCGGAGACATTATGGTGGGAATCTTTCTGCCATCCTTAGCTGTCCACACAATCTCGTAGGACGTGTCTCGGCCTTGTTTTCGTTCCGCCATCCGTGCGCTGAGCAGCTTAGCATTTTCTTCATCGAGAAAATCGGTCACCGGCCGGCCGAGTAATTCCCCTCTCGAGTATCCCCACAATGCGCAGAGCTTCTCATTGACGTACGTTATGATGCCGTCTTGGTCCTGAATCCCAAAACCTTCGTTCATGGTGTCAACCAGGCCTCGGTACAGCTTCTCGCTCTCCTGAACGGCTTCCTCCATCCGCTTGCGCTCGGTGATGTCTTCGCACGTCATCAAATAATCGCCGTTTTCCAACTGAACGGGTCTAAAGTGGATTATCCTTTCCGAGCCATCCTTGCGGGTTACCGTCCAGATCCGTTCCCTGGTGTGCCCCACCTTGGCGTCGTGAAAATCAGCGACCCAGGCGTGGATCACTTCATGCCTGTATGCAGGATCCGGATAGGCCCGTCGGAACCATTGCTTTCCATTTGGAACGTCGTCCAAGTCATAACCGAACATTTCTTTGAACTTGGGGTTTAAATATTGAAACTCTCCATTCTTAGCGACTATCGCCATTGCAAAAGGCGCCTGCTCGGCCAAGCTCTGAAACCTTTGCCTCTCCAATTGGAGGGCCCGTTCGGCCTTCTTCTGGGCCGTAATGTCATGGAACACAGCTTGAACTGAGGGTTTTCCGTGGTATGTGTATGGAGTTGCCGTTACTTCCACGTCCAGAAGTTCACCATCAAGACGAACAAATTTCTGCTCCGAATATATAACCGGCTTGCCCTCTAGGATTACCTGGCGCATATGCTCGACTGCCGTTTGTTTGGAACTTTCGTGGACGAAGCCCAGGACGGGCTTGCCGATGATTTCAGATCGCTCTGTCGCCCCTAGCATCTTGGCCACCGCATCGTTGATGAACACAGCCACTCCGTCGCTCGCAATGCCGATACCGTAAGGAGAAAGCTCAACGAGACGTCGAAAGCGCTCTGCACTCTCTCGGAGCCTTTGGTTGGCCCGCTCGAATTCTTGCTTCAAATCCTCGAGTTCAGAGAGTCGGCTGCGTACGTCAGCCAACTCACTTATGAGTTCTTTATTTGTTTTCTTTTTGTCCTTCATCCCGGTTCCACGCGCGAAATGGTCGTTTGGAACCAATGTCCGCAGGGAGTAACAAACCTTTAGGTCATGTGCCCGCCCGAGCTGTCATGTCCACGAGCCATTTGTGTAGCGGCGACATCTTCTTAAACCTGTCGATACAGTAGTCTAGTATCTGTGCGGAGTAGAATTCGGAAGGAATCTTGTCTTCGGTCCAGGCATACAGGCCGTTGTGTAGCAGCAGTGCTGCGTTTTCGTTGCTCGCGTCATAGCCACGAGGCGTCTTTTTATAGTGTGTGCCCCCGACGGAGTAACCCTTATGCTTAGAAATTTGCTTTATTGCTTTGAGTAGCTCGGACCCATGCTTTGGGTCTACCACCGAATCACGGTAAGTTCCCAGCAGCAACGGCGAGAAGCAGTGTATGCCCGCAGCTACAAACAGCGTCGGCGGCTCTAGATGAAAATAGTATCCGGAACACTCCATTTTGGCACGTGAACCTTCCCAGAAGAAAATCCCAAGATGGGTCTTGTATGGGGTTTTGTCTTTGCTGAAGCGGATGTCCCGGTAGGGACGAAAGATTGATCGGTTCACGCGGGGATCTGCGTTGATTTTAGGAGAGATTTTTGCCAGAGATCTGCCCATTTCTGCCACAAAATCCCGCGCGGGACCCAGGACATATTTTTCGAAATCATTCTTATGCGTATCGAACCACGTCTTGCTGTTATTCTGCGTCAACTCTGTGTAAAAATCGACGCATTCCCTGGGGAATCCTCTGAAATCAGAAATAGCAGTCATGGGCAGCCGTTCCTTTCCTATAATTGTTCACCGCGGAGATCGCTGAGATCGCAGATGATTCTGTTTTTTATGCATTTCTTCCTGGTGCGGCATAGCGCGTTCGCGTCTGTGAGAGCGAAGACAATATCAGTCAAACTCCTTACCTCCGTAGCTTATGTGCCGGGTACATGCCGTTTTTCATCTCAGCGTTCTCGTCGTATTCCGCGTCTCGCGGGACGGTGATCCGGCGCGGAAAGCGGGACTGCCTGCCCGCTGAGCACTTACCGTTTTATTTACTTGCCGGCGACCAGCCGGGCGTGCTCTTGCATCAGTCAGGTGTCTTCTATTACTGTTAATCCGCCTTGTTTCGCTATTCGCGCAGCCTCCTCATTGCTGATGCCTTTCTGCATCCAGAGTACCTTTGCGTGAATTGCCACAGCCTGCTCTGCGATCTCGGGCAGAAATTCGGGGCGGCGGAATACGTCCACCATGTCCACAGGTTCGGGTATGGACCGGAGATCCGGGTAGCTCTTTTCGCCCAGGACTTCATCTGCACCGGGATTAACCGGGATTATTCGGTACCCATGCTTCTTTAAGTAAGCGGCTACCATGTGGCTGTCTTTGCCGGGATTCGTCGAAATGCCTACGACTGCAATCGTGCGTAGATCTGTTAGTAATTGCTTCAAAGTACTATCACTGACAGTCGGAGAAGTCATAATTCACCCCCTATATTTAAGTATAAACATCATACTACAGAGGAGCGCCCGCATCAAACGTACCCGCATAGCGGTGTTTTCACTTGACTCAGATGTCAACCATCACTAAAATCTATAAGTTTTCCTGGAGATCCCTTTGTCCTCTTCCCTGGCGGGAAAAGGAAGCGTGAGGAGGCTGAAAAGATTTTGTCCGCACGGTCTCAGGCTCTACCTGTCAACGCCTTGCAGGAGGCTGTGACCACTTCGTGCAGGCGAAACCAAGATATAGCGCGGCCGTTCCCGATCCGGTTCTACTCTCCGGGCGCAGCCCGGGAACGGTAAATGCGAGCCACCTCATTCTGAAGTTCCAGGTTTAAAGGCCGGCCCGGAGACGGTATTGCCGACCTGATCAGAGTCGATTATGGAAAGGAGGATTATCAGTGAAATCACTTGTGTGCCTGAAACAAGTCCCTGACACGGAAACGCAGATTAAGGCAAAGCCGGACGGGACAGGAATCGTGACCGACGGTATAAAGTACATCATCAATCCTTACGATGAGTTTAGTGTGGAAGAGGGCCTTAGGCTCAAGGAGAAATTCAAGGCAGGAGAAGTGGTGATACTTAGCATCGGTCCGGATCGTGCAACGGAAGCCATCCGCACCGCCCTGGCGATGGGTGCTGACCGAGGAATTCATATCAATGACGAGAGTCTCAACCAGGGTGATCCGTATGTGATCGCCGAGGCGCTTGCAGCCGCAGCCAAACAGGTCGAGTACGACATAATTTTCTGCGGCCACCGGGCCATCGACGACGATTTCAGTGAAGCCGGGGCAATGCTGGCCGAATTACTCCAACTTCCCCAGGTCACGCTCGTGACCAAGGTCGAAGTATCCGAGGACAAAAAGACCGCCGTTGTCGAAAGAGACGTGGAAGGAGGCAAGGAGACGGTCGAGGTCCCCTTGCCATGCGTTCTGACATCTCAGAAGGGCCTTAATGAACCCCGATATGCATCACTGCCCGGTATTATGAAGGCAAAAAAGAAGCCCATTGATCCGAAGACCGCGGGGGATTTGGGACTCAGCGCCGAAGCGAGGCTGCAAGCGCGGAATTTCACCATGCCCCCGGAACGGCAGGCGGGCAAGAAGTATGAGAACATGGAACCCGCTGAAGTAGCCAAGGTAGTTGTCCAGGCGCTTCGTAACGAGGCCAAGGTGATCTGAAGGATTTGAGCTTCATAAGGCTTTCATAAGATTTCACAAGCAGAGGGGAATAACAGATGTCGAACATCATGATATATGGAGAGATCAAAGCGGGCAAAATAAAGAAGACCGCTTTTGAACTGGCAAGCGAGGGACGCAAGTTGGCCGATCAACTGGGAGGAACGCTCACCGCGTTCCTGATGGGTTCGCAGGCCGAGCAATTTGCTCCTGACCTGGCACGCTACGGAGTGGACACTGTTTATGTTGCCGAATCTCCGCAACTAGACACCTACAATTCGGAGTATTATGCCCAGGCATTGGCCCACCTCATCGGGGAAAAGAAGCCCGACATAGTCTTGATCAGCCATTCCATGCAGGGCAAGGATCTGGCGCCCCGAACTGCGGCCAAGCTAGGCGTGGCGGCCATAGCCGATTGCGTGTCATTTGAACTCGAAGGCTCCGCTCTCGTCGGTAAGCGACCTATGTATGCCGGAAAATGTTATGCCCAGTGGACCGCGGTCAAATCACCCCAGATCGCTTCAGCAAGACCCAACGTTTCTGGAAACCTGCGGAAAACCCAAAAGCCGGAACAGTCGAAAAAGTCTCGTTCAGCCCCGACACCAGCCGTTCAACCTACGTGACTAAGGATCTCAACTTGGACACCAGCGGCAAAGTGGACCTTACCGAGGCTGAAATCATCGTGTCCGGCGGCCGGGGAATGGGCGGACCAGACTACTCTCTCATCGAGGAGATGGCCGCCATCTTCGGCTCCAGAGCCACAGTTGGGGCGTCCAGAGCCGCGGTGGACGCGGGATGGCGACCCCACTCAGATCAGGTAGGGCAAACCGGAAAGACTGTGACCCCGAATCTGTACATTGCCTGCGGCATTTCCGGTTCTATCCAGCACTTGGCGGGCATGGGGTCATCAAAGGTTATCGTTGCCATCAACAAAGACAGTGAGGCGCCGATCTTTACCAAAGCTGACTACGGGGTTGTCGGGGATCTATTCAAGGTCGTGCCGGAATTCAACAAGGAACTCAAAGCGCTCTTATCTGAATGACCGAAGCCGAGTGATTCGGTTGATGTGCGATCTATAAGTAGCAACAAACCAGAAAGAATCGGGGAGGCCTTTGTTTCTAGAAGGTTTCCCCTATTCTCACCCCTTTGCGTGCCAATTCGTAGAAGAGAACTTCCCACACTATGAGGGGCTCCACCCCGCCACGTGAACCCGGCCGCTGCTTGAATCTTCTTTCCAATCTGCTCATCAAAAGATACAAAAAGGGGGCGCTCCTGCTGAGCTACGGCAACGGAAATGGGGCACCAATTCCTAGCTTTATCTGTGGCCCGGATGCAACCGAGGTGAGAATCATGAAAATTCAGATCATCTTTTACAGCATGTATGGACACATTCAGAAAATGGCTGAGGCTGTGGCCGAAGGGGCTCGCGAAGTGGAAGGGGCTGAAGTGACGCTTTACCAAGTGGCTGAACTGGTTCCCGAAGCCGCGCTGGAAAGGACTGGGGCTAAGGCGGCAAGACATGTTTTTGACCACATTCCGGAGGCTGTGCCGGATCAAATGGCAGAAGCTGACGCCATAATCTTCGGAACCCCTACCCGCTTCGGCAATATGTGCGCCCAGATGCGCAACTTCCTGGATCGTACGGGCCAGCTCTGGGTGAGGGGCGGACTGGTCGGAAAGGTGGGGAGTGTTTTTACCTCCACTGCAACTCAGCACGGAGGTCAAGAAACCACAATAACCAGCTTCCACAGTACGCTGCTTCATCATGGAATGATCATTGTGGGTGTCCCGTACACTGAGGAACGCCTCCTGAACATGACTGAAATTTCAGGCGGATCTCCTTACGGTGCGTCGACTCTCGCAGGCTCGGATGGATCTCGCCAGCCGACAGAGAATGAGCTGGCTATTGCAAGATTCCAGGGGCGACGCGTGGCTCAAATAGCCCGCAAGCTTGCTGCCAATGCTTGAAAATCAGCGTTTCAAAAGCTCCCGCGATGTCCGGCAACCATTCGTCGAGCAAAGAATAACGCCGAGGTGATCAGCCGCAAAAGCTCCAGTACGTAGTAGCTGCATCATCCAGTTGCCCCGCCTGGGCGTACGCTTCACCAAGGTGCAGATAGGTATAGCGATTCCACGATTTACCTGCATGGCTTCTTGGTGAAGCGCCACCGCTTCCTGGGTGGCTCCTCTAGCCAGCAGATGATAACCGAGAAGGTTCAATGTCTGGATCTTGATGTGTTTTTCCACCCTTGGGTCTGTACATTGGCAGCCTGTTCCGTACGTCGGTCCAGAAGCCCACAGAATCCGTCCACAATCCTGCCTTGGAAGCAGCCGTATAACTAACCAAACATAACGCTGCCATCCCCGCAGTCGCAACTCAGCCTTCACCACGAGCTTCCCCCTTGACTTTGAGGCAGGTCAATCAAGAACAGAATCCCGTCCGTGGCAATAGCACTAGCCCGAACATTGGCACAAATACTCGATATCCCCAGAACAAGTATTGCGGTGCTGTGAAGGCTTCCGCGAGTAACGGCGATGGGGGAATTGATCGGGGTGTACTCATAGCTGTTGAATATCGCTGTGATCGATTATAGCTGCACTGCTTATGCAGTAATAGCACAGGATCCGTGTTCCGCAAAGGGCACTTGTAGCAACCTCGATCTGTATAGACGTTTTGCAGAGCTTCTTGAGCATGCTTCACCATTCGAGTATGATCAATCAAGATCTGATGCGAACATGGCGCTGCACGCACCTTGCGGACGCACGTCTCTTCAACTCCCGTCATCTGTCGCCCGCCGGAGCATCCGATAAGACTCCAAGGCGCTCCTCAATATCGGGACCTACGGTAAAGCCCTTTCTTATATACTTATGATAGAACTCCCGAGCGCGGGCGATTTCGTTCTTTTCAAGGTAAGCTGTCATGAGCATCGGAAACGCAGGAAAATAGTCGGGATCCAGCTCCAGTGACCGCTCGAAAGACTGTATCGCTTCGTCGTAACGGCCCATCATTCCCAGAACGCGCCCCATGTCAACGAACGATTCAGGGTTTGATGGTTCTGCTTCCAGAATCCGCCTGTAGATGCCCTCAGCGCTTGAGTAATCCCCTTTCTTGGCCAGGATGGCGCCGATCCTTCCTTTGAAACTGTTATTCTCGGGACTCAGTGACAATGCCCTTTTATAGTTGGCCATTGCACCGTCCAGGTCTCCTTTTCTCTCCAACTCCTTGCCGATTGCGAAATACGCTATATCCGGGACGGGGTCCGAATGCTGGATGATGTAGCTCCACAGAGTTTCCGAATTCTTCCAGACACCGATTTGATTCTGGGTCGCGTAGTCGTACACTGTCGCCACCGACAATATCGCTGCAATTAATCCCATCTTGAAGATCCTGGCCTGCCGGAGTCTTCCTGCCGTGTCCCAGAGGCGTGCTACTCCTAATCCGGCCAACAGCCAGAAGCCCAAAGTGGATAGATAAGAGTACCTGTCGGCCATGGCGTGGCGGTACGGCAGAAAAATGCCTAGGGCCGGCGCCAGAGTGATCAGGTAATAAAACCATACCGCAGCCCACACACGATTATTGTTGAGAGCCTGCCGGATACACATCCCTGAGACGACAATGATAGCCATCGCAGAGATCACAAAGGTCGGGCCGAAGTAATCCAGGCCTCTATCCAACTGATAAAGTGGAAGCAGATGAGACGGCAGCACGGACTTTTGCACGTAGAACACCATTGCGTGAAAGGCATTCATGATCCTCAGCCCCGCTGGGACGTACGAAAACGGGATCGCCTCTCCCCATTTCGCGGCGATGTTCATGCCCACCGCGACGGCGGCCAAGACCAAAAAGGGGCTCTTTTCCCGGATACGAATCCAGAGACTGGATCTGTTAAGCCTGTAGAGCGGGTAATAATCAATGAGAATAAGGACAAACGGCAGAGTCACCGCCATGGGCTTCGACAGGTACCGCAGGCAAATAAGCCCCCACTGAAAGCAAGTAACGCCACTTTCCATCCTGTTCCGCGCAGGCGGCACGAGCATAGCCCAAGTATGTGATTAGGGTCGCCAAATAAAAAAAAGCGCTGAGGACATCCTTCCTTTCGGCAATCCAGGCTACGGACTCAACGCGCAAAGGGTGTATCCCGAAAAAGAGCGCAGCCGTCCACGCGGCCACAAATTTTGATTCGGGCGTTATAGTCTCCCGCTGAGGATTCCGCTCGACCCAGGCGTCCTGCAGCCTTATGCACAGAGCGCAAAAGAGGAGCACATTGAGCGTGTGCAGGATTATGTTGATCAGTCGATGGGGCGCGGGATTCAACCCCCACAGGCTTCGGTCGAGGGCGTGTGAAAACCATGTCAAGGGGTGCCATGCCCCCTGGTAAAAGGTGGTCAACATCCAGCGCAAAGAATCGAGTGATAATGGACTGTATATGGTGATTTGTGGTCACAAAGGCAGTAATCGTCCCAATCGACAAAGTCATTGCCCACCGCGGGCAGGAAGGTCACGAGCACGGCGGCACCCAGCACGATACAGGCATAGAGCTTTATGGCACGGAAGGAAATCATTAGTCTTCTGGAGCTGTTTGCAAAACTTCATAAACCCTCACGTCTCGTACAGGAACCGGCTCCAGTATGCGGTAAATGGGACGACGTGCATCGGTCAAGCAGATTCTCGTGCGTTGTTTACTTCAGTCTCCAGACAATCAGTCTTTTCGTCCTTGTCCAGCCGGACACCCCAAACCTGTCGATTTGGGTATTTTTGAAGAAACCTCTCCATCATTTCGTCGGTCCTGGGCCAAAGCGCAAATATCCTGTCCTCCCGATCAGGATTTGGTCCGCTCACATATGGGGAAAAGACCCAGTTATATTGGTTATCGGGAACTATAGAATTGGCAAATATCACGGCATTATGCACCTGGTTTTCATCAAGCGTTCTGTATACAGCGGAAGAGACTAAAGCGATCTCTCGCAGGGAAGTCAAAACAACCGGCGAGAACATCAAGAAGCTAACAATATAAAACGAGAATATCACGGCGGGAATAAACGTGTGACCACGAGAATTCACTAAATGTTTCTTGCATATACCGTAGAGATGGACGATTCCGCAGGCTGAAAGTATTACTTCCGGAAAAATCATTTCGTAGTAGTAAACAGGCCCGGTGAGATTGATTCCAGGGGTAGAAAAGTAAGCATAAAAGGCCCAGTGCGCAAGACCCCACCCCAACAAGAATCCCACAAAGCGCCCTCCCGGAACGAACAGCATGAATACAAAAGAAAACGGCCATCCAAAAAGCCAGATATTCTGACGAATCATATTGAGGAGGAGATTAGCTGCCGCGTTCTCCGGGGTATGAATTATTCCCCAGAGACCGGCGACGTAGAATCCTATTCCCTTGCCGTGTCCCGAACGCTCGAAAAAAACGGACTGCACCGTCTTGAAAGGATCTCCGGTCTGCCCGTAGTTAACAAGAAAGAACATCGCTACTGATAACAGAGCAACCGCTAACCCTGCGCCTATGGTACGCCACGAGCCACGATCTCTCTCTTGAATCGAAATCACGAGGAAAAGACTCCCAAGGATACGCCCACACAGAGCCATGATTGCGGACGATTCAGAATTAATAGGAGGCTCGCCAAACAAAACAACAAAGTCCAGCGCCACTTTCCGGACGAGTGAAAACGCAAGGCCGACGAAAATCATCAGTGCCGAGCAGAAACGCTGCGGTAGGGTAACCCAGCAGAGTACCGCCTGTGAGAATGAATTGCGGAGAAAGCACCGCAAGAAAAAGAGCTATGGCTGCGATCTTCGCGTCGAACTGATCTCTTGCGATGAAATAGACCAACAAAAGCGTTCCCACCGACGTAAGGGGTGTTATGAAATCCAGAAGCCCGGTCAATAACCCCAGGGCTAGAAACAGCGGGTGCCCGATGGTGTACTGGCCCGTCCATTGGTGTTGATCCACTATCATGAGCGGAAATCTGAACAATTCATAGAAATCCGGAGCGGGGTTATTCAGCCTCCCGGCCAGGAGCGTCTTGAGCTACGAAAACATAAACATTTTCGTCGTCGGTCAGGGGAAATCGTTCAAATAAGAAAAACCGAACCAAAACCATGCCCATAAAACCTAGGATAACGGCCGCGGCAGGGAAGAACTTGTGCGTTAAGATCCAGACGGCTACCGACCAAAGCTTTTCGGCGGCGCCTCTCCGGAAAACAAAGAAGAGCGAAATAAGTGCTGACACATACGCGGCGCACGCGACGTAGAAAAACATAAATGAACATTCACTAGAGCCTGGACTTAAACAGTGGGCACACCCAGACCGAAAACGTAGCCTTTAGCTCTCAACCCAACCGTACGCATAGTACAGCCCCAGTATTAATAGGGCCATCACAGCGGGGACCAATGACTTGTGTGATGACGAGAATTTCATAGCGGCAACTCACGATAATGAGATTCTGTCCGATGGGAACGTTATTTGCATCCCCCAGGTAACGACTATCAGCCAGTCGAGAACTGAGGCTAACGTCTTTCGTTCAAACACAAGACGCTACCCTGTCCTCGTAGGAAACGAGTCAACACAGATTATCAGGTTCGATGTTGACCCCCAACAAACGAATTCTGTAGAGATCCACACGCATTTCCTCCAATGCGACAGGGGCTCTTGAAGGCTGCGAATTCAAAAGTGAAGTCCGTCGACTCCTAAAGGCCTGCTGTGCCAAGCCGAGGTGTCTGCCAACGCCTCCGAGTAGTAAGATTGTGCAATTGTATGATGTTTCGCGACAGGCTCCCAGGTTCATCGATTGTGTAAATTGTAGCAAATTTCCCCTCCTGATCATACCTGACGCTTGGTGTGAGGCTTTCGGATCAAGAACTCCAGAAGACTTATGAGGCCCAGAAAATAGAACCGGAGATGCTTCCAAGAGCGGATTTTGGCAACGTAAGATAGAATGATTCGCGGTCTGAAGTAGAACCGACTGAATGCTTTTTTTGAATAATGCTCCAAGACCTCTGCCGTCAGTCCGTGGGGCACGAAGGTAACCTGCCAGCCGTTGAGTTTGGTCCAGTCGTTGTGAAACACGCCATACTCTTCGGCACGTTCATAGAGTTCAGACCCCGGAAAAGGGGTCATGAACGAAAAGTGGGCCTCCGTCAGACGAAGTCTGCACGCGAATTCAACCGTTGCTTCCAAGGTGTCAATGGTTTCCGATGGGTGCCCGATGATGAAAAAGCCGCAGGGACTTATGCCGGCATCAAGAGTCATCTGGACCGCATCTTCAATTTGCTTGATGGTGACATTCTTTTTCACGGTATCGAGAATGGCTTGTGACCCACTCTCAATACCGTACAAATTTGCCAGCAACCCGCTTCTTTCATCAGCTTCAGAATAGCAGGGGTGACCATGTCCACCCTGCCGGCGCAAGTCCAAACCAGGTCCAACTTTTCACGCCTCAATATTTCACACAACCGAGCCTCCGTCGATACGCGACGAAATTGTCATCTCTTATCTGGATTTCCCGTATTCCGTAATTCAAATACAGGTCCTTTATCATCTCAAAGGTGTATTCCGCGTCGTGAGCCCGCAATGAATTTCCGTAGACTGTCCGGGCGCAAAACATGCATTTTCCCGGGCAGCCTCTGGATGCGATCAGCAGGGCTGCTGGAAATCTTTTCAGGGTGTGTACTGGAGGACAATAGAATTTCGCGAGGTTAGGGAGTAGATCCCAGGCGGGGCAACGGCAATTCGTCCAGGTTGTGAACCCGTGGACGTCCGTCGGTGGTGACGAAGCCTCGTCCGTTTCTGTAGATTAACCCCTTGACAGAGACCAGACTCCTTCCCGGTTTCGAGGTGTTCCAGCAAGTCAATTATTGTGTAATCCCCTTCCCCGATGACGCCTATATCGAACGAGAGATAGCGGCTCATCGTCTCCTCAGGCAGAGCGCTCAGATGTGGACCACCGATTATCGTGGTGATGCCTTTATCAGCAGCTTTTGTCAGCTCCGCCACGTGCCCCGCATTCCTTACGGAAAGACGGGTGGCCGCAGTAATTCACATATTTGCAGCCATGTTCCAATATCTCTCTCGTGATCTGTTCATAGCTCATATTGGTTGCGGCTGCATCGATAACCGCGGTGTCATATCCACACTTTCTTGTCATGGCAGCAAGGCAGGCCAAACCCAGAGGAGGGGTTTCCGCTCCACCCTGACTCTTCAGCCCGTAGCGATCCTGGATTGGAAGAGGAGGATTGACAAACACTATACCCGTCATTTCGATTTCTTAACCCTCATTCTATTCGATCACACCGTCGAAGCGAAACCTAAGCATAGCCGCCAATATCTTAATCGGATCTTTGAGAAACGACACCTTCTTCCCCTCGGCGAACGACCGAGATATATAGTTTACGGGTATTTCGAGGGGAATGGACCCGCGCTTGACCAGCTTAATCACGAGTTCTATGTCAAAGTCGAACCGGTCGCAATGAAATCTCACACCGTTGATGCAATCCTTGCGAAAAACTTTGAACATGGTCCAGGGATCTATGAGATGCTGGCGGTACATCGTGTTGAAGACAAACGTCAGCATCTTGTGACCGAAATTGATGATCCATGCGAGGAAAGGCTTCTTGGTAAACCGACGCATCTTGAATGCTCCTTCATCTACAAGAAGGGTGAAGGATGCCCCATGCAGAAGTATTGGCTTGATCAGGGGTTCATAATCCCATAGATCGTATTCCAAGTCACCGTCTTGAATGAGAATGATATCGCCAGAAGCATGCTGAAATCCTTCGGTGTACGGCATTTCCTTTGCCTCTTGCCACATCCTGGAGAACGATCCTTACTTTCGGCTCGTCTCTTAATCTGAGGACCTCTTCTCGGGTGCCGTCGGTAGAATTGCTCTACTATAACAATTTCCATTTCCAACCCAGGGACTTCTTTTTCAAGCAGCAAGGTCATAAGCGTGGAAGGTATTTTTCTCGTTATAGACGGGCACGATTACTGAAAGCTTCGATAATCGGTCAGTAGGATGAGGACCTTTTGTTGCGATCGAGGAGTTATTCCGCTGCCAGTCACTTTGAATGGTCTTCTGCCAATGAATTTGGGGACCCAATCCAGACATTTCGCAATATTGAAAAAGATAATCGAGTCACAAGGATACCTGTCGAAATGTGCTTTCAGATATTCCAGGTCCAACACTTTGCGGTGCGGGGCCATGCTGATGCCAGAAAAACCGGTCTCATAGAAAAGTGTCTTGCAGGTTTGCCGAGTTAAAATAAAACAAGTGCTCCTCTTTCAGTTCAATCGACTTGTCCTTCATTATACGTGCAGAGAAGCTGTCCAAAGAGGGAGTCGCTACTAGAACGACTCCGTCAGGCTTGAGAATATTCCAAACTGCTCTCATAACGGCCACGGGGTCTCGAACATGCTCCAATGTGTCCGATAAGATGCAGACGTCAAACGAGTTGCTTGGAAGATCAAGGCCCTCAATCAAACCACAATGCAATGAAGCGCTCTTTGCATGGACTGAAGCTTTGTCCAGAATTCTGCGAATGTCTACCCCACTTGGCTCAAATCCCATGGCATCGGCCTCGGCAAGCAAGAAACCAGCCCCACACCCAATGTCTATCAGGCTTTTTCCATTTCCTGTCTTCTATCCCTTGTAATTGTGGATGATCCAGCAAAAGTCGAGCGCTTGCTCTTTGCAGAAGGTGAGCCGCTCGTTAGTTTCACCGATTTCATCGCACAGCAGGTAGCCCTGCCCATAAATTTCGGATAATTCCAAATCGTTAATCTGGGGATTCATAAACAGGAGACCACATTTGGCACACTGGTCGAGGCGTCTGTTCGAGATCCGAAGGGCATACCCAACTTCCTCGCTCCCGCAAACAGGACAAGAGGTCAATCGACGCTGAAAGCTTTCGACAGCTCGCACAGGTTCAACCGCGGTAATGTGCATCATTTGCTCCCTTGTTGCGAATCAGATTTGCCTGGCTCTCCATGAAAAAAAACGACCAACGTTTTTCAAGCCCAGGGAAACCACTTCCCTCATTGTCATATTCTCACTGCCATACAGGCTTATGCCATAGCTGGCTAGAGGTGGTTGCAAAACCACCTCTAGAGAAAGATGGATACTATAGTGCATTACTATTTCGCAATCATGTTATTGGTGCTTTCTTCTGAAGGGGCCACGCAGTACCCTGTGTGCATCCTCCGGAGCAACTCTTGCATTAAAATCCCGCTTCGCTCCAA
>CAWEJR010000025.1:0-32960 GCA_963809365.1 uncultured delta proteobacterium | reverse complement strand
CTCGATGAATTCGTCCTGCTTCATCTTTTCATATTTTTGGATCCACTCATGTACCTTCTTGATGTCCGCGTTGTATGAGGCAATCGCCGGGACGAGCTTTCCTTTGAAAGTGTTCACGTTTTTGGCAAGGATCTTTATCCCGAGAGTTATATTCTGTTGGGGGTTGAGAACGTCCTCCACGGCTTTGGGGGGTATTTTGCCGCCCTTCTTCACAATCCCTGCTGCCCCTGGTGTGACCTGCATCAGTCCGAGAGCGCCCGCGGGCGATACCGCAGACGCGTCGTACCGGCTCTCCTGACGGATCACCGCCCAGACCAGGTGCGGATCAATGGAGTTTTTCTCCGCGGCGCGGGTGGTTTCGGTAAAATAGATGCGAGGAAAGGCCATTTCCACGAATTCAGCCGGGGCGCCTTCGGGTGGGTTTTCCGCAAGAGGGCCGAAAGCCGAGGCCATTGTGTCCTGGGCCTCGCGATACCGACCCGCAGTGTAGGCCGCCTTTGCCGTCAAGAAAGCTATGGCGGGCGAGGACTTCATGGTCTTGGGGAGGGCATCCAAGTTGAGAAGGGCAAACTCGCCAAGCCCTTTCTCCATAAGTTTGTTGGCGGCTGATACCAACGGGTTGCAGGTCTCTTCAGATGTCAGAACGACTTGGGGAAGCGGTTGCCGAGACTTATTGTTTGTGTCCGCGGCCGGCCGCATGGTCTTGAGCAAGCGAGCCGCTTCTGTCCCGTAGTAATCGAGGGGGGTATTCTTGGCGATGTCATTCAGGAGAGGTTCGGCCTCCCGAGAATGGTTGCTGTTAAGTAGACATCGCGCTTGCCAATATTTTGAAGCGTTATCAATTCTGCCTCCCGACGAGACAGCCCTAATTTCACGGAAGGCTTCCGCGGCCTCGCCGTACTTGTGATTCCAATACTTAATCCACGCGATCTTCCACTTTACGTTCGCCTTGACAGAGGGATCAGGGCCCGTGTTGAGAAGCTTCTTGAAATAGGTTTCGGCATCGTCGAATTTTCGTTTCTCAAAATAGTAGGCCGCAATGTTATAGAGCACCTTCCTCTTGAGTTTCAGAGAGCCTTTCTCGAGGATTCTGTTGCAGCAAAATTCGAAGTCTTTTCCCCGATCCAGCCTCCAGTAAACGACGCTCAGGAGGTAAAGGGCCTCCATGCGATCATGCTCGGATACTTCCCCTTTAAGCACGTCCTTCAGAATAGTTATCGCCTTTTGGTTTTGGCGATCCTTGTAACGGCATTGGGCCAATTTGAGCATCAAGCCCTTGTCTGACGGTTTTGTTTTCAGCAGGGCCTCATAGGAATTGGCTGCCAGATCGAACCTTCCCTTGCTGAAAAGCCGGTCTGCACGAGCGAGTTGCTCTCTCTCGGAAAACGTCAACGGCGGGACCTTATGGTGGAAAATCATAGACGCCAGGTCGTCGGCAGCTTTGAGTCCTTCCACAGATGCCGGGTAATTCAGAAACAGCGTCCGATACTGTGCTGCCGCTTCAGAATGATTGCCTAGGCGCCGTTCCAGTTCAGCCAGTTTGAGTGTAAGAGCCGGCTTGTCTTTGTCCGAGGCCTTGGCTATGAGGGACTGCAACAAGGACTTTGCTTCGCCTTTCCCCTGCCGGAACTGGACTTCGGCAAGGGTGCGTCGAGCCAAATCACAATACACACTGTTCGAGTGCCTTTTCAGGCACTCCTGGAGGAATGCCTCAGCAGCCTCATCATTTCCTGCCCGTTGTTTGCCCTGGGCCAAAAGGAGGTACGTGATCGGGCCGTATAGCGTGTCGGGAAATATATTGGTCCACACTTCGGATGCACGGTCCAGTTCACCCGCGTCGTAATGCTTTTTCCCTTCATCAAACAGGTATTCCTGCATAGGCCCTGTTGTGACGGTGAGGCCGAAACTGTCGGTCGGCATGATTGGAATCAGGCAAAGCACAGAGAGGTAGAGGACAGTCAAGCATAAGATGCTGCGCCTGGTCTTGCCCTCTGGAGATGGGGGCGCGGCAGACGCACGTATGTTGAGGAAAGCAATCATTCGTCTGATTCTAGAACTGCACGTGCAAAACGTCAAGTAATGCCTTATAAAACTGGTCTGTTGGATTATGGACATCCGGGTCATAATGTTCATACTCTATTCTCGGCAGCGAGTGTAGAAGCAAGAAGATATCGGAGCCTGCGAGTCAAAATCATGGTGGCAGCCGACATCCGGATCTATACCATCGGCCATTCCAATAGATCTCTAGAAGATTTTCTCGCTTTGCTGAAGGAATTCGACATTCAGGCGCTTGCGGACATCCGAAGCCAGCCGGGTTCACGAAAATTTCCACATTTTAACCTTGAAAATCTGGAAACCGTCCTGCCCGGAAATGGCGTGAGGTACTTTTGGCTGCCGAAGCTCGGGGGCCGGCGGAGGACCCGCAAAGGGTTCGATTCCCCGAACATGGGCCTAACCAGCCCGGGTTTTCGCAGCTATGCCGATTACATGGGTGAAGAGGAATTTCGACAGGGGGTCGTGGAACTGTTGTCCGTCGCATCAGAATCGAGGACAGCCTATATGTGCGCAGAGGCTCTCTATTGGCAGTGTCATCGGCGTCTACTCAGCGATTACCTTGTTGCACAGGGCGTAGAAGTGCTGCACATTTTGGGCTCCAAGAACCTCCGATCTCACAAGATCACCGAGGGTGCATTGGTCACGCAGCAAGGAAATGTGTTTTATCCGGCAATTCCCTGACAGCGGAGGACTGGCTAGACTGCAGCATGTCATACGCGAAGTGGGTTCAAGGAAGTGAATTGCAGAGAGGATCTATAGCGTCACTGGGAGGGCACAAGCCCGAAACAATCCCTTCTTCGGTGGGACGGGCATCTTGCCCGTCATTAAGCGACAGGCAGGATGCCTGTCCCACCAGGGATCCAGACTGGACCCCGGATCGGAGTCCGGGGTGACGAATGACCGGCAATCCCACGTTCCGCGCGGGACGGCTGCAACGGTGAGATTGCTTCGTCGCTTCACTCCTCGCAATGACAAGGTAGGTCCCCTCAGTCACTTACCCCTTTGAAAGCAAATTCGTATCAGCCCTTGTACATGGCTCGAATGAGATAGGTTGGTAGGGGCGCACCTGCGTGTGCGCCCAATAAAAGGCAGACACACTGGTCTGCCCCTACCGAGGTTTCATTCGTACCCGCTCGAAATCCCCGAACTTCTCGTTGATGTATCGTCTCTTAACCTTCATGGTGGGAGTCACTTCACCGTCCTCTTCGTAGAGTTTTTTCGGGACGATGGTGAACTTCTTGACGGTCTCCACGTGAGATAGCGTTTTGTTAACTTCCTGCACTTCTCCGTCGATCAAGTCGATGATCTCCCGGCACTTGGTGAGGCTTTCATACGTGGTAAAGGGTATCTTGTGGTCCTGGGCGAACTGTATGACGTTTTCTTCGTCGATCACGATCAAGGCCGCCAGGAATTTCAACCGGTCTCCCACGACGATGGCGTCGTTAATGTACGGGCTGAACTTGAGCTGATTCTCAATGTTTTGGGGCGCTATGTTCTTTCCGCCGGCAGTAATGATAAGGTCCTTCTTTCGGTCGGTGATTTTGAGATAGCCCCTTTCATCCAGGACGCCGACGTCGCCTGAATGCAGCCATCCGTTGCTCAGTGTCTCCGCAGTGGCCTCAGGACCGCTGTAGTAACCCACGAAGACGTTGTCACCTTTGACCAGAATTTCCCCATCATCGGCTATGCGCACCTCCACGCCGGGTAGGGGAGGCCCCACGTTTTCCAGCTCGATGTTCTCACCCTGATGCATGCAGGTGGGACCCGACCCTTCTGTCTGACCGTACACCTCGCGCAGTGAGACGCCTATCCCGTGGAAGTATCGTAGGACGTCAGGTGAAATGGGCGCCGCGCCGGAAATTGCCAGGCGAACCCTATCAAAGCCCAATCGCTCGCGGAGCTTGTAGAACACTAGGACATCGGCAAAGAATCGCATCAGCCGCAGCCATGCGGGAACAGTTTTGCGTTCGAACCGTACCCGGCCGTACAGCATAGTCACAGATTCTGCCATGCCATAGGCTATACGCTTGAACCATGTGGCGTTGGCAATGCGAATCCGTATGCCCGAATAGTACTTCTCCCAGATTCTCGGAACAGCGAATATTACTGTCGGCGATACCTCGCGGAAGTTGTCCATCACCGTGTCCGGGCTCTCCGTGAAATTGACTGTGTACCCGAAGCGAATGGGCAGGAACGAGCTGAACATGCGCTCCGCGATATGGCTAAGCGGCAGAAAGGAGAGCAGTTCGTCGGAAGGTTCCAAAGGCGCGGCCTCTCCGATGGACCACGTCGTCCAGGTTACATTCCGATGCGTGAGCATAGCCCCCTTGGGCGGTCCTGTGGTTCCCGACGTGTATATGATCAAGGCAAGGTCGTCAGGTTGCGTCTGAGCGACCATCTCGGCAAAGCGGTGAGGCTCTTTATCGTCAAGTTCTTTGCCTCTTTCGCACAGGTCCTGAAACGTCATGACCATAGGATCGGAGAAACTCCGAAGGCCTTTGGGGTCCATGACAACGATCCAGGTGAGATCCGGGGTCCGTTCCCTCAGAAGCAGGGCCTTGTCAAGCTGCTCCTCGTCTTCGGCAATGAAGACCTTGGAACCTGAATGGCCGACCACATATTCGCACTGGTGAGCCGAGCTGGTGGTGTAAATCCCGACCGTCACCGCGCCTGCTGCCATAGCCGCAAGGTCTGAGAAGAGCCATTCCGGACGGTTTTCGCCTATGACGGCCACCCGGTCTCCTCTGTCGATTCCCAGTGACTTGAGCCCGAGGCACGTGTGACGAACGTTTTCCAGATACTCTGCCCAAGTGATGTCTCTCCATATCCCGAGGTACTTGTACCGCATGGCCACCTTTTCAGGGTGCCGTGATACCCTTTCAATGAACATCTTGGGCATAGTCGAGTATCGATCCATTATTGCTTCGTTGTTCAACGCCATCTCTTTTTTCTTTTGTATCGCTGATAACCCTTCACGGAAGTCTCACTGCTCATGCCGAGATAGAATTCCTGAACATCTTCATCCTGCATGAGCTTTTCGGGCGTACCTTCCAGCACAATACGCCCCGTTTCCATGATGAATGCATGATGAGCCACGCTGAGTGCCTTTCGGGCATTCTGCTCCACGAGGAGAATCGTGGTGCCGTCCTCGTTTATGGCCTTAATGATGTTGAAGATCTGGCTGACAAGAACGGGTGACAATCCCAGGGAGGGCTCGTCGAGGATCATCAGGCTCGGTCTGGACATCAACGCCCTCGCAATGGCCAGCATCTGCTGCTCACCTCCGGATAGAGTCCCGGCCTGTTGTTTGAGGCGTTGCTTGAGCACAGGAAAATACGTGAACACACGATCCAGGTCTTCTGAAACCGCCCCGTCTCGTCTGGTGTATGCGCCCATCATAAGGTTCTCCTTGAGCGTCAACTCAGGAAACACCTCCCTTCCTTCGGGCACGTACGCAATCCCCAAGCGCACAATGTGCTCGGTGTGCATCCCGTCTATGCGCTTGCCCTTGAACCAAATGGAGCCCTTTTCCGGCTGATCGTCAAGGTACCCCATAATGGCTTTGAGTGTGGTGCTCTTCCCCGCGCCGTTGGCCCCAAGAATGGCTCGAATCTGCCCTTCCTCCACGGTCAGGGATAGTCCGCGCACCACCATGATCTTGCCGTAGTAAATTTCAACATTTCTTGTTTCAAGCATGGGGAACGACCAAATTACCTCATTGCGTTTGGAGGAGGTTGTCGAGAATTCGTTTGAGCCAAAAAGTGTCTCGCGCTAACGTTGCCACGGATGTGTCCCGCGCTGCACGCGGGATTCATCCGTGCAGTCTTGCGTCTAAAGAGAACTCCGTGTTGCTTAATCACTCTGTTTCCCAAATTCGTTCACGCCTTCTGACCGGCCGGGTACTCGTGGCCGAAGGACTTTGACGGTAGGACCGGCCTCCGTGCCGGTCATTGATCCACGGCCGGCAGGGACGCCGGCCCTACCGATCCGGTGGAGGCGACGTCACGTCACCGAACTTGCTAAACAAAGCGCTTAGTCGCTTCCAAGGTACGCTTCGAGAACCCCTGGATGGGTCTGGACTTCTTCGGGAAGACCTTGGATCAGCTTCACACCGAAATTCAAAGCCAGGATCTCATCCGACACTGTCATGACCAGATTCATGTCATGCTCGACCATGATGATGGTCACGTCAAAGTCGTCCCGAATATCTCTGATCCAGAACATCATGTCTCGCTTTTCTTCGTGATTCATCCCTGCGGTCGGTTCATCCAGGAGCAACAGAGTCGGTTCCATGGCCAAAGCTCTGCCCAGTTCGACCAGCTTGCGGGTCCCGTATGGTAGTGCAGAAACCGGAACATTCCTTGCTGATTCTATTTCCAGGAACTCTATGATTCGTTCGACTCGTTCTCTGTGGGCACATTCTTCCTTGGCCGCAGGAGACCATTTCCCGAAGAGCGTTGCGCCTGCGAGGATGCCTGTTTTCATGTGCATGTGGCGACCGAGCAGGAGGTTGTCCATGGTGGTCAGGTGTGCGAACAATTCAATATTTTGGAACGTTCGCGCTATTCCCATCCTCGCCGCTTGATGGGGATGCTTGCCGACTAGATCATGCCCGTCAAAAACGATCCGTCCTTTGGAAGGGCGATAGATACCCGTGACGCAGTTGAAGATGGTGGTCTTCCCCGCGCCGTTGGGGCCGATGATGGAGAAGATCTTGCCTTTCTCCACCACCATGGAAACCCCGCTTAAGGCAGCTAGGCCTCCGAACGAAATCCACAAGTCATTTATGGAGAGAAGAGCCATAAAACCTCTGAGCAAGGCCAAGATTGACCGGAAACCCCAAGCACAGGATGGGAGGGCATTCACGAGCTGCGATTGCAGGCGGATCGCATTTGTGTAGGGGCGGGTTTGAAACCCGCCCCTACCTAGGATTCATCCGCGAAGTCTACTTATTGTGGGCGGCCGCGATCACGACCGCCCGGCGGACCCCAACTTTCCGAGATGCAAGCGTGCAAAACCGTCTTCTGTAGTCCGCACATCCCTGTCTTAAATAGTGCTATTTCCCTTCCTTATAAGTCATCCAGTCGGCAATCTTCTCGGCCTTCCCTTCCGGACCGGACTTGGACAGGAAAATCGACTTCATGCCCTGGTGGTCCTGTGCTGTGAAGGTGCAGTCATGGCCAATCCAGTCATTCCAATTCTTTATGGATTCCATGGCCTTAACGAACGTGTCAGGGGTCAGGTCCTTGCCGGCACGCCTTAAGCCCTCAACCATAGGTTCCACGAACATAAAACCAGCCAGGAAGAACACACCGGTGTTCTGCTCGTTCGGAGCGAACTTCTTCTGAGCCTCCAGGTACTTCTTCACCTTCGGGTTATCAATGTCGAGGAAGTTGGCGTAGATTACCCCTTCCCACAGCCCTTTGGTCAGTTTATGCATCAGCGGAGCATCCGAAAGAGTTGAAGACGCTATCCACTGAGGCTGAAAGCCGGCAGCCTTGGCCTGGCCCAGAATGGTGGCGGCATGTTTGGGCAACACCCACATGATCACTGCATCTGCGCCACTTTCCTTAAGTTTGAGGGCGTGGGACTTCAGATCGGTGTCAGTCACCTCAACAGGTACCTCGGCCGCCAACTTGATACCCTTCTTGTCCAGATATTTCTTCGCGCCCTCCATACCTTCTTTTCCGTAATCGTCGTTCTGATAGAAGAACCCGATTTTTTTCTTGTTGAGCTTTTCCACCGCGTACTGGGTAAGGAGATAGGCTTCGTCCGTATAACGGGGATACAGAGCGAAGAGATATTTCTGGAACGGCTCAGTCCAGTGCCTTGAACCAGTCGCGGGACCCACCCACGGGACTTTGTTCTCCATGAGATAGTCACGTACGGCCATTCCAGGTGAGGTGCCTACGCCGCATGCCACGGCGAAGACCCCGATATCCTCAACGAATTCTTTGGCGATGGCCTTGGTTTTCGCAGGTTGGTATGCGTCGTCCCGCAAAACATACTTGATCTTCCGACCGTTAATGCCTCCCTCATCGTTTATCATGTCAAAATACACTCCGGACCCCCTGGCAACAGAGCCCCACAGTGCAGCCGGTCCGGTCTGAGGACCCCATTGGCCTATGATAATCTCCGTATCCGTCACTCCCCGGACCTTGTCCGCGGCCGCAACTGACGAAAAAGATCCGGCCAGAAGCGCCAGACACATTATTGATACTAATATCGCGAGACCTCTTTTCATCTCTTGCCCTCCTTCCTGAAACGAAAGACCGTTAGAGTCTATGAGTATTGCTTTGTCCTGGTGCATCACACCTTCCGTTCGAAGTGCCGTACGAACAGGCCGGAAGGCTTCACGCACAGGATCAACACAATAACTCCGAATGCCACGACAGACTTGAACTCCAGAGAAACATATCCCCCAAAGAAGTTCTCGATGAGCCCGAGGAGATACCCGCCCAAAGCCGCACCGGGGAGACTGGTCATGCCCCCGAGCACCGCACCGGCAAATCCTTTCATCATGGGATCGAGCATCATGTTAGGATCAAGCGTGGAGATGGGTGCAATCAACATCCCTGCCACTGCGCCCGTGACTGAACTCAGCCCCCAGGTAAAGGACAACACTCGCCGGGTGGGAATGCCCATGGCCTTAGCAGCAAAATGGTTCTGCTGGACCGCCTTCATCGCCACTCCCAGTTTAGTGAACCGAAAGAACAGGAACAGCAGTAGCATGAGCACCAGGCTGGTCACAAATGTCCAGAGGTTGATCTCAGTGATCATGATCCCACCGGGACTGATCCCCGAGTATTCAGAGAAGGGAACAGGGAATGGATTCTGGTTTGCCCCCCATTTCCAGCCGGCGAGTCCGTAAAGGATCATCTCCGCGCCGAGGGTGATCACGATCAGCCCGAGGATGCTCGGGTCCTTGGCCGGTCGCAAGAACGCCACTTCGAGCACGACTCCGAGGGTCAGAGCGAAAAGCAGCGTGATTCCGGCCGATGTCCAGAATCCCGCACCATAGTTACCCATGAGTGTGAACGCAATGAAAGTGGAGATCATGGCCATCTCGCCCTGGGCAAAATTGGGCACTTCGGAGGTCTTATAAATGATGACCATGGCCAGGGCCACAAGAGCATAACAGGCTCCTATGGAAAGCCCCCCTATGACCAGATCGAAGAAAAAGTTCATCCATGCCTCCGTCGCCCGGTTGCAAGCTTGAGGTGAGTCAGAGCCTCGCTTTCTAGAAAGGCCACATCCTCCAGTAACGCTTGCAACGCAAGTAAATGCCGTGTATGCCCAACGGCTCGAATACCACAATAGCGATCATGATGGCACCGAATACGATGCTCTGAATGTTAGGCAATCCTTCCGTGGTGAAGTATCGCTTCGAAACTTCAAGAAGAAAGGGGCCGATCCATGCAGCCTCCTGAATTATCTGGAGCTTGAGTTGCAGATATGTGAGCAGAGCTGCTCCCAAAATAGAACCCATGACGGATCCCAGTCCCCCGACAATGATCATAGCAAGAAATGTGATGGAGAGAATCAGGTTAAAGCTCCCAGCGGACACGTGCTCCAGCGCGAAGGCCATCAATGCTCCGGCCACTCCCGTATAGAATGCGCTGACTGCAAAGGACAAGGTCTTGTACCAACTAATGTTGATACCCATGGACTCTGCCGCGATCTCGCTGTCTCTGATTGCCACAAAAGCACGCCCCACACGCGTCTTCATGAGATTGACCGCGCAAAAAGTCAATATAACTGCCACGACCATGATCACGGCGTACTGTTTGGCACCGGTGTCGGCAACAAGACCTGCGATGGACATCTTGGGCGCGTGGATGCCCATGTGGCCGCCGGTAAAGTCTGAGTGACTGATGATCTGCGTCACGGCCATCCCAAATCCCAGGGTAGCAATGGCCAGATAAGGTCCCTCTAACCTTAAAGCCGGCAGCCCGAGCAGGAATCCGAAAAGGGCTGCAACCACTCCGGCACACGGCAACGCGACTATAAAGGGAAGCCCGCCCTTGACCATAAGTAGAACGCAACTGTAGGCGCCAATGGCGAAGAACCCCGCGTGCCCGAGAGAAATCTGGCCAGTGTATCCGACCAGGATGTTCAGCCCTATTGCAACTATTGCGTGAATCGCAATCAGGTTTAGCACGTACAGGGCATAGTCCCCTACTAGAAAGGGCAGACAGGCGAGTGCGGCGAGGAATATTACGGTCAGCGCCAGCGCAGTGTTGGTCTTGAAGAGCTGCACGTCCTCATAATAGTGCCGTTTCATATCCATAGTACGCGCACTCCAAGTGCTCCAATACGTTGCGCCGCTGAGTTGAGTCCGCGGGCCGAAGCTCTCGATCTATAGTCACATGAACCGTAAGACGGGGAATGTAGAGGTCACTTGTGTACCAAAACAAGCTCTAAATGTCAAGGTGGTGCGTTGCGCCTGGTGAGACAATAGTTCATCTGCATGAATCTTCGCTGCGCTGAGTATTCTCCTGACTGTCAGACGCAAAGTTCGCCGCCATAGTGATGCCCTGCGCGATGGACCATCCCGTCTTCGCACTTTTGGCGCCTTGACCTCGGGCCTGCAAGTCTCTAAAGTGACTGTCTGCAAGGGCCGGCCTGTGCCCTTGTCGAGAGATTACAACAAAGCAGATCTGAACCCCATCGGCTTTGAGCAGGGCAAAGCAATCCCGGCTATCTCCGGAAGGAGAAGTATGAGCGACGTCAATACAAAACGGCAACTAATGAATAGAATCAGCGAACTGGAACGCCGAAATGCGGAGCTGGAAGCATTGGACGCGCGGCGCCAATCAGTCGAAGAGGCGCTCCGGGACTCGGAAATGAGGTTCCGATCGTTGGCTCAATCGGCCGTAGACGCGATAATCTCGATCAATAGTGAAGACAAAATCATTTTCTGGAACAAAGGCGCGGAAAGTATGTTCGGGTACTCGGAAGAAGAAGTAATGGGTCGTTCCGTAATTATGCTCATTCCCGAATCGCTGCGTGAAGCACATCACACTGGCGTGCGCCGGTATTTGGCTACAGGTGAACGCAAGCTCATTGGTAAGACGGCGGAATTACGAGGTCTCACCAAAGGTGGAATCGAGTTTCCACTCGAACTTTCCCTTTCGACTTGGAGAACGAGAGAGGAAACATTCTTCACCGGAATGATACGGGACATCACCCGACGCAAAGAAGCTGAACAGGCACTCGAGCAACGAACTATCGAGGCACGGCAAAGAAACGAGGAACTGGAATCGCTTATTCAAATGGTGGCCCACGATTTGAAATCGCCTGTGATAACGATTGGAGGACTAGTCCGCCTTCTCAAGGGGAGAATGGCCAAAATGTCCGCGGACGACAGGATGGAGCAGATACTGAACCAACTCAGCCTGACAAGCGAAAGCGTGGAACGATTCCTGAGGGACCTACTGGACGGATTGGTATCCGAGCACACTGAGCCCGAACGAGCAGAGGTCCGGCTCGACGAGGTCGTGAACGAGGTCGTCCGGCAACACCGGCAGATGATCGACGAAAAAGGAATAAACTTGGACGTGGAAATAGCATCCGCGCCAACCGTGCTGGGTGACGGACACCGCATCAGGCAAGTACTGGACAACCTAGTGATAAATGCGGTCAGACACATGGGGGAGAAGAACCATCCCATGATTCGGATTCAGGTACTGAGCGATCAAGATCATGTTGTCACCAAAGTGTCGGATAACGGTGTCGGTATACCCCCTCAATACCTGGACAAGATCTTCGAGCGATTTTTCCGTGGGTCAAAATCCGGCGTCCAGGGGGGCACCGGCCTTGGACTCTCCATCGCGAAAAAGATCATAGAAAGTCACGGCGGCCGAATATGGGTTGAGTCCGAGGAGGGAAAAGGCGCGACTTTCGTATTTGTGCTCCCCAAATCATAAATAATCTGGAGGGGTCCCCATGTTTGATTTCCTACTTACTGAAGAGCAGCGCAAAATAAGAGATGAAGCCCGTGACCTGGTCAGGTGGGTCCCCCGGAAAATGATCCTGGATATGGATGCAGATCAAATTCGGTTCCCAAAAGAATTCTTGCAAGAAGCCGGACGGCGTAACCTGTTCGGATGCCGCTACCCGACAAAATGGGGTGGACGCGACATGGACTGGGTCACGACGTGCATGGTGATGGAGGAGGTTGGGACACTTGGTTACATCTTCTCATGCGTTTTCGGCATTGGGGCCGAACTTGTATGCGACGCCATCATTCTTCACGGTACCGACGAACAGAAGGAAAAATACGTCAAACCGTTGCTTGCAGGTGAACTGTTTGCGGCAGAGTGTCTTACCGAACCTCGGGGCGGTTCTGATTTCTTCGGCACTACAACTACAGCGGTCGACAAGGGCGATCACTTTCTATTGAACGGGCAAAAACGGTTTATCGTTGGTGCAGAGGGAGCGGATTTTTTTCTTGTGTACGCTCGCACCGCCGCGGACGCGGAGCCTCACAAGGCCCTGACATGCTTCATTGTGGACCGGAGCCCAGGCCTGGACACAAAATATGTGTACGGACTCATGGGTTGTCGCGGCGGGGGAGCAGCCCGAATAGTCTTCAAGGATGTCAAGGTCCCCAGGGAAAACATCGTCGGCCAACTCCACGGAGCTTACGCGGTCTTTAACACAATGATGATTCCTGAACGCCTAGGAACCGCAGCCATGACCATAGGGGCGGCCAGACCCGCTTTGGACATTGCTACAGGCTACACCACGCGGCGGAAGGCGTTTGGCCAGACCATCAACCAGTTTCAGGGTGTGAGTTTTCAAGTGGCCGAGGCTGCCATGCTGCTGGATGCGTCACGAGCGATGGCTTACGCCACTGCAAGAGCGGTGGATTCGGGAGCCGCTCCCACCGTTGTTAGACGGATGGTATCCGAAACTAAGAAGTTTGTGACCGAGTCGTGCCAAAAAGTTGCCAATAACTCGATGCAGGTGATGGGCGGAATTGGTTACACCAATGTTTACCCGATTGAGCGAATATGTCGCGATCTCCGTCTGGCCTCGATCTGGACCGGCACAAACGAGGTGATGGCGGCAATCGTAGCGAACGAATGGTACAAGGAATACGCGGGAACGAAACAAGCCCGCCTTGCACGCGACCATGAATCGGACTCACTGGCCTTTGACGCTGTTGACGAGAAAATATATGAATGAACGGAACTGACACCGCCGTGCTTCCACCCCAATGGTATTAATACTTAACAGTGTGGTCCCCATATTCGCGGTTATCGCACTGGGGAACCTTCTCAGGCGTTTCCAAGTAATCGACGACACCTTTATCGCAGTGTCGGACAGGCTGATTTACTACATATTTTTCCCTGCCCTGCTCTTTTGGAAAATAGGGAAGCCCGCGGCCGCGAGCGCGACGATAGAAACCCGCCTTATATTTGCGGTGCTTTGCGCTGTCTTAATCGTATTCGTGATGAGCTTGATCTATGTCAAGCTGGTCAGAATGCCGGATTATGCGGTCGGCTCATTTGCTCAGGGTTGTTTTCGCTTCAGCACGTACATAGGGATGGCCGTCATGCTCTCGGCGATGGGCGAGGAGGGCCTCAGGCAGTTTGGAGTGCTGATAGGCTTTGTCATCCCTTTCATAAATGTCTTGGCTGTCACCACCCTGATATGGTTTTCCGGAGAAAGTTATACATGGCCCCGCAAGGCGGCTCTGCTGGTAAAGGCTACCCTGTTGAATCCTTTTATTGTGGCCTGCATGCTGGGTATCCTGTACTCGAAGCTGAACACGCCGTTTCCTGTCTTTGTAGATAACGCCTTGGGATTGGTATCTCTGCCGGCCTTGCCCCTGGCCCTGGTTTCCATCGGAGGATCACTTACCCTGGCCAAACTGCGGGGCCATCTCAATTACGCTTCTGCGGCCGCGATGTTCAAATTGGTCATCCTCCCGGTTGTAGGCTACTTCTGTCTGCAACTCTTTAGTGTCTCGGACATGCCGTTCAAAATTGCCATGATATTCTTCGCCTTGCCCACGTCCCCCGCTAGTTACATTTTGTCCGCGCAGCTCAATAGCGACGTGGATCTGGCGACCGCGGCCATTGTCTTCTCCACCCTGTTGTCGATTGGTTCCCTCTCCGCGATCCTCATGGTTTACGGCGGTTAGAACGGAGACCGGTGCGCGACATTCCGGTTCGGGTTCTTTACACACTGTAAAGGATTCTGACGATCAGTTTTGGTCAGTCTGAGGATGTGTCTGAGGTTGCTTGCAAGATATCAACATGTTGCAAGTTTCGTCCTCGTTTTTCTCACGGCACGAGTCTTGCTATCGTTACCGTATTCCAAAGCGTAGGACCTTGGGATGTGATCGGCGCGTCTTCACATCAGTGCGTTTTGTATGCTAAAGCGAATCCATACCAATTCAATATGGTCCCTGGAGGAGATTGGAGTTATGGAGAAACAAGTTCGGAAAATAGACAAGACTGCGTCCGCCTATTCTTATCCCCTACTCATCAAACAGTTGCTTCACACGCCGATTCTTTACGCGCCCGATCAAGAGATTGTGTATCGTGACCAGTTGCGCTTTTCGTACCGGGACCTGTACGGCAGGATCAATCGGCTCGCTTCCGCGCTGGACTCGCTTGGCGTGGGGCCGGGTACGACCGTCGCGGTCCTGGACTGGGATTCCCATCGTTACCTGGAGTGTTTCTTTGCCGTGCCCATGATGGGAGCCATCCTTCACACTGTTAACATTCGCCTGTCCCCGGACCAGATCCTCTACACGATGAATCATGCCGAAGATGACGTGGTTCTCGTCCATGAAGATTTCTTGCCGATATTGGAGGGCATCGCCGGCCAATTGACTACCGTGAAGAAATATATACTGCTGAAAGAAGGAGCCGAAAAGCCGGCAACCTCATTGCCCATCGCGGCGGAATACGAAGAGATGCTGGCCCAAGGTTCCGATTCCTTCAACTTTCCCGAATTTGACGAGGACACCCAGGCGTCAACCTTTTACACAACCGGTACAACCGGCGATCCCAAAGGAGTTTACTACAGCCACCGCCAATTGGTGCTGCACACCCTGGGAACCGCGGTCGCGGTTGCGGGTTACACGGCTCCAGGCAGGTTCCAGTCCGCAGACGTTTACATGCCGATTACGCCGATGTTTCATGTGCACGCCTGGGGGTTTCCTTTTGTCGCGACCATGTTGGGCGCGAAACACGTTTATCCGGGCAAGTACGAGCCCGCGATGCTCCTCAAACTCCTCACGACGGAGAAGGTTACCTTCTCGCACTGTGTGCCCACGATTCTTCACATGATTCTGAGCAGCCCGGCTGCAAAGGATGTAGACCTCCGGGGCTGGAAGGTAGTCATAGGCGGATCCGCGCTTCCGAGAGGGTTGGCAAAGACCGCGATGGAGCGAGGAATCGACATCTATGCGGGCTACGGCATGTCCGAGACCTGTCCTGTTCTGACCCTGGCCAATCTCAAGCCGGAGATGATGGACTGGGAGGCTGGGCGTCAACTTGACATACGAACTAAGACCGGCATGCCGATTCCTCTGGTCAACCTGAAGATCGCTGATGTTGCCACGGGCGAGTCGCTGCCGAGAGACGGCAAAACCCCCGGCGAAATTGTGGTGCGCACCCCGTGGCTGACCCAGGGATACTTCAAAGACCCTCAGCGATCGGAGGAACTGTGGGACGGGGGTTGGCTCCATACCGGCGACATAGCTTGCATGGACCAGACCGGATACGTCCAGATTACCGATCGTCTCAAGGATGTTATCAAAACCGGCGGTGAATGGATTTCATCCCTTCATTTGGAGAGTCTTATTAGCCAGCATCAGGCGGTTTCCGAGGTCGCGGTCATAGGCGTGCCGGACGACAAATGGGGAGAAAGGCCCATGGCCATGGTGGTGCCCAAGACTGAGTTCGCCACCGCCATAACCGCGGAAGAACTTCGGGACTTCATGCAGAAGTTCGTTGATGACGGCCAGATTTCCAAATGGGGAATTCCCGACGCCTTTGTCATGGTTGAACAGATTCCAAAGACAAGCGTCGGCAAAATCGACAAGAAGGTAATAAAGAAGGGCGTCGCAGACGGCGCCTACTAGCAGTGGTATGCGGGGGCAAGAACTTCCCTTGCTACACAATCCGTGCGATTTTCTACAGCCCCCGCTTACCCATTTCATATACATTAGTTCACCGAGTCAAGTCTTGATTTCTGCACCTTGACTATTCATCCGGGACAGAAGTAGTCCTCACTCCGTCCGAATATGATCTCCCGCCAAAAAAATTACCATTTGATTTTCATCCAAAAATCGCTACCCTCTTTGCGTCCCTCACAGGGGATTCATATCAATGCGCTTTCAAGCGAGTAATAATTTGTCACCGCAGATGGCGATTAGCGACCTTACTTGTTCGACAGCAAATTGATATCAGCCATGCAGAATGGAGTAAAGAACACGCATGAGTGCCAAAAACAGCAATAGACTGATATTGGTTACAGGGGGAGGTGGCTTTATTGGAAGCCATATAGTAGCGGGCCTGCTGGAGCGGGGTGATGCTGTCCGCGTCCTTGATAACTTCAGTACGGGAAAGAGAGAGAACCTCCAAAAACTGGGCAGCGGGCGCTGGGAAGTCCATCGGGACTTCGAACTCGTTGAAGGAGACATTCGGGATCCTGCAGCAGTGGATAGGGCGTGCGCAGGTGTTGATGGGATCCTCCATCAGGCCGCGTTGGGAAGTGTTCCCCGCTCCGTGGAAGATCCGGCTACCACACAGTTTGTCAACGCTGACGGAACCCTGAACGTTTTCTTGGCCGCCCGCAAGAACCAGGTTCCTCGGGTGGTCTATGCCTCTTCCTCCGCAGTGTACGGCGACAGCCAAATCCTGCCGAAATGCGAGGGCGCGGAGGGCCTGCCTCTGTCCCCCTATGCGCTGACGAAAAAAAACAATGAGGAGTACGGGCGCCTGTTCAAAGCGCTTTATGGATTCGAGAACATAGGACTTCGTTATTTCAACGTCTACGGTCCCAGACAGGACCCTGAGTCTCAGTACGCAGCGGTGATTCCCCGCTTCATAACCGCGCTACTTTCGGGGAATCGGCCGGTCATCTACGGAAGCGGCCAGCAGAGCCGCGACTTCACCTTTGTGAAGGACGTGGTACAAGCCAATTTGCTTGCGCTGGAAGCCCCTTCGGCAGCGTGCGGAGCGGCTTACAATATAGGCCGCGGGGACCAGGTGAACCTGCTCACCTTGCTCGGTACGCTGCAAAGTCTTTTGAACACATACGTCGAGGCCCAGTTTGATCCGCCGCGTGCCGGCGATGTTATGCATTCGTCTGCCGACACTTCCCGCGCCGAAGAGATGCTCGCGTTCAAGGCGGTTCACGACTTACGGAAGGGGTTGGAACAGAGTGTTGAGTGGTACAGGAACAACCTTTGATAGCAATTCGCAATGAATCAACGTAACCATGCTATTTTAATGGACGTATTCCTGCCACTGTCATTACGAGGAGTGAAATCCCGCCTTCCGCGGGAAAGCAATCCTTTCTTCGGTGGGACGGGCATCCTGCCCGTCATTTCTAGACAGGCGAAGCCCCCCTATCCCACAAATGGAGATTGCTTCGCTATGCTCGCGCCGACATCGCCGGAGACAACCTCTGCCTCCAAGATTGAAAGCACCCAAATCATTTCAGGAGTTTATTTCTGATCGGAGCCTTATGGCGAGGAGGGTGTACCCACAAAAAATGAAAACCCGGAGCGGGGTCAGGAAGGAGCGCCGGGTTTTCTACCAAGCCAGCCTAACGGCTGGTAGGTTTTGTTACTATAACATAGATACAAGCAAAATGTCAACGTTTTCTTTTAATAATATGTGCACTATGTGCATATGCAAGACAGAAGTGCAGTCCAACCGTACAATAAAAAAGAGTCCGACCCTAACCCCAATACCCTCTGCCGGACTCAAACGCATGCCGGAATCACAGAATTCCGGACGACTGAATTGAAATTTAATGAACGGACCCAAAATACACATCTGCACTGATTTTGTCAAACTAGAAACTACATTAATACACTTAGTTAAATAATCTCAAGAGCTACACGGATTATCATAATGCTGTTTCTCTGGATTATTCCGTGTTGTTCCGTTCGTCTGTCAGATAGACGACAATGACTGGGAAAGGGTCTATGAATGACATTTGGAAAGATTCTTGTTGTGGGGGCGCCGCTTGGAAGCTGTCTTAAACCCCTTGAGGACCGCGAAATCGTGACACGATACCGATGTAGATTCGCGCCGCTCAACGCAGTACGGAGCACCGGCTTCCTCGGGGTAATTACAGAGAGCGTTGGTAGGCGCGGGTTTCATACCCGCCCTTGGGTCGGATCAGCTCAAGATGGGCGGGCATGAAACCCGCCCCTACCAACGCATTGTGCTGCGTATCTGGCACGTCTGCAAGTTTTGAGACAGTTTCATCCTGCCCGTCATTTCTGGACAGGTGATCCCGCGATCGGCGGGATTGTTCCACCAACGGAGATTGCTTCGCTACGCTCGCAATAACCTTCTCTGCTCCGCTAGACTGAATGCACAGGTTCCATGTGTTGCCTGTGGCAAAGAGATCTGTTTGGAAAACCTCCGCGGACATGGTATGAATTAGGCTCAAACATAAGTTCCGCATTCAATCAAAACAGAATAGTCGATGTGGGAGGATCCTCTGGTGAGAACTTTCCAATATCTAAAACCTACGTCACTGGCAGAAGCCCTGGGTCTCCTGAACGAACACGGAGACAAGGCAAAGGTGATCGCGGGCGGAACAGATTTGATGATTCAGTGGAAGAAGAAACTCCTGTCCCCAGATTACCTCATCTCCCTGAGAAACGTGCCGGAACTGAACTTCATCAACTGCGACGGGAGCCTGCAAATCGGGAGCGCCACCCCTCACAGATCACTGGAGCTTTCTCCGGAGATTCTAAAGTGGTTCCCCGTAATCTCGGATGCAGTGAGCGGTCTGGGATCTGTTCAGGTGAGGAACTCAGCCACCATAGGGGGTAACCTCTGCAACGCGGCGCCTTCCGCGGATACTGCCCCGCCTATGCTGGTCCTCGAGGCCCAGGTCAAGATCGCTTCTGCCGCGGCCGAAAGATCGGTCCCCATCGAGACCTTCTTCAAGGGGCCCGGCAAGACGGTCCTGCAACCGGGTGAGATCGTCACTGAATTCTCCATTCCCCAACCGCTCCCGAGAACAGGCATGGCCTACACAAAGCATACCCGGCGCAAGGCTATGGACCTTCCCATTCTGGGGGTCGCGGTGCTGCTTTCCTTCAACGAGGACTTGAGCACTTGCACAAGAGCGCGAATCGCGCTTGGCGTGGCCGCTCCCACCCCCATGCGGGCCAAGCAAGCGGAAGCGTTCCTCGAAGGGCAATCAATCAATGAAAAAATCCTGGCTGAAGCGGGAGAGATTGCCGCGTCCGAAGCAAGCCCCAGGACGACCATTCGGGGCTCCGAATGGTACCGTCGGGACATGATCCGCGTGCTGGTCAAGCGCACCGGCCTGGTTTGTCAGCAGAGAGCGAAGGGAGAAGGCAGGTAATGAAGCAGACTATCCGGTTCACTGTAAACGGACACACCGTGGAAGTCGAGGCCCAGCCCCACTGGCCTCTGTTGCGAGTGCTGCGAGAAGAGTTGGAGCTTATGGGCGTCAAGCAGGGATGCGGGGAAGGCGAATGCGGCGCGTGTACGGTCCTGGTCAATGGCGCGCCCGTCAATAGTTGCATCTATCCCGCATTGGAAGCTGAAGGAAAAGAAGTCCTCACCATCGAGGGCCTGGTCGGCAAGAATAATGAACTGCACCCCATACAGCAGGCGTTTCTCGAAAAAGCCGGTGTCCAATGCGGCTTCTGCACTCCAGGGATGATCATGTCCGCGAAGGCGCTTCTGGACAAGAGCCTCAACCCTACGGAAGACGAAATCAGACACGCAATCGCAGGAAATATGTGCCGGTGCACCGGTTACGTCCAAATAGTCGAATCCGTCATGCTCGCAGCAGACATGATGTCAAAGAGGTAAGATTGGGGGAACCTTCTTTGTAAAGAAGGTTCCCCCAAACCCCCTCCAAGAAACTTTTGACACTTGTGCCGGAATTCTCATTTCTCTGAAGCGAAATGAGAATTCCGGCAAAGGCTAAAAATATCTTGCAAGCGATTTCGAGGAAGACCTTTTCACAAGAAAGACCGCCCCGACCTTACCGCTTTGACGGTGCGATTGCCCACGGGGCGACGTGGAGCGAGGCTGAATGTATGAACGCCCGCTCGACCAGAGGTGCAAATAATAGGAGTTTTTGGGGAGGGGTCCGGGGAGGGACTTTTTGCAAAAAGTCCCTCCCCGGTTACTCTCCTCAAACTCATAGATTTTGTATCCGCCTCTGGTCGGGCGGTGGGGAGCAGAAAATGGGAGAGTTATTTGTAGGGAAGTCGTATCCGAGGATGGACCGGGACAAGGTGACTGGCAGGGCCGCGTACATAACCGATATTCGGCTGCCTCGGATGCTTTATGGAAAGATACTCTACAGTACGCGGCCGCACGCGCGGATCACGAGTATAGATACTTCCAAGGCTGAAAAATTGCATGGCGTGAGAGCGGTCCTGACCGGCTTCAATACTCCGGATGTGCGGGTAGGTTTCCTCGGCGATCAGACCCCTCTGAAGAAGGACAAGGTGCGGCAGTTCAGGGATGAGGTGGCCGCGGTGGCCGCGATCGACGAGGATATCGCGGAGGAGGCTATCAGTCTCATCAAAGTCGAGTATGAGGACCTCCCCGCGGTCTTTGATCCCATCGAAGCCATGAAAAAGGATGCGCCTCTTGTGCATGAATTCGATGCCAGGGGCAAGCCGCGGCGCAGCAACATTCTGCCGTTGCCGTGGAAGTTGGCTGCCGGCGATGTGGAGAAGGCCCGAGACGAATCAGCCTTTGTGGTGAAGGACACGTTTTCCACTCAGTGGGTCCACCAGGCCTGCATGGCCACGAGCGGCGGCATTGCCGAGTTCGATGTGAACAACAATCTGATCTTTAGAAGCGTCACCAATGTCCCATTTGGCGGCAAGGACCGTCTCGACATGTTCCTGAAGAACATCGGGATCAATGGGAGCACACGCGTGTTGACCCCTTTTGTGGGCGGGAGTTTCGGGAGCAAGCTGGACACGGACATATACGAGTTCATTCTCGCTCTTCTGGCCTGGGAGACCAAATGCCCGGTAAAGATCGTGTTCACCCGGAATGAGGAGTTCGTAGCGAGCCCGCCCAGGCAGCCGACAATCGCCACAGTGGAGCAAGGCTGCGACAAGGACGGCCGAATGACCTTCAGGAAGGTTGACATGATCCTGGATAATGGCGCTTACACCTCATGGGGCGCTACAACTCCGTCTGTTATGATGATACCGATTTCATCGCTTTATCGTGTACCCAATGTGTATTTCCAGGCAACCTGTGTGTATACCAACAATATCTATGCGCAGGCCATGAGAGGTTACGGCAACCCGCAGGCCACGTACGTGGTCGAGCAGTCCATGGATCAGTTGGCTGAAGAGGCAGGGATTGACCCGATGGAGTTTCGAGCCATCAATACCAATGTGCCGTACGAAACTTCGCCCATGGGCCTGAAAATAACCACTTGCCCCATGAAAGAGTGCCTCGATGAGGTCAAGCAGAGACTGGACTGGCCCGCCAAACACGGCAAGAAAAACGGCCGCGGCGTTGGCGTAGCGTCGTTCGTGCACGTGGGCGGAGGCGCACGGGTCTATTTGTCAGATGCCCAGGGGATAATCCTCAAGGTCGATGACGATGCCAAGCTTTCGGTGATAACCGGCGGGACCGATCAGGGGCAGGGGTCTGAAACCATTATCCGGCAGATGGTCGCGGAGGCAACCGGCTTCCGGCCCGAGGACGTGTCTATTTTCCTGGGAGATACCGAAGTATGCCCGTGGGATGTGGGGACGCATGCCAGCCGCCACGCGTTCATTTCCGGGCACGCGATCCTGCTCGCGGGAGAAGATCTGAAAAGGAAGGTCCTTGAGCTGGCAGCCAAGTGGATGCAGACCCTCTTAGAGCAGGATTTCCAGAAGACGGCCCGCAGAAATCCGGACTTCAAGCCACCGGAATTGGATTTCAACGTGCTGTCCGATCCCGACAACCTGGACCTTCAGAACAGCTTGGTTTTCGTCAAGAACGATCCGGACAACGAGCATTTTCGAATGCCCGCGGCACGGATACTCCGCAAAGGCCACATGGTGGGAACCGGAAAAGGGGAGATGGTGGTTTCCGAGGCCTTTTACGATCCTCCGAACGAGATGCTCGACCGGGAAGGGAAGGGGAACCTCTCGTGCTGCTACACGTTCGGCGCTCATGGCGTGGAAGTGGACGTAGATACGGAAACCGGCCAGGTGACCATACAGAATTACGTGGCTGCACATGATGTGGGCCGGGCCATCAATCCCATGCTGGTAAAGGGGCAGATCTACGGCGCGACAATCATGGGTGCGGGTTACGGCCTGACCGAAGAGATGCAGGTGAACCACGGCCGGGTAATGAACGCCAACCTGCTCGATTACAAGACGATCAAGAGTATAGATACTTCCAAGGCTGAAAAATTGCATGGCGTGAGGGCGGTCCTGACCGGCTTCAATACTCCCGATGTGCGGGTAGGTTTCCTCGGCGATCAGACCCCTCTGAAGAAGGACAAAGTGAGGCAGTTCAGGGATGAGGTGGCCGCGGTGGCCGCGATTGACGAGGACATCGCGGAGGAGGCTATCAGTCTCATCAAAGTCGAGTATGAGGACCTTCCCGCGGTCTTTGATCCCATCGAAGCCATGAAAAAGGATGCGCCTCTTGTGCATGAATTCGATGCCAGGGGCAAGCCGCGGCGCAGCAACATTCTGCCGTTGCCGTGGAAGTTGGCTGCCGGCGATGTGGAGAAGGCCCGAGACGAATCAGCCTTTGTGGTGAAGGACACGTTTTCCACTCAGTGGGTCCACCAGGCCTGCATGGCCACGAGCGGCGGCATTGCCGAGTTCGATGTGAACAACAATCTGATCTTCAGAAGCGTCACCAATGTCCCGTTTGGCGGCAAGGACCGTCTCGACATGTTCCTGAAGAACATCGGGATCAACGGGAGCACACGCGTGTTGACCCCTTTTGTGGGCGGGAGTTTCGGGAGCAAGCTGGACACGGACATATACGAGTTCATTCTCGCTCTTCTGGCCTGGGAGACCAAATGCCCGGTAAAGATCGTGTTCACCCGGAATGAGGAGTTCGTAGCGAGCCCGCCCAGGCAGCCGACAATCGCCACGGTGGAGCAAGGCTGCGACAAGGACGGTCGAATGACCTTCAGGAAGGTTGACATGATCCTGGATAATGGCGCTTACACCTCATGGGGCGCTACAACTCCGTCTGTTATGATGATACCGATTTCATCGCTTTATCGTGTACCCAATGTGTATTTCCAGGCTACCTGTGTGTATACCAACAATATTTATGCGCAGGCCATGAGAGGTTACGGCAACCCGCAGGCCACGTACGTGGTCGAGCAGTCCATGGATCAGTTGGCTGAAGAAGCAGGGATTGACCCGATGGAGTTTCGAGCCATCAATACCAATGTGCCGTACGAAACTTCGCCCATGGGCCTGAAAATAACCACTTGCCCCATGAAAGAGTGCCTCGATGAGGTCAAGCAGAGACTGGACTGGCCCGCCAAACACGGCAAGAAAAACGGCCACGGCGTTGGCGTTGCTTCCTTCGTGCACGTGGGCGGAGGCGCACGGGTCTATTTGTCCGATGCCCAGGGAATAATCCTCAAGGTTGATGATGATGCCAAGCTTTCGGTGATAACCGGCGGCACCGATCAGGGGCAGGGGTCTGAGACCATTATCCGGCAGATGGTCGCGGAGGCAACCGGCTTCCGGCCTGAGGACGTGTCTATTTTCCTGGGAGATACCGAAGTATGCCCGTGGGATGTGGGGACGCATGCCAGCCGCCACGCGTTCATTTCCGGCCACGCGATCCTGCTCGCGGGGAAGATCTGAAAAGGAAGGTCCTTGAGCTGGCAGCCAAGTGGATGCAGACCCTCTTAGAGCAGGATTTCCAGAAGACGGCCCGCAGAAATCCGGACTTCAAGCCGCCGGACATTGGATTTCAGCGTGCTGTCCGATCCCGACAACCTGGACCTTCAGAACAGCTCGGTTTTCGTCAAGAACGATCCGGACAACGAGCATTTTCGAATGCCCGCGGCACGGATACTCCGTAAAGGCCACATGGTGGGGACCGGAAAAGGGGAGATGGTGGTTTCCGAGGCCTTTTACGATCCTCCGAACGAGATGCTCGACCGGGAAGGGAAGGGGAACCTCTCGTGCTGCTACACGTTCGGCGCTCATGGCGTGGAAGTGGACGTAGATACGGAAACCGGCCAGGTGACCATACAGAATTACGTGGCTGCACATGATGTGGGCCGGGCCATCAATCCGATGCTGGTAAAAGGGCAGATCTACGGCGCGACAATCATGGGTGCGGGTTACGGCCTGACCGAAGAGATGCAGGTGAACCACGGCCGGGTAATGAACGCCAACCTGCTCGATTACAAGATCCTCACTGCCAAAGACAAGATCCCCATTGACGCGGTCATCATTGAGCCCATCGAGCCCACCGGCCCGTTCGGCGCAAAGGGTATCGGCGAGCCCGCGTGCGTCCCGAGCGCTCCTGCCATCGCGAATGCGATATACGACGCAGTGGGCGTAAGGATAAAGGACCTGCCGATAACGCCCGAGAAGATTTTGGCAGCGTTGAAGGAAAAGGGGAAGATGAAAGCGGATCTCTGGCTCAGCACCGATGAATCTGTAGATGCCGCACCTTCACTCCAAGTCGTTTCTATGCATTCTGGGCAATCGTGGGCTTACGAAACATTTCTTCTTTGCGATATGGATCGCTCGAAGTGATCTCGAAAACAATCTGCCCGGATAACAGGCGCTTAGTGCAGGCGTAGGGATTTGGCTCTCGGGGCACTCCTGAGCCCACGTCTTGCCACCCGTGACTGCATCTGACCGAGAGCCGATCAGAAACCGCCGGATTCAAGTTTGCCAGCCGCACTAGGAGAAGCTAAGCTGTGAGAGATCAAAGGTAGGAAGGGACCAGCGTGGAACTGTTCCAGGCTTAACCGTCGGTGCTCCGGAGAGCCGTGTCACGACCGAATCAACTGGGTCACGTTTGTATGCCTTCACCTGTACTGTAATCTGATTGACCCAAAAGACGCGTTGCCGCACCTTCCGTATGAAACGAGGTGAGGCTATTAATGTCTTTTCATGCTCTCGTTCATCCGCTCCTTCGGGAAGTGAGACAAATTCTGTCGAAAATTTTTCAGTAATTTTTTGCAAAACATTCTCTCTATAATAGAGAGAGTCCTTCTGACCTGGCTCAAAGAAATAACTGGATGCCTTACTTTTATATCTTCAACAAATTGTTCACTGACTTCGGAAACTAACGTATTGATTAACCCCTTTAGGTCCTCAAGCGTAGGCAGGATTCTAACGTTGGCGCGCCAGCCATTTGTGCTTTGACAGCTTCAATCAAAAGGTCGTCCTCGTAACAAGAGCAATGCGGCAAAGTCTGGGAGTGCTTGGCGATGTGAAACGAGCTGCATGAACGCTTCACAAATAAGTGCATCACGAAAGCCTTTTTCCTTTTCACCGGATGCAAATGGTGGACGTCGGTATACCGCATCAAGCATAATTCTGTTCCAATCAACCTTGCTCGATCCACAGGTAGAATCTCGATCTTAAGCTCCGCAATTTGTCTATCAATGGCTTCCTGTACCCTTTGTGTGATTATGTCTTCGGTAATATTTAAGTTATGGCCCAGCAGTCTTTCGAGTTTCTGAATTGAGGGTGCCAGATCCAGCCCCGCTTTTGCATTTGATACTGTCTCTCATGTCTGACTGTGTCGGGCAATTACCATTTAACAGTTAGATCCGAGTGTTGAGCATTTCACGTACAATTCGCAAACTTCCTGGCTAGAGCAGAATGGGCGGACGAGTTCATAAATACATTGAGTCGAGGACCACTTTTAACTCGGGTGGTTTTGATTCTCGTGCCCGATGATCCCAGCTTATCAGTCCGACTCAAGACTGACTGTCAGGGCAGATTTAGACACACCGATGATGCCTGTCTCGTTCGGTACCGGTACTCATGTCGAACAGACTTGGTCTTCTGGATGAAGTACACGGAGGTGTCGCCGTAGCAGTAGCAAATGCTCGAAGCATGTGGCCAACGAAACGAACCGCATCCTTCGCGAAAAGAATGCGAATCCCGCGTTTCGCGGGACGGTTTCCGTTGGTCACCGCATCCTGCGGGGACTAGGATTGGACGGAAATGGTCAATCAGTCTTAAACTTTAGGAACACGAAACCCAGGTCGTAGCTATCCCTTTTCCGGAGAGCGCCATATTTTTCATCCCATCTGCCGGACTCCAAGTCTCTGCGCAAGCCGTTCTACTCCATCCTCAACCTCTGACTTGGACGCGAGAGCGAACCCGGACATGCAGCGCCTAACGTTTGGGTCAAGATATAATTCCGGCCGATTCCAGCCGGAGCGCATGTTGAAGTCCGAGAAGTCATGCGGCAGAGGGAATCTATGGACTGATTTTGACCACTTCCCGACATTCGCCACCAAATCGGCCAACTCCTCAACGGGCGGGTAAGCGCTAAACAACCATTGGTAGATTTCAGGAAAATAGTCTTGAAACCAGAAACTCCTCCCCCAGCCTCGGATCGTTTGTAAACAAAACTACGGGCCCGTTGGGACAAATTCTTTTCATTTCACCAGCCGCATCTATCATCGAAGGGAAATGATGTGATCGCCAGCGTGGACACCACACCATCCACGGAATTATCAGCCAAGGGAATAGATTCAGCCGACCCGGCCATATACTCTACATTCTCACTGAATAAAGCTTGATTCCGCATTTCCTCAGACGGCTCAATAGCCTTCATTTTATAGCCGTATTCAGCCAAGCCATTTGTATAATTTCCTGTCCCGGCCCCAATGTCTGCCACCACAGACCCCACAGGCAAGCCGAGAAGCTCTATAAGCATTTTCAGAACACGATGATCAGCCTTCCGATAGAAATTATAACCTTTACCAATTTCGTCATAACGAGCCACGACAAAATACTCCAGATTTTGGCCTAGCCCAGGGATCACCGGCCGACGCAGCAGGGGCGTCCCTCTCGTGGTTTGCCGAATCATCCTTCGGGCCACGAGACTCAAATCTTGCGTTACAACATTACCAGGGACGCACTTGTCGAGGAACCACAGTTTTTCTGCACATCTTCCGCAAATCGTCTCGCATTACATCAATGCCTTTGCCTAACTGTGTTCCTGCCTTAGCCTGAAGGGCTACAGCATTTCCAAAGAGCAAGGCCTTCTGCTGGAGAAGTGCCATGCGGGGTTGCTTCTGGAAGGGTTCCAGATCCTTTACGAGGTCGCGGCCTGCCCCATCCACCTCGGAATCGACCGTCTCAGCATCGAGACCCACGGCCCCCTCCACCCTGGCAATGTAGGTCTCCAAGGCGTTGCATGCCTCCTGATTCGGGACATTCCGGTCAGAGACGCTGGATCCAAGTTTGGAGACACCGGAGCCAGCAACAATAAGGATGATCACCAGGACAATACCCAAAGGAATCGCGAGTGCTCCCACCGCCCTGCCAGTAGTAGTTTTGTGAATCTCCCTGAGCCCAATCACGGTCAGCACCAGTCCCCACAGGCTGGCCAGGCTGCCGACAAAAGGTACGGCATTGAAGATGCTTGTTACCGATGAATAGGAAACAACACGAAACGTAGCCTGGTATCCTTCGCGGGCGCCTCCCACGAGCAAGAGGCACAGGTGCAGTATGCCGCTCCATATTGCCAGAGAAATAGGAACAAAGATTATCCCTAACACGAACAGAATAGACGCCACGAACAGAAGGCCGACCAATCCAGCTAAACCCATGCCTTTAAACAGCGCTATCCAAAGATACGTCAACACGGCTGCGACCGGTAATGTCATGGCCACAAAAAGAATCGGGTTAAAATATCCGTTGCTGGTCGGTAGTTTTGAAAAAAAGCTAGTGGGGGTCAGTATGCACTTGGTTGCGGTCTGAAAATACGCATTGATGGTGCCATAATTTTCTCTCTCCTCCCATGGGCACTCTTTGTCTGCCTCAAAGGCTTCTTCATCCGCTTGAGCATCAACAGAAGGATGGACTGGACCACCGGCTGCAATTGGCTCAGTGAGCGATGCAGAATCGAGCCAACTCCCGCAGTGAATACATTTGGGTGCAGATTCTGTTATTTCCTGGGAGCAGAACGGACAGAGCCTGGTGCCGCTACCTTTTTGCGGGCCCAAGCCTTCCGCGACCAAGAGTCCTGATTGGACAAGGCTATCTCTGATCTGTTTGAGCGTACCCGGAGTCAATTCATGACGCCGCATAATCTCATTATCGTGCCGTCCGTCTTTAATGTCCTGGAGGATGGCAAGGGCCAATTCCGATGGTTCTCCGGGTCCAGCAGGTGCGGATTCGGGAATCGGAGCCGGTGACGGAGCTGATTTTGCCCCTGTATCAGCCTCTACCGGAGCAGTGCGCTTGCTAACAAACGACTGTTCCAGAAGCTTGGCTTCTACGAGTTTTCGAAATAGGCTCTCCAGTCCTTTGGCAGTCAGATGGTACTTCTCCATCAGCTCGGCGTCAGTCATACCCGATCTGATGTCGTTCGCGGCCTCCCGAGCGCCAATCTTAGGTTTGTTCATTTGTCGCACCGATCAAACTGATACATACAAGCCAGTGCACTCTGGCCTGAAATCTGAGCTGACCGCCTCTGCATAAACAAGTCCTCACTGAACTCCGATACATTATCATTCGCTTCAACCATTAGGACTTCTCCATCATTAAGCCTACCGGAATCCGGACTCGATCACCGACTTCCGGCCCCTATTAACATAAACATCGCAGCGGGGGAAGTCCTATTGCACCTTTTTGGGATCTCAAGCAGCACGATGTTAAAGACGGCCTATGCCCCCAAGCCCCTCCTTCCTCCTTCGACGACAAACTGGTATTACTGCTTTTCAAGGTCGCTTCAATCAGTGAGGAGAACGCATGAGACGGATACTTTCGGTTTTCTTGATTTTGTCCATTGTCGTTGCCGCGTTTGGACTGCTTTACGCCCAGTCCGCGGATCATTCCATTTTCCAGGTATCAACATTCCACGCCTTGAAGCATGGGAAGTACGAGGGTGAAACAACCTTCGAGGAACTCAAGAAACACGGCGACTTCGGCATAGGGACGGTAAACGGCCTGGATGGAGAAGTGGTCGCTCTGAACGGTGAATTCTTCCAGATAAAGGCTGATGGGAAGGTTTATTCCATTGCCGAGCAGGAGAAGACGCCATTTGCCGTGGTAACATTCTTCAAGCCGGACACGACGGTGTCATTTGCCGCGAGTCGGCGACATGAAGGAACTGCAAAAAGCTCTGGACCCCATACTGCCCCTGACGGATGAGCCCTTCGCAATAAAAGTCGATGGAGAATTCAAATACATCAAAGGTCCGGAGCGTGCCTCGCCAGCAAAAGCCGTATCCGGGCCTTGAAGAAGCTCTGAAGCATCAAACTGAATTTGAACTGAAGAATGTTAGCGGGACCCTCGTGGGCTTCCGCTTCCCCGCTTACATGGACGGAGTCAACGTTCCCGGATACCATTTCCACTTTATCACCGCAGACAAGAAAGCCGGCGGCCAGTACTTTATTGCACCTTCGAAACCGCCGAAGCCCGTGCATCACGAATCTCCAACCTATCCGTCAGCCTGCTCGAAAACGGCAACCCCACCCGCCATCCCAATAAACCCACAGTTCCCATAGAAAGTTGGAAGAATCGGGAGGCCTTCTTGTAAGAAGTTGCTCCCCGAACCTCTCCTCAAGAGCTTCTAGCCATTGCCGGACTCTTCATTTCTCCTGCGGGGAAATGAAGAGTCCGGCGAGTGTTAGAGTTTCTTGGAGGGGGTTTGGGGGAACCGTCTTTACAAGAAGGTTCCCCCATCTTTCGGTTTTGAATTGGAATTTTTATCAGTGCCCGCCTGGCATGTTGAACATCATGTGGATTCCCGCGAGGGACAGTCCGTAGATGAATATTTCTTTCAGGGTCTGGTCCGGGATTCGGCCTGCCAGTCGCGGCCCGACTTGGCCTCCGATGATGACTCCGGGAATCGCCCACAGCACTATGCCCGTGGCAAAGCGCTCGCCTATCATAAGGTGAAGTATTGCAGCGAGCGCGGCATTCATGGCCATAACGATCAGGCAAGCCGCCATCGCGGATTCCATGTTCAAACGGAGCCGATTGCGAAGGATAGGAACCAAAAAGTCCCCCACCCCCATAGACAAAAGGCCCGTGAGCACAGCGAAGACCGTGGACAGCCACAAGTACGGAGCCGTCTGCCGCAGAGAAACCCTTTTCAGCAGCGTGTCGTCAAAATCGTCTCGTGCATAAACGAAGACCAGCGCCAGAGCCAGACTGAGAGCGCCCAGCAGAAAAACAATGGAATCCGCGGAAACCAATCTGGACAGCCAGACTCCGATGGGAACCCCCAGAAACGCGCAGGCAGCCAGATAGAAAGACAAGCGCAAGTCAGCCTTCTTCGCTCTGATCACCGCCACGCTACCGGAGCCCATGCCGCCAACCTGAATCACCAGTGAAGTCACTACGGCCTGTGCGGGGTCCAGGCGGGCCACAAGTATGAGATAGGGCATCCACAGTATGCCGCCCCCGAAACCAACCAACGTTGCCAGTGTCGCAATGAGAAACCCTGCCGGCAGGGCCATCCAGTCTCCACCGGTAGTCAAGGCCGTCCAGTCCATCGTTAGACCTGCTCTCCTTTACTTCCCGGCGAAGGAGGCGGCAACAATTTGAAGCACTGGGCGATTTCTCTGAAACCGTCCAGTCGTGCCTCTATGTAATCGAGCCGGCTCGTGGATGCCGGGTCTCCTGCTAATTGTTGTCGCAGCGCTGCAATCGGCGTGCGCAAGGCTGTCTCTGTGGACAATCCCAGGGTTACGATCTCCTGGATATTGCTCGTCAAGCCGTTTATGGTCTCTCCTATCAGGCCGATCTCGTCTTGGGTGCGAACTTTTATCGTGCGGCTCAGGTCCCCTTCGGAAATATTCTGGGCTTCTTCAACCATTTGCTGCAGAGGGGTGGTGATCCTTCTCATGAACATGACGAGAACGATGAGTGTCACTACAGCCTGAACCACAAACATGAGCAGAGCCTTATTCTGCAAGGACTCCATTGCGCGCCTCGCCATCTCCAGTGACTCGGTTGCCAAGAAAGCGGATTGGCCGGCCGTATCCGGTGGCGTTGCTGTTCGGATGGCTAGCACAAATTCCACGGTTATCAGGAGTGACGCGGCTGCAATCAATCCGAAATAGGAGAGCATCTTTCTTTCAAGACTCGACCGTTTCTTCATAGAAGGATCTCCTCTGGACGCGCACAATGGGGAGGCCATAATCTTACCTCTGCCGTATACCTCTTTCCACTCTTTTTGGGTATGCTGACGGGACCGTTTCGAGCGACCCGCGCTCTAAAGTGTAGTGATAATTGTGATACCACGGAGGAGGGAATCATGAAGGCAATTAGAGTGCATGAATTTGGCGGCCCCGAGGTCATGAGCCTGGAGGAAGTTCCGGATCTTCAACCTGGTCCCGGGCAAGTAGTGGTGACCGTGAAGGCAGCGGGTGTCAACCCCGTTGATACGTACATCAGATCGGGACAGTATGCCAAGCGGCCCGCGCTTCCCTATACCCCAGGCATGGACTCGGGCGGTGTGGTTGCGTCGGTGGGCGAAGGTGTCAGTGGTGTGGCCGTCGGTGATCGTGTGTATACGGCCGGAGCGGTCACCGGGACTTATGCTGAACAGGTCCTATGCAATGAATCTCAGGTTCACCCGCTGCCCGAACACGTGTCGTACCAGCAGGGCGCGGCAATGGGCGTGCCGTACGGCATCGCGTATCGTGCCTTGTTCAATCGCGCGGTTGCCAAGGCCGGAGAGACTGTCCTGGTGCACGGTGCCACCGGCGGGGTCGGGGTTGCGGCGGTGCAATTGGCTCGTGCTGCGGGACTGCGAGTAATCGCGACGGGCGGTACAGAGAAGGGTATGAAACTGGTTCTGGAGCAGGGGGCCCATTATGTGGTCAATCATAAGGCCCCTGACCATTGTGAAGAAGTCGTAAGCCTAAACAGCGGACGTGGGGTAGACGTCATCCTGGAGATGCTGGCAAATGTCAACCTCGGCAATGACCTCAAAATTCTGGACCAGGGAGGCCGGGTTGTTGTGATCGGCAGCCGGGGGACTGTTGAGATTGATCCACGCGACGCAATGAGCCGCGATGCTTCTATTTTGGGCGCACTTTTATTCAATGCTTCGGAGCGTGAATTGGCCGGCATCCATGCAGCTCTGGTAGCGGGCCTGGAAAACCGCACGCTGCGCCCGGTGATACGGCGCGAAATTCCGCTGGCTGAGGCCCCGCAAGCGCACATAGCAGTGATGGAATCGACCGGATACGGCAAAATAGTGTTAATCACATGAGGGGCCTCCGGGAGGGCTTATGTACAAGAGCCCTGGCGGGCTTGCTTCCCATAGTTTGGTCGGCACTGGGCGGATCGGAGCGATGATGTCGAAAGATGCGATACTGGAAAAGCTAAGAGCAGATGCAGACAAAATCCTGAGGGCGTGTTTGGACGCTGCTGATCCCGCGGAGGCCGTGAAGCGCTTTGTCTCACTCAAGGAAGACAATCGGCTGGAATGTCCCGATTTTCAAATTCAACTGAACGATGTGGACCGGATACT
>CAWEJR010000024.1:0-78378 GCA_963809365.1 uncultured delta proteobacterium | reverse complement strand
CTCGCTCTGCTTTGGGGGCCGGGCCCCACCCCAAGGCCGAGGAATTGAAAAAGGTGCAAGCCCTCAATCGCCGGGCGCGTGAACTGGGTTTGGATATTGAAACCCTAAATATCGCAGTGAACTTTAACCCGGACGGCCCGAACCCATACGGAGTCTACCAAAGGAAATGTATCGGCTGCGGTGATTGCGTTACCGGGTGCCGCGTCGCCTCAAAGAACACGCTCTACATGAATTATCTCCCCATGGCTCGCAAGGCAGGCGCAGAAATTTTCACTCAGGCCGAGGTAACTCATTTCACGAAATCGCCTGCGGGAGGGTGGCAGATATACGGTAACCACTATCCCGAGAAGGACAGCGACCCGCAGAAGTTCTCAATTAGCGCAAAGAATCTGATACTTTCAGCAGGCTCCGTCAATACCACCGAGATCTTGATGCGCTCGGAAATGGAACGGCTGTCGTTTTCACCTGCTCTGGGGACTCAGTTCAGCGGTAACGCAGACTTCTTCGGTGTGGCATACAACGGCAACTATGTAACCCAGGTCCTTGGCTTCGGATTTGACCCCGACAGCCCCTTGGCCAATGACCCTCCCGGTCCTACCATTGTCAGCGGAATCCGTTACAAAAAAGACATTTCAGTTGAAAAAAGAATGACAATTGAGGATCTGACTTTCCCCAGTGCCTCTGTGGGAACAGCCAAGCTGGCCTTTGCTGCGCTTAGGGGAGAGGATACCGATAGAGGAGACTCGGCAGCAGAGTTCGCTCGAATCCTTCGCGACACCAACCCCTTTCGTCGTGCCGACCCTGAAGGAGCCCTCAATCATACCCTGATGTATCTGGTGATGGGCTTTGATGATGCGCGCGGCACCATGCGCCTGCGTGACGCATCTGCTGACACAATGCCCAAGGTGGAAGTCGTCTGGAACGCTGTAGGTCGTCAGCTCGTTTTCAATAATATGGATCAAGAACTGCTTCGCCACGCTCGCGTTCAAGGGGCGAGCTATATCACCAACCCCGTTTGGCAACTGCTTAAGCTTGATATCGGGAAGCTGATCACGGTTCATCCCATTGGCGGCTGCCCCATTGGAGAAGACTACCTCCAGGGGGCTGTGGATGAATTCGGCAGAGTGTTTGCCGGCGATGGAAGTATCCATGAGGGGCTTTTTGTTGCAGACGGAGCATTGGTTCCGACGGCTCTTGGGGTGAATCCTTTCCTTACCATCAGCGCCCTGTCTGAACGGATAGTCGAGCGGAAAATACAGCAGATGCGAGGTCTCCCATACCAGGCCCGCAAGGTTCCTCAGAGCCCGCCACCGATAGATCCTCTCGACGTGATAACGTGGTCTGAAGCTGAATTGGACCGCGTCTTCCAAGTCATTCCATCGAAGTTGGGCATAGATACCTTGATAAACAGCGGCAAGCGCAAAGTCGACGCTGTCAATGGTTTGATACAAAACGATGAGTATTGGAAAGGCTTCTTCCCGACGGGTCACATTTTGAATGACATGTCGTCAAAGCTTCACACCGGTTTCAAAAAACAATTCTTCAAGCAGGGCGAACAATACCTCGGGTTGACTTCAGATGCTGACGGCCATATTCAGGCTCGAAACACTTTGGAAGAAATCCAACTCGACAAGCCGACCGGCGATCTCCATAGAGGCCTATACATTTTACTCCGATATCCGGATCTCCCATGGCGCGGCTTTTACGACGTATTCAAAGTCATTAACGAAAATATTTTGATAGGCCGCGTGTATTTGGGCAAGTTTCCCGACGGCAAACTACTCTTCACTTTTGTAATGACTCGCCAATATGGCTTCGGCCAGATGACACTGGACGACCATCTTCTCCTGTGGGATCAAGGCAGCAGCTTGAGCAAGGAAGATTTGGACGGTGTGTGGCGAATGGACGTCATTTCGAACGCCAACCACGCAGGTGCTTTGGCCTTCCTCAAATTTGATTTGAAGCCTGACGGTCGTTTGGAAAGCCGCTATCAAATTCTCGGCCTTGTAGAAGGTTTGTTGGTACCAAGCTTCGTGGGTGAGCATTTCCAACTTGATGACTTTACCCCATTCCACGACGAAATTAGGAAAATCAGTGATGATGTGCTCATCGGCCGGTGGGTGTTGGATGCGCCCGAGGGTGTCGCTGCCTGGATTCCGGAAGGATCCCTCGGAATTTTTCACGTTGAAGGTCAATCCGAGGATCGCAAAAAACTGGGATTTTATTATTTGCTTTCACGTACCGAGACGGGGGGCTTTCCCGCCAACAGGCTGTTAAAGCCTTTCTTGGACATTCGGCTGCCGGACGGGTTAGGTATAGTTTTTGACGAGGAAATGACAGGTTACTATTTCCCGGGTCAATTCACGTCCGGTTCCGACAGAGAGGCTGATCTGGAACTCGCTCGTCGGATTCCCGCGTCCGGAAATCCGGAAAATTCAGCCGACTGCAGCGTGCGGCTTAGAATGGCAGCCAAAGACTTGAACGAATTCATCGACGGAGCGGAACACGAAGCTCAGGTATCAGGGGAGATCAGTTTTGGACAGTTTGAAGGCCGGAATTCAGTGATATTCCAAATCAATGATCGTCGAAGTTTCTTCAATTTGTACAAAGTCAATCCATCCTCCGGTGAGGCTGAAATGCTTTACAGACTGGAGTTCAACACGGAAAGCGGACAGCGTTTTAGCTTCGAAGGCACCAAATATACGCAGAGAGATTCATCCGGAGGCTTCAGTGGCCTGAAAGAGGTGCTTGAGGATCATACAACGCTTTACTGTCACGTGTACAAATACATCGACGACAGGAAGGAGGAATGTGGAACAGCGTATCTGAAGTTCCGCACATTTCAGGATCTCAACGCCATCCAGGACCTAATCTCATTTCTGTACTCTTTCAGGATTACCGGGCCTGGTGCTGACAGTCCGCGAATTCAGCTTCAAGGTAAAATGCGATTTCTGGCCTTTATAGCGCAATTTGTTCAGCGGGAATATGATCCTCTGAGTCCGGAGACATCTCCCGCCTGAGTGCAGATGCACGTGGCGAGATCGTGTCTGGTGACGTAATCGCTGATTCCTTTAGCACCAAGGCTACTTCCAAGGTGGAATCCTTGTCTGGTGCCACGGATGTGCCGTCCGGTTCATCCGTGCTCGTGTCTCATTTCCGGAGAGCCGATGAGAAGCTTTCCGATCCCTGATCGTCGAAGAGGTAGTTTCCGCAGGGCTGCAGCGCCAGCCGGGGTTTCGGAAAGCACGGATGAGCCTTCGGCACATCCGTGGCACCAGGCATCGCTTGCAACGGATTTGCCTCAAGAGACCGAACAGCCGTGGGCCCTGAGGCCGATGACGTAAACCTCGCTGGATGAGATCCATGATTCAACAATGCGTCGCAATTCAAGGTCCTTGGATTGCTCAATTAGCGCAAGCGTTACCATTCGCTCGACATAATCGGTATCGATTCCCAGCAGCAGTAGCCCTTCAGGCCTCAGGAACTTGGCCACATTGACAATAATGGCTCGAACGTGAGCCAATCCATCGCGGCCGCCGTCCCATATTTCCGGATGTGGCTGCAAGTGTTGAAGGCTTGAGCCTACCTCGGTGGGGATGTAAGGACAGTTGCTGAAAATAAGGTCGAACACGCCATCAACGTTGGAAAACCAATCACTTTGTCGGAATTCAATGGAAGGAGCGCAGCTTGCCGCTGCTATCAATTGCGCGTTCTCGACATATTCATCATTGACGTCCACAGCGACCATATTCACGTTGTGAGTACGGGCACAGGTACACGGCCAGCAAGCCTAGATGACCAGTGCCCAGGTCGAGCACCCGCTGTCCGTCGTGAGCGTAGCGACGAATCCCCTTCCGCAGGACAAGCGAGGTTGCGTCCCAGATGTGATCGTGTACGAGACTCAGTGCATCGACTTGGAAGTGCCAGCCGGCCAGCGCAAGCCGAAACCAACGCAGGCTAAGCATCCCATGCAGTAGCGTCAAGAACCAAGGCTCGGGCAGTAGATCCGCCGTTCTCATCTGATAGCCTCCCCTTCGGCAAAACCGAACTATCAAGATTTGAGTTTCTGGTCCCTTGTACGCCAGTTAGGAGACTTTTGTCTGATCTTCCCCGAACCGGTGTATGCCGTTCTCCGTCATCATATTTGACAGAAGGCTTTATGCCACTTCTTCGGCGGTTGGTTGCACATTGGTGTGACGCCTCAGCAATTACTTGAAACGAGGCATTTGATTGGTCAGATTACTGCATCTTTCTTTGTCGCGGCAAACGGCATGCTATCACGGACAGACTGCCCCGGCCTTGGGGCGGCGCGGGCCGCTTTCGTCGCGGCGGTGGAGCACCGATGCTCGATTTCCCCTCTAAAACTATCTGCCTATTCGCGAGTAAATACAAGACTATTCTAGAACTCTGAACTCTGATTTCGCGTATTCTTGAATGTGCCCGATCACAGCAAACGCCTCCTTTAGCGTCTGCTTCTCCAGATAGGAGAGTTCGGCCGGATCAATGTAGTTGTTTGGCTCCCGATTTGCTTCAATCATTCGCAACTGGTTCACGAGCCTGAGCTGCATCTGAAACTCATAGGCGTCTCGGGTCTCCAGGTACAGTTCTTTTGGAATATGGTCATTTTCCGCAACGGTCTCAAGCCTTGCCAGGGTGTTCGTTTCCTTGACCCCATGCCGCAAAGCCAACAAGCGGGCAAAATTCACGAACGGCGTGAGACCTTGCGTTTTCAGATCCAGGCGTTTCCTGTACCTGACCGTCCTTCTCCACAATAAAACCCTTGAAGAACGTTAGAGGAGGCTTGGCCGCCACGCAGTCCCTTGCCAAATTTAACAGGAAGAAGGGTTTCCCAGGCGCTTGCACAGTCAAGAAGTCCCTGAGGTCGTCCCCCAATTCGTTCCGTCCGTATTCGGCACGGAAATCGAAGAAGATCGTGGCCTTCAGCACCTGCGCCGGCTCCGGCGCATTCATCCATTGGCTAAAATAATCCATCCACACCTGATAGGGTTTGCGCCACTTCGGATTTGAAGCCATCATCTTACCCTTGCACAGTGGATAGCCACAAGCCTCCAGATTCTCGCTGGCCCGCCTGGCAAAATTACGAAAATACGATTTAGCGATCTTGATTTGATCCTCGTCCCCGCCTGGATCTTCGTAAATGAGAGCGTTATCCTGATCTGTCTTGAAAGTCTGCTCTTTGCGTCCCTCGCTCCCGAATGTTATCCAGCAGAAGGGATAGGGAGCGGGTCCCATCTCTTCGACCAACAACGTCAGCAATCGATGTACGACTTGATCGTTTAGTAACGTAATGATTTGAGTAATGTTGTTCGCGCGTGCTCCTCCCTCAACGAGAGCCCTCACCACGCGCGGAACCTTCCGAGAGAGGGAACGGAGGCCCTCTATTTCGCGTTGACTCTCAATCTCACGGAAAAGGTAGAGCGGAGAGGACCCTTCCTGCACCATGATGTCACGAACGCTGACTACACCGACAATCCGCTTCCCGCGTTCAACGGCCAGATGTTGAACATGCTTATTCATCATACGCAGGAGAGCATCGAAACTTAGGGCATGGGATGGAATCGTCTGCACCGGGGACGACATGATCGTTGCCACAGGTGCATTGTAGTCATGGCCTTTGGCAACCACTCGTTTCCGAAGGTCTTTGTCGGTCACGATACCCACAATCTCGCCGCTGCCATCTTGAACCAACAGAGATCCGATCTCCATCTCCGACATGCGCTGGGCCGCTTGCTGAATGGTTTTGGATGCGTCCACGGTCTCCGGCGGCCGTCTGACTACGTCGCCAACTTGCAGATTGAACAGGTATAGTGCTTCTTCGGGCCGAGCCTGTGTCTTTCTTAAGCGAAGTTCGGCATAGGCGGTGCCAACCAGATCTTCGGAAAAAGTCTTTAGGTAATGCTGGGAGAACCTGGGATAATTATGGACAAGATCCAGGAATGCTTCTTTATCAAGCGCGAGACAGAATGTGTCCTCTAAGGTCTCGACGTTAAAATTTGCCTTAGAGCCTCGTATGATTCCAAGAGCGCCGAAGTAGTCACCTTCACCACGGAAATCCAAGAGTGTCACAGAGTCGTCAGGGCCCGTGAGGTAAGTCTTTGCGCCCCCCTTGTAAATCAGATAGAAGTCGTTCACGTCATCGACGTCCTGTCGGTATACAACGGTCTGCTTGGGAAAGAACTTCATGGCAAAACGTTCTGAAAGTTCCCGGAGCTTTTCAGTGTCCAATGCGTTGAATGGAACAATATGGGTGAGGAATTCCATCAGCATGTCAGGATCGGCGCGCGGAATATCGGCAGTTGTGCCCATATGGCCCTCTGAGCCAGAGAAAACGCTCTTAAAACCTCATAGGAGTTGTCCGGGCTTCTCCTCTATCTCAGACGATCAGCCTCGTACGAGCGAGTACGGCAGCGGAAACATTGTCAGGTTGCTCAAAAAGGCGGATCTCTCCTTTTTTACATATACCGCTCCATTTTCCTCCGGTCAAACGGAAATTTCACCGTCGCTGTTCGTAGTCAGAAAGGGGTACCGAATTTCAGGATGAAAAATTGGGAGCGGTGTCCCCGGATTACACGCGACCATTTACGGCTGCACTTTACGTCGATCAGTCGGGGAGTGGGGGAGCATGGTGCGTGGCCAACGAGCGCGACCCGGCTTAATGGATGTTTGGGATGAGAATCCACGTCGATGTGCCATCCCCCTTTGGTCAACCATGATATTCGCCGCGGATCCTTACCCTATCTTTCGCTAGCTGTTCAGGCATCCGCGTGGCTGGAGGAGTGTTGATCGACACGGACAATCCGGTCGTATGCGCAAAACTACCTAACTGCGGAATTTTCTCCTCATCTCGCGCGCTCTCATGATATTATTCTATCCGGCCTATCATAAAGGGGCTTCCCACGGGCACAAGAAGGCCCAACGCAAAGGAATCGACAGCCGATATAGGCGCCGGCCCACAGCCTTTTCGGGCCCCTTACACGGGAGAGTGGGCACAGCGGAAGAGGACCAAACACTTATGGATGACGAAAGCGCGTTGATTAACGATATTCAGGGGGACTTGACCGATGCGGAGATCATGGAGAAACACCAGTTGTCCGCTGCGAAGCTACGCCGAAGACTTCTCCAACTGATGAGTGAGAATGCCGTGAACTCTGCCGATGTCTACTGGAGGCCCATACTCTACGACTATGAGGTAAGCGATGGCGACAAAAGGGCCACACCACGTTACCCTCTTGCCCTGCTCTTGCCCGTGAATGAGATGGATTCCCCGGAATCAAATTCAGGTTTTCTCATCGACATCAATGAAAAGGGTGGTTGCGTAAAGGGCATAAGCCCATCTCTTGGGACGAGAGTGGCTCTGAGGATTGAACCTGGGCCACTAATCTCAGCCGATGAGATAATACTTGAGGTGGCTTTTCGCTGGGTGGAGCGCGTGGGCGACACTGATTCCCTGGCAGGATTTGAGATATTGAGCACTTCTCAACGGGACTCCATTCTCCTTCGTGAATTGATTCGAACGATTGTTCGCATGCCTTGATAAGCGTCTCGCGATGACCGTGCGCAGTACACGTGCAATCTATTGGTGAGCAAACCATCGGTTTATACCAGTTCGCGCTTAAACAACGAATAATCCGCTAAATCAGCCACGGATTTGACAAAGCCTCCCGCGAGACGCGGGATGGCACCCCCAGCCGGATGTTGTTCGGGTGCTGGGTGCCACTGACCTGGGCTCCAGGTCAGTGCCGGTATTGCCAGTAACCAATTCTCGCTGTCAGATAGCTATAGTGTCACGCGTTGAATTTGGCGGTAACGCTAGAACCGTACCAAGCCGCAATCTGTCATTGCGAGGAGCGCAGCGACGTGGCAATCTCCTCTTCGAAGGCATTCTACAGCGACAAGGGAGATTGCTTCGTCGTTTCACTCCTCGCAATGACAACGTGAAGCGGTCTGCTCCATTCTAGCGTTGGTCGAGATCTCCCGCGAATTTCAAGGTGCGGCACTATACCTGGTATTAGACCTATGAAATTACCATTAAGGTTGAAAATGAGATTAGGCTTAAGCATGGCGCGTCAGTTGGTTAGAATTTACGGTCCTGCCAGGACAAGAATTGAATTCTATTGAATAGAAGTGACGCCAATTGCATGGGCCAAGTTGACCAACTGCGGTCACTTCGGCCCTGCACAGTCAAGTCGGCTGTGAGGCTCACTTTGTCATGAGTAAAACGTGATCCTCAAGGTCAAGTTGACCCAAATTCAAGGCATCGAAGTCTTATCAATGCCGTACAGGATAGAGATGCTTCGTTCCCACCTAATCAACCTTCATCAATTTTGCCTTTGACTTAGCACAAAGATCTATGTCCGAGCGGATCAGTCCTTCTTCAAAGCTATTCCCTGGCACAATTATTGCTCACCCTACCGATTGAATGAAATCATCAATCTAAATCTCCACTATCGGAGAAATCCAGGAGGGGGACAGTAACCAGCTTAATTTGATTATCCTGACGGGAGATCAGGCTCCGTCAAGGAGTCGGGGGTATGTTACGACGAACTGTGGCAAAGAACATCAAACTATTGCGGAACCCCAAATCGTCGCTCGGGGGTATCTGAAAGCATCGGTTCCCAGTGAAACGCGGATGAAGAAGTGCCCTGCGCCGCGTCTGCCGTCACAGAAGTGATGTTGAAAAAGGGGAGAATTGATGCAAGCGCGGTTGTGCGAGGGTCCACGCTGGACTGGGTGACCCTTTTCTTACGGAGAAATACCGGACAGAACGTGAAATCCAATCAAATAGGCAAATGTAGCGTCGTATAAATGCTAACTGCTTGTAGCACCCCTCAACTCGGGGTTACCGAGTGGTTCAGTCTTCAATCGGGGGCGACGGATTTAATATGAAACCGCCAAGAAAAATAGAGGCGAAGCGGATTCTAGAGGACATCCGGTCCGGGATGGACGATTTATCTTTAATGAACAAATATGAGCTTTCGGCCAAGGGACTTCAAAGCCTTTTTGAACAGTTGGGAAACATCGGCCTTGTAAGGCGCTTAAACGCACGCGAGCTACTGGAAGACATCAGATCTGGGGTCGGCCAGGACGGACTCATTGAGAAATATCAGCTTTCCGAAAATGGTCTGCAAAGATTGTTCGAGGAACTGGATCGGGCGGGCCTTTTGAAGCATTGTGCACAGCCTGACAGCACTCCCGCCAAAATTACCGTCAATATTAACCAGGTTGCGGCGGACATACGACATGGGCTTGGCAGGGGCCAACTCATGGAAAAATTCCGACTCACCTCCAGAGCGTTAAGATGGGTCTGTATGGAGCTCGTGAGCAATGGGCTTCTAAGCTGGAGAGAGCTTTATGAGAAGCTTAGTTCGAGTTCCGAGGGGCTCGTCCTCGATAAGCCCAGGGAATCCAGGAGGTACACTCTGGGTTTCGATGTAGAGATTCATGAGGCAGGACACTCGGAAGCTCCAGGTAAAGTAAGGGATGTTACCCAAAGAGGCATCGGCGTCAGCGGCATGCGGGCAAAGGTTGATGAGAGAAAGACGCTTGTGATCGCTGGAGATGAGTTCGGAGAGTTTGCCACATTCACATTTGACGCGGTGTGCCGGTGGGCAAGTAGAGCGCCCGGCGGCGACTACCTCGCTGGATTCGAGGTCTCTTACATTTCGGTAAGAAGCATGGGTGAATTTCGAGTTCTAATACGACTGGCAGCGGTTTCAAGGCAGCAATGATGTCAGCCACGGCAGCGATGACAGAAGGAGCCGGCAAGGAAAGTGAGCAGGCCGTCAGGGTTTGGGGGCCCGGTGGCACCAAGCTGACTTGTTTCGACCGACAACTGCAAGTTAGTCCGAAACGGAGCTTGGTATCGAGGGATCAAATGGGGCACAGTTCTTGCGAAGGCCCTCAAGTTAGTGGATGCGCCCCGAGAGGTAGTCCTTGGACCTGACAATTCAGATGAGGACACTACCAAACAAACCCGAAAATTGGCGTTCCGTTTTGACAGAGTCAGGTTCGGAGCGGTTCTGGAAATCAAGAACACACCAAGCTCCGACAAAATGACATGGCCGTTCCCCACGGGAGGGCAACGATGAGCGATAGGGACCTGCCCGATTTTGATGCTCTTAACATGGATGAGGGGTTTTCAAACCGTTCAGTCGTCGGTCAGACTCCCACCCACACGATTGACCTGCAAAACCTGGTGGACGAGCTCAGTGCGTCAGTTGTTCTTGACCTCAGCAATATCCATCAAACGTCATTCGGTAAGTTACTTGAGTCCATTCCAATTCCTGTTCTGCTAATTGATGAGTCCTGCAAGATCATCTTTGTCAATAACGCCTGGCAAAAGGTCAGCGTAAATTATCAGAGAATCTTGGGTCGTCCTTTTTCCTCCATCTTTTCCAGGAGATCAGTTGCCAGGGCCGTCAATTCTATTGTCGAAAAAGCCTTCATGACCAGAAGGCCACTGGTAGCAAGCACGGTGCTCGAAGTTGAGGAAAGCAGAATTTACGGTCGTGTGCATTTCCGTTCGCTCAGGATGGGTGGGGACAGGGCTCTGATAGTTCTTGTGGAAGACCTTACCGCTGAGAAGAAACAACTCATTCTGACACAGAAACACAAAGAAGCCCTTCTAAAGGCTCAGGAGGAGCTGGAAAGTCGGGTGGAGGAAAGAACCTCGGCACTGAAGAGCACGAATGAAGATCTCCTCCGTGAGATCGGTTTTCGCAAGGAGGCAGAGCACAGTCTCGAGGCCAGTCGTGCCAGTTTCACCAGCATAGTGGAAAAGACGGGCGAAGGTATCCTGGTCATATCTCCCGAGAGCGTGGTTCTGTATGCGAACCCGGCGGCATCATCCTTGTTGGGGCAGCCCAGAGAGAAACTTATAAATAAACATCTTGGACTTACCCTATTTCCGGGACAGATCACAGAGATTAAGAGGAATCGTGGGAACGGAGAACGCCTGCATCCTCGAGATACGCGTCCACTCCACAGATTGGAATGAGAAGCCCGCCAGGCTACTGATGCTTCGTGATATCACCGAACAAAAAAGGGTTGAAGAAGAAATGTTGAAGACTGAGAAATTGGAATCCCTTGAACTCGTAGCGGGAGGCATTGCTCATGACTTCAACAACTTGCTGACCGGGACCATCGCCAACATCTCCTTGGCGAAAATGCACGCAACACGAGCGAGCGCTCAATATGAAGCCTTGCGAAATGCTGAAAAGGCTGCGACTGGAGCGAAACATCTGACTCAACAACTATTGACCTTCACCAGGGGAGGAGACCCCGTGAAGAGGCCTGCTTCCTTGTCCCTGCTATTGAAAGACAGCATCGCCCTTGCCCTAAGTGGTTCTAGTATCAAAAACGAAGTCAGTATTCCTGATGACCTTTGGCCGGCGGAAATAGACCAGCAACAGATGGGCCAGGTATTTCAGAATCTCCTTATCAACTCACTGCAGGCAATGCCTGATGGCGGCACGCTAACGGTTTGCGCTGAAAACCTGTTCCTCGGGCAGGAAAGGTCTAGGTCACCGTCTCCGGCTAAGAGAAGGGAGATACGTCAAGATATCGATAAAGGATACAGGCTGCGGAATACCGCCAGAGCATGTCACCAAGGTTTTCGATCCGTATTTCACCACTAAACCCAAAGGCTCAGGCATAGGTCTTGCCACTGCCTATTCTGTTATCAAGAGGCACGGCGGTGTGATTGACGTTGAATCCGAGGTTGATGTTGGGACCTCGGTCTTCGTTTATTTGCCCGCGTCTCCGGAGTACGAGATCGACAATCCGATTGACGAATTCAGGAGAAACCCCGGCGTTTGGAACGGGAAAGGTTCTCTTGATGGATGATGAGGAGGCCATACGGGTTGTTGCGGGAGATCTGTTGACGCTCCTAGGTTACGACGTTGAGATGGCTAAGGATGGCTCAGAATGTATCGAAATGTACAAGGCGGCAATGGAATCCGGACAACCGTTTTCCGCCGTGATCATGGACTTGACGGTCCCAGGAGGCATGGGGGGAAAAGTGGCCATACAGAAACTTCTGGAAATTGACGCCGAGGTCAAGGCCATCGTTTCAAGTGGGTACTCAACGGACCCCATAATGTCCAACTACCAGCATTACGGGTTCAAGGGCATCGTACCCAAGCCGTACAATGCCGTCGAACTGAGCCGAGCCCTCCAGGAGTTGATAACTGAGAACGGGGACTAATAAACGCCAAGAATAGCAGCAGTTATGAATCAAAGTAGCGGGTGACCCCCTGGACTTTTTTCCAGGAGATTCTGGAGGACCCTTGGGGCAATAGAGGATACGATGAGCAACAAGCGACAAATTAACGGAAGGCATGTCATTAACGACCTGCGATCAGGGATGGGCGACGAGGAATTGCAGGCAAAATACGAGCTTTCTTCGAAAGCCCTCCAGAGCATCCTCGAGAAACTCGTGGCTCATAACGCTATCAGCCACAACGAACTTTGCGAAAGATCTTCCTTGTACAAGGGAACAACTGATCTCACCCGGGTACGAAAGTTCCGGAGAGTCGACCTGAACATCCCCGTAGAAATATATGACGTGGAAGCCTCAGCCACCGGCATCTTGCGAGATATCTCGGAAAAGGGGCTGCGTGTGGCGGGGATTGGAGCGAGCGTCGGCCAAGCTAAGACTTTTCAGATTCCGATCGACATGTTCATGCAAACCGATCCGCTATTGATTGTCGCCGAGTGCAAATGGGTCGAGACGCAGGGCAAGACCAAACGACACCCTGTAGCCGGGTTTGAGATAATGGATCTTTCAGACAGGGACAGGAAGTCCATAAAAGATTTCATGGGATTGTTAGTGCTTGGTGAATCAGGTGAATGGAAAACGATTAGCTGAAAATATATCGCCATCCCGAGACGTCGTCGATATTTCGTCGCCGGTTCGGCCGCGACCTTGTACAGATTTTGTGCATGCGTTAGTCGATCAAGACGGATTGTCCGAGACGCACATGGGCGGTTCTATCTTGAATCCAGGAAGAGGAGACGAACACTCGCAAGAGATTAGGGGATCAATATGAAGCAAAAGATCATCGAGAAGGAGATCGTCAAAGACATTGCCCGCGGAATGGCCGACTCAGAGCTCACCCAAAAGTACAATTTATCGGGAGATCAGCTTCGATCGATATTCAAGCAGCTTGCCAACACGCGTGCAAAGAGAATTCAAACGTTGGCTAGCGACCTCAGATCTGGAATGGCTCGTCCGGAACTCATGAAAAAATATCAACTCACGTCGGAAGCACTCGCAAGTTCTCTCAACAGGCTGCTCAAGGCAAATGCTATCACTTCAACCGAATTTGAGACTTTCAGTTCCTCTCGTGACGAACACAGTAGTGGTGGGAGCTCGCGAAGTTCGCTGAGAAACCACCCAATTCCAGTGGTTACGATCTGCGAAGTTGGCAAGCCCGGAACAAGGTATTTGGTGAGGGATATTTCTGAGAACGGGATAGGTGTCACTGGGATTAACGCTCAAATCGACGAGACGAAATCCCTTGCGGTTGTCGGTGATGAATTTGGAGAGATAGCCCCGTTTGAATTCGAGGCCCAATGTCGTTGGGCAAGGCAGTTAGAACCTGGTGGGGCGATTTGCGCAGGATTTCGTATCACGAGGATAAGCGAGCAAGACGTTCTTCGGCTCAGGGAATTCGTTCAGGGGTTCACCTTCTGGATTGAAGAAGCTTGATACACTGTGCTCAGACTGCACGGTTCCGGAGCTACTTACGAAGGCTTCGCTTCATGAGAGGTGCTCGTGAAGGCCAAGTCCTTGACCCGGACACTCAGGGCTTCATTTTGAGATGCTGATCCTTCTTGTCGACGCAAGGTAACCGATGGGCCTGTCTGCCAGATTTCCGATCTTGTTGCATGGAGTGTCGAAACGGGAGACTACGAGTGGATCGTCCTGATCTTTCTTTTGAAAAAGCGGAGACCTACAAGGAAATGGGGCTCCTCAGAGAGGCCATTCGCGAGTACCAAAGGGTACTGTCCGAGGAGTCCTTGAAGTGTCGAGCCATGCGGCGGATAGCAAACTGCCTGATTGATCTGAAGCTATCGGCCCAAGCTGAAAAGGTCCTACTTCAGTCCCTCTTGTCCCTGAATGTGCCGATTAGGGATCGACTGCACATTTATTCCGACCTCGCGGAACTCTACCTTAGCCAGGGCCGGGTTGAATTGGCTTTGGAACGACTTCTGCAGATCAGAACCGAAGATGACAGTTTTTTCCCGGACCTCTCCAAACGAATCGAAGAATTGTTGCAGACGACAGGATCTCCTATCTTGGAATTTCCCCGAGCGGCGACACCGATGGGTCCGAAAGAGGTGCAGAATCTTGGCTCTGACAAAAGCCCAAACTCCCCGCCGGAACAATTGGCCAGCACGTATTCCGACCCGAGAAGACGAGCCCGCAGAGTCAAAGTTTCGACTACCGTCCAGTATTCATTCGATCAGGACGTCTGGGCCTCCGGCTACTCAACCGACTTGAGTACCTCCGGTATGTTCATTCTGACCTATGAGCCTATTCCGGTCGGGAGTGTCGTGTTTTTGAAATTCAACCTCCCGAGATGCAAGGCGGAGTCCACAATGGAGATCATTGGCCTGGCCGTGAGACAGGGTGCCAGACTCCTCGAAATCGATAGGGTCCTGGGGATGGGGATACAGTTCGTATCTATAGACGCGCGCCAAGAAAACAGCCTCAAATCCCTTGTGGATGAACTGGTTGTGCAAGAGGATCGGGCGCTGTCGCCGGAGTCCCGGATACGGTTCCACTGTGACCGATGCGGGAGGATTCTTACCGCGACTGAATCGTCGTCAGGAAAGGTGGGAAAGTGCGTATGCGGCGGGACAATTCCAGTGCCATTACTCCGCCACACGCCCACGCAGGACAATCCCCTCAGAGGACTAGTCCTCGCCGGTTGTAGGATTGACGGTGTCATGGGCAAAGGAAGCGCGGCGACAGTATACAAAGCGCATCATTTAGCGCTGGATGTCCCAGTTGCTATTAAGATTCTTCATCCCGAGGAAAAAAGATCCCACACGCCGATGGCGCAGCGATTCCTCAATGAAGCCAGAGTCATAGCAAGGATTAAACATCCCAACATAGTTGCCGTGATGAACGCCGGAGAAGAACAAGGCTATAGTTTCATTGTGATGCAGCTTGTGGTCGGCGGTAGCCTCGCAAACGTTCTTCAGAAAGAGGAGCAAGATTTCCGCGAATGGTTGCATTCGGCTTGCCCTGGACCTTTGCGAGACAGGTCTCCTGTTTTGGAATTTCCCCGGCGGCAACACCGATGGGTCCGAAAGAGGTGCAGAATCTTGTCTCTGACAAAAGCCCAAACTCCCCGCCGGAACAATTGGCCGGCACGTATTCCGACCCGCGAAGACGAGCCCGCAGAGTCAAAGTTTCGACTACCGTCCAGTATTCATTCAATCAGGACGTCTGGGCCTCCGGCTACTCAACCGACTTGAGTACCTCCGGTATGTTCATTCTGACCTATGAGCCTATTCCGGTCGGGAGTGTCGTGTTTTTGAAATTCAACCTCCCGAGATGCACGGCGGAGTCCACAATGGAGGTCATTGGCCTGGCCGTAAGACAGGGTGCCAGAATACTCGAAATCGATAGGGTCCTGGGGATGGGGATACAGTTCGTATCTATAGACGCGCGCCAAGAAAACAGCTTCAAATCTCTTGTGGATGAACTGGTTGTGCAAGAGGATCGGGCGCTGTCGCCGGAGTCCCGGATACGGTTCCACTGTGACCGATGCGGGAGGATTCTTACCGCGACTGAATCGTCGTCAGGAAAGCTGGGAAAGTGCGTATGCGGCGAGACAATTCTAGTGCCATTACTCCGCCATACGCCCACACAGGACAATCCGCTCAGAGGTTTAGTCCTTGCCGGTTGCAGGATTGACGGCGTCATGGGCAAAGGAAGCGCGGCGACAGTATACAAAGCGCATCATCTAGCGCTGGATGTCCCAGTTGCTATTAAGATTCTTCATCCCGAGGAAAAAAGATCCCACACGCCGATGGCGCAGCGATTCCTCAAGGAAGCCAGAGTCATAGCAAGGATCAAACACCCCAACATAGTTGCCGTGATGAACGCCGGAGAAGAACAAGGCTTTAGCTTCATTGTTATGCAACTTGTGGTTGGCGGCAGCCTCGCAAGCGCTCTTCAGAAGAAGAGCAAGATTTCGACCAATGGTTGCATTCGGCTTGCCCTAGATATCTGCGGAGCCCTTCGAGCCGCCCACGAGCACGGAATTGTGCATGGGGACGTGAAACCCGCCAATATTCTTGTCACCTCCGCAGGAACCGCTATGCTCGTTGATTTCGGTCTTGTCAGGGACCTCAAGACTGACCGAAAGGAGAGAACCAGCGGGAAGGGGATGGGAACCCCCCTCTACATAGCACCAGAGCAGATCACGAGTGACCACGGCATTGACGCTCGGGCCGACATCTATTCACTCGGCGCAACGCTTTATCACGCCCTGGCAGGGAGGCCTCCCTTCCAAGGTTCCGCCATAAAAGAAGTCCTCCGGAAACACATCAAGGAAGCTCCGGTCCCGTTGAAGGAATTGTGGCTCGACATCCCGGATGCCTTGTCGGACATCGTCTCCAAAGCCATGGAAAAAAAACCGGAGGAACGGTTCCAGTCGGTGGAGGCACTGACACAGGAACTGCTGAAGGTGTGCCGCGCCACGGCGGTAGAGGAATTCAAACCGCTGCGCAGAGCGTCAAAAAACGGCCAAACCTCATTCGAGTGTATAGATTGGTTGAAATTTGCACAGTGGTGCGAGAGTTGACGCCTTTCCAGTTGCAGGACTCGAAATCATCAATATAGGCAAATCGGACAAGCCGAGAATGAAGAACTTTGTCAGATTCATTGCCTTGTCATCTGAGTGACTGCCTACTTTTTTTTCTGGTCAAAATCTGCGTTCTCATTCATCATGGCAAGTAGCTTTCTTCATGGTCATCAGAAGGGGGCGGACCCGGTGTCACCTAAGCAACTGATCAGCGCCAGAGATTTTGTTCAGGACACGCGGTCGGGAATGACGGATGCCGCGCTAATCCAGAAGTATAATCTATCCCCGAACAGGCTACAGCATATCTTCAAGAAACTGCTGGACGCAGAGGCCATGACTTGCGAAGAGCTTGATGGCCGCTGTGCTTCATTCGATGATACCGTGCAAGACAGTGCTAAGCCCGGTCGCCTGTTATACAGGCACATCCTGGATTTTGTTCTTCCCATTTACGAAGAAGCGAAACCGGAAATACTTGGTATGGTTCTCAACATTACGGAAGGCGGGATTGGATTAGCGGGCATCCAGGCAAGTGTTGGTGAGGCCAAGAATTTTGTCATCCCCGCCGATGAATTTTTTGACGTCGGCCGAGCTAGGTTCCGGGCGCATCTGTCGCTGGACGGGTGATGAAATACGCACAGGTGAACATGTTAGTGGATTCGAGGTCACGTCCATTTCCTCAGGGGATTTAGCCGAACTCAGAAAACTGATTCAATTGATCCAGATCGTAAGCGTAGAGGAAGTTGTCGAGTATGAGGACGTGGCTGCGGAAGACGTCGAGTATGAAGACCTGTCCACAGAAGCCGTCGAGTGTGAGGAACTGTCTGCTGAAGCATCTGATGCCCGTGAACAAACGCGTTACAACGTCGGGTTCAAATTGCCCATTCATGAGGCGACGAATAGAGAAAACAAAGGGATTGTTATCAATATTAGTGAAGATGGCATAGGAGTGAAAGGGATAGACGCAAAACTCGATGAACGCAAGACGTTTGTAATTCCGGCATATCATGGATTTGTCATGTTTGATTCAATTGTAATGATCGCAGAATGCCGATGGACTGACACAGATAGCGCTACTGGTGAAAAGTGCTCAGGATTCAAGTTGCTGCAACTTACAGCCAGGAATTCTAACGAATTATCGAAACTGATCGCCACACTTATAGTGCAGTAAGTCAGCCAGTAGGACTCACAGGCGCAATCCGAACATGGTCACATTTCTTGTGACTGGTAGGGATCGAAGCCTGGTGCCACGGATGTGCCGTCCGGCTCATCCGTGCCGGTTGTTATTTCGGAAGAGTCGATGGAAAACTCTCCAGTGCATGATGGTGGAATAGGTCATTTCCGTGACCGACGCCGAAAGAAGGAGCATTTGGTGCAAGTCCGTCAAGCATTTCAACCTCAACAAACACGTTCATCCTCTCGCTTCTTGTTGTTTCGGCCGAAGGCCGCAAAGAACGGATGAGCCGGACGGCACATCCGTGGCACCAATTCGCGTCATTTCCTGCCTTCTCGACCGGAAGTGATGAATTCCTGCTTCTTGGGCAGCTTGTCGATAACGGACTTCGGCAGATGGAAGTTCGTCTCCAAAAGATAGGCCGGATGGGCCGCAAGGACCGTTGTGAGACTTATTTCCTGGTACTCGCCACTGTTGAAGACGATGAGCATCTCTGCGGGTCCGCTGCCAGCGTTTTCGATAGCATGGCCGTAGCCCATGGGAGCAAAACCGATGTCACCGGCGCCGAGTTCCACCACTTTCGCAAGGCCGTGGGACGCAAAGACAGTGAGGCGGATCTTGCCCGAAAGTATGTATTGCCATTCGTCCGCGTTAGGGTGCCAGTGGAGTTCACGGAGGCCGCCAGGTGCGAGATTGATTATTCCTCCCGTCATGTTCGTGGAAATCGGAAACTCTTTGGCCGAAACCAGCCGAACCTCGCCGTCGCGGTATCGCTTAAACGGCTTTTGTGAAGCCAGCGAATACTTGTGAGTCAGGGGCGGAGCCAAGCACTGTCCCCGGCCCTGAGATGGGAGTCACCGGCAGCGGAGGCGGCGCCGGACCCTGGGCTATGTAAACCTCCTTGTTGGGAAGATCCTTTAGATCCGATTCACGGACGTTGAGATTCTTGGCCACAATTTCCTTTGGCGTCTGTGCCAGCCAGTCCGTGAAGCTGAACGTAGCGAACTCGGAGAAGTAGCCATTGTCGAAGACGAGCAGGAACTTGGCTTCACCCGGCCCTAACCCGAGCCCTTGAATCGAATGGGCATGGCCGCGTGGAAAATACCAGACGTCTCCAGGTCCAAAGTCCGCAATCTCTATGCGGCCTTGTGGATCGACGATGGTCACCCGCACGTGGCCATCGATCACATAGGCCCATTCAGCCGCGTTGGCGTGCCAATGAAGTTCGCGAAGACCGCCGGCTTTCAGTGTCATGAGTACACCTGCAATGTTCTTTGACACTGGAAACTCCCTTGCTGAAGCCTCTCGCGCAGACCCTCCCGGAAGCTCCCGCGCGGGCTGTTGGGCCAGCGGGAAACGGAAGTCGGGCAACGTTATTGTCTCCTTTTCAGCCGTCCCGGTGCTCTGAGTCGGAGCCGGTTCGCCATTGGACGCCAAAATTAATGGAGACGCCAACACACCTCCCGCAACCAACGTTGATCGTGTCAGAAAACTTCGCCGGTCCATGGGATGCCCTGAATGCTCCGGTGCGGTTTCGCCGTTCGGGCTGTCTTCTTTTCTTTTTCTCTTGTTTTCTATATCCTCATCCATAATCGCATCCTTTCTCTCGCTACCAACAGTGGTTGCAGTCATTTAGTGCCGTCTGCTTCTTTTCAATTTCGTTTCGTAAGAACAATTCTGAAAAATTGGATGCGTTGGCGATGTTGGGGATTCATGAGAATGTTCGTATACTCGGGTGCATTTCTCTGAAGGCCGCTTCCCATTTTCGCTGCAACCGGAATCGGAAATATTTTGAGAGACCGAAAAGGACTGAAAGGAATAGCTCGCAGAAGCGCGAAGCGTGGAGCCTCTGCGGAAGTCACGTTGACTTTTGAAGAATCAGTCGGTTTAATAATTAGCTATACCCGGATTAAGATTAAGGGAGTGAGCACATGTCCCGAAAGTCAGATCGCAGAGAATTTTTGAAGACAGGACTGATCACTACCGCCGCAGTCATCGCATCGGGACCTGCCGCGATGATCAGCCCCAGGTATTCATTTGCACAGGGCGCGCCGGACCTGGTCATTTCTCATGGCCGCAACCCGGCAACCATGACCCGTGCCGCAGTGGATGCTCTGGGAGGGATGAAGCGTTTTGTCAAACCCGGCAACAAAGTCGTCATCAAACCGAACATGAGTTTTGCCAGCGGACCTCAGGCGGCCTCCAACACTCACCCCGCGGTTGTGGGTGAGGTGGCAAGGATGTGTTCAGAGGCCGGCGCTTCACGGATTTCAATTCTGGACAACCCTTTGCAGCAGCCGCAAGACTGTCTCGCCATGTCCAAGATCCCGGAGATGTGCGAGGTTGTGCCCAACACCAGAGTCTACGTGATCAAGCCGCAACGGTTGTTCAGAGAAGTTAAGCTTGATCGAGGCATCTTAGTCAAGTCCATGGAAGTGTCTTCAGAGGTCTTGGATTCGGATGTGCTAATTTCTGTTCCTGTGGGTAAAACGCATGGGTCTGCCGGTGTCAGCCTGTCCATGAAGGGCATGATGGGCCTGATCTTTGACACCGACAGAAGGGCGTTCCACAGCCACGGTCTACATGAATCCATCGTGGACATGGTCACCATCCTGAAGCCGCATCTAGTGGTTATAGACGGCACTCGGATTCTGGCCAGCGGTGGTCCTGGCGGTCCTGGCGAAGTGATCCCGCTCAATGTAGTCATAGCCTCGCCTGACATGGTGGCCGCGGACGCCCAGATGGTGGCTCTGGGCACCTGGTATGGGAAAAAGATCGAACCGGCTCAGGTAAGGCACATAAGTATGGCCGCGCAGCGAGGACTTGGGCGGATTGATCTGGACAAGCTGAACATAAAGAATGTCACGGTGTGATGAGTCCGTTATTGTCCGTTGCATCCAAGGAACCGATTCCTGCGCCCATCACAAAATACCCCGCAGGGGAGGCTTTGCCATGCTACTGCGTAAGTCCGCTTTTGATGGAACTCACAAAAAGGCTCTAACTATACTAGTAACCCTCTTGTTGCTGAACACCCCGGCTTTCGTCGGTGCGCAGGACAAAAATGAAGCATTTATGCATGCAGCAGTGGAAGGTGACCTGAAAAAAGTAGAAGCGCTCCTCAATGACGGCGTAAATGTCAATGTTGAGGGGAAGGAAAGAAAGCGGACCGCCTTGATGTGGGCTGCCCAGAGAGGCCATCTCGAAGTCGTGAGCCTACTCCTTAATAAAGGGGCCGACATCAATGCAAAGGATGAAAATGGCGAGACGGCATTGCTGTCGGCTTCCGGGAGAGGTGGCCTTGAAGTCATGAAGCTACTCTTGGAAAACGGCGCCGATGTCAATCGGAAGGACAAGAATGACCGAACTGCATTGATGTTACCTTCTTGGACCGGCCATCTAGAAGTTGTCAAACTTCTCGTGGCAAAGGGGCTGGATGTAAATGCCAAGGACAAGAATGGGCGAACGGCCTTGATGTGGGCTTCGGAACAGGGCCACACCCCAATCGTGGAGCTGCTGAAAGCTCACGGAGCGAAGGAATAAGTCAGCTGCCGAGGCTCAAACCCAATTGCTACAGGGTCCGCCCTTGCATGTAGAGACATCACGGAGACATTACGCCAGTGGAATGAGAGGAATTTAGTATGCCTGTTGCTGATATAAACGGAATCAAACTGCATTATGAAATTCAAGGCTATGGGGATCCGGTTTTGCTTTTGCATCACGGCTTCGGATGCACCAAAATGTGGGACAAGACAATACCATCCTTAGTTGAGCAAGGCTATAAAACAGTTTGCTATGATCGAAGAGGCTATGGACAATCCGGGCTAGGCGTACATTTTGAAGATTTCTATGTAAGCGATCGATTCAGGCCGGAAAGTGCAGATGAACTGGAGTCACTCCGAGATTGGCTTGGAATTGACTCATTTCACATCGTAGGTCAGTGCGAAGGTGGAGTTGTGGCCGTCGACTATGCTGCCCGGTATCCCCATCGTGTCAAGAGCATAGTGATATCAAGCACATTGTGTTACAGCACCATTTATATGTCTGAATTTAATGCGATAAAGTTTACCAAGAGCTTTGAGGAATTGGATCCGGATCTGAAAACAAAACTGACTAACTGGCATGGAGAAAGAACAGAACCATTCTTCAATCAGTTTCGGCAATTCGGCGGGGCTTACGGAAAATATATCTTTGATTTGAGGCCGACCTTAGAATTAGTTAATTGCCCAACTCTGGTTTTATATCCTGATAGGAGCTTTCTTTTTGAAGTGGAGCAGGGCGTAGCCTTTTATCGGCATCTTCCCAAAGGAGAGCTAGCGGTGCTGCCAAATTGTGGACATAACACATACGATGAACAACCCGAACAATACGGGTCTCACATCATCGACTTTTTGTCTCGACACCGCTTTGGAGATGAATCCCCCATCATTGCCAAGACAGTACGCCCGATAACTTGTGCCGGGTAAACGTCCACGTGCATTGCGCGTGGTCGAAGCGCTCGCACCGGTTTTCATGATTCGTAGTAGCTTGTAGGCTACGGGAGTTGGCATAACATTGTCTCTTCTTGAAGGGATCTGCTCTGTGACCGTTCACCCGTTCAAGAATCTGTGTCAGGTCGTTTTCTCGTCTTGCCTTTGCAATGGCTTTCTATAGACAATCAGGGCAGCGGCATTGATGATGGAGGTCGCTTGCGTCAGGTCAACATCTGGTATTCCTATGCAGTGGTGTGGTTGTCCATCTGGGAAGAATGACTTTATTAATACTCCTTTGCCCATTATTTCATCCAAGGTCACCACGTAGGCTAAGGACTCATCTACAGGAAACGTAGCTGTGCATCTTGAAGGGCTTTCAGTGCAGTACGGTTCAAGGTTCCGTACCTTTGACCATTCTAATCTTCTTACGATTTCATTGAACAAGTCTCTAATCAGCATATTATTCCTACGCTGGCTTCATGATTCTCGTTTGCGATTGCTCTCTCGGCATGCCGTCGGTATTTCTTATTGGCTGGCAGTTGCAACCTCGCCGTATATATGCTGGATGATCTCCATCACGCTCTTGATGAACCCCTCTTTGGTGACTCCGGTAAAGGTCACCAGGTAAAACTGACCCTCCGTGGTATTGCCGTAGTGCAGTTGTAATGAGTCGTTTTCTTGCTTGACCATTATTGTAAACAGGTCTGTTACCCTTTCATTCACTACGTCTTCTGGTATCGCTATGACCCATGAAGGCTTTTCTCTAATCACCAGTTGCAGGTTCTTGGCCTTGGCCCGTTCCAGTTTCTCTATCAACTGGTCGAAGAATTCTTCTATGTCAAAAGGGACTTGTTCCTCTTCTGCCATTTCCTGCCTTTCTTGTTAGCTCCTGGTGCCGCTGTTCAGTGTAAGGATTTTCCATAGACGATTATGATAGCGGCTTGAATGACCCTTAGAGCATCTTGCAGACTTGCACCAGGCATCAGTATCTGGTGTTGGGGCTTATCTGCTAACTGGGTGTTAACGGTTACTCCATGAGCGTATTCCTTTAGTATGATGCTGTATGGTAATTCCTTTTCGGGGATGTTGATGATGCATTCTCCGGGGGAAGGACTGATTTGCGGCCTTATTTCCTTTTCCTTTGCCCGCTGCATCCTTTTCACTATTTCATCAAATACGTCTTTTAAGTCCATCCTGATGTACGCTCCATATCTCTTTGCCTTTGCAGGGATTCTGGGTGGTCTTGCCGGACCCGTTTCATGGCCGGCCACATTCACTCGTAGAAATTTCCATTATCCCCGGGCCACAGGTTAAACAAATCATCCTGCTTTGATTCTGGAAGTCTGTCAAGATATTTGGTCTCAAAACTCACTCAAGCTGCTGTGAAAGGAAATGACCGGTTTGGGGGCGGGGCGAGAGTCATATTGCAGGGGAGATCGAGGTTTGCCGTCCAGCTAGTGAAGCGTCTCGGCAATGACTTTGCCATTTGCCCAAGCAGGGTAGGGCGGACCGTGCCCGCCATTGCTTCTAATCCGACTGGCGGCCATAGGCCGCCCTACCTCGGTCAGGCTGTGCCGAAGACCCTATTCTAGGTAGGACCTCGTGTACAAAAAAACCGGGAGCCGAGGAAAGAATGTTTCCCGACCACCGGTGCTGCCTGTCCAATTTCTTTATCGCTTACACTCGGGCCCGGAGGGTTTTGAGATCTGCTGGCACCTCATCTGTCATCCGCAGTAATCCTACGGATCAATAAAGGTGGTCATTAGGGCACACCCACTGATAGCCGTTCCAAAAGCAGTTATTATAGTAACTGCTGTAAGTGTAATAGGGACAGCAACCGAACCGAACATGAATGGTCTAATGAAACGACGGTGCCCAACGTTGAAATTGCGGAAGCGAGCGCCACGGAAACTGCGGAAGCTTCCTGAGCGAAACGCAACGCCACCACCGCGGTGGCCCCTCCCAACCAGTTGAGCCGGCACCGTGCTTTCAGTGCCGACCACCGTGTCCACGGCCGTCCCCGAACTGCTCACGGCTACAGCGGACTGTGCCGCGTAAGCGGGGCCGGCATGCGCCATTACCACTACCAAGGCCGCAAGAGCGACCACTGTCAAAACTGCTATATTTCTCATCGACTGCACCCCTTCCTCTTTCCGAAGCACGAGTCTCTTGGCGGCTCAAATCATCGCCGTCTCGGTTTTTTCATGGGAACAACGTCTCACGAGACCGTTAAGGTCTTTCGACTGGGAAGCTCCTTCTTTTTCGACTTCCTGTTTACTTTGACGAAGTTTCCAGTTCCTCGTTATATCGCTTGCCAAAAAAATTGTCCCGGTTGCGGGAGTGACGGATTAGAGAGGAGACACACTGCCGGCGTTCAAAGCACCATTTCTATGAGATGCGGCCCAGGTTCGGCGAGCGCCACACGAAGCTCCTCGGCCAACCGCTCGGCAGTGTTTACAGACACCGCCGGAACGCCCATCCCTTGGCTGATCTTCACCCAATCGATCACAGGATCAGCAAGATCCGTGAGTGAAATGGTGTATTTGCCAGGGGAAACTTGACCCGACCGCGCGAGTTCAACTCGCAAGATGTCGTAACTTCGGTTCGAGCATATCATGGTTGTGACGTTGAGGGATTCCCGCGCCTGAGTCCACAATGACTGCACGGTGTACATACCGCTGCCATCGGCTTGAAAGTTGATCACGGCGCGATCTGGGCACGCGATCGCGGCTCCGACTGCGCAAGGCATTCCCTGACCGATAGAGCCGCCGGTTAAAGTAAGCAAACTGTGAGGGGGCGCGGTCGCAGTCAAAGGGTAATAAGAACCTCCTGTAGTAACTGCTTCATCGACTATTATGGCGCCTTCGGGTTGCAAGCCGGCAAGAACCATGCACACCTTTTCTCTCGTTAATGGGCCTGAAGGGAGGTCTGGTTTGGAGGAGGCTGCGTGTGAATTAGTTTCGAGAGCGACCTTGCGAGGCGCTCCCAATGCATCGGCTAAGGACTCCAGGACTTCGAGCAAGTCTTGATTCTCTCCGTCGATGCGCACAGCTTGCTGGTCAGCAGTCAGCAACCGACTAGGCATGTCTTTATACCCGAAAAAGGCCACTGGTTCCTCGACCCCCGCCAACACGACCAACCGGTATTTGGACAGGGCAGCAACGGCATGTTCAGGAAAATATGGAAGCCGGCCTACAGAGGGAATTCCCGCGCCCCTTTCCATGTGTGCAAACAACCTCTCCGACAGCACATCACAGCCGGTTGCGGCCATGATTCGTGCAGCCGCTTGAAGACCTCTTTTGCGTAAAGCTTTCCCGCCCAAGAAGAGCAATGCTTTCTCATGGGTCCTTAACAGCGCTGCCGCTCGATCAATCAAGTCTTGGTCAACCGCGTCAAACGAGAATTGTGGAAGGCTTATTCTATGGTCATCGCATTCAGTCCATTGATAATCCTGAGGAACGATAAGAGTGGAAACTTGCCCGCGCATGGCCGCGGCAATCGCATTCGCCGTGTCTCTTGACAACGTTGCCGGAGATTCGCAGGTGCGCTGCCATTTCGACACAGTTCCCGCCAGTGCTTCGATGTCCATCGTCAGAGGAGCGTCCGCGGAACGGTGCCAGGAAGCATGCTCGCCTATCACATTGAACACGGGTGTATGAGCACGTTTGGCATTGTGCAAGTTGGCCAGTCCGTTACTCAAACCCGGCCCCAGATGCAAAAGAGTCATGGCAGGTTTGTCGAGCATTCGTCCGTACCCGTCTGCCGCGCCGGTACAGACCCCCTCGAACAGGCCCAAGACTGCTCGGATTCCGGGCACCGAGTCCAATGCCGTCACAAGGGGTATTTCCGTGGTGCCGGGATTTGAAAAGCATATTTCAATTCCCGCGGCTAAAGGCTGTTTTTACGATTAATTCCGCACCGTTCATTGGCTCTCCGTTCTCCGAAACAGGTCAAGTCGTTGCTTACCCTTTTTTAGCCTCAAACGGCCTTTTCACCGAGATCTGTCTTATCGGTATCATCCAATCCCTTTGCATAGCTCCCCAGAATCTTGAGAAATTCGGTCTTTTTCTTCAGTTCTTCAAGCAGCGAGCGGTATTGCGAGTCGTGAATATCCACCTCGATGTCTGTATAGAAGAGGTACTCCCAGGGTTTACTGTGAATCGGACGAGATTCGAGTTTCACAAGATTGATCTGTCGTTCGGCAAAAATCTTCAAGGCTTCATACAGGCTCCCTGGCTGATCGCTGACGGAGAAGATCAGGGAAGATTTGTTCTTGGGGACGTCGAGGAACTCACCGGCAGAAATGACGACGAAGCGGGTGTAATTCCTGGGACTCGTTTCAATCCCTTTCTTCAACACGGACATGCCATAGAGTTCAGCAGCCTCCCGGCCCGCGATGGCAGCTTCGGCTTCGTCGTTGTTTTCCTTGACCCGCAGCACGGCCGTTGCGGTGTCCTGACAAGCCACGAGATCCCAGTTGGGGTAGCCTTTCAGAAACTCCTTGCACTGCTGAAACACCTGCGGGTGCGAATAGACCCGTTTGATGTTATTGAGAGGCGTGTCCGGATGACCGATGAGGTTGTGTTCGATCCTCAAGGTCAGTTCTCCCACAATATGGAGATCGTATTCGAGAAGCAGGTCGTAGTTCTCGTGAATGCTGCCCGTGAAGGAATTCTCCAGAGGAACGATACCCAACGTCGCATCCCCGTTCTGAACGGCTTCGAAGACTTCTCGAAACAAGGGGCAGCTTTGGTAGGGGACTTCAGCGCCGAAGAATTGCACGCATGCCTTGTGGCTGAACGACCCAGGGACACCGGCATAGACCACTTTCTTGGGCTGCGTGCCCGCTTCCGCGGGTCTTCCCATTTTCTTGGCCTTTTCCAGGTAGTTGAAATCCAGTTGCTTTCCGACAACGGGGGCGATGACATGGAGGTGCCTCATTAGCTGCTTGAATTGCTCAGGATAGAGGCTCTGAGGTCCGTCCGAAAGCGCCTTGTCCGGGTCAGTGTGGACTTCCACGATCAGGCCGTCAGCCCCGGCAGCAATGGCTGCCCGAGCCATGGGGCTCACCTTCTCCCGAATCCCGGTCGCATGGCTCGGGTCAATGATGATAGGAAGGTGCGTCAAAGCTTTGACAACCGGAACAGCAGTCAGATCCAGCGTATTGCGCGTATATCCCTCGAAGGTCCGAATCCCGCGCTCGCACAAAATGACCTGGTCATTTCCTTCCGATAAAATGTACTCCGCGGACATCAACCACTCTTCAATGGTCGCGGCCAGGCCGCGCTTGAGAAGGACCGGTTTGCCCATCCGTCCGACGCTCTTGAGCAGCTCGAAGTTCTGCATATTCCGGGCGCCGATTTGTACCACGTCCACGTACTTGACCATAAGGTCCGCCTGGCTGGGAGAGGTCATTTCCGAGACAATACCCAACCCGGTTTCGGACCGTACCTCGGCCAGGATCTTGAGCCCCTCTTCCCCCAGGCCCTGGAATGCATATGGCGATGTTCTGGGCTTAAAGGCGCCACCCCGGAACAAGACGGCCCCATAGTGGCGTACCGACCTGGCAATTTCGAGGGTCCGCTCGCGTTCTTCCACTGCACATGGGCCGGCGATGATCACCAGGCGATCTCCGCCGATGGCTACATTCCCCACCTGGATCACTGATGGTTCCGGATGCAGCTCGCGGCCAACCAGCTTGTACGGCTTGGAAATGGGTACGACCTTCTCTACACCGGGCAGCATTTCAAAATAACGCAAGTCCTTGTGGATTGTCCCGACGACGCCGAGGATGGTCTCCTCCACACCCCTAATTTCCCTGACCAGATAGCCTTCAGAGACCAGATCTTTCTTCAGTTGCTCGATCTCTTCCTCTGTAATTCCTTTCCGCAGAACCAAGATCACGGCGTCCTCCTTCTTTTTCGCTATGTCCGCGTCACATTCTCAAAAAAAGAACCCCAAGAAATTATTCTCGGGGTTCCAAATAAGAAACCCCGGGAGGATCTTGGATCCACCCGGGGTTTTGCGACTCGACCGTTTTACCCAGGTGGATCCAGGCTAAAGAAGCTAAAAAAGCCACAGAAAGCCCCACTTTGGGATCTTGTCTGGGCTTCTTTTCTGAGTGCAAAAATGATGGCGTGATTCATTACATTCTCCAGATATTATCATATTAACGTACCCAAGGTTACCCTTTGTGTCAACACAAATCCTCCCTGGGCAGTGTCCTGAATTGGGACACCACGGGCGGGCTCTACCCCGCGAAACGCGGGGTCACCCCGGACTCCGATCCGGGGTCCGGGAAATGGCGGGCAGGGATGCCCGCCGCCACTCAATCGTAGGTACCGACGTCCCTGCCGGTGCGGGATTCCGGCGTCCACCGGAATGACGCCAGTGCATTAAATTAGGACACTACCCCTGCCTGGCCCCCAGTAGTTTAGCCCTTCTGATAGCCAAAATGTACCAGATGAATCCGGGATCTCAAGTCAAGGATTTCGGTGGCAGATCAGGATTCCGTCCCAATTCTATCAAAAAACATGCTATAGTGGCCCAAAGCAGCAAGAATCACCGGGATGAATCATGAAAGGTAAGAAAACCTCGGGCCGCGGTGACTTTGAAGACACACAGTCAATCCCCATCGACTTTGGGACCCTTCTAAGCGAGGACGTGAGTTCGTCGGGTAGCTTCTATGTCAACGAGGTCCAAACATCCTCACTGGGCAAATTGCTCCAAGCCCTACCTATTCCGGTCTTGTTGATTGACAAGGGGTACCGCATAATTTTCGCTAATCAAGCCTGTGAGAGAATAAGTCCAGCTTATGAAAAAGTATTAGGGGCAAATCTTGCCGCTCTGTCCCCCAATTCCACTGCGGCACGTGAAATTCAACTTGTGGCCGCAGAGGTCTTCTCAAGCAGAAAACCACGAGTCCATCAAGCCCTCCTGGGGATTGAAGGCCGCAAAATATGGGGCCGCACCTACTTTAGATCCCTCCGACTGGCTGAAGAAAGGTTAGTGCTTCTGCTCATTGAAGATCTAAGCTTGGAGAAGAAGCAGCTAGCGCTGAGCCAAAAACATAGAGACGAGCTAATACACGAAATCACAGAGCGCAAGCGAGCAGAGAGCGCTCTGAGAGAAAGTGAAACTCTGCTAAGGAGCATACTGTCCACGTCTCCTGTCGGCATAGGACTGGCTGAAGACCGAGTCATGAGGTGGGCGAATGAAGCCTGGATGGAGATGTTCGGATTTGAACATGAACGTGAAATTGTGGGACAGAGCGCCAGGATCATCTATCCGTCCGATGCAGAGTTTGAGCGTGTCGGGGAAGCCCTTTATGAAAGCTTGCAAACCGGGCGAATTACCTCGGTTGAAGCAACACTCAGACGAACAGACGGCTCGCTTTTCGATGGTCACATAAGGATGAAAGCCCTTGGGACGCCTGATCGCCCCAAGGCTACTGTCGCGGCCATTTCCGACATATCGGAGAGAAAGAGAGCCGAAGAGGCCCTGCGCCAGAGTGAAAAACGCTTCAGGGCAATCTTTGAACGGGCCGAAGACTACATCTTCCTGAAGGATCGGTCATTAAGGTACACAAATGTAAACCCTGCAGGAGAGAGGCTCCTGGGGCTGCCGGCCTCCCAGATCATCGGTTTAACATACGATGACTTGTTTAGTAAGGAAGATGCCGCCTACCTCAGAGATGCGGACAAGCGTGTCCTGGGAGGAGAGACAATACAAGAAGAGCATACGATCAGAATCAATGATATCCCCATAACCCTTCTCGAAATCAGAGTTCCTCTCAGAGACGATACAGGTGAAATCGTCGGCATTTTTACTATGGCTCGTGATATTACCGACCGTAAGAGAACCGAAGTCTCTCCCGAGCCCATAAAAGAATACCCTTCAAAGGCTATGCAAGCCACTCTAAAGAGTGCGGTTTTAGCCGCGAAAAGGACCAGCACCGTTTTGCTTACCGGCGAGAGCGGCAGCGGCAAGGATTATCTTGCGCAGTACATTCATAACCATTCTGATCGTGCCAATGGTCCCTTTTTTGCGGTCAATTGTGCTGCAATAATTCCTGGGCTAGCTGAATCGGAACTTTTTGGGCACGAAAGAGGGGCCTTTACAGGAGCAGTCGGTCGAAAACGAGGTCTTCTGGAATTAGCAGAAGGCGGGACGCTACTGTTGAACGAGATCGGGGAACTATCACTCCCACTGCAGGCCAAACTGCTTACGTTCCTGGACACCCGAAAAATCACGCGTGTAGGTGGTGAAAAGGAAATTACAGTCAATGCCAGACTGATTGCAGCTACCAATAGGGACTTGGCGAAAGAAGTCGCGACGAAACGTTTCAGGCAAGACCTTTATTACAGAATCAATGTGGTTGCCATCGAGGTTCCTCCGCTGCGGGAGCGGCTGGACGACATACCTATACTTGTTCATGAGATTCTGTCCAGGCTTCGCAAAGAACTTCAAATTCACGATACCCCCGTTATTACCTCCGCGGCCGTGCATGCGCTCAAGAGATATGGCTGGCCCGGTAATGTAAGGGAATTGCGTAACGTGCTTGAAAGGGCCCTAATACTTTCACATGGAAAGAAGTTGAATCCGGAATCATTGGGGCTTCGAGATGCTGCCAGTTCGCTGCCCCAGGATAAAAAGACATCCTTCGGGGTGTCCTTTCCCAGCCATCAGTCTCTGAACGAAATCACTCAGGACTTGAAGCGATTTTTGGTCGCTGAGGCACTGCGGCGCTCTGGAGGCAGCAGGCAAGGTGCATCCACGCTCCTGGGCATTTCTCGACATTCCCTAAAGCACTATATGAAGACGCTGGGTTTTGATGAGGAATAACCGCTGGAGTTCATCGAACAGGGCAATCCCCCTCCACGGCGCTCAAAGCCCGCTTTCTCGCCAGAGCATGACCGCGAGTATTACAGCCACCACGCATGCGATGGCACTCCCCCACAGAGGGATCGCAATACCGTTGGCAATGACTTTGACCTGAAACACCAGTCTCAATAGCTGACCGAGAGCAATAAGGAACAACAAGATTACCGTGGCAAATGTGGCGGGTTTCGAGCGCCATTTGGGCTTGCCTTCAAGGGCGTTTCCAATGCCGGAAACATATCCTCGAAGTTGTCGACTAAAGGATTTAGCCATCGCAACCTCCTTATTGCCTCGCTGGCGATCCTATGGTAGCCATATAACTGTAAACTACGCGTATGGTCCCACCCTATAAAAATAAGTCAGCCCTGGAGCCAAGTCAAAAAGGCCTAAAATATGGCTTGCCGAGTGTTTATGGCGTCCAAATGGTGTTCATTGGCGGCTCAACGCAATTGCCCGCCGACAATTACAATCAGGTCTCGAGAATGGGTGTATTTGGCGTGGTGGGAGGATTGAGAGGGATCCAAACCGTAAACGCAGTGCCTTCCGCGTCTGACTTGACCGAAATCGAACCCCCGTGATTCTCGACAATGCGTTTGCAAAGCGTCAAGCCGATGCCCGTGCCGTAGTGCTTTGTGGTGTAGAAAGGATCGAAGATTTTCTGAACCTCTTCAGGCGGGATAGCTTTTCCTTGGTTGTGGACTTTCATTTCAAAGTAGACTGTGGAATCCAGCTCGCCTGTCTCCTGCGCCTTGTCACTGGGCATGAAAACCCCGGTTTCTACACGTATGAATCTCTTGCGGTCGCACGCTTCGATGGCGTTGGAGACGAGATTACGAATCACTTGCTGAAACCGTGCCGGGTCTAATAACACTTCGCCCAGCTCACGGCTCAAATTGACCTCCAGGTGAAGGTCCTTTTCTTTCAGTCTCTCTGCGTTTATGTGGAGTACCTCCTCGATAAGGTCGTTGGGATCGATTTTTTGGAGTTGAATTGTTTCGTGTCTAGTAAAGTCTATGAGACCGTCGAGGATCCTTTCCAGCCGTTGAATCTCTCTGATGATAATTTCAAAACCCTCTCGGCGGCTGTCCACGTCAATCTCGTTCCAGCGTTCGGGTTGTCTTGCCATTCTCCGTGCAAAGCCTCCGATAATGGCCAGAGGTTGCCTAAGCTCATGAGCAACTTCGGCGGTGTGCTCCGCAATGGCTTTGGCTTTGCCGGACTGGACTATGTGAGCGTAAAGCTCATCTATGGTCTTGATCTTCTCGAGAAGCGCCTGCTGCACCCGCCGGCGTTCCGTGACATCCCGTTTTATTGCCCAGAAGCTGGCCAGGATTTCTTTCTGAACGTTGCCCACGAGCGTGACCTCGAAGTAACGGGGTTCATCTTGCGCATCTTTCTCCTGGGTGTCACTTGTAGTTGTGGCGAAACAATTCTGAAGCCAAGATCGATAGAACTGCAGGTCCTTGTCACGAACGGGCAAAATTTTGCGGAGCGGCACCCCTCGCAGATCGTCCAGGCTGCTGTAACCGTTCAACGTAGCGAACTGGCTGTTTCCATCGGTTAGTTCCGCCGCGAGAACCAGAGAAAGCAACTCATCAGCCGGAAGGTGACACGCCACCCGTTTGGTCGGTGCGAATTCGGCAATCCCGTACGGAAAGATTTGTGCGAGGCTCTTGTACTTTTCGTTTAGAGTGAGTTCTCTTTTTTCGGTCGTAAGATCTTCGATAACGACCAGGATTGATCGCTCATTACCGAATCTGATCGAACGAAAGTTCATGCGGCTCCATATTTCGTTGCCGCCGACACGTAAAATGCCCTCTCCAAACTGAGGTTTTCGCTGGGTAACCACATTTTCAAGCCACGCTTCAGCCTGCCGGATCGCCGCGGCATCGGGGAACAATGAGGAGAAAGACGCTCCTAGAATCTCTGAAAGGTCCGCCGAAACGTTCAGGAATGCGCTGTTTACAAATTGTATGCGGCCTGAAATGTCAATCACCAAAATGGGCATGGGCATCGCGTCCATCAAGTGCCCGAACGCGTCCAGCGTCGTCCGCCGAAGATCGAAGCTGCCGGATTCTGTAATATTTTCACTCGAGAAGCCTCCGGGGTCAATCGGCGGCCACAAGCTTCTCCGCGGCTTGGACCTCGCCGCTTCGTCACGATCAGAAATCTCGTCAATTACGGGTAAATATGCCCAAGGGATATCCAGGCTCGGTTCGAGACCGAACAAGGGCCTTGCGCCCAGCCTTTCGCCGCCCTCATTTCGTTCAACACGTGCAAACTTGTTTTCGGTCAAGCGCTCGCGCAGAGATCTCAATTCCCTTACAAGTTGGTCTTTGGTTTTGTCTTCATCCCGCATGATAACTCGATATCCAGCGGTAGGGTCGGAATGGCGTCAGCACACTTATACCATTATTACAGTATAGCAGACGAGGCGGAGCGTCAACGGGAAATCAGGGGGAATCGGAGGAGCGGCCGCCAAACAGAAAGGGTTGCGGGAACCGTTTCTTCTTTCCGATGTTTAGACGTGCTACCCAAATCAAACTCAGAGGCCGCAGATTTCTTTGCCATGCAGAATCCAATGTGTCTTGGTTGCATCAAAAATAGTAGGTAGGATTATTGGTTGTGTACAGAGGTAATGGCAATGGAAAAGGCTGATATGACAAACCAAATGGCAAAAGACGCGGAAATTTCGAGAAAGGCGGCCGCATCGGTCGTGGATCCCTGTGCAGACTTCCGAGGCACCGTGGGGAGAGTGCTTTGCAAAGCCTGCCGCACACCGGTAGTCGGGCCGGCACTGCCGTTTTGTAGGGACCGTGCACCTCACGGTTAGGGGGTGAACTTCCCGTAACTGCTAAGACCGCGGACGATGCAGGGAGGTAGCATCGTCTGTGGCTTTAGCTTTGGAACTTCTGCCGGCGGCAGTATCCCCGAATTGCTATGCGTTCCCGGGGATACTGATCATCGCCACTTGCCGGCTCGAAACTCGTTGACACGCTTGCGATCCTCATGATATGCATCCAACCACCGCTTGAGGAGATTCCCATGAAAAGGAACAGCCCTATTGGCATGCCGCCAACCGCAAGGGAGAGGACGGACAATCGCTTGAAGTTCGCGCATTTTACCTCTCTCGGTCAGGGCATTCTGCGTGAACAAGTGTCCGGGTTGACTCGTTTGCGGATTCTCGACATCGGCTGCGGTCCTGGTAATCTTGCCTTTTTTTGCGAAGTCCATGCGCAATGCAGACTGTTCGGTGTGGATCTGTGGCAGAACCAGCTACGGCAGGCCGCAGAAAAAGAAGCTTATGAAGCGCTTTTCCAGGTCAATCTTGTTGACGGGCTTCCGTTCGTGAGCGAGTCTTTTGACATAATAGTGTGCAATGAAGTTCTGATGTATTTGCCCAACGCGACTGAAATCCTCACCGAGTTTTATCGGGTGTTGGCTCCGGATGGAAAATTGTTCGTGTACAATCCCATCAATTGGCTTCCCAGGCTGCACTCGGCGATAAAGAGACTCACCAGAAAAATCTATCAAGAAAGAAAAACCATAGTCCTCGATGTTCAATCCAATTGGAAAGAAGCGGAAAGAGCCTGTAGAATTACCTATTATTCGTTCGAATCGCTGATAGAGCAGATACGCTCGGTCAACTTCCACGTTGTTGAAATTGCCGGATTTCGCCTCTTCAGGAACAGAATTCGCCTGATGACTCGTCTTGAGAATTATGCCTGGTACCGGCGTTTGGTTCTGTTCCTCACCAAACGTTACCCCCGCATGGCCTCGGACCTCTTTGTCCTGGGACACAAAAAAGCACTCGCACACACAAAGCCACTTTCTACGGACAGAGCCGCGGCCTGATTCTGCCTGAGTTACTTCTCTTAAGGTTTGGAACCGTCTGCAAAATCCGGAATCACGGCAGGAAATCCAATTGATATTGCATGGAGCGGTTTGTAAGCTTACCACCTTAACCCACTGTCCAGTTTTCGGCGAACATTATAACTGGTGCCGCACTTTTCGACCGGTTTCCCCCGTCTATTTCAACGGACCTATGGATGAGACAAGACCACGCCAACTATAAAGCCTATCACGGCTGCTATGGCCACAATAGCGAGTCCATATGGGTTCCTCAGCATTTCTTTAATCTTATCAAGGTTGCTCGTGGAGATTTCCTTAGTCGGTACCGGTTGTGAGTGAAATTCTTCGGCGTTGGGTGACGGCCCTGCCTCTATGGCTCCTAACTGTTGCGTTGTCGCTATATTCTCTTGGAATCTGGCCGCAATGACACTGCACTCTGGGCACTGATTATATTGTGTGGTTTGGGGGTTGCCGCAAATAGGACATTTCCAGGAGCTAGCAACGGCTTCTTCAGGCGCAGATGTCGTTTTTTCCGGTTCGCGCTGCTTCGGCTTCAACACCCCCGCATCTTTGAGCTTGTTGAAAAGGCTTTGCAGACCTTTTTCCGAAAGCTGATACTTCTCCATCAGCGCGGTACTACCCAGGCCCGCTTTGATGTCGTCCAAGATTTCCTTTGCGTCTAGTGTTCTTTTCTCCATAGGAAGCCCCCTTTGTGGAGAAGTCAGCGGCGTATGATAACACGCGAGATTGTCAAAGGGGGAGGAAATTTACCATCTATCCTTTCAAAAAAGTAAGCGGTATGAATCTTTTTATCTCAGAAATTGCAATGCACATAAATAGGCTGATGTATCAGCATGTTACACTAATTATCAAGTTATTACATTAATACAACGTTGTAAGCCATTGGTCTTTATGCTATAGGACAAGCGTCGGGATGCCCTCCCGTCAAATGTCTTGAGGAGTTGAAGAAATGAAAACTATGGCATTAATTGGCCTGATCCTAGTGGCCACCGTAAGTCCGGGCGTAGCTGCCGATACTCTTATGACGATCCAGACTAATACGACGGTCAGAATCGACCCAATAACAGGTCAGGTTAAAGGGGAGGCTCAGACCCAGGTTAGAGGCATACAAAAACACCACGAAGCTCCGGAGGCTGTCAATACATCTGCTCCCGGAACAGCCGCAGCCGCTACCACTTCCGCTAACACGCCGGTCACCGGAACCACTGCGACCGATCCGAGCACCGCTACTGTGCCGGTTTCTGTAGCCGCACCCACCGACCCGAGCACTGTTACCGCACCAGTTGGAGCAGCTCCTCCAACCACTCCCTGTCCAGCCTGCCCGTCTCAGCCAGCGGTGGTCGGGCTCCAGAATTGAACCTTGCTAAATGGAAACATGCGGGGCAATTGCTTTCTTGGGGGTCTGTAGGGTCGTGACCGCTCATTCAATGGCCCCTAGACCCCCAATTGCTACCCCTTTTAGTTTCGGGCTGCTGCTCCATTTGCCCCGCCCATATTTCTTCTTAGCGTAGCGTATTTCTTGGCACGGTTCCCTGTCCATTCTTTTGCATCTCGCTTTCATAAGCCGCGGTCCTTTGCCCTCGGGATTTCTACGTCACCTCACGGTCTTTTCGCCCTTGATCTTTTCTCCAGCTTTCGGGGCACAGTATAAACGACCCTGGAATTGATCTTCGTTGGTTTAACGTCCAGCCTGCCCAAACGTCCAGTATATAAAACACAAAGGGCTAGGATGCGAAAAACGCCGAGCACCTGGAGATACCGGAAAGGCAGATAGGACGTGAGGAATTTGATTGTAGACAGCGTAGCGCACGGTGGTCAGCTTATTTCACGTTGGCGGCAGTTTCCAGATCACAAAACAACAGCGGTCGCTAAGAGCCATGCCCTGGTCACTGAGGAGGAATTGCATCCTGTCTGATGGGAGAGAACGAGTAGCGGGACGCGCAGAGGTTGACACCGATTGGTAGACTTCAAACGAAAAAAGGTTACAGGCTCGAACCTGTAACCTCTCAAATTCCCTGGTAGCGGGGGGAGGATTTGAACCTCCGACCTTTGGGTTATGAGCCCAACGAGCTACCTGGCTGCTCCACCCCGCGACATTTATCTCCTCAATATATAAGCCGTCCGCCCGTATGTCAAGGTAGACTTGCGATACGCGAGTAATCCCTCAGTTACGTCTGGCGAAAGATTGTCATTGCGAGCGCTAGCGAAGCAATCTGATCGGTGGGACCGTCCCGCGCGGAACGCGGGATTGCCGGTCATTCGTCACCCCGGACTCCGATCCGGGGGCCGGGAAATGGCGGGCAGGGACGCCCGCCGCTACCAAATCGTAGGCACCGGCGTCCCTGCCGGTGCTGGATTCCCGGTGGGACAGGCATCCTGCCTGTCTATTGAGGACGGGCAAGATGCCCATCCCCACCGCGAGATGCCCATCTCACCGGGGATTGCTTCCGTCTTACGCCCTCGCAATGACGGTTGAATTCTTTTCAAAGTGAATAATTCCGATTTGTTTTTTCACGAGCGTCTTCAGGCAGAGGAGAAGTCGGCCGACAGAATATCCACCAGCGCGTCATGAACAATACCATTAGTTGCTACAATGCTGTCGGTATATACATCGGTGGGCTTTCCAGTCCTTTCCGTCACACGCCCGCCGGCTTCTTCCACAAGCAGCATGCCCGCGGCCATGTCCCACGGTTTGAGTTTCAGCTCCCAAAAGCCGTCGAGGCGGCCGCATGACACATAGGCCAAATCAATCGCTGCTGAACCCCCCCGCCGTATGCCCCCAACGCGGGTCACTACCCTAGAGAACTCAGCCACGTTATTGACCGACGAATAGGCCCGGTCATACGGGAAGCCCGTGGCAATTATACTCTTGTTCAATCGGTCAGCTTGGGACACACGGATCTGGTTGCCATTGAGGTAAGCTCCGTCGTTCCTGATCGCCCGGAATTTTTCCGTTCTAGTGGGATCGTAGACCATTCCCGCCACCAGAATCCCATTGTACATGAGCGCTATAGATACGCTGAAAATAGGGATTCCATGGGCAAAATTGACGGTCCCGTCCAATGGGTCCACCAGCCACAACCATGATGAACCTGTGCTGTTCGTCTCCGTCTCTTCCGTGAGTATATCGTGATCGGGAAATTCACGCCTGATAGAGCCAAGTATGATGTCCTCCGAAGCTCGATCCGCGTCCGTAACTATATCAATGCCCCCCGGCCTGGTGTCTTTCAGGTCAATCCGAAAACTTCCTTGGAAATAGGACATGATCGACCGTCCTGCCCGATCTGTCACATCTTCAAGAAAGGGCACTATATCATTGGGACTGAAGCCGTTTTCCATAACAATTCCTCTTCCAGCGCGAGCCATCCACTGGCACACGCGGTTACTCGCTCTCTTCATGAGTCTTCCTGGCTGTCACCTGACATGAAAGCTCGCCCCGGTGCAGGCGCACCAGCACTTCCTCTCCCGTTCGCACCTGTGCGGCATCGCTGATCACCGTCCCCATCTCCGGCCGTACAGTGATGGAGTACCCTCTTGCGAGAACGGAGAGAGGGCTGAGGCCGTCTAACCTTGCTGCAATGTTTTCAACTGAGCTGCGGCACTCCTTAAGACTGTTGCGCATTGCCCTCAGCAGTCCTGTAAGCAGGGCCGAGCATTGGTCTCTCCCTGCTTGTATTCCTCGGGTTAAATATTCGGGCCTCAAACGCGTCGCGACTGCTTCTATTTCTCTGCCCTCCATTTCCAATTTGCGGCGGATGGTCGAGCTCAGCCGAATCGTGAGATCATCCAGTCTCATGCGACGCTCCTGGATTTGACGCCTGGGGTCGTAAAGCTGCCTGAGTAGTTCGTTCAGGATCCCAACACGCCTTTCCAGAAAATTCCTCATGCAACTTCTCATCCGGGCTGCAAGGTGAATCACGCCTTCCTGCAGGTCCTGTTTGTCGGGCACAACCATTTCAGCCGCAGCCGAAGGTGTGGATGCCCGCAGATCCGCAGCGAAGTCGGTGAGCGTGACGTCCGTCTCGTGTCCGACAGCGCTTACTGTCGGGAGGGGACACCCAGCAACGGCCCTGACGACCTTCTCGTCGTTGAAGGCCCAGAGGTCCTCAATGGAGCCGCCACCACGACCGACTATGATTACATCCACGTCTCCCGCATGGCAGAGCCTGTCGATAGCAGCCACAATCTCTTCCGGCGCACGATCCCCTTGAACGGACGCTGGGCTCACCAGGATGTGAGTCCCTGGAAACCGGCGCCTGCTGATACGGATCATGTCTCGAACCGCCGCGCCCCTGGAGGACGTGACCAGCCCTATCCTTTTTGGAAAAGGGGGGAGGGGCTTCTTTTTCCGCTCGTCAAAAAGCCCCTCAGCCGTGAGTCTCTTCTTCAATTGTTCGAAGGCCAACATGAGGCTTCCCAGCCCCACCGGCTCCATGGTGTCCAGGATAAGCTGATACTCCCCCCTCAAACTGTAAACCGATATCCGCCCCCAAGCGATCACGTGCAAGCCGTCTTCCAGCCTGAACTTCAAGAAACGGCGCTGCAACTTGAACATTACGCAACGAATCTGGGCGGCCTCATCCTTCAAAGTGAAATACACGTGGCCTGAAGGGGCTGATCGCAAGTTCGAGACTTCACCTTGAATCCAAACTGACGGAAATTCTCGTTCCAGAAGGTCCCTGATCTGTACTGTCAGCTCGGAAACCGTATATATTTTGCGTTCCGGTAGTTCCATCCGCTTGCCGCACTCCAATTTGTTTTCAAATCTAGAAGAATCGGAGAGATCCCTCTTGTAACCCCGCGGAACGTGGGGCTCCTCGGACCCCCTGTTGTTGACTGAAGGAGAATCCCGTTAGTCACGCCGCAGGCGTGATCGTCACCCCGGCGAACCCCGGATCGGTGTCCGGGGCAGGTGCCGGGACCAGAAGTCCCGCGAAACACGAGATTGAATAGCCTGGTTCCGACGTTCGCCGGAATGACGGCAAGAGTTCCCGCATCAGATGTGGGCGGCTTAGGTCAACAGCATTGCCCCGAACCCGTCCCCTCAAGAACTTCCAGCCTTCGCCGGAGTGCATTCTATAGACCCGCACGCTGATTTTCAATCATACCGATTCGTTCTGTAAAATATCGTTTCTTTTTTGTTGAAACCAGGGTTATAATAGCTCCGCTTAATCTATCTTGAATTTGGTGTGGGGATAGGATTTTGAGTCGTCGTTCGCTCAAGGCCGTGGCCTTATTGTTCATCTTGGCGGGTGTGGCGTCTCCTGTGGGGGCTGAAACCCTACCCTGGAACATCCAGGTGGACTCATCATTCAGGGCAGAGTACCTTTTCGGGCATCAGGTTCTCCGTCATCTGGACCCAAACGTTCCCGAAGTGGATCGGTTTTCAGCCAACTATCATCCACGTATGCCGGTTCTTACCGGGACAATTGAAATAACACCGTTTCCGGCCATATCCGGCCGCCTGGCTGGATCAATTAGTGTCCTGGAGAGCACTGTCGAACACGTTCGTACCGTAGCCGGTGTGGCTCTTCCTGGAGGAAGATGGGACGTGAAGCCCGATTTCAGCTCTTGGGAGGCCGCAGGCCTTTACCATCTCTGGAGTGGCGGGGGCTATCGTTTCAGTTTCACCGCGGGTTACCGCCAACAGACATGGGATTACCAGGGCAGCCTGACTAGCGGCGCTCCGGACTCGCCATTGCATGACTCGTTTTCATCCCATATCCCCTTCATCGGCATGCAAACCGCCATGTTTTTCCCGTCGTGGAAGGCTCGATTCGAAGTGTTGGGCTCTCCATTCATGAACATGAGCGTTTCCAATGCAATTCAGCAAGGCGGCTTTGCCCTTCAATTCGACGGCAACCTTTACCGGGGGGGCCTAATTGAACTTCAGATGGCGGGAGACGTCAGTCTGACCGCAAATGTGCTTGTCGGGCTCTATGGACGATACGCTTACCAGGAGTTGTACGGGTTGTCATCAGGAACAGGTGCGGCGGCAGGTCTTGGACCGAGCCCGTATACGGTGTTTGTGAGCGGGAGCTTCGGCACGGTTGGAGTGGATCTGACTGTAATCTTCTGAGCGGTGTATGCCGGCCGTCGAACCCCAAGGAATCAGCCTTTCCTTGTTTTCACCGCTCTCTCACCTCGTCCCAGAGTGAGTTCATTTCCGATTTCCAAGCGTGGACTGCTTCCAGGGCACGATGCGCCAGGACCGCTTTCTTGTGCTTCTTGGAAGTCCCTTCCGGTGCGGGATCCATGATCCCAAAGTTTACGTTCATCGGTTCATAACGCTTTGCGGGCACATCGCGTGTGTGTTTCAAGAGGGCCCCTATAGCCGTAACGGACGGTGGCGGCTCGGGAGTTACCCCGTGGGCTATCAGTCCTGCCATGAGTCCTGCCGCCAAGCCTGAGGCTGTGGATTCGATGTATCCCTCCACTCCTGTTATTTGGCCGGCAAAGAAGACATGAGGATGTGCCTTGGAACGTGAAAACCTGTCCAGCAGGCAAGGCGCGTCCAGGTAAGTATTGCGGTGAATTGATCCGAGACGTGCAAAAAACGCATTTTCGAGACCGGGGATCATACGGAAGACTCGCTCTTGCTCCGGATGAGTCATTTTGGTCTGAAAACCGACAAGGTTGTACAGCGTCCTTTCACGGTTCTCAGCCCGGAGTTGAACCACCGCAAAGGGGCGCGCTCCCGTAGATGGGTCTGTAAGTCCTACCGGCTTCATGGGGCCAAAAGCGAGCGTATCCGGCCCCCGTCGGGCTAGCTCTTCTACTGGAAGGCAACCCTCAAAATGGGGGATTTTCTCGAATGGAAACGGATCAACCTTCCTCGCACTAAGGATTTCACTGACAAACGACCGGTACGTATTCTCATCCATAGGAGCATTCAAGTAGTCGCCTTCTCCCTCGCCGTAACGGGAGGCGCGAAAGAGCCGGCCCATGTCCAGAGAATCGGCAGTCACTATCGGAGCTATTGCATCATAGAAAGAGAGCCCGTCGGACCCCAGGATACGGCCTATGTCCAATGCCAGAGCGTCTGATGTCAGAGGACCCGTAGCTACAATGACAATTCCGTCCTCTTGAGATGGAATTCGCGCTACTTCCGCACGCTCGAGTGTAACCAGAGGATTTTCGAGGATTCTCTCTGTAATGAATCGGGAAAACAGGTCCCGTTGCACTGCAAGAGCTTTCCCTGCGGGCACCGCCGTGGCGTCGGCAGCTTCCATAATGAGGGATCCCAGGGCTCGTAACTCTTCTTTAAGCAATCCGGCCGCGGATTCAATGGATGCGGACCTCAAAGAGTTAGAACAGACCAATTCCCCGAGATCAGAAGAATTGTGGGCCGGAGAGTAACGCGTGGGCTTCATCTCAAAAAGGCGCACAGCCACTCCCCTTTTGGTCAGTTGCCATGCGGCCTCACATCCGGCCAAACCTCCCCCCAGGATCGTGATCAGCATTTGTGATTTTTGCACCATGCGTTTAGGGGTCTCTTAGTGCAAGCAGCCTGTTTCTGCTGTTGGAGAAGAATGGATTCGGGGCGCTCCGGCTGCGATTTCCTGTCCCGGCTTCAGGTATCCTCGCGGCCAACATGGAATCCGCAGGCCCGATGACAGAGACTCGCACCGGCGTAGTTCCGGGCGCGACCACACCGATCCTCTGCGCCGCGCCCAGCGAGAGATCAATGACTCGGTCCTTTACAAACGGTCCTCGATCGTTGATGCGCACTACCACGTCTTTATTATTGCTCAGGTTAGTGACCCTCACAAGGGTGTTCAGCGGTAGGATGTTATGAGCAGCCGTAAGGCCGTTCATGTCATAGATTTCTCCCGATGACGTTTTTCTACCGTCAAAGCCCGGTCCGTACCAGGAAGCGATTCCGTGCTGGAAGAAGCCCGGATATGCCTTCTTCATGGGATGGTAAGTCCGGCCTTTTATCGTATACGGTTTTGGACTGCTCTCTTTGACAGTGGCTATTTTTGTGGCGCAGCCGGTTCCCACAATAGAAATAAATAATGCCAGAATAGCCAGTTGAGTTAATTTCATCATGCGTCAACTTGTTATTATGCATAAATACCAAATATTAATGGTATAAATATCACAAATCCGAGTTGGATGTCAAGCGTTTGGCGTGCTCACCTTGCCCCCATAAAGAGGAGCACAAGGCCGCGATTCCTGTTTGTCTGCTCTCCCAAATGGAGAGGGCATTGTGAAATGGCTACAAGGGGCTCCCTCTCCCACGGGGAGAGGGGTGGGGTGAGGGCAACGAAACACACGATAGTCCAGATAGTGGCACGATTCGGGCCTCTCTCCGATTCATCTTGCCGGTCCACGGCCGAGACCGGCAAAATGCCGGCGCTACTATTACTTCTGAGCGATTACTCATAATTTCTCACGCGTAACTGATAGGGGCTTGTCACAGATTCCTTGACCTTGAGTTGAGAAGCAGGGTAATCTCGACGACGGGTGATCGCCACAAATCGGTCGCCAACAACGGCCTCCCCACAACAAAGAAACTTGCGAAAAAAATGAAAGTCGGATGGACAAAGGGATAATTTGGAGGAGGCGCCACGAAAGGCTCGGTGGAATTCCGGAACCGGGTGGCCCGCATGGCCATCGCCGACATCTGCGGTCGGAGAAGATCGCTCAGGTAGGGGAAGGCCAAAGACATTATGGCAGTACGATCGAACTCCACCTGTCAACCCTTAGAGCTTTGGAGCTGAATTAAATGTTTTCAAGATCTCTAAGAATGGTCTTGATCGTCGCAGGTCTCTCGGTCTTAATCGGTTGTGATCCTGAGACCGTGGTAAAAAGCAAAGTTCCTGAGCCGCTGCGAAAAGCCCTCACATTTGGTCCGGCCGGCGCCGCTGCGAAGGCCAAGCAATCTGAGGCGGCCTCCGTAGAGATAGCCGCGCCGAAGAACGGAGAGGCTTACCCTGCGGGGAAGGAGATAGTCTTCCGAGGGAGTGCCAAGTTGGCAAGTGAAGACAAAACTCAAAAGCCAGAGTTGGTTTGGACTCTTTTTCCGGAAAAAACCCCTGCCGGAGTCCCCTTGGGGAACGGCAATTCAGTCAGGAAGCAGCTCGATCCGGGTCGTTATCGTGTAGAACTGGCGCTGGTTCAGGAAGGCCGGAAGGTGGCCAAGAATGTCAACTTTCGCGTGGTGATCAGTATGTCCGGCAAAGTCACCGCGGCAGATGGCTCGGGGCTACCTGGAACTGACATCGACCTGACGGACCTTGAAGGGAATAAGGTCGTTTCCACGACTCAATCCGGCAGGGATGGGGCCTTCACGGTTGAATTTCCCTCAGAAAATCAGTTCAGAATTGCGCCTAGGAAAAAGGGTTTTAGCTTCTCGCCGGTCAGCCAAGTGGTCAAGTTTAGCCGAGAACCGGTCCAGATTGTGTTCAAGGGCGTCGAAGGGGAGATCTCCGACATTCGCTTGACCGAATCGGAAAAGACGGACGAGAATGTCCGGAACATTTGTCCGCAGCAGGAAGCGTGGCTGAAACTGAGCATAAAGTTCGACAATAAAATAGCGCGTGTCGAGCCGTTTCTGGTGCAACAGGAGAAGGACAAGGAGAAGCTGATACTACTCGATGACCTGACTGATTCGGCCGATGCCGCAAAAGAGCACGACCCGAACGCACCCACAGTGTTGAAAGTCAAGATCCCGCCGGGATCAACCCTGGGCGTGCCGACCGGTTTATATCGGCTCAGAGTGAAGGTCTACGATGGCACCGGAAATAGCTTTTCGGGTGAGGCATCAGCCCCGATCAAAATGGACATGACGCAATGTTTCTCCGACAAATTGGCTGAAGCCGTGTCCGCTCAGGGGAAGGGAAATCTCCAGGAGGCCATAAAGACTTACTCTGTGCTGGAAGACTTCGGAAAGATCGTGGAGGACCCGCGTCAGTTTTCCAAAGACATGCAAAAGGCAATGTTCAACAGAGGGATCGCTCATCTCGGAATAGCGTTATCAAAGAAGGCCGGTGAGGCTCCCATACTTGGGCAGCTTAACAAGGCCTTCTCGGATTTCAACGCTGTGCTGAAAGTTCAGAAACGAGACACTGAAGCTCTCTTGCTCAGAGGCACAATCGCCTACTTGGCGAGGAACTATCAAGCAGCGCTAAAGGATTTTGATACGGTCCTGACGTTTGTCCCGCAGGAGGCAGCGGCACGCGAACTCAGGGCCCAAACCCTTATCAAGATCGGGCTCAAAAAGAACCTTACTCCCGCCATCGATGATTTTACTGAACTTGTCGATCTTGATCCCAAGAATAAAGACTTCAAAAAGAGTCGCGGCGAAGCGTTGAAACTTTTGGTCCGGTCGGAGAGCGAGGGTGACGATGCCAAGGTGGATACATCCGCGGTTCCTCTCCGAGGGGTGGGCGAAATTCTGAATGTGGAGAAATACGTGCGGAAATAGACAGTGAAGCCTGAATCTACGGCGTTATTTATAGCAAAAGACAAAAACAAAGTATAAATGATTCGGTGGGGACGGGCATCTTGCCCGTCCTTCAGAGACAGGCAACCCCGCGTTCCGCGCGGGGCTGTCCCACCGGTTTGAGTCCGCATCAGCGGCACGGTTGCACCTTCGGTACATCCGTGGCACTGTGAGTTCAATCTGGCAGCCATTAAGGCCACACGTTTTCAAAGGATTCGAATGCAGACCTGTATGAGCTGAGAATCGATGCCTAAATGCCCACAACGGATGCATTCCTATTTCAAGGTCGTCTTCTGGCCCTTGGTTACTGTGCTCCTTGCCGGGTGCTTCGCTGCGCGAGGCATTATAGATGTCGGTGCGCATCCCTATCCTCGTATTTACGAAGACGACTCCACCGAGAAATTCTCGGATCCCGAAGACACTGTCTTCATTGAAGTGCGCCGAGGGAAGGTTTCCCGCCCGTTGGAAAATTTGGCGATTCACTACGCAGCGTTGTTTCCGGGCGGGGAGATTGTTCGACCCGGCGACACGGAGGAGTATGTCAAAATTGACGGCCGGAACGCGTACAAAGTAGTCTTCAAAACAAATTACATCAGACGAAGAAAGCGGGTCGAAGCCGACCAAAAATTAGGTCCCGGTGAAGCCCCGCCGGGATGGACGCTCATGAATATTGAGGACCCGGCAACCGGCAAGACGATCCCCGTGCTTTACGGTCCGGTCATTCCACGCCAGAAAATCTTGTACCTTGTTGAGGGGGACCTATACGTATATTATATCTTCATGAGGGCCGACGGAGACTCGATAGAACCGGCACGCAAGAAGTTCGAGGAGTTCGTGCGCAAAGGCATTAAATTCGGGTGAGTATTAGTCGGAAGCGATTGTCCGCGGCCTAACTATGGCAATTGCCTAAATTTTTGTCCAATATGCGAGAATGATAACACCACCCGGACCCCGGATCGATGTCCGGGGCAGGCTTTGATTCGGGGTGTAGGGGCGACCGGTGGTCGCCCAAATGAGGGCGAAGGCCCTTCGCGCCGTACAAGGATTCCTGCGCCTGCCTCGGACGCCGATCCGAGGTTTGCCGGAATGAAGGTGAAAACACCCGGCACGGTGAGTCTTCCGGACTCTCCATCTTGGCGGGCCAAATGAACATTATTTTTGGCAACTACTCTATGAGACAGGGGACAACGCGGTGAGATATGTAGGAGCTGTTTACCGGCCTCCCAGCGAAGCGTACAGCCTGATAATTCAGGCCACGCTGGGCTGCAATCACAACAAATGTACTTTTTGCGGAAGCTATCGTGACAAACCTTTCACGATCAGGAGTATAGATGAGATCAGGGAAGACCTGAGAGAAGCCCGGCACATGGGGCCGGTTCAACGGGTCTTTCTCGCGGACGGCGACGCCTTGTGCATTCCACAGAAGCGGCTGGTGGAGATTATGCAGGCGGTAAACGAATTTATTCCCTCCGTAGAAAGAATCGGCATTTATGCCAACGCCCGGAATATACTGCGCAAATCACTGGAAGACCTCCGAGTGCTCAGATCATTGAAACTCGGCATAATCTACATGGGGGTCGAGACCGGAGACAGCGTTCTGCTGGAAAAAATCTGCAAAGGAGCTACTTACGAGCAGTTAGTAGAGGCTGGCCGTAGGGTGAAACAAGCGGGAATAACCCTTTCCGTGACCGTGCTCCTGGGAATAGGAGGGATAGAAGACAGCGAACAGCATGCGAGTGGCACTGCCAGGGTGTTGACGGACATTGACCCGGACTACGTTGGGGCCTTGAGTGTCATCCTTGTGCCGGGAACGCCTCTCCACAAGGAATTTGTCGAGGGTCGATTCCAGATCCCGGATCCTTTCGGTCTTATTAACGAATTGCGAACCATGATAGCCCAATCATCTTTCAGCCATTGCGTATTCAGATCCAACCACGCGTCAAACTATTTACCGGTGAAAGCTACTCTGCCAGAGGACAAGGAAAGAATCCTGGAGGCTATTGACACGGTTCTTAAATCTCGTGACGAGAAGAGCCTCAGGCCGGAATTCCTTCGTGCTCTATAATCGCCGTTCTCGGTCTACTTGAACTTTCCGAAAGGCACGGAGAGCAAATTGCTATGGGGAGGATCTGCCTATGGAGAGATACCTGGGTATTGATTGCGGGTCGGTTAGTCTAAATTTGGCTCTGATGACCGGCGGAGCCGACGAACCCGTGTCAGTGTATTTGCGAACCAAGGGACGCCCCCTGGGCAGCTTCGTAGAAGCCATCGATGAATTAATCAAGGTTTGTGGCGGAAACCTGCCTGTTACCTCTGCCCTCGTGACCGGCAGCGCCCGGGAACTACTTTCCAAAGCACTGAATATTCCAGCGATAAATGAAATCAGCGCCCATGCCACTGGGGCACACCATGTAATACCCAACGTGAGAACCATAGTTGAAATTGGGGGCCAGGACTCTAAATTCGTTAAGATAGAGCCGTCTCTAACCGGAGGAATACCCCGCATTCAGGTCTTCCGCATGAATGAGATCTGTGCGGCCGGTACCGGAGCGTTTCTGGACGAACAAGCCGAGAGACTTGGCATTGGAGTGGAATCCTTTGGCGCTCTGGCGCTTCAAAGTACCAAGCCGGCTCCCATTGCCGGACGGTGCGCGGTGTTTGCCAAAACCGACATGATACACCAGGCTCAGGAGGGGACACCGATACCGGACATTCTGCTGGGACTTGCCTTTGCCCTAGCGCGGAACTATGTCGCCACCCTGATACGCGGGGAGACGTCTGGTTCCGGTAGTTTCCCTTCAGGGCGGCGTAATGAGCAACCAGGCCGTGGTTCACGCGTTTCAGAAATTGCTCAATCTGGAAGACAAGCATGTCGTAATCTCACCGCACTACAAGGTCCTCGGGGCCCTAGGATGCGCGGTGCTAAGCAGCCGTCAGAAGCCTTTGCACGGGCTTTCCCTGGAAACACTCAAGGCAATGGCGGACTGGGCCCTTCGGGCACCCTCTTTACGCTCGTTTTTTGATCCTCTCGATCCCTCCCTCAATTCAAAACCGCCGGCTCCAGAGCCTGCCGAGGATGGAGACTCTTTGGCAAGTCCTCTGGTTATGGGGCTTGATGTGGGTTCCGTTTCCGTGAAAGGAGTGATCCTGGACACGACAGGTCGCATTATCAGGGAAGACTATCGCCTTTCCCGGTCACGTCCGCTGGAAGCTTTGTCGGAAGTGATAGCTTCACTGGCCCTCGGCGATATCAGCGTGGCCGCCATCGCGGTGACCGGGAGCGGCCGCTATCTGGCGGGCCGACTTCTGGACGCGGATCTGATCGTCAACGAAATCACGGCGCAGGCCGGGGCTGCGTTGAGTTACGACTCGGAGGCCGACACTGTGGTGGAGATCGGCGGTCAGGATTCCAAGTGGATTTCTCTTGAAGAGGGGCACGTCCAGGATTTCGAGATGAATCGAGTTTGTGCGGCAGGCACAGGGAGTTTCCTAATGGCGCAGGCTCAACGCCTGGATCTTCCCATGGGCGACTGCTTCTCAGACGCGGCTTTCTCGTCACAAAGGCCGGCGGACCTGGGGAATCGATGCACGGTATTCATGGAATCGGACCTGATCCATCACCAGAACAGCGGGGCTTCATCCGCGGATTTGGCGGCAGGCGTTTGCATCAGCATAGTTCACAACTATCTCGAACGAGTAGCCAATCACAAGCCTCTTGGCAAGAGGGTCCTTTTCATGGGCGGGGTGGCGGCTACTCCGGCTGTGAAAGCAGCATTCGAGCAACAAACACTGCGGAAATTCGAGACACCTCCGTTCTTTCGTGTGTCCGGCGCTGTGGGTGCTGCTCTAAAGGCTTTGGGAAAGCTTGAGCGGAAAGAAATCGTTCCCAAGGAGCGGCCGGCAATCCAGTGGGGTCCCGAAGAAATTTCCAAAGAACAATTCACGTGCAAGGGCTGCACCAACCAGTGCAGGATTAACAAATATAGATCCAAGGATCGAAACGTCTTTCACGGAGGTTTATGCGATCGATGGGAGGCTGACGGTGAAATTACCAGTCCCAGCAGCGAACCGGATCTGTTTTCGACTAGAGCTCGGCTTCTCCGGGAATTGTCCGAGAATAGTCCCAAGACGGATCAGGAGTGGGCAATAGTTCAGTCGCCCCAGTTCTACGAGTGGTTTCCGTTCTGGAAAGCTTTCTGCGAGGATTTGGGAATCTCGCTGTTGGTCTCCCGGTCATCTAACAGGAAACAATTCGAGAGCGGCTCACGTTTCCTGAGGGTCGAGACGTGCTTGCCCATGAAGGTCATGGCCGGTCAGATAGAGGATTTGGTGAACAGAGGAGCCAGGACGCTCTTTCATCCTGCTATCTTGAGCGAACGATCACCGGTACGGGGCGACAGGCCGCTTGACCATTGCCCGTTCATTCAAGCTTCGTCCCAGTTTTTTCGGGGAGCATTCGACATTGAATGGAAGGAACCGGTGGTGAATTGCGAGATTGATCCGGACGCTTTCCGAAAGGAGCATGTTTCGTTCGCACGCTCTCTGGGGTTTTCGCACCATAAAGCGTGCTCGGCCTTCAACACTGCGCTGGAGCATCTCGAGGAATTTCAGGCTAGCCTCAGAAGTGAAGGGGAACGTTTTGTGAACTCTCTCGGGAAAACGGAGCCGGCAATAGTAGTGCTCGGTAAGCCATATCACACTTCCGATCCGTTCCTTAACATGAATCTTGGCAGCCTCTTTAATAGGCTGGGTATCCGTGCCATCCCGGGCGACCTCTATCCTCTCATAACCGAGAACACCTACAGGCCCGTTGCTTGGAAATATCAGGGGAACCTGATTCAGATCGCTCGTACAATAGCAGAGGATCCCAGGATGTTCCCCGTCCTAACTACCTTTTTCGGCTGTGGCCCCGATGCGTTTACTTTACGCCATATTAGAGAAATCCTGGCAGGCAAGCCGATGCTTGTGCTGGAGATGGACGAGCATTCCTCGAGGGCAGGCATAATTACTCGGTTGGAGGCGTTTCTGGACCGTATCACATTGAATATGAACGGACTAAAGTCGAGATCCGACCAGCGCCTTGCTCTAAAGCCGCATGATGCCTTCGAAGAGAGCAAAGCGCCTGAGGTTCAGTCGGTCACGGTCCGAACCGACGAGCCGTCATCACTCGAATTCAAAGAGGAGAGCCACTCATACACATGCGAGGGAGCGCCTCAGTTGCCCATCGGCAAGCACATGTCTCCGGCGCGGAAGGCCGAAGTTGTCTATGTGCCTTTCATGGGCGATCATGCCTACGGATTTGCGGCAGCAGCCCGCTCTGTGGGTATTGATGCCCGAGTGCTGCCTCCGCCGGATGAAGAATCCGAGCGGTTGGGGCGTCCGCACATGGTCGCTGGCGAATGCCATCCGTACGCGCTGGTTCTGGGAGATTACCTTAAGCTGGCTCAAGTTCTATCGGCGCAAGCCGCGCGGCGATCATTATTTTATATGTTCGGTCCTGACGCATGTCGTCTTGGACAGTTTCCGACGTACATCGAGAAAGTGAGCCGCGAGCTGGGCTTCACCATCGGTGTGATCCGGAACGTGGACGAGGGTATCGCAGCTTTCGGGGTCTCCCCCAGGTACCGGCAACAGGTGTTGTTGAGGGTCTGGGAGGGATTGAACGCGTATGACGTGCTGCTACGGCTTTTTCTGCAGATCCGACCCCTGACGCAAGACCAGGCACTCCTGGAGCGTGTCTACATCGGGTGTCGGGACAAGCTTTACAAAGCCCTTTCAGAAGGGGGAGTGAGAGCGGGGATGGAGGAGGTCCTCCATGATCTTCATGCGATTCCAGTGGAGGACGCGGACCCCAGACCCGTGGTAGCAGTGACCGGTGATTATTACACTCGTATAGTCCCATACGCCAACAACGATGTATACACGGAAATAGAGGCGCTCGGCGGCACACTCTGGTCGCCGCCCACCTTCTCGGACAGCTACAAACTGGGTACCTTGAGGGACTTTATATGGAGCGTACTGAACGGCCGGTCACGTTCCGCCGCTGAGCACGGCATCTTTTATACGCTGATGACAATATCGGAATTCAAAGTCAAAAGTTTGCCAGGGGTCCGAAGGGCCCTCAACTGCTCCACTGACCTGCTGGGGATAAACATGTGGAAAATGGCTTCCCGGCATGCCCACAGTCGGCTTCCCGCGGGAATAACCGCTCCACTTGCAACTGCACTAAATTATCTTGATCAGGGCGCTGACGGCGTATTGAACCTGATGACTCTCAATTGCTCGTACGGCACTGTGGTAACCGCTGCGCTATTACGAGCATTAAAGAAAAGGCCCGGCACGCCTCTGCTCACCCTGGTCTATGACGGACTCAAGAAAACTAACGAGAAGACTCGCCTGGAAGCCTTTATGGAGCAGGTGCAAGATCGTTTTCACAGCAAAATGCGCGATTGTGGGAAGCGGTCGGCCGGGTGAAAAACAAGGTCGAAGGACGCAGTTTCATGCCCGCGTCGATTTTTTTGTCCGATTTGCTAACCGTGTCATTTCGAGGAGTGAAACGACGAAGGAATCTCCGGTGGAGTCGGCATCTGGACCTGTCTCAAAATGGTGTCCGGTGACATTCTTGGCGTAGGGGCGCCGCTCGCTGCGCCCGCGCAATGACATCATAAATCCCCCCGTGATTTACTTCTTTGAACCCATATTGGTATCAGACGCCTCATAAAGTTTGGCCGCACGCTTAAGCGGACTTCACTATGCCTTAACTTCGTGGTAAATTATACCGGCGTGCATTGAAACGGCCACTCACAGTCTGCTAAAGGTCCTTGTACGGCGCGGATGAGCGCGTGTGCAGCCGGGGGCCGAAGCGGATACAAACCAGGGTGGGCACACAGGCCTGCCCGTACCCCTATCTTTGTTACTTCTTGAATGCAAAACGTATCACAGTGCGTAATGTCTGGTCTATTCGGGAAAGGAGTTCCAGTCGATGCGAGTGATTACTGTCTGCGTGGGTAGCGCCTGTCATCTTAAGGGATCCCACGAGATCATAAACTATTTCAAGGAGGCAATAGCAGAAGCCGGACTCGAAGGAAAAGTTGAGCTTAAAGGGACCTTTTGCATGGATCAGTGTACTGACGGAGCCAACCTCTTGATCGACGAGCAGATTTTCCATGTCAATTCAATTGACGAGGCCCGGCAGATTTTTCAAACGGAGATACTCCAGAAGCTAAAGTAGAAGGTGACAGCATCATGGACTCAGTTAGACCGAAACGAGTACCTTGGAAGAGTTGGGGTGACTTCACAGGATGGGCGCAGGATTTCTCCCTGCGACAAAAGGTGCTGGGAGGATTCTTGGGCGTGGTGCTGCTTGTGGGGTTGGCCACGATTTTGATCGGCACGAGGCTGGCCAGGGAAACGATCATAGATCGAGCCAAGATCCGGCTCTTCAGCGATTTGGCTACTGCGGGATTCATTCTCAAGAATTCACAGGAGAACCTGGAGCTGAAGGTCCGTCTGATGGCAGGTTCCGAGAAGATCAAAGAACTCTTGGGCAAGGGAGAGATCCAAGAGGTACGTAACGTTCTAGCAAAGCTTGCTGTCGAAAACGATTTGGATTTCCTTGCCGTCACCGACGACAAAGGCCGTGTGCTGGCCAGGGCTTTCGCCCCCGAGATCAAGAACCCGGACGTTTCGTCCGATTCCCTTGTCGCGGCGGCACTGAAAGGGCAGGATTCGTCGGGGGTGAGGCTCGTTTCTGCGGAAGGGCTTGCAGACGAGAACCCTACTCTAATCCGTCGTCTGGGGGAACGTCCTGACAAAAAAGGCATGATCCTGGAGGCAGCGCACCCGCTCCTCATAGGGACTAGAGTTGCTGCCACACTGTACGGAGGGATTCTTCTCAACAACAATAACCTCATCGTGGATCGGATCTCGCACAGGCTCTTCAGGGGAGAAGTCTTCGAGAAACGAGATGTCGGTTACGTGGCAATATTCCAAGGGGACCAGGCCATCAGCACCACATTGAGGGGAGCGGAAGGGTTGCCCACTTTGGGCTTCAGGGCAGGGGGGCAGATCCGCGACAAGGTGCTGGACAAGGGACAAACCGAGATCACATGGGAGTCTCAGCTCGGGGCATCGTATCTCTCCGCGACCGACCCGATCCGTAACGCGGAGGGGCAAATCGTCGGTGCCCTTCAGGTAGCCACCCTTGAAAAGCCCATCACTTCAGTCATTACCCAGCTCGTTGGAACATTCTTGGTGGTTGCATTTTTTGGGGTCCTGCTCATGGCGGCGATTTCCTATTATCTCGTCAAATGGATCAACCGGCCGTTGGATCAGATGCTCCACGCAGCGAGGAGGGCTGCCGACGGCGATCTGAGCCACGAAGTCCCTGTGATGGCACGGGATGAAATCGGCGAGTTGGCCGCGACCTTCAACCTGATGATCCGGAATCTGGCAGAATCCCGTAAGAAAATGGAAGCATGGGGTGAACAACTGGCATCCAAGGTGGCTGCACAGACCGGGGAACTGGATCAGGCACGAGAACAGGTTGCGCGTGTCAAGAAACTCGCTTCCCTTGAAAAGATGGCCGACGGGATGTCCCACATTATGGCGCACATCTCGGACCCCATGCTCAGCCTTGCCGGGAATGATGACGAGACTGGTACCACCAATAGAATACTCATCCTGGACAGCGACGAGAAAGTCCTTGAGGTCTGCGAGCGCATTCTGGACAGCGAAGGGTTTGACGTGAGTCTGACCCGCACGGTCAATGAGGCCCTGGAAGAGATGGAAAAACAATTCTTCGACGTGGTTGTAGCGGATATCGACATGCCCGAGATGAGCGGTAAAGAATTGCTGAAAGAGATCAAGTACCGGCAACCTGAAGTTCTCGTGATATTGACCGCTCCGTTCAAAGCGACCGAAGAAGCTGTCGAAGCAGTGAAAATGGGGGCTTACGATTACATTCCCAAGCCTTTTGGTCCGCATCAGATTCTGCTTATGGTTTACACCGCACTCCAGACCCGAGAGATGCTCCAAAAGACCCGTCGGCAACATGCTGAACAGAGGGCCGAGGCCATCTTCCAGCGCTTGCCCGTGGCAATAGCTCTGGCCGACAAGGCCCATCGAGTGGTGTATCACAATAGGGCTTTCATAGAACTTGCCTCTCCGGACGGGGAAGGACCCGTTCAAGGGAAGACGTTCGGAGAGCTGTTCGGCGTGGATCCTCTGGACAAGGGCAAAGGGGACGAAGAGTCCGGCGGTTCCAGATGGTTGCAGCTAGAAAAAGTAGGCCGTACGGCAAAGCTCTACAATTTTAAGCTGCCTGACGAGGACCTCAGGGTTTTGATGTTGCTTGACATCACCGACACGGTGATGAAGGACCAGCAGGCCGACGTGTTCAAAGCTGAAACCATTACGAAAGCCCAGCAAGTCATACACCAGCAGATGCGTGTGGCCCAGGAGATAGCGGGATTGCTCGGGGAGACTACTGCCGAAACCAAGGCAGCCCTCTTTGAGCTAATTAAGCTGGCAGGTGAGGGAGAGTCGCGATGAACGACGCCCTGTTCATTGAGTCCGGCGGGGCAAATATCTCCAAGTATGGGGAAATCCTGTGCGGAGACTCCTTATCTGTGGCCGGCATGGGCGGCGGTAAGCTCATGGTGCTCTCCGACGGCCTTGGGAGCGGCGTCAAGGCCAACATACTGGCTACACTTACGACGAAGATTGCTATGCGCTTGATGGAGCGCGGCCTTCCTCTCGAAGAGGTCGTTGCGACACTTACTGATACGCTACCGGAATGCAAGGTTAGGAAGATAGCGTACAGCACATTTACCCTACTAAAGGTGCTGGAAGATGGGCGAGCGTACCTGGCCGAGTTCGATAACCCCCCTACCTTCTTCCTTAAACGAGGCTATATCAGCCAATTGAAGTACAAAGACCGAGTCATCGGCACCAGAAAGATTCGCGAGGCACATGTCCACCTGGAGGCTGGTGACTGGTTGATAACAGTTAGTGATGGTGAGATCCATGCCGGCATCGGAGGTTTGTTGAATCTGGGCTGGGATTGGGAAAAGATAGCCAAGTTCCTGGAGACGCAGGTCTATGAAGATATTTCTGCCCAGAAGGTCGCTCAGATTCTGGTAGACCAGGCGGGCCAGCTTTACGAGGGGAAGCCCGGCGATGACACGACCGTCGGGGTTTTGAAGATCCGGCCGAAACGCTCCAGCACGTTCATGATCGGTCCTCCGGTGAGGCGTGAAGATGACGATGTCGTGGTTCAGCGGTTTCTGCAAACTCCCGGCCGCAGAATAGTGAGCGGTGGCACGACCGCCGGCATCCTGGGAAAGATGCTGGGAAAAGATGTCGTGGTTGACCTCTCGACCATGACCAATAAGATCCCGCCCACAGGAAAGTTGGAAGGGATAGACCTGGTTACCGAAGGGGTCCATACAGTAAACCACGCGCTGGAAATACTCGAACAGGTCAACGATATAGAACAGCTAATCGGTAAGCGCGATGGCGCAAGCCGCCTGGCATGGGAGTTTCTCTATGCCGATAGTATCAATATCCTGCTGGGCCAAGCAATCAATCCCGCGCACCTGAATCCAAATTTACCTCAAGAAATGGGGTTCAAGAGCCGTAGCGTGCAGGCCATTGCCAACCTGCTCAGAGACCGGGGCAAAGAGGTCAACTTGGAAATTCATTAATTTAAGCTCCGTAGTCTTCCTGAAACCATGAGAAACTGATTTTGATATTACAAACGCAAAAAGGATCCAGCCGGCCATGAATTTAGCTTGTCCAGTCTGCCTAAGCGAAAATCGGGACATCGACGGATTTGACCTGATCTCAGTTATGGGCCTAATGAAAGAATACAATTGGCAAGAGATCTGGAGACGATACCTACCTCCTCAAGCTCGAACTGACACTGTAAGCATGTACGTGGACGCGGACCGCTACTTTATAGAAATGCACGTCCAGAAGATGCAGCGGATTATCCTGTCGGAAAAGTTCAACACGAACCCGTTTTTCATGCAACAGGTCATCCAAAGGATCATAGCATCACACGATCATGACCTTCTTATGAACAAAATTCGGCAGCAAGGGATTGACACGGGAGACAATCCAATTTCTTTGTCATGCTCATTGGGAAACACCATAATCGACTTGATCGTGAACAGGGACGAACACCGCTCAAAAAAGCCCTCGGCTCCGCATGGCAATACCCACATTGAAATGGCTGAGAACCGGCCGCTGGATGTTTACGATCTCTCTTCCACCTTGTACCTGTGTCAGCAGAACCTCACGGCAGCGATCTTTAAGCGTTACCAGGATCCGGAAAATCAGCTGGACAAAGATCAGTCCAAACACCGGGTCACAATTGGAACTCAAGTCGGAGATTACGCAGTGTGCCTGGACTTTCGTGAAGTGTCGACCAGCGCTGAGAGGGTGATTCCGGCTCCTGGAAATGCGTCGGTTCTCACAATTCATCAAGTCATTCAGAGAATGAATTTTATGCACGCACCAACTCTAATTCTGAAGGAACTCACCGACGTCGGGCTTTCAGTATCGTTGGAGCAGCTTGACAGTGAATTCACATTGCAGCGCCACATAAACAACACTGCTTTGCGTATAGAATTTAAACGCACCTGAAGAAAGCAGGACGATAGCACTATCACGATGTCATTTTGACCACGGCACTCTCGCAGAGCAAATACAATGGAGGAACTCCATGAATTTATATCATCCCGGTATTCCGAAAAATTTGATTGAAGAGTTTTGTAGAAAGCATCACATTAAGAAGCTGTCAATCTTCGGGTCGTACCTGCGAGAAGATTTTGGACCCGAAAGCGACATAGATTTTTTGGCGGAGTTTGATTCCGGACACATTCCCGGCTTACTCAGGATCGCAGGCATGGAAAGAGAACTATCCGAACTTTTGGGTGGACGAAAAGTCGATTTGCGAACCGCCCAAGACCTTAGCCGCTACTTCCGCGACCAAGTGGTGGCTTCGGCAGAGGTCCAGTATGCGGAGTGATGACCGCATCCGTGTGCATCACATGTTAGACGCCGCTCAGGAAGCCGTGGGGTTCGTGGAGAACAAGACTCGCGCGGACATTGTCGAGGACCGATTGCTCGCTCTTGGTATCATGAAATCTATAGAAATCATTGGCGAAGCGGCATCCAAAGTGTCGTGGGATTGTCGCCAGGCATATCCTGGAATCCCTTGGGTGGATGTCATCGGCATGCGCAATCGGCTCATACATGCGTACGCAGACGTTGACCTGGACGTCCTTTGGGAGACCGTGATGGATGATCTGCCTTCTCTGATTCACATGCTGGAAAAGATCGTCGCGAGGGAAGGCTCAGTGTGAATTCTGGAGGCTACGCTGCCCTCCGTGGTCGGTCTCCTGCTTCATCTTATCACCTCTCCATCGTTTCCAATGCCCTCCGGCACGCGGCGGTCTCTTTGTATGGCCCTTTTTTTTGCCACACGGGGTCGTCGTACCTGTCATGACAGGGGAGGCATGGCGCTATACCCACTATTTTTCGGATCTCCTCCTGATTGAATCCTCGTGACAGCCGGTGAGATGTACCCTGGAGAACGTTCCCGGAACTATCGACCACTGCCTCAATGGGGAACGGTATCTTCAACCCTGAACCCTGAGAATCGTATATCGGTTGCACTTCCAAAGACTTGGTCTGAGCGTCCCAACTGAGAATACCGTCTCCCAAGCCCAGCGCTTTTGGGTCCAAGTGGCAGTCCACACAACGGGGGACCTCTTTGCGAGTCGTATGAGGGTGCGTCGGCCCCATTGCCATGGAAGACAGACCGTTCTTGAGATTCATGATTTTAGAATCGTACGGCAGAACTACTTTGCCCTGTGAGTCGACAACCGTATTCCACACCTGGCATCCGGGGACCAGAATTCCCACCTTTCCCCTTGAGTTAATGCCGTAGATGTTTCGTTCAAAACGGAAGAAGCTGCGGCCCTCTGACCATCGGCCTTCAGTCATATTGCCGGATATGTGATCAAAACCCTTTGAGCCCAAATCCAGGACCTGATGGCACCCGTAGCACTGCGGACTCCACGCGCTGTGGCATGAATCGCACTCGAGACGACTATGGCCTTCAATGCTATGTCCGTTCTTCTTTCCCGTTATGATGCTTACCGGATGCTCTTTTCCCGTGAGCTTACCGGTGAGGCGCAATCCTTTTTCGGTGAATCGGACGTGAGGCAACGGCCGCCCTTTGGAAGTCTGAAGAATCGTATCTCCGTCAGAAAGCTTCAAAAACGGGGAACTTCTTACCAGCGTGCGGACCAGGGGATCATTGCCGGACACGGTCATCGACTTTGGAAGGGTTGAGTACGAGCCGTGGCAATCCTCGCATCGAACCTCTATCTGATCCTCCATGTGCGCGTGGACCTTACCGTCGCCCATTGTGTCCTGGCCCGTGTGACAGTCTATGCAGGCCATTGTCTTTTCATGGTGGATATCAGGAACCAGCTTCCAAACGAATCTATCGTCGCTCAGAGTTTCATCGTTGAGGCCACCCCGGACAAAGGGAGTCCCATATTGGGTGCTTTCCATTTGGCCGTGGTAATTCAGACCCACTCTTGCGCTGCGGTTGTGGCACGCCCTGCAGCGATCGTCAGGAATTCTGTTAGTCAGGGTATGAGTCGCCGGATGACCCACTTCATCCCTTTTGACAGTGGGGTCGCATCCCTACGTACCGGCCTTCTGGGCCGTAGGCCGCGTGGCATGCAGGGCAACCTTCCATACGTCCCATTTTTTCCCTGTGCCGCGAGCCCCACAAGTGGCACGCCGCGCAGAATTTTCGAAAATGGCTTTCTGAAAGGCTGAGATTCCCATGTTGGTCGACTTCGGGAAGCACCGCCTTGAGGCTGGTCTCGCCATCCGATATAGACCTGATAGCGAATCTGGGGTTGCTGTCGTTCTCGACGCCCCATTGGAAGCGCAATATGCTGATTATGCCAGCGTTAGTAGCCATTAGAGACCGAGGAACATTTTCGACGCGATTGAGAAGCGGGTGCTCCCTTTCAGAGTGACATGTTCCGAGACCGGCGCTGTTGTTGCCGCAACTTGCAGATGCCAGGTCCAGTTTAGCGGGGTTGCGGCCGCCCCTCAGACCGAGATGAGCTCCTCGAACCGTAAGATCCGCGGCGTTACCCCCGTGGCAGGTCACGCACCCGAAAACGCTGTTGGGATGGGACCCGGACACGTCTTCTATGCCGAAATGGCATGTCATACATCGTTCCGGCCCCAACTTACCGCCAAACGGGCTGATCTCAAGGATTTCAGGTTGTTTGTTTCTAAGCAGTTCTATTTGTGACAGAATCTCTCTTTTCTTATCTCGTTCGGTCTCGTCAGCCAGATCCTTTTCAAGCCTCTGTATTGTTAAGGCGATTCCCCTCTTTTGAAAAGTTTGCCATTCGGGGTTGCGGCTGCGGTACTCGACATACGCAAAAACAGCCACCAGAGCCACTGCGGTCGGTATCAAGGCCAGCCGAAACCCAAGGTCTGAAGCTTTCATGCAACGTAGCCCCAGACCGTCAAAACAACCACGGTGGCGGCAATTCCGAAAAAGGCAACCCGTGTCAGGGTTCGTTTACCATAGGCATAGGGGACGAGGGCCAAAGCGAGGAGCACCCCGAGGGGAATGACGATCCCCGCGAAGATAGGAGAGAAATAGCGGAGCATCTGTTGGATTCCAACGAAGATCCAAGGGGCCTTGACGTGTTCTGCGGCGAGGCCCGAGGGATCTGCAGGCCCTTCAAGAGGGGCATCCACCAGAGCGGAGAGCAGCCCGACCGCGGCCAGAGCGATCAGGGCTGCAAGCGCTTCCTTGCGCAGCAGATCGGGCACGCTTCGTATTCTGCGCGTTTGGCTGGAAGTTTCTTGATTCACGTAACACCGTCGGAATCTGGCAGATATAATTCGAGGCACGGCTTATTCTTTCACCATACGAAATCCCACTGTGCGATAGTAACCTCGGGGAGAAGCCTTATGGCGGTTCCGAATTCTCTTGGCGCTTTCCGGAGAAGCCCAGGAGCCTCCTCTTATATTCTTCTCTTCACCCAGCGCCGGCCCCATCGGATTGCTCAGAGGGCTCTCGCCGTAGTAGTCGTGGGAATACCAGTCCGAACACCACTCCCAGACGTTACCCGTCATTCCCGTAACTCCCTTGGCGCCGGGCACGGCAATGGTCACAGGGACCGCGCGCTCCCTCGGCAGGATCGTCAGATAATCTCCGGCATGGTAGGAAGTGATCAGGAGTGCCGCTTTCTCCCACTCAGCGGAAGAGGGAAGGCGGCCGCCCGCCCACTCGGCATAGTCGGATGCCCCATGCCAGGACACGCAAACCATGGGTTTGTCGGAACAATCTTCCTTGGGTTTGAAGACTTTGCCGACCTTCATGATCGGGCAATCAGGGCTGTCGAGCTTGGCCCTGGGCAAACCGTCCCTCGAATTCTCCCCCTGGGCGTTGAGAAACTCACAGAAATCTTTCACGGTAACATCACTACTTGGCTATGTAGAAATCCTTTAGGAAGACCTTGTGAATGGGCCTTTCGTCGAGCCTTCCTTCGCCTTCCGCGCTGCCCATGTCGAAAGGTCCCGCAGGAATAAGAACCATCCCGCTGTATTTGCCTATGCCATCCACTAGATTGTCCCCGTTCACAGAGGGGGGGGCCGGGGCATTGGGTTTGGATTCGATCTTCAATAAGGGCGGAAGGGGAACAGGAGTGCCTCCAGGGCAACCAGGAAGGTAGGGGCATTCGAGACGGTCAGAAGCCGATTGCTCAGGATTCTGGACCATTGAAGAGACCGGTCGTGAATTCTCCTTGGCCGGCCGCGTTTTCCCCAGCCCCAGTGACGTGACCATCCATAGAGAGCGTAAGAAGCGCTACGATGCTCACATGCATCGTCCGTCTCATGAAGCTCCGTTTCGCCAGGAAGGACGAGACGCATGCAAATCTGTTATTCAATTCTAGAGGTTTCTCAAACCGATAATCAGGGGCTCTCAAATTCTTGTCCGCCTCGCTCAAAAGTCCCTTCTATAATGCGAGGCATTGGGAGCCGCGTCAAGGGTCATACGTCAGTGAAACAATATGCCGGGGGACCAGTCCGGAAGCTAACTCCTAATCGGTCAGTCCTCACGCCATCTCCACTCACTCGGAGTGGTAAGCTCAACCTGAATAATATCTTCCCAAGAGACGCCGTGCTTTTGAAAGATTTTTCTCAAGGCCTCCTTGCTCGGGGCATCCCACCAGCAAAACCGTCTCCCCGACTGCAAGTTGAACCACGTCTTCACCCATATCCCGCCTCGTTCCTGCGCCAGATCAGTCCATTTGGATTCAAGCTTTTCCCTGGTTACAGACGGCTCATAATGCGTGGACAAATAATGAGGCATCTTTTTCTCCATTCCTTCGAAGATGGTCTGCAAGAAGGCTGTTACGGCTCGAAACGGTCCCCTTCTTCCGCTTTGACCCTTCTGAAAAATTCACACATCGCACAATCTCTCATCTTTTCCGCAAACGACTCCTGGGGTTTGTCCTCACAAAACGTTCCGACAACTTTCCAGCAGCACCTGCCCGCGTGCAGGCCCCTGTTTCTGCCCCAGTGGCGCCCCTCTACAGCTACCGGACAAACTCCCTTCTCATCTGTCGCCGACCCTCCTGGTGCTCGGCCACAATTCATTACTTCCCAGCAATTGAGCATGCGCTGGCCGGATTTTAGCTCCCACATCCGCCATTGCGAGGCAGAAGTGACGTCGACTTCCAAGATCTCAGACCATTTGATCCCAAGCTCTCGGAAGATCGTTTCGAGCACCAGAGGGTGTGGAGCATCCCATTCGCAGTATCGTAGACCCAACTCCAGGTTGAACAGCGACATTTGCCAATCAGCCCGAGGATCTTTTGAGATCTCGGTCCACCTGGATTCCAGCAGCATCCTGTCCAGGTGGGTTTCATTGTGTATGGTCAGGTACTTGGGCATGACGGCCTCCTCCCTTTGGAAATGCGGGGGTGAAGTTTTCTTGGGGGACAATCCTTTTTTGTGACCGAAGAGCGATCAGGTGTTGTAAGTTTGCGCTGGCTTGGGCGATTCCTATTCATTATGCTTACCCTTGTCGCCGAAAGGGGAATCACAGAGACGCCTTTGCCGGCAGTGTGCGGGAGTGCGGTGCTGCATACCACAGGAAAGGCCAATTCCCATTTTCGGAAAGCCGGATTTGGGAATGCGTGACAGCATCTTGAACTCTATTAGGGTTGAACAGTGAGACTGTTTGTGAATTCTGTAATCGTCACTCCGATTGAGGACCGTCAACGCGGGGTGGAACATCTGTAGGTACAAGGGAAACCGCCCTATGATATCCAGCATAGCAATCCCTGAGATTCCGTGCAAGGATCTTTGATTAAATTACTCAAGATTTCGGCCGAACAGCTCTGGCGGCGAGATTAGTTTCTTCGCACTGTACGAGGTGCGGCCTCGCCCTGTTGCGGTGTAAAACTCGATTTCAGGTGATCATGGGCCTTGACACAAGAAAGCATGAGGTAGAGCTGGTTCTGGAAAGGCTGGTGCCTCGCGTCATCCACGAATTGCTCGATCCCCAGTCCCATCGGGATACTGACCAACTCTACAGGTGCGCAGTCGGTCGTGTAGTGAAAGCTCTCCTGCCTCAAGTTGAGCCGGACGAGGCTCCCGGGTCGCTCTCCGGCGCGATCAATGGTCCTTCATCGCTTACGGAATTAGCACAAGAAATCTGGCCACTTACTCCAGCAGAAGTGGGTGAAATCTACGAATATCTGCGCGGCTTCAAAGTCGAAGTCAAATCCCCGGGACAGTGGGCGATGGTTCCTAACGTCACGAGTAAGAGAAATCAGGGCCTCTTTTACACCCCGAAAGCGATAGTAAGCTACATTGTGGAGCAGACCCTGGACGCACTGGATGTCGGGGAACCATCTCATTATCTGGACCTGAGAATCCTAGACCCGGCTGTGGGTACCGGCAGATTCCTGACTGAAGCACTGGACCAGCTCACGGGCCGCGTCCTTGCAGCGATGCGCCTAGGGGACAAGCTCCTCCTCAGCAGAGTGGACAATATAAGCAAACGACTTCGAGTGAATGGCGAGAATCATGGCATAGGTCAAGAGCATGACAAACATGCTGCCGTCAGAATTCACATACTCCAAAACTGTCTTTATGGCGTGGATCTTGATCCTATTGCCGTAAATATTGCTCAGGCCGCTTTATTGGCACAGGCGTTTGGACAAAGGCGAGTCATGCCCGAATGGGGGCCGCACGTCCGAATAGGAAACGCCCTGATTGGAGAGGGGCCAGGAGAGCCCCACGGATCTTCAATGGAGAATTGCGACCGACGGCACGCAGCAGCGTACTACGGGAAACAGCCGGCTGATCGCGAAGATATCCGTGCATGGTCTAAAGGCAAGAGAGTATTTCATTGGCCCATCGAATTCCCGGAGATCTTCGATAAGGACCGCTGCGGATTCGATGCGGTGGTCGGGAATCCCCCCTATGAGATTTTGTCGGCCAAAGAGTCAGGAATTGAAGAAAGGCGTCAGGAACAGGCTTACATCAGACAAATGTTCCGCACATGCAAAGGGAAAATCAACACCTACCGCCTCATGCTCGAACGTGGCTTGACCTTGCTTAGAAAAGAAGGGGTCCTGGGCTTCGTTGTCCCCGCGACGCTGTTGGCCGACTCCACAGCGGAAAAACTGAGGCGCATGATTCTGGACGACACCACTGTTCTCAAAACCGTGATCATACCGGAAAAAGCCAGGGCCTTCGAAGGAGTCGCTCAGGCGCTTCTTATCCTCATTACCCGAAAGAGCGGTCAGACTCGCAGAATTCAGTCCATTTTCTGGAAGGGAAGGGGGCCGATTCCGACTCGGAGCCGAATCGAGATCCCAAGAGATCTTATCGAGCAGACAGATTTCAGGATTCCGATGATAAGGAAGCCTGAAGATATGGCGCTTCTGGAGGCACTGCTGCGGCACCCGCCTCTTGGCGGAAGCATGGATTTTCCTCCAGCGGGGAGGGTACATCAGGGCGAAATTAACCTGACGGTCCATCGGGAGTTCATAACGGCCGAGAGGACGGGTTATCCGTTGATCCGAGGGGAACACATCGTGCCGTTACGGTTGAAACATCCCGCCCCTGGCAATAACAGACTTGATTGGATACTTCCCGACTTCCTCGAAAGGCGTGCCAGACCCCAAGAATACTCTCAGAGCAGGCCGTCCGCTGCCAGGGCGTCATCGTTTTCACGGTTTAGAGGGGTCCCCTGGGAGCAAGACCGGATCGCTATCGGCCGGGTGGTAAACATGGATACAGATCGGAGACTCAAGGCGGCTCATGTGCCCGCGGGGGCATTCCTCGGAGACATGACCAATTTTATTTCAGATGTGACCGTGCCGATCCACTATTTGCTCGGCCTTCTCAATTCCAGGGTTTTGAATCGTCGCATCAAGCTCACCAGCACGAACAACTATCTATCGGCTGCGGAGATTGAAGCTTTGCCGATACCAAGAATTGGTAATACCGAGGCTCCCGGGACCGGCAGTCAATCTTCAGGGGAAGAATTCAGGCTGTTGATTGCTGATCCGGCGGATTCCATACCGGGCTGGCTGGAAAGGATAGAGACATTATCCGATAAGTCTTCAAGAAATGGGCACGCGGTCGCTATTCCGACGATGATAGAACTGGTTGTACAGGCCATTCAGGATGATCCGTCAAGTTCGTTGAGCGGACGCGGCCAAATGGGAACTTTGTGGTACCTGTTGGATGCCCTCGTCCTGAAACTTTACGGGGTTGAAGCTTACGCGGGGATTTTATAAGGCGCAAACCAGCGCAAATGGGTCTGTATTAAGAAATGAGGCTTAATTGAGTCTCCCTGACCGCTTTCACCTTACGCAGTCAGTTATGTGGGGGCATGTCGCTGCGCCTGTCATTGCGAGGAGTGAAACGACGAAGCAATCTCATCGGTGGGACCGTCCCGCGGAACGGGGATTGCCGGACATTCGTCACCCCGGACTCCGATCCGGGGTCTGTAGGGGCAGACCCATGTGTCTGCCCAGGGCGGACGCACAGGTCCGCCCCTACGGTGGATTCCTGGTGGGACAGGCATCCTGCCTGTCTATTGAGGACGGGCAAGATGCCCATCCCCACTGCGGGACGCCCATCCCACTAGAGATTGCTTCGCTGCGCTCGCAATGACAATCTTTCGCCATACGTAACTGAGGGATTACTCTTCCCCAGCCCACCAACTTTTTTCGCGTTCGGGTCTCTTTCGGCTTGCATTCTTTGGGAATTATGATCAAAATGAGCGGTTAAATCGCACATCCCTTTTTATCGGGTCGTCCCCGCAAGGGTGACGTCACCAGGGATGGAGGAACAACCCGAAAAGGAGACGTCAATTGTCGCTCATCACAATGAAGCAGTTACTCGAAGCGGGAGTCCACTTCGGCCATCAGACGCGGCGGTGGAATCCCAAGATGAAACCCTACATCTTTGGAGCGCGTAACGGCATCTATATCATTGACCTGCAGAAAACCGTAAGACTCTTCAAGAGGGCTTACACGTTTATTCAGGACACCGTTGCCGCGGGTGGAGGCGTCCTCTTCGTGGGGACGAAAAAGCAAGCTCAAGACGCGGTCTATGAAGAGGCGGCCCGCTGCGGACAGTATTATGTCAACCAGCGCTGGCTCGGCGGCATGCTCACCAATTTCAGCACCATAAAACAAAGCATTGAAAGGCTCAATCAGATCGGAGCCATACTCGACAAACCGGAAGAGACAAACTTCACGAAAAAGGAACTGGTCAACCTGAGCCGTCAGTACGACAAGCTCAACAAGAACTTGGCCGGAATCCGTGTGATGAAAAAACCAGCCTCAGCTCTCTTCATAGTGGACCCCAAGAAAGAGAACATAGCAGTTAAGGAGGCCAAGAAACTGGGCATACCCATTGTGGCTATAGTGGACTCCAACTGCGACCCCGATGAAATTGACTACGTGATTCCGGGTAATGACGATGCCATCCGGGCCATTCGATTGTTTGCCGCGAAAATAGCTGACGCCTGTATTGATGGAAAGGCCATGTACGAGGCTTCGCTCAAAGAAGACTTAGGGGAAGCCGAGGGCGTGGCATGGAAAAAGGGCGAAGCGGAAGAGGGAGCGGAGGAAAAGCCCACGGCGGAGTCGGATGAATCGCCAGCCGGCGAAGTAGTGACCGTGGCCCCCGAAGAGCAAAAAGTGGAGACAGAGGCTTCAGAAGCTTCAGGAGAAGAGAAAGCCGTGGAAAAGGATGTCGCCGAAGTTCGTGAGTGAGACTTTAGCCGCGTTGCTCCGGGCACACGTACGGCTCAACGGCGCTGAACCTCTCAACGCGAACAAGTTCAGATCTGATGGCAAGCCTCCTGAAGGTATGGAATTCAGATTGAACCACTGAACCGATCAAGGAGATAACTTCATGGAAATAAGTGCGAAAATGGTGAAAGATCTCAGGGAGAAGACCGGCCTGGGAATGATGGATTGCAAGAAAGCTCTGGTAGAGTCCGCGGGAGACTTGGACAAGGCAGTCGAATATCTCCGCAAAAAGGGGGCACTGAAAGCGGCCACGAGAGAAGGCCGTGCAACCTCGGAGGGGCGGATCGGATCATACATTCACATGAATGGGAAAATTGGCGTGCTCGTAGAATTGAATTGTGAGAGCGATTTCGTGGCCAAGACGGACCAGTTCGCCGAACTCGTGAAAGATCTGTGCATGCATGTGGCAGCCAGCTCTCCCCAATGGATCTCACCTAATGAGGTCCCGGAAGAAGTCGTCGCAAAAGAGAAAGAAATATACATGAGCCAGGCGAAACAAGCCGGTAAGCCTGACACAATGCTGGAGAAGATCGCAGACGGAAAGCTGAAGAAATTCTATTCAGAAGTTTGTTTGCTGGAACAAAGCTTCGTGAAAGATACGGACAAGTCCGTTGCAGAATTAATCAAAGAAAAGATCGCTCAACTAGGGGAGAATATCACCATAGGCCGTTTCTGTCGTTTTCAATTAGGCCGGTGATTGCATGGCAGCGTCCAAAGGATACGGCCGAGCGCTGCTGAAGATATCAGGCGAAGCCCTCGCGGGTGAGCGCGGTCATGGTCTTGACCCCACCAAGATCGCCTGGATCGCAAATGAAATCGCTCAGGCCCATCACCAGGGTCACGAACTGGGTGTAGTTGTAGGAGGCGGAAACTTTCTGAGGGGTTCGGATGCTGCTTCGGTGGGGGTTCCGACTCTGGTCGGCGATCAGATGGGAATGATCGCAACGTGTCTTAACTCTATGGCGCTTCGCTGGGCCATCGAGGCCGCTGGCGTGTCGGCCAAGGCGATGTCGGCCTTCCCCGTAGGATCTTTTATTGAACCCTTTGAAAGGGAGCGAGCCCTGGATTACGTTCAGAGCGGAGCAATTGTGATTTTTGCCGGTGGAACCGGCAACCCATGTTTTACGACCGATTCCGCCGCTGCTCTCAGGGCAGTGGAGATAGACGCTAAAGTGATGATCAAGGCAACTCAGGTTGGGGGTGTTTTCGATAACGATCCCAGAAAGCATCCTGAGGCAACCTTCTTTGAATCTATCAGCCCCCAGGAGGTCCTGGACAGAAGGCTGGCGGTAATCGATGCAGCTTGTATTGAAATACTGAGCCGGAAAAGTATTCCGACAATAGTCCTGAACCTTCATGAGGCTGGAAATATACTAAAGGCCCTTTCGGGTGAAAAAGTGGGCACCATCATAATCTAAGGCGAATGGTGCACGGATTCGGAACAGCAGACAAAGGGGCACAATGACAAAGAAGCTGTGGCAAGGTCACAGCAATGTTTGCGAGAAGGAACCATGATCGACGAACTGTATGCTGAAACGAAAGCCGCCATGGACAAGTCGATTGAGGCCCTCCAGAAGGACCTCAGACGGATACGCACGGGAAGAGCGTCACTGGCCCTCCTGGATGGACTCATGGTGGATTACTACGGAAGTGCTACTCCAATAAATCAATTGGCCACTCTGTCCATTCCCGAGGCCCGTCAAATAGTGATTCAGCCATGGGATTCTCATGCCGTCCCGGACATTGAGAAAGCAATTCTGAAATCAGAATTGGGCCTTACACCAATGAACGACGGCAAGGTGGTTCGGATTGTGCTTCCCCCTCTCACCGCGGAAAGACGCAAGGAATTGGTCAAGATCGTCAAGAAGATGGGAGAGGAATTCAAGGTGCAGGTCCGCAACCATAGACGTGACTCCAACGAGCTGCTCAAGGAGATGAAGAAGGGGAAAGAAATAGCAGAGGACGACCTCCATAAGGCTCAAGAACGCGTTCAGAAGACAACGGATGAAGCCATTGCGAGGCTTGACACCATAGTAGCCGAGAAAGAAAGCGAGATCATGGAGATTTAGGCCAGCGCTCCCAATCTCCAACGGTAAGATTTTGCCGCTGGATCAAAATTCTGGTTCTGCACATTCGACCGATTCGATTTTGCTTTCTTCTCAGGAGAACCCGTTGCTCTCACCCCTGGATCCTCCCTCCGATTTCCCCCGCCACGTTGCAATTATTATGGACGGCAACGGCCGATGGGCTCGCGGCCGCATGCTACCGCGTCTGGAAGGCCATCGACAGGGGGCCAAGTCTGTTCGGCGGGCCGTGGAATTCTGTCGGCGCAACGACATAGAATACCTCACACTCTATGCGTTCTCTACAGAGAACTGGCAGCGCCCCAGGAGCGAGGTGTCGGGCCTCATGAAGTTGCTCTCCCAGTTCTTGGATTCCGAACTGGAAGAGATCCACTCCAATGACATACGCCTGAAAACCATCGGCCAATTGAACCGTTTACCTGCAACTCTGATCACCAAGATAGAAGCAGCCAAAGCAAAGACCAGCGCCAACAAGTCCATGGTTCTCAACATAGCGCTTTCTTACGGCGGGAGACAGGATATCGTTAGCGCCGCCCTTAAGATTGCCCGTGCCGTCCACTCCGGGATTTTGAACGAAACGGACGTGACTGAGGAAGAGTTCGGGGGTTTTTTGGACACTGCGGGACTTCCTGACCCGGACCTCCTGATAAGAACCGGAGGCGAACTGCGCATAAGCAACTTTCTCTTGTGGCAAGTGGCGTACGCGGAGTTATACTTTACACCAACCCTCTGGCCGGATTTCGACGATCAGGCTTTCATGCAGGCAATAGAAGCCTACCGGTCGAGGCAAAGAAGATTCGGTTTGATTTCTGAACAGATCGACGCCGGAGAGAAGGTCTCCTGATGTTGCTGACTCGGATCATAACCGCTGCCGTGGCTTTAGCGATCATTGTGCCTGCCCTGATCTGGGGGCGTGTGGAAGGGCTTGCCTTCCTGGTCGCTTTATTTTCCGGAATAGCTGTGTGGGAACTTTCACGCACCCTGCCCGGCCTGAAGGGCTTTCCGAGGCCGCAGTTGACCCTGTTCCTCGGACTCGCCATTGTCGCGGCCTTTTACGTCTTCCCTTACAAGGCAGTCCCGGCGGTTCTCGTCTGGTTCCCGCTTGTCGTGGTCTTACTGCACCTGCTCCTATATAATGTCATTGAAAATACGGTGGATTCCGTTGGTCAGATGATCTTTGCCCCCGCGTACGCCGTGGTCCCGCTCTGCCATGCCATTCTTCTCGGAAAGCTGGAAGCCGGCATTGCATGGGTATTCTTTGTTCTCGTGGTGGCGTGCCTCGGAGATGCTGGCGCATATTTCGCGGGCAAGTACGCAGGAAAACATCGTTTCTCGGCAAAGGTGAGCCCCTCCAAGACCATCGAGGGACTGGTCGGCGGCGTGGGCGGCAACTTCGTAGGTATGCTCATCATGAAATTGGTGCAGCCCGACCTCCCAGCCCTCTGGGTCCTGGCACAATTGACCCTGTTGTTGGCTGTTGCCGGTCCCTTTGGCGATCTCTGCGCCTCCGCTTTCAAGAGGCGGCTGGCTATTAAGGATTTTGGCTCGGTGCTGCCGGGGCACGGCGGCGTCATGGATAGAGCTGACAGCCTCATCCTGGCATTCCCGACGGCTTTTTACTTTCTCATTCTTGCCGGCCACGCGATACCACGATGAAGGGCCTATCCGTCCTCGGCTCCACAGGCTCCATCGGAATTCAAACCCTTGAAATAGTGCGCCTTCACCCTGAACTGTTCAGGATTTCCGCGCTTGCAGCAGGTTCGAACGTCGATCTCTTGCAGCGACAGGTCCGGGAGTTTCGTCCCTCTGTCGTGGCCTGTGGCACTGAGACGGTCGCGGAGGAATTGACGCGACGATTGGAAGATTATTCGGAACCTCTGTGGATAGGACATTCAGCGGATGGCCTAGCGAAAGCCGCAACAGCACCGGATGCAGATCTGGTTGTCGGAGGACTTCCCGGCAGCACGGGTCTGGCCCCTACCTTTGCAGCGGTCGAAGCGGGCAAGGATGTGGCCCTGGCGACCAAAGAGGTGCTGGTGATGGCGGGCCGACTCTTCATGGACACAGTGCGGGAGCGCGGAGTGACGCTTCTGCCTGTGGACTCGGAACAGTCTGCAATATTCCAATGCCTCAGAGGCAATGCCGACGCAGAGATCAGGAGGATAATCCTCACCGCGTCCGGTGGCCCTTTTCGTGATTTGCCCTTATCCGATATGAACAAGGTCACGAGAGAGCAGGCACTCCACCACCCGCGCTGGAAGATGGGCCCCAAAGTCACGGTCGATTCCGCGACCCTCATGAACAAAGGGTTGGAAGTGATAGAGGCCAGGTGGCTCTTCGATGTGCCCGCCTCGAAGATCGAAGTCGTAATTCATCCGCAGAGCATTGTGCACTCCATGGTCGAGTTCGAGGACGGCTCTATCCTGGCTCAGCTTGGAGCCACGGACATGCGCATTCCCATAAGTTATGCGCTAGCGTTTCCGGAACGCATTGCGTCGGGGACCTTGCCCGTGAGTTTCCCCGAACTTGGCTCACTGACATTCCGAGAGCCGGACATGGACAAATTTCCGCTTTTGAAGGCCGCTTACCAGGCATTGGAAGATGATGGAACCAGTGCGCCGATAATTCTGAACGCTGCGGACGAAGTTGGCGGTGGAACTGTTTCTGGCTGACAAAATCCCATTTTCTTACATATCTCGGATAGTGCTCGAGTCTCTGGATACAATCCCCTCGCGTTCCGTGGAAAGTCTTGACGAGATCGTGGCATTTCACGAAGAAGTTGTCAGTCGCGTCCGCAGCCGTTGGGAAGTATCTTAATTGCCAAATTTTTTGTGCGATTTTCGGAAACGACCCCGTCACCCCGGACTTGATCCGGGGTCCAGTCTGGATTCCCGCGTACGCGGGAATGACGAGGAAGTGGACGTAGACCCCAGCGGGGATTGCTTCGGCCTTGCAGTTTCGCAACGACATTCTTGCACCGCCCATGACTGAATGATTGCCTGCCTCTTTCACAAACCTCTTGATTTTTTGGCTCTCTCTTACTATGGATTTCAGGCCGATTGAGCCATTGCATGGGTTCCGGAGAGGTAAGGACATGACCCCAGGGAAGTCAAGCAACGCAATCCTGCTGTTAGCCGCCATACTGGTGGTGTCGGCTTATACCCCGGCATTGCCGGAGGGCGAATTACTCGAAGTATTCTGCCGTTCATGCGGATTCAGGGAGCGCTTTGTCCAAGGATCAGACGCTCAAGACGAGGCCCGCAACGTGCAAAACATAATTGTCGTCTGTGAGCGTACCAGCCAGATACGGAACATCAAAATACCTTTGAACCCCAATCAGCCCGTAACGGGGGAACCCCTGTTAGCCAAACAATTCGGTGAAGGGAAATCCGACCTTCTCGATGCGAAGCTCCCCAGGTTCCTCGTTCCGGGGAACACGTGTCCTCTGTTTCCTGTGGCAGCCTATCTGGAACGCAACATCTGCCCGATTGACGGCAGGCCGGGCCTGGAATTTACACTTGTGGGGCGCTTTTGAGCGCCGAACGTCACAAGGGGCATAGGCGTTAACTTAGTCCTGCGAAACGGTGGGATTCCCCCCGTTAGATAAGGGGGACTTTGAAGGACTCTTGGCGTTCGGGACCTTCGTAGAAACTCATGGTGCCACGGATGTGCCGAAGGCTCATCCGTGCATGGACGAGCTTGTCTCGCTCAGCCAGCAGATGCGCATCTCCTCGTCTCCGTACTCTTCCAGGTAACGGCGGTCCACCCCCACGCAATCGTCTATATGTTCGCAGCGGGCTTCCAGGCAGGCTTTAGGTGTGTCATTGTGCCCCATGTTGTCCGCATTGCTCACCATGTCATCGGCGTCTCTGCGCTTGATACGCACTTCATTCCGGCAATTGCCAATATGGGGCAGGTGAGGGGCAATACAGTACGGAACATTGTCCAGAATTGTCAGCGGATATTCCCGGGACGTTATGGAAGTGAGTTTTTGCTTGAGCGGCGCCAGCCGGCACATTTGGCGTCTGTTTACATAAGCGTTTCCATCCCATTCCGGCAGGCAGAGACAGTGAGCAGTGGTGTTAGCAAATCCCAGGATTTTCTCCATGAGCCACTCAATCTGGTCCAAATTCAGGGCGTTGAGGCACGTATTTACGCTAAGGCGCTCGGGTGAAATGTCATTTATGATGCTGACAGCCCTGTAAGCTTCGACAAAGCTCCCTTTTCTCCTGACGATTCGGTCATGTGTCTCCCCGAGCCCATGCAGGGAAACCCAAAAATTCTTCATACCCGCATCTGCAAGCGATAAAACCAACTTTTCCGTTATGCCATATCCGTTCGTAAACATGTAAAGGTTGTCTATTCCGTTCTCTTTGGCGAAACGAACGTAATCCACAAGTGATGGGTTGAGAGTCGGCTCACCCGCGCCTGTAAAGAAAAGGGTCTTGATTCCTGAACGGCTGGACTCTGTGATGAAATCGAATATCTCCTTGTCCAAGTCCGGTGGATTCTTGCTCCTGTCGTATGCCGGCGCACAGAAAATGCAATTGTTCGTGCACTCGAAGCTCGAAAATACTACAGCCCCCGGTTCAGGCCATCCCCATACCAGTGATCGGGATTTCTCCTCGGGCTGGCCGGCCCATCCCTGCCACTTCTTTGGGTTGGTGCGAACATGGTCTTCAATGAAGCCGAAAACCTTCTTGTAGGTCTCGCAATATGGATCCGGGTGGTCGGGGCTCCCTTTGGCGCTCATGGTCCTCACAGGACAGCCACCGCTGCAAAGCGAGAAGTATTGGCAGTCAAGGCATTCGGAGTTACGAATCAAATTGGCGGTTCGCGCGGCGAGTTTCATCCTTGCCGGTGAAGTCAACAGCTTGCCCAGATCATCGCACTCAAGGAGATTCCCGAAATTTCTGTCAGGATAGGAGCCCAACCATGCATCGCACTGTCCCACTTCACCTGCAGGTCCCACACAGAAAAAGCCGCTTACGCAGTTAGCGCAGAAGAAACACGGTACCTTGGCTGCCGCGTCGCCCAACGTTATTCGCTCAACGATCCCTTCGTAAGGATCTAACCGCACTCCGTCGTCCTTTGAGAAATAAACATCAAGCAGACCCACCAAGAAATCCCCGAGCCTCACAGGGTCCAAGAAGAGTTCATCCGCCAGTTGAGAAGCCGGTCCCGCGGCAAATGGAGTATTCAATTGAATGCTTTTTAAGCCCAGTTCATCGGCGTAATATCGGTAAAAATCCGAAGGCGCCACTGACAGAGTTTCCTGGTTCGGAACGGATATTACGCTCAGATTCAGACCTCTGGAGACAGCCAGCCTGAACTTGTCCGCCCAGTGCGCATTATACGAGTGTCCGGACAGGCCGCGGAATTTCCGGTGCACATTGGGATAATCCAACGATGAGCCTAATGTTCCGTCGAACAATTCCCAGATTACCGGGTCCCAAACCGGCTCGTAATCCATAAGGTTGGTTTGCAGAAAATGTTTAACTTTCAGATTGTGATTCGACATCAATGATTTTATCGAGCGGCCTGCTTCCAAACACCACTCGGGAGAGAGAACCATAACTTCGCCGCCCTGCCAGTACACATCAACCTGCCTGACCCCGGAACCGGCAAGATATGAAGATACTCGGCTGAAAACGGTTGACAACTCTTCGAGAGAAATGCTTTCGTGGCTCCTTGGTTCAAAACAGTATGCACAATTACAATTACAATTGAACGTAGGCACAAATATTATGCTCACTTGAGGGCCAAACATATCTTACTCCCCAAGCTCTTCGGCTTTTGCAAGGTCATCCGCGATTTCTTTTGCCGTGGCTTTTATCGCACTAAAAACTTCCAGGAAGGGATCGCAGTCAAAGTTCGTATCAACAAAACGCAGGTAGCCCTCACATAGATCGAACCCCTCGCAGGAGACACATGTGGAACCGGACAAGACAAGGTTCTTCTTGCGATGCAGCAGGTCTTTGTAAAGCTGAGACTCTTCATCAATCTTCAAACCGCCTGAAATAGTGCCTAAGAACCTGCCCGCGCGGGCAAGCCTGGCAGAAGCCGAAACCATCCCCGATTCGTCAACATGGAGAAATTCAACCGGAGATTCGGGATAGATGTCCAGCAACGACACAGTCTCTCCTCTCAGGCAGGCAGTGATCATGGAATGGAAAAACTCGACCGGAACCTGCACATGTGTATCGTGCAAATAATAGTCAAGGACAGACATCAGCTCGCCGGTATCGGACAACTCTTCGAGGTTCACCGTAACAGGGACCATAGTTGACGTGGCGATTTTAGCCCCATGTAGGAGCCCTTTATCCACGTCCATCAGGACCTCGAGGGAGAACCGATCAGCAAGCCAAGTGTTGGTGTAAAGATGGGGAGCATCCCCCGGATGTAGTTTGACCCGAACCGGAAGCCCCAATGGAAGGGCTGACAAACTGGACAGATCTTCTTCCAGACCCTCCAACTCTACACCCTCCACTCGATCGCCCAAAGTCTTATATGCGCTTGCGATCTCGTCGCAACTCCCCGAACGGACGACGAGGTTCTCGCAATCGACGTCACCGGCCAATCGCGCAGGAATACTTACTAATACTGAATTACTCATGAATGGCCTCGAAAAAATACTTATAGCCTTCGCACCAGATTGTCTTGTGGCACGGCCCGGAAGCTGCTGCGCAACCTCCGGCGCAATATTTCCACCACTTACATGAACCGCAGTCCCCTTGCGTGATCAGCTCACTCCTCTTGGAGCGCCAAAACACGTCAGGGTGAGATAGTATGCTATCAAGCGGCTCGGACACTATGTTTCCGATCTTACCCGACCCGATGTCGAGAAGCCTCACGCACGGATAAACATCTCCCTCCGGGGAGACGGCCAAAGTGGGCTCGCAACAGTTCAGGGCCTCAGAATACGTTCGAGTCGAACCACAGTCAACAGACCGGGCTTCTTCCCAGTTCACGAATGGTTCAACCGGCAAGGAATAATCATCCCGTTTCCATGCATCGAGCATCTCTTTGAGAAACACCCCCCACGATCGTGTATCCAGACGTGCTCCGTCGAACATTCCCGCCGGCTCTTCCAGAGGAACAAGTGTCAGGCTGTCGACTCCCAGGTTCTTGAAATAGTGATAGATGTCCTTGCCACGACCGATTGATCGGCCGTGAACAACGTACACCATCCCTACGCGAAACCCGCGGCTTTTTGCCAGCTCGAAGCCCTCGTACCAGCGTTCAAGGTATGATTCTCCATTCTTGAGCTGCCGATAGTCCTCGAACGGATCAAGAGAAGTCCCGATTCCTCCATCATTGAGAAGGTCGGGAAGCACGTCCGCCAGTCCTTCATTTAAGAGGGTTAAGTTGGACTGCATCAGATGCGTTGGGCTGTCGCTGAAGATCTTACGATTGAGTTCCGAGACTCTTCTGTAAAAAGACGCCCCCATGAGCATGGGCTCTCCCCCATGCCAAAGCACTGTCACATGACAGCCCGGATTTTTCTCCATATAATTCGCAAGGTTGTGGAATACGCCCTCAACCAGGGCAGGATCGGCAAAAAGCGGCTTTTCTGCCACGTTGCAATAGGCGCATTTGCCGTTGCATTGCAGAGTCGGTTTGATCACAACTTCAATGCATGTGGGCATTGGATATCGGTTTTCGTGAATATTTTCCATTCGGTTTAACGGAGTAACTACTCGGGAACTGTCTCTTGGCCGGGATTTGCGGAAATCATCAGCACACAATTCACAGGGACACACGTCGACCGTCGGGGGACAAGGCATTTCTCAGGCGATCAACACCGGATAATTTAGCGCAACCAAAATAACAAATACGGCAGAAAGTAGACGAACAAAGTCGATTCCGTGATCTCAAACGACAATGACCGTAGCCACGCGAAAGGGCTCGACGTCTTCCCACATTTCAAGCATTACGCCCCTGAGAACGCGCGGCCTAACCCACTGCAACAAATGTCCGCTCCCCGGTCACACAACACTCGTGTCCGATCAACATCAGGAAGCGGACAACTGCAGGTTGTACAAGCCTCTCAACCCGCAGCGGACTACCAGTTACCCCACACACGGCAACCACGATTACCCCACACACGGCAACCACGATTACCCCACACACGGCAACCACGCCGGCGCCAGCGCCACCACTGAGATTCCATAGACTCTTCGTGGGCGTCATCGTGGCCGGGAATGCCTTCCCGTGCCGCGCCCGGCCCGCGCTCTTCCTTAGGCATTTCATCGGAGCCTGATGCCTCGGAAATCCCCAAGACAGCAGTAGCCACGACAATCGACGACCATTTCCCGAGACTCGTGAGAAATGATCGCCTGCTTACACTCTCCTCATTTTTTTTCTTCTTATCATCCATATTATGTCCTCCCAACGAAATCGGAACAGTCGGTTGTTGTGGATGAACTTGCCAAATGTCACGAAAACTGTGTGCCCTTCAACTCCGCAGCCCGCTCAGTCATCGGCCCTTTTCCCACGGAGCAAATCGTGTGTGGCGTGCTACGGGCCCCAAAAGGACCTTTGCTATTTTTCGGGCGGGCCGTCCTGCTCAGGGAACGAGAAGTGGGATTGAAGCAGCAGCCATTTGCCTTCCTTTTTCTCGAGCACGCCCGTCCAGCGACCCAGTTGTTTGAACTTATCTTCTCCGGTGTCTACGTTGAAGAACACCTCGGTTGCAAACCACGCGACGTCGCCCTTTGAGCCTACTGAGGTCCACTTGTATTCGCCCTTTATAGATTTGACCTGCTTCAGACTGTTCTCATACGCGGCCTTGATCTGGTCCGGGCCCACGTAGCGCCCTTTTTCGTCAGCCTCAAAGAAAACTACTTCAGCCCCAGGCGCAATCAATTTCATCAATGCGCCCAAATCCTTTTTCTCATAAGCCGCTTCATATTGAGTGAGGAAATCTTTGACCTCCTGATCGGTCTTGGCATCCGCCTGCACAAATGTTATTGCTCCTGCTGCGGTCACGATCCACACCAGGAATAGCATAATCGGTAGCGCTTTTTTCATAATTCCCCTCTCTTGAATTGTTTGTAAATTCTTACGTAACATTAGCATTACACAACACATCTATCTTACATTCTTTTGTAGATCGTTGTGAAGTCATCTGTCAAGAAAAAAACAGCCTTTGAATGCCGTAAGAGACGTGCTCGTGCAGGCTATAGGCTGATCCGCGA
>CAWEJR010000023.1:0-171067 GCA_963809365.1 uncultured delta proteobacterium | reverse complement strand
TAGTTCGCCGGCACGGAGGTCCCGCGGGACGCGGGACTACCAATTTGCAAAGATCGCTCTTCGCAATCTGCCACTGATTTTGGCAATCACTCCCAAACCTTCGAAAGGCAAAGACTTGCACGATCGGATCAGTAGCACTTGACGAGAGGTGATCTGTTTCATTAGGATCGCAGAGTCGCGAGGTCGCAGAAAAATCCTGGCTGGGAAAATGGCAAGTACATGAGCTGGGCTGGGAGGTAAGATGACGATCCATAGCCCGCGAGATTTTGGGTTTTTCGAGACAATGATGCTTCAGAAAATAAAAACGGCACTCATTTTTTTAACTTTTCTGCTTGCTGCTACCCCTGTCGCACTTTTCGCACAGGGCCCCTATCCCGGCCAATCCCCCGTGCCGCCTCAGCCTGTTGGGCCTCCACAGCAGGTCCCGGTGCCGCAACAGCAACCGTCGGAATACGCTTTTAGACCGGATCTCACCAACCCTGAGTTCGGTGAGTGTCTGCAACTGGAAAAGGCCTGGCAGGCAGCTTGGCAGAGATATGCTCAGGAGTATCAGCGGCACCGTTGGATGAATCCCAGGGACCCGCAATACCCGCAGATGACCTATTATGTTAGGAATTTAAAGCAGCAACTCGATGCGACGTGGCAGACCTTCAGCGGGAGGTGCGTTTATTTTCCCGGAGTCGATAAGCCAAATCGTAAACAGGCCAGGTAAACGAGATTATGGCCGGACTGAAAACCGTGACAAATTCAAGGATTGCAGAGCCGATCAACGAAACGGACACCGACAACCATGTCGAGGGGGTGGTTTCTACCCGTGTCATTCGTTCCATACTGCTCTTCACGGTCGCCGGCGTGATTCTCTATGGCGCCGCGACATTGGCCGCGGATTACAAGACCATTACCGCGGCGCTTCGACAATTTCCTCTCCGGACATTGCTTGTGATTTTGGCGCTGGTCATCGTTGGGTGGCTGCTGCGTGGCTGGCGATTCTACTATTATCTCAGGCAGATCGGGGCAAGGGTCCCTTTCACTTACTCACTTGATGCATTTTTCGCGGGACTGGCCTTGACAGGAACTCCGGGTAAAGTCGGCGAAGCGGTGAAAGGGGTCTTTCTCAAGGAAGACTATGGAATTCCAGTCACCCGCGTAGTCGGCATCGTCATGGTGGAGCGTCTCATGGACCTGTGGGGCGTGCTGATTCTCGGTTCATGCTCCTTGCTTCTGTTCAGCGGCTGGCGCACCCTTTTTCTCCTTTGCGCGGCGGTAGTGATTGCAGGCGGCGTTTTTATTTGCATGGAGCGGGTGTATCGTCCTGTTTTGGAATGGCTTGCCGGGTTCTCATTTCTGTCGTGGTTTTCGCTCAAAGTCCTCAAGATACTACTTACCGGCCGTGATCTAATGACCCCGAGGATTTTTCTCGTGGGGCTTGTGGTTTCAACGATTGCATGGGGCATGGAGTCCCTTTCGCTGTACTTGATACTTGAAGGCCTTCATCTCCCCTCCACTCTTTTGGAGGCCAATTTTGTCTATTGTTTTTCGACCATCGTGGGCGCTCTGTCTATGCTGCCCGGCGGGATCGGGGGTACCGAAGCGGGTATGATTGGATTGCTGGCTGTTATGGGTATCTCTTACACTAACAGCCTGCCCGCGGTCATTCTGATCCGATTGTGTACGCTTTGGATGGCTATTCTAGTGGGGATCGGCTTCATGATTTTCATGCTGGCTCGTTCCCGCAACAAGTTACGGGGGGCTGCCTCCCCTTGCCCGGACCGGGACCCTTTTGTTCCGGAAAATCCTTTCAAGGAGCCAAGTGCATGAGTGACGACTATGATGTGGAGTTGACCGAGGAGCATATCATGCTCCGGGATATGGTTCGCAAATTCGCAGACAAGGAAATAGCGCCTGTGGCCGATCAGGACGAGAACGAGCATCGTTTTCAACGAGAACTCGTGAATCAGATGGCTGAACTGGGTCTCTTCGGCTGCCCGGTCCCTGAGGAATACGGCGGCAACAACATGGGATATCTGGCCCACGCCATAGTAACCGAAGAGATCGGCAGAGTGTCGGGCTCCCTCAGGGTCGCTTTCAACATGCAGACCATGGGGACGGCCATGTCCATCCTCAAATGGGGGAGTGAAGACATAAAGAAGAAATACATTCCGGAACTCATGTCGGCCAAGATGCTGGGCTGCTTCGGGATCACCGAACCGGATGCCGGTTCCGATACCGCGGCCATGTCCACCACCGCAGTGAGGGACGGCGACCATTACATTCTCAATGGCCGAAAGATGTGGATCACCTGGGCGCCGGTTGCAGACATGTCGGTAATATTCGCAATGACGGACAAGTCGTCAAAGCACAAGGGGATGAGCGTCTTCGTTATGGACATGCATTCGCCGGGCGTGTCGACTCTTGCCATCAAGGACAAACTCGGACTCTGGGCCTGCCCCACGGGTGAAATCATTATGGAGGACGTCAAAGTTCCGGCAGACAATCGCCTCGGTGAGGAAGGAAAAGGCTTCTCGTACCTCATGCAGGAGCTTATCAGCACGAGACTTTCCGCTGCCGCGGGAGCAGTCGGCAGTTGTCAGGCAGCTTTGGATGAGGCCATTAAGTATGCAACCGAGCGTAACCAGTTCGGCCGTCCCATCGCGGAATTCCAGATGGTCCAGGAAGTTATTGCGAGAATGGTCGCTGAAACCGAAGCCGCAAGAGCGCTAACCTGGAGATGCGCCATTCAGAAAGACCGCGGACTGGTCCATAACATGAGAGAGACTGTACTCGCCAAGTATTATGCATCCCGCGCAGCGGACGAAGTTCCGAACTTGGGCCTGGAAGTCTTGAGCGCCTACGGTTACTCCAATGAGTACCCCATCGCAAGAATCCTACGTGACGGGAAAGTGTATAAGATTCTCGAAGGGGCCACCAATATCATGAAGATGATACTCGCGGCCGATGCGCTGGGGTTGAAAAAGGCCAATAGATAAAAATTCCGTCATCGCTGGCGAAAGAGGGCCTCGCCAACTGGTCCCCATCATCAGTAGCGCCGGCATCTTGCCGGTTGGGTAATGTACCGGCAAGATGCCGGCGCTACTGCCACTTGTTGATAACGATTAGGATTAAGTCGACAGGCGAGCGTTGTCGGCACCGAGCGGAATCGACATGAGGTCACATTCTGTAAAAGTATGGGATTTTCATTCAGGGTAATTCACAGGGATTCAGGAAGCAGAGCCAGGCTGGGAGGCTTGACCGCGGGCGGTCCGGAGGTCCTGACTCCTGCTTTCATGCCGGTGGGTACCCGCGGCGTGGTGAAGACAGTATCCCCGGAGGAGGTGTGGGGCCTCGGGTACAGACTGGTACTTGCCAACGCCTACCATCTGTACCTCCGGCCGGGCCACGAGTTGGTGGAACGGCACGGGGGTCTTCACAGGTTCATGGACTGGCCCGGTTCCATTCTGACGGACAGCGGAGGCTTTCAGGTCTTCAGCCTGGCGCGTCTCCGCAAAATCAGCGATGAGGGAGTGCTATTCCAGTCCCACATAGACGGCAGCTCCCATTTGTTCACGCCGGAGTTGAGCATACAAGTCCAGGAAGCGCTGGGATCAAATATAATCATGTGCCTTGACGACGTCAGGGCCTATCCGGTCACCAAAGAGGAAGCCCAGGAGGCGGTGGTCAGGACCAGCCGTTGGGCGGAGAGATGCCTGAAATCCAAAAAAAAAGTTGACCCTGGTTTGTTCGGCATAGTACAAGGGTCGGTGTTCTCAGATCTGAGGAAATTGAGCACGGACAGCCTCACTTCCCTAGATTTGGACGGATATGCCGTCGGCGGTCTCAGCGTCGGGGAACCCCATGATATCATGGTCGAGATGCTGGAGGTCACGGTACCGCTGCTTCCTGAGGAAGCCCCCAGATACGTGATGGGGGTGGGAAAGCCGCAAGATATTCTTGATGGGGTGCTGCGGGGGGTCGATCTGTTTGATTGCGTGCTACCCACACGCAATGCGCGTAACGGAACGCTCTTCACCTCTCAGGGATCGGTAAATATAAGAAATGCCCGGTATGCAGATGATCCCGGGCCGGTGGATCCTTGCTGTACATGTCCGCTGTGCGCCAAGTACTCCAGGGCTTATCTGAGACACCTGTTCCAGGAAAAGGAGATCTACGGACTGCGTCTTGCTACGATCCACAACCTCAGTTTTTATGGCCGGATGATGGAGAGTATTCGCGACGCAGTGAGAGACGACAAACTACGATCTTTTGCCGGGGAGTTTCTGGCAAAGATGGAGGAGACAGATGATTGATGTGGCTTATGCCATGGCCCCTCCCGGTGGTTCGGGCGGGGGTGATATGAATCAGCTCATAGGTTTTCTACCCATTGTGCTGATTTTTGGAGTTTTTTATCTTTTGCTTATAAGGCCGCAGCAGAAAAAGGCCAAAGAGCATCGGGCACTGCTGGAAAACCTCAAGAAAGGCGATGGAGTAATTACTCAGGGGGGCCTGTACGGCAAAATTACGGCAGTGTCGGACCATGTGTTGACTTTGGAAATCGCCGACAAGGTCCAAGTGCGCGTGTCGCGAGCCCACATTGCGGGGCTGGCCCCCTCGGGCAAAGAGCAAAATCAGTGAGGAGTGCCAATAGATGACCCAGAACCTCCAGTGGCGGATAATCTTAATTGGAGTGGTCCTGGCGGTGAGCGCGTTCTTGGTCTATCCGTCAGTGGGACCGGTGCCTCCCTTCTGGGCAAAATATCTTCCCAACAACCCGGTCCGCCTCGGACTGGATCTTCAGGGCGGTCTGTATCTTGTCCTGGAGGTTCAAGCCGATATGGCGGTGGAGGCGGTTGTCGATCAGAGCGTCTCTGAGGCCTCAGCCCTGATGAAGGACGAGAAGATAAGGTATAACGACATCCAGCGGACTTCTACGACCTCACTGACTGTTTATCTCAAGGACGCGGACCAGGCGGGGCTTTTTGACGAAAAGGTCCTGGACAAGCTACCGAACTACAAGAAAGCTTCCGCGTCACAGACTGACAAGGGGTTCGAAGTCCAGCTTCAGATGGACCAGAAAGCTGCGGAAGTTATAAAGCAAAGGGCTGTTAGGCAAGCTGTGGATACCATTAGGAACCGTGTAGACGCCTTCGGGGTCGCGGAGCCGGACGTCGTGATCCAGGGCGTAGATAGGATAGTTGTGCAGTTGCCTGGGCTCAAAGAAGACATAACTCGCGCGATCGACATCATAAAGAAGACCGCACGGCTCGAATTCAAGCTCGTAGACGAGAAGGGCGATCTGAATGCTGCCTTGAAAGGGGACATCCCGAGCGGCGATGAAATTCTGTATCAGCAAGAGCGCAATGCACGAACCGGCGCGTCCAGCCCGAAGCCGTTGCTGATAAAGAAGCAAATCCTCATGACCGGTGACTCGATCACCGATGCCAAAGTTCAGCCGGGACAGATGGGCGGGATGATCGTCCACATGGACTTCAATCGGACCGGGGCTGTTCAGTTCGAGAGGATAACCGGGGAACATGTCCGTGAACGACTGGCCATAATCCTTGATAACAGAGTCTATTCCGCGCCGGTGATCAAGGATCGTATATCCGGAGGATCTGCCATAATCGAGGGCACATTCAGCCCGGAAGAGGCCAGCGACCTGGCCCTGGTGCTGCGGGCGGGTTCGTTGCCCGCGCCGGTGAAAATTCTGGAAAACCGCACGGTGGGGCCGTCTCTCGGTGAGGATTCCATTCGGCTTGGGCGAAACGCGATATTGCTCGGCATATGTCTGATCGCGATCGGCATGGTTCTCTATTACAAGTTGTCGGGACTGGTGGCTGATGTGGCCCTGATCTCGAACCTTCTGCTCATCATGGCTGTCATGGTTTCGCCCGGCTTGCGTGCCACTTTGACTTTACCGGGGCTTGCGGGGGTGGCGCTGACCATTGGTATGGCAATCGATGCCAACGTTCTCATTTTCGAGAGAATACGAGAGGAACTGCGTAGTGGGAAGTCGCCCAAGGCTGCTTTGGACACTGGTTATACCAAAGCGTTCATGACGATTCTCGACACCCACGTCACGAACATCTTGGCCGCCCTACCTCTGATACAATTCGGGACCGGGCCTATCAAAGGCTTCGCGGTTACGTTGTGTATAGGGCTTGTGATTTCCTTGTTTACGGCATTTTTCCTCACGCGCACGATTTTTGATTACGCGTTTCAGGTCAAGCGGATCAAAAGCCTGAGCATTTGATTGCCAAAGTTGGTAGGGGCACGGCATGCCGTGCCCCTACGACAGCGTGAGGTCGTCCGATGAAGTACCTTTTTCAAGGCGCATCAGTATAGAGCTTACAACTAAGACCAGTTCCTAAACATCCCTGCGACTTTCAGAAGGATTGAACCGGTGGAGCTTATAAAACCCAATATCAACATCAATTTTCTTGGCAATAGGTACTATGCCTACGCGTTCACTACGATCATGATCGTCCTTTCCCTGGCCTCCATTCCCATCATGGGGTATATGAAGCTCGGGGTCGACTTCACCGGCGGCGTAGTGGTTCAGGTGAAGTTCAACAAACCGGTGCACACCGACCAAGTGAGGGAGGCTCTCAAACCGCTGGGCGAAAACCTCGCGGTTCAGCAGTTTACAGGGGCCTCGGGTGACGAATTTGTCATTCGGATGGAGCAACATGAGGAGAGCGCCGAGAAGGCGTCCCAACAGGTCAAAGATCTCTTGGAAACTCAAATCGGCAAGGGGAGCACTGAAATCCGGAGTTTGGAAGTAGTGGGCCCCAAGGTCGGGAAAGACCTTCAGGAATCCGCCATCTGGGCCACTGTCATCGCTCTCATTTTTCTTCTCATTTACATGGCCTTTCGCTTTACGTTCACAATGGGATTGGGCGCTATTGTCTGTTTGATACACGATTTGTGCATAGTGTACGGTTTTTCGCCTGGACCGGAAAAGAGTTCAACTTGACGATCCTCGCGGCCATGCTGACGGTCATAGGATATGACATCAACGACACCATTGTGGTTTGTGATAGAATCAGAGAAAATCTGAAATCGATGAAGAAGGCGCCCCTCATCGACGTCTTCAACATATCCATCAATCAGACTCTTTCAAGGACCTTGCTCACCAGCGCCTTCACTCTCCTTTCGGTGGTAGCTTTCCTCGTCTTCGAGACGAATGTGCTCAAAGATTTCGCCTGGGCACTCATGGTAGGAATTATCTTTGGAACCTATTCCTCAATCTTCGTCGCCTCTCCCCTGGTCTTGGAGCTGGACAAGATACTACCAGTGAAGCGTGGGTGACTTATAGCCGCTTGCGACCACTTACATGACCTTCCTTGTTGGACATGAAAACAATCTGTCATTGCTTGAGCGGACCGTAAGAGAAGGACGGCCCGCCCATGCCTACCTTTTCACGGGGCCGGACGGCATCGGCAAAAAACTGGTAGCGGTGAAGTTTGCCTGCCTGCTGAACTGCGCTGAGCCAGGCGAAGATCCTGATGGCTCCTGCCACGTGTGCCGCAGGATAATCGCGGAAAAGCACCCTGACGTCACAATTGAGAGGCCCGAAAAGGGCATGATCCGAATCGATCGAATTCGGGATCTTCAAGCGTTCTTCAAGTACGCGCCCGTAGAGGGTCGGCATAGGGTCACAATCATCGACGATGCCCACCTAATGAACAGGTCAGCACAAAACGCCCTTTTGAAAACGCTGGAAGAACCTCCACCCGGCCGTATTCTCATCCTCATCAGCGCCAGACCTTCTCTACTGCTCCCCACTGTAAGGTCAAGAAGCCGGCGCATGCGCTTCAACCCGATGGCTTTTTCACCATTAGCAGAGCTGTTGGAACAGAAGGGGCTCCCGGCAGAAAAGGCCCGGACGTTGGCTGCCATGTCATCCGGAAGTGTTGCACGGGCATTGGAGATGGCCGCGTCAAGCTTTCTCGATCTCCGGGAGCAAGTTGTCTCAGCCCTGACCGATCCCATGGGGAAAAGGCTTAGCGGACTATTGGAGCTTTCCGCAACGATTTCCGTTGACAGGCAAACCGCGGTTGAAGCAATAGAAATAGCCTCGACGTGGATTCGGGACTTGCTCCTTGAGCAGACAGGATTCAGCCTTAGCGGCCGGGTCCACGGAGATTTCCTTGACAGAATCACCTCGGGGGCTCAACATCACAATAGTAGACAACTGCTTTCGGTCTACGATGAACTGGTGAAAGCCTCTTCCCTCATTGAAGCCGACATCAACGTAAACCGGAACCTAGTTACAGACGTAATGTTTCTCAGAATAGCGCGGATACTGGCCGGGCCGACCCTTGGAGTTGCAACGGCCTCGCGATGAAAGACTGACGCAATGAGTGACGAGAAGTCAAAGAAAGAAGGCTCCTACCTTCCTAGGTCGTGGGGCTCCGCGCCTCGAGCGAAAGCATGCGAAGGGTGTCAAAGCCGGACTGCTCAATTCGCAAGCGGCACGGAGTGTGCGAGTCCCGAGGAAAGGCCAGGAGAAGAATCTGAGAATCAGCTTACTTTGGAGCACGCCGCCGCTGAGCTTCAGGATGACCCTGGGACAGACTTGGGCATTCAAGATGACGAGGCTGGTGATGTGATTACAGAGCCGGCAATTCACAAAGCGCCATCTCTCCCGTTCCAGGCCAGCATCATTTCAACAACCAGCGAGGGGACCGACTTCGAAGCCGGACCGGCAACCCCGCAAGAATCCGGCGAACGCCATCCTATGCTTATAAGGGTCAACGTTGTGGGGATTCGCTTCGGATACGCCTGCAAAATCTATCATTTCGATGCGGGGGACATGGATCTGACAGCCGGGGACTGGGTGATCGTCAAGACCGAAAAAGGTACGGGACTGGGACAGATAGCCCTGGCCCCCTTTGAACGCTTAATGGATGCCTCTCAACTCGAGGGGTTGAGGAAGGTTATTAGAAAAGCCGGCAAGGTCGATTTCGATCAGAAGGAGCGCTGCGCACAGAGAGAAGCAGAGGCTTATGCGTATTGTCTTGAACGGATCGAAGCTCTGGAATTACCCATGAAGTTGGTTGGAGTGGAGTGCCACTTCGATGGTTCCAAATATGTCTTCTATTTTACTTCGGAAGGGCGAGTCGATTTCCGAGAGTTGGTGAAGCAACTTGTCTCGCGCTTCCCGGTACGGATTGAGATGCGTCAAATAGGCGTGAGGCATGAAGCAAAAATGACAGGTGGACTGGCCTGTTGCGGCCAAGAGTTGTGCTGTGCCCGTTTTTTGACTGATTTTCGGCCCGTATCGGTCAAGATGGCCAAGAACCAGAACCTTTCTCTGAACCCGACCAAGATCTCCGGTGTCTGCGGCCGTCTTATGTGCTGCCTGGGATACGAACACGACATATACGAGGCATTCAGGAAACAGTTGCCAAAAGTCGGAAAAACAGTGAAAACTCAAAAAGGGGATGGAGTGGTGCTCAAGCACAATCCTCTCGCAGAAACCATTTTCATTCGCGTGGACGCAGAAACAATAGTGGAAGTCACTAAGGACGAAATAATCGAAGAGCTTGAGAATTCGGGTCAGAATAAGGGCGCGGCAGGCAATAGGGTGAAGGAGAGAGTGACCAAGCCCCGTGACGAGACCATCGGCAATGGCGTATGACGAGAGAGGATGGCGCGGGTGCACCCTTTCGCTGATCTCTTCCTCAAGATGTCCCAAGACCATTTTGAAAGTGGGGAGCATGAATTCCGGCACCAGAATCCGTGACTCGGTCTGCCACGGCGGTATACGCGGCCTGATTGCCGTGCGCTATGGCTTCGTTACTGCCGTTGCAATGGTCGCCCTGCTCGTCCCGTGGAGCACCGCCAAATGCGGTGCTGTCTTCGACCGGGTGATGAAGAGCGGGACCGTGCGTCTGGGAGTCCCCTATAACCACATTCCTCAGGGTTTTCTCAAGTCTTCGGGAGAATGGGTCGGTTTTGAGCTGGATTTGGCTTCGGAAATGGCCAAACACATGAATCTCAAGCTGGAAACGGTCAAGATCAATGAACAGACATGGGGCCCCACGCTTACCCGTGGTCGGATAGACGCGGCCCTTTGTCGCATAACGCACAGGCGTTCCCTTGAGAACCCTTTCGACTTTTCCGTACCGTATTTCTTTGATGCCCCGAACATTCTCATTTTGAAGGGTAGCTTTAAATCAACCGGGGATCTCAAAGGCAACAAGATTGCCGCGGTCCAAGGATCGCCGTCCGAAAAAGCTGCCATGCGTCTCCTCAAAGAAGCTGGTGACCAGATGGCGGAGAAGAATGTAGTCTCCTTTCCGGACCGGCCCACATGCTTTATGGCACTGGGACAAGGCAAAGTGGGGGGGTGGCTGGATTCCGGCATGACCCTCATCGAGTACTCTTCCCGCAGCCCCGGCCGTTTCGAGCTTATCAACGCTTCGGATGCTGTTGAAGAGGTTGCTGTGGCGCTCCCTCGGGATGATTCCGCATGGCGGGACCTGATCAACTTTACTATTCAGGACATGGCAGCAGACGGCTCCTTCAAGAAAATATACGACCAATGGTTCGGACCGGAAACTCCGTACGCATTCCCCGTGAAACGATCCATTGATATCTGGCCGGAATGAGAATTCTCCAAACTCCCCAATCGCCCAAGCCTTCAGAATTTCCGGAGAATAGCCGATGAAACGAGTGATCCTCGGCACTGCAGGCCATATAGATCACGGCAAGACAGAACTGGTGCGCGCTCTCACAGGCATTGATACAGACCGCCTTAAGGAGGAGAAGCAGCGCGGCATCAGTATAGAGCTAGGCTTCGCGTTCCTCGATCTGGACAAAGACATTCGCATGGGTATCGTGGACGTGCCGGGACATGAGAAGTTTGTCCGTCAAATGGTGGCAGGCTCAGGCGGTATAGACATAGCCGCGCTCGTGATTGCTCTGGACGAGGGGGTAATGCCGCAGACGACGGAGCACCTCGACATCCTCAGCCTCCTCGGAATTCGGCAGGGCCTGATCGTGCTCACAAAGTTGGATCTGGTGGATGAGGAGCTTGCTCTTCTTGCCGAGGAAGATGCAAAAGAGGCGGTCAAGGGAACCTTTCTGGAAAACGTTCCTATGATGCGGGTTTCTTCCAAGACCGGCGAAGGAATAGACGCGCTTCGTGATACCCTCAAACAATTGGCGTTGCAGGTCACCCAACGGCCGGTTCACGGACTGCTTCGCCTGCCCGTGGATAGAGTTTTTACCATGAAGGGACACGGGACGGTTGTCACCGGAACTCTCATATCGGGCACGCTCTCAACAGGCGACGAGGTCGAGATACTGCCCGACAGTTTACGTTCGTCCGTGCGTTCGCTCGAATCTCACAACAGGCCCGAGGAAAAAGCCTTTCCCGGCGAACGAGTTGCCGTCAACCTCCGAGGTTTGGAACAGGCGCAGATCCACAGGGGAGAAGTATTAACTCATCCCGGAGAGTTCCGCCCCTCATATATCGTGGACGTAAAACTTACAGCGCTTGCGCGTTGCCCAATAGCCCTGAAAAATCGCCGCAAAGTGAGGCTTCACCATTACACGTCTGAAGTAGAAGCCCGTGTGGTGCTCCCGGACCTGGAAGCCCTCGAGCCCGGCCAGGAAACGTTGGCCCAGTTGAGAACCTCCTCTCCGGTGGTTCCGTCAACCGGCGACCGCTTTGTAATTAGGGCACTTTCTCCATCCATCACTCTAGGAGGGGGAGTGGTAGTTAATCCGCGAGGAACCAAACTAAGAGCCCGCTCAGCCAAGTCCTTCGTGGAACTGGATCACGAGGATGATGCCGCCATTGTGGCCTCATTGGTTCGTAGCGGCGGTCTGGTCGGGGTCGCGCGGAACGAATTGCTGGGGATGTCAGGCTTTTCGGCCAAGCGATTGGACAAGGTCACTGGATTCTCTTAGGAACGCCAGGACAGTGATCCGTTTTGACCCTACTGAAAACCGAATGATCCACAGTGACTTTTTCGATGTGGTAAAAAACAAGATACGGGAGAAGCTCACCACTTTCCACAAGGAGCAGCCACTCAAGGCCGGAATACCCAGACAGGAGTTACGTTCCACTGTTCCCGGCGGCGACAAGCTGTTCAAGACCGTGATCGAGAGCCTGGTGGCAAAGGGTGAGGTTGTGGATCAAGGGGACACGGTCCGCCACTCTACTCATGAGATCCGGCTAAAAGATGATGAGAAGGGCCTTAAGGACCGCCTGATGAAATTGATCGTGGGTGGTGGAAACTCGCCGCCGGTTCTCAAGGAGATACTCCAAGCCACGGCCACGGACGTCAAGCAGGTCCGGAACCTCTTGAATCTTCTGGAAAAGGAAGGTCAGGTTGTTAGAGTCAAAGAAGATCTCTATTTTTCCGGAACTTTTGTCAACGAAGTCAAGCGGAAGGTTGTCGAGTTCATACAGCGGGAAGGAGGCCTGACCCCCTCGCAGTTTCATGAAATCACCGGATCTTCAAGGAAGTATAATATACCTCTACTCGAGTATCTCGACAGGGAACGTTTTACTATGAGGGTTGGCGATCAGCGCGTGCTGAGGGGTTTCGGGACTTCCGGCGATGGAGGTAAAGTCGAGTAGAAGTCAGCTATTTTTTTCATGTGGCTGAGGCAGTCCGTCCTCTGTCCTTCGAAGCGGCGGGCCGTGTCAGGCGTCTTTTCTTGAACGTACTGGATCAATGCCCAGGCTTGATGATCCATGCAGCCATAAGCATTGTCCAGGAGTCCGATGAGCTGTTTGTCCGCCTTCGAAATCCGGCTCGCGGCAACGGCCTGGAACTTCGCCCGAATCATCTGGACTCGTTTTTGGACGTTCTTGACGATCTCAAGCGCAGTTGCTTTGGGGATTATGTCTGCCACGAACCCGTCAGCCGTAGTTCCCAACAGGAGAAAAGAGTCGTTGAGATAAGCGGTCGCGGTCTCGCCGAAAGCGTTGAGAAAGACCGCTTCATCGGCTCCTCGGGATATCGGCGGATACAGTAATGAAATCAGGATCAACAGGCAAGCAATTCGTTTCATGACTAACACGATCTGGAATAACATTCCGGGCTCTGTAAGGCCGGTTCACGGCAAAACTCATACCACGACGACTGAAAGGAGACAACCTTTTTCATGAGAATTCTTCTTCATGCGTGCTGTGCACCTTGTCTGGTGCACCCTCTTGATGATCTGCGCTCTGAAGGCCACGAGATTACTGCTGTGTTCTTCAATCCCAACATACACCCTTACACAGAATACCTACGCAGACTGGATGCCTTTACCGTCTATACCCGCGAAAACAATGTGCGGGTACTCAACGAGGATTTCCGGGAAGGCATGGAAGAATGGCTTCGAGAGGTGGCCTTTCGAGAATCTCAACGTTGCCGAATCTGCTTTAACTTCAGGATGGACAAAATCGCCCGGCTCGCCGAGGCCAAGGGGTTTGACGCTTTCTCTACTACGTTGCTTTACAGCCGTTTTCAGAACCACGAACTCCTGAAGTCGGTTTGTGAAGCAGTATCTGAGAAATACGGAATCCCGTTTGTTTATAGAGACTGGCGCACCGGCTGGAACGAAGGTGTGAGAAGGTACCGGAAACTAGGCCTTTACCGACAGAAATACTGCGGTTGCGTATACAGTGAAAAGGAACGCGCTCTGAAAATTATGTGACGACGATTTCAAGTTGTCTTCGGATTGGTCGATGGTGTATAAGGGTGGTCCATCCCAGACTGTACTCATGGACTCACCAATGAAGCTTTTTCGGCACATCCGCGTCGGGTGGCATCTTCTGGTCTTTAGCCTGATAGCAGTGGCCTTTGCCGCGAACGTTTCGGCGAAAGAGCCGTCAGGTACCATCAGCCCAAAAGCCCCTCCCTCATACGCTCGTCCGTGGGTGATGGTGGGCCTATCTCCTGACGGATGCTCGAGGGGGTGCAGGCATGTATTTTCAGTCGTTAAAGAGCTGAGCGGCAATCCCAACGGTCTAATTGTTCACTTCAGCAAGGTGACCCCTGAGTGGCTTGCAGAGCTTCAACCGTCTTTTATCATTCTCAGCCCCCAGGGAACGCCGTGGTGCCGCTACAATGGCGAAATGGGGGTTTCCCTTCAGAATTTCCTCTGGATGTTACCTATGGCGGCCGAAGAGATGAATATCCCTATATTGGGGATATGTGGTGGCCATCAAGCCCTCGCTCTGGCATTCGGGGGCAAGGTCGGTCCAATAAGGGCCGGTGAAGATGATTGCATGCCGTACACCCGTGAACGCCAGGGCGGGGTGGTGCCGCTTACGCTCACGACCTCTGATCCGATCTTCAGAGGTATTGACGGCAAGCTGCGAATTCTGGAAAGCCACTTTGACGAAGTCAAGGTGTTGCCCCCCGGTTTTCTGTTGCTGGCATCGGACAAGCGCAGTCCCAACCAGATCATGCGCCACCCTACCAAGCCGGTTTACGGAGTTCAGGGGCATCCCGAAAGTTCTTACAGTACTCGGCCTGAGGGGAGAATCTTGATCAGGAACTTTCTCGAAATTGCCGTGGCTCACAATCAAACCGTGAGAACCGCTTATGGACCGCTGGTTCCGAAATTTCTGTCCCTGTTGATGCTGGATCGAGGCTTCCCCGGGAATTAACACCTGTTGTATGGCCCCGGTAGGGCATAGCGCCCTACGCTAGCTGAATACACATCCATCCCGGCCCCAGATCGGTGGGACAAGCATCTGAGACTGTCTCAAAACCCGGAAATTGCGAATATAGTGCCACGATTGAGGCTGCGATGCGGTTTCTTGTACCCCAACCTCTCCCGAGGAGCAATGCGCTCTAGATTCCTCTCCTGGGAGAGGGACACGTGAGGTATTCGGCTAGAATTCATTCGCTTCGGTTTTTTTGAGACGTTCATCTTGCCTGTCCTGAAAACGGGCAACTCCGCACGGGGCGTCCCCACCAAATCATCCTCAGTATCGGATACTACTTTTGGCTATCGCGTTAATCCGCCGTCCCTGCCAGCCATCTGAGTTCATCCGCGCTGCTTCGTGCAAGGTATTGACCCTCCAAAAAGCCGGTCAGATTCGCTCCCACTTCGTTTAGGAACGCCGCGACTTCAGGGTAGCCTTCAAAATAGGCTTCCATCAGAGCCGTCCAGCCGAAGTCTGTCTTGGCGTTCACATCCGCGCCCGCGGCAACCAGCATTTTGGCGACTTCCAGAGAGCCCGCAGCAGCGGCAACCATCAATGCAGTTTTCCCGTCTCTGTCTCGCGCTCGGACGTCGGCTCCCCAGGAAAGGAGGAGTTCAACGATTTCGGCCTGCCCCTTGGCCGCGGCCCAGAATAAGGGAGTATTTCCGAACTTATTTGTCGCGTTGACGTCAGCCCCGTGTTCCAGAAGGAGTTCCAGCACCTCCTTGCTGCCTTTGTGGCAGGCCCAAAATAACGAGGTATTGCCGTATTCGCCGTCTCTGGCATTGATGTCCGCCCCACGGTCCAGAAGAAAACGGACGATCCGCGTGTGATTCCAATACGATGCATCGAGCAAGGCATTGCCTGCCTCAATGGTGCTGCCTGTAAGCTCAGTCCCTTCTGCCAATAGTGCTTCTGTAGCCTCCGCGCGCCCCAACCTCAGCGCGTATGACAAGGCAGTGGTCCCTTGGTTACTGCCCGCGTCCGTCTTCGCGCCGCGTCGTAGGAGAAGCTCCACCACGTGGCTGTGGCCTCCAATTGCTGCGGCCATAAGCGGCGTCTTTCCGAATTTATTCCGGGCATTGACATCCGCGCCCCTGGACAAGAGAAGTTCAACCACAAGCTCGTGCCCCTTCACTGCCGCCCAGAATAGGCTGGTATTACCGTATCTCGTATCCGTAGCATGGACATCCGCCCCTTGAGCAAGCAGAAGATCCACGACGGCTGGATCGCCCTTGTACGATGCCCAGGACAAGGCCGTGATGCTGTGCTTCCTGTCATGAGCATTGACGTCGGCTCCCGCGGACAGGAGAAGGTCCAGTACCGAAAGATGCCCCTTCCAGGCAGCCCATAGCAAGGGATGAGTGCCGTTTTTTCCTCGTCCGTCAGCCGAGGCGCCCCCCTCCAGCAGGATGCGGGCTAACTCAACGTCGCCTCTGTCACAAGCCCAGAACAGCGGGGTACAGCCGGTTCTGCTGTGCGCGTTGGGGTATGCTCCCCGGTTCAAAAGGAATTCCACCATCCGGGCCTTCCCTGCCCTGGCCGCCCACAGCAAGGGTGTATTCCCGGAGCCGTCCCGTGTATGAACATCCGATCGTTTGGTCAGGAGAAGTTTCACGGCCTCGGTATGACCCGTGTACGCGGCCCAGAACAGAGCGGTGCTCTTGTATCTCTTGTCCCTAACGGTGAGGTCGGCTCCACTATTCAGAAGGAGACCCACCACTTCTTCGTTCCCGCTGAAGGAGGCCCAGAACAATGGCGTGTGGTTGTTATTGTTCCGCGCATTTATGTTCGCGCCTCGGGCTAACAAAAGTCTTACCATCGACGCATGACTCTTATAGGATGCCCAGAAGAGGGCTGAGTTGCCATATTTGCTGTGGGCGTTCACGTCGGCTCCCCGATCCAGCAAGAGGCTTGCAACGGCAACACCGCCAGCCCCGGCAGCGCAGATCAAGGCTGTCTTTCCATCTTTGTCACAGGCATTGACGTCGGCCCCCCAGGCCAGGAGAATCTCCACAACCATCGGATGATTTGCACGAGAGGCCAAAATTAGAGGGGTGACTCCAAACAGGTTCTGGACGTTGACTCGGGCCCCTTGAGTGAGCAGAAGCCTCACCACCGCTGCGCGTCCCTTGAATGAGGCCCACATCAAAGGCGTGCTGCCATATTTGTTGCGTACCTGGATATCAGCCCCTCGAGCCAGGAGACGTTCCGCCACATCCGAATGGCCCTTGGAGCAGGCCCAGAACAGCGCGGTGCACCCGTACCGACTCTCCTTGGTATTGACCTCGGCCCCTCTTTCAAGGAGCAACTCGACCAACTCAGCATCTCCGGCTCTGGCAGCAGCAATTAAAGGTGTGTCTCCGGACCCGTCTTCTGCGTCGACGTCCGCACCACGGTCTAGAAGCAACTCAACCACTTCAGGGTGGCCTGATGCCGCAGCCAGACGCAACGCAGTCCTGTGCGCAGTGTCTTCCGCGCCCGCATGAGCTCCGGCGTCCAGTAGCAATTCGACCACTTGCACGTGCCCCTGTCTGATCGCCCAACCCAGTGGGGTATTTCCTTCTCGGTCAGGAGTATCGACGGCCGCGCCACATTTGCAAAGCAAGGCCGCGGTTTCTGTATGTCCCCATAGGGCGGCTTTGTGCAGCGCGGTGTCCCCTTCCGTGTTGGCCGCGTTGATCTCAGCCCCCTCATCCAGCAAGAGTTGGACGATCCGGGCATGGCCTGCAAGAGAAGCCTCCATCAGAGCGGAGTTTCCGGAAGTATCTCCAGCGTTAACCTCTGCGCCGGCCTCGAGGAGCAATTTCACTACAGCCCAATGCCCCCCCAATGTAGCGGCCATTAATGCGGTTCCATCGGGGCTATCGGCGTTTACATCCGCCCCTGCGGCCAGGATTTCTTGAACCGCTGCCAGATTACCGACACGGGCTGAGTGTATGAGTTGTTCCTGCATGATGCTCATGCTTCCTATGTATTCCTATCCTTTGATCTTTTATTATATTATACCATAATCATTTCCGTTTTTATAGGCATGACGTATTTTCTCCTAGGCGCTGTGAGTAGTTGACAAATCGCACAAGATGATAGAATATTAACTAGTTGCCCCTCCGGACACTGTATCGTCGAGCATCACTGCTTACGAGTTCAAACAAAGCCGTCAACAATCATCCCTGATGCCCTCTTTCGGCATATCGGATGATTTGGCTCGTTTGAGTATGGCCGCGGGAATCAATTTACGTCGCAGGCTGTGCCGCGAAGCGCTTCAAGGATAACAGATTGAAGATCAACCGGAATCAGACCTGACATATTACACGGAGGTAGTTCATGGGTGATGAAGAGCGAAAAATCCTGGTAGTCGGAGGCGGGATAAGCGGGATGACCGCTGCCATTGAAGCCGCCGAAGCAGGAGCAGACGTAGTCCTCGTGGAAAAGAATCCCTATCTGGGCGGGCGCGTGACCCTTCTCAATCAGTATTTCCCCAAGCTCTGCCCTACCAACTGTGGCCTGGAGATAAACTTCAGGCGCATCAAACAGAATCCCAAGATAACTTTCCATACTCTGGCGGAAGTGGAATCGATCTCGGGGGGGCCAGGCAGCTATGAAGTTACAGTGCTGCTGAAACCTCGTTACGTAAACGACAACTGCACGGTTTGCGGCAAGTGTGGGGAGGTGTCCGAGACCCGGATCCCGAATCCTGTAAACTACAATATGGATACGGTCCCGGCAGCTTACTTGCCCCATTCGATGGCGTTCCCGTTCAAGTACGTGCTGGCGCCGGAAATCATAGGGACTCCGGAAGCCCAGAAGTGCGCGGAGGCATGTGCCTACAACGCCATAGACCTCGATATGCAGCCCGAGAAGGTCACTTACAATGTGGGAGCGGTAGTGTGGGCCACAGGCTGGGACCCTTACGAGGCCGCGAACGTGGACTACCTGGGCTTGGGACGGATTCCCAATGTTGTGACCAGTGTCATGTTTGAACGACTGGCCTCACACAACGGACCCACCGGCGGAAAAATCCTGAGACCATCCGACGGCAAAGAGGTGAAGAGCGTCGCGTTTGTCCAGTGCGCAGGCTCAAGAGACGAGAACCACCTCGCCTATTGTTCCGGAATCTGTTGTCTGGCTTCGCTCAAGCAGGCCACGTACATAAGGGAGCAGGCGCCTGAAAGCAAAGCCTTTATCTACTATATTGACGTGCGCGCCATGGGAAAATACGAGGATTTCTATACCAAGGTGAGCCAGGACGAGAACGTAACGCTCATAAAGAGCAAAATTTCTCGGATTTCTGAAGATCCGGAATCCGGCGGCGTCCTTGTTGAAGGTGAGGACATCAGCCAAGGGGCAATGGTCAAAGAAGTGGTTGATCTCGCGGTCCTGGCCGTGGGCATGGTTCCCGGCACGGCAACTGTGAAACCGACCCTTGAGATGGAATATGACGATTTCGGTTTTGTGACCGCGTCCGGAGACTCGGGGATCATTCCGGCCGGCTGTGTCAAAGCGCCCATGGAAGTCGCGGCTTGCCTGCAGGATGCAACGGCTGCGGCGCTCAAAGCAATTCAGCGGACGATGGGGAGGTAGTGTTTATGGATCAGAAAATCGGGGTCTATATATGCTCGGGATGCGGTATCGGAGAATCCATAGACGTGGAGGCCCTCTCCGGCGTAGCCAACGAGTTCAAAATAGCCAAGACTGAGAGTCATCCCACCCTTTGCAGCGAAGAAGGGGCTGGGCTAATCAGAAACGATATAGAATCCGGCGCGGTCAACTGCGTGGTGGCAGCGGCGTGTTCCGGGCGGGTCAAAACGGACGTTTTCGAGTTCGATCCCATGACCACCATACTTGAAAGGCTGAATATCCGGGAGCACGTGGCCTGGTGCCAACCGGCCGGAGCAGAAGACACCCAGATGATGGCCGAAGATTATATGCGGATGGCCATTACCAGAGTGGAGAAATCGACCCTGCCCAAACCGTACCAGGAAGCAGCGGACAAGACCGTCCTGGTTGTCGGAGGAGGAGTCTCAGGTCTGCAAGCGTCCCTGGATGCCGCACGTGCCGGCTATTCGGTCATGCTGGTGGAAAAAGAGCCCGACCTGGGCGGACATATGGCCAAATGGCACAAGACCACGCCAACTGGCCCGCCGTACCAGGAGATCGAAGAGATCACCGTACAAGAGGACCGCCGATCTGGTAAGAGCCGAGAGCACCATCGCTGTCCATACCGGCACAACGATTGAAAAGATTTCCGGCGCGCCCGGCATGTTTGACGTCACGCTTGCTAACGGCGGTGGGACCCACAAGGTCGGTTCTATCGTGCTGGCTGCGGGAATGAAGCCTTACGATGCTACCAAACTGGAGCACCTCTCGTACGGCAAATTCCCCGATGTCATTACCAATGTCCAGATGGAAGAAATGGCCAAGGCCGGGAAGATCACTTGCCCTTCCGACGGCTCAGAGCCCTCGGTCGTTGCATTCATCCAGTGCGCGGGCTCCCGCGATCAGAACCATCTGCCGTACTGCAGCGCAGTCTGCTGCCGGGTCTCTCTGAAACAGGCCCTGTACGTGAAGGAGCAAAACGAAGAAAACAAGGTCGTCGTCTTCTACAAAGACATCCGGACTCCCGAACAGCATGAAGAATTCTACAAGAAAGTGCAGAAGGACGGCGTTGTCTTCGTAAAGACCGACACATCACAGGTCGCGATCAGCGAGGGAACCGACCACAAGCTGTCCATCGAGACGATGGACGAACTGCTGGGCGAACCGGTTCAGATGCAGGCCGACCTGGTGGTCCTGGCGACAGGCATGCAGCCCGCGGTGTTGGACGACCCGATCCTCAACCTTGAGTATCGCCAGGGACCCGCGTTGCCGGAGCTGAAGTACGGTTTCCCGGACTCTCACTTCGTCTGCTTCCCGTATGAGACACGGCGGACGGGTATCTATACCGCGGGGTGCGTTAGGCAGCCCATGACCGCGTCCAGGGCAACCAGCGATGGGACCGGCGCGGCTCTGAAAGCCATTCAGTGCGTTGAGCTTACCTCGCAGGGTAAGGCTGTCCATCCTCGTGCCGGTGATTTGTCCTACCCCGAACTGTTCATACAGCGATGTACACAGTGCAAACGATGCACCGAGGAATGCCCGTTCGGCATGTACAACGAAGACGAAAAAGGGACCCCGTTGCCGCATCCGACACGCTGTCGGCGCTGCGCAATCTGCATGGGTTCCTGTCCGGAGCGCATCATATCCTTTAATAACTATTCCGTGGACATGATCGGCTCCATGATAAAATCGATCAACGTGCCTGATGAATATGACGAGAAGCCTCGCGTTATAGGATTTATCTGCGAAAACGACGCTTTTCCTGCATTGGACATGGTGGGTCTTCACAAGTTGCAGTACCCGCCGTGGGTGCGCTTTATCCCCTTGAGGTGCTTGGGCTCTATAAACCTGGTCTGGATAGCAGACGCACTATCCAAGGGAATCGATGGGATAGTGCTCTTCGGCTGTCGGTTCGGCGATGATTACCAGTGCCATTTCATTAAAGGGAGTGAGTTGGCAGATACCCGAATGAGCAAGATAAAAGAGACCCTGGACCGGTTGGTGCTCGAATCTGACAGGATACGATTGGAGCAGATATCAATCGACGACTACTGGAGAATCCCGCAAATCCTGGAGGAGTTCACCGCAAGGCTGGAAGAACTCGGCCCGAACCCGTACAAAGGTTTCTAGAAGGAAACATGATGGAAACAAGAACACCCGAACTGGAAGTTAGCGACGCTATCGTATACTCGGGAGCTGAAACGCTCTACTGGTGCATGCAATGTGGCCTCTGTACAGGCTCCTGCCCCTACCGTCTGGTACCCGGCGAGGCATCGGAGCAGTTCAACATAAGGATGGTGCAGCGCCTCGGCCAACTTGGTCTGGAGGGGTTTGAATCCGAGAATTGCCTTTTTGCCTGCACCACGTGCAAGACCTGCGTGGATCGCTGCCCGAGAGGCGTGGATATCATCGGCAACGTCAGAGGGATGCGCAGCATGATGGCTGAGGTGGGGACGATCCCACCGAGCCTCAAGCCCATCGCAGGGAGCCTGCACGCTCAGGGGAACCCGTGGTCCGGCGACCGAGGCAAGCGGACTGAGTGGATCAAGGATATAGACATCCCCACCTTCTCGGAAAATACCGAGTATTTCCTCTCAATATGCTGTACCTCCTGTTACGATGTCAGGAGCCAGAAGATCGCGCGCTCGGTTGCCAAGGCACTGCAGGCCGCGGGTATCAGCTTCGGCATCATCGGCAACGAGGAGAGCTGCTGCGGAGAGTCCATCCGCAAGGTAGGCGACGAGGAACTCTTCCAGAAGTTGGCTAAATCCAACATCGACCTTTACAACAGCAAAGGCGTGAAAAAGATCATCGTCACTTCGCCTCACTGCCTTTACACATTCAAAAACGAGTATCCAGACCTGGGTGGAAAATGGGAAGTCTACCACTACACTGAGGTCCTCGCTCAAGCGGTGGCTGACGGAAAATTGAAGCTCTCGGGGGATGCCGCCGGTCCTGTGGCCATGCATGATCCGTGCTATCTGGGACGTCACAACGAGATCTATGATGCGCCCCGCGAGCTGATCGCAGCCATTCCCGGTTCCGAGCCGAAAGAACTCTCCCGCAACCGCAAGAACAGCCTGTGCTGCGGCGGTGGCGGCGGAAGAGTCTGGATGGAAACCAAGGCAGGTGAGCGGTTTGCGGAGCTGCGGATTACCGAGGCTATCGACGCGGGCGCCAAGACCCTGGTTACCTCCTGCCCGTACTGCATAACCATGCTCGAAGATTCGTGCAACGTGATGGGCAAATCCGAAGAGCTTAAAGTGATGGACCTGTCCGAGTTGATTGCAGAGAAGATCGGCTAGAAGACATGCAAAAGTAACCGGGGAGGGACTTTTTGCAAAAAGTCCCTCCCCGGACCCCTCCCCAAAAACTCCTAATTATTGCGACCGTCATCCTCTGGTTCCCAGGCTCTGCCTGGGAATCCATGTCTTCCGGGCTCTGCCCGGTGTATACTCAAATCCTGCCATTAACGGAGGCAGAGCCTCCTCATGAAGCATTCCCAGGCGGAGCCTGGGAACGAGAGAAGAATCCCCATTCTAATGGGCGAGATAGGAACTCTTGTAGGGGCAGACCTGCGTGTCTGCCCGCTCTTTGGGCGCACACGCAGGTGCGCCCCTATCAAGCGGATGTCACTTCTTTGAAAGCGAAATGCTATTAATGGTTTTTCCATTGTTTGGCCACGAACTCATATCATCCCGGCTCAGCGACAACATTTCTGCCTAAAGTACATATCTCTATCGCGTCAGCCATATCCGCCGGCAACGGCGAAGAGAACTCCACGTATTTCAGGCTTATCGGATGAACGAAACCGAGCACCGCGGCATGAAGCGCCTGCCTCTTGAGCACTTCCAGAGCTTTTCGGAGCCTCGGATCATCGGTCCCGCCCTTTCTGCGCATCTTTCCATAGACCGTATCTCCGGCCACCGGCAGGCCGACAAATGCAAGATGCACCCTGATTTGATGGGTTCTCCCCGTTTCCGGGTAAACTTCGAGAAGTGTCAGGCCCCCAAAGCGCTCTTTGACCGCCCACCTTGTAACCGCGTGGCGAGCCTTTCCCGTCTTGGTAGAGATGCGTTTTCTCTCCTTGATATGCCGGCCTATGGGAGCATCGACGGTCCCGCTGTCCTCACCAGGGTTACCCCTTACCAGCGCCAGATACACCCTGTGAATTGAATGGGCCTTGAATTGCGCTGAAAGCGCGGCATGCGCGGAAGCTGTCTTGGCCAATACCATGACCCCGGATGTGTCCCTGTCGAGGCGATGGACCACACCCCAACGACCCTGTTCCCCCACCCCAACCATTTCCGGTCTGGAGCTTACCAGGATATCCATAAGCGTATTTGACGGACGCCCCGCACCGGGATGCACGACAAGCCCCGGCGGCTTGTCCAGCGCTATCAGGTCTTCGTCCTCGAAAATGATTTCTAATGGTGGGACTTGGATTACGGGTGTGGTGGCTGCAATGGTTGTCTCAGGGAGAATTTCTATCCGATCACCAGGGTTAAGAACAGTGGACGGGCTGATTGGACGGCCTTTCACAAGCACACGGCCGCTTCGGATGATGCGGGCCATTGATGATCGGCTGGCCGCGGCGGCAAGACAATCGGCAAGGATCTTGTCTGCCCGGTCCGGGACAGCGTCTGCGGGGATTACAAATGAGGAGGGAAGGTCCATGTGTTGGAAATTGGCTGGCGAGAAAGCCGCCCTCAGTTCACCCATCATTGGTGGAAGTACCGCGGTCTAGTGCTTCCTGCACAAGTCCCGGAATCATCGACGGCTGATCGCCAAGAAGAGTTCGAGGGTCCATGAGCACGGCATCGTCTTTAACCAGAGTGATTACCGGTGGACTGCCCAATCTGAGCCCTTGCTCCAGACGCGCGGCTGAAATTTGGCGGGGATGAATGGCCACCCGCGGGCCCGGTAGGTCGCCCATCGGCAGCGCTCCGCCCCCTACCCTGCCGATTCCCGGCTCAATGCTTACCTCGACGCGGTCTCCGACGCGCTTACGTATCGCGTCGGCAAGCGCGGCCGCAGATTCCGCAAGCTCCGACTGGGACCTGGTTATCATGGCCAGTGTCGGGATGGAAGCGGCCGGCCCCTCCGGCCTCGTGTACTCTACGAGAGTGGCTTCGAGACCTGCAAGAGTAAGCTTGTCCATTCGTAGGGCACGCGCTAGGGGATTTGTGCGCATTCTTTCTATGAGATCCACGCGGCCGGCCAGAATCCCAGCCTGGGGGCCGCCAAGAAGCTTGTCCCCACTGAAACTCACCACGTCCACACCTTTGGCAAGGACTTCCTGGACGGTTATCTCTTCCGCCAGGCCGTACGGCGACAGGTCCACCAGGCAGCCGCTTCCAAGGTCCATCATCGTTGGGATTGCGTATTCTTTCCCTATGGCCACCAGTTCCGCGAGCTCGACTTCGCGGGTGAAGCCGACGATCCGATAATTACTTGTGTGCACCTTCAAGATCAGAGCGGTATTTGCACTAATTGCCTCAACGTAGTCTTTGGGGTGAGTCCGATTGGTGGCGCCGACCTCCTTCAGTATTGCCCCGGATCGAGCCATCACGTCGGGAATCCGGAAGGAGCCGCCAATTTCTATGAGTTCACCCCTGGAAACTATGACTTCTCGCCCCGCGGCCAGACTGGACAACGCCAGCAGAACGGCAGCCGCATTGTTATTGACTGCAAGCGCGGCCTCCGCGCCGGTCAGTTCCTGCATGAGCTGTCGCAGGTGAGCGTTTCTCTCTCCTCTCCGGCCGCCTTCAAGGCTGTATTCCAAGTTGGAATAAGAAAGCGCGGCTTCGGATATCCGTTCCATAACCCTATTCGACAACGGTGAACGTCCGAGGTTGGTGTGAACAATCACTCCCGTGGCGTTTATTACCGTACAGAGTTTCGGCCCTACCCGCTCCACAGCTATTCTTGACGTGCGCTGAACCAGCGCGGAGGCCGAGCAGTCCGTGTGCGACGCCTTTCCCTGACGGATCTCGTCTCGAAGTTCCTCCAGGGCGCGCCTCACCATACTCTTCACTATTTCTTCCGAATATTTCTCCCTGAGAGAAGCCAATGAGGGATCAGACAAGAGGCTGTCTACGGAAGGGATCGAGCGAAACAGGGCTGTGGCGGGATCTTCTCCCATATGGAACTTTCCTTGTCAGGACTAGGGTTTCAGCTTAAAGGAATTTGCCGCACCTTCGAACGCTGGTATGAATGAATCGAAATCCTTGGCTGGCGCCGAGAAGTCAACGTTGATCATCTTCTTCTTGGTTATGACCAGCAAATGCCAGGTACGGAGCCGTCCGGGATCGTCCGGGGCTTTTTCTTTGCACAACAAGGCCTTTCCTCTCTTGATTTGGAGAGTACGGACCTCTTCGAGTTTCTTGTCCTTATCCGCGGCTTCGCGGAGCGCCTTGAAAAGCGTATCGCCCGGAGGCAGTAAAGAGATTTCCGACCACCAGGTAAATCTCTCCCGAATCTTTTTTCCACTTGAGGATTCCGGGCTCATCCACGGCCTCAGGCGCGAAGCCCTCCGGGACCTTCATATCAAAGAACCTGTCGGCTTGCTCGACTGCGGTCGGCTCTTGTTCCTCCGGAGCTCCGGATTTTTTCTGAGCATAAGCAGTAGAATAGATCAGAATCACCGCTAAGCAGACAATCCAGCCTCTCATCAGGTCAGTGCATCTCACGTGAACTTCCTCCGTAAGAGGTCAAATCAGGCCTGAGTCCCACCGCGCGGCCTGCCGGCATTGAGGAGAATTGACCTTGGATGCGTGGATTGATAGCATGGATAAACATCTATGTCAAAAACCATAACAACAGGAACGTTACGCGTGAGAAAAAAGGCCCTGGTCCGCGTCCTTGGTTGCAAAGTAAACCAGGCCGAAGCCGAAGCAATGGCTCGTGCGCTGGAAGGCGCCGGGTATCACATTGACCCTTCGGCCGATGACCCGGATCTCGTCGTAGTGAATACGTGCTGCGTGACCTCGAAGGCAGAAGGTAAATCCCGAAGGATGGTCAATCGCCTGGCAGACAAATTTCCCGGCGTGCGAATGATCGTAACCGGCTGCCTGGCCGAGATAAACGCTCCTTCTTTGGAAAGGGTTGCCCCTGGAGCTGTTTTGCTCGGGACATTTGAGAAGGACCACTTTGACGAGTTCATCGGTGAAGCGCCCATCAATGCTCGGAGCAAGGAGCATGGCGGTGCCTCTGCCTGCACGACGTTTGTCGATCTTGGCCCTCCGGGGATGAGGAGCAGATCTAGGGCCTTCTTGAAGGTCCAGGATGGGTGCTCCCAATCATGCGCTTACTGCATAGTGCCCGCTGCCAGAGGCCCCTCTAGAAGTCTGCCCGCGGACAAAGTCTTGCTTCACGCAAGCAACATGGGCGCCCGTGGATTCGCGGAGATAGTGCTCACAGGGATCCATTTGGGGAGTTACGGCCGAGACCTTGAGCCTCCGATGGGCCTGGAAGATTTGCTGGAGCGCCTCGTCGAGGAGTGCCCGGCCACGCGGTTCAGGTTGAGTTCCGTAGAACCTCAGGAGATCACCCCTCGCCTGATTGAGCTTGCGGCCGGTCATCCGAGAGTGTGCCGGCATTTCCACATTCCGCTACAGAGCGGCGATGACAACATCCTTGGCCGCATGGGAAGGCCCTACGATACCGCTTTTATCCGAGATTTGATGGATCGCATTTTCACCAGCGCCCCTGAGACGTGCATTGGCCTGGACATAATGGTGGGCTTCCCTGGAGAGGATGAAGAATCATTCAGGAAGACTTTGACCCTGATCGAGGATTCGGGAGCAGCGTATCTGCACGTATTTCCATTTTCCCCCAGGCCCGGCACTCCCGCGGCCTCTTTCCGACCCCGAGTACCTGAGACGGTTGCCCGACGAAGGGTAGAGGAGCTGAGGTCACTCTCTCAGACTCTGCGACGGCGTTTCTATGAACGCTTCGTGGGCACGACTCTTTCCGTTGTCCCGGAGTCCGAGCCTGATCCGGACACAGGGTTCATTATCACAAGAACAGACAACTACATACCGGTCCACGTGCGGGCGGCTTCGACCCTCCCATGCAAACACGCGTTTCAGGTGACCCTGGAGCGGATCGTGGATGAAAAGGTGCTGGGGACCATGTTGGTGCCAACATAGCCGATATTCATACCTTATGGTAACTTCTCTGAGGTGTATGATACCGGAATGTAGGGAAAACGTAGCGGATCATCCGGGATGTCTTGGCAGTTTGTCCGATCAATAGCTGCGTTGCCGAGGATTCATTGATGTGGCACAGTCCTTGCCTCTCTGTGGTCTCGATGGCACATAGCTACCATCAAATTTTCCTCTTGGTGAAGCCCCGGCGTTTCTAGCTGACGTCGGGGCTTATTGTATTCAGGAATCAATCCGAGCCGGTGCGCCCTTCGGCAAACGGATCGAAGAGCGTCACGTCCTTCATGGCCCCAAATGGGCATACCAGACCACACATACCGCAGGCCACGCACTTTTCCACGTTAAAGGCGGTCTTCTTGTCAGGCTCTGCCACGCTGAGGGCTTCGGTTGGGCACAAGCCGGTGCACGCGCCGCAGTGAACACAAAGTTCTTCTTCGCGCCACACCTTATCAGCCAGATACTCTACAACCACCCGGTGGTCTTCGAGAAACTTTATCCCTTTCTTGATAAGGTCGTCTTCACCGCGCAGTTCCAAGAGGATGCGGCCTTCTCTGCGCGGCAATATCTTCGCCTCCAGGATGTTGAAGACCAGGTCGAAATCTTTCGCGAGCCTGTAGATTACCGGCTTGTACATAATGTCCGATTTGAATATCAGCAGAACGTTTTGTGAAGTCATGGTCTAGCCCCTTTTTCTTTTTCAATCAGTTAGGGCCCACTGCTACGTTTGTGCGCAGCGGGACGAATATATTCGATCGGCCTCCGGCGCCTACTTTCCTGTCGTCGACTCGGGTAATGGGACCAGTTCAATATCTCCCAGTGCGGCAAATTTATCACCCAATATGGCAAGCGCCCCGTCTACCCCAGACACTTTCATGGCCCATTCGACAGCGCCCTTCAGGTCCTCCTGGTTTGTGCACTCTGTTCCCTACTCCCGTAGCCACCGCGTCCGCCAGGGGCACATCGCGGGAGATAATCGTAGCAGCGTCTGCCATGCCTAAACTGAGCGACGGTCCTACGGTTCCGGAGGATGTACATATCCCCAAGGGGATGGGAGTCGATTCGATTCTGATTCCGATGCGCCCGCTGAAAGGCGAATTTCCTGCAAACAGCCCTATAGTGACCGGGCGATCTACCTTTAGGAAAATGTCCCCGCCGTTCTCTATTATGACCTCCGAAGACAAAGGCAGCAGACCTTTCCCCACAAATTCCGCCACCGCGCCCGCTACCGCGGCCATGGGGCCAGTTCCGGCCTTTTGACCGGCCCTGATCATGGCGAGGACGATAGGGGAATCACTCGGATCTTCTTCCAGAGGAACGAGACTCTTGAGAAAATCGGGCCGGCGCTCAATGGCCCACGTGATCTGGTCTCTGCTCTCGCGAATCAGCGCTTCAGTCTGTTTCTCAAGTGAAGAGAGGGCCTTCACGTACAGGTCCGAAGTTTCGATCGCAACCCTGAAGGTCTTGAACCGATCAGTGTCGTCCGGGTCCCTGTAGGTTCTCGGTTGATATAAGGTAGGTGGAGTCATCGGGCAGTCTGAACTGATCCGTCCTGTTTTATGGGCCATAGGGCTCAACTTATTGGAGGTTCGCAAACCTATTTTCCGAACGCATTGAAAGGAACCGACGGGAGAGTTTCCTGTGGTTCGCCGAGCACGAAACTTCCTGAGCTGATCCATTCCTTCAAAATCGTAGCTATCTCACGGGCCGCAGAATAACTGGAAAGCGGAGCAGTGGTAATTTTTCGCCCATCCACCGCTATCTCTCCGCTCCTGAGTTGGCCGTAAGTGACATAGCTTATTGCCGCGCCGCCTCCTTCGGGGTAACTCCCGCCGTAGTCAACTACCGGAACGAATATCTCATCATCCGATACCGCCGTAAAATGAGCCATTTCCTCATTCAAGATCGGGATCGGGATTCCTATGCCAACATTCAGCGAGCAACCGTAGCCGGTTAGGGATGCTCCTCTCAGGAACTTTGAGGACATGCCTTTGAGGTCGCCACGCACGGAAAGCGTGCCCGCTCCGCCCATAACCACTCCATTCTCCGACCTTTTTACTGTAGGTGTATGCTGTGTCCCGGCCCCGATCACGTACCCGATGCCTCCGCCGAGGAAAATCCGTGTACCTATCCCTATAGTCTTATAGAGCGGGTCGTTCAGTAGAGGGCTCAATTGCCCTGACGTCGAATAGTTTGCATTCATGCATTCCGGTCTGAGAATACCCATGTAAGTGTATATGGTCTTCTTGGATAGATTTATTGCGCAGTTATAGTTCTGGTATGCATTTCTGGGATTGAGAAGCACCGCGTCCGGGAAATCTTTTAATGTCATTTTAGATTCATAAGAGCGCTTGGGATAGCAATCGGTCCCATAGGAGGTCGCTTGAAGCAGCACCTCACGTCCTGCCACAAGGTCCTCGATCACGTGACCCCCGCCATACCTGAAACGGCCCGGAAAAACCTTGTTCAAGGGATCGTCTTCTCTCGTCTGGGTTGCACCGATATAGCAGTCCACCGCGGCGATGCCTGCATACGCTTCCACGTTGTTGAGATAGACTTTGGAGGCCCTGATTCTGGGCTTTGTATGTCCGAAGTTGAGAAAAGCCCCGGATGAGCACATGATTCCAAATGTGCCGGTCGTCACCACGTCCACTTTTTTCGCTGCTTCTACGGGTCCCAACTCTTTCGTGATACCGATCATCTCCTCTGCCGTGACCACCACTGCTTCACCTTGTTTGATCTTTTTGTTGATCTCGGCAAAAGTTTTGTTCACCTGGAATTCAGACATTCACATACCTCCAAACGGACCTTTTCCCTGTCCGGTCCTGAATATTTAGATTACCCTTTCTGAGTCATTTGGTCAAGAATGTGGGACAACAGTGGGGCATCACACCCTCGGCCCTCACAGCACTCCGAACAACATTTTACATGAACAGACTCGTCTCTGAATAGATGTTTTTCTTGCAACATTCGGGTTTTGAATATCTGCTTTCTGTGGCACAATCGACCGGCGATCTGCACATGTGGGCATGGTCGCCAGGCATTGCCAGGCCCTAACTGGAGAAATTCTAGGAGAAAAAGATGGATGCCCGCAAGATAGTTCTTGATTCCATTCGTGAGGCGACTGCGGCCATAGAGGGCCTGGGCTCAAATAACAGCCGCCTGATGGCAAGTCGGGCTGTTCACATCAACGTTCTGGTCCGACAAGTGCCCGGTCCGGAAGCCCGGTTTCTCAAAACCGTCTATAACGACATCGGAGCTGAGGCAGCAATCAGCCATCAAGCATATTTCGAGGAAAACGGTGCTGTCACCGACATGATCGTGATGGGAACCATTTACCAGCACCGTGAGGTGAGGCGCATCCTCACGGACAACCCGAAAATTCATCCCTTGCTTGAGGCAATCGGAACCGTAGTTGAGAACGCACCGGAAAGCCGTGAATAGTCAACTCTCCGGAGCAACACCGAAGGAGCAGGCGAATGCCAATTCTCCCATCCGTGTTGAATTCGCTTCCCCCATGGGTGTCAACTTGAATTCAGTTCCAATAGAAGTGCGCACATTAGGCGACTGAAGGCGTTCAAAGTCCCCCTTTTCTAAAGGGGGATTTAGGGGGATTTTCAATATGTTACTTCAAAATCCCCCCTGCCCCCCTTTACCAAAGGGGGGACCCCGCGTTGCGCAGGGTTGGGCTAACACCTAAGCCCTTCCCCATTCTCCAAATGGTCGGACCGCCCCTGAAAAGCCGCCCTTAAGCTTTGGCCCCGGCCACACGCCTCCAGAAACGGGACCTTTGCGCCTTCTTAGAAACCTTGCGACCCAGCGCGTTCCCAAGGACAATCGGTACGCTCAAAGCGAAAGCGGGCAAGAGCCGCAAATCCAGGAAGCCGATGCGGACAAGCTTTCTCGCAATCCGCAGCAACTGCATCGGCGAATAGAACTTTCGCGTTATCTGCTTACTGATTCGTTTCAAGCCCGGGCGCCGAAGGGACTCGGAATAGACAATCGAATCATCGCCTATGTAGTATCCGGGCGTAGCTTCCACCAGTTCCTTAAGCGGCGAATACTTCTCAATACGCAGTTTTTGGTAGGTGATGGAGTCGAGTCCCAACTCTTTTGCAAAGACTGGGATCTGCATCATTTCCTCTTCGGTTTCGGTCACGTTCCCATAGATGAAGTATCCATGATAGTAAAACGGGAACTGACTGAAGGTCTCGAAGGCCTGCCTTAATTTCGCGGTGTCGAATCCTTTATTGAGCTGTTCCAGAATACGATCCTGCGGTGATTCGATCCCCAGGAGCAACGCCTTTATCCCTGCGCGGGCGGCCGCTTCAAGGACGTCAGGATGTTCAAATATTTCTATCCTGGCCTGAACGAGAAATTTCTTCTTTATGCCCTCCGCGATGATCCGTTCGCATATCCTCTTGGCACGTTGCGGGTTCACGAAAAAGTTTTCATCCGCGATAAGTATCATCCCCGCGGAAACCTGCCTGATTTCCTCCATGACGGAATCTATTGAACGCGCAGAGTAATTTCGTTTCTGGCCCAAGGGGTTCAAATTGAACGTGCAGAATTTGCAGTTGTAAGGGCAGCCGCGGGACGTGAGAATGATATCGAACTGCTCCCCGCGCAAAGCAAGCCCTCCGACGTTCATGTGGTAATCCTGGCGTCGCAGGCCGCGATCCGGGTAACGGTAATCGTCCACCTCGGGAAGGGGGCGGTTTTTGTTGTGCACTATCACTGTCCCCATCCCGATAGGATATTCCGCATATGTCCTTGAAGTCTCTTCCCTGGGCGATCTCTACAACGCTTTCTTCCCCTTCCCCCCGTACTATGACATCGACATTCGGGCAGGCAACGAATATCTCGTCGACAAAATCGGTCGCCTGCTTGCCTCCAACTACAGTGGTGATGGAAGACGGGAGGGAGTTCACGAGTTCGCAGACTTCACGAAAGTTGTACTCCCAATTGATGCTTATGCAGAGAAGGTCGATTTCTTCCTCGATGAAGCGTTTTAGTTTCTCCGGTTTCCGAAGCGGGTCCGGGAGCCTCAAATCCAGGAAGGTGAGTTTCTCAACGTGGGGACTGAGGGAAGCGGCAATATATTCCAAACCAACGGGTGGAAACACGGCCAGGCCCAACGATCCGGAATGGCTGTCTCGAAAATATGGATGAAGGCACAGAGCGTGCTTATATTTGGTCGTCAAAGTGTGTTCCATTCCCGACGTCACGGGAAAACATCCCGGCTTCTCGTCGGTCCAGTATCCTATGATCTTGTACCGCGGTCCATCCCGGCGGCCCCGAGGCTCGCGCTTACGGATCGGGGAACGGTTCAGAAGGTTGGAATCTAGAACTGCGGAAAGATTGTGTCAAGCAACGGCGCGGCGAAAAGCGTTGCATCGCGTGGTGATCGGGCAGGATTGTCGCCGTAACCATCTTACTATATTAAGTTTTTGTAGCCAGACTCCGCATTTACGCGAGAGGACTACATCCCAGAAAATGACGGCCTTGGCTCGATAACGAAACATAACATAGGACGTCAATATGGACACTCCATGCGCCAATTCCTATTAGACCTGCCAAGTGCGTCACGAATTCCCCTTTGCGGAACGTGTATCCTTCCCCGGTGCCTTTTTCATTATCAGGCAGTTGTCGCGCACTTCAATGCTGAAGTCTGCTTCAACCGTGGCCTGCCGTGGGCTGAGCTTGAGGCCATGCTGGCTGTTATACCGTTCCAGGACTTGCTCCCTGCCCAGGATTTCGCGCATTTCCAAGCCTATCTCGACGAGGATTCCTTCGCCATCAAAGCGGTACAGGGCATAACGAAAAAGGTCGTCCCCGCGAATGATCTCCCCGACCTCGTCTCCCATATCATCGTAGGTGAAGTGCAGCGGACTCTGCTGCAAAAGGCTCAGGACCTGGCTTTTGTTCATGCCGAGTTTGATGTCCCTGTAACCTTCCGGGACCTTGGCAACAGCGGAGGCGCATACCGCCACCGAAATAATCATGCACAGGATCGTAATTATACAAAAACGTGCACTCGCACTATTCATTTAATCCTCCGATATTGGACTGAAGAGTAATCCCATAATACACCATCATGAGTCTATATAAAAGTGAAACCTGCCGTCAAGGGTAAAGTTTGCGCCTCAACTGCGCCAAAAGAGGGGGACACCTCCCCATTTGTTGCCAAAATGCATGGAAAGTATCTTTACCGGCGAGAAGGAGTCTGAGCCGTGCTCGTCAGATACTCCCCGCCCTGGTTCGACCGCAAGGGAGAGAGCGATCCTGAGGTGGTTGGCCTTGGCGAGACGGCGCAGGCGCCTTGCGCGGCACAACCGACCTTTGCGGGGCGCTGCTATTTCCGCCTGGGCCCGCAAGCCTCTTCGATAAGGCAGCGTCGACGACTTTCTTGATGACGTTCACCGGAATCGCAAAGCCTATTCCTAAGAAGCCCTCGGAGCCCTCCTGCGTAGATGCGATGGCTGTGTTCAACCCGATTACTTCTCCTTCTATGTTCACGAGCGGGCCTCCGGAGTTCCCCTTATTGATTGCAGCGTCGGTCTGGATGAAGTCCTCATAAGGGAGAATCCCCATGTCGGAGCGCCCTTTGGCGCTTACGATCCCCGCGGTGACCGTTTGCATCAACCCGAACGGATTGCCGACCGCGAGCACCCAGTCCCCCACCTCAAGGGTTTTCGAGTCCCCGAGCTTTACAGAAGGCAGATTTCGGCCGTCAATCTTGATTATCGCCACGTCGGTCTTCGGGTCTGCGCCCACCACCGTCGCCTTGAACTTCTTCTTACCTTCAAGAGTCACCTGGATCTCGTCGGCGCCAACTATTACATGCCGGTTCGTAACTATGTAACCTCTCGGGTCAATTATGAAGCCAGACCCGAGCCCCTGCTGGCGGTACCGCTGTGTTCCTCCCGGAGTCCCGAAGAATTGTCTGAAAAACTCATCTCCAAAGAATTCCCTGAACGGATGGTTCTTGAAGAAGGGATCCAGATCAGGGCGCTGCCTGACGGGCTGAAGTCGTCTTCACCGCCAGGACACTGACCACCGCGGGTTTTACAGTCCTGGCGACAGCCCTGAACGCCTCCTGTAAGATCCCTGGGTCCTCGGTTGGAAACGGCTTGGCCCAGCGCGAAGGATGAACCAAGGATCGGCAAGATAACAAGAATTCCAACGACCAAGGCTGTTTTGCTCCAATTGAAGCATGTTTCCCTTACGCGATGTTTCATGAGGTATAGATGGTTAACGGAAAGCATCATTACTCCTTCAAGTCTATGAACAGCCGTGGATTCTCGGAAAACCGCGACGTAGTTTTCAATGGTTAAAGCCGCCCTCTCCCGCCAGGGTCGGTCCCAATTGGAATCGGGTAACACTGTCGGGAAAAAGGTCGGCCGTGTGTGGATGACAGGTAAAGAACAAGATTTGTAAGCCTGTCTCCTTCGCAAATTTTACCAGGGCATCGGCAGTTCGACGGGCCCTAGCGTGGTCAAAGTTCACCAGCACGTCATCCATCATCATGGGAATATTGAATTTCTCTCGATGGTATACGTCCAGATGAGCCAGCCTCATGGAAAGGTATAGCTGTTCCTGTGTCCCTCGACTTAACAGCTCCTCTTCGATCCTGGCGCCGTCCGCGCGTTCCACTTTGACGCGATCCCCATCCAGTGGAAAGAGGACCTTTTTGTAGGAATTACCGGTTACTGCGCTGAAGATTTCAGAACTCCGTGCAAGAAGCTTGGGCTGCTTTTCCGACTCGTACATTCTTATGGTCTGCTCCAGCAAATCGGATGAGAGCTTGAAAACAATCCATTCCTTGAGGCCGTCGCCGAACCGCGCCAGCAATTCTTCTTTCTCAGCGAGCACACGATCCGTTTCATCTTGGGCCTCCAAGGTCTCGATCTCCTTGGTGAGCATGCCGGCCTCCCGGGCCAACCCCTCGGACTCTTCTCTCAGACGCTGTAGGTCTTCCTCAAGGGATCCAGCCATGCGTCGACTCTCATCCCAATCGCGAGCCTTCATCTCCTCGCGCAAAATGTCCTCGTCTTCCTTTCGCAGCCCGGCCAAGAGATTTTCAATGAGAACGCGGCGTTCCTGTTCGACGGTCTTGTATCTTGCGTGCCGTTGCGAGACGTCACGGAACGACTCTTCATCTTCAGTCGCAGCCGCTTCCATGAGCGCGCCTATCTGGTTGTCAGCGTCTTCCATCCTCCTTCTCAAGACCCGTAAGTGGATCTCATGTTCCTTAACCCTCTCCAGAATCACCTTCTTTTCGGAGAGAGAGTCAGAAGCTTCTCGTTCGGCACGACCCCATAGCTCCACCTGATCCACGGGTGAGACACCCAGGGAAAGAGGACGGCCCATTTCCTGAGCCAACCCACTCACCCGATGAGAAAACTCCTCCCAATCCCCCTTCATGGTCTCCAAGGCATCTTGTTGTTCGGAGATCTTTCGTAGTTTGCTCTTCACGTCACGGAGGTGGCGAACCAATTCCAGTGCGGTTTCAGGCTTTAAGCCGGTATCCAAACCATTGATCCGCGGCGAAATCGTCCCATTTTCGCTTCAGGGTTTCGAACTCACTCTCCGCTTCCGTCAGGAGCCTTATCGTTTCGGCATTCCGGCTTCTTTCGAACTCCAGATCCGCCCTGTCAGACTTCAGCTCTTCCTCAAGAAGGCGGCGTCGGCGAAACGGTTCCTCAGCGGCCAGAGAGCCTCTTTCGGCTTCTAAAACCTCATTCACACCCGCATCCGGATCGCCCAAGACATCGCGTGCAATTCCCCGAAGATTCTGCCTCAGGTCATGGATTTGTTGCAGAAGAGCGCGTCGTTCTTTTTCCGTCTCGACTATCTCGCTCGTGACATTTCTCTTCTTTGCTTCGAGGGCCTCCTCCTCACTATGGATTCGGACACGGCGCCGGCGTTCCTCAAGGACCTTCCAGCGGACAACAAAGGCGCTGGACAGAATCGTGCACGAGCCCGTTAGAAGCAGAATGTGGAAGACAGGAGTTGAACTGAGCCACGCGGAGACCAGCATGCTGATTCCGGCAACATTGAGCAGCGCCATGAGAGCCCAAAAAGAAAACGGAGAGATCGCGGATGCGGGTTCGTCTGCCAGTCTCTTCAGATTCGCATCCACCTCTTCGCGTTCCGCAATGAGAAGCCGGACCCTTCCGCCCTTGTCGGAAAGGCGCGCGTCCAGGCCGGAAATTTCGCTGTGAATCCCCTTCCATTCCTGGAGCCTGTTACGAACGTTTGGCTCAAGATAACCCTCACAGTCGGGCATAACCTGGGCCAATTCCTCGGCCCTACGCTCCATCTTCTCTTCCTGGAGTTTCACCCTGTCCGTGGACTCGGCCCGCCGCGTCTCCAGGGCCGCTATCTTCACGCCGCAGCTTCGCCATGAATCCATAAATGTCCGGATTTCCTCGTCGAGAACCAGTGAGGGGTCTGATCGGATCACCCGCTCCCGATTCCAGCCGTTGCCAAGAGAGGCAATTTCTTCGTCAAGGTTGCGATTGGACTGGGCTAGCGCAGCTTCCAATTGTTGTAATTCGTTGGGTCGTCGAGCCATGCTCCGGGCATCCCGAATCAGCGAGTCAAGGGAGTCCGCATTCTCCAGGAGCACCATATCCGGATTGAGGCTTCCTACTTGATCCCTGAGAAGGCTCAGGCGCTCTTCCAATTCCGATGCCTCTTGCGAGGCTTCACGCCTTCTGTCCAGGGCCTGTTCCAAACGGGGGATTCCATCCGTCGGGAAGTCACGAGCGTCTTGAAACCTCAGTGATTCGTGATCCAGCGAGACCAGCTTTTTCCATTGATCTTCATAGCGGTTGATATTCGCCAGATTTTGCAGCCAAACCTCTTTGTTCTCAATTTCAGCCGATATTTGTCCGCGCCTTTGATCGACCATCACCAGGCGCGCCTTGAGTTCAGAATGCTTCACAGGTTCTTGGGCGAGTTCCTTGAGTTGTTTGTCCAGTGCGCTCATGCGTGACTGAATTGCCCACAGCGATTCATCCTCCTTCATGGATTGTTTCATCAGTTGTTTGACACGCTCGTTCAACCTTTTGAGGATGTCGAGAGGATTCACAGCCACTGAACCCAGTGCCGCAGAGACGATCTTGCCTCGAAGGGCTTCTTGGTCCAATTGTCGCAACCGGTCAAGATCGAAGGCAAATAGCGTCTCGTACGCAGCTCTCTCGAGTCCTGCACGAAACAAGGGCAAAGCCGCCGTGTCGAGGTAGTTCCCCCTTTCATCCGAAATCGTCAGAATCCCGTCTTTGCGACCCACCTTTTCAGTCCGTTGGATGCGGAGTCTTCCGCTTTGTCCTGTATGAACCGTCATCCATCCCTTTCGTGGGGTCCCTTCCGGGGTCTCATAGATGTTTGTCCTCCCGCTTTTTCGTCTGAAGCCGAAGAAAATGCAACGCATAAATTCCAAGATCGTGCTCTTTCCTGCTTCATTGGGACCGACGATCACCGTCAGCCCTGGGCCAAGATCACTAATCATTACGTGCTTGCAGGCACCGAAGCTTTCAATAGATATTTCCTCGACCCACATTTCCGCCTGTCCTTATGACCCCCTTTTCAAGATTTTCTTTGGGCGCAATCCCGTGCACGCTCACTGTAACCGATCACCAGGAAAGCGGTTTACCAGGCCTGAAACGTGGCCGGCAGGGACGCCGGCCCTACCATAAGCCCTGTAGGACCGGCCTCCGTGCCGGTCACCAACTGACCGGTGAGCGGTTACTTCTAAACGCATCTCAAGAGCCTATGTCCCGAGATTCCAAGAACATTCGAGCTACCAGGTCACCGGCCTCATTTAGCAGAGTTGCAACTGCTTTTGAGTCATTCTTTAGTCCTTCGAGGTCAAGTTCCGCGGGTATATAGCGCCTATGCAGCTTTTTCAAAAGCTCAGCCTGCACCCCTCCCAGGAGATGGTCACGCATGGCGGGCTCCTCGACCGATCTTCGGCACAGTTCGAGAAAGTCCCCCAGAAAACCCTCTTCATCCTTCAACGAGTTCAGACTCGTAGATGATCGGGTCGAATCGCGCACAGATTCGGGGAACACAGGCAAAGACAGCGTTGCCAGCCGTTCGCACAGGACCTCGAAAAACTCCGGATCTCTTGCTATCGTTCCAAGACCTTGCGAACCACCCTGTCCCGTGAGGTTTAGGCGTACCACGACGGCCTGGATGACGTCTGCATCGAGAGAAGTATGAGAACACAGGGCCACGGCCTCGTCCACGAGATCCTCGGCACTGTGACACTCCGTCACATCCACATCCACTCTGAGCCAACAGACGGGCGCCAGTGGTATGAATTCCGCCACGGCAGCGCTGCCGGCCTGTGCAACAATCAGATGACAGCCTCGAGGTCCACTTTCGTTAATATGGGCCCCCTGACTTGTCCCCGGATACAGAATCAGAGGGTCCTGCGACAGGATCTCAGATGAATGAACGTGACCTAAACACCAGATATCCATCCCCGCAGTCCTCAGATCATCCAGCGTACACGGTGAGTAATTCTCATGTCCCGATGTTCCGGCAACATTCGTGTGCACAACGCCTATGGCTAGGTCCACTCCCGGATCCCGGCGGAACTTCCGGACGAGGTTATCGGTGATTACAGCCTTTTCAAATCCCGCGCCGAAAATCATCACACCATCAGTCTGTTCTTGGCCTGCAAACCGAATCCCTTCAGGATTTGGACCGAAAAGATGCAGCCCCGGCAGAGTTCGCAGCGATTCGGGAAAACTCTTTAACGGGTCGTGGTTACCCACTGCCAGGTAAACCGGGATTCTCGCATCATAAAGACGCTCCACACCATTCTTGAACGCAACCCGAGCGCGAACCGTCGGGTTAGGGGCGTCAAACACATCCCCACCGAGAGTCAAGAAATCGACACTCCGATCAATCGCGGTAGTGACAATCCGGTCCCAGGCATCGTATCCTGCCTGTAAGAAAAGGTTTCCCAGCTCCGGACTGGACCGCCTCAAACCAGAGAAGGGGCGGCCCAAGTGGATGTCCGCCGCGTGGATGAATTTGAGAGTCGTCATGCTCAAATGGCTCCGCTGTAATCTTGTATCTGAGTTTACCCTGTGGACCGCTGCTTCCTATACCATATTAACTCCAAGGATGATCGCTTTTGTTCCGTCATGCTCAAAGAGCTTCACCTCAACCGCGGATGTCTGCCATAATTCCGTACGTTCACTCTTTAGACAAGGAGTTGATAGTGACTCGAATCTTGGCAGTTTGGCTGTGCGCACTGGCCTTTTTTCCGTCCGCACCCTTGGCCTCGGAAGTTCCAATTGCCGACACAGGCCCGCGGCGAGTCCTCACCTTTCCCAAAGATCATGGAAAGCATCCTGATTTTCAGACGGAGTGGTGGTATTTCACAGGGAACCTTGATTCCGACAAAGATCACGGGTGGGGATTCCAATTGACTTTTTTTCGCCGCACCCTGGTCCGTGAACCTACGCGTAAACTGTCCGCCTGGGCGGTCAGGGACCTATATCCAGCCCATTTTGCCATCACCGACATTACCAACCGTGAATTCTTCCACACCGAACTTTTGACACGCAAGGGTCCGGGACTTGCTCACGCGGCCCTGGGCGATCTCGACGTGGGCGTCAGCGACTGGACCGCGAAGATGCAGGGAGACGAGATACAAATTACAGCCAGAGAGCAAGACTACGCGCTCAACCTTCGACTCCTGCCGCTGAAGCCGGTTGTTTTGCACGGTGACGCGGGGTTCAGCCGAAAGGGAGATTCAAAAGATCAAGCATCTTATTATTACTCTTTCACAAGACTCAAGGCAGAAGGGACCTTGACCTTCAAGGGTATCAACCACACTGTCACAGGGCTGGCCTGGATGGACCATGAATTCGGCTCCAGCATTCTCCAGAACGACCAGAGCGGATGGGACTGGTTCAGTCTTCAACTCGATGACGGAACCGAAATCATGGTGTTCCATTTGCGAAAGAAGGATAACACGTTTGAGCGAGCCTTCGGCACCTTCGTTCCCAAGGAAGGCCCTGCGGTTGACCTGGAGGAAGAACGGATCGTGATCCAGCCCAAAGGAACATGGACAAGTCCCACGACAAAGGCTGTCTATCCGTCCGGGTGGACCGTGGAGATCCCCGGCCGTAACATCAGGCTGGAGGTCACACCCGCAATTGAAGCCCAGGAGCTTACCTCCGGATCGTCAACAGGGATTATCTACTGGGAGGGCGCGGTCACTGCCCAGGGGTTCCGGGACGGAAAGAAAATTAAGGGGCGTGGGTATGCGGAATTGACGGGGTACGCTCATTCTTTGGAAGGGCGCCTCTGAAACGGCCGCCAGTCCTAGACAAAAATGCTATTGACATGATGTTGCCTCCTCCTGTAGTGAGAATGTTCGGTGGAGGTGAGGCACAGATGGAGATACTTTTAGTAGTATCGGTAACAACAGCAGTTCTTTGGCTTGCTTTCGGAAATAAGAAAGACTGGTCGGGAATGTAGGAAGTCGACTATTCGACCGCGTTAACCACAAGGCCGGAAGTATTTGTGCCCCGATGTGGGACACATAGCTTCCGGCCTCTCATTTTCCTGCCGTGCTATTCCGAGCTGGGATTTTCAATTAGGAGGACCTCATTCTGGTGAGATCCTCCCGCGTAGCTCAATAATCTTATCGCTTACTGATTGGCTGGCTTTGCTTTGGAAGATCGGCTCTTGGCTTTGTAAGTCCGGGCCGGCGCTTGTCCGTAGTCGAACTGGCCGGGATATCCGTAATATCCATATCCGTACCCAGCGCCGCCATAAGAAGCTGCCCCCGCACTATAACTGCTGCCTCCCCCTGACCAGGAGGGGACAAAACCACATCAGCCCGCTTCCGCGGCAAAAGGCACTGCCGCGATGGCAAGGGCGGCCACCAAGAGAAATATCTTAGCTGGTTTAATCCACTGCATCCTTTCCTCCTTCACTATGACACATGGCTAAAAAGAGAGTTATATGTACCTTACCGGCCAATGTTTGTCATCCTTTTTTTGAGAATCGCTACACTACTACTCCACCAACAAAACGGGCGACCTGTAAGTCGCCCTCGCACCAAATGTCAGTTGTGGCATCTCGTCAATCAGCGCCTTTTCCAGAATCCTTTTCCTCGATGTTCCGGCAGACCTGATCCTTCAGAGCGTCGGAAGACCAAACTGCCATTGGACCGCACGCTCCTCGGGCGTCTATGCGGCAACGATAACCTGTCTTTGTGACTCCCTGCATATCAAGGGCTTCCCAGCTATTCTTGAAGTAGCAACACTCGTCATTAAAGCAGACATAATGTGTCTCGCCACCCCAGGATGAATCCAGCGGAGTCTCGATAGGATCCATCTGGGTGCCGCAATGCGGGCATGTGGGATCTTTGTCCATCTTCTTGCCTCCTGGTAGCCCGAAAACAGCATTTGAAGCCATTGCCGGGCAGTTTCTGACTAATCTGCCGTCGGAGATTCGATATCTTTGCTTTTCCTCTCGTTCAGAGGAAGTCACTATTCGGGCCCCCGTCCTTCCGGCATGTGATCTTATTTATAGGTAAACCTTTCTTTCCCAAGAATCAAGGAGCAGCCGCTTACCTGCCGGAAGATTCACGCAATAATTTCAACATCTCAATCGAACAACTTGTATTTGCGGTAGAAGAAAGGCTTGAGAATCTTCAGTCCGAGGATGGACGCAGCGGGCTTGATCCATGAGCCAAAACGGCTGCCGCTTCCCAGGCATCGACGACAGTGCGGGTGGACTAGACGTCCCAGCCGAAACCCTTTCATTATACGTTCAAGTTCAGGGCCGCGGAGAATTTCATGAAGCGATGAATCCTTCAGGTTACCTATCGAGGTGCGTCCGTCAAAGTCTACGCAGCATAGGACAACATCCCCTGAGTAGAGAATGGCAAAATGGTCGCGCATTCCGAAACAATAGCCGTGTCCCGCCTCGATAACACCGTTTTCGGCAAAGGCGTTACCCCAGTCGGTGAGCACGTAAGTCTCTATGAAGACATTTGGGCTGACCTCGATTACGTTCCATCCATGAATGCCGATTCTCTTTATCTTTTGGGACAGGTTCCCTCTGTCGCCATCCAGGCCGAGCCGCTTATAAATTATTTCGGCCCATTCCTGTATCGTGTTCCTTAGAACTTCCGAGCTGCCCATAAAATTGGGTATACCAAGCTGATCTCGCATCTTCTTCGCAAAGGACGTGGTCATGATACGGAACTTAAAGATGGGAAGCGTAGGTCTGGCAGCGCACGCGGCCAACAGATCGAGTATTCGTGCCCGGTAATCTTCAAAGTCCATACGCGTCCCACGGGTGGCGAGGAAGCTCTCTCTGTCCGGGGTCTGCAAGGAAATATCTATTTGGTGCAGATCTCTCTCTGCCAGTGCCTGTATCGTCTCAGGTTTCAGGAGTGCCCCGTTGGTGGTGAGCCCGACTGCTAGACCGCGAGCGTGAGCATGATCCAGAATGGGGAAAAAACGGGGGTGCAACAACGGCTCCCCCATTACGTGAAAGGTCACTTTCTCTGCCAAGGCAAGCTCAGAAATCTGATCCAGAGCAGATCGGGCCAGGGCTTCATCCATGACTCCGCGCTTCCGGGTCATCTGGCCGTCCGGGCAAAAGACGCAGGAGAAGTTGCACTTGTTGGTAAGCTCCAGGTGTATCCGCTGAAACTTCTTTGGAAGATAAGACGGTAATTGTTTGTCGGTCACACTCTGCCTTCTTGCTGATAAATAATAAAGAAAACGTTCACCGCTGAGAGCGCAGAGAACGCGGAGGCAAATTCTCCTTTAACTTGTTTACAAGACGACGTATTCCGCGTCGCAGCGCTGAAACACTGAAGTTTCCGGTGGTCTTGTTCGAGTCTATAGTCATCTCTGCGTTCTCCGCGCACTCTGCGGTGAGTCCTTCTTGCCCGCTGAACGCTTACCAAAAGACACGGTTGACGTCGTTCATAAGTATCTGCGACATAAGGGCAAGTTAGGATTACGGGGTTACAATGTCAAGTCGGGTGGTGGGACAGACATGTCGTCTGGACGCCGTTGGGAAATACTAATCGTTATCTGTAGTTGAACAAATAGCCAGCAATTAAGCCACTCCTTTTTTGCTTGACCCTTCCAACGACATCGTGTATTTAACCTTGCCATGACGGCACGTCGTATACGGAACCGTCCTCAAAACAAATCCTTTTCTTGTCTAAAGGGCGCGGGGAAACAAGCAGACAAAATTAAAACACTGAAAACAGGGGTTCGACCCATTTATTCTTCGCGGGGCGGGAAAGTTCCTAATGGACAACAAGGGCCGACGCACACCGAGAGAACGTGACCAACTTCTTGCCGAATCCGGCATCCTGCCGAGTATCTCCGCTTGCCACACAAACAATTGACCTGGACAGCGTTTTCACCCGAGACGTGACCACATCAGGAAGCTTTGATTTTCGAAAAATCAAGAACGTCACCTTCGGCAAATTATTGGAAGCAATGCCCATACCGACCCTCTTAATTGATGGCGGGCATTCCATAGTTTTCGCTAACGAAGCGGCGAGAAAGATGGCCAATGGAGATGAGACCCTTGTTGGCCGCCAGTTTTCATCCCTATTCCCGGACCCGGCAGACAGTAAACAGGCTTTGTCGGAGGTGAACCGGATTTTTTCGCACAGAAAGAACGGACTCTTCGAAGCCCTGGTGGAGATAGCCGAGAAACCCTTTTGGTGCAGGCTAAATCTACGTTCCATTCGATTCAAAGATTCGCGATTGGCTCTATCTCTAGTCGAAGACCTGACCGCGGAACGAAAACAACTCATAATAAGCAACAAATATCAGCAATTAGTTGACGTGTTTCCGATTGGCATCGGCGAATTCGTTCTTACGCGTCAGATTTCATGGAATAGGCCCGTGTCCGAGTTGTTGCACTCTCTATCAGAGGCGAAATTGGTTGGTGGAAATGGCGAATTGGCCAGAATGGGCGGCGGAGAAGGCATAGAAGACCTCAGGGGGGTCCGGATGAAACAGTTGTTGCCCCTGAATGGCGATTACACGAGCCAATTGAGTTCCTGGCTGATAGAGGGTTGTCCTGTTCATTCCTTTGAGACAAAAGAGGTCGAGCCCGACGGGCTGACAAGATACTTTGAAACCACGCTCGTAGGCAATGTGAAGGGCCAATATCTCATGGGGTTCTGGGTGATGAGGCAGGACGTAACCCACCGCAAGGAGGCGGAGGAAGACCTGCGCAATGCCCGCGATAAACTCGAAGAAAGGGTGAAGGAACGGACTGTTGAACTCTCGCGAACAAATGAACAGTTGAGACAAGAGGTCGCTGAGCGAGAAAGAGCCGAAAAGAATTTATCCAAACTTGTTGGGGAACTGCAAGAAGCATTGGCAAAGGTGAAGGCTCTGAGCGGTCTGTTGCCGATCTGCGCGTCATGTAAGAAAATACGCGATGATAAAGGTTACTGGACTCAAGTAGAAGTATACATTCGCGATCATTCCGAAGCTGATTTCAGCCATAGTATATGCCCGGATTGCGCGGCGAGGCTGTATCCGGATTTTTATAGTAGCGGTTCGTATAAATAGTGTTGTAACCGTTGACCTGGAAAGCGGTTTACCCCGTCTGAAGCATAGCCGGCAGGGACGCCGGCCCTACTATGAGTCCGGTAGGACCGGCCTCCGTGCCGGTCGCCAAATCCCCGTTGAACGGTTACGATTTTAGATCTACCTTACACCCCGAGCGCTCATGCCGTACAGCATTGAAGAATCCAAGGCTTTCGTTGAAACGATGGTTATCGAACCCAAGGGCTCAGGGATTTTGACCGGCTTGCGGTTTGCCGTTAAAGATCTCATCGACCTGGAGGGCTACAAGACTTCCTGCGGGAATCCCACCTGGCGTGATACCCATCCGAAGGCGGCTACGAACGCGGTATGCGTGGATCAGCTTCTCTTGGCAGGCGCCGAATGTGTCGGGAAAACGATCACAGACGAACTCGGCTTCGGGCTAAGTGGCGAGAACTTCTTCTATGGCACGCCATTGAATCCCAGAGCCCCGGATCGCGTTCCAGGCGGATCATCCTGCGGATCTGCCTCTGCTGTGGCTTGCGGAATAGTTGATTTTGCGCTCGGTACCGACACGGGCGGTTCGGTAAGGGTGCCTGCGAGTAATTGCGGGATCTTCGGAATGCGCCCCAGCCACGGCAGGATTTCAATAGCAGGAGTCAATCCTTTCGCTCCCTCCTTTGACACAGTGGGTGTCCTGGCTTGCAGTATCGAGGTGCTGGCAAAGGCGGCTTCAGTATTATTGGCCTGCGACATTCCCTCCAGCTTTGACATCGGCGCGGTGCATTTGCTCGAAGAAGCCTTCGCTATTTCCGATGCCGAAGTACAGGATGCATTGGCCAAACCTGTCGACCTGATAAAGACCATTTTTTCAGGAAAAGTCGAGAAAACTTCTTTGAAGGATATTGGCGAACAAGCCTCTGAATCAGGGCTGAAGGGCTGGTGTAACACTTATTACCACGTCCAGTGGGCTGAGATCTGGAGCTGTCTGGGATCCTGGGTGGAAGAGGCCAAGCCTGAATTCGGCCCAACAACCAAAATGAACTTCGAGTTTGTCAAAAACATGGACCGTGCGGCGATCGTGAAGGCCGTTCGTCAAAGAGAGGACTATTTTTCGCTTTTGAACAAGTTCCTCGGCCCCAATGATCTTCTGTGCATGCCCACCACCCCGGCGCTGGCTCCAATTAAAGGCACTCTGGGACTCGACCGCACCACCGGTGACTACTATCCCAGGACGCTTTCGCTGACAGCCGTTGCCGGGATAGGGCGCCTACCGCAGGTGACCTTGCCGGTGGCCGACGTCTCAGGAGTTCCTATTGGTTTGTCTTTGCTGGCGAGGCAGGGAAGAGATGGTTTTCTCCTGGCCGCTGGCTCAATCATTAGCCAAGGCTAGGATGCGGTGAATCCCGCGTCACGCGGGACGAACCGCATCGGTCGCGAAAAGACTCCGTGTAAGGCCAACGACGCGGTTCCCCTTGGTCACCTCAGCCTACGTGACATGCCGCCGATGCTCGCGAGTCGTGCAAGCCTCTAACGCAGATGACAAAGGCTACTGGGAATAAGGTTGGAGTATCCAGATCGCGAGCATTCAGAAGCTGATTTCAGCGATAGTATATGCCCCGGTTGCGCGTCTAAGTTGCATCCCGATTTGGAGGTACCATAGGCACCGACAGCCACCATTTGCAAGCGGGAAGCTAGCACCGCAGCGTATTTGGTACCCCGAGTTGGTCTAAGGCGCTCCGACTGAAGGTTCAGTCAGTAGCAAAGCTGCTAACGCGCGGTCAGTATGACGCCACTGAAAATTAAGTATGATGTCTCCCAGAATTAATGAGTGGTAACATGTGCACAGCACCTAGTCTAAGCCTGTCAACGAGCCTCTCAGGATGAAGCCACGGTTGCACACGACGTTGAAGGTAGTACCGACTCAAAAGCTTCGACGAATGAGCTGGAGAGCCTTTGATCAGTTATGACGAGCTGGTCATAAGACTGCGGAAGAAGATATACCGAGATGCAGCCGAATAAATCCAGACCCGTGGACCTGTCTATTTCAGTAAACTATCGACCATCATCCCCGAGAATTTCTCCGTCGGTGAGCACCATTTTCACCATGGTAATAAAGATCACACTCGCTATCTAACCAACGTCATAGTTTGTCCTTTGAACCTATCAAGAAAGACTTGGCGACCGAAGAAATCTGAGAACGGCATTCTGCGGCACAATCGTAAACCCCGGAGGTATTCCAGGCAACGTCTTGCCCACAATGTGGACAACGAGACCCACGGGGCCAACGCAACGAATAAGGGGCTCACGACGCGCCTCTTCAGAAGATAACCGCTTTTCAAGCTCGGTAGTCGTTCTAGGAGTAGTCTTCCATCGCCGCACACTACCCCTAGTGGTAGGTTGAGTCAACCGGATACCCCCATCCGGATTTTTACAGCGGCAGTTCGTATAAATGAGAAAAACAGTCGCATCGGCATTGGTGACTCGACGATTTTGATCATCTTTTCTGGTCAGGCGCGACTGGGTTTCACCTGCGACCTCCTGACACTTACACAGAAGTGAAGTGTGAAGCAGCTTTCTCACGTGTCTGTCGGTGTCTCGTCCCATCTGTTCCCAGGTGCATATCCGCAGAGCCAGTTGAGGGTGAAGTGGCGCTGGACAGCAATAGATCGCACCTCGAACCACTCCTCTGGGGGCAAGTCACGATAAGCCTTGCCACGTGCTGGGAAATCGTCGCCGATGCACGGGGGTATGGTGCCCTCTTCGGCCCCTTTGCGTGCGGAGAAACGGACTATGTCGTCGTATGAGTGAAACCCTAGCGCCTTGAGCTTCTCATCGGGCTTTAATTCTTCGCCGGACTCGATTAAGTACTGGGTAACGGCCCTCCAGTGCCAAAATTCGGCGATATCGCGTGCTCGTTCAATTTCGACCTGTGGTCGCAGTTTTGCTGACGCGACAAGATCTAGCAAATTCTCTTGCGGAATAGACTTGAGCAGATCGTGGTCGGCCATTTCGTCGTAAGGCGGCAATTCCGAAAGTAAACCTAACGCCCACATCAGAACCTGGACGGCCTCGACCCGCCATGAAGCCTCAACCTGTTCCTCGTGTGTCATAGTGACGATCGTGCGAGAAGCGTATTGCTGTTCCCACGGGGAGAAATACTGCCACCAATCCGCATCGTGAAACTCTTGCCAAAATCCTTTGTTTTGCTCTTCGGCAAAGTGGGTGAATTCATCGCGCGCGTCTGAGGACCACTTGTCAAACCATTCCTTTACGATCTCACGCGGCGGAGCGGCGAGCGCCGGCCCACAACGTATTTTAGGATCACCAAACGCCGAGCCGCATCCGTTGCTGTCGGTCGTGAATTTGGCTCCCCAGGTTCCGGCTTAGAACGCTTCTCGATTCGCTTCATTTGGACCCTTTGGCCTCGGCTATTTTCTCGTAGGAGCCCTACCCGACACTGTCTCGGGCTACTGACGGGCAAGGCAAGTCAGCCGCTGGAAAGTCCACCCACTTTATCGCTCCATTCGGCCCGGCCGAATCGACTCTCCCACTCCGGCTGCCCGCAAATTGCGTGAGGCTTACTTTCGCTTCGGTTTTGGATGCGATAGAAGAGCTTTTCTTGTCGATTCCATACTTCTCTATCATTTCGTCCAATTGCTCCTTAACTCGCTTTTTATGTTTCGGGGTATTCTTGAGCGGGTGTGTCCTCGATAAACTCGTCCCATTCGCTTATTCCAGTCCCCGCCTCGTCCCTTTCCGGTGTGCAAACCATCAGGTTTGAGTCGATGGTCGGCTGCCCGCATTATCATTATAAAATCCTCGATTCTTAAGCCACAGTCCAGAAAATAATTTACGAATTTCCTGGGCAGTGCATGATGGCGTTCCAGTGAGTTCGGATCTATAAGTAATGGATTGTTTTGCAACATTGCATCGAGCATTCGAAAGAAACTGTCTGACCATCTCTTTGGGCCACCGGGAAAGTTCCTCCGTGGTGGGCAGTCGTGGCATGAAAACGCCACCATCAGCGTGATACCCCGTGAGACTCACCGAACTCTCTCCGCGGTGACCCGCCAATATGCCTTTGTTTTGCCCTCCTTCCTGTGAATCTGCCTCGGTGCCGAAATTCCGTTTCACGGACTTCAGCAGATCGGCGACGGCTCCTGTCTCGTATTTCAGGGCCTCGTCCACGTACGCTGTCAACTTCTTCCGGATCTACCTTGTCGTCATCCCTTCTCGCTCCGCGTCGCCTCTAATTCCTCTGCGGCTCCAGCTATACTCCGGATGAGTGGCGAACCACCAGCGCCGCTGCTCTTCAGTTTCAATCATACGTACTCTCCTTTCATCGAAGTGAAAATGACAGACTCCAATGGACCTGGGTGTAAACCGAAGTAGATATTCCAAGAGACCGGGTGGTAAATTTTGAGAAATGGACTTTCTTTAGTGCTGTTGAGAACTAATCGCGTGGCAAGCCGTTGATGCGGCCGATACTGACTCTGGGATTTCGGGGCACCACTCCGTAAGTTTGGGAGGAGATGGGCCGGAGCCTACTGGGCTCTCTCCCTCCAGCGGTTCGTGTCATCAAACTAGTCTGGGAAAAGGCATGAATGAGAATCCAGCCGCGGAGATTTGGCTGGGCAATCGTACTAACTTTCTTCGACCTTCTAATTTTAGTATACCAAAAAACCGCCGCGAATCAATGATTCAATGAAAAACCTCTGCAACATTCTGGTTTTATTACATATCCAAGATGGTGATGACGCAGGGAGAGGCTAAACGATTGGTCAGTAGCTTTGCGTGGTTATCGAATCAAATAATGTTCGCCGCACAATGAAGAGGGGAAGGCGTAAAAGGGGAGCGGCATGAGTCAATCAAGTCCCGGCTTCCACTTCCCCGCGCTCATCTTTTTCCAGGTAGTTTGTCACATAGTCATTCACCGCGGCCTCCAGGCTCAAGAAGTCGTCCTCAAATCCTGCCTTACGCAGCTTCTCTGATTGAGCGCAGGTGTAATACTGATATCGCTTTTCAAGACCTTCCGGCATGTCGATATATTTTATTTGGGGTTCGGTCCCGAGTGCTGAAAATACCGCTGCGGCCAGGTCTTTAAAATTGCGTGGCGAACCTGTGCCCGCGTTGAATATCCCGTTTATCTCCGGTTTCTCCAGAAAGTGCAGCGTAATCTTCACCGCGTCCTTCACATATATGAAATCACGACACTGCTCTCCATCGCCGTATTCAGGCCTATAGGACTTGAAGAGCTTTACCCTTCCCTTTTTTTTGGCCTGAAAGTAAGACCTGATCGCCACGCTTCGCATGTCTTCTTTGTGATACTCGTTGGGACCGAACACGTTAAAGTATTTGAGGCCCACAGCGTTCTCCAGGAAACCTGTATTGAGCGCCCACAGATCGAAAATCTGCTTCGAGTAGCCGTACATGTTCAATGGGCGCAGCCCGTGCATGGACTCGTGGTCATCGGAATACCCCTGCCGGCCATCCCCGTACGTGGCCGCACTGGATGCATAGATAAAGCGCAGCCCCTTTTTCCCCATGTACCTCGAAGCCAGCCTGCGGGAAAACCAGTAGTTGTTTTCCATGAGGTAGTCCGCATCTTTTTCCGTGGTCGAACTGCAGGCTCCCATGTGGAACACGGCCCATACGCCGTGATCGAACATTCCTCGCTCCAGCTTTATGAGGAAATCATCCTTGTGTTCGTAATCGAGGAACTTCAAATCGAGCAGATTTTTCCATTTATCGGCCTTTCCAAGACGGTCGACGATGAGAATGTTCTCTTCCCCGGCCTCATTAAGGGCCTTAACAATGTTGCTGCCAATGAATCCGGCTCCACCGGTAACTATGATCAAGTCTTTGCCCACTTTCATGCGCACCTTCTACTTTGATGGGGTCTCCCGCTTTCTGCACTGGGGGTGACGGCCCCTTGAAATCGGTACCTTTCTATAACATATATTTCGGCTATTTTTATGCTACAAAGGACAGAAGATGATCATATACAATGCTTCAATTAAGCTCCGTACAAAGGGGTTCACCGATTGCACGGATATAACCCCGGACCTTGAAAAATTCCTGGCGGAATCCCGGGTCAGGGACGGCCTGCTGACGGTCATCATTTCCGGCTCAACCGGGGCTGTTACAACGATCGAATACGAATCCGGGGCCGTCAGTGACCTCAAGCAAGCTTTGGATCGTATTGCTCCCATGGACATGGAATATGCTCACAATCTGCGTTGGGGAGACGGCAATGGCTTTTCCCACGTCCGCGCGGCACTGATGAAGCCCTCTCTGAGCATCCCCATTGTGGACGGCAAGCTGTGCCTCGGGACGTGGCAGCAGGTGGTTTTCCTCGACTTTGACAACAGATCCAGAACCAGATCGCTTGTCGTACAGATTATGGGCAGTGAAAAATCAGAAAAGTGACGTGATGCGAATCCGTATTCAAAGCCGTAAGGATTGGGGAATCTCCTTTTTGTAAAGACGGTTCGCCAATGCTTCTCCAGGAAACTCTAACACTTTGCCGGAATCCTCATTTTTCCTGCAAGGAAATGAGGATTCCGGCAAATGCTAGAAGTTCTTGGGGAGGGGTTCGGGGAGGACCTTCTTACAAGAAGGGTCTCCCCGATTCTTCCTGGTTTGAAAACAGACTGGCATGAGGGGCAAACAAGACCATGAAAGCGCTCGTCTTTGAGGAAAAGCTGTCTCTCCAAGATGTGCCCGTGCCCAATCCGTTACCGGACGAGGCCCTTGTGAAGGTTCGGATGGCAGGCATTTGCAAAACCGACGTGGAGATCGTGAAAGGTTACATGAGCTTTCGCGGGGTGCCCGGACACGAGTTCGTCGGAACAGTAGAGCGATCGTCTGACCCTCAGCAGGTTGGTGTTCGGGTTGTGGGGGAAATAAATGCCGGGTGCGGGGAATGCTCTTTCTGCAGAAAAGGCTTGGAGCGGCACTGCCGACACAGGACTGTTCTGGGCATCCTGGGACGTGACGGAGCCATGGCTGAATACCTCACTCTGCCGGCATCGAACCTCCTGCCAGTGCCCCCTGCTCTCTCCGATGAGAAAGCAGTGTTCACGGAACCCCTGGCAGCCGCGTTGGAAATCCTCGAACAGGTGAAGATACAACCCGACCACCGCGTTGCAGTCATCGGGGACGGCAAGTTGGGGCTGCTAATATGCATGGTGCTCCGCCTCACCGGATGCGACCTGGTGTTGGTGGGAAAGCACCCGGAGAAGATGAAACTTTTTACCGATATGCAGGGATCGGCAATTTCCCTTGATGAGTTTTGTGCCGACGACGACCGTTTTGACGTGGTAGTCGAGGCTTCCGGCCACCCGTCAGGCTGGGAGCTCGCGGTCAGCCGGGTGAAGCCTCGGGGTATCATTGTTCTCAAGAGCACGTACCATGGGAGCCTGAATTTCAATCCTGCTCCTCTGGTCATTGATGAAATCACCGTTGTAGGGTCTCGATGCGGGCAGTTCGGCCCGGCCCTGAGGCTGATGGAATCGGGTCTGGTCGATCCTACTCCGCTGATTTCAGGGATCTTCCCAATGGATCAGGCTGAGGAAGCCTTCCGCGAGTCTCAAAAGCCCGGACAACTTCAAGATCCTGCTGAAGATGGCGGATGATTGATTTCGGTGGAACCGAGCGAGCGGCAATCATTCAGTCATGCGGCGCACTTCGCCTAGGAAGACAAGAAATATTTCACCGCAGAGATCGCAGAGGGCGCTGAGAAAAACCCAGAAAATGTTTCTCCGCGTTCTCTGCGATCTCTGCGGTGCAATGTGATTCTGCGACCTTGACCGCGTAGCTGAACGGACACGAATGATCGCGGATTTTGACTTGACAGCCTCCTTTGGGCATGTTTTAATGTCGTGTTATTGTTCAGGAGGCTATGAAATGTACGCCATCGTCCAAACCGGCGGAAAGCAATACAAGGTACAGACCGGCGACCAGGTCAAAGTGGAAAAACTGGTCGGGGAACCCGGTTCTGAGATTGAACTGGATCAGGTGCTCGCTGTGGCAACCCCGGAGGGCCTAACCCTCGGAAAACCATTGCTCACGGAAGCTCGCGTCAAGGCTACCATTGTTCGCACTGCACGTGACCGGAAGATTATCGTCTTCAAGAAGAAGCGTCGTCAAGGCTATCATAAGAAACAAGGGCATCGCCAATGGTTCACCCTTCTGAGGATTGACGCTATCCAGCACCCTGGCGCTGCGATGGAGACAGGCGAACCCGCTGCCGAAGCGTGATGGCGAAAAATCTTTGACACAAAGTCGAGGCCGCGTTGTCGAAACCTAGTGCCGACAATGAGAATTAACGGCCTCCGCGTAAATGAATAAAACTCGTACCCTTTGAGTAGTAAGAGGAGGAATAACAATGGCCCACAAGAAAGCAGGAGGAAGCTCTCGGAACGGACGTGACAGCCCAGGTCAGCGGCTTGGGGTCAAACGTTTCGGGGGGCAAAAAGTGCGGGCCGGGAGTATCCTCGTGAGGCAGAAGGGCACAAGCATCCATCCGGGAGAAAACGTCGGAATGGGACGGGATTACACCCTGTTCGCCAAGATAGACGGGATCGTCAAGTACGAGAGGAAGGACCGCAACAGGAAGCGAGTAACCATACTCCCCGCCGCGTGAACGTTTTCAACTCCTTGTTATTACTTGCTCTCAGGGGTGAGACGCACCCCTGGGGCCCCCAAGAGGTCAGATCGAAAGAGATATCAGGCGCACCGACAGCCGTTTCACCCGAGCCCGTTTTCACTCTCACCTCGTCACGTGAATCATCGTGAAGTTCGTAGATCAAACCCGCATTACAGTGATATCCGGAAAAGGGGGGCGTGGATGCCTCAGCTTTCGCCGGGAGGCCTTTGTTCCCAAGGGCGGACCTGACGGCGGCGACGGCGGGAAAGGCGGAAGTGTGCTGATTCAAGCAGACTCCTCGCTCAATACACTTTTGGATTGCCAATACCAGCAGCTCTATAAGGCCCGCAGCGGGGCTCACGGCAGCGGGAACAACCGACACGGCCGATCAGCCGAGGATCTCATCGTAAGAGTACCCGTGGGAACCCTAATCATTGACGACGAAACGGACGAACTGCTTGCAGATCTAGATGGGGCCGACAGCAAGGTCCTGGTTGCACAGGGCGGACGAGGAGGTCGAGGAAACGCAAGGTTCGCGACATCACGAAACCGCGCCCCGCGACGTGTCGATGGAGGGGGACCCGGCGAGGAAAGGACCCTCCGGCTCGAATTGAAACTGATAGCCGATGTCGGTCTGGTGGGATTGCCCAACAGCGGTAAGTCCACACTGATTTCATGCGTCAGCAATGCTCGGCCCAAAATAGCCGACTATCCCTTCACCACAAAAGTGCCTGCCTTGGGGGTTGTCCGAACCGGGGACGGTGTTGACTTTGTCATGGCAGACATACCGGGTCTCATCCAGGACGCACATAAAGGCGCTGGCATGGGGGACCAATTTCTGCGCCACATCGAACGCACGAGGATTCTCCTTCATCTCGTTGACCCCTCTCCACAAGTGGACCCGGGACCTGAGGAACGATTCTCAATGATCATGACCGAGCTTGCTTCCTACGGTAAGGGTCTGCTACAAACCCCCATGATTGCGGTAATCACCAAGATGGACCTGCCGGAAAATGAGGCAGCCGCGCGGGAACTGAAGCCGGTACTCGAGAAACAGGGCGTCTCGGTGCACGAGATTTCAGCGGTGACAGGCCGGGGAGTGAAGGAGCTTTTGCGGCACACCGCGCAACTATTGAAACAAATTCGTAGGGTCCCATGAAAGCTGCGGCCGCAAGGAAAGAAATATTTTCATGCGTACGCCGCGTGGTCCTCAAGCTGGGTTCCAGTGTGGTCACTACTTCGCAGGGGCTTGACCACGGAATTATCAGGGGGATCGCGGACGATGTCAGCCATTACAAGAACCTTGGGAAAGAATTCATTATTGTGTCGTCCGGGGCCATTGCCGCGGGAGTAAGGCGCATGAAGCTCCGCGGAGGAGCGCGGACCATTCCACAGAAGCAGGCCGCGGCCTCCGTAGGGCAAAGCCGTCTCATGGCAGTGTATGAAGCAGCGTTTGGCCGTCATGGAATTCGTGTGGGCCAAATGCTTCTTACAAAGGATGATCTCACCCACAGAAGACGTTATCTCAACGCCCGCAACACGCTGACAACGCTTCTCTCCTGGGGAGCGGTGCCGATCATCAATGAGAACGACACGGTAATGGTCGAAGAGATCCGGCTCGGAGACAACGACAATCTCTCGGCCCTTGTAGCTACTCTTGCAGATGCGGACCTGCTGCTCACTCTCACCGACATAGAAGGATTCATGGATTGCGATCCTCGTACCAATCCGAATGCCTGCATAATCCCGCTGGTCGAAGATATCACTCCCGAACTTAGAAAGCTGGCCGGTGGCACATCATCGGGGGTTGGGCTGGGAGGGATGGCTTCCAAATTGGATGCGGCTGCCAAAGTAAGGATATCCGGCATTCCCATGGTTATCGCGGGGGGCAAGACGCCTAATATCATTCGCCGAACAATGGAAGCCGAGATGTGCGGAACTCTCATTATGCCGGCGAAAGAAAGAATTTCAGCTCGAAAACATTGGATTCGCTACAACCTAGAACCTGAGGGGGATCTCACTATAGACGCGGGTGCGGCGAAGGCTATCACTTTGCTGGGCAAGAGCCTCCTTCCGATAGGCGTGACCGAGGTCAAGGGGCATTTCGAGCACGGCGCAGCGGTAATTGTTCGCGATCCCCAAGGGAACAGGGTGGCTATGGGCCTCGTAAACTATGCTTCAGACGAAATGCAAAAGATAATGGGCCGCCAAACTGCTGAAATCGACTGGGTCCTCGGTTACAGACGCAACGACGAGGCCATCCATGCGGACAATCTGGTCCTACTGGACGGATAAGGAAAGCAGCAGATGCGTTTTGGTTATGCCCGCTGAGACTCTCCTACTGCCGTGCGCACTTCATAGCGCGATTGGGGTTAAAGAATAGACCCGTGCATGCTGTGAGGCTCCCTTTAGATCACCTTTTCGTAATGCTTGCCGTACATCATCCAACTTGAGAGCATCATCTAACGATAAATATGGCGACCAACCCTCATCCGTATAGATGAATTCGATATCGACTTCGGCAACATATTCGCCTTCGTGGACTAACTTTGTCTGATGCTTTTTTCTCATGGCATTCTCCGCTGGAAATCTCTTGACCAACGGAGTGGGTCTGGCCTGTATGCCGTAACCACAACCGCTGGCGACGATCTTCCTTTCGGTACACCCCACACCACATGGATTGGGTTGCCTTGTGAGTCTTTTTGCAACACAAGCACACAGGGGCCTTTCGGGTACTCTGAATAATCCTCGATCTCGACGGCGTTAACCAAACCAGATATTAAGTCTCTCACACGAATGTCGTCAGTCGCTAGCTCATCATAGCCGTGACTCGATATGAGCACTTCTCCTCGGGTAGCTAGGTCGCGAATCTTCTTAAGAGTCTCACTCAAAATATAATGTCAAATCCTTTCAATCGTCCATAAGATTCCATAACATGTCTACTGTTAGCGTCTCAAGGGTTTTCGGCTTCTATATCCTGTCCGAGATGACCTACAGTCTGCCGCTGGGGCTGCGCACCGCGGGGCTTGACATTTTTTCCGCGATGCATAACTGAAAACCGGCTCTGGAAAAGGAAACGCACCGACGATCAGAGAGGAGAATTAAAAATGTTTCGATGGAGATTTGGCACTGATCCGACCTGGCGGGAACTTGAGAGGCTTCAAAGGGGCATGGATGACCTCTTCCATGCGGTGAGCGGCACTCGCAAACCGTCGCTCGATCCATTATGGCGAGGAGCCCGGCTCTTTCCGCTGCTCAACGTGAGGGATTTGGACCAGTCGTATGTTGTTACTGCGGAGATTCCGGGAATGAAGACCGACGATCTCGAGATTAAGATCGAAGGCGACACGCTCATGCTGAAGGGAGAACGAAAGCCTGAGGAGGCTGGTGAGGAGATAAGCTACCACCGTCGCGAGCGGGCTACCGGGATTTTCCAGAGAAGCCTGACGCTTCCCGGCAAAGTGGACGCTGAGAATGTTAACGCAACATATAAAGACGGTGTTCTTACCGTCACGTTGCAGAAGGAAAAAGCCACGTTGCCCAGACAGATCACGGTCAAGGTGGAATGAGTAATCATTGATTGCCAGTAAGGAGGAGAGTCACATGGCAGACCAAGAGCTTCAGGCCACACCAAAACAGCAGGTAGAGTCCCCCGAGGGGGAATTCACTCATGAAGGCACATATTTTGTCCCGGCGGTAGACATTTACGAGAATTCAAAAGAGTTAGTCCTCTTGGCCGACATGCCGGGAGTCCCCTCAGGGGATGTGGAAATTGATCTCAAAGAAGGCACTCTGACGATCGTAGGGAAAGTCGGTGCTGAGAGCGACGAAGGGGAGCCGATCCTGGTCGAGTACCGGGTAGGAAACTATTTCCGCAGCTTCCGTCTGACGGATGTCATAGACCAGAGCAAAATTACTGCCGCTATGTCGGACGGTGTGCTCAGACTCACATTGCCCAAAGTTGAGAAAGCAATTCCGCGTAAGATTCCTATCACGACGGACTAAGAGTGCGTGGAAACAGGGGGAACTGATCAGGCCAAAAGTTCCCCCATTTCATCCTCGAAAAAGGTCTTGCAGACCCGTGGGTCAAGATCTGTGTCTCGTCCCAACTTTGCTTATGGAGTGTTCTTCCCTTCAAGGTTTCTCTAATGTCCACCTTGACAGCCGCCGGGCAATGCAGACATATTATTAGAAAAGAAAAGTGAGGGTTATGATATGCCCGTGCGATCAATTGTGGTCGTCCCGCATGGGGCTTTGGACAGCAAAGCAGCAGAAGTGACCAATATTGACGAGCAAATTAGAAAGCTCGCCCTTGATATGGCCGACACTATGTACAAAGCGCCCGGTGTGGGGCTGGCCGCGAACCAGGTGGGAGAACTGCTCCGGCTCATCGTGATTGATGTGGTGTATCCTTACGCGGAGCCGCAAGACAAAAAGAAGAAACCTCTTTTTATAATTAATCCCGCAATTTGCTCCAGCGAAGGAGAGGTTTGTAAGGAAGAAGGCTGCCTGAGCGTTCCTGAGTTCGAAATTGACGTTAAACGGGCTGCGTGCGTCCAGGTGGAGGGGCTCGACTTGGAGGGGAAGCCGTTGAGGATAGAAGCGGACGGATTGCTTGCCAGGGTGCTCCAACATGAAATCGACCACCTTAACGGAACAACTCTTCTCGACCACGCGTCCGCGCTGAAAAGGAACCTTTACCGAAGACGGCTCAAAAAGAGAACCAGGAGGGATCAGTGAACCTCCGGGTGGTCTTCATGGGATCTCCTGAGTTCGCAGTCCCTACCCTGCGGGCGCTAAACGTGAATTTTCTAGTAACAGGCGTTGTCACACAGCCCGACAAACCGAGAGGCAGAGGACAGAAAACTCTTCCCTCCGCAATAAAGACAGCGGCGGTTGAGTTAGAGTTACCCGTTGTCCAGCCGACTGGTCTTGCGTCGCCGGAAATTCTGGCCTCGCTTGAATGGTGGAAACCTGATGTCATCGTAGTTGCGGCCTACGGGAAGATCCTTCCACCGCGGATACTGTCACTCCCCCGGATGGGGTGTGTGAATCTTCATGCTTCGCTTCTGCCCCGTTATCGAGGCGCGTCACCGATCAGCTCGGCCATACTTGGGGGAGATAAGGTCACAGGGGTCTGTACGATTCTTATGGATCAAGGGATGGACACAGGTGACATACTTCTTCAAAGGCAAATTTCCATTCTCGAGGATGATACAACAGGAACGCTGCACGACAGGTTAATGAGTGAGGGCGCCGATCTGGTGGTGGAGACTCTGAAAGGTATAGCTGAAAACCGCATCCAAGCTGTACCGCAGGATCATAAGAAAGCAACCTATACCCGCCTTCTTACCAAGGAAGACGGACGCATCGAATGGGAGCGAGACGCTGAGTATCTGGCGCGCCTGGTCAGAGCCATGGATCCCTGGCCCGGAGCGTTCTCGGAAATCTCGGGTGAGTCGGTTAAAGTCTGGGAGGCCGTGGCGATGGAAGGAACCGAAAAGGCCGGTTATATTGCGGGCATCCGGCCTGAAGGGGTATTGGTAGGAACCGGTAAACGTCTCCTTTTGTTGAGGCAGGTTCAAGCACCCGGACGAAAACGTGTGTCCGCGGCCGAATTTGCGCGCGGGCGCCGCCTTCGGCAGGGCGAGGTTTTCAATACCTCAAAGAGTGGAGCAAACTGAAAGACGAGTCGCTGCTGCGGCTCCCCCGTGACGCTTTAGGACAATTAGAACTCTGTTAATGAAGACCAAGGGAGACACAACATGAATCAGGTTAAAACGGTCGTTCTTCTGACTTTCTTGGCCGCCCTTCTCGTGGTCATCGGAGGGGCCATAGGCGGAAAAAACGGGGCCACCATAGCCCTTGTAATCGCACTGGTAATGAACTTCGGAAGCTACTGGTTCAGCGACAAAATCGTCCTGAGAATGTACAACGCCCAGGAAGTTACAGAGGCCGAATTGCCGGATCTGTATCGTCTCGTGAGGCAATTGACCCAGCAAGCCGGTTTGCCCATGCCGCGGCTCTACATTATTCCAGACGATTCTCCTAACGCTTTTGCCACAGGCAGGAACCCGTCTCACGCCGCGGTGGCTGTCACCGAAGGGATTCTGAAGCTTCTCTCGTGGGAAGAACTCTCCGGTGTCATCGCTCATGAACTGGGTCACGTGAAGAACAGAGATATACTCATTCAGACCATCGCGGCCACAATCGGAGCGGCTATTACTTACTTGGCGCATTTCGGGTTCCTCTTTGGGGGCCGTTCGGATGACAGAGAAGGCGGCGGGTCGATTGTCGGCATGATCCTGATGATGATCCTTGCTCCATTGGCAGCGGCGATCATTCAGATGGCCATATCCCGTTCCCGAGAGTACATTGCCGATGAAACAGGTGCTCACATTTGTGGGCATCCGATGTGGCTTGCCGGCGCGCTGGACAAGTTGCGACGGGGAGTAGACGCTGTTCCGATGCAAGCAGAGCAGGCAACCGCTCACATGTTCATTGTAAAGCCCTTCGCGGCCGGTGGCATCGCAAATTTGTTCTCTACCCATCCGCCGATTGAGGAGCGGATCGAGAGACTGCAACATATGGCCGGATATTAATCAGAGGCGCATAGGATACTGCTCCGAAAGTTGAAGCCTCCCTTTTTGTAGCAATCGGCAAGAGCAATGGCTGCGGCCGAGGATGACTCGGTGGGGACGGGCAGGATGCCCGTCCTTCCGAGACAGGCAACCCCGCGTTCCGCGCGGGGCTGTCCCGCCAATCTGCGTCTCGGGCCGGCATGTTCCTCCACAAAGAAGTTTCTTCCATACGCCAAAAATTGCGGATGCTTGCTCGTAGAGAATCCATTTGAACCCAAATAGCGAAAGACCTTCAGCAACAAGAGGACGGCATGCAGCGGCACGCGCCAGCGTTGCTAGAGAAGTAGCCTTGCACGTCCTCCTGGATGTCAGCTCCGGCCGTTTTGCCGAGCATGTCTTGTCGGTTCATTTGGATAGGGCGAATCCCTTACCGGAGGATCGCGCCCTGGCCACGGAACTCGTTTATGGTGTTCTAAGGTGGAAGAACCGGCTTGACGCTGTGTTGTGTCGCTGCTTGGACCGGCCGGGCAAGAAGCTGGATGCCGGCTTGAGGGAAATCCTAAGAATTGCTCTGTACCAGATACTGTTGCTCGATAGGGTACCTGACCACGCGGCCGTCGACCAAGCAGTCATACAGACACGCCACCATTGCGGAAGCCATACGGCCCCATTTGTCAACGGGGTCTTGAGGAACGCTCTGCGCAAGCGCGAGGCAGTTGACCCGTTGCCAGGGGACGCGGGCTCCTTGGCCGTGTACTACTCGCACCCTCTGTGGCTTGTCACACGCTGGGTCAAACAATTCGGTCCGGATGCAACGCGCAAGATTCTGATTCATAATAACTCGAGGGCCCCGGTAGATATCCGCGTCAACAAGATAAGGGCCACTCCTGAAAATGTTGAACAACTAGTTGCAAGGGAGGGTGCTGCAACGCGGGCCGTCCCCCTCATGCCGAACTGTCGAGAAGTTGCTGCGTTAAGAGGGCCCGTTCGCGCTCTGCCTGGATACGAGCAGGGCTTTTTCACTGTTCAGGCACGCGCTTCCCAGATGATTGTTCCTCTGCTGGCCGCGAAGCCTGGAGAGCGAATCTTGGACGCGTGCGCGGCTCCGGGAGGGAAGACCGCGCAACTGGCTGATCTGATGGGGAACATCGGCCTGATTGTGGCTGTTGACGTTGATCCGATCCGCCTGGAAGATACGCGTCAGAACCTCCAGCGTCTGGGAGTTCGCTCTGCGGAATTACGATGCGGCGATGTGAGTGATCCGGAGTTCGTTTCCAGTCTTGGCCTCTTTGACCGAATATTGCTTGACGCGCCGTGCAGCAACGTGGGGGTCCTTCGCCACAATCCGGAAGTGAAATACAGATTGGGACCGCATGATCCAACCGAGTTCGCGGAACGCCAGTTTAGGATGCTGGAGGCCACCGCGGCGGCTCTCAAACACGGCGGGACTTTAGTGTATTCGGTCTGTACCACCACGATGGAAGAAACATCTGGGGTTCTGAGCCGTTTTCTCAACAACCGCGATGGCTACACCCTGGTTCCCGTCGATCGCACCGACGTGCCATCCTCGAAGTTTATAGACCCTAGAGGGTTTTTCAGCACCTTCCCTCCGACCGACGACGACCCCCTGGATGGTTTTTTCGCAGCGCGCATTCAGCGCGCCTAAGAGAAGGATGGGAGACTTTAGAAAATAAACGGAAGAGATCGAAATTTGCGCGGGTAATACGAATTGGCATTTGAAGCAGTTGCCATAAGTAATGTTCGCTAGTGGAAATGATTTGGTGGGGACCCCCGCGTTTTCGCGGGATTCAGCAGGTTTGAATCGGTCAAGAACTCCGGTACCTGCTACAAGACGGTAAATTTAGAGAGACCTCTCTTACAAGAAAGGTCTCCCCGATCATTTTGTCGCGCAGTTTGAAACGCGCTGAACGCAAAAATGAATTCAGTACGTGGTCGCGTGCCCTGGAGTTCGCGAAAAAAATTCGCACACGTCGAGTCCGAGAAGGAGAGTGCGAAGAAATTTCTCACTTTTCGTGTTATCTGAGAACCGTCTGTTTTTTGGTAATTGCGTAAAATCCGGCACTTACAATAATGGCACATCGGTTGCAAATGAAACGGGTGAACAACGACTCCTAACCATACCCTCTTAGCAATCCTCCTACTTTGGATTGCTTTTTTTTTGCCTATTCCTCCCGGCCACGACAGTAATCACTCCGTAATTGCCTATAAGCTTCGACACTTGGGCGAGGAGCACCCCCAAGGCCAAGTCGATCAAATCCAGTGCCGCGTCCAAAGGTCCTACCGACTTAAGGACCTCTGCCAACCAGGCCGTTGCGTTTCCCTTAATCTGCCTGTTCCTCAGAAGCGCCACGGACCTGTTCTGATACCGGCTGCAATGAGCAGGCCGTTTGCGAAGCCATTGCAACCCATACCTGACCAGCCCAAAGGGGTAGGCTGTGTACAGTGCGTCATTATGAAACACAGCTCGCACTTCCATTCCGTACCGCCCCAGATAGTTCTCGACCGCCCTGGGAGTGAACAGCCAGAGGTGTCTCGGGACATCCTCGGTGCAACAGTGCTTCATGCCGGGCGCGCTGAAATTTGGCACTGCGAAGACAAGAATTCCGTCATCCTTCAGCAACTGCGATACTCGTTTGAAGAAGGCTGAAGGCGCTCTCACGTGTTCCAACAGTGCCCATGCAGTAATTGCGTCATAATGCTTTTCCCGAAAATCCATAGTGAGAAAGTCGCCGACCCTGATCGGGACGTCATGAGGGGTTCCCCAGTCCATAAGGTCAACTCCTTCGACCTCCCAACCTTCTTTGGACGCGTGATTAATGAAATCACCCCGGCCGCACCCGATGTCGAGCAATTTTCCTCGTTCTGCGGGAAGATACGTCATCATTCGGCTATACAATGAAGCCAGGTCCGTTTTGTCTCTGAGATAGTCACCCGGATAGAGCAAAGGGATCGATTCGGCCGTGGGCATGGGATTGACGAACGCCATGCCGCAAGCACACTCCACGAGGTGGAACTCCTTCCGTGTGATAGGGTCTATTTTCGAATAGAGGAGAACCTGATCACTCGATCCGCAAAGGTCGCAGGGGACGTATTCCGTGAAAATCGTATCGAAGGCCATGGGTTCCACTAGATAACACTCCCCATCAGAAAAATAAATGTGCCGGTACTTCTTGCACCGACGGGGTGCCCAGAGGAGGCTCCGCCATCCCCAGTACCGGCGCGCTGGTACACGAGTCTGGTTCTCGTCCCTGGTTTAAGAATCTCCTGCCCGTACTGAAGCAATAGGCTGTTTCCCAAAATGTCTTCATAAGATTGTTGCGTTTTCAAAATCCTTCTAATAGGATTTTTGGAGAGGCTTGACAAGCGGGCTGCCCCGGGCGGATGAAAGATTGGACCTCAGAATTGTTCCGGCTGCCCGTTGCGGTGCAGGGCAGCATCAAGAGACGGGGTCACGAACGCGCACAGGCCACAGGGCTAAGGAGGTTGAGGATGGAACTCACTGAAGCTCTTATAAGTGGGGCCCGCGATGAAATAATTGAGATCTCCTTCACGGGGGATGAGGACGAATGGAGTGAAATAGCCGCGGTACTCAAAGAGTCGGATTCGGACCTGGCCACTGAATTGGGGCTGAAAATCCGCGAAGCTCTCCGCACCGCCGGCCAATAACAGTTGCCGTCACAACGCGACAGAGGTTCGCATCACTGCAAGCCCCTGGTCGCTGGTGCCAGACGGCACGAACAGCGCGAAGAAATCAGCTATCCGTCGGTCGTCAGCGTCAACTGAGAATCCCAACAAGGCATCCAAACCCAGCTTACTCTAGGCCGCGGATTTCAGAACCGCGGTCTCGATGAAGGGCCGACGACGACCTGAGCTTCTCAACAATCTGGCCCGCCCTGAATGAACTCCTTACTAAAGGCCCGGACATCACTTCCTTCATTCCCGCGGCCACTGTCATCTCTTTCAGGTCTTCAAACTCTTGTGGCGGAACAAATCGTTGGACCGCATGATGACGATGTGTTGGCTGAAGGTATTGCCCGATTGTCAGCACCGCGCATTGCACTTCGACCAAATCCCTCACTACGTGCATTATTTCTTCTCGGGTTTCGCCTACACCAACCATAATGCCCGATTTTGTCACTATGTCTCCGCCCCACTCGCCGACGCGCCTCAACAGCTCCAGGGACCGCGGGTACAAGGACCCGTGCCGCAACTCCGGGTAGAGGCGCGGGACCGTCTCCAGATTGTGCCCTATGACGTCCGGCCTGGAAGCGATAACTGTCCGCAGGGCGTCTGCTGAACCTTGAAAGTCGGGAATCAGCACTTCAATGGTGGTGCGATTCGAGAATTTCCGGATGGCGCGCACGGTTTGTGAAAATGCCGACGCGCCGCCGTCGGAGAGATCGTCCCTTGTCACCGAGGTAATCACCACGTGGCGCAGATGGAGGGCCGCGACCGACTCGGCCACAAGATCGGCTTCACCGTCATCAAGAGCGACTGGCTTCCCGTGTGCCACGGCGCAAAAACTACAGTTTCGAGTGCATTTGTCACCGAGTATAAGGAACGTCGCGGCGCCCCTGGCAGAACATTCCCCCTGGTTGGGACATCGGGCCTCTCTGCAAACGGTGTGAAGGCCCTTTCCGTACGCTTTACCGCGCATCTCGGCAACAGCGACTGCAGTGGGCAACGTTGTGTGAATCCAATGGGGGAGTCTGCGCGTCGACATTTTCAGGCGTCTCCAGGGAAAATCAGCCCCGTGACCCTGACAGTCGGACTGGGAGAACCAAGGCGCTCCGTGGGGCGAAGGGGTTCAAAGACCCAGCCCATTGTCGTGGGACTGCTGTTACGCTGAGAAAGTGACTTTTGGTTCAATAGGATATTGGCGGATGAACCAGCGCGTATGGAATGGAAAAACGACAAAGGGAGATTCCTGAAACAACTCTGACCAGCAACAATTGCCTCTCTCACCGGAAAACCCCAGTATTCAAGCCCCAGAAAAATGAAGACCGTCTCCGGTAAGGTATCAAGGGGGGGGAGTCATGATACAAATGGAAGACGGCCTTTCGTCTCTAAAAATATCTCTGGTCCGTACAAAAGTCAACCCCTACGAACTAAAAAAGACGTAGGGGGTGAAAGATGACTCCCGGAACCTCACGATACCATTCCCGGTTAGTGACAGAATAGGTCATGGCGGGACATTGTCAACTTATAAAGTTACATATGTTTTGGGTATCCAAACTACCCAATCACTCGCAGATCCGGCCGCGACACAAGGAAACGCGCGTGCCTATCGGGAGACCAGACCCAAGTTGTGATCCATTTTTTCTTAATGTATCATTCTCCATACGCGCTCCCGGAAGGTTGAAGGGCAGTACCTGAATTCAATGACAGGCACGCACTCCGCCGCCCGGGTGTTGCAGAAACCATTTTCTGAGTCTCGGCCATGCCATCGGCTGCGGCTGACTAGAAAGAAGGTTAGTAATGTCGGATTCGTTTTCCATTGGCGTCATTCCAGGAGATGGAACGGGGCCCGAAGTGGTGCGAGAGGGGAAGAAGGTCCTCGCTGCGGCTTCATCCGTTCACGGGTTCAAGGCGGATTTCGTTGATTTCGACCTTGGCGGTCGGAGGTACCTCGAAACAGGGGAAACTCTTCCAACTTCCGTCCTGGAAGACCTGAAGAAAGTGGATGCCATCTACCTTGGGGCTATAGGACACCCTGACGTACCGCCCGGCATTCTTGAAAAGGGGATTCTGCTCAGGCTTCGCTTCGAGTTGGACCAGTACGTGAACCTCAGACCTGTCAAACTCTATCCTTATGTGGAGACCCCGCTCAGAGACAAAGGACCCGATCAAATCGACTTCCTTGTAGTCCGAGAGAATACTGAAGGATTCTACGTAGGTTCCGGCGGCTTCTTCAAATGGGGAACTCCTGATGAAGTGGCTATCCAAGAGTCTATAAACACTCGTAAAGGTATTGAGCGTCTGCTCCGTTATTCCTTCGAGACAACGCGAGCCAGGGGGAAGAAGAAAAAGCTGACCCTGTGCGGCAAGACCAACGTACTCACCTATGCTTGGGATCTGTGGATGAGGGTCTTTAAGGAGGTCTCTGAAGAGTATCCCGACGTGACCACAGACTATGCCCATGTAGACGCAATATGTATGTGGATGGTAAAAAACCCGGAGTGGTTCGACGTGATCGCCACGGACAACATGTTCGGAGACATCATTAGCGATCTTGGGGCAATGATACAGGGCGGCATGGGTATAGCCGCCGGTGGGAATGTCAATCCGCAAGGTGTTTCCATGTTCGAGCCCATTGGCGGGTCAGCTCCCAAGTATACGGGCAAGAACGTGATAAACCCCTTGGCCGGCATACTCGCCGGAGCCCTGATGCTCGAGACGCTAGGCCAATCCGCCGCGGCGAAGGCCATCGAGGACGCTGTAGTAAAAACCCTTCCCAATCTCAAAAGCTTGGGAGCTGGCAGTATGGGTTACTCCACCTCCGAGGTGGGAGACATGGTGGTCCGCAACCTGGAGGCTGATTCAAGTCTCCGGTAAGATTTGCCCGGGCAACTTTTCCTTGAGATAGCTGTCTTTTTTTTCAGCGGCAGAGTCGTTTTAGGGCTGCTGTAGCAGCCGGAGAGAGCAGCTTTCACTAAGCCGGCGACCCCTCTTTTCAAAGATAATCGCTCTTCTGGCTTGAGGGAGTCCCTGCAGATCTGTATTATACGGTTTTGCCGGAAAAGGTGGAACTCAGCCGCGTTCCCTCGGTGCCTCCGAAGCGCAGTCAGGCTGTGCCGTTCGTAGCGGAGGAGGCATCCCGAAAACCTTACTTGATCTATGGCTAATTGATATTACATCCAACAAGGTCCTTATGAGCGATGATCCGACACCAAAACTGAGAGTGCTTCCATTGGGGGGACTGGGAGAAATCGGTCTGAATATGATGATCGTAGCTCTCGGCAAAGATGCCTTCATCATTGACACAGGGCTTATGTTCCCGGACGAGTCCATGCCCGGGGTGGATATCGTCATACCCGACCTGGAAGTCGTAATCCGGCAGGATTGGAACGTCCTGGGGATCGTCCTCACTCACGGTCATGAAGACCACATAGGCGCGCTCCCTTACGTTCTCAAGAAAATCCCCGCTCCTATTTATGCAACGGGACTCACTATGGGGCTGATTGAGAACAAACTGGAAGAATTCGGCCTTATGGGTAGCAGCGTCAGAAACGTAGTCTCCACGGACAGCATCGTTCAACTGGGTCCTTTCGAGATAGGTTTCTTCGCCATGTGCCACTCCGTGGCCGACGGTGTGGGCTTGGCCATCAAGACACCTGCGGGAGTGATCCTTCATTCCGGCGATTTCAAACTGGACCCCACTCCGATAGACGGACGCCTATGCGATCTGGAGAAGATCGCCGGATATGCGCGCAATGAAGTGCTGGCGCTGTTCTCGGACAGCACCAATGTGGAAAAGACAGGGAGCACGCTCTCAGAAAGCATGATCCGTCCCGCCTTCGAGATCATTTTCAGGGAGGCGGCAGGACGCATCCTCATTGCTACCTTCTCCTCAAACATCCACCGGGTTCAACAGGTGCTCCATCTGGCACAGGAATTCGGTCGCAAGGTTGTTCTTGTAGGGCGGTCCATGGCGTCCAACGCCAAGATTGCGGCCGACAGGGGATACCTTGACATTCCTGACGGCATATTGGTGGACATGAAGGACGTGGAGAGCTTACCGGATGAGAAAGTGACGGTACTCTCCACAGGCTCTCAGGGAGAGCCCATGTCCGCACTTTCTCTCATGGCCTTGGACCGGCACAAGTTCCTGAAAGTTAAGCCCGGAGACGTTGTGGTTCTTTCGTCAAAGTTCATTCCGGGCAATGAAAGGGCCATCACGCACATAATCAACGAGTTTTCCAGGCGTGGCGCCCGCGTGATGTATGAGAAGGTATCCGACGTCCATGTCTCCGGGCATGCCAGTGAGGAAGAACTGCGATACCTAATACGCCTGGTTCATCCAAAGTGTTTCATACCCATTCATGGAGAGTATAGACATCTGTTGCGACACGCACATATCGCAATAGAAGAAGGTATTCCTGCTGACAGGGTTCTCGTAGCACAGGATGGAGACCTCGTAGAGATCACCCCCGAAGGGGCCCGAGTGATCGAGCAACTCGAAGTTGGTCGGGTCTTTGTGCACGGGAAAGGCGTCGGAGACATAGGCCACGATGTTCTCCGCGACAGGCGGACGCTTTCCGAAGTGGGCTTAGTTACCGTGGTCTTAGTGATTAATAGAGAGACTGGTAGAGTGATCGCGGGCCCGGAGGTCCATTCACGAGGCGTTACCTTTGATGAAGTGGAACCGGAATTGCTGGAAGGGGTCCGCATCTCGATCGAAGAGCGATTAGCGGAACTGGATCCCGGCACTCCGGAAGAGTGGGACAACTCCAAAGAACCGATCCGACTCGCGGTCCGCAGGCACATCAATCGAATCCTGGGCCGCAAACCCCTGGTCCAGACCATTGTCCTCAAGGTTTGATTCCCATCGTAATTTCCCGAGCCTTGTAGGCGAACGTCTGCGCGCCCGTCACGTGAAGTAGAGACGGGTTTGCAACTCGTCTCTACGCTTTGGTTCCGCTCCCGCGGCTCACACGAAATAATTGTTATATCCATTGCTAAAAGTAACGTCCTGTGCCCAGGATCATTGGTCGGATGCTACTGCTGAGCAAGCCGGCAGTGGCACCCGTTACAAGGAAATCGCTTACTTCTTGCACATTTTCGTGAGACGCGGCGGCTGTCTTCAAAGGCAATCGGACACTTTTTTGGCGATCAGCGTAATTCGTCGGTCGCGCAGCTAAGCCGGACCCGCATTCTATTTTCCGAGACGATACGATTTTTCTTGCAATTGTTGTGCAGTTGGATTACCTGATAAGACACGTTTGGCAGGGAAGCCCGGCAGGGACGGATCGAAGGGGCCAGGCCAAGCGTTTTGGTGGGTAAACGGTCTTTTTGGTTGCCTGCCGATGGCGGCGGGATTTTTCTTGACAAGCCGCGTAAACGCGTGCTACGGTGACTAAAATTTTGGTCTAACAACTCTTGTATTGGAGTATGCTTCATTTAAGGAGGGTTTAGGATGAAGAAGTCGTTGGTTATGTTGGTCGTTCTGGTTAGTTCTTTGGCCCTTGCCGGGTCGGTTTTCGCTATGGGCGATTGGGGCTGCTACTCAATGCCGACCGTCAAGAAACCGCCCTGCGTTGACCAGGTTCTCTGCAAAGGCAAAGCCAAGGGCAAGGAAAAGCTCTGCGGTCCCTGCGCACCCACGATCAAATGGTCCGGCAGTTGGATGACCGTGCTAAAGTGCCCGAAAGTCGACAAGCCCGCGAAGGTAGCCAAGGCCAAGTTTAAGAAGTAATAAGCGACGGTCTGCAGCGAGGTTCTCATGCCTAATCTGGCAACGCGAACCTGCAATACCGAGCGGTAGTCACATAACTCAAATGTAAGAACTTGCGAAGGCCCTTTCACACAGTGGGAGGGCCTTGTTTTGTCTGTCCTTCGTGTAATCTGTGTGCTGCTCCCTGCTGTTTAGCTCCAGCTCCTGCCTATAACAGGTTCAATATTGGCGCCGCGTGGAGATAATGGGCCGACTAGCCCGGTTCATCATGATCAGATACGTGAAACAAAGGGCCGACCCGAGGCACAGAACCCAGCAAGCTAGTCCCGTGGCCAGCAGATGATTGCTGATCGCTGACTCTACACCAATGCCGTAGAGAATTACGTAGAGGACTATCGCCCCCGCCCCAATGCAAATGATCGAAAATAACAGATGGTCAAGAAAGATCTTCGGGTCTTCCATGGACCTTCGCCTATTGACCGCTCTTTGAGCCCATTCCTGTTTGCATAGTCGTCCGTGTCAGGGCAGGTTTCCCCCTTCTAGGATCGCCGGCAACTGCCTTGGCCCCCGATTCCGGTCGAAAGGGCTTGAGCAGAGCGAGTCTTCTATAGTATGACACATAAAGATTGGCTTCAAGAGGCTGTCTGCATAATGCTACTGAGGGGGCAAACTTGCAACGAATAACTTTTGACGCTGAAAAGGATGACGGGCTTGTCGTCCCCTTGCTCGATCTCGGTCCCATACATCGACCCATCGGGGCTGAGTTGAGAGACGCTGTCCTCGGAGTCCTGGAAAGTAATCGCTTCGTCGGCGGACCCGAATTGGAAAGCTTCGAACGTGAAATCGCTGCTTATTGCGGCTCACATCATGCCATCGGGGTCTCGTCCGGCACTGATGCCATTATCGCGTCCTTGATGGCTTTTGATATCGGCGCCGGTGATCAGGTGATCGTGCCGAGTTTTACTTTTTTCGCTACGGCGGGCTCTGTTCGCCGACTGGGCGCGCAAATAGTTTTCTGCGACATCGAACCGCGGACATTTAACCTCGATCCAACAAAGCTCGACAAGCTGATCACCTCTCGCACGAGAGCAGTAATTCCTGTGCACCTGTTCGGTCTCTGTGCCGACATGGACGCAATTATGCAAATTTGCAGCCGGCACGGCCTAAAGGTAGTGGAAGACGCGGCCCAGGCTATTGGTGCGACTTACCAAGAGAAAATGGCCGGAACCATGGGAGATACAGGCTGCCTCTCGTTCTTCCCTTCGAAGAATCTCGGGGGGATCGGCGATGGAGGCCTGATCTTGACCCAGGACAAGGAAGTTTCAGAAAAGCTGTGCAGGCTACGCGAGCACGGGGCCGAGCACAGATACTACCACTCCCTCGTAGGTGGGAACTTCCGGCTGGATGCGATTCAGGCTGCAGCCTTAAGAGTGAAACTGTCTCACCTCGAAGAGTGGCACCAACAGAGAAGAGATAACGCCGGCGCGTATATTGACTCGTTTTCGGACCTTGAGAGAAAAGGATTGATCCGTCTTCCTTCAGATGTGCCCAGTCACAGACATGTGTTCAATCAATTTGTGATTAGAGTCAGTCGCCGGGACGCGCTGCAGGAGTATCTCAAGTCGCGGCTTATAGATACTGCCATCTACTACCCTGTTCCGCTGCATTTGCAGGATTGCTTCGCTGAGCTGGGATACAGAGAAGGCAGTTTGCCGGAGAGTGAAAAGGCCGCGCGAGAAGTGCTGGCTTTGCCTGTCTTTCCCGGTCTGACCACCGCTCAAAGGAATAAGGTTATCCATCATGTGAGAGAGTTTCTTCTGAACTGATCCTATGCGAGGAGTGGAGTTTCCAGCCGGCATCCCACGAGGCCCAAAGTGCCGTGGGGACCCGGTCGGGAAGTCTCCCTGGCCCCTTCTCTGGGAAAATTAGATTTCATCTGTTTGCGAATGAGGTCACCGGAATGAAACGGGTCGCGAGGCAGCTTTGATAATCGAAATACGGAATCGCTTAAGCCGTGAGATAATTCTAAGCGGCGAAGCTGACTCTTTGAAGGCGCTTCTACGTACCGTCATCAAACCTGGGACCAGCCTCTCGGGTGCGGATTTGGCCGGTGCTAAACTAGTCGGAGTCAGACTGGCCGAGGTGGATCTTTCAGGGGCGAATCTGTCCGGCGCGAACCTGACGAGAGCTGATCTCTCTGAAGCCAATCTCACTACCACGAATTTGACTCGCGTTATTCTGACGGGGGCTAGTTTAGTAAGGGCAGACCTCACCGAAGCGAACTTGACCGGCGGGGACCTGGTCTTGGCTGATCTGGCCGGAGCCTCTTTGGTGAATGCCGACCTTTATTGGACAAATATGACCGGGGCTAATTTGAGCGGAGCAAACCTTTCCCAGACCAATCTGGCAAAAAGCAATCTTACGATGGCGAACCTCACTGGCGCGGATCTGTTCTGGGCCGATCTAGGCGGGACGAACCTCACTATGGCCAATCTCACCGGGGCGGTATTGACCGTGACAAATCTGTCCAAGGCAAATCTGACAATGGCTGACCTCTCAGGCGCGACTCTTGCGGGAGCAGATCTGGGGGACGCGAACCTCTCTGAAGCGAACCTGGCCGGCGCAGATCTCACTGAGGCAAACCTACGGGGCGCCAATCTCGCCGGGACGAATCTCACGGGCATTGATCTGGGCAGGACCAAGCGCTGACCGCGGTCTGATCTCCTCAAGGTTGCTCGAAACCACAAGTCGGTTTTCCTGCGCAGAGGGTGCGTTGCACTTGCGGGCTGTTCACATCGACAGCGAGCGGGATCTGCTAGTTCAGAGGCAAAACCCTTTTCTATCCATGACGCAGGGAAGTAATCCGAGTCGGAAAATCAGATGATTAGAATGGACTCGAAAAACCTAGCGAAGCCACTCCACCAATTGTCCACGATCGGATGTCAACCGCCCACGAGACGGACTCCGTCGTCAAACCAGAAAGATTTCGATCATCGGTTCTTACCCTCAGCGAGTTCCATTTTGCAAATGCACCCACCCGGAGATCACCAGTGAGTTTAAAACGATAGTCCGCCAAGATCTCCACAAAAGAACTCTTAGAATTGACACGGAAATCCCCAAACTCAGCGTAACCGAGCCGATCCCAAAAATGATATTTTAGCTGGCCCCAAACCAGCGGCGAGCCCACGAATCGAACTAGCATGGAACCGTTGCAAAACGGCTGATTAATTTGCGCTCCGATGATAGGCATGTATGAATTGAGAATATAATCGTCACTGGTATTATCGCTGTAGTCCACCCTAGTGCTCGTATGATCCCATCGTAAGCCGGCCAGAAGTTCAAGTGGACCGGAGACGCACCCTTTTACAAGACCATCCACAAACCACCAATCGTACGACGGGATTTCAAAGTCAAACGACCTAGTGAGAGGGGAAGTGAACCATGTTCCCGAAGTGCGCCGGGGGAGAAAGACTCCTCCTGAGACAAGTAGGCCAAAGCCCTGATCAAGAGCGACTTCTTTCGTTGCCTCCAACCACCAGCCTTTCAGCGGCCACGGCGCTGTACCTGTCGAGGCCTGACGCTGAAGAGCCCAGGTACTGCCCGTAGGATGTTCGAGCCAGCCAAAGTACAGGCTTGGCATACTCAGTAAACCAGACCCCGGGCTGTTGCTGCATGGCGTGCTGCCGGGATAGGGGAATGGAATGTTACCAACAGTCGCCCCTGTTCCGGTTGCGAAAAATCCTTGCGCGACTGGGCCCACAGGCAGGCCACACAACACCACCATGCCTAGAAAGACAATAAAGACCCTCTTCACGGAGTAACCTCCCCATAGGCGCTAGCGATAGGACGCGGCACCTGCGATCCACACCGCCAGCAACTCATCTTCGTATTTACAGTCGAGAATTATTGCATATTGTTTACCGGAGAATTGCCATCATGACAACCAATTATTCTGCCTCCATTTGGAGGCGTGCAATGGCAGGCTTGAGTGCCCTCAGAGTCTCCCACGCCGTTTATTCTTGATTCCGCAAAAGATGTGGAAGATAATGGGTTTCTCAGAATAGTTTCCAGTCCTCCAACCGAAAGTAATTCCTCTGTATCGCGTCTGTTCGGGCTTCGACTTGTTTTGATACAATTCCATTAGAGCCAAGGAGGTGTTTCGTGGAAAAAATCTGGCAAAAACTGTATGTCAAGAGAGTACCACAGGCCATCGATTTCGATGAAATTACCTTGCCTGAAGCACTCACCCGAACCGCCTCCAGATTCCCGGATAGGCCTGCCCTTGTCTTCCAGGGCACGATCGTAACCTATCGGGAGCTGGAAGATATGGTCTCCCGGTTCGCAGGCGCACTACTGGCCATGGGCGTTAAGCCGGGAGGAAAAGTTTCGCTTGTTATGCCGAACCTCGTTCAAACCGTAGTAGCCATTTACGGCACTCTCCGAGCCGGCGCCATTGTGGTGACGCACAATCCGCGAAATGACGACATGCAACTGGAATTTCAGATCAACAACGCGGGATCCGAGATAGTGGTCTGTTTGGACGTTCTTGTGCCCAGGATGATCAACGTCAGGAAACGGACCGGAGTGAAGAAGATAATCTCGTGCCATATCCGCGACTATCTTCCGTACCTTGCGAAAAAACTCTTCCCTCTGGTGAAAAAAGAGCTGCACCTCAAAACACCGGAGGAGAGCGATGTCTTTGAGTTCACAGAGCTGGTCAAGGCAAGCAAGCCTCATACCCGAGCGCCTCACCTACGAATGGACGATACGGCATTTGTTCTTTACACAAGTGCCACTACGGGCAAAGCAAAGGGGGTAGAGCTGACTCATGCCAATGCTTCCGTAAACGTGCAGCAACTCCACTCCTGGTTTCCGACCTTCGTAGACGGGCAAGAGGCCGTGGTTGCGTGTCTCCCCTTCTTTCACGTCTTTGGGCTGAATTGTTCGCTTAATACCGGGATCTTTTATGGTTATGCAGTCGTTCTTGTGCCGCTTCCCGAGCCCAAAAGCATTCTCGAAGCCATCCACACTTCCAAAGCAACTTTCATTCCGGCTCTGCCGAGCTTCTACACGGGCATGATAAACGAACCCAGCTTGAAAAAATATGATCTCAAATCCCTCAAGGGGTGCTTCTCGGGGGCCTCTCCACTGCCGTTGGAAACGATCCGGTCGTTCGAGAAACTAACCGGAGCCCAAATATGTGAAGGCTACGGACTGACTGAATGCTCGCCGGTCAGCCATATCAATCCATTCGGCGGAAAGACAAAGCCGGGGACAATAGGTCTTCCCGTCCCAAGCACCGACGCAAAGATTGTGGACGTAGATGACCACACAATAGAGATTACGACTCCTGGTGAGCCCGGTGAGCTATGCATTAAAGGGCCGCAAGTGATGAAGGGGTACGTCAACCTTCCTGAAGCGACTGAGGCAACGATTAAGGATGGGTGGCTTCTCACCGGGGACATCGTAACTGTAGACGAGGAAGGTTTCTTCACCGTGGTAAACCGCAAGAAAGAATTGATTCTCCGCGGAGGGGAGAGAATTTATCCCCGAGAACTGGACGAGGTGCTTTACTCACATCCTAAGGTCCTTGACGCTTGTGCCATAGGAGTTCCCGACCCGGACCAAGGCGAGAGCATAAAGGCCTTTGTGGTATTAAAGAAAGGTGAGCAAGCTGCGCCCCAGGAAATCATAGACTTTTGCAAGAAAAGACTAGCCCCGCTCAAGGTGCCCCAATCTGTGGTTTTCTTGAGCGAACTTCCCCGAACCCCTGTCGGTAAAGTCTTGCGCAGAGAATTGAAGCGAATGCATCTTGTGCAGACTTCCACACTCAACCTGAAGCAAACACATTAGGAGTGCATATGAGTCTCTTTGTTATAGATAAAGACAAATGTCGACGCGACGGCTGCTGCACGGAAGAATGCCCGCTCGGACTAATTGAAATCAAAGGAGAAGGCGCTTTTCCGTCGTCGGTGGAAGGGGCGAATGAACTATGCATAGACTGCGGCCATTGTGTCACGGTCTGTCCGGCCGGTGCGTTGTCTCATAGGAACATGAGGCCAGAGGATTGCCCTCCAGTGCAAAAGCAGCTTCTGTTGACTCCCGAGCATGCCGAGCATTTCTTGCGTTCCAGACGCTCCATTCGAACTTACAAGGATAGGCCCGTTGACCGTGCCGTTCTGGCCCGTTTGATTGAAATCGCTCGGTTCGCGCCATCGGGCCACAACTTGCAACCGGTACACTGGCTGGCAGTTCAGGACACGAAAGAGGTTAAGAGACTTGCCGGGCTGGTAATCGACTGGATGCGGCTTATGATAGAGGAACACCCCGAGGTGGCCGGACCCATGCATTTCGACCGCGTGGTCAAAGCGTGGGAGCTTGGACACGATAAGGTCTTCCGCGGAGCCCCCCACATAATTGTGGCCCACGGCCTGCGATCGTTGCCGTCGGCCCAGCCGGCCTGCATCATCGCCCTGACTTATCTGGAACTGGCAGCCACCGCTCACGGCCTTGGCGCGTGCTGGGCAGGTTACTTCAATGCCGCAGCAACCTTTTATCCTCCGATGATGGAGGCATTGGCCCTTCCCAAAGATCACCAGAGCTTCGGAACCTTGATGGTGGGGTACCCGAAATACCGCTACCAGAGGCTTCCACTGAGAAAAGAGCCGAAAATCTCTTGGAGATAATTGCTTGGCTGGGAATCTTGAGGCCGGTTTTGCCGGCAGCCCTCCCGCCCTTTTATTCTGACCCGGCTTGCCGAGCTACGGCACCGTTATTAAGGTATGAGTACGATTAGGCGAATCGGCCGCCCGAAAATTGTGTGGAGGTGAGTTTCGGCTGCCTGGGCGAGTGCCGCCGCGTAACGCACGGCACTGGGGCGGACAAATGCTGAAAAAGAAAGGATCGGAAAATGGTACGGGTTGATTTCAGCGATGAGGAAGCCGGAGTAATGAGGGAAATCCTGGAAAGTTACCTTTCGGAGCTGTCTTTGGAGATCTCCGATACGGATAGGTTCGCTTTCCGAAACGATCTGAAACACAAGAAAGCCATTGTTATGGACCTCATTGGGCGTATGCATAGGATGGCTGCGTGACAAGGCACTTTTTGGTTATTTGAGGCAGTCGTCTTGTCGAGGCATGGAGTTTGCGCAAAATGGATATGGGCAGGGTTATCACCTGCCCTTGTTCTTTTTTTGGGAAGGCCCTTCCCCAACGAGCCGAAAGACAGAGATTCCTCCAGCGCTTCCAGGGAGATGCGCATAAAGACACCGGCTGGAAGACCATGACCCTCGTGGGTGGCAAAGACCGGGGGTTCAAGATCATCAGAGAGGAATGGTCGGCTCATCATAGGGATTCTCAAAAGTAACGTCGGTTTGGCTACTCACGAGACTGGAAGATTGTCATTGCGAGGGCGAGAGCCCGAAGCAATCTCCAACTTGCTGTAACTTAGATTGCTTCGTCGTTACACTCCTCGCAATGACATGGTTAGGCCATTGCGGAACCCGGACGAGAACCCTGAGCCAATCCGATGCTATTTTCGGGAACTGCGCTAGTCCTCGGGCGAACTCCTCATTCTTTCCGGAAGTGCTTCCATCTTGTCGTGATCCAAGCCGATTATTTTCAAGGCGACCTCAAGTCTGGATGGCTGATATTAGGCTTGACATCTTTGTTTTAAGATGCTAAAAACAGCGTATGCATCCGGAGCCGAGAAAACTGGCTGGACAAATTCGCCGCGTCACCAACAGGCTGATCTTCTTGGAGAAACGCAGTGTTTTCCGCCACGAGGGCCTACGGCTCCATCCGTCGGAAATCCATTTGATGCAGGTCATAGCCGAACATCCGGACCTGAACGCCGGTGAAATGGCTCAGAAGCTTGGAGTCAGCAATGGCGCGGTTTCCCAGACCCTGGCTCGGCTTGAAAGAAAAGGGGTCATCAAGAAGGCTAAGGACCCGTCCCTCAAGAACAGAGTGAGCGCGGCTTTTACCGCGTCTGGAAGACAGGCAATCCAGCGCTTCGAGGAGGAGCAGGCCTCATCTGTGGAGTCTTTCTCCAACTATCTGGCCGGACTCTCCGAACTAGAAAGGGAAGTGATCGGGAGCTTTCTTTCCCAGGTAGACGAGTTTTTGAAGGGGTTAGGTTAGCTCTCTTTTTTTGGGTTATGTTTATAGTAGCTAAAAACACACTGGCAATGTTCTCTCAACCGAGGCTTAAACAAAGACAAAGGAGTGAAATCATGCAGAACAAACTGATGACCGGAGTGTGGCGGTACATGCTGGGAGTCCCGCCCTTCCTGTGGGAGAAACAGATTCAGAAGGCCGAGCGCAAAGTGAAGCGTTCCACCGGATTCATGACTCCAGAGCACAGGTTGGTACATCACTTTGTGGTCAGGGAGATGCCCCGCCTAGGCAGGCCCATTCCACAGGAACTGGTGGCCCAGGAATTGGCTCTCACCTCCGAACGTGTGTCGGATATCCTGCGAGACTTGGAAAGGCGTCTGACCTTCTTGTACACAAACAGCGATGGACAGGTGACCTGGGCCTATCCGGTGACAGTGGAGAAAACACCCCATTCAATAACCTTCCATTCAGGGGAGCAGTTATACGCTGCCTGAGCGGTGGACGCATTCGCGACGCCCTTCGTGCAAGGGCGACTGAGAGATGAAGAAGTGTCCGTCAGCGTGGTCTCTGAATGCGCCCTATCCAAGCGTCCCATGTATATGGAGATCGACAGCGATATGAATTGCACTTGTGAGGACCCGAATTGCAGTCCCGTAATCTTCGTTCCTGACGTGGATTTCAAGAGTGTGAAAGATCCCAACATAATCGACGCGTTTTGAAAGCTGAGCGTTTTCTTCTGGTCAGAAGAACACGCCAGAGAATACCGGAGAAAGACGCACCGGGTACGAGGCTCCTATTTCACTGCCCGGCAAATAGCATATTTGAACAGGCGCATTCAGAGTGCATTGTTTGGCTGGTGACTGTCAGATCTGCAGAGGTGAAAGGAACGCGCTTGAGTGAACACAACAATCATAGCGGAGGTGGATGGAATGTCCTTTGCTCCCTCGGTAACTGAGATTATGGTCCGTGGGTTTCACGTTGATGTATTCGGGGTTGTCAATCATGCGTGGTATATACATTTTTTTGAGGACGCCCGATGGGCCTATATGGATGAACGCCCCGCGCTGCGGGACGGCTTGCACTCAGCCGGCATAGCCCACTCGGTTGTCTCGTTGGTGGTACAATACAAGCATCCGGTGCGCCTTGCGGACATTCTGCACATAAAAACACAGTTGAGCCGGGCCGGTCGCCATAGCATCACCTTCGACCAAAGGGCGTACATTGGGGCAGGGTGTGACGCGGCCGTGGAGGCCCAAATCACCAATGTTTTCTTCAGGTCTCGCGGCGGCCAGGTGGTTAGTGTGGATAATGAGGTCTTGGACCCCTGGGCCGAGCTGCGAGATTTGACCAAATCGCCACCTGGCGCCTGATACCAACTGCCGTGGTTAAGAAGCCACAACAAACAACTAAGGCCTGTGGCACTGGGTCCGTGGCTGCCTCTCGGATGTGTTGGTTGCCTCTTGGGCGACCCCTATCCCAACTTGCTCTGTGCAGCAGCTCTTAGAAATTTGGTGCCACGGATGTGCCGAAGGCTCATCCGTGCTGGGACCGGACACTCCGAACTTCCGTGGCACTACCTCCTGTTGCCGGAGAGGTATCTGTAGACCATCGAGTAATAACCGGCCAGCACGGTGAGTCTTTCAGTTTCTCCATTTCGGATGGCCAAATGGACATTATTCTGGGCAACGGCTCTATACTTGCTCATGACGACTTCATGATTGATTTGCACGCAGCCACAAAGTGGGCGGGATTGTCCGGCGTAAATTTGATGTGCTTTAACAGTCCGGATTTTCGATGGATCTCAACATGGCTAAAAAGATCCGCCCAATCAATCTTAAATGCATACCAATGCCTGGAATTGAAAGCGCCCGGACTCTCAACTTCTACATCAACAATGTCCTCAGCCGGAATAACGAGTGTCCGCAATAGGATCCAGCAACGGAGTTCAACACGGTCAGGGAAAACGCGATAATCTTGCCACATGTTCTTGGCGGATCGCTGTGAGACGTATATAGGGAAAGGGTGAGGCGAATTGATTATCAATAAACTTCCCCCGCGTTCATTAGCTCAGCAATTCAGTCTGCTATCTATTTTACAACTTTCAACATCTGTTTGAACTTGTCGCCTCCTGCTATTTTAAGCAGTTCGAATAAGGCTGTTTCAGTGCTGGTCAGGGAAGCGCCCAGCTCTTTGCACCGCTCCAGGCCAATGTCCTTGTTGGCCGAAGTCCTGGCGGAGACTGCGTCCGAGACCACTTGCACCTCGCACCCCAGGTTCAGCAGGTCCGCGGCGCTCTGATAGACGCATACATGGGATTCAATGCCACAGAGCAGGGCCTGCTTGCGGTTGAGCTTCAGGAGCTGCTCCATGAACCGCGCCTCTCCGCAGCAACTGAAGCTCAACTTGCTGACCGGTTGCATGTCGGAAAGGAGATCCGCGACTTCAGAAACGGTGGGCCCTAAACCCTGGGGATTCTGTTCGGTCCACAGAATGGGTAAACCGAGAATTTTCGCTCCCTGCACCATCTTAGCCGCGTTTTCCACGAGGGCCTGTTTTTCATGCATGGCACGAACCAGCTTTTCCTGAAAATCTACCACCAACAGAACAGCATTTTCCGGCGTCAGCATGCTCACGTCTCCTCCCTGCAATCGCAGCCTAGTGTTCTTCAATGCGTGGACTTGAGGAGAAGACTGTCAGTTATGTACAGGCGACGGCTGGTCGCCCTGCGAAGCCGGGGCCAGCATGCCGCTCGCCCCTACCGTCTTGTTTGCTTTCTATGTAAAGACAGTTTTGGACACTACACCAGTTCAGGCCTCTGAGATCTTCGATAAAACGGTTTCCTTGCCTTTTGCATTCAGTTTGATGACGACCACACCGCCGCATTTTGCGCAAACTTTCCCTCGGGGCATCCCCTGGTCATTGAGCAATTTCGCAATCTTACGATAGTCTGTCTTGAGCAAGGTCATGCCGCAAAAGGGGCATTCCATTACCACCCGAGTATCAAAGAATATCATCTTTGCGCGTCTCATCTTGGGAGACATGTGCTCACACCATTCGCGGCGGCATTGGCAGCCGCTATCTGACTCCAGCGTAAGCTACTGGTTTGCAGAAGTATGGCCTGGGTCAGGTCCCAGAATGTTCAGAGGCGATTTACCTTCTCCCGGCTCTCCAGTGACATATCCGAACTCATCCTTCACAATTTCCGCCACCTTCTTGTACAATGTTCTTAAAGGAATATCTGCGGGACAGACCTCTGTGCACAAATTACAGTCGATACACCTTCCGGCCATGTGAACGGCGCGGGTAAGGTGGAACATGGGGTTTTCCGGAGGCAAATTTCCGGTTTTGATCAGCTTGTCCTCTTCAAGCGTACAGACATTGCAGAAACAAACCGGGCAAACGTCCCGGCAGCCGTAGCACTTGATACAACGATCAAACTCCCCCTTCCAGTAAGCCAATCTGCCCATGAGGTCTTTGGCCATTACCTCATCGACACTGGCGTTGGAAACCGGCTCGGCCTTTTCCCCCGCGACGAACTCGTCAGGAAAAGGTTTGCGACATTCATGTGCGAGGGCCAATTCCTGGGGGCATGCTATGCCCACTCTCATAATCCTCTCCGTGGTGCCGATTTGGTTCCAGCGCAACAATTCATGCAAAGCCCGTTCGTCGCAGCCGCGCAACAGCACTCCGAAAACCTTTTCAGGCTCACGGCTGAGGACCGTCATAAGAAGGCGGGCGATGGGATAACGGGCATCTCCCGGGCCTTCCAAGTCCCCCAGGCTGAAGCCATTGTCCAGGTCTTGCGGCTTTTCATAAAGATACGGAAGGATGTTTCCCTCTTGATTCTTGAGGCCCAAGAATGCTGCTATCTTTCCCTCGTTTAAAAGCGCCTTTACGTGGTCTCTTACTTGTTCGATCATCTTATCTCTCAGTCGGCTGGTTTGTCGCAATTTTTTGTTTAGGTGCTACCGTCTCTCCACCGCTTCGCAGGCACAATCAAGTCTATCCGGCCTTCTCCATTCCGTAGGCCCGGCCGAGCGGGGATGGTCCCAGGGCACGGATCTTCTCGACAAAATCAGTGACAACCTGAGCAAAGCGCGGGCCTTCAGCCGAAGAAACCCATTTGAGGACAAGCCTCTCCGGATCCACTCCCGAGAACTCGAGGAGCTGTTTCATGAAAGCCGTTCTTTTCACCGTCATGTAATTACCGTACAGGTAATGGCAATCCCCGACGTGTCAGCCCCCCACAAAGACGCCGTCCGCCCCTTTCTGAAAGGCCTTCAATATCTGATGCGGCCCGACAGTTGCGGAACACAGCGTCCTGATGGTCCGCATGTTGGGGGGATATTGCAGTCGGCTCACTCCCGCCAGGTCCGCGCCGGCGTACGCACACCAGTTGCAGAGAAAGCCGATTATCGTCGGTTCAAACTGTTCGTTGGACATTTCCTTCCCCTTCAAATCATCCCGCAAGGGCCTGTTCGATCTGAGCATAAATCTGGTCGCTGGAAAAACCTTCGAGTCGAGCACTCGCCGATGGGCAGGTGGCCGCGCATCCGCCGCACCCTTTGCAGAGCACCTTGTTCACCTGGCAAACGCCTCTGTCCTCCATATAGTTGATGGCGCCGTACGGGCAGACGTCCACGCATCCCAGGCAACCGCAGCAGGTGTCCGCGTTGATATCCGCGACAACGCCGCTGGTGTAAAGCGCTTCCTTGGAAAGAACCCCCGCAGCCCGGGAAGCCGCTCCAAGACCCTGAGAAATGGCCTCTCTTATGGTAGAAGGGAACCGGGCGTTCCCGCAAAGGTACACACCGTCTGTGGCGAAATCCAGCGGCTTCAGCTTCACATGACCTTCCAGGAAAAAGCCATTCGCGTTCACAGGGACTTTGAGCATCGTCGATATGTCTCCAACGTCCTCTTGAGCGATCAACGGCGTGGAAAGCACCACCAGATCAGCCGGGATAGCCATTTCTTTTCCCATGCGCAGGTGGTAGACCTTGACTTGGCCGTTCTCCACTGCGGGCGGCCTGTCCGGATCGTACGTCACGTACCGGACACCCATTTCCTTGGATTTTCGGAACATGTCCTCGTTCTCTACGCCGTACATCTGCATGTCACGGTAGAGAATCGTCACGTTGGTTGCGGGTTCCGCCTCTTTGAGGAGTATGGCGTTCTTGACCGCGGTCATGCAGCAGATGCGGGAGCAGTAAGTGCGCTCTTCGCACCGAGAGCCGACGCACTGCACAATAACCACGTTCTTTGGCTGGGACCCGCCCTTTTTGAGCATGGCTTCCAGTTCAAGATGGGTAATGACCTTTTCACCGTCATAGTTGAGGAGACCTTCAGGCTTCAGGACACGCGCACCGACAGCCACAACGATGACGCCGGCATTAATTTTGCTCTCCGTCCCGTTATCCGACAAGGTTACGATGTAATTCCCAACGTAACCCTCGACTTTTTTTACTTCGGACAAAGTATGGATCTTGACTTTGGGATTGCTCTCAAGCCTCGTCGTCAGGTCGTTCAAAAGGACGGATGGAGGCTCGTGCGCAGGCAGGACAAGGTTCAGATCGTTGAGCAGGCCTCCAAGGCGGTCCTGCTTTTCCACCAGGTCAACCTCGTACCCCATGTTACCCAGAGCCATGGCCGTGGACATTCCCGAAACCCCGCCACCTATGACGACGGCGCTGTGATATAGGCCAAGCTTTATCCGGCTCAATTCCCTCAGCCGAGCAGACTTGGCCACCGCCATCCCGATCTGCGCTTTGGCCCTTTCCGTCCCCTTTTCCCCTTCCCTCATGTGGACCCACGAGCACTGGTCGCGGATATTGGCCATCTCGAAAAGATAGGGATTCAACCCCGCCTCCTCGCAAGCACTCATGAAGAGAGGCTCGTGAGTCCGCGGCGTGCATGATGCCACCACAACACGGTTTAGGTTCTCCCTCGGAATCGCTTCTTTTATCTCGTTTATTCCACCCTCGGAGCAGGTGTAGAGGTTTTCCTGAACAAAGACCACGTTGGGGAGCGTTTTGGCGTACTCGACCAGTTCCTTCATTTGCAGGTATCCCGCGATGTTGGAACCGCAGTCACAAACAAAAACGCCCACTCGAACGTCAGATTTTTCTTCTTGTTTCAATCTACTCTCTCCCTCATATAGCCAGTGCCTGGCCGCCTGTCATGACCGCTTCCGCGGCGCGGGCGGCTGCACTACTTGCCTGGGCTACGGACTCGGGAATATCAAGAGGCCCCTGCGCGCATCCGCACGTGTAGATTCCGGGAACGTTGGTATCCAACGGCCTGTTGGGGTGCGTCTTGACAAAGTTGTTCTCTTCCAGTTCCAGGCCGAGAAGCTCCGCGAGCTTGGGGATCCCCCGAGGAGCCGAGCAGGCATTGGCCAGAACCACCATGTCCAGCGTCATGCTTACAACCTTACGCTGCTCTGTATCCTCGTAGTAGAGCACCGGATTAAGCTCCTCGTCCTGAAGGATCTCGGCAACGCGTCCGCGAACGTATTTAAGCCCCGAAACTTTTGCCCCGCGCACCTTGTATTCCTCGAAGCCCTTTCCGACAGTCCGCAGATCCATGTAGAAGATGTACGATTCGGTCTCAGGCTCATGTTCTTTGGCTATTATGGCTTCCTTGATGGAGTGCATGCAGCAATAGCTTGAGCAATACTTGTGGAAACGAAAATCGCGGGAACCGACGCACTGGATGAATCCGAGCTTCTTGGCCGTGTGGTATTTGTGTACGTGCTCTTCCAGCCATTTTTGCTCGCTGGCTAGAGCCGCTGCTTCGGCCGCATCTTCGGATTTTTCCGCTTTCTTGATGAGCTTCGGGATCTCTTTGAGTCTAGCCTCGCCGTGAACGACAGAGGGCCGCGTCAGATGGCCTTTGGTCGGGCCGCCCGCGCTCAATAGACGCTCCATTTCCAGAGAAGAGATTACGTTGGGCAGTTTCCCGTAGCCATATTCCGAAATCTGCGTCGCGTCGAAGAGTTCATAACCGGTCGAGACAATTACCGAGGCCACATTAAGATCTACATAGGAATCTTTCTGCTCGTAATCGACGGCCTTTGCCTGGCAGACCTTGGCGCAGACACCGCATTTCTGTCCCTGCAGGACCTTGCATGCATTCGGATCGATGGTAAATACGGAGGGTATCCCTTGAGCATAATCCTTGTAAATTGCCTTGCGCTGATCCAGCCCGAAGTTGAACTCATTGGGCACCTTCGTGGGGCACTTCTCCGCACAGGCTCCACACGCAGTGCATTTAGTATTATCAATGTATCGAGCTTTCCTATGGACCTTGGCCTTAAAGTCGCCGATCTGGCCCGAGAATTCGGTTACCTCGCTGTAAGCCAAAAGGTCAATGTTCGGATGCCGACCGACATCCAGCAGCTTAGGCGAGAGAATTCATATAGTGCAATCATTGGTGGGAAAAGTTTTGTCCAGTTGGGCCATTTTGCCCCCGATACTGGGGTTCTTTTCCACCAAGTGGACTCGGATGCCCATGTCGCCAAGATCCAAAGCGGCCTGCATTCCGGCTATCCCACCGCCGATGATAAGAACTTCCTGTGAAGCCATAATTTGTTACCGTCCTTCGGTTCAACTGCGTTCAGGTGTCAGCTTGACTGTTGACGCACGTCAGGTCTTGAGGGTCTGGGCCAGAAGATCATTTATGTCACGGATCTTCAGGTCCATTTCCGTGTCCCGCAGGGCACAGTTCAGATGCACACGGCACTTCGTACAAGCTGTTACTAAGGTCTCTGCTCCTGTTGCCACAGCCTCGTTCAGCCGATTCTTCTGTATTGCTTTGGAGCAGCTCGAGCAGCCCATCCACGCGCTCGTACCGCAACAGAGGCCGTTTTCTCGATTGTGCTCCATCTCTTTCAGGGTGATTCCCGGGATGCTCTGGATCAACGCCCGAGGAGCATCCATGATTCCTGCCTGGCGACCGAGACGGCAAGGGTCATGATAAGTCACAACGCCTTCAAGGGGAGCGAAGCTGACGGCTCCGGATGCCACCTTGTCAGCGAGAAGTTCGTAAAAGTGGACCAGTTCAAGGTCCATTTGTCCCAATACTTCGGGATAGTATTTCTTAAAAGTGAGGTAACCTTCGGGGCACTGGAACACCACACGTTTGCACCCCAGGCTCTTTATAAGGTCAACATTTCGACGTGCCAGCTTAGCGAAGTTCTCCTTGTCGCCGTTCCACAGGAGGTCGTGGCCGCAACATCGCTCGTCATCGTGTATAACCGGTTCGATCCCGATGGAATTGAGAAGTTTTAGCACCCCTTTGGGCCCGTCCATGACGTCCAGATTCCAATCGTCATGAAACTCCACATCCATAAACGGAGCGCACCCGACAAAGTAGTACGTATCGCCGGATTCTGATATCCGGCCTGCCTCTTTCGCCCAGTCGGTTTTGCTCTGCTTTACGTCAAGGGTCTGCATTCTCATGATGGTTTGGAACAGACCTCGGTGCGCCGGAACACCGCCCTTCCCTTGCATCACCGCCTCTTCGCGTACCAGCCGCACGAACTCAGGATAATCTATCTTGGATGGGCAACGAGAGCTGCACTGACCGCACGAAAGGCAGGACCAGATGTTAACATCCTCCAGGGGGTTCTCTTCTTGATCCATGAGAACCTTTTCGACCATCAGACGGGGCGAAAAGTCAGGAGTGACTCGCGAAACAGGACAGCTCCCCGTGCAGATCCCGCAGTCCAGACAATAGTAGGCCTGAGTGCGATCAACAATTTCCGGTAGTTTCATGCGGCGGTCTCCGTCTTGGCAAGTGGATTCCTGCCCAGCTTCCGGACTTCGTCGGTAAAGCTCCGGATCACTTCGGCAAACCGAGTGCCTTCTGACGCGGACACCCACTCCCGTCGAAGTCGTCCGTCTTCGATACCGAGCAGTTTCATAAGCTTCCGGGTTTTATCCAGGACCTTCTGCGCTTTCTGATTACCTTCCAGGTAATGACATTCGCCGAGGTGTCAACCCGTAACAAGGACGCCGTCCGCGCCCTTCTCAAATGCTTTCAGAATGTAGGACGGAACGAGCATGCCCGAGCACATCAGCCGGATCAACCTGATGCTCGGCGGATATTGCATTCTGCCCACACCCGCGAGATCGGCTCCTGCATAGGAACACCAATTGCACGCGAACGCTATGATTTTGGGGTCAAACTCAGTGGTCATGTTGTCTCCACGAAAAGGAGTTTTATGTCTCGATTAGCTTCCGTTCAACCACCGTCTCTGGATTTAACTCAGAGCGGCGTCTATCATGTCTCCGACCTGGTCGTCTTTGAAATGGCGGACTTCTGCGGCCCCTGTCGGGCAAGCCACACCGCACGCTCCACATCCCTTGCACAAGGCAGGGTTAACCTCGGATCTTGTCACGCCGGGAGCCACTTCCTTGAGTTCCGGAGCGTGGAACGGGCACACGTCCACACAACGGCCGCAACCTCTGCAAAGATACTCGTCAATGAAAGAAACCATGCCCGGCGCGTCCACATACCCGCGGGCCAGCGCCTGGGCCGCATGCGAAGCCGCGGCATCGGCCTGAGCGATGGTTTCGTCCAGAGGCTTTGGATAATGAGCCAAGCCAGCAAGGAAGACACCATCCGTAGCGAAATCCACAGGCCTTAACTTCATGTGGGCTTCCAGGAAGTAACCGTCTTCGTTCGTCGAAATCTTGAACATCCGGGCCAGCTCTTTGTTATTCTCATTTGGGACCACTGCCGCAGCGAGCGCCAGGCTGTCGGCTTCCAGAGTCATCGTGCCGCCGAGGATCAGGTCCTTGACCTTGACCACTATTTTTTGGCCGGTTTCAACTACAGGCGGGGCCTCGGGTTCGTACCGGGCGAAGACCACCCCCATCCTACGCGCCTGCTCGTAATACGGCTCGTTGAGCCCATAAGTGCGAATATCCCGGTAGAGCACATATATGTTGGCCGCAGGGTTGGCTTCCTTTAAGGCGATGGCATCCTTTACAGTGTGATTGCAGCAGACCTTGCTGCACCACGGCCGTTCTTGGCAGCGAGAGCCCACACACTGGATGAAGACCGTAGTACCTGCCTTCATGACAGCCGGGTCCTGAGCTTTCATTGCTTCGCTCATCTCGAGATGAGTCCTGATTCGCGGATCAGAGCCGTACCCATATATGTCAGGCTTCCACTCACTTGCCCCGGTGGCCACCACTGCAACACCGTGCTCGATCTCGACAGGTTCACTTCCTCCAGGCACGATTTTCGTCTTGAAACTGCCGATAAAGCCCTGAACGTCCTCTATCCGAGCATTGAAGTAAACGCTGATCTTGTCGTTGGAAGTAATCTTGTGTGTCAACTGCTCCAGGTATGTCCCCACATCTTCCCCTTTGATGGTGTGAGCCAACCGCAGGGCATTGCCGCCAAGCTTGTCACCGGCTTCCACTAAATGCACCGGGAATCCCTGGTCGGCCAGATTCAGGGCCGAGGTCATTCCTGCAACCCCGCCGCCGATCACGAGGGCCGACTGAACCATCCCCAACTGTTGATCCTGGACTTGTTCGAGCAATCGTGATCTGGCCACAGCCATTCGAATGAGATCAACCGCCTTCTCGGTGGCCTTCTCCTTCTCTTGCATGTGAACCCAGGAACAGTGCTCGCGAATATTCGCCATCTCCACCAGGTATTTGTTCAAGCCGGCTTCACGAGCGGTCTCCTGGAACAGCGGCAGATGCGTGCGAGGAGTGCAAGAGGCCACTATGACACGGTTGAGATTGTTCTCCTCTATCACCTTCTTGATCTGCTGCTGCGCATCCTGGGAGCACGTGAAGAGATTTTCCCCTGCATAGGCCACTCCCGGCAGCGTCTTGACCCGTTCCACAGCGTCGGGGACGTTTACTGTAGAAGCGATGTTGATGCCGCACCTACAGACAAATACCCCGATTCTCGGCTCCTGTCCTGTAAAATCCTTTTCCGGAGGAAGCTGCTTCTTGGTGGTGAGGGTGTTGCGCTGGTCCGCGAGCAGACGCACGGCAACTCCAGCCGCGGCTGAGGCTTCCATGACCGTTTGTGGAATATCCTTTGGGGCTTGAAATGCGCCTGCAACAAAGACGCCCTGCCTTGTAGTCTCTACCGGGTCAAAGGTGCCGGTGGCACAGAAATGGTTTTCGTCCAGATTAACGTTGAGAATACGGGCTGTTTCGAGAGTGGACTCAGAAGGCTTGATGCCGACGGCAAGCACCACCAAATCAAAGGTTTCGGTGATCAACTGGTTGTCTTCCGATACATACGTTATCTGAAGGTCCTTCGTGACAGGATCCTCCACTACTCGGCTGACCATCGACCTGATAAAACGAACCCCGCCGTCGCCCTTGGCGCGCTCATAATACTTGTCGAAGTCTTTGCCGTAAGCGCGGATATCCATGAAAAAGATGGTAGGCTCTATGGAGGAGTCATGTTCCCTGGCGATAACGGCTTCCTTGATCGAAGCCATGCAGCAGACAGAGCTGCAATGCGGCATGCCTTTCCTTCGATCCCTGGATGCTACGCACTGAATCCATGCGATCTTGTGCGGATGCCTCCCGTCGGAAGGCCGTCTCACCTCCCCCTGGAATGGCCCCGATGCGCTGAGTATGCGCTCCATTTCCAAGTTGGTAACCACATTGGGCATCCTGCCATGTCCGTATTCCGACACGCGGGCTGTGTCGAATAGTTCGTACCCCGGTGAAAGGATCACCGCGCCCACTTGGATATCTTCAATGACGTCTTTCTGTTCGTAGTCGACCGCACCTGCCGGACAAATCTTCTTGCAAACACCACATTTCTTTCCCAAAAACACGCGGCAATTTTCCGTGTCGATTGTGTACACAGACGGGATTCCCTGGGCATAATCCTTGTAAATGGCCTTTCGCATATCGTGGCCGAAATTATATTCATTCGGGATTTTGGTTGGACATTTTTCTGCACAGGTCCCGCAAGAAGTGCACTTGTCCGGGTCCACGTACCTCGCCTTTCGGCGAACTTTCACGCGAAAGTTTCCCGCCTCGCCTTCGATGCCCTCGATTCGGCTGTAAGCAAGAATCTCTATATTCGGATTCTGCGCAAGAGTCTGCAATTTAGGGGAGAAAATACAAGCGGAGCAGTCATTTGTCGGGAAGGTCTTGTCTAGTTGAGCCATTACCCCACCGATACAGGGCTTCTCCTCAACCAGATATACCTTGAAGCCTGACTCCGCCAGGTCCAGTGAGGCTTGAACGCCGCCTATGCCCCCGCCCACTGTCATTATTGCGCCAATTTTTTCAGTCACGATTCCGCTCCAAAATGATGCTCGGAAATTAACCGGTGTTTCAATGCCTGCTAAATGAACTTAAATCAGCCCTTTAGCTGCGAGCATGTTCTTAGGTGATACCATGTGCTTGTCAAACCATGCGTCTGAGCGCGGGCTCTGCAAAGGCCACACCGATGAGTTCCGTGAGGTACATGATCGGCACCTCGTAGAGCTTCCCGGTCTCCCGCGAGATGTCCGCCTGGCGAGTGTCCAGGTTCGCCTGGCACATGGGGCACAAGGTCACCATTGCATCCGCCTCTACGGTAAGCGCCATGTCCAGGAGCTTGCGGGAGAGTTTGAGCACAAGGTCGGTACGGGTCAGGGCAAGCGAGCCACCGCAGCAGTCCGTCTTGTACGGCCAGCTCAATACCTCCGCGCCCAGGGCCTCGAGTATGTGGTCCATCTGCATGGGGTTCTCAGGGTCAACAGGCTCCACCACCTCCACCGGACGTACTGCAAGGCAGCCGTAGTACGGCACTACCTTCAGGCCGGCGAGGGGCTTTACTACGCGCTCCTTCAAGCGGCTGAGAAGCTCGTCAATATGGAACATGTCCATACCCGAGATCACCTTTATCTCACCCTTGAAGGGGAACCTCTTCTGAAAGCTCCTCTTCCTCCATGATACGCCTGGATGCAGCCTTCATCCTCACATGGCAGCCTGCACAGGGGGCAACCACATCAAGGCCGATCCTCTCCGCGGTCATGAGGTCTCCAGCAGGGAGGGCAGCTTCCAGATAAGCATCCACCATGTGGGCTGATGAAGCGCCGCAGCATGTCCAGTCCGGGATCTCTTTGAGGGTAACGTCAAGCTTCTCGGCAGAGTACCTGAACGATTCATCCAATTCCTGTGCGCTGCCTGTTAGGGTGCATCCGGGGTAGTAACTGAATTCCATGGTCTATCCTTGTTATCAAAGAGTTCGGGAGAGTACGCCTATTTCATCCCTGACTGCTTAAACACTTCCTTCACCTCACTCAGATGCTTCGAACGGTGGGGCATGAGATGTATCCTCCCTTTACGGAACATCTTCCAGCCGAGCTCCATGTCGGAAAAGTAACTCTTGGTCTTCATCTTGTACATACCAATGAGAAACAGCTCGTGAACACGGCCGAAGGCCTTGATGGTCTTGAGAAACGTCGTGTGAAACGTAGGTACTTCAGAGTCACCACCGGTGGCTATGTTCTCCCTGAGCACCTGGTGGCGGACCGGGTCCAATAGAGCAGGCACATCAATGCCGTTGGGGCACCTCGCACCGCAGGTATGGCAGGTAAGACACAGCCAGATGCTCTTGGATTTCACTATACGGTCCATGTTCCCCAGGACCGCAAGGCGTACAAGCTGATGCGGGAGGAGATCCATCTCCGGGGCCACAGGGCAACCCGCCGAGCACTTGCCGCACTGATAACATTGATGAATCACTGATGATAAGTCCCCCACCGGAGGGGTTACCTGGTTGGACGCTTCGATTCCAAGTTGGGTCATCTTTTTTTCCCGATAAGCATGCTTGAGCGCACCGGCTTACCATCGCGTATGCCGGCATCTCCGCTCACTAGGCTGCTAGGAGTTAGCGAGAGGACAGCCTTCTCTTGAAAGGTCATCTTTTTACTTACAACGCACGATGGGTTAAATCTGACGAGTCATCGGAATAGATAGCTCTAGATTCGATATTAGTCCGCCGGAGCCCTCCTGTCAAGCGAAGATTCTATCTTGGAAACAGGGGCTTACCGGGTCCGCAGACTTCGGGGTGATTCCGCGATCGGTAGGCCGTCAGGTCACGAACCCCGGATGACGTAATCGTTCGGTCACGAGCGGGCTGCCACGAGAAAGCCGCAATGATTTCTTCGACGGGATTTCAAATTCCCGCTAGTAATTCAAGCATTATTACCGCCCGCACAAATTGCTTGACAGATCGGCAATAGGGATCTAGAAGCAATGAAATCAGGATCTTGATTGTGAGGCTTTTCAAGCGGCATATGTAGGGTCGGCACCCTAGAATATCTGTGTGATCTTTTTCGAATGAACTATCTCTCCGGGTTAGGGGAAGTTGGCTTATGGCATCCATAGTTGATCTGTGCTGGACGAGTTCGGAAGACCTCTTCGAAGACCTCGACCTTGACGCCTTATATACGCGACAGCTCCGAATAGTGGGAGGTGACGCTTGCTCGAAATATCCCTATCTTGTTTTGGTATATACCGGCAAGATCACCATAGGAATCAATTTGGGGGATGGGTTTGAACTGCGGGAAGGGGCCGGTCACCATGCTCAAGGCGGCAGCCGTCGTGTGCAGGATGATCCACTCTTCTCCTGGAACCCTTTCAAGGAGCCGCCTGAGTGAAATTGTTCGACTTGAGGACACTCGCGTCCACTGAAGGGGGCGAATATGTTCTTGGCGCCAAAGACCTTCACATTCAAACATGTTACTTGATCTATGGCTATCTTGAAACGGGGGAGGGTCGGCGACTTATAAAGCCGGGCGAGGCTCATGATGAGATATTGTGCGCAATTGACGGACCGATTCTGATGCACACCACACGCGGGCAAATCACTCTGCCGCCAGGCCATGCAGTCCATGTCAAGGAAGACGAATCTTTTTTTGTCTCTAATCCGTCGGACAGGCCCGCGGTCTACATCATTGCAGGAGGGCGGCGGTGACCGAACAATTTGTAATACTGCCGCCGACTGAATATAGCCCCGCGGGGAGCAAATGATCGCGTAGAGGCATCCCGCGGGACGCGGGACCGTGCCCCTACCGTGGCCGCCAGCCGGCGGACAAGTTGTCAATTTCAATGCGCTTCTCTATAGGGGCCTCAGCGACGTTTGTAAGGGGTTGAAACTCTCCCGAGCGACTGCTATCTTATTCGAAAAGCTGTTGGTCCAGTGTTTCTCGTGCCTGAGTGGTGGAATTTGGTAGACACAAGGGACTTAAAATCCCTTGGGGCTTGTCCCCGTGACGGTTCGAGTCCGTCCTCAGGCACCAGGTCAGGTATATCACCGGTTAATGGAGTGTCACCGCCCCGCCGCTTTCAGAGTGCCTGACTACACTTTTTATTCCGCACGAATTCAAGACTTGCACTGATTCGCATTCAAAAGGGGATACACAGGGGTGCGCGTGCCGAGCCTCAATTTGGGGAAATGTTTTGCATTGACTATTTGATCATGTTATTTATATTTAGTACGATAGTTAGCAAAGGTTTGAGTAAAGGAACTTGAATTTTTGTTGAACAGGGGTGATGCGGTACCTTTCGAGAAAGGGAGAGGAGCGACGAATGAAAAAGGAAGCGCGAATTCAGGCTGAGAAAATGTTTCTTAGGGCCGGGGGCAAAATCACCAACAGAGAGATAGCGAAGCTGGTAAAAGTAAACCCCCTGACTGTTGGCCGATGGAAACGTGACGACGATTGGGAATCAAAATTGAAGACAGGAGAGCATGCCGCTCCTAAAGAAGCCGCCGGTGTGGTAAGGAAGAAGGCCGCTCGTGACAAAGCAGTGAAGATGTACATGGAAGTTGGGGGAAACATAACCAACAAAGACCTCGCGAAGAAGGTTGGAGTAAGTCCCGCAACAATCAGCAAATGGAAGGAGGCAGACGGGTGGATCGACCAACTTACTCCTTCGGAAGCAGAGGCGCCGACCGTACTGATGGAACAGGCCGAGCTTGATATTGGCGAACTGGCCTCTCCGGAGCAAATCATTCAGATCAATCATAGGATAGACAGCCTGCTCAAGCGAGACTACCTGACCGCAAGTGAGGTTGCCGATCTGGCCGAAGCCAAAAGCGCCCTACTCGAAGCTGTGGACATTTATCTGGCCATTGTTCATGATGTCGGGGAAATGAAATTAGAGGACTGATCGAGCTTCCTAGTTGCCTTTCCACAGCGAGAACTCCGGAACATGATCCCCCCCAGCACCTTGCTCTACATTTATGAAATTCGGGGGGATCCTGGAGACTACCTTTCCGATCCTCCCGCGTCGTTTATCGGACTATGGAACGAGGAGGGATTCTCTTACCTTTTTTTCACCAAGCCGGAAGACGAATACGTTAACGACCGAGTCTGCGCCCGCGGATTGGCTCTGGGGTCTCGCCACGAAATGCAGTACGGGGACTGGCAAACTGGGCTACCCCCGCACGGCATCAAGGTGGCCGGGGTCTGCTTTGTTAACCCGGACCATCCCGCGCCGCCTCCAGAGGCCCTATTACTGGACCCATCAGTGGTATTCGGGGATGGCAGCCACCCCACTACAAATTGTTGCCTCAGCTTCATGGAGGAGATCATCAGAGCCGAGCTTATAACTTCTATGCTCGATTTGGGAACGGGAAGCGGGATCCTCGCACTCGCGGCTGCACGCATGGGAGTCAAACGCGTGCTGGCCGTCGACAGAAACCGCTTGGCTGTCCGGACAGCCAGGGAAAACGTGAAAGTTAACGCGCTCGATGCCGTGATTGGTGTTCAAGAGGGAGAGGCCAGATTGTTCATTGACCAACCCTTTGATCTCGTCACTGCAAATCTGCCTTTCCATGTATTGAGGGAGCTTATCCCCTTGAAAGGGGCAGCTCTCCACAGATTCTGGATTGTGTCAGGAATCAACGAGCAACAGGGGGAAACGCTCAAGGAACTCTTTTCAGACCTGGGATACGAAACCTGCCGCCATAGCGTGGATCATCCGTGGGTGACCTTCACAACTGCCAGGCGATGTTCTATAGAGTAAGGATTGTTTATCTTGCTCCACTAGAGCCCGTGAGGGGCGATAGAAAGTAGCCAGGCGATTCATCGCCTGGGCCTGGGTGCACAATCAAGATTTCTTCGTCCCATTAGGGACGACTGATGATTTGAGCGCATTCAACCTGCGGTTCGGTCGTCCCTACGGGACTCGATTTCTTTGATCACTGGTTCGCCGGCGATAAATCGCCAGGCTACTTTCATCGGTCCCTATGGGACTCAGACGGCCTGGACAGGACACATGCGAATTGTGCTTCAGCGGAGCAAAGAAAATATTCACTACATTAAGATGATATTACGGAGAAAAGATTGATGGAAAACTCTTTTGCGCCCCCTCCGGTTGACGGAGCATGGATCACCCGGATAGAGGGCGGACAACTAAATGTGCCGGACAATCCCATTGTGGGATTCATCGAAGGTGATGGCGTAGGCCCTGACATCTGGGCTGCTTCGCGGCCGGTGTTCGATGCTGCCGTACGCAAAGCTTGGAGCGGCTCTCGCCAAATACAATGGTGGGAGATACCAGCGGGAGAAAAGTCCCTGCTCAATTGCGGGGAACACCTCCCTGACCATTCCCTGGAGGCTATCCAGCGAGCTGTGGTTGTAATCAAAGGTCCTCTGACGACACCCGTCGGGGGGGGATTTCGAAGTCTGAATGTTACTCTCCGCCAGAAGTTGGATTTGTACGCTTGTGTACGGCCGGTCCGATACATATCCGGCACTCCCTCGCCAGTGCGGCGCCCTGAAGATGTAGACATGGTTGTTTTCCGGGAAAATACGGAAGACGTGTATGCCGGCATCGAATGGAAATCGGGAAGCCAAGAAGCCGGAAGAATTATCAACTTCCTCAAAGCCGACATGGATGTTCAAGTGGACCCTTCCTCGGGCATAGGACTCAAGCCCATGAGTCCAGGGGCCACAAAACGGCTGGTGCGGCGTGCGATCCAGTACGCGCTCGATAAAGGAAAACAGCGAGTCACACTGGTTCATAAGGGCAATATAATGAAGTTTACTGAAGGGGCTTTTCGAGATTGGGGCTATGAATTGGCTCGGGAGGAATTCTCGGACAGAGTCGTATCGGAGCAAGATCTCGTGAAAGACCTTAACGGGGTAATTCCGCAAGGCAAGGTCCTGCTAAACGACAGGATAGCCGATGCCATGTTTCAGCAGGTGTTGCTCCGGCCAAAAGAGTATGAAGTGCTGGCCTTGCCCAATCTAAACGGCGACTACCTGTCCGATGCGCTGGCTGCTCAGGTGGGGGGTCTGGGGATGGCCCCCGGCGCGAATATAGGCGACCGCTGCGCGATTTTTGAAGCCACACACGGCAGCGCGCCGAAGTACGCTGGGCTGAACAAGGTGAATCCCGGCTCTTTGCTTCTGTCAGGGGCCATGATGCTTGAACACATGGGCTGGGAGAAGGCCGCGGGGCTGATTGTGGCGGGAATATCGGGGGCGATTCAGAGGGGGACCGTCACCTATGACTTGGCTCGACTGATGCCCGGCTCACGGGAAGTCTCCTGTTCCGGCTTTGCATCCGCGGTAATTGAACGAATAGAAGCGGATTCTTCTTAGCAGATAAAGAACCAATTTTTTTGGAAACAGCGAGCCTCGGCTTTGAATACCAGGCCCAAAACCACTGCCACACGGGGATTTGCCTGTGAGGCTGGGAAAAGTCTTGACTCGATCGTACCTCCTCGAATATCCTCCTCAGTCACCGCGATCCGGAGTATTTTTGGTTTTTGTGTTTGTGCATGGAGGGTTGATGGTTACCCCGTCCCGGGAGATACTTTCTCCGGTGGGCGGTCTTTCGGGACGGGGCATACAAAACAGACCGTGATTCTTCGCAGATTGACCCGCCGATCTAAGGTGATGATCCATCCACCACACGTGATATGTTACGACCGGAACCCTTTCCGAGGGAGGTGACCTATGATCATCACTCGTACGCCGCTTCGTGTGAGCTTTTGCGGAGGGGGGACAGACCTTCCCGCATACTATCTGCACCAACAGGGCGCAGTGGTCAGCACGAGTCTCAACAAATACGTGTATATTACCGTTAACCGGCTGAGCCGTTACTTTCGCCACCGCATTTTGCTGAAATATTCCCAATCGGAACTCGTCGATTCGGTAGAAGAGATCTCCCATCCTATCATCCGCGAAGCCATGAAAATGACAGGGGTGGTGGACAGGGTCGAAATTACTTCCATGGCCGACATTCCCGCGGGCACCGGCCTCGGCTCTTCGAGTTCTTATGCCGTGGGACTTCTTCACGCTTTGCACACGTTCAAAGGTGAGTACGTCTCCGGGGCACAACTCGCTAGAGAGGCCTGTGAAATAGAAATTCAACGGTTGGGCGACCCCATCGGCAAACAGGACCAATACATTGCCGCGTATGGAGGTATCTGCCACATCCGCTTTAATCCGGATGAGACAGTTTTCGTAGACCCCGTCATCTGCTCTCACGCCACCAAAATGGCCCTACAGGCCAATCTCCTCATGTTTTTTACGGGGACGGCCCGACGCGCAGGAGACATACTCGAGGTGCAACGAGCGGCCACACAACAAAAAATGGATGTCCTTGCCCGGATGAAGGACCTTTGCGGCCAAGCCCTGGAGGTTCTCAAGGACGGTCGTTCACTTAACAGGTTCGGCGAAATCCTCCACACGGGGTGGCTTCTCAAACGCACACTGGTAGAGACTATCAGCAATGACGCTATCAATAGCTATTACGAATCTGCGCGTGAGGTGGGAGCCATAGGCGGAAAGCTTTTGGGAGCGGGAGGCGGAGGATTTCTATTGTTCTATGTTGAGCAGCAGAACCAGGATCGCGTCCGGGAGGCTCTCCGGGACCTTCAGGAACTCCCGTTCATGTTTGAGCCTCAAGGAAGCAAGGTCATCTATATTTCGGATGACGTATCAGCATAGGGGCCTGTTGTGTCATCCCGCGTCTGGCGAGACTTTCCCGAGTTCGCGGCGCAATGACGCCAATGAGTCTGGTTGCGCGGCAGTCTCCTAGCGAGAATCCCCACTTGGAAGTAAACAGCCGCGAGCCATCAGGCCATATCTACCCATTCAGGCGACTTTTCACCAACCAGAAACACCTCCGTCTCCTCGGGGGTTTCAAGCAACGTTTCAATCTTCTGAGAGAACTTTTTTCTCTGTGAAGACTGCTGCCATTCCTCCCAGCGTTTTTGGCTGATCCAGGTGCTTAGGACGGTCAGCTTATTGGGATTATTAGCGCTCACAAGCGTTTCTCCCGACATGTAACCGTTCTGAAGCGTGGCTAACGATCTGAGTTCCATGAGAAGCCTGGACGCTTGTTTCAGGTTGTCCGGCCTGAAACTTCTGGTAATTAGCACTTTGATGGCCATGACATGCCCCTTTCTTCGAGTCCTGTCGGCAGAAAAGATTGACCCCCCTATTTCTATATTATTTTAACACTTCGGTTGAGCAAGGTGCAAAATTGGTGACAGGTTTACACCACCATGTAATCGATATCCGCGCACGCGTGCATATACGCTTCACCCCTGACCATCCAGCCCTTTCAGATAATTGGCTGCTCCTTCGGCTATTCTCTCGGCAATAGAGGTCAAATATGCCGGACTCGTTAGTTTTCCGCGTTCTCGCCTGTTGCTGATAAAGGCGCACTCTACCAAAATGGCAGGCATTTTAGCTCCCAGGAGAACATAAAACGGAGCTTGCCGTACACCCCTATCCCGTGCCGGCGTGCCCGCGCCTTTCTGATTCAGGGATAGGTAGCTGTGCACGGAGATAGCCAGCTTGGCAGATTCACTCTTCTTTGACGTTACCATGAGGTCAACGAGCGTTGCCTCTATGTCGCTCATTTTCGATAGAGGGATGCCGTTTTCACGTGCCGCAACTCTCATGGCCCCGCGCGAGCTGGCTTTGTTGAGATAATAGGTCTCAATCCCTTTCGAGCTCGAATCCTCTGCCGAGTTGCAATGGATTGAGATGAATAGGTCAGCGTTGGCTGAGTTCGCCAGAGCGACCCGGTCTTCAAGGGAGAGGTGTCTGTCGTCTGATCTCGTGAGCACGACTTTTAGTGGGGGATTCTTGCTCTCAAGCGTCGTCTTGAGCCTCTTCGCTATTTCAAGGACCAAGTCCTTTTCTTTTAGGCAACCGTCCTGTGACACTGCTCCAGGATCTTTGCCGCCGTGTCCCGGATCTATCGCGACGACAAACTCCTTGGCCGAAGGATTGATCATTTTCTGTGTCGTGGAGCCATCGTTAACGGTTGGGGAAGGGAGGGACGCGCTTTTGACGGAAGGTAACAATTCGTGGCCCGTCGCTTTAGGTGTTGGTCCGGGTAATGAGTTTGCAAATGTGGAATCAGGCGCGTCGCTTCCGATATGAATCGGGGGACCTGATTTCACTGTCGAGGCCCTTTTGGAGCTAGCCGGGGCGGACTCTCTATTGGATTCTAACTTGGAATTATTGGGGTCCGGAAGCCGCGAATCACTGAATGGATTCCCTATGTAATTGCGCGAGGCACGGGGCGCCGAGGCTTGGCGAGTGGAAAGGGCATTCGCGGCATGATCGGCAGCGGCCCCTGGTTGGCTCTTCTTAGCCGGCTGAGCATAGAGCTGCCTCGGAACGTCATTTGTTCTCGTCTGACCTGAATTTACGTTAGGGGAATCATTGGCCTTTTGGGAAGAAAGATCGAGAGCTTTCCGCTTCAAGCTGTGCGCCTCTTTCAGCTCGCGCAAGCCCATGATCAGATATGGCCCTCTGCGATTAAGGTTGCTAAAACGACTCAGGTGGCGAATTGCCGTGTCCAGGTCTCCCGCCTTGCCACTGCGGCGGTACAGCTCCAGAGAAGCCTTTCCCGCAAGAAAAAGGGACCGATTGGCAATCCGGCGGTCTTTTCCTGTCTCATGGATGGACAAGAACGAACGTATAACTTGTAACCAACCTTCCCTGCTTCCACCGGTATCTTTGGACAGTTTATGTAAGGCGCCGTAAGTCTTGGAGAAGGACGGAATTTCCGTTGGCGGGGCTGCCCCCACGAATGATCCGGTCAGGATCAAAATGAGAGCCCCGATAGGTCCAGCCATCCTTATCGGAGAAGTTTTTGATTTCCGTGACAAGTCGGCGGCGTTCACGCTACTCATGTGAGCCGGTTCTGTCCACGTTCCCGGTGTGACTCCAGGACAAGGAGTTGGAGGAATTCATTGTGCGGGTCGAGTGCCAATTTCCCGAGCCGTGCCATTTTTCTCCCTCTTCGAAGGATACGTGGGCAAGGGACGCACGCGAAGCACCTCGCTGGGGACTTCGTTGATGCGAGAGCAGGATCGAGCGATTTGTTGGTGAAGCTCCGCGGGAATGGTCATGGTTCGTTTGCGTAATTTCCAGAGCAAGGGGCACCTCCTCGACATCATTAATATGGATATAACATATAAATAACAACTGATTCAATTAATTTACTAGAAATTACATTAAGTAATTCTCTTTGACCCCCATCCGCGCCCCTGCTAGACTCATGCTGTGCCATGCGTACTAACTTGCGATCGGGAGACGATCAGCCGGCAGGGATACACCACATGCCCATAGATCAAGTTGACTGCGAAAAAGTGATAAGAAAATTGATCTCCGCGAAAGCAGACTTCGCGGACCTCTTCTTCGAGGAGAGGACAGGCACTACCATTGTGTACGAGAACAGAAAGGCCGACCGAATCCGGCAGGGAATTGACAGGGGAGTGGGGCTTCGAATCATTAGCTCGGGCGCTACACTGTACGCCTATTCTACAGAGGTGACTCCTGCCGCCATAGATGAGCTTGTCAGCACCCTTATGCAGGCTGACTCTACGCGGTCGGAATCGGCTGGGGTGGCTTTCAGGGCCGTGCAGAGTGGTCAACAGTCTATAATTGAAGTTGACCCCGCAGATGTGGGCCTGGACACCAAGATGATGCTCCTGGCCGAAGCAGACGAAGCCGCCAGGTCCTTTGGCAATGAAATCGATCAGGTGAGGGTCACCTTTTCTGATGAGTGTCGGCGGATCGTACAGGTGAATTCTGAAGGCGCGCGGCTGGAATTTTCTCGAGCCGGGGTTGTCTTTACCGTCCACGTTACAGCGCGGAGAGGGGACCTTGTACAGACGGGCTACGAACCTGTGGGAGGCCAGGTGGGGTTGGAATTATTCAGGGGGAAACCACCGGCAGAGATAGCATCTGTTGCTGCGTCCCGAGCCCTGATGCTGCTCGGAGCGAGAGAGGCCCCTTCAGGTCGGATGCCTGTGGTTTTGCACAGCGACGCGGGTGGAACAATGGTTCACGAGGCGGTGGGCCATGGGCTGGAGGCGGATTTCATCGGCCAGAATATGAGCGTGTATGCTCAGTCGCTTGGAAAGAAGGTGGCCGCGGCTGTGGTCTCTGTGGTCGATGATCCTACCGTGCCTAATCTCAGAGGTTCCTATCCCTTTGACGATGAGGGAACGCCGTCACAACGTACGCTTCTCGTGGAGAACGGTGAGCTTAAGGGCTTCTTGTACGATCGCCTGAACGCCATGAAACAGCAGACCGTATCAACGGGAAATGGTCGCCGAGAATCTTATCGCCACAAGCCGATCCCTCGCATGTCCAACACGATGATACTTCCGGGCAAGGCCGACCCGGAACAGGTTCTCAAGGCTACCCCTAACGGTCTGCTGGTAAAGAGAATGGGGGGAGGCCAGGTAAATCCCGTGAACGGAGACTTTGTCTTCGAGGTGGCCGAAGGGTACCTGATCGAGAACGGCTGTCAAGGAGAGCCCGTGCGAGGTGCCACGCTTGTAGGCAATGGACCTCAGGTGCTCCGAAACATAGACATGGTCGCCAATGATCTGGGTTTTGGCATTGGAACTTGCGGGAAGGACGGACAGGGCGCGCCGGTATCCGACGCGCAGCCCACACTTCGTATCGGGACCCCGGATCAGCCTGACACCTGGATCACTGTGGGAGGCACAGCTTCATCTTCGTGAGAGAGTGGAACAGAATGAGTGAAGACAAGACAAATAAACCCGGCTTTTTCAAGCGCTGGTTCAAGAAAGACAAGGCTTCCCAGGAGCCTTCAGAAACAGAAATCCCTGCCGAGTCCCCGGAAGCGTCTGCTCAACCTTCTTCGGTTGAAGCGGCTGCGACGCGTGAGCAGGCTGTTGAGGCGCAAGCTGAAGAATCTGCTGAAATCGCGGATGAAAAAGCCGGCTTCTTTAGACTGAAAACAGGTTTACAAAAGACCCGAAAAGGATTTCTCCGGAGCCTTGACCAAGTATTTCTTGGAAAAAAACAACTGGACGACGAGATGGTGGCGAGGTTGGAAGAAGTTCTGGTCACTGCGGACATAGGCGTCAAAACGGCCTACGAGCTTCTGGAAAACGTGACTGACAGAGTGAAACGGAGGGAACTGGACGATCCCGAGGCAGTGGTCAGCCATCTAAAGGCGTTGATTAAAGGCATTCTTTCCACCGTAGAGGCTCCTCTGCGGGTCGGCTATGGATCAGGCCCATTTGTCGTAATGGTGTTGGGGGTGAATGGTTCCGGCAAAACTACCACCATTGCCAAGATTGCCGGCCGATATCAGTCTGCGGGCAGAAAGGTGATATTGGCCGCGGGGGATACATTCAGGGCCGCTGCCGTTGAGCAGCTCCAAATTTGGGCCGATCGCATCGGCTGCGCGGTGGTGAAGGGAAAAGAGAAAGCAGACCCATCGTCGGTAGCGTTCGAGGCCATGGAAAGAGCGCTGGAAGAGAACGCGGACCTGGTCCTTGTCGACACCGCGGGTCGGCTCCACACACGGGTTCCCCTCATGGAGGAGCTGAAAAAGGTCAGCCGCACTCTGGCGAAAAAAATCCCGGACGCTCCGCATGAAACCCTTCTCGTAATCGACGCGTCCATGGGGCAGAATGCGATCTTGCAAGCGCGAACCTTCAACGAGGCCATCCCCGTGACCGGAATCGTTCTCACCAAGCTGGACGGCACATCGAAGGGGGGCGTCGTGGTAGGAATCTCGAATGAACTTAAGATCCCTGTGCGTTATATCGGCATCGGGGAAAAAATGGACGATCTGCGTGAGTTCAGCGCAAACGACTTTGTGGAGGCGCTGTTCGCGGAATCGGGCTCTGCCCGAGAGACGTGGTAATCAGTCAGCAGACAACCGGGATTCACCGCAGAGTGCGCTGAGAACGCTGAGAGCAAAAATGTTTTCAATCCACCACGTAAGTCACAAGGGAAGGCCGCCGGGCCCGTACAGTATTTCCCGCTCCTCTCGGCGTCAAGGCCATGAATGCGCTCTGTCTCATCTCGTACGAATTGCAGAGAAAATAGAATCCTCTGCGTTCTCCGCGATCTCCGCGGTGAACAATCAATCGAAAGGAGAGGTATGGAATGGAGATACGCAAGATTGTGAAAATCGTTGAAGAGACCCACAGAGAAATGGGCAAAACCGTGGATCCCCCCACTCGGCGAGCTGCGGTGGCTGCTGTAATAACGAATCCTTTTGCAGGCCGATATGAGGAGAATCTAGACCAACTGATCAACATCGGTGAAGAACTTGGCGGACTATTAGGAAAGATAGCCGTGGAAGCCCTAGGAATCACGCCGGAACAGGCGGAAAGTTACGGTAAGGGTGCCATTGTCGGACCGAGAGGTGAACTGGAACACGCCGCGGCGATTCTGCACCCCAAGTTGGGGGGACCTTTCAGAGAAGCCGTGGGTGGAGGGAAGGCTCTTATCCCCTCCGCGAAGAAAATCGGCGGCCCTGGGACCGAAATAGACGTTCCAGTGCATTACAAGGATGCAGCGTTCGTGCGGACCCACTTTGATGCTATGCCGGTGCGGGTCCAGGACGCGCCTCGCGGAGATGAAATAGTGGTAGCTCTTGTCGTTACGGCTTCGGGAAGACCGCTCCCCCGTGTTGGCGGTCTTCTCAAGGACCAGGCAAAGAAAGAAGACGGGCTCAGGTAATAGAAGTTTTTGGAAGGGGGGTGCCGGGGGGAAAACTTTTTTACAAAAAAGTTTCCCCCCGGCAAATTCTCTTCTTTCCGCTCTACTTTTCTTCCCATCCCTACCGGTGCACAAACGGTGCTTTGGAGCGGGCGCCTTTTTCCACAAAGTTTTTCAGTCCTATCTGATTATCTTCTGTGGTCCAGCATTCACCGAAGCATTTTGCTTCCCACTTGAGGCCGTCTTCGACGGTCATCTTTGCTCCTTCGAGGATAGCCTTGACCGCGAGCTTATCGATGGCTCGGGAGAGGTGTCCGATATCCAGGTCGGGTAGCTTGTCGGGCACGTTGGAAAGCGGGCCTGATTCCATGCGTTTGACCGTAGTCTTACCTGATGCAAGTTCACGTGCCAGTTCGATGGCTCGTTCCAATACGTCGCCGTCCACCAGTTCGTTTACGAGGCCGAGTTCCAGCGCCTGAGCACTTGAGATTGGTTTTGCGGTACGAATCATCTCAGCCGCCTTTTCAAAGCCTACGAGCCTGGGAAGGCGCTGGGTGCCGCCCATTCCCGGTATCAGACCCAGATTCACCTCGGGTTGACCGACGAAAAATCCCATGCCTTTAGGAGCCACGCGAGCCGTGCAGCACATTGCCAATTCGCATCCGCCACCCAGCGAAAGCCCGTTCATGGCAGCTACAACAGGTTTACCAATTTGCTCGAACTGTGCCGATGCAATCTGGCCCTTGCGTGCGAATGCCTCACCCTCCGCGGGGTTGGTAAGACCGGCCATCTCCTTTATGTCTGCGCCTGCAACGAATGCCTTATTCCCGAAGCCGGTGATCACCGCGGCCTTAATTTCCGGATCGTTCTTTATGATCTCGACATAGGCTCCCAGCTCCTTGAAAACCTTGCTGTTGAGCGCGTTGAGCGCCTTGGGACGGCGAATGGTGATTACGCCGACATCTCCTTTCTTTTCGAACAGCACGTCAAGGACTTCCCAGGGCTTGCCCGAAGCAGCTTGTTCCCGTAGGGCCTTTGAAACGGGCATGGCAGGGTACTTCTTCGCGAATGCTTCCACGAGTTCCAACGACTTGCCGACACCCAAGGAATTCATGAAACTGAATGGCGGCTTCATATCCAGCGAAACACTGATGAGCAGATCAAAGTCGCTCGTGGTGATAATTTTCGAGTCCAGCATGTCGCACACCATGGCGAAATAAGCTCCCTGAATCTCCTCTGTGATAGTCTTCTCCTTGTCAGGCGCGACTTCAATTGTTTCGCCACGTGCAGGCACTTCCCAATCGGAGTTGGTGTCGACCATTTTTTGGAGCCGTTCGGGAACTCTGAACCACGGGTTTAAGCGTTTGTTCATTTCGGACAGGCCGTGAACGCAGATCGGGTTACCTCCCGTGAGGTTTTGGCCAGTAAAAGGGCCCACTCTAAGCCCGAGGCATTTGGCTGCAACTGCATCCACCTGCTTGGTATCGCCGAGACCCGCGTCCACACATTGTATGCCAGCCAGCATCAGCCCTTCGAAGACCGGGTCCACCGCGTATCCGTACCGGGAACCGACTCGAATGGGGATTTTCCCGATGAACTCGTAGAAGCGCATCATGAACTCAGTGGTCGTAGGTTCCGTATCTTTAGCGGCAATGATTTCCAGCGCGGGGTTGCGTTCCGCGGGGAAAAAATAATGCGTGCACAAAGCCCGGCCTTTATGGGCCAGTTCCTCGAAGATTCGTTCCGGTTCCAGATGTGACGAATTGCTGGCAAGAATTGCGTGCGGAGTGACCAGTGCTTCCACTTGTTTGAAGATCCGCCGCTTAAGAGGCAGGTCTTCCGTGGCCGCTTCCACGACCAGATCAGCGCCTTTCAGATTATTGTAATCGGAGGTGAAGGTGACATGACTCTTCATGCCCTCGACCTCGTGGGGTTTGAACGCGCCTGTTTCGCCGCCTTTGTCCACCTTCTTGAAGAGCTTTGCTTTTCCTTTTGCGAGAGCCTCTTCAGCTACGTCCACCACGACCACTTGGACGTCATAAGGATGTAGCACTTTTGCGAAATGCAAGGCTATGTCGGGACCGATCTGGCCGGAACCGATCACACCGACTTTGCTGATCGTACATCCACGGAACGAAAATGCCATTTTCATCCTCCTTCAAGGAAATTGCCGAATGAGAAGACCCTTATAGAATACCTCTTTTAGCTAGGAAACCTCGATAAAGCACTGGGCAGTAATAAAACCCTCACGTTGCCAGTTACAAGAGGAGCAAGGCCGTCTCATACTAATTCGCATTCCATCAGGGAACTCTGAGATGCGAAAAGTTCGTCATTCCCGCGCAGGCGGGAATCCAGTCTTGCTCGCTATAACCCTTCTGGATTCCCGCCTGCGCGGGAATGACAGGTTAGCGGATTCTCGTGCTTCTTCGACGCTATGTTACTCATTTGAACGCACATTCGTATTCTAGGGCAATTACCTTGCCCGCAGAGCATAACTCTCAGGAAAACTACCATTTCCTCTTCCCTGTTGTAAAGGTGAATTGTTCACTCTGTCGCATCGTCACGTTCCCGGTAATGAGATTTTGAATTCAACGGGGAGGATCGGAATGTTAACTTCTGGTGCGGGGCGTGAAGTTTCGTCCACGGCTTGGTTCGAATCGGATTCGCGCAACTACGTTTCACCATGATGAAATTCTGGCCGGCGCCGGATTATATTTCTCCAAATGGTTATTCGTGCTATTTTCGATGCTTGTTTGCAGATCAATGTTTCAGGAGGAATGCGATATGGAACTCGACCAGGCTGTGCTGGGCAGGCGAAGCATTCGAGCGTTTCTGCCCGATCCTGTTCCACGTGACAAGATCCAAAAGATCGTTGAACTTGCGCGATGGGCCCCGTCCTGGGGAAACACTCAGCCGTGGGAAATCGTCGTGGCAGATGGGGAAAAGACTCGTAGTTTAGCTAAAGCGTTCGAAGAAGAGTTAATGACAGGGGCTGGTCCTCGCTCAGACATTCTTATGCCAGTAGAATTCCCGGAACTGCACAAGAAGCGCTACACAGGTCTGGGAAGAGATCTGCTCACCTTCCTGGGAGTTGCCCGGGATGATTCAGAAGGCCGCAGGCAACACTATCTAAACATGTATAAGTTTTTCGGCGCACCTGCTGTCATCTATCTCGTCATAGACGGTCGGCTGAACGAACCGTATTCCTGTCTGGATTCAGGCTCCATTGGCACCACAATTTGTTATGCGGCTGTTCAAGAAGGGCTCGGGACCATTTATCTGGCCGCGGCAATGCATTATCCGGACATCGTGAAAAAGGTCTTGGACATACCGGAGGATAAGAAAGTTGTTATCGGTATAGCAATCGGAGTGCCACATCCGGACGCGCCGGCAAGCCTTTTCAGAAGTAATCGGGAACCGGTGGAAAACATATTGCGATTTGCCTGAAGTCAGCGCGGATTTGGCTTCTTGACTAATAGGACAAGTCGCATTATTATGAGACTCGTCCCATCGTTCGACAAAGAATCCGTCAACAGTCATGAAAGTTCCGGGAACACCATAGCGGTTCCGGGGACCGCGATACATAGCTGACGGCTGCGGAGAATAAGAAGACGCCATGAATAGGCGTGAATTCATTATTTCTGTCGGCGCGGCCGGGATGTTTTCACTGCTCCCTTCGATTCGGCTCCACGCTTCTGCTCCCCCAAAGCAAGTCGCAGCCGGCGAAGTAGGGCTCAAAGGCCCGTTCGATATTGCATTCGATCCCTCCGGAAACATTCTGGTTACTGATCCTCCAGGCTACCGCGTAGTCTGCCTCGATTCCTCACACCGAGAGGTCGCCTCCTTCGGACGGCCGGGGGCCCAAAAAGGGTGTCTGAACTTCCCCAAAGGGCTCGCGGTTGATCGCGGAGGCCTTATCTATGTTGTGGATTCCAACAACTGCCGTATCCAGGTCTTTGACCGCAAGGGGACCGTGCAGCGCGTTATAGGAAACATAGGGTCCATTGGCGGTTCCTTCGCAACTCCGCAAGGGGTATTCGTAGACAGTACCGGACGGGTCCTGGTGGCTGACACGAGAAACCATCGCATCCAGATTTTTCAGGGCGACAATCCGATTGCAATACTGGGAGACCTCGGCGACGGAGACGATCAATTCAGGCTCCCTACGGCCTGCGCAGTGACCACTGAGGGAGAAATTCTGGCGCTGGACAGCAAACACGGCCGGATCAAAGTCTTCGGGGCAGACCTGAAGTTCATAAGGAGCTTCGGTGACGTCGGGAAAGAGCCAGGCCGGCTCAATATGCCGCAGGGGATGGCGTTGGACGATGCAGGACGCGTCTGGGTGGCCGACACCGGCAATCACAGGATTCAGGAATTCAGTCTTGACGGAAAAGTACTGTCCGTAATCGGAAAGGAAGGTTCCGCCGAGGGTGAATTCAAGAGTCCGACGGGAATTGCCTGTCGAGAAGACAAGATTTACGTGGCTGACAACGGAAATGGAAGAATACAGGTGTTGGCCCGCAAATGAGAGGCGATAATCCGAGTTTGGTGGGACAGGCATCCTGCCTGTCATGCCTTGAAAAAAAGGACCACGCCGACATGGGGATTTATTAAATAGACTAGGCAGGATGCCTGTCCCACCCCTGCTGCGAAACGCAGTGCTAAGTTTCCGCGACGCACGCGGCGTTACACTTGGTCATCATAGCGAGACGTTATGGACATTGAACAGGCCACTATAGTTTTTCTGGTGCTAATATTTGCTGCGGCTGAGATCTTCCGCTTTATGAGGGGAAGACGGGGTGTCATCGTGTGTGAGGAGGACGCTGGGTTTCCTGGAATCGCCCTCCCGGTGACGACCGTGAGGGTGAAATTGGAAAGCGGCGACGAGGTGACAGCCTGCATGAACTGTTGCACCGCATGCCTGGGCCGATTGAAGGTTGGCGACGAAGTCCGCGTCTCGAATTCTCGCGACGGCTACGTGGTGGACCTGCCGTGGTTCAACCGCCGATCCGGCCACAGCCGAGCTTCGATGAGCATTTGAACTGGAGATATTAGGTGGAAATTCTGGGATATATCACGCTCTTCATTTTCTTGAGCCTGATGCTTCTTACTCTCTTTGGATACATCCGAACTCCGGTTCAGACTGTGCTGGTCCTTTCGACGGTGTTGTGCCTTCTGATAGGAGGAGCCTTCCGGTACGCCTATTCGGGCTGGGACGCGGTCATGCTCCTTCCCAATGAGTTTCTCGGCGGAATCATTCTGCATCCTATCACCGCTCTGCTTACGGGTCTGTTTCTGGCCGGCGGGTTAAAAGCGTCAGGCGGATTCGAGGCTTTAAAGGTCATTCTGCGCTATGTTCGCAAAAGTCCCATCGGTCTCGTGGGCACACTGGTCATTCTGATAAATCTTCCCGTGATCTCGTCTCTCCCCTGCGGCAGGATTCTGGCCGCGGCGCTTCTGCCTCTGTTGTTCACCTTCGGCTTTGAGGGCGGGATGGGGATACTCACGAAATCGCAGCTTATTGTCTTAATAGGCGCATTCACACGTAATTCCATGGGTTCTTGCGGGCCATCGCCGATCGGCGGTGTGGGACAGATCGGAGAGGGCTTTCTCGGCAGCTTCTTCGCCACCGCATCAGAGGGAATCCTTCGGGCTCCGCAAGCATTTTCTCTTATGCTGGGAACCGCGATAGTCGCTCTATTCCTCAAATTAGTGAGTCAGCGGCTTTACCCGAACGACGTCTCTCTTCGAGAAGCTCCTGCAGGCATGGGAGGCGAGGAACGCGTTGAGCCTGACATCCAGGCGCCGCTTGCCGGTTATCTTGCGTTGGTTATCTTTGTGCTGTCACTTCTTATCGCGATATTTCAGCCGTTCGGGAAAATGCCGGTTCAGACAGTGCTGGTGGCCGGCGCGTTGCTGATGATAATCGTTTGTCGAATCCGTCTCACTGACCTGATGGAAGGGATTATCCTTCTCCCGGTAACGGCAATGACCGCGGGTTTTCTAGCTGCCGGCGCCCTGGCGGCCACCGGAGGCTTTGACGCCCTGGGTGTGCTTTTGAACAGCCTCATCAAGGCCCCGTTTCTCGGTGTGGCAGGTATGCTGGCCATCTTCGTCCAGTTCCAAACAATCCTTCCACTCTCTTGCGCCAGGATTCTCACTGCCGCCCTGGTCCCTGTATTGTACCTGTTCGGTCCGGCAAAATTCGCCTTTCTCGATTGGCCTCAACTCGCAATCGTCATGGCAGCGTACATCATAAATGCGACAACTTCTTGTGGCCCTTCGCCTCTCGGCGGAGGCGGCATGATGGGTGAAGGGACGATGCGGGCTGAAACAGGGTTCATAAAGGGAGCTTACACGTTCGCTTCCATGGCTATTATGGCGCCGTTGGCTGCCATTTATATGAAGTTCCTCAACCTTTCGGTTTTTGAGCCTTCCAATCCCAACTTTGTCAGGGACATTGTGACAATCGCTGAATTCGCACTCGTCATAGCCGGTGTGAACGTAATCTTTATCTTCGTCGGCAGTCGCGTGTTCGGAGCCAATGCATCGAAGAATTTCGCGATTCAGGTTGTCGGGTTCCTGCTCAGCGGGGCTATGGCCGGCGGTATCCTGGCGTTTGCCCTATTCGAGTTGAACGGAACGGCGATCCTTCAGGGAATCACGGGTGGCGTGATAGCAGCGGGGCTGATCGGGCTCATGGTCCCCAGAATGTTGTCCCGGCGGATGTCCGTCACGTTGGGTGGACCTGATTTTGAACCCTCGGCGGACCGAGGCAAGGGAGAGCCTCAGCCTGCCATAGGAAAAGTCTAGCGGGAAGTGCCCGCCTGAACGAGCATTCTTAAGGACGAGCATTGCTTACGTGGATCATCTTTCTTTTTGTTGGGGCCGTTTCCGGTTTGATCATAGCCTGGGCCCTGGACATGAAATCTCCGAAGGAACTCCTTCAAGGGGCCGTCGGAGGATTAATAGCCGGACTGCTGATGGCGGCCATGCTGCCTCATTAGGACCGGGACATAGAAGCTAATGTCAGAAGAAAAATCGACCGAAATCAAACATAAACGGCAAGATCTCGACCAGCCGATGGTGCTTCCCGGGATCCACCGGTACCAGTTCTTCACCAACCTGAAGGACCGAGGCTGGACACTCAATCTGGACCGGATAGCGCTGTTCGGGGTTGTCTCGGCATTGCTGGCAACTGTAATAAAGCCTCTTCTCAGGGGCAACCCGGCAACCATCTACTGTTATGAATGTCGAGCCTGTTATGCCACCCAGGATCGTTGCCCGGTGGGCATTATGTTTCAGGCGGAATTGGCCGTAGCCGGCCGCGTTACGGACTATGACCGCTTCATACGTAACGGTGGTCTCAAGTGCATTCGCTGTGGGAATTGCCAGAGCTACTGCGTGCAGTATCTTCCCACTGCGCAGATGTTCGCGACTATGCAGGAAGACACGCGCACAGCGCTCAGAAAGGGCATTGTGCCCCGGTACTCCCTTGAGAAGGCCATGGCCCAGGGACTTGTAGGAAAGGAATTCATCGATGACGTGGTCAAGGCTCTTGCGTGATCCTATAGGGTTTTTGTGGAGTGCCCTGACGACGCGCGGGGTACGTCTCACGGTATACCTGATTCTGGCGGCCGCGCTCTTCCCTTCGAGCAGGTTTGTCCTGACGATTGCTCTACTTGTGACTCTGGGAGTAATGTGGACCAAGGAATATCGAGCCAGCAGTAGCCCGAAAATCTGGTACTTGGCCGCGGCGGTTGGCATTATTCTCGTCGGCTACGGTTTTGCACGTTTTGATGTGAAGAGTGTGGACGAGCTGCGCTTGGCAAAGAGCCCCTGGGGCGCGGGGATCGCCCTGGTCAATGATGGGACCTACAGGGGTTCCGGAGAGGGCTTCCGAGGGCCGATCGAGGTTCAAGTCGGCGTTCTAAGTCACCGCATAACTGAAATCCGGACACTTGAATATCCCGATCTGATCTCAGTCGAAGATAGTGAATTGTCCTCGTACAGGGACGAGCTTCTCAAGAAAGGGATGCTGGAGCCCCCGGGTCAGCCAGCAATGTACCGAGGGGCCAACCTGACTTTGGCCGGATATGCTAATGCCGTTGAATCCGCCTTATCCAAGGGTATACCGGATTATCCGCAGTATAGCGTCATATCAAGGGCTTTCTTGAATACGTTCCTGGGAAAGACCCCGGATCGGGTAACTTTAAACGCGTTGGCAATCCTCTTTGCCGCGTTTATCGTGTTTGAGTACGCCCTGCAATCCATGTTGACGCCCGGAACGGGACGTTCCATCAACTGCTACAATTGCGCGACCTGCGTCGGCGCATGCCCGGTCAAGGAAGCCGAAGGCGTTCAAATACCCATGGGACTGGTTCTGCTCACGAGGCTGGGCGATTACGAGAGGGTTGTAGAACTTTCCAAGTACTGCGTCGGTTGCGGGAGATGCGCAGCAAAATGCCCCATAGGCAATTCCGGCCCGCTGGTCATTTCCGCGGCTTTCCAAGCTTGTATGAAGCAAAGGCGCGAAAAGGAGCTTGAAACTCAGGGGGAGACTGCCTGATGGGTCGAGGGGTGTGGTACATCGTCGCGGTCGGCCTGGTGATCATCGTTGCGGTGGGGGTCACCGGGGAATATTCGTTGCGGAGCGCGACCTGCATGGCATGCCACAGCCAGGAGGCGTCTTTCGCCCAATGGATGGCCGGGCGGTTGAAAGCAGAAAAGAAGGGATTCGCCCACGAACTCATAGCCTGCGCTGACTGCCACATTCAGGGGAGCGCTGCCGGCACTCCAGTATCAAGACTGAGGGGTTTACTTCATATTGTGAGCTACGTGGTGCCACAGATCGAGCCTCGGCGCGCCCAACGCGCAGAGCTGTTCAACAGAGCGCGTATTCCAAGCGAAAGCTGCCAGTACTGTCATTTGGCGGCGATATACCGCAAAGAAGTTTATCTCAGAGACCTTCCTCCCGGACTCAAGAAGATCGGCCTGGTCATGGACCATCGCAAACACGTGCTGGCACGGGACGACACATGTGCCAAATGTCACGAGCGTTACAAGGAGCAGGGAACCGCCCAGGCGGACAAAGCTGTCACGTATACCGACGTGAATCACCTGGCTTGTGACTCTTGCCACACTTCAGCGTCTCATGCGTACAGAGGTGATCGTTTGCTCCCCATGACGGATCAGGAGTACTTGGCCGCCAGAGAAGGGGCATGGAACAAGCTTGCCACAAACCCCAGATGGATGGTGGCCATGCCGTCGGAAAAGACATGCAGGCGCTGTCACAACGGCAAGATACATTACAAGACCAAAATCTTTCTTGCTGATTGTCGGGAGGATAAAGACTTTGAAAACTGCGTAAAGTGCCACCCACTCATGACCAGGGAGTACTTTGAGCAGTACAGACGTGACCGAGAGACCTTAGCCTCGGCGCCAAATAAAGAGAGTAATCGTTCGCAAGGTAAGGCTGTTGCCACTTGGGGATCCGGTACAGAGGCTGTGATGTTGAGCCCACACAGCGAGCAGGCCAATTGACCCCAAGATCCCATTCGTTACGCAGGTAAGAAGGCAATCCGAACTTGTGAACAGGAGCGCATACAATGGCTACGAAAAGCGATGAGCCCAAAGACAAAATCAACCGGGAAGTAGCGGATATTCTCCTCGGTGCCAAAGAGCCGCCGGTGGCGCGGTTCCGCCTTTTGTCAAAGGGCATGGAACCGTATCACCGCCTTTACATTCAAGATCCGGGGTCGGAAATCACTGGGGACAAAGCGTGCATTGCTTGCGGCAACTGCATAGATTCCTGCCCTGTGCTCCGGAGAGACCCGAAGCGTTTTGAGAAGACCGAGCAGCGCACGTCGTTTGCCCTGGAGTCGTGTGTGGGAGAAGACTGCGAACAATGTTACTCCTGCGTTCTCGCCTGTCCTCAGGTAGACACGGCGTACAAAGACTATATCGTGGACGAGGTGATTCCAGAGACGATACAGCCTGCTCCGCGGATCACTGCGCTTGACAACTACTTCATGGCGCTTATCGCCTTGATACTGGGAATTGTTATAGGCGTCTTTGTTGCACGCTAGGATTTTGACGAACACATCACGGATTGAGGCTGAAGAAAGGATCAGAGCACATGTCAACGGTTGAGCAACAGCAAGTCGCCCAGGAAACCGGCTTCCCGATGGAAGCAGCAGTGAGGACCGACCTTGTGCCCATTTTTATCATGGGAAAGCGGTACGAAGTCCCCAGCACGTTAACTATACAGAAGGCATTCGAGTATGCCGGGTACCAGTTGATCCGCGGATGCGGATGCCGAGGCGGCATCTGCGGAGCTTGCGCAACGGTCTACCGCATGCCCGACAGTCCCAAGATATATGTCGGCCTCGCATGCCAGACGGTGGTGCAGCCCAATATGTACCTCGCTATGGTGCCGTTCTTCCCTGCCAATCGTGCGGTTTACAACATTGAAGAGCTGGCCCCAAACGCAAAAACTCTCCTGAAGTACTACCCGGAACTCGCCAAGTGCATGGGGTGCAACACTTGCACCAAGTCGTGCCCTATGGATATTCCGGTGATGGAATACATTTCAGCCGCCTTGAGAGGCGACCTTGAGAAAGTGGCGGAACTCTCTTTCCCCTGTGTAATGTGCGGCATTTGCACTTCCCGCTGCCCCGCGGAACTGGCGCAGTACAATATCGGTATCCTTGCTCGCCGTCTAACGGGAAGGCATATTCAACCAGCAGCGACCCATCTTCGAGAGATGATCGGCAGGATAGAATCGGGCCGGTATGATGAGCCGCTGAAGAAGCTCATGGCCACGGACATGGAAACACTCAGGAAACTTTACGTGGACCGACAAATGGAACCGCACACCGGGGATGAAATGTGGCAACCGGATGACAAACAGTGGCTCTAATGAGAGTCCATTGCGAAACATAGTGTGAAAGACAAGCTCTCTCTCAGGCTGCATCGCCTGTAAAACCGGAGGCAATTATGGCATACACGCCGGACCTTATGGCACATATAAAGAAAGTTGAGAAAACCCGCCCTGAAAGAGTGGCTAGGAAGAAGGCGGGGCAGGAGTTTCCTGCCCTGACCCTCGATGAGCGCAAAGACCGCCTGGAAAAATACCACCCGGACTTCCGGTCCGGCGCGCTTCGAGAATTGAAAATCGGACCGAGCAAGGGCTATGCAGTGGCCCAGGAGATCGCGGACACCTTCGAGGCCCGTAGCCGAGTGGACCCGGACAAGATTGACTTGAATGAAATCCATTACGAGACGGACGTGCTTGTGATCGGAGGCGGAGGGGCCGGGACCGCTGCTGCCTTGATTGCCCAGGAGCAGGGCGCGCGGGTAATCATAGCCACCAAACTTCGGCACGGCGATGCCAACACCATGATGGCCGAGGGTGGGATACAGGCAGCCACCAAGGGTTGGAAGGATTCCCCCTATTATCACTACCTGGATGTAATGGGAGGCGGGCACTTCGAGAATGATCCGGAACTGGTCAAAACCATGGTCACGGAGGCACCCAAGGTTATTGGCTGGCTGGAGCGTCTCGGTTGCATGTTCAATAAGTGGTCCGACGGCAAACTGTTCACCCTTCATGGAGCGGGAACGTGCCGCAAGAGAATGCACTATTCCGGTGACATGACCGGCGCAGAGATCATGAGGACTCTTCGCGATGAGGCTCGCAACCGTGTGAAGGATATCGGCGTCCTCGAGTTTTCTCCCGCGGTGGAACTGCTCATGGATGACAAAGGCCGATGTTCCGGTGCCGTGTTGTACAACCTCGAAACTGAAGAATACTTTCTCGTTAAAGCCAAAGCCGTGGTCATGGCCACCGGCGGTTCGGGCCGTCTCCACATGCAACGGTTTATGACCACCAATCACTACGGCGCGACCGGTGACGGCTTGGTCATGGGGTATCGTATGGGTGTGGGTGTTCGCTTTCTTCATGCAACACAATACCACCCGACGGGCGCGGTTTTCCCAGAGCAGGCCGAAGGGCTCCTGATTACTGAAAAGGTAAGAGGCGCGGGTGCTAACCTGGTCAACATCGACGGTGAGCAGTTCGTGTTCGAGCGCGAACCGCGTGATATCGAATCGTCAAGCATAATTCGTGAGTGCACCAAGGTCGGCAAAGGAGTTCCGGTGCCGGGGCCGGGTGGCAAATGGGGCGTGTGGTTGGATTCGCCGATGATTGAAATGCTCGAAGGCGAAGGGACCGTGGAGCGAGAATTCCCGGCTAAGTTCATCCTGTACAAGCGGTACGGGATAGATATCTCCAAGCTTCCGATGCTGATCTACCCGACTCTCCACTACCAGAATGGCGGACTCGCTTACAATTCCGATGGTTCTACGACAGTTCCGGGCTTTTTTGTGGCGGGTGAGGTAGGCGGCGGGGTTCACGGGGCCAACCGTTTGATGGGGAATTCGCTTCTGGACATTACTGTTTTCGGAAGGCTTGCGGGCGAGACCGCGGGCAAATACGTTAAGGAACGCGCCGACATAGGCTCGCTCAGTGTAGAACACGTTAGAAAGTTCCATAATGAACTCATAGACGCAGGAATCAAAACGGACAGGGTTTCACCTATGATTTTGCCGGATTACGGGACCGATGAAGTCAAGAAGAGACAGTGGACCAGCACATACGTGGGGACTGTTCGTTAACCAGCGCAGCGTCTGAGACCATCGCAATGATACGTCAGCTCGAAAAACAAAGCACGCTTCACCGAATACGTGAATACTTCCGGCATTTGCAGGACCCTTCTCCGTACTGGAGAGTCCAGGCTGCTGCATGGGGGATCATTTTAGTGGTTGTGGTGGCCGGCGGCCTGCTGTTTGCCTTTCTGGCGCTTTCAGCGGTCTTTGGAGGCGGCAGCATATCCTACCAGGCCATCGGATCGCCTGGCCCTGTAGCATTTCGGCACTATAGTCACATGTGGTTCAAGGATGGAAAGTACAAGGAGTGCAAGACCTGTCACGACGCCATTTTCGCAACCCAGAAGTATGGCACCTTTGTGCTGAGGGCCTTGAAGGACTCTCCGCCGAAGAAGATACACATAGGGCGGGATGCCTCGACTCTTTATGTTCCGGGTTCGGCGCCTGACGATGAGGTTTCTCTAGCAGGTTACGAAGTACCGAGAGCATGTGCGACCTGTGCCACCGGAAACTGTCATGACGGCAAGGAATCCTTCAGCAGACTGGAATGCTTGGGCTGCCACCAAGCTAAGTAAGAATTTCACAAATCGAGGATGAGAGTCAATTCTTTGAAATGAGTGTAACTTTTAAGCCAAAAGGTGGTGTGCTCCAATCCCGGGAGGAAACTCCCGGGGAGACAGCTTCGGGCAGCGGCGCCGGCGAGCAGAAACCCAAGCGCTGGGGAATGCTCGTGGATCAACGGAGGTGCATCGGCTGCCATAGCTGCTCCATCGCTTGCAAGAGCGAAAACAATGTCCCGTTGGGGTACTGGCGCTCATGGGTGAAGGGGATACAGAAGGGCCACTTCCCGGATGCCTCCAACCATTTCCTCCGGCGCCTCTGCAATCAGTGTGAGGTCCCGCCTTGTGTGCAGGTATGCCCTGTACAGGCCACGGTGAGACGGGAAGAAGACGGCGTGGTGGTCATGTACTACGGGAAGTGTATAGGCTGCGGAATGTGCATCGCCGCGTGCCCGTACGATGCCCGCTTCTTTAACCCTATCCGTCATACCGCAGAAAAATGCGATTTTTGCTCAGCACGGATCGATGCAGGACTTCAGCCCGCGTGTGTAGAGGCTTGCGTGTCTCGTGCGCTGGTGTTCGGAAACCTGGACGATCCTTCGAGTGAAATTTCACGCAAGCTGGTATCCCTGGGAACAACCGTCATCAAGCCGGAATTGGGAACCAAGCCCAAGGTCTTTTACGTGGCAGCCGATCATCAGCTAATGGGGAGAATCACTTTCTCCGACGATTTCAAAGAGGAAATACTCGAATACGGCCGGAGCATCCCTAGTCCTGACGCCTCGTACTGGAAAAAAGGGGAAGGCAAATAAATGGAAACCGCGGTTCTCTACAACGTGCCCCACGCGGTCCCCTGGAAGATTTACATTCCGCTCTATTTTTACTTCACGGGGCTATCCGCGGGCTCGTTTATCCTCTCGACGCTCTCAACTGTATTCAGAATTAAGCGCTTCAAGCCCATGGCCCTCCCTGCGGCAATTATCTCGTTCCTGCTGTTGCTGCTGGCGCCTGCCTGTCTTATTCTCGACCTGCATCAGCCGACTCGATTCTGGCACACTCTTGTCCCGGAATATTTCAACAACACTTCAGCCCTGTCTTATGGCTCCTGGCTATTGACCGCCTATCCGATTGCCAATCTCATATACATCTATTTCATTTTCGTGAAAAACGACCGCGTGACCCGAATACTCGGGATGGTCACGGTTCCTCTCGCCATATTCGTCCATGCGTACACCGGCTTTGCTTTTGCTCTGGTCAGGGCGCGTGCTTGGTGGCACTCCGCACTCATGCCGGGCTATTTTCTTACCTCTGCTCTCCTTTCGGGAATTGCGCTCCTTGCAGTGGTGGCCCTCATGATGGACAGATACCGGCAGGAAAAGCTGGAACCGGAATTGTACACGAGTCTTCGCCTCATGATGATCGGAATCCTGTTGGTGGACCTTTTTTGGAATGGGAGCTTCTGGCTGACACTTCTGGTGTCCAACGCGGACGGGCACGCGTCGATCCTGTTGGCCTTGCATGAAAAACTTTACGTCTGGGGGGAGCTTGTCTCGGGCATGCTTATCCCGCTCGCAATACTCGTTTTCCCACGGACACGAGAAGATAAGGTGTGGCTTTGCCTTGCCTCGCTGCTCATCATCGGCGGGGTGTTTCTTATGAGATATTCAGTCGTCTTTATCGGCTTTGATATACCGCTGAGTTGACGCGCATCAGATGAGAAAAACATGGCCTATGTAACTCGACGAGAATTTCTTCGCCTTGCCGCTTTGATGGGTGGTGCGTCCCTGTTCGCGGGGTGTAGTCTCTTCCCCGAGGACGCCCCGGTTCCTCAATATATCAAGGGCGCGCCGGGCGTGGACCCTCTGGAAACCCTCCCAGGTATAAGCAATGTTTATACTGTCTGCGGACTGTGCGCCGGAAATTGTGGGATTTGCTGCCGGGTCGCGCAGGAGACTCTGGTAAAGATCGACGGCAACCCTTTTCACCCTGCTTCTGCGAACCCCCGTCTTCCCTTTGCAACCCCTCTTGAGAAAGCCGCCACACAGAGTGGCAGCATCTGCGGCGTAGGCGGAAGCGGTATTCAGACACTTTACGACCCCTTCAGAATTGCGCGTCCTCTGAAGCGCGTGGGGCCCAGAGGCTCGGGCAAGTGGACCGCACTCTCGTGGGATCAGGCTCTCAAAGAAATACTGGAAGGCGGGAACCTCTTCGGCGAAGGACCGGTAACCGGCCTCCGCGAGATTAAGGGATCAGGCGAAGGTTTTAGGTTCGTTGTCGGCAGAGCCGACTGGGGCGCGCTCACGTTTGTAAAGAGATTCTTGTCAGGATTTCCTGGCGCCACGCTGGTTCGCGATAGTGAATCTCGGATGAGCGACACTCGTCGCGCAGTTGCTGAACAGGTCTTCGGTCCCGGCAAGGGCCCTGTTGAGGCTGATTACAGGAATGCCCGAGTTCTTATCAGCTTCGGAGATGCTCCGCTGGACTCCGGGGTCCCCCTGACTCTTTTGGCCAGGCAAATCGCAGATGCCAGAGTCAACGGCCCCTGCCTCAAGTGGGCAGTGGTGGATCCCAGGCTCTCTACATCAGGCTCAAAGGCGGACTTATGGGTGCCGGTGATCCCGGGAAAGGACCTGGCCTTGGCTTTGGGGATCATGCGATCTCTTCTGGACCGATATCCCGGCATTGTCCAGCCACCCCCTGAAAGCCTCAAGAATACAGGCCCTGAGCAGGACCATCGATGACTATGGGGCAGAATCCGGTGTGCCGCCGAGCATCATCCACAGACTTGCCGACTTACTTGTTGAAGGCGGTGAGAGATCCGCTGCTATTCCGGGAGCAGGCGTCCTGGCAAGTGAGGACGGCAAGGAAACAGCCTTGGCCATCCTTGCGCTTAACAAGATGGTTGGCTCTATCCCAGGTGCCGGAGGTCTGGTTCACAGGAAAGACGATTTTCTCGATCAAGCCTATGCAAAGGCGATGGCCGGATACGAATTCAGAGGTGAAACAGCTACCACCGATTTATCGGCCAAAGCTCTGTTTTTGTGGGACGCAGACCCCGTATACGAAGATCCCGCGGCAGCCTTGAACCTGAGAGACAGAGGAGAAGTGCCCCTCATCGTGGGCATTGATCGACAAATCACCGAAACCACGGCCATCGCGGATTATATACTTCCAGACACCACTTATCTTGAGAGGTGGGATGTTTGCGTCTCGCCGCCTTCTGTGACGACTGAGGGGTTCGGCACGCGGCGGCCCGTAGTGGGGGTGGTTGACCCCAAGACTGGAAAGTATTTTCCCATGCTCCCCGAAACGAGACAGATGGAGGATATTCTTATAGCTTTTGCCGCGCATCTAAATTTGTCGGGTTTCGGTGAAAAAGGGATCAACTCATCTACTCCTCTGAATACCGGCCGGGACTACTATTCGTGGCTGCTTTCCGTTATTCTCGGGACAATGAAAGACGCTGGTTTTGATGTCTCACCTTCCCTTGAAGATGTAACCAAGGTTTATGACAGGGGTGGCTTCTTCTCTTCATCTAAGAGTTTACCAGTTGTGGAGGCGGGTAAACCCAAGGTGGTTTACGCACCAGAGCTTCGGGAGCCCTTTGGCCCGGTCGCGTATCCCTCTGTCTCCCGCAGTGATGATGAGTTTCTATTCATCACCTACACGCTACCGTTTCATCGAACCGCTCGGTCCGGCATCAACAGTTGGCTGCTGGAAGTCTCTCCCGAGAACAGGCTCGTCATCAATTCTCAAGATGCCGCCAAACTTAGGATTGTTCAGGGCGCTTCCGTCTCGATTGAAACTACTGACGGAAAAGCTCATCTTAAGTGCAAGGCCCAGATTGTGCCGGGGATCAGACCCGGTGTGGTAGCCTTGGCAAAGGGCTTCGGGTACCGAGAGGCGGGGGTTACACGACAGATAATTGACGGGACCGCCATTTCTGCGGACAAAACCCGAGGAGCCGGCGCGAACCCTTCGACGCTCATGCTTGGAAAGGCACCGGCAAGGGTAAGAGTGCGGCCCGCCTGAATGAGCGGAAAAGCCAGCTTAATATTAGCAATAATTGACGAAAAAGCTTAACCGTCAAACCGCTCTACCCTTTCACAAATGCTGTGTGATCATGGTACCAGGAGAAGCTCATGGTGATCCACGATATTTCCCTCCCCATCTCCGAGGCCCTCGTTGTTTGGCCGGGCGACCCGGCAATCCACATAACTCAGCCGTCGCATTTGGACAAAGGTGATAAGGCGACAGTAAGCCGACTGGACATGGGCGCGCATACCGGCACCCATGTGGATGCACCCTGTCACTTCATCCGAGGCGGCCCGGGCATCGACTCATTGGACCTGAATACCCTGGTGGGACCCGCATTGGTCGTCGAGGCGCCTCAAAACGGCAACCTGTCCGCGGACTTGTTGAAAGGACTCGCCATTTCTTCAGGCACCAAACGCGTGCTCTTCCGCACTCGAAACTCGGAGCTGTGGTCACGAGGGGAACGTAGCTTTTCCAAAGACTTCGTCGGCATAACCGGGGACGGCGCTCAATGGCTTGTCGACTTCGGCGTGCGCCTAGTGGGAGTCGACTACCTTTCAGTGGCCCCATTCGGTCAGTCAGTGCCAACGCATCAGACCTTGCTGCATGCGGGGGTGATTATTGTAGAGGGATTGAATCTGAGCGAGGTTCGAGCCGGAACTTACACCTTGGTGTGCTTGCCGTTGAGAGCTGGTCGGAATTGACGGTTCACCTGCTCGAGTCAATTTTGATAGAGGGGAATCCCCATTGACACTAATGAGCGTACGCAAGCCGGTCTGTCTGTGGACAAATACCATGTGCAAAACGAATCAAAAGACAAGCTGCCCGAAAGCAGAAATTGAGGCTTGGTCGGACCACACTTTTGAACCATCGAATGAAAAATTGAGATTAAAGAAATTGTTGCGCAATTGGTGATCGCCATCCGTCAATAATCTCTTGAAATCGGCTTCGACACGCGCGCTCAAAGCGCCCCTCCGGAAAAGCCCCATGTTCACCAGAAAGTGCCAGCAGTGTCCCACTGTGTTTTCCGCTGTCACGCGCTCGCCTTTGCGCAGAAGGTGAAGGTCTTCGTTTCTAGCGTTCACCAGCGCATAATCAAGCTGACACTCCAAGTCTACCCTAGGGAAATTGTTCAAAATGTTGCCGAGATCGAGACTGGTATTGAAAACCCCGCCGAAATACACGTGGTTAAATATCTGCCTGAAATCTATGCCGTCTCCCGGCAAATCCACAGAACCGCCTCCCAGGACAGCTTGGGCGCCGTCATGAGTGGTGAAATAAAAATACTGATATCTGTATCCCAAAAGTGGTCTCACGTTACTGATTGGCAGCCACGGAATGCTCACTGCCACATACGTGTCAAATAGAAAACCTTTATTCAGTCTGCACGCAGATTCGCTGAAAATTGTCTTTTGAGACGGATCTGAGTCGTCATCCCAATCGCTATCCTGCATCTTCAGTCCGCTTTCCCGGTTCACATTTACCCACCCCTCCGTATGTACGGACCATGATCGCGCCGCATATTTCGCAGTGAGACCCAAAAACCACTGATCAACGGGAAATTCCAGGCGGCTGAGAGGATCTTGGAAAGGAGGAAACGGATTGACAAACTGATATGAAGTGAAACTATTAATGAACTTCTTTATACCCATGGACTGGCATAATCGCGGAGAGCCTTTGACAACATCTACAGCACCGAAAGCATTCGAGCCGCCGGGGAAGCCTGGAACGCCCTCAGCGTGACACTCCACCGCAATGAAGCACCACAACGCGAGAGAAGCGAAAACCGCTACGACTCCTCGTACTACCATACCCATTCCCTCAACAAAAGAGCCGGATCAGATCCGGCATAATAATAAAAAAGTTAAACCCGAAACGAACACACTACAAACGTGACATTCTTCCGACACAAATGTGACAAGGCTACTTTTCTTGCAGTCTTGCCGGCACACGTAACGATACAAAAGCAGTTTGCCGACACGTTATGATTTTATGTATATCGGTGAAATCACAATAACACAGGGTAAATGGGAAGTCAAGCGCGAATCAGGATTATCTAATCACCATTTACTACATTAAGTAATAGCTATAAGTATGCTAACATTTATAATAAAATATACTACACTATTTTCAATGTCCCGGCTCCTCCATTCTGCAGGGGGTGTTTTTTTTCTCGTCCTCTTCGTCGTGGCCACAAGGGAAGCCTATAGTTGCGCGGTTGGAAAGTCCCGCAGCGGGCGTCTTGTAACCGAAGCGGTTTTCTGCTTCGCGTAATAGCAATGTGCCGTCTAATAAGTAACCACGGCCTGGGCGTGGCTAATGGCCGATGGCTCCCGGATTGAAGTCGCGGTGCAGCGGACGTGCCCCGCGCGGTACGGGGGATTCATCAGTGCACGGCGAGTCTGACCGTACGTCCGTTGCCCTGGCGACTGAGGCATTTTCACGCTTCGATGTGGCGGTCTACGCCATGAGAGTCGGTATAGCGGCACAGCACTCGGCAGGCACTTATTGGGACTCGTTGGAGCCCATGGCAAAGGGGGAAGAAAAGCTCAACGGGCCGACATGAGTCAGTTGATTACGCATCGGAGACGAAAAGTGGACGCTACTGCGTGACCTTGACCGGCATTTCTGTTGTATTTTTAGCTTGATACCTCTCCGCCGTTCTTGACACTGGAATTACAGTTATGGTTTAACAATACCTATTTAGCTATTAATTTAATTTATTAATTCGTGTTTATAGTTTGTCGTTAACAGTAAGACTTAGCAATGTCACTGAGATACGGCCTGAATATAGGTTTTTCGTTAGCCACAAGACCTTAATTTTCCAATAGATATATTACTTTTGCAAATACAATGACCACCGCCATTATTGCTTGACAAGAGGAACTTTTTGGTCTAGAAATTTAACATTCCAGAGTGTCGGTTTGTACAATAGGCATTGGCCTCTCAGCAATCGTTGGGAGGGCTTGTGTTTTCTTCTGTTAGGAGGATATGGATATGAAACGTGTCGCTGTCCTGTGTGTTGGCATTCTTGTATTGGCCTTCGTTCCGACCGTGGTTTCCGCGCAAGGCTGGCTGCCCGGACTCCCAGCGTTCGGTGGTGGCCCCGGAGCCTGCGGTCCAGCAGGTCCTCGTCTTTTCGAGCCCCTGACCTTCTACGTGGGGTGGATGGAAACCGTCCAAAAAGCAGGCTGGAGCTTTGCGGATCCCAATCCCGGGGGTCTTTTCGGAGGCAAGCATAATTTCGACGTGTCCGGCCTGTGGCTGGGTCTCGAACAGAAGATCAACCTAACCGAAACCTGTGGCGTTGATCTTGACGGTTGGGTGCTCATTCCGTCTAATCGCCGAGGATCAGAATTGGAAGCAGGCGTCGCCACGGTAGTTGTCGGAGGTGGCCCCACAACGACTACGATAGCGGTGCCGGGAGGCAGGACCTGGAACACTCGCGCTGAGTGGTGGTACCTGGACGCCGCGGCTACCTGTGCATTCTGCACCCCGTTCAAGGCAATCGCAGGCTTTCGGTACGAGCATTTTTCAGTGCGTTTCGACAACCCCAGCGACAATTTCGGCATAGTTTCGACCACTGGCGACGAAGCTGATCTCACCATCAACAGCTATCTGCCGTTCGTGGGTCTTCAAACCACTGTCGGTGGCCCCGCGAGTAACGTGTACGTCAGGTTCATAGGCTTCCCCTGGGCGCCTGCCGATGTGACCCACTCTGAAACGGGCATATCGGGCATCGGCTCGAGAATTGATTCAAAGGGCAACTGGAACAGAAGTTATTTCATGGAGATTTTTGCCGAATACAATCGAAACTTTGCTGCCGGCATGGGCATCGGGGCCTTCTTCAGGTGGAACGTGCTTCACGGCCAGACAGATCTCAGCGCCACGCTGCCTTCTGGGCTAGCCGTTAGCAGCGATGCCTCGTTTGACCGCAACACCATGACATTTGGCGGCAGTTTCAATTTAAACTTCAATACACCACTGTGACATCGTGGCCTCGGAGAGAAAAACGTTTGATCTTCTCTCCGATCGTGTCAACTTAGGTCATTGAGTGGCGGTTCACGCAAATGACCCTCTCCGGAGGGTTTTTGCTTTTTTGTTAGGCTGTGAGGCGCCCCCAACGTATTGCGCAATGCACCGTACGGGCTCACTATAGTTATAGTGGTCCGTGCCTGGGTCTTTATGAATGACGGAGATTACGGTGCTGCCTCCTGATGAATACACCATGTGGCTGGAACGAGCTCGGACCGGCAAGAACGTTGAAGAGTTGGATAAGTTTTATTCGGTCCTGATCCAGCGCGTGAAGAGAATAGACCCCATCACCATCGCTGAGACGACCGATGGCGAGTACAGAGGAGGGGATGGTATCCCCCGTGTCGTGATCCCTTTTCTCCATAGCTGGTTCGTCTTGGAATTGCTTCCGTACCGCATCCAGGCAGGTCATGAGGTAGTCGACACTCTACCGATGAAAGTTCTCGCATTGCAGCACCTGATAGCAGCTGCGGAGAACCAGGGAACTGCCGTGAGAGTTATGGGGGAGTGGATTGATTGCCGTTCCTTGCGGCACGGAGCCGTAATGGGGGCTCATTTCTCAAAAACAACATCTGCGCTGCTCAACCGGTACTTTTCCCTGGCTCGGAACCAACGGATATCCCGTGCGCTCCAGTGGGGTGGAAAACCGGTGGATCTCGGGGACGAGGGATTCCTCTTCAAGTTCTTCCCGAGGTTGCCTGTCGCACTCATTCATTGGCACGAAGACGCCGAATTTGCTGCTTACAGCAAAATCCTGTACGACGTCTCAGCCAGCAATTATATGCCCACTCACGGATTGGCCGCGCTTACTGAGTTCCTGATTCACAGACTGGCAGAGGGATAACGGTACTAGGACGTCTGAACAGGTTCTTGGCGGGCTCTTCTTCCGGGCAAAGCATTCCTTGTCATTTGGCTCCTCCGTCGGTCGACCCGGACCCCAGCTTTTCTCTCAACTGTTTCACCCAGGGCCGGATCATCACAGCGTGGGGTGAATCCCCTGCTTTTTTCAGGAACATCTCCCATGTCTTCAGTGCCTCGACGTTGTCCTTGAGGTCGTCTCTAAGCACAATTCCCATGTTGAATAAAGCCATCGAATGTTCCGGGTCCGCGACCAGGGCCCTTCGGAATGCCTTGACTGATTCCTCGGGTTTGCCCAGTTTCCGGTAGCTGATCCCCATGTCGGTTATAACGTCTGCATTACGAGGGTCGATCTGTAGGGCTTTCTCGTAGGCTTCCACAGCCTTTGCATGATCACCGATGTCGAAATAGTCGTTCCCCAATTGCACGAGAGTGCCAAGATCGTCGGGCCTGACTACCCGACTTTTCTCCAAGTCGGCTATCCTTGCCTTCAATTCGGCCTGTTGGTCTCGTTCCGCTGTAACGGTGCGGGGAGCCTGCACGGCGACAGACTCCGCTGTCAAGCTTCCACGCGGAAAATACTATACCGGCCAAGAACCCGGCTACGAAAAATGCCAACCATCCTAGCCAAGAAGATCTTTTTTTCACGGAACCTACTCCCGGACACTTTATTTTAACGTAACATAAGCAGCGCCTGGAGGGAAGAGCCCAAAATGCCTATGATAAGAATCTTTGGCCTGTATCTCCGTCTGGAGCGCATACCTACCAGGACACGAATTGGCTGGACAGCCCCGCGCGGAACGCGGGGTTGCGAGCCTCTGGCGGACGGGCAGGATGCCCGTTGCCACCGACTCATCTTCAAATTCAGTCATTGCTTTTGGCAATTGCTATAATGCCTGGAAGGATATGGTGATTGAAGGCTTTTCGGATGTGGCAAATCCGTGGTAAGGTCGGCTGATACCAATGCGCTGTCGAATAAGCGACCACGCCTCACGCGTGGCGGATCGGCGGAGCCAACTTGTGTGATTCAGTACTACTCGCTTGAAAGCGCATTCCTATGAAAATGCTTATCCCCGATGGTCACTAGATTGAACTCATTGTGCCACGGACGTGTTGTCCGGCTCGTTCGTGGCCACTAACGTTTTGAGCATTTTCATGCGTCGTTGTAGCTTTCTAGCTATTGGGGTGGTATTAGTACCCATTCCGGACATTCCTTCAACTTTGCGGTCATGATTTGAAAATGTCCTCTCGCGAAAAAACAGCGCTCAGGAGAGTTATTTATGGAAGATATAAGAAAGAAATACAAAACAGTGATGGATGATCATTTCCCTGAGACGATGAAGATTGTGTTCGGAGATCAGACATTGGAATACAGGAAGCGTGCCTGGAAGATTGCTGATTCGTCAGGGGGTCTTGTAGAAAAAGGCCTACGGTACGGCGAAAATCCTGGCCAAGAAGCCGCCCTTTACGAACTGACAGCAGGCAACCTGGCGCTTGGCGATTGCAGGTTCGTGGCCCCCGGAAAGGGGCTCGTAAGCTCGTTGACGGAATCGGAAATGATCCAGGCCGGCAAGCACCCAGGAAAAACTAATCTTACAGATGTGGACAACGCTCTAAATATACTTAAGTTTCTTATGGAAACTCCAGCTTGTGCCATAATGAAGCACAACAATCCTTCCGGTGTAGCAGCTCACTCAAGCATGTCCGAAGCATACTACAAAGCCAACATGGCGGACCGCATAGCTGCTTTCGGTGGGGCCGCGGTCTTCAACCGCACCCTGGACAAGCCCACAGCGGAATTGATAGCCGAGAACTATCTCGAAGTGGTGGCCGCGCCTGATTACGAAGAAGGAACCGTAGCGATTCTTTCCAAGCGCAGGAACCTGCGGATACTGGCAATTCCCCGGATCGACCGACTCCAGGACTATGTAAACATGCGCTTTGTTGATTTCAAATCTCTCATAGATGGCGGAATCATAGTTCAGCAGTCCGCGGTTAATGCCATTCGGTCGCCGGAGGACCTTGTTCCTGCCCGAGCGACGCATCAGGGCAAGGAATATGTGATAGAGCGACTCCCAACGGAGAGGGAAATTCAGGACATGATTTTCGGCTGGGCCGTGGAGCAGGGAGTCACCTCCAATTCTGTGCTGTATGTGAAAGACGGCTGCACCGTGGGTATCGGGACAGGCGAGCAAGACCGGGTGGGTGTTGCGGAACTGGCGGTAATCAAAGCGTACGTGAAGTACCGGGACCGGCTTTGTTTCGAGCGTCACCTGGTTCCTTTCAATGAACTGAAAGACGAAGCAATTTGTGAAGACCTGGACACGGAGACGCTGGAATGTAAAGCCGGCTTGGTCGGATCAGTGATGGTGTCCGATGCGTTTTTTCCCTTTCGGGACGGAGTGGACGTGGGGATAAGGGAGGGAGTTTCTGCAATAGTTCATCCCGGTGGCTCCGAAAGAGACTTCGAGTCGATTCAGGCCTGCAATGAAGCAAACCCTCAGGTGACGATGATGTTCACAAATCAGAGGGCTTTTAAACATTGAGACGCCACATTGCCTCACATTGCGGCCGAGGGATCGAGACAGGGTCAAGGTCCGATAAATGATAAAAGTAATCTTTGCTGTCTCGCTGTTTTGCGCGGTCGTATTGCAACCTGGAGTATCAGCGGCGACCTCCTTTCAGGAATTGGACAAACGCATTCTCGATAGCGATCTCGTCCTCAAAAGTGCCCTTGAGATGCCCGACCGCGGAATTCCCAGTGACTTGATCCAAAGATGCAGGGGGCTTGCGATTTTTCCGGCCGTGGTCAAGGTGGGGCTGGTATTTGGTGTGAGCTTCGGGAGCGGAATTGTCCTCAGGAGAGACGAAAAGACCGGTCAGTGGAGCAGACCCGTTTTTTTTAACATTCGCGGCGGGAGCGTCGGTGTTCAAGCGGGTGCCCAGGCTACTGACTTGGTTCTTCTTGTGATGAACGAGGAAGGCGTTGAAGGGCTACTGGAAGACAAATATACCCTCGGAGCCGATGTCGCTGTTGCAGCAGGTCCAGTGGGCAGGCAGGCTTCTGCAGAAACCAACGTCCGGTTGGATTCCGGCATTCTATCTTATTCGAGATCAAAGGGCCTGTTCGCTGGCTTAGCTCTAAAAGGGGCAGTGCTGGAACCCGACAATGAGGCGAATGAAGTCTACCATGGGAAAGGGATTACGGCCCAGGACGTCTTTTACGAGGGAAAGGGGTCCCTTTCGGACAATGCTCGCATTCTTATCAAAACCTTGGAGGACGCCACGCGTTGACCGGGGCGCTCAACAAACAGTCACTTTCTCCCCCACCTCGGCAATGCCCCGCCATTCGGATTCACACTGAATTATTGGGGGAGCTACAAATATCCTGTTGAAAAGGGAAGAAAATTCGTTGATTCCAATTCATTGGCAGTCCGATAGAAAAGATCGCCCAAGACGGCATGCAGTAAAGTCGTGCCTTTCTTTGGCCGTGCTGATCACGCTGGTAGCTTGGCTTTCTCCAGGTCAGGGAGCGTGGGCCGGTTCACAGGCAGTGGGAGAACCGTCTTCCAAGATAGTGATCTTAAAGGAGAAACGACTCTTGGAACTCCATCAAAATGGTAAGACTATAAAGACTTACAGGGTCTGTCTGGGCACAAACCCGCTCGGTTCCAAGCGTGTCACAGGGGATGCAAAAACTCCTGAGGGCGAGTATTTCATCTGTTACAAGAGTACTTCGAGCCGCTTCCATCGTTTCTTGGGTATCAGCTACCCAAGTATCGCCGATGCCCAGGCCGCGTTTGAAAATGGCTTGATATCACTCGACAAAAGAGATTCTATAGTCGGCAGTCTCAAGAGTGGGAAAGCCCCATGGGACACGGAATTGGGAGGATGGGTCGGGATTCATGGTTATCCGACCGACGAACATGAGAGGAAGTGGGTGACGCTTCTCTATCCCAAACCTGACAATTGGACTGATGGATGTATCGCGATGTGGAATTTCGAAATTGAAGAGCTCTTTTCGAAAGTTTCCTTAGGGACACCAGTTATTATCTCGCCCTGATCCGCTTCTTACCACATATAGCGTGTTGCCTGTCTACTGGTAGGGCAGACATCTGAAACTGTCTCAAAACCAGAAAATCGGGTCGGAAATGCCGCAGGTTTTGCAGGGGTGGTTCGCGAACCGCCCTAAATCAGGGCGCTTCTCGAAGCGCCCCTACGGTAAGAATCTGTCCGGAGGCTATTTTAAGACAGTATTATCTTGCCTGTCTCTGGAGGACGGGAAGGATGCCCCTCCCCACCGAGTCATCCTCAGTTTCTGATATCACTTTTGGCCATTGCTGTAATGGTGCAGCTTGCTCAAGGTTTCCCTTTGCGGGAACCTGTCTTTTCAAGGTCCTCCTCATTCTGTTTCAGGTAACTCTCCGCCTGCTGAATCAGGTTTTTCAGGTCGGGGACGGACATCGTGTGTAGGTAGTCGATTTCCCCCTGAATTTCTTTCAAGATGTTGGCAAGCTTGGCTTGGCGTTCTTCAATCACCAGAAGGGTCGCTGCAACTTCCGTAGAGAGGCCCGATAGACCGAGAATTCTCTTTCTGCTCAACAGCCAGATGATGACAGGGAAACCTACTGCTATGACTATCAGAGCAATCACCATCAACCGTAAGTACTTGATCAGTTCCGCGCCGAGCATTTTATTGAAGTAAGAACGCTCCTCCGCTTTTTCGCCAGTAGCCTTGATGGACTGGAGCGTTTTTTCAATCTCTTCTATACGCGCCTCCTGAGTCACCTTCGACTGAACTAGAGCCTCCTCCTCGGCGAGTTTGGGCAGCCATGGAGGTCTCGGTCTTTCGGGGAAGTGAATCCCCCGACGTCTCTTGAGCAAAAACCGGGAGATCAATCAGGCAGCAGAACGTCGCAACCAGCGCCAGGCAACACGCACCCCTGAAGCTGAAAAAACCCGCCTGCCCTTTGTCTGACCTTCTGTCTGTCATGTTCGCAACTCCATCATTTGATAATCCCTATTTCCTTTCCTACGCGTCCGCATATCTCCACGACCTGTTCCAGGTCCTCCATAGAATGCGTGGCCATAAGACACATTCTTATTCTCTGAGCCCCTTGCTGCACGCCGGGAGCCAAAACGCAATTGGTAAAGAGTCCCTCATCGAAGAGGCGTTTCCAAAAGTAGACGGTTCGCATGTCGTCTCCCACGATTAAAGGGACGATGGGAGTCTGAGTCGGTCCCGGATCAAAGCCTAAGGAAATTACCTTTTCCATTAAGAAGCGGGTATTTTCCCAAAGACGCTCCCTGATTTGCGGCTCCGTCTCGATTACCTCCAGGGCCGCCTGAACGGCCGCGATAGCGGACGGGGGCATGGAGGCGGAAAAGATCAAAGCACGGGAATGATGCTTGATATATGAAATGACGCGCTCTTCTCCGGCAACGAAGCCACCAAGGGATGCAAAGGACTTGCTGAACGTCCCCATGACTAGATCCACCTGGTCCGTTAAACCGAAGTGCTCCAAAGTCCCTCTACCGGTTTCGCCCAGCACTCCTAGTCCGTGGGCATCGTCTACCATGATTCTTGCGCCGAACTCCTTAGCCGTGGCGACGATCTCCGGAAGGGGGGCGATGTCCCCTTCCATGCTGTACACACCATCGACAATTACCAGTATGCCATCGGAGTCAGCGCTGGCCTCAAGATTTTTGCGAAGAGACTCAATATCATTGTGTCGGAACCGCCTCACCTTACCGAATCCAAGGCGAACTCCTTCAAGAATACTCGCATGAACCAGTCGGTCCACGATGACCGTGTCAGTCCTCATGAGGAGCGGCGCAATAACTCCTTGATTGGTTATAAAGCCGGTAGAAAAGACTTGGGCCGCTTCCTTGCCCATAAAGCGGGCAAGCGAGGCTTCAAGCTGTTCGTGGAGATCGAGAGTGCCGTTGAGGAACCGGGAGCCCGAACAGCTCGTTCCGTACTCCTCCAGTGCTCTCATGGCGGCTTCCTTGACCTTGGGATGAGTGGTCAGCCCCAGATAGTTGTTGGAGCCCACCATGATCATATCTCGGCCGTCGACGGTGCAGTGGGGGCCGTTCATTGAAGATATTGCTTTGAAAAACGGGTAGATCCCGGAGGATATGGCCTCCGCAAGACTCAGTTCCACGCCGTTTTCGGAAACAACAGGATTACGGCTGAACGAAAAGCATTTATCAAAAAGATCAGACATTGTGTAATGTTCCCGTCTGATTCGATCGCCTGCCCAGGCGCCTCACAGGCACGTGGAGGATGCCCGACCGGAATCAACGGGATGCCTACTCTCCCTCATTTTGATGTTATCTTCACTCTGGAAACAGACTACCGGTACACCGCTAGTCCGGCAGGCTACCTGAAAGCCCTATGGCGCACAAGATTAATTTAATGGCAACTTTGCCCCTGTGCGGTTTTAGCCGACCATAGCCCTGAAGCGTCTCCAACTTTTCCAACTCAAAGATGCCAAACAGTATCTCCGGGCTTCCAGGAAACCTAACTGGCAATGCGACAGCCCTAATATGTTATGCCCTACTAACGGCCAATTCGTCAAGATTCGCACGCCAGCACCAATAGCACTTGAGGTGGTCGTGAAGAAAAATCGGACTGAGAAGAACTCAAGTGTCGATGATCCATTACGAGTGATCCGTATTCTCACTGATAGAGTGTGCCCAAATTCTTGACCAATTCCGATGTCTAAAACAAATTCCAACCTGACACACAGATTGGTGGGACAGGCGTCTTGCCTGTCCAAAGAGGTCGGGCAACCCCGCGTTCCGAGGCGTCTCCACCGAATTTCCTCGACCTCGGACATTACTTTTAACAATGTTATGAAGCAGAGGACCCACGCGAAATTAAAAAAGAGGGCCCAGAGAGACCCTCTTTTTTACTCGGTTGCCGACTGTTATGGAAGCATTGTGACCGCTAGTACGCTGACAGGAAGTCGGCGATGATATCGACCGATTGCTTTTCAACGATTTTGTCGAAAATCTTGTCCTTTACGTCTTTGGGAAGAAGCTCGATGCTCTTCGTGGTAGCGCTGTCGAATTTGGCTGTCGGGAAAGTCTTCAGTATCTTCTCTTTTTGAGCGTCATTGGCATAGACCCTGAGCACTTTCAGCCCTGCCAGCATCTCTTCCGGCAAGTCGGCCAGTCCGGCCTTTTGCAACTTTGCGTATCTATCTTCGTTGATCCAGATATTAATCGGATATTTTTCCTCGGCCATTGTGTAACCTCCTACTTCAAGGGCGGGATTTCGAAAACAGGAATCCTCTTTTCGAGATAGTTGTCGGTAACGAACGGGGAGCCAAAACCGTACTTTTCTCCGCTTTCAATCATTACGTCAAATACTTCGGGTCTGTAAATGAGGCGCGGCGGTTTGACTCCGTCCAGCACGATGCTTCGCATTACCGTTCCGCTGAACTTCTGCCACTCTTTCTTATGGTCGCAAATGCCCTCCGAAGTAATTTCGCCGCAATGCGGGCAGTACAGCCAGTTCATGGAATAAACCGGCGTGATGTTCAGCTCATCTTGGACGGTGGCCAAAAGATGATGAGCATCGTACGCGCCGTAGTAAGTTCCCACACCGGCGTGATCCCTGCCATACATGTGATGGGTGAGGCCGAGGTTGGTTCTCAGAGCGGCATGAAATATTGCCTCTTTGGGGCCGGCATACCTCATATCCCAGAACGTCAGTGATGTAAGGTGGTTATGGTCTCCGAAGTAGCCCGGCCTTCCTCAGTTCGTCGTGTGTGAGGATGATGGCTTCATCAATGTAATCGCCCTTGCGCTTTTCGCCGATGATCGCGTTTACCAAAACGCCGACAAGAGGCTTTTCGATCGGAAGCTCTGCATAGGCCTGCAACCAAGCCCCTTTCATGAGCCATTCGTGTCCGGTATGGGGGACGTTTCTCGTCTGATGCGCGACGATCCTTTCCCAGCCCTTCTCCTTGAACCTCTTTCTCATTTCAAGGGGGGGTATGAAATACGGATCGTACGGAGCATTGATTTTCGGCCGTTGCACGAGAGTCACTTTTCCGCCGATGAACTTCTCTTTGCAATCGTAGATTCGAGCACAGCCCGGGTGCTTTGCCTCGTCAGTGCCGAAAACCGCCTGACACATGGCCTTCTTGTCGTAATCGAATACCTCTTCGATCTCGAGAATTGCCATGGGATTGCCGCCATAGGTCAGTACAACGGAATTCCCCACCTTCAGGTTGAACTTGGAGATCTCCTCATCCGAGACGTCAAAAAGAAGAGGGATGCTCCAGACAACCCCATTGCTCAACCTCATGTTCTTGCAAACCGAATCCACATCCGCCTTGTTCATGAAGCCTTCGATGGGTGTGAAATATCCATAGGTCAACCCTATGACTTCATTTGCGATCTGGCTTCGGATCGGAATTTGGGTGAGACCCTTGATCTTTTCGGCAGCCTCCTTGGGCTCCATGATCCGCTCGACGATGGGTTTTCCACCGTGTCCTATTTCCGCCATATTCTTTCTCCTTTCTCCGCCTTAAAGTCCTTACTCGACTTTAGGAAGAAGTCCTATTACGGTTTCGAGAAACCGCACCAGAATACAGTGCGGTACTCTCACTCCGCCCGGTAACGTTCAGGAAAATGGAATGGAACAACAATGATAGTCGCGAAAGGGGTTTACTGTAGTGAAACTGCGGTCTTCTGTCAAGACTAAAAACACTCGCGCGTCTGTGAGTCGAGATGTCGAACGCTCCAGTTTGTCCTTCCGGAAAGGGCCAAAATATGACCCAGAAAGTCCCCCTTAACCGCCATGACAAATGTCCCATCTCTCGAAGCTAAGCAATAGCCATGCCAATCGAAAAAGACACTCAATGCGCATAACGATGAGGCCGTGTCTCGCCGGAGTTGGACACACTCTTGTTGCACGGCAAACATGCCTGTCAGGATTTTTTACAGGATGTAAAAGGTGTCTGTAATCCATGCAGTTGGATCATGCACGCGACACAAACGCAAACTTTGATCTCTTCCTCACTTACTCAGGGATGTTGGACACCAGAGGGCTCGCGCAAGTCTCAAGCCCCCCTCATGAATTTGCCTATCACAGCACCATGCTAATGTTTCTGGAAGTTTCAGCGGCTTGCCGTCAGCAAATCCGGCACTCGCCAATGTGCGCGCACCGGCCCCATAGGGGAATCAGTGAAACGCTTTGCAAGAAGTATCCCGGTGAGTTCTTTGGGTGAGAAATAGGCTAGGGGGTTGTACATCTTGTTTGTTACGCGCACTTCCAGGTGGAGATGGGGACCGGTGGAACGTCCCGTATTGCCCACCAGCGCAATCTTCTGTCCCCGGCATACCTTCTGGTTCTTCTTCACCTTGATGTCGCTCAAATGCGCATAATAGGTGTAAACTCCGCAGCCGTGGTCAATGAGCACTGTGTTGCCGTAACGCCTAAACTTCTTTCGACTCCCCGTAAAAATGACGCGGCCATCCGCGCAAGCTACAACGGATCGCCCCACCGGAGCTGCGATGTCCAGTCCTTTGTGAAAACGACCCCATCGGTAACCGAATGGGGAGGTGAGAACGCCACCCGGCACAGGAAATTTAAGCTCCGGAACAACCGGGTCTCGTTTTCCCAAGATGGCGGCTGAAAGCACCTGGCGATTATGATTCTTGCTTGCCGAGCTTGCCGTTGCGCTCTTCTGCCATCGGGAAGCTTGTTCGCTCTCATCGAGGAGGGCCTGAGCCGGCAAGAATACTTCGTCCCCTTCCTTCATGTTGTAAGGTGGGAGGACTTTGTTGATTTTTGCCACCTTGGCAAAGTCGAGGCCGTACACGTCGCAAATATGTCGGAGGCTCTCCCCGGCTGACACAATATGAAACGCGCCCTCCTGTTGAGGAGTACGGGATGCGGATCCCTTTTCCGCTATATCAACTTTTTGTTGAGAAGGGGATTTTAAGTCAGGAGTTTTTTTGACTATTCCTACACCAGATGAACACGAGGCGAGCAATGGCAGGAGAATCGCCACGAACCATTTGAATGTACGATCCATACCTTCTCCACACGGAAAATCCAATCCATTGGAGCGCCATCATATTTTATATTCACAATAAAGTCAATTATAAAAGCTAGTAATGATTATTTACTATAAATTATATTATGTTATGGTCATAACTATTAATGAGACAGAAGCCGGCAGAGACACAGCGGCCAAGAAAGGGAGCAGAAACCTTGTCCGTGCCTCTGTGTCTCTCGGTTCTTTGCTAATGAGCGGCTTCGAATACTGAAATCCGGAAGTGGGCCGAGCCGGTGGCAGAGCGGCAATCGGCCTTTCCCTTTTTCCACAAGCGATTAAGCGATTATTTCCCGGCGGCCGGAGCTGCTGCTGGGCCAGGAGCAACCGGAGCGGCAGAGGCAGCGGGAGCGGGAGCGACCGGCTTCGCAGGCTCGGGCACCTTTTGAGCCCCCTGATTACCCTGTTTGGCCACCAAGCTGGTGAGCTGCTGCTTAACGCTGCCCAGCTCTTCGTTATACTGCTTGATTTGCCTGCTCAGATTCGTCTGAGCACTCTTCTTGACGTCCTCCATCTGGCTTTCCAGGCGAGCAATGTGCGCATCCAGTTGTACCCTCTGTTTCACGAGGCTATCAATTGAACCGGCGATCGCCTTCGCCTGCTGATCCAAGCCCAAGTCGCTCTGTTGTTTGGCCTGATTGATCTGGCTTTGTATGCGGTCGGCCTTTTGTTCGAGCGTTGTGATCTCGGATGAAAGATCCTGAGCATAGCTGTTCAGGCAAAGGGCCACCATAAGCATTGAAAGAATCATAGTCAGGATGACAGTTTTCTTCATCGCTCAACTCCTCGTTCAGTTGATTTGAGACCGCTGGCCTCATTCCTCGGGGGACATTCATATCACAGACTGCCGAGAATGCAACAATATTTTTGTAATGATGCCAAAAAGTTCTGTATAAAACTGAAACTAAAACTTTATATAATCTAATTGGGAGTGGCCCATCCGGCCATAAACCGGTTCAAAGCGCGTAGGGCCGCCGCTTCCCTACGGTTCTCCCCGCAGGCGCTTCTCAGCTTTTGCCTTTCTGTCCTTGGCGGGCTGCCCTACCACTAGGATAAAAGCCCCTCCAGCCGGGCCGCATACCCGCGTGACTCATTGCCAAGAGTCCTGTTTGAATGCCCATAAGGGAAACCTGATCTGTCTCACAACAATACGCCTACGCTGAGCAGCTTCTCGTTAGCGTGTGCCAACAATTACTCTCCAAGAAGGACGGAACTTTTGGCAATCTCTATAGCGTGCTCCGGAAAAAAGACGCCAGGGCAACATCCGTAAAGCTAGCCCGATTCGGCCCTCAAGAAGTTCCCCTTTTTTGTTTACTTTCCGCGGGTCTGGTGGTAGAGATGCGGCCTGTGAGGACAATCCGGCTTACTCCTGCAGCGGCTGCGATGGAAAGCCGGTATTTCATAATAGATCTCAAGTCTCGGTACTTCATAAGAGGAGGCTTCCCGTCTTGAGTGGCTGGCGCCTTAAGATTGTGACCCCCCTTGTCGCGTGGTTCCCGTTGATTCTATTTTCGGCGTGCAGTCTTCTGCCCGACCTTTGTGAAGGGGCCGCCACGATCCCGGGCGAAGGCCAGCACGGTCTTTTTTACGCGGTCACTCATCTCCACCCCGTCGTTTATCTCATTCTCTTTCTGATAGCTGTATTGTCCGTGATTAATCTGGTCGTCCAGGGCTGGGTGCCGCTAAGAGTCTGGCAGTTCTCCAGGATCGACACCTTCTCTCCAAAGATGGGGAGGAAGGGCGCCCATGGCTCTCCAGGGCAAGGCTTGGAACGGGCGCGACCTGGTTCGTCGGGCAAGCCTACATCAGGCAAAGCCGGCCGTAACCAGCCAAGCCAAGCGGGTAGAGTTGATGGGATCATCGGAGTGCGCCGTGTGGCCAAGGGTTCGGACCCTGGGACGGCACGGAACATACCTACGCCTATGGAAGGGGTAAATCACTCTTTGCCGCAATTTACCGCTGCTGGTGAGGCCCAAACCGGCACTCCAAGGATCCTGGAGCGCGAGACGGATCAAAAACCACCTTCACAGGAATTCAAGTTTTCGTCCGCGGTGGATCTCCTTTCCCAAGAAGAAATGGAGCGCCGCGAAAAAGACCAACTAGTGGTCTCCGGAACGGTCAAGGGACCGGACGGCCATGGGATTGCCTCCGTGATGGTGTATCTGACTGATCCAGCGGGCAATCGCGTGGGACAATCGTCTCGTTCGGCCCGGGACACTGGAGAATTCAAAGTCTTGGTGAATGAACCCGGCCGGTACACGCTCACCGGTTACAAAAGAGGGTTCATTATGGAGAGTAGTGAACCGGTGATTTTGCCCATTGAGTCAGGGAAGATTGAGGGATTCAATTTTCGCATGATGCCCGAGGGATGTCTGGTTCACGGACGCGTCCTTGTCGAGGGCGAGACGGCAGGTGCTCCTGATTTAGAGGTGACGTGCATATGTGGCGATGGAGCTTTTTCCCGTTCGGATCGCACCGATCCAGCCGGTGAATTCAGGATTTCCGGCGTACCGCTTGCATCCAAATGTTTTATTGAAGCCTACGGGATAGATGGAGAGGTTCTGGCGCGTTCGGCTCCGTTCGAGACACTTCACAAGAAAGAGGTTTATCGTAAAATAGCCATTCCTCCACTCCCCAGTTCCCAAAAGACCTCAAGCGTAGATCTCGAACCTGCTGTTACGTGGGATGATGACAAAGGAGACCACACGGGGCCTCCGCCTCACCCTGCTGCAGGATCGATACCCCAGACCTGACTGCCTCAATCTTTTCCGCCCCATTGAACGAAATTGCCGGTTCCGGGTCGATTCACCCGCGTCCAATCAGAGCAGAGTAGACTTGCACTTCCCCTTTGAGCTTTCCAACGACCAACCTACGCATCCGCGCATTTGTAGCGGCAATGATGGCCTCTACGGTCTCTTTCTCGTCTGCACCGGATTTTAACAGGTCCAGTTTATTCAGATAAGGCACTATGCGCGCTGTCCGGGGGACCCCCTTCAGTGCACCTTCGGGATGGCTCAACAGTCGGCCTACGACATTTGGCTTGATGATCTCTCCCGGCCCGAGGCCCGTGATGGATAGGAATCGCTCCAACCGAAAAACCCATTCTTCAGTGGCCGGCTTTCCAATACTGTCCAGGCCGACGACAGGAATGACCAGATCCACAAAATCAGGAATTACAGGTTCCCATCTCTCAGGCGCTTTGATTGGGCGACCGGCCGCTCCGTCGGCCTCGATCAATACCCGGCCTGCCACATCCAGGCAGCGCTTTATCGTCTCCGCAGAGACACCTTGAAGCTTGCGGCTTGAATGGTCCAGAGACTGAGCGACCGTAACATGCTCCCATTCCGAAAGATGAGTCGGGAGCGAAATGAGTTCAGGATCATCCTCCAAGAGAATCAGCCATGGAGATTCGTCAGATTTCGGCGGGAGAATCTTCGTCGTGGTTGTGGTGACCACCTTCTCGTGGCGTGCCACCATTTCCCGGGCCAAGGCATACATGAGGGAACTCTTCCCCCCTGCGCCCACCAGGGCCACGCTGCGAATTGTCGAGTCGATATCAAAGCACTGCAGCAGAGATTCTTTATCCAAGGATACGGCCAAAGATCAGATCCAAGGAGGTGTCAGACTGTACCTTATGCGAAACGACGAGGCGTTCCCTGATACGATCATGGGCCCCTTGCATTGTTCGTACTTGTAAACCTTTAAGACGTAGGTGCCTCTGTTCCCAATGTCATAGCATTTGGTCTGGTTGTCCCAGGTAATCCAAACCTTGAAGCGATCCAAAAGCGTATAGGGCGGATTACACCTGATATCAAATACCTGCACGTACACCGGCCCGACATACCCTTCCGGCCAGTTGATGAAGTATCTGGTTCCCCTCGCCCATGACAGGGTTGGTAAGACTATTAAGATGGAAACTAAGACTATCGAACGACAAATCCATTTGCTCATATCAGTTCCTCTCGCACGACCTCTGATGATCCAGAGAAATGTCAAAAGCAATATATCATGAATAACAGCAATTTGAAAGTATTTTTTGATGTGTTAACTGAGGTATGGAACTATCTGAAAATAACCGTATCGAATCAAGGCCATTTGGGTTCAGTCGTGCCGCGGCCGTTGCCCGTCATTCCCGCGTTTACCTACAGTGCGTGCCCATTATGCAGGAGTCGATTGAAATCTGGTGCCACGGATGTGCCGAAGGCTCATCCGTGCGGGAGCGGGTCCGGCAGTACGTCCACGGCATTAGGTTCCCTTACCGGACCGGCATCCGTAGACCATAAAGCGATACCAGGCAGGCACGGATGAATCCCGCGGGGCGGGACGCATCCGTGGCACCAGACTCTATCGCAGCACTTTCATGTTCCGTTGTGACTGACAGGTCATGCTGGTTCGCGGGGATGACGGGACACAAGTTGTTACCTGCTCCCGCAAGGTGGCCAACTGTGAAAGTTGTGACATTTGTGTGCGGATAGCCGCTTAGCCTTCGGTTCGCCCGGTTTGCTTGTTGGCACATGCGGTGGACGGAACTGGTGAGCCGGCCTCAAGACCTGGATTCAAGCTGTTGAAGAGCGCAATCTGTTCTTGGATGGACAACCTGCACTTGGCTTTACTGCCCCCCTTTGAGCGGCATGCCGCGCAGCGCGTCTCCGCGCAATTCTGGCACATCTTGCAGTCCGGGCACGGATGTTTGCCTGGTGAGGCGTGCTTTGAAGGAGATTGCATCGTGGCACCTGTCATGTTAGTTTAACGAGTCTTTCAGGTGTGTCAAATACCAGGAGCGACTTTCAGCTTCCAAGCTGTCGTTAAGACAGGTCATCCAAAGACAAGATCGCTCAAGCCAAAGAGAACATCATGAATTCCGTTGTTGTTAAAGAGACCGACCTATCGCCGCTCGTCCTGGTCGGCCGGGGGAAGGTAAGGGACATCTACCGCATCGAAGATAAGCTGCTCATTGTCTCAACCGACCGGCTTTCTGCCTTTGACGTCATCCTTCCGGACCCAATCCCGGATAAGGGAAAGGTTCTCAACAAGCTCAGCCTGTTCTGGATGGCCAGAGCACAGGATGTAGTCCCCAATCATCTGATCACCGCAGACGTGGATGAGTATCCGGAGGAGTGTCGTAAATCCTCAGAACTTCTGGAAGGTCGCAGCATGCTGGTCCGGAAGGCTGAAACATTCCCTGTGGAATGCGTCGCCCGCGGATACATCATCGGCAGCGGCTGGAAGGATTACCAGAGCACGGGAAGTCTTTGCGGCATCTCTATGCCGCCTGGTCTTAAGCAGGCCGAAAAGCTTCCTGAGCCCATATTTACGCCATCAACCAAGGCCGACATCGGAGACCATGACGAGAACATCTCATTTGATCGGGCCGTGAACTTGGTGGGAGCTGAAACCGCCCGATGGCTGAGGGATAAGACGATAGAACTTTATTTGCACGGCTCTCGCTGGGCTGAGGAACGCGGAATCATTATAGCGGATACCAAGTTCGAATTCGGACTTGTGGATGGGATTCCCACGTTGGTAGATGAAGTCCTTACGCCGGATTCCTCTCGCTTTTGGCCGATGGATGAATATCGCGCCGGGATTTCGCCTCCTTCTCTGGACAAGCAGTTCGTGAGGGACTACCTGGAAGGCCTGGCTTGGAACAAGAAACCTCCCGCGCCTGCTTTGCCCGCGGAGATCATCTCGAAAACCAGGGCCAAGTACTTGGATATCTACCGAATTCTTACCGGAAGCGATTTGTAGCTATGCCAAACGTCAGTGGTTATTGCTTGATGCGCTGCCCGGGAAATTTCGGTAGGCGTTGAACCAGATTCTCTAAAGACACGCGTGGCTGCACATGTATGCACTCTGTCTCGCGTGTGGAATGGAAATTGTCATTGCGAGCGCAGCGAAGCAATCCCCGTTTCCCCGCGATGGAGATTGCTTTCCCGCGGAACGCGGGATTTCACTCCTCACAATGACAGGCGGGGCAAAATTCCGCCGCACCACTGAATGATTGCCTGTCCGCGTCCAATCTCCTCGAGAGGCCATTCCGGTCATCCTCCAATGACGCAATTTCTGCACACCGAATGATTGCCTGTCCGCGCCCAATCTCCTCGAAAGGCCATTCCGGCATCCGTAATACCCTCCAGGGTAAACCTTGCGTGCAAGAGTACCCGCACCAGCGCTCTTCGTTCACCTCCCGGCACCCTCGCCTCTTCCATTCTGACTTTTCCCAATTATTCAGGTAGTTACAGCGTTTCGATATTCTCAAAACACAACTTGACATTAACCATGTTCCGGTAGAGATTACCCCCGTTGTTTTACTTGCGAGTATTAGTCGTGGGTCGCTTGAGCCAGCCGTTGCTCGGCATTAAAATAATAGAGGAGGCGTATGACGTCATCCTTTACAGATTTTCGGGACTCAAGGTCGACAAATCAAATTCTTGAGTAGATCTGGAGCGGGTCATGTACAAGAGCACCAAATTCATATTCATAACAGGTGGTGTCCTTTCCTCCCTGGGGAAAGGATTGTCCGCGGCCAGTATAGGCGCGTTGATGGAATGCAGGGGCCTTACTGTGACCCTCCTGAAGATGGACCCTTACATCAACGTTGATCCCGGGACCATGAACCCGTTCCAGCACGGCGAAGTGTTCGTGACGGATGACGGCGCGGAGACCGACCTGGACCTAGGACATTATGAGCGGTTCACCCATGCCTTGCTCCGGCAAAAGAACAACTTTACAACCGGCCAGATTTACGACTCGGTCATACAGAAGGAAAGAAGAGGAGAATATCTCGGTGCAACAGTTCAGGTGATCCCTCACATTACCGACGAGATTAAGGACAAGATTCGGAACCTGGGAAATGGGGTCGATGTGGCCATTGTCGAGGTGGGAGGCACTGTCGGAGATATCGAAAGCCTTCCCTTCCTTGAGGCCATACGCCAGTTACGGGCCGACCTGGGGCCTCAGAACGTGCTCTATATCCATCTTACCCTGCTTCCGTATGTTAAAGCCTCGGGCGAAGTGAAGACAAAACCCACACAACACAGCGTGAAGGCCCTCAGGGAAGTAGGTATCCAGCCGGACATCCTCATATGCAGGACCGAAAAGAAAATCACTCGCGAGATCAAAGAGAAGATTGCCCTGTTCTGCAACGTCAGACCGGAAGAGGTCATTGCCGCTGAGGATGTGGATTGCATTTACGAGGTCCCCTTGATGTTCCACGAAGAGGGGCTGGATCAGAAGGTGATTGAGCATCTCAATATTTGGACGCGTGCCCCGAGACTCGATGGGTGGATATCGTTCGTAGAACGCGTCAAATCCCTGCAAGACGAAGTAACCATAGGCATCGTCGGAAAGTATGTGGAACTTCGCGAATCCTACAAGAGCCTAAATGAGGCCCTCTTCGCGGGAGGGGTTCATAATAATACGAGGGTCAATCTAAAATTCATAGATTCTGAAATGATAGAAAAGCATGGCATTCGTGCGGAATTCAGCGACGTGGATGGCATCCTTGTTCCGGGCGGCTTCGGTTCGCGAGGGATTGAAGGCAAAATTGCGGCTGTGCAATATGCCAGGGAAAACCTTATTCCGTACTTCGGTATCTGCCTTGGAATGCAGATGGCAGTGGTCGAGTTTGCAAGACACGTATGCGGGATGGAAGGCGCGAACTCAACCGAGTTTGATTCTCGCTCACCGTACCCTGTCATAGACCTGATGGACGAACAGCGCTCCATAACGGACAAAGGCGGCACGATGAGGCTTGGAGCCTATGAATGTGTGATCCCCTCGGACAGCATATGCTACAAGATCTATGGCAAGGAGGTTATTAGCGAACGGCACCGCCATCGCTACGAGTTTAATTCCAAGTACAGGGAGATGCTCGAAGAAAAAGGTCTCAAGGCGGGAGGACTTTCGCCTGACGGCAAATTGGTAGAGCTGGTGGAGTACGCGGACCATCCATGGTTCGTAGGATGCCAGTTCCATCCTGAGTTTAAGTCACGGCCTATGGATCCTCATCCACTCTTTGCTTCGTACATAGAGGCTTGTGTAGCATACAGCAAGCGAACCCGCGAGAAGGGCGATGTTCGCCGTCTTATGGTCGGTGGACGGCCCAGGGCCGAGACTGACCAGCGGGATGCCGACGAAACCTTCCCCTGATGAGGCCGCGGCCAGGAAACAAGCTTTAGAAGCTCTTTGAAGCGGGCTGCGAAAGAAATTCCTTAGTAGTCCGATTCGCAATTCGGATAGCGCATTCTTTGACTGGAGACAATGAGGGACGGTTTGAGGCCATTGTACTGTGGGACAGGCACTCCTGCATCGATAGACGGCGATGCCTGTCCCACCTCTTCTATCCGATATATGTTACCGAATTTATGAAAAAGAGCACGTAGCTATAGTGATGAACTTGAAAAGGGATCTTGGAATTGGCCTGGGTTGTCATGTATGGGCAGAGCATGCCGTGCCTCTACTACTACACACTACGCCGCGACGCTTCGCAAGATCTTTGTCTCAACTTCAGTGCGTCGCAGCATAAAGATTCCCCATGCGTATCTGATCGTCCCTTGCACGTCCAGGTTATTGAATTCTTTTGCAGTTGGAGAATTGCCGACTGACAGGAGCGAGATGCATAGTCCTCTTGAAGCGCCCAGAGCAGTGGATCTGGGTGGCCATCGTCTAGACGCCGGGAAGCTGTTTTTTGTTCTCGGCCCATGCGTTATCGAAAGTGAAGAACTCACACTGCATGTCGCACGGGAAGTGGCCCGAATAGGCAATGTGGCAGGGGTCCCCGTCCTATTCAAGGCATCATTCGACAAAGCAAACCGGACTTCCGTGGAGTCTTATCGTGGTCCGGGACTGAAGCAAGGTCTGGCAATTCTTAAAGATGTCAGGCAGAAAACCGGGCTCCCCATAATTTCGGACATTCACACTCCAGACCAGGCGCCCATGGCTGGGGAAGTTCTCGACGTGATCCAGATACCTGCGTTCCTCAGCCGGCAAACCGATCTGCTCATAGCTGCAGGGCGTACCGGTCGGGCGGTGAATATCAAGAAGGGGCAGTTTCAGGCGCCGGAAGACATAGAATACGCCATCAAGAAAGTCCGCAGTACAGGCAACAGCAACATCCTCCTTACTGAGCGCGGATCCAGCTTCGGATATCGGGACCTTGTGGCGGACATGCGATCCATACTACGCATGAAACGCTTCGGATATCCGGTAATATTTGATGCGACGCATTCCGCGCAGTTTCCCGGTGGCGGTGATGGTTGTTCGGGGGGAAATCGATCTTTTGTGGCTCCACTGGCCAGGGCCGCGGTTGCAGCCGGCGCGGACGGCATTTTCATGGAAGTTCATCCAGATCCGGATCATGCGCTTTGTGATGGCCCCAATTCGTTGGCTTTGGCTGATCTTGAGGCTCTGGTTCTGAATCTGCGCGACATCCATAATCTGATTCCTGCATCCTCCCTGAAAAATGACGCCACTGTTCCTCTCTCCACAAGTGAAACCTCTTCGGTTTCAATGGAGGAGAATCTGAAAAAGATTCGGTTGATAATTTTTGATGTGGACGGTGTGCTGACTGACGGCGGGATTATCTTCGGCAGCGGGGGGCTTGAGATAAAATCCTTTAATGTTAGAGACGGACATGGTATAAAGATTGCTAAGAGGTGCGGTCTGGACATCGCCCTGGTCACAGGAAGGACTTCTGAAGTTGTTCATAGACGTGCCCAGGACTTGGGAATTGAAAAGGTGTACCAGGGAGTGTGGGACAAGAAGCCGGTGCTGGCCCAGCTCCTGACCGAGCTGAGTCTGACGGCTGATCAGGTCGCAGTCATGGGTGACGACATTGTGGACATACCTCTGATGCGAAGGGCGGGAGTGGGATTTACGGTTCCTGAAGCACCGGAAGAAGTTCGTTGTGAAGCCGATTACGTGACACGATATCCCGGCGGCAGAGGCGCTGCGAGAGAGATCGTCGAGATCATCCTGAAAGCCCAGGGTAAGTGGGAAGCCGCTATGGCCAGGTACTATGAATAAGAAGAACGCATAGTGGCAACGAATTCGCACAACATGAGATCAGGCGGCGGGCGCCGGGTGGACGTCCGAATGAACCACAAAGAGATAGAGCGCTGGCACAGGCTGAGAAACCTCAAACGAGCTTCCCAGATCCTGGTGGTGGTCGCGGTGGTTCTTATAGCGTGCGGATACATGGTTTCCCGCTTCGTGCGGCCGAGTCCCGTCACGATTGAGTCTCCAGGACCCGCGGACGGAGGTATACGAATTGACAATTTTTCGTACTCCTCGCCGGGCGCGCACCCTTGGGAGCTTCAAGCTGCCACAGCTTTCGTCTCTGAGTCGCTCGACAGAGTCGAGTTGAAGGGACCGAAAGTGGTTTACCAGGGAGGAGCCGGCGGAAAGATATTTTTGGGCGCAAAAACAGGCAGACTGGACAGGAAGAGCCGCAATGTCTCCGCTCAAGGAGACGTTACTATAGAATACGAGAATTTCTTGTTTTCGACGGGTGATATCGACTACTCAGATGAAAAACGCCTTGCCGAAACGTCCTCCCGGGTCTCTTTGGAAAGTGGTGATCTTCATTTGACAGGGAAAGGGCTGAAGGTATCGGTGGAACGCGAAGAGGTGGTAGTCGAGGAGAATGTCAGGGCCCGTCTTTTCAACGTTAAATGGGTGGAGCCCAACGGGCGATTGCCCATGTGACAGGGAGAGACTCCCAATGAAACATAAGATCGCCGGCCTGGTAGTCTTTCTGGTTCTCGGCTGTGTATTGACGGAGGCGCCAGCAGCTAACGAGTATCTAGGACTGGGAAAGGGCTCGGACCAGCCTATCGATATCACGTCCACGAAGTTCACCGCCAGGAACATCGCTAACGGCAAGGAAGCGACTTTCGAGGGGAACGTGAAGGTGAACCAGGGTGACGTGACCTTGAGTTGCGATCAGTTGGTCTTAGTCTACGACGAGAAGACGGGAGCCAGGACAGGGGAAGGCAGAGTTAAGAAGCTCGCCAAGAAGCTGGAAAATGTCAGCCAGATCAAGTCTATTACCGCATCAGGTAATGTGAAGATCGTTCAGAATGAACGGATGGCCGTGGCCGGCAAGGCCCTGTACGATAATGCGAAACGGACCATTACCCTGACGGAAGGTCCTCGCCTCTGGCAGGGGGCGGATATGATGGTGGCTAACACCATCATCATCTACCTTGATGAGAATCGTGTAGACTCGCAGGGAGGGAACGAAAACCCCATCAAATTCAAGATAAATCCCGAACAACAAAAGAAAGAGAAGGAGAAGTAGTCGCGGAAGCGAGAGAACTGAAGGCTCGAGGTTTGGTGAAGGAATACGGACACCAACGCGTAGTAGATGATGTGAGCATCCGTATTCGTTCAGGCCAGGTTGTGGGTTTACTTGGTCCCAATGGAGCCGGCAAGACCACTACGTTCTACATCATTACTGGGCTGGTAAAACCGGACAAGGGTGAAGTTTATCTGGATGACCAGGAAATCTCCCAACTGCCGGTGTATCTCCGGGCCAGGTTGGGGATAAACTATTTGCCCCAGGAAACCTCGGTTTTCCGAAAGCTCACTGTAGGCGAAAATATCATGGCTATTCTAGAAACAGTGGAGACAGATAAAATTCGCCGTAACGAAAGACTTGAGGAACTACTGGCAGAGCTGGACATCGCGGCTTTAAGAGACCAGAGAGCTGATAGCCTCTCCGGAGGTCAGAAGAGACGCTTGGAAATCACTCGCGCCCTCGTGACTGACCCGGATTTCATCCTTCTCGATGAGCCGTTCGCAGGGCTGGATCCGATTGTGGTTTTGGAAATCCAGAAGATCATCGCCAAGCTCAGAGACCGCGGGATAGGGGTGGTGATTACCGATCACAACACTAGAGAGACCCTTGGAGTTTGTGATATAATTTATCTCTTGGATAAAGGCCGAATCCTCGAACACGGAGACCCCCAAAGCTATAGCGTCCAGCGAACGCGCCAGAGAAATCTACCTCGGTAAACAATTCAGTATGTGATCAAATGGCTCTTGAGATAAAACAGCAGTTGCGTCAGACCCAGCAGCTAGTCATGACGCCGCAACTACAGCAGGCAATCAAGCTCCTCCAGTACAATCACATGGAGGTGATTGATGCTGTGGAGCAAGAACTCAAAGAGAACCCCCTGCTCGAGGCTCTTCCTATGACGAACCCTTCGCCGAAGGTGAATCCGACGCAACAAGGAACGATCTCAGTTCCCTCGAAGACCTGACGAGAGAGCCGGAGCGTCCTGATCCGGGAGACATCTTTGATGTAGATTGGGAGAACTATCTGGAAAGCTACGGAGGAGACTACTCCCCGGCGCAAAAAGATTTCGCAGACCGGCCGCCGATGGAAAATATGGTCACTTACCAGGAAAGCCTGTTTCAATACCTCCTTCGTCAGCTACAACTGAGCCATATTGAAGGCGAGGACCGCAAGGTTGCCGTAGAAATTATTGGCAATGTGGATGAAAATGGCTACCTCGATGTGGAACTCCAGGAATTGGCTGATTCTCTGCAAGTTCCGCTAGAAGACGTTGAGCGGATACTGGCTGAAGTTCAGAAATTCGATCCTCGCGGTGTGGCCGCACGTAACTTCAGAGAATGCCTAATGATCCAAGTTTGGGCACTCGATCCGTCTCATCCCCTAGCTGAGCGAATTCTAGAGGAGGCCTTCGAAGTCTTTCAGCAGGGAAAACTCGACCAGGTAGCCCGAAAACTCAAGGTTTCCATCGAAGAGGTGAAGGAAGCAGGTAAGGTCATCTGCTCAGTCGATCCCAAGCCGGGTAAACCTTTTGTGAACTCCGATACCATCTACGTGGTCCCGGATATTTTCGTCATACGAACGGGAAAAGACTATACAGTGGTACTCAATGACGATGGGCTTCCCAGGCTCAAGATCAGCTCCTTTTACCAGCGGGAGCTGCATTCCCACGGTTGCTCTTCAGTTACAAAGGATTATATTCATGAGAAGATGCGAGGAGCAATGTGGTTGATCAAAAGCATTCATCAGCGACAAAGGACCATTCACAGGGTAGCTCAGTCCATTATAAAATTCCAACGAGAGTTCTTTGATAAGGGGATTGACTACCTTCGGCCCCTCATCTTGAAAGATGTGGCCGACGATATCGAGATGCACGAATCTACCATAAGCCGCGTCACTACCAACAAGTACATGCATACCCCGCGTGGCATTTTCGAACTCAAATACTTCTTTAACTCGGGAATAGGTTACGGGGCCGATGCTATCGCATCGGAGTCCGTGAAGAATCAGATCGTGCGAATAGTCAAGAACGAAAACCCGAAAAGACCTGCTAGTGACAAACAGATTGTGGAGGAACTGGCCAAGTGCGAAATACACATTGCCCGTCGAACCGTAGCCAAGTATAGGGAATTAATGGGTATTGCGCCATCAAGTAAGCGAAGAAAAAAATTCTGAGTCAAAGGATCTGAACCAAGGTCCTTGTAAGGAGGTAACATTATGCAACTTTCTGTGACTTTCAGACATTTGGAACCATCTGACGCCCTGAAGAATTATGTCCAGGAAAGAACTTCACGGCTGACGAAGTACATAGACAGACCCCTGGAAAGCCAGGTTACCCTCACGGTACAGAAATTCCGGCAAATGGCCGACGTGGTCATCAACGCCGACGGTATCCGCATCGCCGGACAAGAGTCCCATGAGGATATGTATGCGGCCATAGATCTGGTCATGGACAAAATCGAGCGCCAGGTAAAAAAATACAAGGGGAAGATAAGGAAGCACAAACCTTCTCTAGGAAAGGAAATTACGTGGCGACGGGATATCTACGAACAGGAGAGTTTTGAGGACGACAGGGAACCGGTGGTGGTACGAACCGAAAACTATTTCGTAAAACCTATGTCCGTGGACGAGGCAGCAATGCAGATGGATTTATCCCAACAGGAGTTTCTTGTCTTTAACAATGCGTCCACGCAAACGGTAAACGTGCTTTATAGGCGAAAAGACGGCAACTACGGTCTGATAGTTCCACAGAATTCTTAGGAATGAAATAGCGAAAACATAAAAGCCACGAACGTGCCCGCCGACGGGAAGTGGCATTGAGTGAAGCGCCCGGTTTAGAGCCATCTGAACCGGGCAATATATATGGAGTTGGTATATATCTTGGTATAGAGTAGTTGCCAAAAATAATGCCCATTTGGCCATCCGTGATGGAGAAACCGGAAGCCTCACCGTGCCGGGAATTTTCTCCGTCATTCCTGCGAAAGCAGGAATCCATCCCGCGAAACGCGGGACTGGACCCCGGATCAAGCCTCGGAGTGACGGTGTCATTCCCGCAAATCGGACATTTTTTTTGGCAATTGCTATATATCAAGTAATACGGAACGAATATAAGTGCCGGCAACCTAGCCGTCGGGGAGTTTTCGGTTTAGCGGCTATTTAGGCACTGAGAGCTTAGAGTATTGCACATGAGGATTCTTGATTTCCTTAGTTTTGAGGCAATAATTTCGTCACTGGAGGCCGGTTCAAAGGGAGCAGTGCTCGAGGAACTGGTTGCGCCTATTGCCAAATCCCACCCCAATGTGGACAAAGACCGTCTGATCCAAACTCTCATAGAGAGAGAAAACCTCGGGAGTACAGGCATCGGCGGTGGTGTGGCGATTCCTCATGGCAAGTTCGACGGTCTCGGTCGCCTGGTGGCTAGTTTTGGGAAAAGCTCCAAAGGAATTGATTTCAGTTCCATGGACAACAAGCCGGCGTTTCTTTTCTTCCTTCTAATCGCCCCCAAAAACTCGGCCGGTGAGCATCTCAAAGCATTGGCGCGGATCTCCCGGCTGTTCAAGGACCCGCTGCTGAAGAGCAGTCTTCAACACGCAACATCCGCAGAAGAGATTTACGACATTCTTCAAGATTTTGATCTGCGCCTACCCTGATATAATTCAGTGAATTTCTACAGCCTTGCGAAATTGGCCAGAATACGTAAGCCGTTCTCCTGGCTCTTTTCCGGATGAAATTGAACCGCGAAGATATTTTCCCGGGCCACAGCACAGGTAAATGTGATGCCGTAGTCCGTTTCCCCTGCCACGTCGGAGCCGTCGTCCGGAAGCACATAATAAGAGTGAACAAAGTAAAAATAAGAACCATCCGGAATGCCCCGAAAAATTGGCGCGTCTTTGCGGAAGACAACCTGGTTCCACCCCATGTGCGGGATTTTCAAGCCCATCTGTCGGTTGAAAGCTTTGACTCCTCCGCGGATCACTTTGAACCCGTCATGGAGTCCGAATTCTTCGGATTCATCAAATAGGAGCTGCAAACCCAGACATATCCCGAGAAAAGGACGTCCCGATTGGATGAATTCCAAGATCGGCTCAATCAAATTCAGTCGGGAGAGGTTCTTCATGCATTCCGGAAACGCACCCACGCCTGGGAGCACAAGACGGGGAGCATTTTTGATCTGCTCAGCATCCCTGGAGATTATCGCGCGCGACCCCACCTTCTCGAACCCCTTTTGGACGCTCCGCAAATTACCCATGCCGTAGTCAACGATAACTGTCATCAATGCCTCAATCTGTTTCCCACTCCTCCAAACAAGTTACTCCAGTATTCCTTTAGTGGAAGGGACGCCCACTACTCTGGGATCCATTTCCACAGCCGCTCGCAATGCTCGTCCCAGGGCTTTGAACACCGCTTCGGCCGCATGATGCGGGTTCTCCCCGGCCTGAACGGTTGCATGCAAAGTTATGCCCGCGCGATCTGCCAGAGCCTGAAGGAACACCGGCACAAGGTCCAGAGCGAACCCTCCAGCGCTTCTGCCCCCCAAGGGGTTGGAAAACACCAGAAGCGGGCGGCCGGAGACATCAAGCGCGACCGATGCCATAGCCTCATCCATAGGGACCATGGCAAAACCGTACCTGCGAATTCCATGCTTGTTCCCGAGGGCTTGCCTCAGAGCTTCGCCCAAGCAGAGCCCCACATCCTCCACGGTGTGATGGTGGTCCACGTGTAGGTCACCCTTGGCTGAAATCTCCAAGTCGAGCAGACCGTGGCGGGCCACATGGTCGAGCATGTGATCCAAAAAGCCGATCCCTGTGGAAATCCGTCCTCTTCCTGTACCTTCAAGAGAGAGCTTGACCTGTACATCGGTCTCGGCAGTCTTGCGGGAAATTTCAGCGGCTCTCGTGACAGTCCGTTTTTTGGCCTGAGTTCGCGTCACAGCATTTGGTCCTTTTCACGTCTGATGTCGGCCCCAAGATGGGACAGTTTTTCTTCGATGCGCTCGTAGCCGCGGTCCAAGTGGTAGACCCTGTGGATTTCAGTCACTCCTTCAGCAGCCAAACCAGCCAGGATCAGCGAGGCGCTGGCCCTGAGATCGGTGGCTTGCACGTGCGCGCCGGAAAGTTTCTTAACCCCGTCAACTTTTGCGGTTCGGCCGGACACCCTTATACGTGCCCCCATGCGTACGAGTTCCTGAACATGCATGAAGCGGTTTTCGAAGACATTCTCAGTAATCCGGGCCTGCGAGTCTCCCAGGGTCATGAGAGCCATGTATTGGGCCTGAAAATCAGTGGCAAACCCCGGGTAAGGGTCAGTGGCCGCATCACGACTCCGTATCGTCCCGTTGGAAACCACCCTTACCTCACGGTCGGCCACCTCCAGTTTCAGTCCGGCTTCTTCAAGTTTCTCGAGCAGGGCACTGAGATGAGCTGTTTGGCAACCACATACTCGGACGTCGCCGCGGGTGATCGCGGCTGCTATTAGATGAGTTCCCGCCTCAATGCGGTCCGGCATCAACTCATGAGCCATTCCATGGAGAGAACTCTTTCCCTCTATCACTATGGTGTCAGTCCCTGCTCCGCCTATGCTGCCGCCCATTTTGTTGACAACATGGGCGAGTTCCACCACTTCCGGCTCGACCGCGCAGTTTCGGAGAACAGTGGTGCCGTCGGCCAGAGACGCTGCCATCATGAGATTTTCCGTGCCGGTAACCGTCTTCAGGTCAAATGTAAAGTCGGTTCCTTTCAGTCTTCCGGGAGCGTGCCTGTATGTAACCGCTTTGGAGTTCAATAGTCGCGCCCATCGCCTCCAGACCCTTAAGATGCTGGTCGATAGGCCGGGCTCCTATGGCACAACCCCCAGGAAGGCTCACGTCCGCCCTACCTTCCCTGGCCATCAAAGGGCCCAAAACCATAACCGAAGCTCTCATGGTTTTCACAAGCTCATAGGGGGCCGTGTGATCGGTGATCTCTCTGGCCTTGATCCTCAGGGTGCCGGCCGTGAAGTCGTCAAGCTGAACGCCGAGGTGCAGCAATATTTGTTTAGTGGTACGGATGTCCTTGAGACAGGGGATTCTATGGAAGACGATCTCGTCGCCGGATAGCAAAGCAGCGCACATAACGGGCAGGGCCGCGTTCTTGGAGCCGCTGACTTCGACAGCTCCCCTCAAGGGAACACCACCGCGGATCACGATCTTTTCCATGAGTCCTCTCTTCGTTCAGCCCTTGGGACGCCACTTCCTGCCGTTCATTCAGGTGCCCTGCCGCTTGCCGCATCGGCTCATCCAAATGAAGAAGAGCCGCGGATGAAAACTTCTCCCGTGGCTGTATACCATCTTCGGAGGGACCGCGCAACAGATTCACCTGAGCCGAAGAGCGTGTGGTAATGAACACGGGTGCATTCTGAGAGGGTCACAAAAGGGCAAAGGCCAAAAGAACTGTCAACATGGTGGACATTCACGTCCAACGTTTTGACATTCATGCAATCGAGCAAATACTGTGCCATTGACTCACGACCATACAACACTGTCCTGATCCGCTGACCGAAGAAACCAATGTTACTGGTTCATCTCTTGCAGCCTTTTTTAACGATTGAACTTCCTTCTCAAAGCTGTCCCATAAGGCTAAGCCTAAAGTGATGATCGTCATGAGAGGCCACAGAATAGCCCTCCAGGGACAGAAAATTGCTCGTGTCCGGCCCTCTGGACCACAGGGTCGAGCTCAAGGGGGAGGGAGTCAACCTCGCATTAACGTCCCGCTTCCCGCCACCCGTAAGTGGGAAAGGGGCAGTTAAGTGATTCTTCAAGGCGTCTTTTGTCGGCCGGTATACTTGACCGGCCGCAGATTTCTAAGTGGAAGGAGATCGTTTCATGACAAAACCCGAAATCGTGGCATTTATTGCCGAACGCGCCGATATCAGCAAGAAAGCTGCTACCGCTGTGCTGGACACCATTGTTGACACCATTCACTCAGCACTGAAGACTAAGGAAGGCAAGATACGGATCTCCGCGCTCGGCACTTTCAGAGTAGTACACATGAATGCGCGCAAAGGAGTCAACCCCCGCACCGGCAAGAAAATGACGATTCCTGCCATGAGGGTTCCCAGATTTTCACCCGCCAAGGCCCTCAAGGAGAGTGTCCGAGGAAAAAAATAGTTGCTTGACACCTTCGGATATGGGAATATCAGACTGTTCCTGAATATCGCCGAAAAGAAGTAACAATCTGAATTTACTGGCCTCTTTTGTGGATGGTGGAGGGCGTGGAGAGGGGTATGTCCTGGTTTAGGGGACTATTTTGTGCGGCGGCAGTCGTGGTGCTATCCGCGAGCGTGCTGGAGGCGTCTTGGGCCTTCAGCACGCGATACACGTTGTATGGTCGAGCCAAAGTAGTGGACGTGGAAGCGCCGAATCTTCTGAAAGTCAAAATGCTCGACCGGGATGCAACCGTAACAATTCGCTTGCTTGGAGTAGGTTCACCGCGCAACAGAGATCGGACGAGGCACCTTAGTCCGGAAGTCCTCGTTTACATAAGGAAAAACGGTCTTTGGGAAACCTCGCGCAGTTATGTCCGATCCCTGCTCGACAACAAGATAGTGGAAGTCTGGGCGAGGAAGTGGGATCGATTAGACGACAAAAGTCGATTGCTGGCTTATGTTATGATCCCAAACCAGGCGGACGAGCGCTTGGACGTTAATGGTGAAATCATCAGAAACGGTTTGGGACTTGTCACCAGAGACTATGTGCACGTCACTTTTGTCAATTACAAGTTCCTCGAAGACGATGCCAAGAAGAAGCGCCGCGGCATGTGGAAAGGCCTTTCCATTAGCCAGGTTTCTTCGCTGAATGAGTAGCGCCACCGGCGCCAGGAGGTCGCTACATCGGAATCGATGATTCCTGTTGGACACGGGCCACCTGCCAATTCCTTCCAACGGTCAGGCCTTGACAAGCTTTTCAGGAGAATTTCACTCACTGGGAATACCCATTATCGAAGCAGGATTCGAGGATTACCTGAGGGATGAATCCCGATTCCAGGGGCACGCGTGTGGATTGGTCCGCTGCCGCGATGAACGCGATGTCATCGATGCTCTCAGAGTGGCAAACAAATGCAGCATTCCGCTGACGGCCGTGTCTGGAAAAACTTCGCTAACCGGCGCGTCGGTCCCCCTTGGGGGCCTCATACTTGACGTCAAAGGGCTGGCCTCCATCGCTCCCAATGATCCCTCGCTAGTTGGACCTGGCGTCATTTTGAAGCACTACAAGGATCACGTTGCCTCGAGGGGGTTGTTCTACCCGCCCGACCCAACGTCGGAAGATTCGTGTACGCTCGGCGGCAACGTTGCGTGCAACGCTTCAGGACCTTTGAGCTACTTGTATGGACCGACTCGCAACTACGTCCAGGGCTTGAGGCTGGCGCTTCCGACAGGAACCGTCCTCGAAGTTGAGCGCGGGCAGGTTATCAGCGACAAAGACATTTTCCGGGTGCCGGCCGATTTGATGTTGCCTGTTGAAGCAGAGGATCTTCTCATACCTGTTCCGAAGAGAGCCGCGTCCGACTGGAGCTTCTGTAAGAACGCCGCGGGCCTGTATTCCTCTGAGTCGATGGATCTGGTTGACCTTTTCATCGGAAGCGAGGGTATTCTCGGGATCGTGCTCCAGATCAAGACGCGCCTACTTGTACGCCGAAACCCATATTTCGCGCTGATGCTCTACCTCCCCACTAGAAAACAGACAGTCCAAGTGGTGACACTGCTCAACAATTTCAAGCGATACTTTCATGACGGAGATCAAGGCTCACGCCAAGAAATTGAGAGGATACCGTTCAGCTCCCCGGAACGGTCGGCCATTCTTGATCTTGAGCAGTTCCGTGGAGTGGTCCCGTCCTGCATGGAATGGTTGGGCGCGTCCGTCGCACCTTTTTTATCAAACGAAAGAGCCGGGAAGGTAGCGGGAACCTATGGGTGTCTCTACGTGGAACAGGAGTATCCGAAGTGGGAAAGCCCTATGGCAAAGGCCTCACAATGGGCCCGCCTGGTGGACACATTAAATGGTTCAGTCTCGGCCGAATCTCCCCCCATTGAAACCGAAGTTGCCCTTGATGAGAATCAGATCCGCAAGATGAGAAGAGACCGGCAGAACGTGCCCGAAAAACTCAATGAATTGATTAGACCCGGCATGGTGAAGATCGGAACGGATTTTGCCGTCCCAATGGAGCATCTCGGAAGATTGTTGAAGCTATACGACGAAACTCTGCCTGCAGGAAAGTCCTACGTATTTGGGCATATCGGAAATGCTCACATTCACTCAAACATTTTGGCCGAAAACAGTGAAGAGTTGGAGTCTTACCGCTCCCTTTCACGGAAACTTGCGCTGGAAGTGTGCAAACTGGGGGGAAGCGTTTCCGGCAGAGCACGGAATTGGTAAGCTGAAGCGCGAGTTACTGGAGGTGATGCTCGGTGCGGCAGGGATCAATGAAATTAGAAGAATCAAACGAATTCTGGACCCAAACTTAATTCTGAATGCCAACAATATGGTCAAAATTTGAAAGATCAGCCGAGGGCAGTTGTCATGCGGCAGACAAATCCTTATCCGACCTTTGGGAGACGCCACTTGGTGACCACAAGAGAGCGTTCTTCAAGTCTGAACCGTTACTGAACCTCCCCTAGTCATAGACCAAGCTCCGTCTGGGACGAATTCCAATCACGAATATCTACGCATTCTTCTCAACTTCTTGAGGAGTCTCTTCCGGGCCAGAATCGATTTTTTCTTTTTCTTGACACTAGGCTTGTCGTACGCACGCCTCCGTTTGGCCTCTCCAAGGACTCCGGATCGCTGCAACTGCTTTTTGAATCGCCTTATGGCGCTTTCAAACGGTTCGTCTTCTCTGACCACGACACCCGGCATAAAGTGTACACTCCTTTGGGCTGTGCCCAAGGGTTCTTCTTCCCGGACACCGAATCGCTTAAACGGTCAGGCAAGAGTTCGCATGCGCAAACCCTTGCCTGATCTTCATAATGCTATTAGAGCTAACGGGTTACCAGCGCGATTTTCCCGAGTCTCGCCTTCCGCCACCGCCACCGCCACCGCCGCCGGAACTATTCTTGGGGCGAGCCTCGTTCACCTTCAGGCTGCGGCCGCCGAGGTCCTTCGAATCCAATTCCTGGATCGCCTTGAGACCTTCTTCCCGGTTTTGCATTTCGATGAATCCGAATCCCCGAGAGCGGTTCGTGAACTGGTCAACGATGATCTTGGCCGAATCCACTACGCCATAGGCTTCAAAGAGACTCTTGAGTTCGCTTTCGCTGGCATCGAAGGACAGGTTGCCGACATAAATGTTAATACTCATTCTCTAACTCCTTTAGAAAAAGCACCCCACATATTTTGCGAGAGTGCGTTTGCGGTTACGAACAAGGGCTCTTTGTGAACGGGGAGAAACCGGCTGGAGTTACGGTGTGTCGGTCCTCGGCACGGGCGCCTATGTCCTAGGATCTTAAGCCTTGCATAACGCCCGTGGTCCTGAAAAGAGGTCGACTGGAGAAACACAAGTTAAGGTTCATCGAATACATTATGCCAGGGGGCTTTGCTTGTCAAGCGATTTAGCTGTTCACTCCTCCTCTGCAAAGGGGTTACGTGCCAGACGGCAGGTGCAGTTGCCCTCATCCCCACTATTCCATTCATTGATGATTCGCTTCAGGCCGGCCCTGTCGAGAGCGAGGTACTGCTTCACCCGGCCTTGCGTGATCAGCCGCATCTTATAGGCGAAAAAAACCGCCTCTTCCAGTAGAGCCGGGGTAAACGGAAGGCGCTCTTTCAGAAGCCCTTGCCTGTCCAACAGGTTCAGGATTTCCGAGTAAGCGCTATTCTGATGCTCTGAATTTCCCTGACCATCCATAATTCACTCCCGGGTTGACCAGTCTTCCTCGCCTTAAGAATTAGTCCCTTGCGGGAGGATTCTGTTTCAGGCGCGGCCGCAGTAATCAGTTGCAAGTTTTCAGGCTAACCTTTATGTTTTATATTTTGAATACAAAAAACTTCTTCGGACAAAAAAAATGAGGACAATTTCGGCAGCCGACATAACAGCGGCAGTCAGACGCCTGTGTATGGATGCATGCACAATTCTTGGCGATGACGTCATCAAACTTCTTGAGACCGCTCTACTCAACGAAGAATCCTCAATCGGCCGCGAGATTCTCGAACGAATCATCCAGAATTCTCGAATAGCCGCGGAAGAAAAAATCCCGCTCTGCCAGGATACCGGCATGGCCGTAGTATTTGTGGAAATAGGCCAGGACGTTCACGTGACCGGCGGGGCACTTGACGAAGCGATCAATGAGGGTGTCCGGCAGGGGTACCGTGACGGAAACCTGCGCAAGTCAGTGCTTCATCCCATTACTCGTGTCAATACCGGAGACAACACGCCTGGGGTTATTCACACCGAGATCGTCCCTGGCAACGGCTTTAAGATTACTCTCGCACCGAAGGGTTTCGGATCGGAAAACATGAGTCGAATCATGATGTTTCCACCTTCTGCCGGTATTGATGGCGTTAAAGACTTCATTGTTCAGCGGGTGGAAGAATCGGGAGGTAATCCTTGCCCGCCGATAGTAGTAGGGGTGGGACTTGGCGGTACCTTTGAGAAAGCAGCTCTGCTGGCCAAGAAGGCATTACTTCGCCCGCTGGGTACCCAAAATCCCGACTCGGATCTGGACAACCTGGAAAAGGAACTTCTCGAACGGATCAACAGACTCGGGATCGGACCCATGGGGCTCGGCGGTCGCACGACCGCGCTCGCAGTGCATGTAAACGCATACCCCACCCACATTGCCAGCATTCCATGTGCAGTGAACATTCAATGCCACTCGTGCCGTCATCGGGAGGTGGAGCTTTGAAAGTCGAACCGAGACGAATTGTCGCTCCGCTTGAAGAAGCGCTGGTGAGGGAACTTCGAGCCGGCGAAGTCGTGAGCTTATCAGGGACCATCATTACAGGAAGAGACGCGGCCCACAAACGGATGACAGACCTGTTACGCGCCGGTGAGCCCCTGCCGTTCTCGATAAAGGGTGAGGTTATATATTATGTAGGTCCCACCCCAGCGCCTCCTGGCCGCGCCATTGGGGCGGCCGGCCCAACGACGAGTTACCGCATGGATGCTTATGCCCCTTTGCTCATGGAGCACGGCCTGAGGGGAATGATAGGAAAAGGCCCACGCGCAGAAGCGGTCAAGGAGGCCATGATCCAGTGGGGAGTTGTGTACTTCGCGGCGGTAGGCGGCACGGGCGCGTTGATATCACGTTGCATAAAAAAGGCTGAGATCTTGGCCTGGGAGGAGTTGGGACCTGAGGCGGTGCGCAGACTCGTAGTCGAGGATCTACCGTTAATAGTGGCCACCGATACTCAAGGCGGAGATCTGTACGTAAGCGGAAGACAGAAATACAAGAGATAAAGGGCATAGAGGAAAATTGGTGTGGAAAATCAGGCCAGCTTTCCCTACCCTTCCCGCCGCGGAATCCGAACCAGCACGACCGTCCCCTTTCCTTCGTCCGACTCCACGTTGATCGTGCCGCCCATCGACTCTATCAGTCCCAGGCATACTGCCAAGCCCAGGCCGGTCCCTTTTCCCGGTTCCTTTGTGGTGAAAAAGGGATCGAAGATCTTCGCCAGGTTCTCTTGCGAGATTCCCGAACCCGTGTCCTCAACCTCAATTTCCGCCGCAATTTCATCCTTGCGGGTCCGGAGGGTGATTTTGCCTCCTGATTCGGGTATGGCATCTGCCGCGTTAAAGATGAGATTCACTATGACTTGCCGTATCTTTTCCGGCTCGGTCTCCATCAGCGGCAGGTCCGCAGCAAGCTGAAATTCAAATTCAACGCTGCCAAAGCCTTTTCGGCCACGTATAAGGGACGCGCAGTCTCTGACCAGAGCGTTGACGTCACAGGACACTATCTTCTCGGGGATGGGGCGTGCAAATTCCAGCAGCCTCTGCAGAATGTCGTGGATGCGCTTGAGTTCCCGGTCCATCCTCGGAAGTATTTCTGTGCGAGACTCAGAATCCGGGCCTCGACTCAAGAGTTCGGCGTACCCCATGACGATCTGGAGAGGATTACCTATCTCGTGGGCTACTCCCGCAGCCAACCGCCCTACTCCCGCAAGTTTTTCCGATCGCACAAGACCTTGTTGAGCCGCTTCCAGGTCGCGATTGCTCTTCTTTAACTGCTCTATTAGCTCTTGCATCTTTTCGCGGTCGTCCACGATTTTCACGATCATGGCTTTGAGGCTCGAAGATATTCTCTGAATGTCCCCCTTCAGAGCCGGCGAGACTGAATGATCCGGAGAATCGGCGATCCCCGAGGCTTTTCCCGCAAGTCGGGCGATGTCCCTCACCGGGCCAATAATAGTCCTGTGGAAAAGAATGTACCCGAGAAAAAATAGAGCGGACTGGGTCAAGATGAGGTAAGCGCCAAAGAACTTCCAAGCAGGCGCAAAGATTGAGGGTGGAATTTCAAGAAACGCTCGGACTGAGCGGACTCCGTGGGAAAAGGAACCAGTGACATCTACCAGGACAACCGTCCCCTGAAATAGGCTGCTAGGCCAACTTGCGCCCACGACCCTGATCCTGCGCCCCGGTTCTGAAGGGCTAGGCGGGTCAGGCTCTTTGCCTACAGCGCAGCCGCCGAGAATGTTTCCTCCGGAATCGTACAGAAGAATCTTCAATCCTGTGCGTGCTCTACACACACTTCGGACGGCCACCCACATGTGCTCAGGAGAGTCTGAATTCAGGATTTGTCCCTGAAGGAGGTCAACAATGACGCCGGCTTGCTGGATCTTAAGATCTACGGCCGCGCGTTCCAGTGACGCGCCAAAAACAACGAACAGAAGAATGCCACTAACGGCGAGAATCACCGCCAGGTTTACTAGAATGCCCCATCGCACGAGGTGTGCTCCCCAAAAACTCCTATGATATGCAGCCCTTCCTCTTAGTGATTCTTAGCACATAGCCGGCGAAAAGCATTCAAAAAGTTTTGCGAATTATGACCCTGGCTATGACTATTCCATCCTTTTCTTCCGCTCTGGCCTCGAATTGCCCGGTTGAGGCTTTTTCGATGTGCTTTGCTGCCTCATTACGGAATTCCAGCTTCGCTCTTCCCACCCTATCGAGAGCCGCTACGTTGATGTCTCTGAGGTCGAACCGCAGACCCGTGCCTATGGCTTTCAGAGCCGCCTCCTTCAGGCACCACATTCTCGTAAGTTCAATCCAGCGGCTGCTGCTGTCCCCTGCGGCATGAATCTCTTCTTCGGTGAAGTAATCCTGGACCCAGGCCTCGCTCCTAACTTCCACCTTCTCCAGATCTATGCCCAGTCCTTCAAACGTCCCGGGAATCGTAGCCGCAGCCATCGCCAGGCCATTGGAATGGGAAAGCGAAATACTGCTTATTTCAAGCCCCGGCTTGACTGATAGTTCGCCAATCGGCTTCCCTTGCTCGTCTTGGATGATGCGAATATTATTTTCCGAAATGGTCCCGGTGTCGGTTGTCGCCATCACTCTCCGAATACTTCTCTTCAGCGCGATCCGGCCTGCCAACCATTCCGCTGCCCGCTTCGGCGTAGCCTTTTTGTCGTGCTCTTGAACCTCCTGTTCGTCAAGAGTGCGTTTCAAAAATGCTTCGGGAGCTTTTTCCATCTCACTGACGATCTCGGCCACCGGCAGCATTTCCTCAAAGACCTTTCCGGGGAAGCCGGTAGTCTGCTCGAGTTCCACTATTTCTACACCTTTCAGGCTGATGACTACCCTGCCTTGGCGGTCCCTGATTAGCCCGTCAAATTTGATGACCGTTCTTCCCTCCAGACCTTCCTGAGAAGTTTCAATCGGGATCAACTCTCCCTCCCAGGGTAGTGAATCAACCGAATGAATTTCGGCCCGTTTTATGCCTGTGGGGAGGGCCATTATTCCACGGGATTCCACTCCAAAGGCCGCTGCGGCCTGAAAAGCGGCTTCCACTCCTGAGGGGAAAATGTCAGTAAACATGGCCTCGCGTTCGGCCGTCTCCTTGTACCGAAACCTGACTCCCTGTCCGTTTCCCTCGATACTCACGTGATCGAGAAATCTGAAGCCGGGTCCATGGAAAAATACCGAATAGAGGTCCTGATCCGCGATCCAGACCGATGCCTTCCAGTCGGCCGATTCCAGAGACGGACTCGACTCTGCTCTCCCAACCGCAAGACGGCACTCATGATGCAGCCTGGCTGATCCGACCTTCTGGCCGCTGCGGTTTACAAACCATGAAAAAATTCTCGCATGGTACGTAGTATCGCCGTCGGCCCCATTGGGAACGCGTATTACTTCGACTTCAGCCAGGAAGGGCTCATCTTTGAATATTTTGAGGGGGCTGACAAATCGTACGTTTTCAAATACAGCATCCGCGGCTTTCGGATTCAACAGAGCAGCCGCTGCCCGCATCATCTCCATTCCGCCCACTCCGGGCAGCACTGCGGCACGGTCGATGCGGTGATGATTTAGAAGGGGATGAGAAGGGTCAAGTGAGAACTCGGCCCTCAGATATTCTCCGGGCAGGATCGAGATGACCCTTCCCTGCTGTCCGGCAATCTGCAGCTCGCCCAATTCTGTCGAACCGGGGATAGTGAAGGCATCCGAAGCAAAGGGACCCAGCTTGCCGGCAACCATTACCTCGCAGGCACCGGAAGATCGGCCTAGGTCGTGCGCCAGGATCTCAGCGCCCTTTTGCGGCGGAATGAAGTCAATGCCTGCCACTTCGAGGCTCTGCTGCACGCTTCCCCTCGTGGCCATGCCGATTTCGGACCACGGGGCCCAATCGACTATGGAGACCTTTGCGTCCCAATCGTGATCTATTTTTCTCAGCAAATGCGATAGCCCATCGTTGGCAGCGGAATAATCCACCTGTGCCATATTGCCGAACCGTCCAGCGACACTGCCAAACCCTACAACTCGGCGAGGCAGCATGCCGTGGCGATCCAGGGCCTCCATTATGTTCCGCATGCCTTGAACCTTGACGGACACAACATTCTCCATCTGTTCCAAGGTCTTGCTGCGCAGTGCACGGCTCACGTCAATTCCGGCTCCGTGGATGACCACGTCCACACGCCCGCATGTCTCCGCGACCTCGGCAATGGTCTTGTCCACAGAATCGCGGTCGCGAATGTCAACCGGCCTGTAAATGACCTCGGAGCCTAGGCCTCGCAGCTTGCGAATATGCCTGAAAACTTCGGCTTCAGCCTGCAACGCGGCAAGCTCCTTTTCCACTTTTACAGGAGTAAGAGCCGTTCCATCTCGCTTCATTCGGTCCACGATCCTGTTCTTCTCTTCCGTCCACTGTTCGGGGCTGAACTCCGCTAGCTGTTCCGCACGGCTCGACACTGACGTCCGACCGAGAATCACGATGGTCAACGGACATTGTTCGGCAAGATGGGAGATGCAAGCCGCAGTAATGCCCCTTGCGCCGCCGCTGGCCAGAACAACGTCCCCGGATCTGATTCCGGGTTCTCTCTCCTCCTCGATCATGGGTACCAGCCTAACGGCTCGTAGCTCTCCGGTTTCCCCCACCGCGGTTTCGAGCGGAAAAGCTTCCGTGAGACTGCGGACGATTGCCTCTGATGCTTGCTCGGAGCCAAGACCCGGATGCAAATCCAGCAGTCGTACAAACGTGTCGGGATATTCCTTGGCGAAGGCTTTGGTGGCACCCGCGGCCGCTCCGGCGATGTCACCGGTTTCTGACGGGACGTCAAATCCGTACGCACCATCTTCCGAAACAGCGGTCACCAGGAACGATGGCCCTGTCTCAAAAATTGCGGCGCAAGCCAAGTAAAGCTCGAAGGTTTTTCTCAAGGAAGCGGGATCGCCTTCCATTGGAAAGAGGTTGATTAATCCTATCCGCTTCGTTGACGAATCTTCGGGTAGAACAGGGTCGGCAATTCGGTTCACGTTGGAGTAACCGAGGTCGCCCAGGGTTCGCGATACCTCCTCGGCCAGCCCGGAAGAGCCACCCAAAATAAGCACTTCCTGCGCCTCAGGTAGCGGCACTCGCTCAAGAGGCGGCAAGGCCATGAGCCTTGTTTCGAAGAGTCGCACCTCCTCTTCAGCCCGCGGAGTCTTTTCAGCGAGCACTTCCTGCGGTTGCTGAGCATCGACAGTCGCTGCCTTTCGGCGCTTCTCCTGTACAAAGCCGATAATGTGCTTGATAGTCGGAAAATCAGCAATTTTCAGACCATCGATGCGAGGAATGTTGAACGCCTCTCTCACCTCAGAGATGAATTCAGCCTGTTTGACAGTGTCGATGCCAAGGTCTGCTTCCAAATCCAGATCGGTATCCAGCATGTCCGCAGGGTATCCAGTCTTGGCCGAGAGGAGTTCGAGGATCTTTTCCCTGACATCAGCTCCATCGTCCGTGGGTGCGCCTGTTCCCTCTTGTGGCTCGACTCCGGCGTCAGAAGCAGAGTCAGGCGCGGTGACTTTCACGGTTTGTTCACGGACAAAGTTGATTATGTGCTCTATGGTTGGAAATTCGGCAATTTTCAGCCCGTCGATGCGGGGGATGTTGAATGTATCCCTCACCTCGGAGATGAATTCGGCCTGTTTGACCGTGTCGATCCCCAGGTCTGCTTCCAAATCCAGGCCAGTGTCCAGCATGTCCGCAGGGTAGCCAGTTTTATCTGATAGCAGCGCCAGAATTTTCGCTCGGATTTCTTCAGCTCCACCGATTGTTCCTGCGGCATTTCGGGCAGTTTGAATCTCAGATTCGTCGCGTTGACCCGTCGCAACTGCTGCCTGGGCTGCAATCTGTTCCACAGAGCGCTCGCTTAATCTCAGGGTTCGTTGGTCCACCGAAACTACTGGATCTGTGTACCCGCTGATCTCTTTTAGCCAGCTTCGATGGGTGTGGAGATCATTGATGCGGTTCTCTTCACGACTCGCAACCTTGTAAAGAGCCATCACAATCTGTGAACCGAACCCTGCTGCGAGTCTGAGCGAGTAATTTGCCTGGCAGGTCCCTCCGCGGCTGAGATTCAGGTCCGAAAATTCAGGGTCCGGCTGCTTGAGATTCGGAATGGGCGGCACCATTTGCTTCTGAAGGCAACGCAGGGCTACAACATCCTCCACCCCTACCCCCATTGTGTGGCCTGTGAATCCCTTGGTGTTGGCTATGGGGATTAGCCGAGCCTGCTCGCCAAAAGTTTGCCTGAGGGCATGAACTTCCGCCGCGGAGCTTCCGCCGCGCTTTGGTGAGTATGTTTCGTGGGACATGAAAAAAACATCCCGGGCGAGATCCTGCCGAGAGATACCGGACTGCTCTTCCCATTTCCCTATCATCTTTTCCATGATGGAACTGATATGGTCCACGTCCAGGCGAGTGCCGTGAAATCCGCTGTTGGCTACTGCTCCGGCCTCTATTGTCGCTATCCCGTCCATGCCTCTCTTTTTGACGAGATCGTGGCTTTCTAAGACAATGCCCACAGCGGCGGAACCGAGGATCAGACCATGCCGCCGATCATCGAAAGGAAGAGCAGCTTCGCTCACGTTGCCGTTGGTCGTGGCTGCGCCCACGGCCAGAAAGCCGGAGCCGACCCAAGGGAGCAGTGTCTGCCCGGCCACATCGTCCGCTGCAATGACGATGACTCTCTTGGCTTGACCTGTGCGGATCCAGTCCCGCGCAAGCAATATGGCCTGGGTAGTCCCCGCGCAAGCTGCATCGATATGGGTATTCGGCCCTTGGGCTTTGATCAGTTGAGCCATTTGGCCTTGGCCCATGCTGATGACACGCAGTAGAAAATCCCTATTGAAGGTGTAAAGCTCTTCCGATCCAGAGGGGTTCAGACTGCCGAACTCTTCAGTAAACCATGCGGTAATTCGTTCCCGTTCTCGATCGTCGCTGATATGGGTCAGAAGCCCGGTATAGAATTCAATGAGTCGCTTCTTCGCCCCGGCCCCATAGCGGTTCGCCGCTTCCCTGGTCACCTCGTCAACCAGCGAGGCCATACCCGGAAATGCCGAGGCAAAGATAATTCCCGTTTCCCGCCTCAGTGCCGGCGGCAGAGCCCATGATTCAGGCAATTCGTGCCCTGTGCTGGTGGTGCGAATCTGACGGATCAGAGGAATCCCAGCGTCCCGAAGGGCCTCGAGGCCGGCGGCAATCGCCAGGCGGGTCGTGATGTCCATGGACCGCACCAACCGCTCATCCAAGCCGTACTCCTCTATGACCTCTTCGTCGTTGAAAAAACCGGCGAGCTTGATTACGTCGGAAAGGTCCTCCACCATCTGGACTTCCACTTCCCCTGAAGGCCCTTTGAGCAGACGTTCCACGTTCTTTTCGAGCATTCTGCGACGGCCGTCCTCCGGGATCTTCTTGATGAAGTTCCGGCCCAATATCAGATCGTCGAGCGTTTCCCGATCAAACGGGAACCGTACATCGCTGGGAAGCCCCGCAGCCAATCCGCTGACTACGACCGGATTGAAATCCATACCTTCGGATTTCACCTGTCTGACGGTTTTTTCCAGCGGGAGCACATTCTTCACAAATGTTTGGAAGCTCGATTTGATGAGCTGCCGAATCGGCTCACCCTGGATCTCCAGGAACCTGCTGAAATCTTTCTGAGATGCGATCTGGCTTATCTCTGGGTCCAGGAGCCCCGCCAGCGGATCAGGCTGCCGCGCCTGAATTGGTTGCGCTTGCTGTGAACCAGCTTCGGGGGCTTGTGCCACAACCCTCAACTCGGTCCTTTCGCGACGAGCCACAGGCCGCTCGGCCTCTACCGGACCGTCCGCCCCGGAAAAGTCAACGGGGATCCCTTCTGCAGCCAACGCGGCCAAGGTCTCCATGAGTTGGAGCATGCCACCCTTCTTGGGATGGTTGGTAGGCAGCGCCACAACATCTTGTGAGAGCGTGTCCAGCGTCAGATTGCTCATGACTCGCTTGGGCCCGCATTCCACGAAAATCCTGATCCCCTCGCTGTAAAGGCGTCGCAATGTTTTGACCCACTCGACCGGAGCCGCAAACTGTTTGCCCAGGAGGTCGCGAATTCTGCCGGGGGCTGCCGGGCCTACGGGGTAAAAGTCTCCGGTCACATTGGAGAGAACCGGAATGGAAGGGGGATTCACTCTAAGTCTTTCCAGGGTCTTCATAAAAGGCTCCCGGGCAGGGGCCACCACCCCGGAGTGGAACGCAGCAGAGACCGGGAGGATTGTCCCTTCTAGTCCTCGGGCCTTGAAAAGCTCACCAGCTTTCTTTACGGCCGAAGTCTCTCCGGAAATCACGGTCTGCTTGGGCGAGTTCTTGTTTGCAGCAACCACATACCCGTCAACTTCGGCCAGCACTTCTTCCACCACCCGCGCATCGGCTGGTAGGCTCATCATCAAGCCTGGATCAGCGATGCTCACTCTGGCCATTTCACGCCCGCGAACCGCCACTGCTTCGACAGCATCTCTGAATGTGAAGACACCCGCTGCCACGCAAGCCGCATATTCACCCAGCGAATGGCCCGCGCATGCCACCGGGCGCACCCCCATCGAGGACAAAAGCCGAAAGATCGCAGCATTGGCCGTCAGAATCATTGGCTGAAGGAGTTGTGTATCCTTCATTGCATCTGCCTGACGGCGTGCGGCCTCGCCGTTGTTTCCGTCGACCAGGAACACACTGGAGGTAACCGTAGGAAGGCCAAGGGAAGCCAAGATCTCGTCAGCTTCTTGGAATGTCTGTGCCACCACTGGGAATCGTTCGGCTAGATCGCGCAGCATGAATGGATACTGCGAACCCTGGCCGGGGAAGAGGAATGCTACCCCTCCCTGGGCCTTGCTTGGCGCACCTTGAGACACATGTATGCCGCGAGTCGGGAAGATCGCTTGCTTGGCAGGATCAATCAGTCCGTCGCGGATGAGGGAAAGCTTCTTGGCTGTGGATTCTGAATCCTGAGCCGCAAATCCGCACCGGATGTCGAATGGGCCTGTCTCTTGCCGGCATCGAGCGGCGAGCACGGCTGCATTTTCCGGAGTCAAGTCCTTGAGAAGCCTTTCGACCTTACTCAAGAGATTTCCGGGATCCGTTCCGCCTATGACCCAGGCATCTCCCTGAATTTGCATATCCGGAGGACGAGGCCAATCGGGCGGTCGAAATTCAATTATAGCCTGGGCTTTCTTTTTGCCCGCGACCAGCCGAAGGCCGGGAGTATGTTCCTGGACGATTACGTGAAAATTGGTCCCTCCAAATCCGAACGCGCTGGCGCCGGCCCTTCGAACAGACCCGCTGTCGATTTTCCACGGCCGTGCCTCGGTCAAGAGGAACAGGGGAGACGAATCCCAATCGATACAGGGGTTGGGCCGTTTCACATTGGCGGTCGGGGGCAATGTACGGTGGTGCAGACTGAGGATGGCCTTTATCATCCCGGCAGCGCCCGCGGCTGCTTTGAGGTGGCCTATCTGTGATTTCACGGACCCGACACCCACCGACGCTCTGGGAATTCCCGCTCCCCTGAACAAGCGGTCCAGAACCGTCAGCTCCGTCGTGTCGCCCACCGGTGTGGAAGTGCCGTGAGCTTCAATGAGACCGATCGATCCGGGGTCAATCCCGGATGCGCTTAGGCACGCCCGCACGGCTCGTTCCTGTCCAGCGGCATTGGGCGCGGTTATCCCCTTGCCTCTCCCGTCTGAAGATGAACCGATTTCCACTATTGTCCCGTAGATCCGGTCACCATCGCGAAGAGCATCGGAGACCCGTTTTAGAATCATGATTCCCGCGCCTTCACCCATGACGAACCCATTGGCCGATTCGTCAAAGGGTCGGCTGCCGTCAGGGGACAAGGCGCCTATTTTGCAAAACTTGATGAAGGAGGAGGGGTGCATGGCCGCGTCCACACCGCCGGTCACAGCGTAATCTATGCTCCCTTCCCGCAATGCAGCAACCGCGTTCATGGCCGCGGCCATGGAAGACGCGCAGGCCGCATCAACGGTAAAGTTCGGACCCTCCAGGTTAAATACGTTGGCCACCCGGCCTGAAATTATATTGGCCAATTCGCCGGGGAGTGAATCCTCCGTAATCTCTGGGAGATTTTCCAGGTAACGGGACCGGAACTGGGCCACTAGATCTTTCTTGACGCTCTCATTCAAATCCAGCGAAGTCACCGCTTCCTCGAGGCAGGATACTGATCTGGGCAGACCCACTCGTTCCGCGTACCTGTCAGTGGTATCTCCGCCCATACTGTTGCCGAGGATTACCCCTACCCTTTTTCCCTTCAATTTTTCCGGGGAGAGACCGGCATCCTGGAGAGCATCGGCCACGCAGGTCACAGCCATTTGCTGGGTTCGATCCATCTTCCGGGCCACTGCAGGGGGAATGCGATGCTTGAGCGGATCAAACTTGAAATCCCCTATGAACCCGCCAATTCGTGAGTAACTCTTGTCAGGGGCTTTGGGATCGGGGTCATAGTAGAAATCCGAGTTGCCGCCCCAGCGTTCTTCGGGAACCGGGCCTATTCCGCTGCGTCCGCTGATGATCTGCTGCCAGAAGGAATCCGGCGAATCGGAACCGGGAAAGCGGAGTCCTATGCCAACCACCGCAATCGGCTCTTTTTCGTAATCCATTTCCACGAGGGGCTCTGTGTAAGGCGGCTCCTCGCTCAGATCGTCTTCAGCCGAGGCGACAACCGGCATTGCTTCGAAGATACGCCTTCCTTCCTCAATGATTTCCGCGTGAAGTTGTTCAATACTGCGAGGACTTTCAAGAAGAGAGACCACCTGTCCCATCAAGTACAGGCCGCGGTCAAGTTGCTCTTCAGGAGGCAAATCACAGAACACAGGGCAATCCCAGGTGGCTGTCTCCGGATCAATGGCGCACCCCTTCGAGGCGAGCCTGAGGGCCCCCAGGTTATCTTTTTCGTACAGTTCTTTGCGCTCGCGCAAGGGCACGCCCGCTCGAAGTCGCTCTTGTTCCCTCTCGATGAGCTGCGAGGCCATAGGAGAGCCCGCAGCGCGTGTCCTGGTGTTTACGGTCCGCCCTATAACTACGGTATGGTCGCTCTGCAAGGTTAGTTTCTGATATGTGGACGTGATAGCGCACGTGGAAACCGCTTCTTTGGCGGCAAGATACGCTGTCCCGATCTGCAGGCCCAGATTGAGACCTTTTTCTGCAAGGCCCCCCACCATCCCGGCTACGAAGGCTGCGGCCCGGCCGGTGGCTATTCCTCCCGCGAAGAGTACGCTAACCTCACTAAGATCAATGCCCTGTGCCGCGGCTGCTTCAAGCGCGTTAAGATTGGCGTTCCAGAGGTTCAAACTTCCCAGCGTCCCTATGTGTCCGCCCGATTCGCATCCTTCGAACACAAACCGCCGAAGCCCTGCTTTAAGCCCCTCCGACAGTATCGACGGCGAGGGACAGTGCAAGTAGCATGCAGTGCCGATATCTTCTATGGATTTGGCCAGATCGATGCTCCCGGCCGCGAGGATGGCAAATGGTGGCGGGTTATCCCTCATTATCTCCAGATGTGCCTCGTAACAGTGCCTGTTTAGCTCCAGTCCGATAAGACCAACACCGAACCGGCCGTTGGTCTTTTCTCCGGCGAGACCGATCCCCTCTCGAGCAATCGGGCCCGGCATGTTCCCCATGGCGAGAAAGGGCAGAGCGCCTCCTGCGGCCACTGCGGCAAGAAAGTTGGGGTTGTCGCTCACGTGGGCCATGGGGCCTTGAACTATGGGGAAGCGCGTCCCGTGGTCGCGACAAAGTGAAGAACCTTCGCAGAACGGCCATGCATGGCCGATTCCTGCCATTGCCTGTCCGAAAACCGCGACTATGGC
>CAWEJR010000022.1:0-80304 GCA_963809365.1 uncultured delta proteobacterium | reverse complement strand
TTATGGGTTCGTCAACAGTATAATTCTGGCTTTAATAGCGCTGGGCTTCAGTTTGACCTTCGGGATCAGCGGGGTTTCCAACTTCGCGTATGGCGCATTCTACGTCCTGGCCGGATACACGGTCTGGATTCTTATGCACAAGCTTTCAGTTCCGTTTCTGCCCGCGGTGATTCTTTCGGTGCTCTTCACCGCAGCCCTTGGCTCCCTTCTGTACAGGTTTGTCCTGTTGAGGATCCGCGGTCTGGTAATTTCCGAAGTGATAGCCACTTTCGGCGTGGGTTTGGCCATCCTGGAGTTATTCCGTCATCTGGGATTCACTGGTTTCGAGTACACGCTCCCCGTGTTCAGCGAAGGCAGCATCATGATAGGAGACACCTATCTTGATCACCAGAGGCTGTGGATCGTGGGAGTGGGCATTGCGCTGGCGATCGGCCTCTATCTCTTTACTCACCACACCAGGACAGGACTGGCGTTTCGTGGGATTGCCCAGGACGAAAAGACCGCTCTTTCACTAGGAATCAATTCAGATAGGATCGCAGGCATCAGCGTGGCTTTTGGATCCGGCCTGGCCGCGGTGGCGGCTGTCCTTATCCTGCCGAGGGGCACCATATCGGTTAATGAGGGATACGACGTCTTAATCAATGCCTTGGCTGTTTGCATTATCGGCGGCCTGGGCAGCACGGTTGGAGTTGTGGTCGCATCGTTTCTGATCGGCTACGCTCAAATGTTGACTGACGTACTGTCAGGCCCGCATTGGAAGATGATAGTCTCATTGGTGGCCATCTTGGTGATTCTGGTGGTGAAGCCTTCGGGTCTGTTCGGAAAACAGAAGGAATTGGAAGAGCGCATATAAAGGGCGGCTCTCTGAGGGACAATGGGATCGACGCAGACGCTAGCCGACAACCGAACCGGTGGTGTAGTGAAGCAAAGAAGACAAGAGAGAGTTGATCGAGGAATCAAGGCCAGGTCTGACGATATTTTCGCCTTGACCTCATACAGGGAGATGCTTTACGTATCGGTTCCTCCGGTACTTCCCGTGATCGGTCTCATCATCCTCCCCTTGATCCTGCCGCCTTACTGGCAGAAGGTGCTGATCTCCACTTGCATTTTCGCCCTGCTGGCGATGAGCTGGGATTTCCTGGTTTCCGTGGGCATGGTGTCGCTGGGGCAGGCGCTCTTTTTCGGAGTCGGAGCCTTCATAGCCGGCGCTCTGGATCGATATGCAGGTTTGCCCATCTGGTTGACCATACCGCTGGCCACCGTACTCGGGGGGGCGCTGTGCACAGTAGCCCTTCTGCCGGTCCTGAGATTAAGGGGCGTCTACTTCTCGATGGTCACGCTTGTTCTGCCGCTGATGCTGGAGCGGTGTATTGAGGCTACAGGACTACTTGGCGGAACGGAAGGATTAGCGGGGTTGAAGCCGTTTGCCAGCAAATGGATCGAGATGTACTTGGTAGCGGCGGTGGTGCTAATTGCCCTTTTCGGCTTCCGAAGACTTTTGACAACCGATTACGGGCTGGTACTCAAAGCCATCAAGGACAACGACAGATCCGTCATGAGCGCTGGGATCAACATCTACTGGCTCAAGGCTCAGGCGCTCTTCGTGGCAGGTTGCGTAGGAGCGTTCTGCGGAGCGTACATGACTCACGTCTACATGTTCGTGGGTATGCCCGCATTTGCTCTCGATTACTCGATACTCCCCTTGGCTTCCGCCGTGGTTGGAGGCATGGGAACCTTTGCGGGTTCCGTCATGGGAGCCTTTATTCTGGTGCCGCTCTCTGAGGCGCTTCGGGGAATAGGCGGTCTCCGCACCGTTATATACGCAGTTGCGCTTGTGGTTTTCATCGTTTCACTGCCGGAAGGCATCTTCCACTATATTCAGAGGAAGTACCATCAGTTCGAGAGATGGGTCGAGGTGGAAAAGTGACGGCGGTTGAATTGCTCGACAGCAGGAAGCTTTGGATGAATCCAGCGCAACAGGAGCTTTTGTCCAATGAATGAAAGTTCGCAGACGCACAGTGGGGATGTGCTCCTCAGCGTTCGGGACGTCAGTAAGAGTTTCGGCGGCGTACGTGCGGTCGTGGCTGTGAACTTCGATCTGTACAAGGGCGAGCTTTTGGGCATCATCGGCCCCAACGGGTCGGGGAAGACCACGCTGGTGAATCTTATCACCGGCTTTGTAGAACCGGATTCCGGGGCCATCGAATACCAGGGTCGGAACATCACCGGATGGATGCCCTACCGCATAGCGCGGCTAGGGATTGCCCGCACCTTTCAGATGGTCCGGCCTTTCGCAGAATTGCCGGCGTACAAGAACCTCATCATTCCACTATTCTCGCCGAGAGTGAAGGGTCTCATGGGAGGCCGATACGGCGACCGCGACTCTGTTGCCAAAGACTTGCTCGAAGAGGTCGGCTTCGAGAGAGAGTCATCGGTGACGTACAAAGCCGCGGGGAGTCTCCCGCACGGTTACCTGAAGCGATTGGAGTTGGCCAAGTGTCTCGCTCTACGGGCAGACCTTATCATACTGGACGAATTGTTTTCAGGGCTTAGCATAGCTGAACTGGCCAGCATCGTCCCCATCATCGAAAAGTTGATGGTGGAAGGCAAAACGATCATCATGATTGAGCATCGCCTGCGTGAGCTTTTTCGTATCGCAAACCGCGTGGTTGTCCTCAATTTTGGGCGAGCCATCGCGTCCGGCAAACCGGCTGACGTAATGGAAATGGATGAAGTGAAACAGGCCTATTTGGGAACCGAGTAGTCAGACTCCATCATCAGGGAACCCCATGCTGGAAGTATCCAACCTTATGGTTTTTTATGAGAATGCCCTGGCGCTGAACGATTTCAGCATGAAAGTCGAGCCCGGCTCCATTGTCGCTGTGATCGGGTCCAACAGCGCAGGCAAAACCACCCTGATGAACACCATATCGGGGCTGATTATCGACACACAGATTAAAGAGCAACGCAAGGGCGGGGAACGGATAACAATATACGGGACCGTGAAATTCGATGGAGAGGACATCACTGATCTCTACCCCAGCGAACGAGTTAAGAGAGGGATGGTACTCTGCCGGGAGCGTCACCCCATCTTCCAGGAGTCTGATCTTGTTGAGAACTTGAGAATTGCCGGATACTTGCGTAAGAGATCGGAAGTGACAGCCGCCATAGATTACGTGTTCCAGCTTTTCCCCACGTTGACACGCCTCAAGAAGCGAAAAGCAGGATTTCTTAGCGGCGGTGAACAACAGATGCTGACTATCGGTATGGCGCTTATTGCGAAGCCGCGGCTTCTTCTCCTGGACGAGCCTCTGCTTGGGCTGAGCCCGGTGATGCAAAACACTCTGGTAGATGCAATCAAGAAGATACGCTCGGAAACCGGTCTCACCATAGTGATCACAGAACAGTTCGCTCGCCCGATACTCCCCATGATCGACCACGGATACATTATCGAAAACGGAATGCAGACAATGGACGGCGGTGGAATGGAACTGATGGACAACCCTGAGGTAAAGGCGGCCTACTTCGGCGTCTAAACCCGTGGTATTACGAACCTGGAGCAAGGACGTCTCATTCATGTCGACTCTCGAACAGCTCACCATTTTCAAGGCTTTCGCAGACACGGTAGCCAAGAATCCAGACAAGACCGCGGTCTCCTTTCTTGGCACGTCATATTCTTATCGCAGGCTGCTGGACCTCACGGAACGGTTCGCCGCGGCCCTTGCGGGCCTTGGTATCAAAAAAGGCGACCGCATAGTGATGTACATCCCAAACTCCATCCAGTTCGTGGTCTCATGGCTCGGCATCCAGAGACTCGGCGCTGTCGCGGTCCCCATCACTCCGATCTACACGTCGTTCGACTTAAAATATATTGCCGGTGATACCGGGGCCAAAGCTGTCATCTGTGCCGACAGGAATTACGGTTACGTCAAGCAGGCGATGGCAGATACGGCTATCGAGCAGGTCGTCGTGACCAATCTGGCTGATATGCTCCCGTGGTGGAAGCGAGCCTTCGGCATGCTCGCGGACAAGGTGCCCGCTGGCAAAGTTGAAACGGCGCCCTTCATCAGCTTTATGAAGACAATGGTTTCATCGTCGAATCCGCCGGCCCCGGACCCTGGAAGCCAAGCGGAAGACGTAGCGGAAATCCTCTACACTGGTGGAACTACTAAACATCCCAAAGGAGTCCCCATCACTCACGGGCTGTTTCTTGTTTCTTCAGACGAGCAGCTTGCAGTTCGTGATCCGCTATTCAAGAAAGACGAAGATGTGATCGTTGGCGGGGCGCCCCTATTCCACGTCCTCGGCCAGACGTGCAGCCTCGCCACCGTGGTCGTGGGCGGAGGCACTCTTATCGTCCAACCACGGGTGAATCTTGACGCGATTTTCGATTCCATACAGAGACTCAGGGCCACAACTGTCATCGGCGTCCCCGCGTTTTACCGTATGATTCTCGAACACGACCGTGTGGACCAGTATGACCTCTCGTCGCTGAAATACTGCTTCTCAGGAGGCGACGTTTTACCGTTGGAAGTGGCAAGACGCTGGAAGAGTCGCTTCGGGCTGGATATTTACCAGGGATACGGAGCCACCGAGACCTGCGGCGGGATCGTCATGTGCCCCACGGATCGTGAGAATCCGCCCTTGACGATGGGAACAAAAGTCCCCAGCAAGCATATAATGATCGTTGAGCAGGAAGGAATAGAGCCGGTAAACGTCGGTGATCCCGGCGAGCTGCTGGTCTCCTCGGACCGGATGGTTCGGGCATACCTCAACAAACCCGAAGAGACTGAAGCTTCATTCGTGGAGATTAACGGGCGGCTCTGGTACAGGTCCACGGACATCGTGAAAGAAGATGAAAATCACTTTCTTTATTTTGTAGACCGCACGGTGGATACCATCAAACATAAGGGGTACCGTGTTTCTGCGTCCGAAATAGAAGCGGTCCTTCAAGAGCATCCTGCGGTCATAGAATCTTGCGTGGTGGGGATTCCCGATCCGAAGGTGGGCCAGCGCATCAAAGCGTTCGTGGTTCTCAAGAAAGACGTCAAAGGTGTCACCGGCTATGATCTGACCAAATGGGCCCGCAAAAGACTAGTCGCTTATAAGATCCCACAATACATAGAGTTTCGGGATATGCTGCCAAAATCCAAAGTCGGAAAACTATTGCGCCGAGAAATTCGTTCCGAAGAGCAAAAACGCAGAGAAACATAAGTGCTTTGCTGTGGCGGCAACGTCCAGTAGGACCGGCATCTTGCCGGTCAGCGGGACGAATGGATGACCGGCAAGATGCCGGTCCTACTGAGCAGACCGCACCATACTTGTACCCAGCACTTTGCCCCTCATTCCAGTGCAATGTCCTTGAGCACCGCGATAATCTCTTCAGGATCGAGCCGCTTCGTATAATCGGCATTTACAAACGCTTTTCGAATCTTTCGATCCGTCCCTATGACATAGGTAGCGGGGATAGGCAATTCAAAGGTATCGTCATCGTTGGCCTTTGTAAGGTCGATTCCAAACCCGGCGTAGATGGGACGTAACTCTATCGGAAGCTGAAAGACTATACCGAACTCCCGCGCCACCCGATTCCCCGAATCGCTCAGAACCTCGAAGGTCAGACTGTTTTTTTCTGTGGTGGATAACGAATTGTCCGGCATTTCCGGAGAGATCGCCACGAGCGACGCACCGAGTTCCTTAATACGATCCAGTGCAAGCTGCAAAGACCGCAGCTCAAGATTGCAATAGGGTCACCAGCCTCCCCGATAAAAGGACAACACCACGGGTCCGTCTTTTAAGATTTTCATCAAGGAAACCCATTGCCCGGCCGCGTTCGGCAGAACGAAGTCCGGCGCAGTGCCCCCTTCTTTCAGACATGACGCGGTGATTCCGGACTGCTCAAGATCGCTAGTGGCACGATCCATGACGGAGAGCTTGTCTGGTGTAATGTGCTTGCGGGACGCTTCGCGACGTGCAGCGAGTTCTTCCGTGAGAGACATGGTTGGCTCCTTATTGGGCTCGACTGTCAGATGAGATTTGATTGCTGTGCTACTTGGTTCACGAGTTCAATTCTAGTCAGGATCCGAAATTCTTCCGATAATCAACGAAACTCCAAAACATGAAACACCTTGCGGCAATCCTCACCCATGTAACCGCCTCGTTGGCGTTTGTCAACGTTCGCTGCCGATTTGGAGACCAGGCCCTATTTCTTTTCCATTTGTGAATCCTTGCCTCTGACCATTGCATCTAATAGTTAAACAGTTCGCTTCTGAGCAGATTGTCTTATTCACGACATGCGAAGAAAAACCAAGAAGCGATCTTCTCCAGGGAGGCGAGCCACATCCACACTGGAACTCTAGTTCAGATGCACATATGCAGACCGAGTGTGAGAACGTTAGCGTAGCTCAGCCTCCCGCCACCAAGCACATAAGCGCTGCACAAACATTTATTCAGGACACTTCTCATGGTATGGCAGTGTGGTATCCTCTGGAGAGTCACAAACACCCGCTGTCGATTTAGGAGGTTTTGCAATGATGGAGCCTATAAAGGCCAGTATATGCGGTGAGATAGCTCTAGTGCTGTTTGACCGACCAACGGCGTTCAATGCCTTTGATCTGGACGCAATCACCGTCTTTTCGGAGCATCTTATCAATCTGTCGGGAGACGACACCGTGCGCGGCGTCGTGATTTCCGGAGAGGGGACGGCCTTTTGCGCCGGAGGCGATCTGAAATGGGTTGCAAGCTGGCCCAATGGGTATGCCTCCGCTTTTCACAATCTTGCCGCACGGTACCATCAGGCTATTTTGGAAATTCGGCGTATGCGAAAACCTGTTATTGCAGCTATCAACGGGATCGCGGCCGGGGGAGGGTTCTCGTTGGCGCTCGCGTGCGATTTTCGTATCATGGCCAAGTCCGCAGTCATGAGACAGGCGTACACCTCTAACGGTCTATCCATTGATGGCGGAGGCACATTCATGCTCCCCAGACTTGTGGGGATGGCACGCGCTTTGGAAATAACGGCTTTCGACAGGCCCATCTCAGCAGAACAGGCCCTGAAATGGGGTCTGGTGACCAGAGTCGTGGAGGACGGTCAAGCTCGGGAAGAGGCCATGAAGATGGCCGAGAAGTTGGCCGAAGGCTCCCTGCAATCCTTTGCGACCTCAAAACAACTTTTCACCGATTCCTTCAGCAACTCTTTCGAGACGCACCTCGAGTTGGAGAGGGCCGCGCTTCGGTCCTGTGCTGCCCATCCCGCAGGGAAAGAGGGCATGACCGCATTCTTGGAAAAGCGCAAGCCTGTCTTCGGTCGTCTCTAACGGATTGTGGACTTGTGCGGTTGGAATCGACGGGACCGGTCACCAGGAAAGAAGGATTCACCGCAGAGTGCGCCGAGAACGCAGAGAGAAATATTGCTTAATCAAGACCAAGTAGACGATTGGGATCGCCTGTCCGGCCAATGAAGATTTGCGAGGTGACAGATTCGAATCGGCCACGCCTCGTGTTGGTGAGGATACAGAGAAAATGTTCTTCTCTGCGATCTCAGCGATCTCAGCCGTGAACGCTCACGAATTGACTACCGTGCTCGATCCTGACCCCACTTCAACGGACGCGTAACAGTGCGGGGTCCGGCGTCGCTTGTCTGAGGCCCCGGATGAGTAATCGCCCGCGGTTGCTGCAAGCTGCCGCCGCTGGAGGACAACTGATTCCTATCCGGAGGAGGGGAAGAGATACCAGCCGGAACTCCGGTTCGGTCAGAGCGCGAAGCGCGGGGAACTGGGGCCATCGCAGGCGCGGGTCGGCTTATTTGCTGTCGTGAAGAGACCTTCTGAGGATATGGAGCCGGCTGCGGACCAGGTAGGCATGCGCCCACATCGTGGCTGGGAATAGGGGGGTTGGGTGACTCGTACCTGGGCCGGAAATCGTCGGGACCAAAACAGTACCCAAGGCAGCAGCCATCAGGCGGGAAATAGTATGGTGCGTAATAGAGCCAGGGTCCGAATCTCTGCTCCGCGTTAGATGAGGTCTGAAGAGCAATGGCAGAAATAATAGTAAAAACGCAGATTAGAAGTACTTTACTTATCCTCATCCGCCGAGCCTCCGATTGATATCCTGAATTAATAGTCTAAAAAGTCTTCATAGGTATTGTATCAATAATGTCACTATACTGTCAATAATTTATTATTAAATACCTGAAGTAACAATGGCCTTTTGATATCGCCCGCTTGTGGTACCAGCATTGTCAGCGAGCATCGCGATATTGGGACGCCGGCCTCAGACTGTCCCAATCCCGGAACTTCAAAGCCGCCGGAATAAAAACGCGAGATACCCCGCCGCTCTGCACTCGGAGCTTGACTCACGGGGAGGAATTGTGATTTATTAGATAATTTATGAGCACAATTTCGGGCATCGGGAGCCTTCCGGTGTTCCGATTCCCAAGGGGTACCAATGAAGCAGTACAAAACTGAGGACGTGCGTAATGTGGCGGTCGTCTCCCACGCCGGTTCTGGGAAAACGACCCTGTGTGAAGCCATGCTCTTTGATGCCGGAGCAGTTGACCGTCTGGGTAAAGTCACCGACGGGTCTTCAAACTTCGATTTCGAGCCGGAAGAGGTGAAGCGGGGAATCACCATAAGCACCTCACTTTTCACTGTTGAGTGGAAGAAAAAGAAGATCAACATATTGGACACGCCCGGCGACCCAAATTTTGGCGCTGAGGTCACAGCGGCTCTCCAGGCGGCCGATATAGCCATTCTGGCCGTCGATGCCGTGGATGCAGTCAAACCGCTGACGGAAAAGGTTTGGGCCGGGATCGAGGCCGCGGGCGGTCCAAGACTGGTCGTCATAACCAAGATGGATCGCGAGCGAGCCAACTTTGAAAATGTAGTCAACCGCGTCAAAGAGACGCTTAAAGTGAAGCCACTGGTGTTGCAGGTCCCTATCGGCAAGGAAAGTGGGTTCAAGGGAGTGGTTGACCTGATGTCCATGAAAGCCGTCACCTTCGACGGCGATGGAAAGAGCCTGTCCAGAGGCGATATCCCCGATGACGTGAAGGGTGAAGCTGAATCAAGGCGCGAGGTCCTCATCGAAGACCTCACCGAGGTTGATGACGCGCTCATGGAACGCTATCTCGAAGGGGAAGAGCTTGGGGCCGAAGAGCTAGCCGCCGCTCTCAAGCAAGGGATCCTCGGCAAGAATTTCGTGCCGGTTCTGGTATGTTCCGGAATCCTGAACAGGGGTATCCAACCGATTCTCGACATCATAGCCGACGCTTGCCCTTCTCCTGCGGAATTGCCGGCAATTACGGGGATCACTCCCGCGGGTGATGAACTGTCCAGGGTTCCGTCCCCGGACGAGCCTTTCTGCGGATACGTATTTAAGACTCTCGCAGATCCCTATGCAGGCCGACTTTCCCTGTTTCGCATTTTCTCCGGAAAACTCTCTCCGGATTCGAACTTCCTGAACGCGAGCCGCGGAGTCAAAGAGCGGTTCGGCCAGCTTCTGACTATGCAGGGGAAGCACCAGAAGCCGCTGGAATCCGCCCAAGCCGGGGACATTGTGGCAGTGGCCAAACTGAAAGAGACTCTTACCGGTGACACGCTGTCCGATGAGAAAGCTCCGATAAAGATCCCGCCGGCGAGCCTTCCGCAAGCGGTGATATCCTTTGCCGCAGAGCCCAAGGCCAAAGGCGATGAAGAAAAGATCACCCAAAGTCTGGCCAAGCTCGCGGAGGAAGATCCCACCCTAACCATCAGCAGGGACGCGCAGACCAACGAGTTTCTGATTTCCGGAATGGGACAGGTCCATATCGAGGTAGTTGTAGAAAAACTGAAGAGAAAATTCGGCGTGGATGTGAACCTCAAGACCCCAAAGGTTCCGTATAAAGAAACGATCAAGGGCAAGGCCAAGGTCGAAGGCAAACTCAAGAAACAGACCGGTGGCCGCGGTCAGTTCGCTGTAGCCTGGCTGGAGCTTGAACCGCTCAGCCGTGGCCAGGGCTTTGAATTCGTGGACAAAATAGTTGGCGGGGCCATTCCGCGTCAGTACATCCCGGCAGTGGAAAAAGGGGTGATCGAGGCCATGCAAGGGGGAGCGTTGGCAGGTCATCCTGTCATTGACGTCAGAGTGACGGTCTTTGACGGAAAATACCACGATGTGGATTCGTCAGAACAGGCATTCAAGATAGCCGCGTCCAAGGGTTTCAAGAAGGGGGTTCTTCAATCAAACCCGATCCTGCTCGAGCCCATCATGAACATGGAGATCATTGTGCCTGACGACTGTATGGGTGACGTCATGGGAGACCTGAACTCCCGCCGGGGTCGAATCAGCGGTATGGACGCCAAAGGCGGCAGCCAAGTGATTAAGGCCCAAGTTCCCATGTCCGAAGTCCTCAAGTACGCTTCCGACTTGACCTCCATGACCTCAGGCCGCGGCTTATTCTCCATGGAATTCTCACACTACGAAGAGTGCCCGGCTCATATCATGGATAAGATCGTGGAAGCCTCGGGCAAAAAGGCGGAAGAAGAAGACTAGGGCGTGCCGAAAAGCTTGAAGAGCAGTTGAAGGCTTGGCGAGGGCAACTTTTTGAAAAAAGTTTCCCCCGCCACCCCCTTCAAAAACTTCTAGCATTTTCAGGCCTGTCCCCCTTCGGCGCCTCGGCCTGAAAATGCCAGACAGTTGCTGCCGGAAGCTACGATTCGAGGTTTTAAGAACCCACTCTATGTCCCGAGGAAGGTGGTTCGCTGAGTCGGCAAACGGTACGCTGGCCACAGGTCATAAGAGTTTTTGGGGGAGGGGTCCGGGGAGGCCCTTTTTGCAAAAAGGGCCTCCCCGGCTACTCTCCTACGAAAAATCGAGGTCTTGAATGTCTGTTGGGACGATCATAGCGGTTTGCACGAGCAAGAAGAAGGGGACCCCCAAGGCTGACGTGGGTTCCGGGACCTTGGAAGTGGGGTTCGGTCTGAAAGACGACGCGCACGGCGGAGACTGGCACCGGCAAGTTTCCCTTCTTGCCATTGAGCAGATAGATACCATGAAAGCCAAGGGTCTTGACGTCAAGCCGGGGAGCTTTGCGGAGAACCTTACCACCAGCGGCTTCGATCTTGCCTCCGTCAAAGTGGGGGACCGAATAAGAGTAGGGGAAGAGGCTCTGCTGGAAGTCACGCAGATTGGCAAAGAATGTCACACTCGGTGCGCGATCTATAACAAGATAGGGGAATGCATCATGCCCGAGCAGGGCGTCTTCACTACGGTGATCAAAGGCGGCACAGTTACCCGAGGTGATTCCATCAGTTTCGCCTGACATGAGTAATAATTACGCATACGTGAAACAAAAACTTAGTGGGTCAACACATTTAGCGGGGAAACCGCGGAGAATTGCCAACGATAATACGGACCAGGCACATGGCGTGGAAATTGCTCTTCTCTGGCTCAAGCACACTTGCCTAAAACGGAGATAATATGAACTTCATATCCAGTTCCGCCAAGCTCACGGCAATAGAAGCTATGCTGCTCAAGGAAATGGACCCAACCGGTCGAATAATGGTTAGAAGCCTGGACAAGATTCATGCGAGAACTGGGCTGACCTTCGCGAAAATATCCGAGATAGCTCGCCGATTGCAGGATCGGGAATTCCGTGGGACGTGATCGTTTACCGCGGAGATCGCTGAGATCGCAGAGGATTCAGTTTTCTCTGCATTTGTTGCAGGCGAGGCATAGCGCTTTCGAGTCTGTGACGGTGAAGACAATACAGGCCAAATTGCTTAACCCCGTGGCCTATGTGGCGGTGTGCAAGCCATTTGTGGTCTCTGCGTTCTCTGCGCACTCTGCGGTGAATCCTGCCTGCCCGGTTTTGCCGTTGCGTAGTCCGATCAGATCCTATGCGCTCGGGCAATGGGGTTGACAGACGCGCCGCACCTATAGTATATATTTCTATGTTGCGGGAATAACTCAGTGGTAGAGTGCAACCTTGCCAAGGTTGAAGTCGCGGGTTCAAATCCCGTTTCCCGCTCCACTAACTAACTCAATATCATTAAGACAGACCCCCGAAAAAGCGGGCAGCAAATGGGCAGCAACTTTGACGGGGGTTCTTAGTTCTGGCAATGGCCTCGCCTCCCGCATTACAGATTCCCGTCCTGAAGTCAGGCAGGCCGCAGGCATGACATTCGCAACGGAGGAAGAAAGGAGTTCACATGGCCAGCTTTTTGTTTGTCCTTGGGACCGGTCCCGAGAATCCGTCAAATGCCACCCGGTGTATGCAGTTGGCAAGCGTGGCCCTCGAAGAAGGCCACGAAGTCAACGTTTTCTTTGTAGACAACGGTGTCTTCTTTGCCAGGAAGGGCATGATGGAGAATATCGTCGCTCCGACCGGAGACGCGATGGAAGAGCACGCAGAGAAACTCGTTATGGCGAAGATCCCGTTCTATGCTTGAACCCCGTGTGCAGTGGCTCGCCAGGTTGGCGAGGCGGACCTGATGGAAGGCGCTCAGTTTGGCACGGCAAAGAAACTCATTGCGTTGGCAGCCGAATCAAAGGTGTTCAATTTCTAGTGCTGCACCGGCATGGATGCCCTTCTCAGATTCTTGGGTGCGAGGCGCTATAAGCAAACATTATACCGTGCACCGCAGTGAAGGGTCTCAAAACGGCAGCCGGGATTTCGAAACCGGAGCCACTGACAGAATAGCTCGCTGGTGAGGCACGCCTACCAGGAATAAGGTGCAACGTCGCGGAAATACAACGCAAAGTGGTGGTTTTCCGTATTACTTATTGAATTAGCTCATCCCTAATTTTTATTAAGTTGTTTCGAGCATTGAACATTATATATCTGAATGGTTCTGCATATTCATCCCATCCACCGCACTGATCTATTAAGATTGCTGATAGCTCTGTTATCGCCTCTTGTACGTTGTTTCTAGCTTTATCAAGATGTTCGTCGGCCTCTGTTTTTAATTTCATTTCTAATTCTCCTCTGATTGCTTGGCCTGCCCCCGTATTATTTACCACTTGTTATAGGAGTTCTCGAAAGTAATGACCGAATTACTTGTGGGTGCCACTGCTGGCTTGTCCAGCAGTGGCACCCACACCATCATTCCCCTTTGTCACATGCCGACGAAAAGAACAGAACTTTTGAGAACCGATATAAGTTATAGGTATAGTGCCTTGACCTCCTGGGATAGGGAAAGGATCTCCCGGTGCAGTGTGGACGATCCATGTGATAAGCAATTCGGCGGGACCGGGCCGGAAGTGGCGAGAAGCGACTCGGCATGCCGGTGTCCAGACTATACGGGCTTCTTGCCCGCGGCGAGGGCTTTGACGTCGCTGGTCGTCAGTGGTTGGCCCCCGATCCCCCAATCCCCGCTCTTGACTTCCTCGACAATTACCGTGGTTACCTGGCGCATGTTTTCGCCTTCGATAGAGACCATCGCGTCAGTGAGCTTCTGGATCATCTGGCGCTTCTGATCGTCCGTGAACACTCCCTCAATGAGCTTTACCTGAACCAAAGGCATTGGAATCTCCTTTCACTGCTGGGCGGTTATACTTCCGGCCAACACGATTACATGAACCGAGGAGTTGAAGCAAGTCACGCGCCACGCCCTTTTTATAAAGAACTGCGTGGGCAGCAAAAGGGCGCAATTACAAAAGTGGCGTTGTAAGTGGTTGCTTTAACTGATATATATAGCCATATCAATGAGTTCAAAACTCCGTTTCCCGCTCCAATAAGTATTCAATATCATTAAGATCGACCCCCGAAAAAGTTGTCTGCAAAGTGTCTGCAACTTCGTCGGGGGTTTTTGGTTCTGCCTCCTATGGTCAACTCGCTCTCTTCGGGAGATGGACCACGACATCTATGCTCCGCTCAGTGGAACCGCTTCACAACAGGTGTGTGTTAACCGTTGACCCCTCGGACCGCGCTTTTTAATTGCGCTTTTTGGAGGATAGACATAAAAAAGCGATTGTTCAAAGCCATGACGAATTGCACCGGTGTTCCTGTCGGAACGGAAGTTTGTTGATGCCGTGCCGATGGATTATGGACGAGGAGCAACAGGAGGAAAGAGATGCAAAGATACGTGTGTGATGTTTGTGGATACGTGTATGATCCCGCGACAGGCGACCTGGAAAACGGAATTCAGCCGGGAATCCCTTTTGAAGAATTGGCAGATGATTGGGTCTGCCCTCTATGCGGGATGGGTAAGGAAGTTTTTTCCCCGGAGTGATCAGCGTTTCTATGGTCTCATGAGGTCTACGAGGTTCGCACCAACATCGAATGGCGGGAACCGGACTACCGTTTTTTTAAAGTAGAGACGGAAGATGGCCGGGTATATGACCTCCGGCATTATGAATACGAGGATTCCTGGCAGGTCAGAGAATCGCTGAAGCGCCAGTAGATTGCGAGTCTCCGTCCTACCTCCAATTCGCCTTCAAACGACTAAGAATCGGAGAAAACCCCGTTGTAAGAGAGTCCTCCCAATCTTATCTTTCTTGAAGGCGCAATCGTGCTAAAGCCGCTTTCCAAGTCACTCTCGCTCCCTAAAACCAGCAGGCGGCAGCGTAGGGGGAGTCGCAAAGTTCTCGGGCAGGCTGCCTGTCAAGCTCTCCAAAAAAACAATTATTTTCTTAATATGGGCATCATTGATCTCTTTCCCGAGTTGCACCTTTGCCATGATCCGTACTGCCTCGGGGACAGTAGCCACAGAACCGTCGTGAAAATACGGAGGTGTCATAGCCACATTGCGGAGCATCGGCACTTTGAACACATACTGGTCAGCGGAGTTGTTGGTGACGCTGGAACGCCCTTTGTCCACTTCTTTGCTCTTGGTTGCCTTCCAATAATCATCTATTGAGCCGAACTTCTGGAACATCCCTCCCCCGATACCAACCCCGTTGTGGCAAGATGTGCAACCAGTGCCGATGAATTCCGTTAAGCCGGCCTTGGCCTCAGGAGAAAGGGCCTTTGCATCCCCTTTGAGGTATGCGTCGAAAGCAGACGGAGTGACCAGAGTGCGCTCGTACGCGCCGATGGCTTTTGCGGTATTTTCCTGAGTGGTCGGATGCTTTTCCCCTGGAAAAGCCTTCGCGAACATATTTTCGTAGGACGGGACTGCTTTGATTTTAGCTATGACGCTCGCAAAATCCGAGTTACCGAAACTTGCACGGCCCAGAAAAGACTTGGCAGCCTGGTCTTCAACCGAACTCCGATCCCCGTACCAGTGGTCTGCAAACTGCAGAGCTGCATTGAAGATGGTGGGAGCATTGCGCGGGTTGAGTCGGTTTTCCACGCCAATGGCCCTGGGCAGCGCATCGGTGCCGTACAGTGAAGGCAGATGACAGCGGCTGCAGCTCACCGTTCCATCCAGAGAAAGCCTGGGATCAAAAAAGAGTGCTCTCCCTAGGGCCACTCTTTCTGGAGTTGTGGGGAATTCAGGTGTACCCATATCCTCGGGCAGCGGTTTAAAGTTTTGTTGCGCCTGCTCGAGGAGGGCCGCTTCGCTGGGTTCGCCTGCGAAAACCAAGTCATGAAAGAAGGAAGCTGAGCATAATGCGAGCAATGCGACAGAACACAGAACTGGTCTTTTCAATAAGTGAGCAGTCTTCATAGTTCCCTGACACCTCCCAGTCGCGGCTCGCCGATGACCCAAAGGTCGCTCTTTGGCCGCCGTGGTAACGGGTTAATCGTTCAATTTTCGTCAAATGAAGCGAATGAGCAAGGTGACCCACAGAAGCCCTATAAGATAGGATACCCCCACATCACTGGGCCAGTGAGCCGCCAGATCAACTCGGGCAACGCATCCTACGACAAGAAGCGAAATGCAGATGAGCAATAGAGCCCGTCGCAGTTTTCCTGATGCTTTGACTGCCGCTAGAACAGCCAGGAATCCCACTGTCGATATGTAATACGGAATTATGCTGCGGTCTTGACGTTTCGGGGGTCTTTGTGGCGGTGACCAGTTGAAGGATGGCCTCCGGAGCCCCGCAAAGGTCGGTCTGGGATTACACACGACCCGCGAAAGCCAAAACCGGCGTTACGGTGATGAGAAAGCTTGTTTTGTCTACTTTTTAAGCATACCGCACCGCTTGCTCTCCAGTCAACTATGCTCTTCGTCCAGAATCCACGATCTAGTTTCCTCGTGGTGCAAGTGGGTGGTCCACTCGATTAGTATTAGGCCTGGTCAATTTCTTCCTTGAAACAGATGAGTTCTTTTCGAACGCGATCAATCTCTTTTTCCAGAATTATCAGCGCACCTGCCGCTCCGCCTATATCCCCGGCTTTACCCATGGTTTCAAGATCCAATGCCGCTTGGACGGCGAGTGTGGCACCGAAGTTGCTGACAGAGCCTTTGAGAGTGTGGGCCGCCATCTGCAAGCCTTCGGGGTTACTCTCTTGAATGGCCTCACGCATTTGTTCAATTAGCTTTGGACAGTCATCAAGAAAGAGTGCGACAACCTCTTTGAGTAGGTCTTTGTCCCCGCCTACCTGATCCAGTATTTGGGACTTGTCCAGGGCCTGCCCAGCATGGTTGAAGGGTGTGGCCTCCACATTTGGGGCTCCCAGAAGGTTCTCGATGGTTTCAAAAAGTTCCTGAGCATTGATGGGCTTGGCGACGTAACCGTCCATACCCGCTTCCAGGCATTTTTCCTTGTCTCCTTTCATTGCATAGGCCGTCATCGCCACAATAGGGATGTGTTCTCCGGTCGCCTTCTCAAGTTCTCTGACCGCCCTCTGTCGCTTCAAAACCGTCCATCTCCGGCATCTGAACGTCCATCAGAATAAGATCGAACTTTTCATGTTCCAGACTCTCCAGGACCTTTTTCCCGTTTGATGCGACAATTACCGTGTGACCCATTCTTTCAAGCATTCTGGCCGCCAGCTTCTGGTTGACCGCATTGTCCTCGGCGAGGAGTATGTGAAGACGCCGTTTGCTCTCCCGAATGGAATGCCGGGTTATGAGAGATGGTTGGGCCGCAGGGGACGTGGGCTCATTTAACACCTTGGAAATGGTGAAGAGCAACTCAGACTGCCTGATCGGTTTCAACAAATAGGCCGAAATGCCCAGTTTTAGGCACCGGGCAGCGTCCCCTCGCTCACCGGCGGATGTCAGCATGATTATGGTGGAGGTTGTCAGACAAGGGTCTTTGCTGATTCGATCTGCCAGCTCAAAACCGTCCATCTCTGGCATCATGCAATCCGTGATTATTAGATCGAAATGCCTACCTTCCTCATATGCCTTTGCCATAGCTACTAAAGCGGCAGGTCCGTTCTCCATCACGGTTGGCTTCATCCCCCAGTACAGGAGAGTTTCTTCCAAAATCTTTCTGTTCGTGGCGTTGTCGTCCACAACCAGCACCGGGACGTCTTTTAAATCCAATCCCTCTCCAATTGCTTGGGGTTGAATCGGTTCCTTCTGGAGGCCAAAACCCGCCACGAAGTGGAACAGGCTGCCTTTGTCTACTTCGCTTTCTACCCGGATTTGCCCGCCCATCATCCGAACCAGTTGGGATGCGATAGCCAAACCCAAGCCTGTACCACCGTACTTACGTGTCGTCGAACTGTCAGCCTGCTCGAAAGATTGAAAGATCTTGTCCTGCTTTTCGGCAGGAATACCGATCCCGGTGTCAGCAACTGAAATGTGCAAGTTGACCTGATTGGCAGCTTCTGATTCCAGTTCAACCTTGACTGCTACCTCTCCTTCCTGGGTGAACTTAATGGAATTGCCCACCAAGTTGACAAGAATCTGGCGAAGGCGTCCAGGATCGCCGATGAGTGCGTCGGGTATTGTGGAAGGTACGTGATAGACGAGTTCAAGCCCTTTTGTATGAGCTTGCACGGCAAGTGTGGTCATCGTATCGGCAATGCAATCTCGCAAGTTAAAGTCAATCACTATTAGATCAAGTTTTCCAGCCTCTATTTTTGAAAAATCCAGAATGTCATTGATCACTCTTAGCAAGGAATCAGCCGATAATTCCACTGCTTCCAGGTATTCTCGCTGCTCCCCAGTCAACTCCGTGTTAAGAGCTAGTTGAGTCATACCCATGATGCCGTTGATGGGAGTACGAATCTCATGACTCATATTTGCCAAGAATTCGCTTTTGGCTCGGCTGGCCCGTTCCGCAGCTTCTCGGGCATGAACCAGATCTGTTTCAGCCGTTTTGCGGTCAGTGATATCTCTAATCCAGACTTGCACACCCGGTGCGCCCCGTATCTCGATGGCCCGCGCATGGATCTCTCCGTCAAAGACTGAACCGTCTTTCCGCTGAAACTTCACCTCATAGTGAGGGGGTACGCTTTCCCCGCGCATCCGGTCCAAGGCTCTCTGATGCACAAGATCCTGATAATCGGGGTGGGCCAGCATCCGATGCTCCATTCCTTCCAGCTCTTCCTTCGAGTAACCGAGCATCTGACAGAGACGCGAATTAACAAAGACGATTTTGGTCCCCTTTGTGATCATAATTCCGTCAAAACTTTCCTCCACCAGGGCCCGATACTGCTCGTCCCTTTCTCTAATCGCCTCTTCCATCTGCTTGCGTTCAGTGACGTCAATCGCGAAAACCAGCACTGCGGGCTTGCCTTCCCATGAAATTGAAGCGGAATCTATTTCAACCCACTTGGTTGTTCCGTCTTTGGTTACTATCCTGTGGGTGTACCGACCCGGAAGCTTCTCTCCTTTCGCTCGTCGGATCTGGCGGTCCAGAACCAATTCCCTGTCATCCGGATGGATAAATTCGGCAATGGGCCTAGAGAGCAATTCCTCTTCACTGTATCCCCAAATTTTGGCCGTCGCGGGATTCACGAACCGGTGCATTCCGTTCTGGGCGACCAGAATGCCCTCGTGAGCTTTCTGCACGACCACTCGATATTTTTCTTCGGATTCTCTGAGCGCCTCCTCCGCTGTCTTCTTCTCAGACGTGTCCGGAATCGCTTCTCGGGCTTCGAGTTCGGCAACGCGTCCGCGTAGCATGACAAGCTCACTCAGGAGGTCTTCTCTTGTCCTCGTATCATCGGTCATCTGGCTCCCTCAACTAACATTAGCTGGAATTGTGCGGTGGTCTTGCCACTTCGGCGGTCTTGGTGCCAGTGAGGGGTCAGAGGATGGTTCCCTGGACCTCGAAAAGGCTCCGCATCTGCTCCCCAAACAACCGGCAAAGGCAAAACGTCGTCATGTTGACGAAAAGCTGTGTTGTCCTCTTTTTGAGCATACGTCACCGCTCGGCTTCCAGTCAACATTGATCTGCGCCTTGTAACCCCTCACTGAAACACAGCCCCGTAGTGTCGAGCCAATGGGAAAGATGAAGGCAGATGAATATCTCACGTCTGACTGTAGCGCAAGACTTGTGACGGTGTGGGCATCTCACGTAAACTAGAGCGGCTCAGCACTATTTTGACCCCTTCCAGCCACTCCCCGCACTCCATATTTTTTCTCGGAACTTTTTTCGCGGGATTATGTCTTTATCTCGGTAAGTAAGGACAGGATCTTGCGAACTTGCACGAGGACCAAATAATGAAGAGACTCGCTACAATTCTATTAGACTTGATTCCCCTGGCGCTCACCGTGATCTTTGTCATCGCAGTCGTGGTTACCCTATCTCATGTAATTCATGACCCAGTGGCAGCCATGAGTGAAGAGACTTCAAAGATTGAACAGGTATGTCCGTCTGCCACGACCGCTAAGGCTGCAAAGAGCGAGAATGTAAACGAAGCGGCTCGTTCGGGAGAGCTGGACAGCTATATTTCTTCTCAATTCCCGTGAGACCGGCCATCGAGAATCAGACCTAATCCTCTCCGGAGCATGCGCATTGTCATAGTTAATCAATTAAATCAGTAGCATCAAATCTAGCTGTATCCGGCCTGTCCACCTACTCGACCTCGCAATCCTTTCGCTCTGAACGCGATTTTATAGCATTTCTCCAAAGTTCCTTCCGAATGGTGCATTCCCGTCGTCCCGGCGAACGCCGGGACCCAGCTCCCCCTGGATTCCGGCGTTCGCCGGAATGACGCTAGTACACAATCGGAAGTTATTTTTGAGAATCGCTATAGCTGTATCGCCGCACGCGGCAAGGCTACTATTAAGAATTTTAAATTCCCAGGGTCATAATGCCCATATGACCCTGTGGATTGGGGCGTTTCGACCTCATTTGAACTTGCTGAAATCAGTGCCTTTTAGGAATGACAGTTTTGGCATGGGCCAAGTTGGCCCGCTACTGCTGTCAGAATCACCCCCTGCGACGCGATACCCACCTATGTCAAAATACCCAAAACCGGTGTAGATCATCCCTTTTTCCCTATTTTCCCGACCTATAGGGTGATGGCACCAAATTTGCCTATGGAAACAGCGAAGCAGAATTTCTTCTAGCTTCTGGAACGGTTTTTTCACCATTGCTAGTGAAAAAACCTTTTGAGGGGTGAAAGTTGCTGACCGGAATCGACCTCTCGAGCCGTACCTCACCCCCCAATAAACCATGCACTGAAGGAGAGAAAGATAACATGAGAAGATTACCCCTAATCGTCATCTGGGCTTTTCTGGTAGCACTCCCGTTGGCTATCGTATGCGAGGCCCAGGAAAAAAAGACCCACAAAATCGGTGGAGCAAATTTGTTCGCCGATGTGTTCGAGGGATTCTCGGAAACTTACCAGAAAACCAATAGCAACTGCCGCCCATTAATGCTTGGCAGCACCACTGGCCGCGGAATTGCTGAGTTCATTAACGGCGATGTCCCCGTCGTATGGGCCTCCAGAGCCATGAACAGCAAAGAAAAGGAGCAGGCGTCTGCCAATGGAATACAGGTTTCAGAGAAACAGACTGGGAAGACGGCCCTGGCGGTTGTCGCTAATGCCAAGAACCCGGTAAGCGAGTTGTCAATGGAACAACTCCGAAAGATATTCGCTGGGGAAATAACTAACTGGAAGGATGTTGGAGGACTTGATGAGCCAATCCGAGTGACTATCAGGGCAGTGCCGGAAACAGGTGCAGGGGTTCTCTTCCAACAGGTGGTTCTGAAAGGAGCCGCTTACGTGCCGCAGGCCCAGGTGATGCAAGCTTACAAAACCACTCTTGCGGTAGTAGGCAAGTCTCAAGCCATCGGCTACATTCCCACCGTGTCCGCCTACTACAAGAGGATGTCCGAAGAAGGAGTTAAAGAGATAAAAATACAACTCGAGGAGGGGTCCGGGGCAATAAATGCTCCCGCTGGGCTTGTCAAAGAATCGACCTTTCCAATAAGCATCCCTCTTATCCTCATTTGGAATGAAAAGGTGACTGACGCATGCATTTCGAGTTTTGTTGAGTTCGTTGACAAGGCGATTGAAGGAGGCAAATCAGCAAGAACCGCGACGTCGAGCGGGTCATAGAAGATCAGATTACCGGCGGAAACAATATGTGGAGACGCCTTGGGTCGGTCCTGGTGGACGCTTTCCTCCAGAGAACCACCCTAAGGCGCTTGGGACTAGCCGGCCGCCTGTCGGTCTCTCGCTGTGGCGGCCTGCTCGTCCTTCTGTCCTCCGGCCGAGTAGGCCAGAGCGAGAAGGATGGAGTTGAACTTGGTCTGGGCCGTGTCCCCGCGGGACGTCAGCACTATTGGGACTGTTCCGGGACCCGCAGTGATGATGGCGCCGTTGTCCACTAGCAGTCCAAGGCTCCCCATGGTTTTCGACAGCATCTTGTAGAGCACGTTGGCCGTATTGATGTCCGTGGCAACCAGGCAATTTGCGTCGCCCATGATTCGGCCCTGGTAGTGTTTCTCTTCAGCCACTTCAGGGACCGTAGCTAGATCAAAGGACAGCGGGCCTTCCACGATCAGAGGACCGTAGCGATCTTCCAGCGCCTTGGCCTTTTCTTCGGCCTCAGCAGCGAGAATGGTGGAGGGAATCGCAGCAGTTTCTTTTTCAACTGCGGTGATCAAGGCCACTTTGAGGGTATACCTGGTGTCCACCACTTTTCTGACCACATCCAACTGATTCTCTATTACCTGTAGCAGGGCGTCCGCACTCCGGAACCCCGGATTTACCGCTGCGTCGGACAGAGCCAGGAAGCGGCCGTCAGGGAGGACAAACAGCGCAGTATTCGATGCCAGTCTCCGCGGGGCAGGGGGAGAGCCGTCGCCTGCATCGGTATCGGTCTTGTAAATGGAAAGCGCTTCACGGAGGAGCCCGGCGGTGTCCACGCTCCCCTTCATCACAAGAAAACTGGGGTTTTCTTTCAGGAAAGCGCTGAATGTTTCTGCCATAGATTTTTTCTTGCTGTCGAAATCAAGGGCCAGTGGATCGATAGAGACTATCTCAACTTTGGGGTCCAGATTCGGGGACAAAGGGACCTTGGCCCGTTCAACCGCATCCTGTATTTCCGGAGGGTTGCCGACCAGCGCCACTCTGTCGATTAAACCGTAATCCCTAGCGTTGGAAACCGCGACCAACGCATCTCCGTTGTCGGCTCCCACAAGAACCAGGTCGGCCGGGCGCAACTTCCCTTCGGAGATATAACCGGTGACCTCATCGAGCAGCGAAGAGAAGGAGAAGGTCTCAACCCCACCTCCTGCGGCTCCCAACACTTGCAGGGCCTTCTGCACACTCTTTGCCTCCACCGTATAGTGCAGGCGGCGGTCGCCTCTGGCCGGATTGACGTACATTTCAAAGAGATGATTCGCGATCAGATATTCGTGTTCGAGGGAATCCAGGCACATTACGGGGGTGAAGGGCTTATCCAGCATGTCACGAATCCGTCCGAAGAGCTGCTGGAAATGGCTGTCGAGAGCCATCATACTGGTAATGACGATGAAGTGCGGCCGCTGAGCGGGTTTTCCGGCTGAGGCCATTTCGAGAACCATGGCTACTTGGCGAGCGTATGAATCTACAACATGCATTAGGCTCCGGGCCAACGACGGGGATATTTTCCCCGATTCGACTATCATAAGTAACTCGCAGATCTCTTTGACTCCTGTCCCGATTTCGCGGGCGGCCAGCCGGAAGTGCTGAGGAATCGCGAAGTTCTCTTGTTTGAGGCATTCCACGATCTTGTCGAAGTCAAACTCTATCAATATGCGATTGGCTTCCTGTGCAGTGATCTCACGGACGATACGGGGGCCGGTTTTCCTGGCCACGGAAGCAAAAAGTTCATCCAGGGCCATCACAAGAAGGTTCAAGTTCTCCGGATTGATTTTATGGATCTCTGAAAGCAGAGCGGCCACTGATTTCAACGGTGTCACCTTGACGAACCCTTTGAGGCTCTGTCTCAGTTCTCTCGATTCAGCCCTGAACAGGGTCCTCACATCCTGTGGACTGAGAGTAGAAAACGACAGCGGGCTGCACAGCGACGCGTTGACAACATCCCGCTCCCCTTGAAGCCTCAGAAGATTACGCAGTTCCCAAGCCACGAGGGCCCCGCGGTTCAAAGAGCTGTTGTGCAACCTCTTCCATGATTCATCCCTCACTTTTTCTGTCAGGACGTAGATACCATCCGGTACGGTCCCCAGATCACCGCCTCCGCAGACCACATCCGTCACTTCCGAGAGCTTGATCCCGTTTTTCAACAGAAGATTGGTGATCTGCAGAGCCAATCCCTCTGGAGAAGTGCCGAAGGTTCGGAAGTCGATCTCGCTCCGAAACAGCACCTGGAACCGGTGGACAGCCAGCACGTACACAGCGTATCGCTTGGCGATCAGCGCGACTGTAATGGATCGTTCCAATCGGTTCAGCGAGTCTTGGAGCTGCGCCTGGCCTAATTCAGGCGCCTTGCGACGAGCCACATTCGAGAGAATCATCTGAATTATGGGGCCTTCTCGCCCGGGGCTGCCGCACCGATACAGCATCAGCACGTATACCGAGAGGAGTTCCCCATAAACTTTGGCCAACTGCCTCTCATGCCTGAAATCGTCCGTAGCCGACAGAAGGCCCTCCAACAATCCCCGCAGTTCGGAGAAATGGTCTGGATCGCGGATGCGGCGGTCGAGTCGGAGGATTTCTGCAATCACCCGCTCGTGCAGGAATTCCGATATCTGTTCCAGTTCGTGTTCGGCGTTTTTTGCATCTCTGAGAGCACCTTGGATCTGGTGAACTCCCGGAGTTGCTTCAGAAGAATAATCTGGTAAACCGCCGAACAGTTCCGGAGGAAAGTAACCGGATTCAGCTATGGCCTGTTGCAGCTCTTTAATACTATTGCTTATGTTCTTATCTTCTCGCATTGTATTCTGCTGTTCTCCCGTAAGTTGTGGCCTCAACCCTTATAATATAATAAACGTAGAGACAATGGATCGAGTTGATCTTAAAATACAAATCAGGGGAATATGGTGAAAATACTGGTAATTAACGGCGGCAGTTCATCGCTGAAATACACGCTCTTTGACATGGCCGACGAAAGCGTCCTCTTCGAAGGCATAATCGACCGGATAGGGCTTTCCGGGAGCACTCACTCCTTCGGCTCCGGAGAAGAGGGCGCACGAGCGACAGTCAAGGAAATGAGCATCAGAGACCAGGGCGAGGCGCTCGACGAAGTCCTCGCGACCCTCGCCGGTGGACCCTTAAAGTCCTTGGACGAGCTTGCCGCGGTGGCTCATCGTGTAGGGCACGGCGGGAAGTATCGGGAAGCGGTCCGCGTTAACCCGGACGTCATAGCTGAGATCAGACGCATGACACCCATGATCCCGCTTCATCATCCAGCCATGATCAAAGAGATAGAAGAATGCCGAATCCGCATGCCACATGCCGAGCACGTCGCGGTGTTCGACTCGTGGTTCCACTGGTCGATCCCGGACGAAGCGGCAATTTACGGTCTGCCTTACAGGTACTTTGCTGAGAAGGGCTACCGCCGGACGGGCTTTCATGGAAACTCACATGCTTACGTGTCTGGAAAAGCCGCGGAGTTTGTAGGACGGCCGTTAGAGGAGCTTAAAATCATTAGCTGCCATCTGGGCAACGGCGCTAGTGTTTGCGCCATAGACCGCGGCCGATCCATAGACACGACTCTGGGCATGACCTCTGTTGAGGGGCTGATCATGGGCACGCGGTCCGGCGATGTGGATCCCGGCCTCATACCTGTGATCATGAAAGAGGATTCGCTGACCCCTGACGAGATGGTCAGAATGCTCTACAGCGAGTCCGGGCTCCTGGGGATAAGCGGCGTAAGCCGTGATATGAGGGAGATTGAGGAAGCCGCGGTCAAAGGCAATCCAAGAGCTAGCCCTGGCGTTGAACGCTTTCTGCTATAAGGTGAAACGTGCCATAGGCGCAATGCTCATGGTCCTGGGCGGCTGCGACGTCTTGGCTTTCGCGGGTGGGATCGGTCTCAACAGCCCAACGGTCAGAACAAAGTCTCTCGAAGGGACAGCCGGCCTTGGCTTTGTCCTGGATGAGGCAAAGAATACCGGCCCGGAACGGCCTACCGCAGAGAATCCCGTTGTGGAAATCTCCGCTGATTCTTCCCGTGTACGCATCCTCGTAGTCCGCACCTTCGAGGAGCTAATGATGGCCCGGCAGTGTTTGAAAGTGGTGGAAATGGGTGAAAGAAGACCAAGGTAGTTAGAGGGCGATTTGCCGGGAACCTTTTTCCCGCCACGCCTGCGACTGTTCCATCGTTGAACGGCACCTTGTCTCAGTCGTCTTTGTTCCTTGATGCCAGTTCATGGATAATGAACATGCTGACCAAATATGCAACCACGACTGCCACGTAAAACTGGCCGATGATGGCTTCCAGGACGACCAGCATCTGTGCCATAGGGCTTGCAGGCACGGTGTCGCCGAATCCGACCGTGGTGAGCGTGACAAAGCTGAAATAGATGAAGCGAAGACCAAGGTTCCCGGATGTTGTCGCGGACTCAAACGAACCGGGCGAGGTTAGTTCGAGTAGCAGATACACGTACGACCAGATGTACCCCATTATCAGATACAGATTGAATGTTCCTATGATCTCATTGACAAACACTCGTTCCGTAGTGAGGAGAGAACGGAGTATTACCACCGCACAGTAGACAAATAGGACCAGTAGTGCAGCAGCGACCGGGAACCCGAGGGGCTGGCGGAAAAATGTGCTGAACTGCTCGTGAGCCAGGAGATCGAACAACAGGACGCCAAAAGCCCCGAGACTTGAAACTACGGTTACAATGAGACTGCTGCGAGTCTTCCCTCCGGCAAGCCATGCAGAGACGATCATCGTCGGAAGGAATACTGCGTCGACAACCTCGCTTGGGACAAGCGGCCGAAAAAGAAGAAGCCCCAGAAGGAGTATCATCAGCACCACATGTTTGAGGTTCACCCCTTCCTGCAAAGACTGCTGGTCATTGGAATAGCCCATCTTTACTGAATTCCGTTCCTTGGAGTGCGTCTCCGAGCTTCAACAGGGAAATAGGCCCTACCGGTTAATTCTTGATTCAGTGAGCGATATTGCCGGCACAACGTTCACTGTCCATACCTATTCTAGCACAGACCTCTAAGGATCTTTTGCATTAATGAAGCATCTTTATTGCGCCTGGATGTCACCTATGTTGCTCCACCAGGAGCAAGATGTGCTGGCTCGAATTCGTTAGCCACTTTCCTCTTGACACCTTCAGTCCATAACGATAGTAATTACCGATGTCAATCATCGGCAACAACGATGTATGCCTGAGACAAAAATAGCCGTGTGAGGGAGGAGAATTTTATGAGTTCACCGTATGAACCGATGTGGAAGGAACTTGGCCTGGATCTTGCCGCGCATGACGCGCTTCTCCAGGTCTTGGGAAAAGGGTATCAGGACGTCTTTCTTAGCCAGAAGGACCGTCCTGCAGGTATGGATTATTTCAACTTCGTCATGAGTGAAGTCCACGGTCTGCGCGTCAAGGAAATCCTTGACGGAAAAAAGGAAGGGCACAAGGTGGTCGGTTCGTACTGCGTGTTCGTTCCTGAGGAGATTGTTCGGGCCGCGGATGCCACTCTCGTCGGCCTGTGCACCGGCGCGGATTTTGCCACGGAAGAGGTCGAGAAACTCCTGCCAAGAAACACCTGTTCCTTGATCAAGTCCGCTTTCGGATTCAAGCTGGGAAAGGTCTGTCCCTACTTGGAGTCGGCCGACATGATCGTGGGGGAGAACACGTGCGACGGCAAGAAGAAGGCGTACGAGGTGTTCAACGATCTGGTTCCCAATCTCTACGTGATGGATCTACCCCAGACCAAATCGGTCGAAGGTAAAGCGCTGCTCAGAGCTGAATTCAATCGTTTCAAAGAGGCTATTGAACGGCTTACAGGCTCAACAATTGATGTGCCGAGGCTCAAGAAAGGGATCGAAATCGCCAATAACAAGCGAAAAGCCATCCACAGGCTGTCTAGTTTGAGAAAGGCAGACCCTGTGCCCATATCCGGGCTTGATGCGCTCCTTATCAACCAAGTCTTTTTCTACGATGACCCGATCAGATTCACCGATTCCGTCAACAAAATCTGCGACGAACTCGAAGAGAGAATTCGTAGCGGCAAGGGCGTTTCTCCCAAGGGCAGTCCGCGTATCCTCCTCTCCGGCTGCCCCATGGCAGTGCCCAACTGGAAGCTCCCGTGGATCATTGAAACGTCCGGCGCAGCCATCGTGGGAGAAGAATCCTGTGTGGGCGAGCGGGGCACGCGGAATCTCACCGATGGTTCCGGAAACACGGTGGATGAATTGATGGGAGCCATTGTGGACCGTTATTTTCAGGTTGACTGCGCTATCTTTACCCCCAATTCCGACCGGCTCGACCATGTGAAGCAGATGTACAAGGATTACAACGCGGACGGCGTGATTCATTACGGTCTCCAATTCTGCCAACCTTATCAAATTGAATCCTTGCCTGTTGAGAAGAAACTTGAGGATGATCGCATCCCCACGCTCCGGATTGAGACCGATTACAGTATGGAGGACGTTGAGCAACTCAAGACAAGGGTTGAAGCATTTATAGAGCGTATCAAATAACAAGTATCGCATTGCGGGGGCGGTAGAGTCCAAGGGGAATCCTGGCCAGGGCCGGGGTTCCTCTAATTGCATTTCTCACCCCGAATGCGCAGCTTGGTCAAAGGATCAAGATTGGTAGTCACCGGAATAGACATAGGCTCAAGAACAATTAAGCTGATCGCCCTGGATGTTCAGCACGATCGTATTATTGCCTCACGCAAGGTCGAAACCACGTTCAATCCCCTGGAGCAGAGCAGGCGTGTGCTCGCCAAGGCTCCGGGGGACAGGTTGATAGCTACCGGTTACGGCAGGAAGCTCGCCCAAGATAATTTCCAAGCAGAGACAATAACTGAAATTCAGGCTCACGCTCTGGGGGCCAGAAGTTTGTTCCCCGCCTGCACCTCCGTTCTGGACATCGGCGGTCAGGATACCAAGGCCATAGCGTTGGATGATAGAGGGCGAGTCCGTAAATTCGAGATGAACGACAGGTGCGCGGCGGGAACCGGCAAGTTCCTGGAATTCATGGCAACGAGTTTTCAGCTTCCGATTGAAGAATTCGGCGATTTTGCTTTGCAAGGCGAGCCGGGCCTGGTCATCAACAGCATGTGCACAGTATTCGCGGAAACAGAGGCCACTTCTCTGATGGCTCGCGGGCACAAGCCTGAGGACATTGCTCTGGCGCTCCACGTTTCCGTGGTGAAACGGTCGCTGTCAATGCTAAGAAGGGTGTCAACCAACGGTGCTCTGGTCTTTTCAGGGGGCGTGGCACGCAACCAATGCGTGGTGCAACTGATCGAAACCGAAATAGGATTCAGTCTCTTGGTCCCCGAAGACCCGGACATGGTGGGCGCGCTGGGAGCCGCATTGCATGGGTCACGGAACTGATTAATCAATCAGTTAACGTATCGGCTTTGCCTGAGGTCAATTAACTCTTTCGGCGCTTCAAAATAGAGTCACCGGAATCGGGCAACGAGCGCTTCGTAATCAGCCGGAGTATCCAGATCGAAAAGAATCATCTCATCGGCTACTTCTGCTCGCTTAGAATCTCGATCATGCTTGCGGAAAAAGCCCCGAAGTCCATCTCCTCCAGAATATGAGAGAATCTCGTTTCGGTAGCCTGCACTTACCAGAGGTGGGTGGCCCCTTCTTCCCCGAAACACTGGGAAGACAATCTTGCTGCCGCCGCCCCGGTAAGCCTTAAGGAGGTCCCGAATTGTCTGTGTACGAACCAAGGGGATATCTACCGGTAAAACGAAGAAGGCTTCCGACCCCGGTCTCAGTGCGTTGACACCCGCTTGGACCGAGCAGAACATGCCTTGTTCAAACTGTGCGTTCATAACTTCGCGGGCTCTGCAATCATGAACGATTGGAATGATCTCCTTGGCTCTGTGACCGACGACGACAATTACATCTTCGATGCCGAAGTCACTGAAACAGTCTTATTGCTCGCTCCAGAATGGTCTCGCTCCCCGAGCTTGAGCATCGGTTTCAGGGTCTCCCATGCGGCTGGAATAGCCGGCTGCGAGAATGATTGCAGCAATCCTCTTGACCTGTGACGCAGGTCCAGGCTCAGCGCTTGGATGTCTCATTGCAGAATGTGGTCGGCCTTCACCTTAACCAAATCGAGCAGGTCGCGCATACTGATGGAAACCGGATGTCCCCCTTCAAAGCCTAACGCACACTTACCGCCGTCGGTAATGGTGAGAGCAAAATAGCCTTCGGGGAATTGCGCTATCAACGTCGCGCCGGTGCAGGGTTTGTCGGTTACTACCATGTCTTTATCTAAAATCAGGGTCGCTAGAATTCCTTCGTCCATCGTGCTTATTCCTTATTCTTGTTCCAGTCCCATACCTCCCCCTAAATTAGGCACTGACCATCTCATACGATCGGCTCGTATACAACTTCTGCGGCTGAAATGCAGAGAACACAGAATCCTCCGCGGTTCTCTGCGATCTCCGCGGTGAACGACTCCTTTTTCTTGCTCCAGTTTCCTAGCTCCCGGCAATGTTAACCAGTTGCCTGAGTTTGGACCCGAGCCAGGAATCCATTGCTTCCAGGTAGCCGAGGTCAGCATTGTCAGCCAGTTCCGGCCTCTTCTCCAGTACGAGGAGCGCGGCAAGCTCGGCCGTATGCCCGGTGATTCGGCCGCACTGTTTGAAGTGTTCTTTCTGATTGTGCTTGAGCTTCTGCGTCAGCACTCGGCAACAAGTGGAGCCGAAAAGGCCCTTGAATCGGTTGTGGAGGAGATTCGCCGCGGGCATGGCCTGCTTCCCGTTGAAGGCTCCAGGACGGTCTCGCCCCAGAAACAAACCCAAAGCCAGAGCTGCTCCGCTGAGTGCTCCGCAGGTGCATCCACTGTTCCCAAGGCCAATGGGGAGAGCAGATGCCAGGCGGATGTCCATTCCTTCAGGCAGTCCACCGTGGAGCCCTCTGTTCATCACGGCAAGGACTGCCTCAGAGCACAGCAACTGGCCTGTCAGGTACAGATTCTCGGCACGCTTAGCGATCAGCAATGCCAACTGTTCTGTTCGCGGATTTGATGTGTCGCCAGACATGCAAGCCTCTATTTAGAAGCTTCCACTGGATAGCCTGCTTGGGACCAACCTTCTATGCCGCCTGGAAATCGGTACACGTTCGTATAGCCCAGTTTCAGGGCCCACATCGCAGCGTTATGACTCCGAGTACACTCGGTGAATCCGCAGTAGAACACGATCAGCGCGGTCTTTATTCGGCCCCAGCACCTTGACGAACTCGGCCTTCTTGCTTTCATCCATCGCTTTCATTTCCGGGATGGGGAATTCTATTTGAACGGCGCCTGGAATGTGCTGTTTCTTGTAACTTGCTTCGAAAGGCATGGTGTCCACGATTAGCATGTCCTTCTTGGCATCCGTCCACTTTTTCAGTTCATCAGCGTTAATGGCCTTATAGCCTCCGTCCATCATCTCCCTGGCAAAGTTGATTGCGATAATTTCCTTAACTTTTTCCGGATAGTCTGCTTTTTGAGCATAAGCGCTCCCTGCCAATAGCGAGACGGCAAAACCTGCCGTCAAAACCAATGCGATGAACTTTCTGGACACGAATCGATACCTCCTCTAATCTGTGCTTGCGATTTGGGGTGAAAACCTCCCCGTGGGCTGACGATTTCACCGGCTCCCGGCGTAATTCAGGGATCCAAAGGCGGGCGAGATGCAATGTGCAAAGGCTTCCGGAATTTTCACTTTAGCCATGTGTCCGGAACCCCGCGTCCCGCAGGGCCGCCCGCCCGGGATCCAATCGCTGCTGGGCCGGCAACGCGTCGGCCTCTGGGCAACCGGTGTTGTCACGGAAGCTTATATCAAAAAAGCCGATGTGTCAAATTAATGTGACCGATGATACCGCAAGTATATGCTGCTTTTGAGTTGCAAGTAGGAGCCGCTATGTGCAATAAATGATCGCTATCAAGGCCATAGCCAATCCCGATTCACCTAATACAGCGAGACCGGGACGGAGGATGCGCGACATGCGATACAAAGAGACAGGCATAATATTACTCTTGTGCCTATGCCCGGTAATTCTGGTAGGAGCGACAGGGCCGGAAATAGCCCTGGACAGAAGCGAGCATGATTTCGGGGAAGTTCAGGTCGGGGATGTGGTTCATACGCAGTTACGGGTGATCAATAAGGGGGACGCTGCACTGGTCATTGATGAAGTAAGGACCACGTGCGGTTGTGCAGTAGCGGGCAGCCACGCCAAGGAAGTTCCACCCGGCCAAGAGATCGAAATCACAGTCTCATACGATTCTGTGGGCTTGAGTCCTGGAAGAAAGACTCAATCTGTGCTCATACACACCAACGACCGGAAGAATTCCGTCACCAAGTTTCTGATGTTCGCGACCGTAATTCACCCGATTGTCATTGAGCCGACGAACCTGATTGCCAAACTGTCGCATTTTCAGGAGCGCGTGACCTTTCCAATGACAGCCCGGAACAATACACCACAGCCGGTGACTCTCGTCGTGTCCGCGGTCGAGGGTGCAATATCCAAGGCGGTCCTGCAGCCGGAAAAGGTCGTGGTCCAGCCCAATTCGGAAACCCGGTTCCAGATTGAAATGGAGCTGAAAAAGCCGGACAAAGGTAATGTAGTGAATGGCGCTGTGACGATCTCCACCGACCACCCGAAAGCGACTGAGATTCGACTGCGGTGCTCTTATCAAGTTTGACGAGGCAAAATGAGGCTTTTGGGTAAGAATTAGGTTTTCGGTGGCGAGGAAGGGTGCAAGCCCGAAGCAATCTTCCGTGGGACGGGAGTCCCGCCCATCGTCATTCCCGCGTACGCGGGAATCCAGCACCGGCAGGGACGCCGGTGCCCACGATTTGGTAGCGGGGGGCGTCCCTGCCCGCCATTTCCCGGCCCCCGGATCGGAGTCCGGGGTGACGAATGACCGGCAAGATGCCGGTCCTACTATTGCTTATGAACGACCAGCCTTGATTTTTCAACCCTAACCGAGTGGTCGGCTTCCGGCCCGCCCTACAATGCATGGGCACCAAAAAAGGGATTCTCTTGATAGCTCCTCTGTTTAACGGACGTTGCCTACCCGACTTTGCTGTCGTATTTCCTTGCCCAAGACTTCGAACTTGATCGTATTCTTTCCCGAGTTTTTTGCCGAATACATCAAGGTGTCAGCAATTCTGATGGCTTCATTGACGTCAATGGGCGGTCTCATGAATGTGACCACTCCGATGCTGAAGGTTACAGGCCATCCATGCTCCTGCACATCATGCGACAGCCTGTCCCGAATCCGCTCAACGAAGAGGCGGGCTGCTTTCGGGCCGGTCTCGGGGAGTAGAATCGCAAATTCGTCTCCGCCAAGTCGCGCGACAGTGTCTGTCTCCCGGATGTCCTTCTTTATGCTGTGTGCTACGGCTTGTAAGAGTAGGTCGCCGACCGAGTGCCCGAAACGGTCGTTAACGGCCTTGAAATCATCCAGGTCAACGTATGCAAAGCTCAAGGAATGGCTATAACGCCGGGCCCTGTCTATTTCACGGCTGACCACCTCGCTAAAGGCCCTTGAGTTTGAGATGCCGGTCAATGGTTCGGTCCTGGCAGACCTCTTTGCTGCCTCCAATGCCTTTTTCACGGCCGAAAGAGCGAGTGTAAAGGCGAGAAAGAAGGCCAGAGTAACAATTGCATTCCAGTACAAGACTAAAAGGTGCGAATAGACGTGCTGCGCAGTCCAGTCTGCAATTGATCCAGTCATGCCGCTGAGACAAGATATGAAAACTCCGGCCCACCGCCCCACGTACCATGTTACGAGAGCAACGGGAACCAAATAGAAGACGGCTACGGAGAGCTCTTCCCCGGTCTGATAATCAATGACCCCGAGCACCAGTACCATGAGAAGGCTCAAGGTGATGAGGAAGGTCTTTGATTGACCGCCCAGGTATGTTGTAACGCTTTTTAAAGAAAGGGCTGGAGCTTTCACAATCTACCCGCCGGTTAAGGACGTGCTGCACAAGGAGTCCGGCTGATAGGCTGCCCAAGCAAACTGTCGGCTTCGCATATCAGATTTGGACTCCCGCTGGCGGCACCCATGTCAGCCGTTATCCCTCGCGTGGCGCTCGACGAACTCTTCCCAGCGGCGGTCGGCAAATTCCTGGAGCCCCAGGACCTGATCTTCAGTGATTGTCTTGAATCGGGTCTGACCTTTCACGTAGTCTGCAACTGTCTTCTTGCGGCCCTTCTTCGCCAGGGCAAGAGAGCGCGAGGTGAGCTGGAATTTTCCGTCACGGATCTCGTAGAGTACGTGAATCCCCGTTTCTACGGCCAGCTTCCCCATCTTGACGAGGTCCTTGTTCGGGAAGCCCCACCCGGGAGGGCAGGGGGCATGTACTTCGATATAGCGCGAACCCTTTATACCTTTGGCCGCACGGACTTTATCGAAAAGGTCCAGTGGGAAAGCAGGCGATGCCGTTGCAACGTAAGGTATGCGATGCGCTTCCACAATGCCGATCATGTCCTTCTTGTGTTGAAGCTTTGCCAGCACCGGTGTTGTGGTGGTGATGGCCCCCGCGGGGCTTGCGCTGGAACGCTGGGTGCCGGTATTCATGTACCCTTCGTTGTCGTAGCAAACGTATATGAAGTCTGTCCCTCTCTCCAAGGCGCCCGACAAGGACTGAATACCGATGTCGTAGGTGCCGCCGTCGCCCGCGAAGGCCACGACAGTGTAGCCTTCCTTGCCGGTAGCCTTGAGGCCGGCCACGATGCCGGAAACCGAGGCTCCGGTGGCTGCAAACGGGTTATTGATGCAGACAACCTTTACGGGCGTGACCGGATAGACCCCGTGAAGCACCGTCATGCAGCTTGCAGGGACCGCGACTATGGTTTTGCCAGGGGCCAACGCCTTTAACGAGTGGCGATACGTCAGCATCAAGCCGCATGCCGCGCACGATCTCGATCCAGGTAGTATGTATTCTTCCCTAGGTAGCTCTCTGACTGCTTTTGTGGCCATGATGGATATCTACTTCCTGTCTTTGTATATTAAGACGTAGTCGTTCACCGCGGAGATCGCTGAGATCACAGAGGATTCTGTTTTCACTACATTTCTTCCAGGTGAGGCATAGGGCCTTCGAATCTGTGGCAGTGTAGACCATACCGCCAACCAGCGTTCCCCGCGTAGCTTATGTGGTGTTGTGTAAGCCATTTTTCGTCTCTGCGTTCTCGGCGGACTCTGCGGTGAATCCTGCCTGTTGTGTTGTTTTCGGTCAATCCTGCACACCGATCCATCCATATGCGGTATCTCCGGCGGCAGCATCCGCTGCGGCTTGCGCGAGCTGCTCCGGCCGCACGTCGCGTCCTCCAAGCCCCGCCACAAATGATGAGAATTTGGGCCGCAGATCGTTGTCAAACAGCGCGGCTTTCAAATCCGTGGCAAGTGCGCCGCTATATCCGTAACTGACGTCCTTCTCGAAGACCGCGACCGTTTCAACTCGGGCCAGTGCTCTGAGCTAGAGCTTCAGCCGGGAAGGGCCGGGACCGCGCGCACCCCCACCACCCCCGTAAGAAGACCCTGCTCCCTCATTGAGTCTGCCGCCATAGTGCACTCCGAAGCCAGAGATCCCATGCTGACCAGGGCGTGCTGAGCATCCTCCATGCGGTATTCCCATACGAGCCCACCCCATCCGCGGCCGAAAACCGACTCAAATTCCCGGTCCGCGTCGGTTATGACCTTGAGGGATGCAAGGAGGTCTTCTTGCAGACGATACCGGAGGTCCATGTATCCGGGTCGCAGATCACCCTGCGGGTCCAGACGAGGCTCGCTGAGGATCAGGGGGTTCAGGTTCATGTAGTTCCCTTCGGTGAGCCCGGTATCAGGCTGATATGGCGGGAGAAATCTATCGACCTCAGAAGGACCCGGGACATCTACAGGAGTGCTGGCGTGCGAGAGCACGAATCCGTCATAGCAGACCATGATCGGGATGAGCGACTGTTCCGCGATCCTGAACGCCTGGATAATGGTATCCAACACTTCCTGGCTGTTTCGGCAGTAAAGCTGAATCCAGCCCGTGTCCCTCTGAGCTATGGAGTCCTGCTGGTCGTTAAGGATGGTCCAGGGGGCTCCCACGCCTCGGTTCACGCATGCCATCACAACAGGCACGCGGCTTCCGGCAGCCCAGTGCAGCATCTCATGCATATACAGGAGACCATTGGCGCTGGTAGCGGTGAATACTCTGGCGCCCACCTGTGACGCGGCCACCACCGAGGCCATTGCCGAATGTTCACTTTCCACGGTCAGATACTCGGCCTTGAGATCGCCGCGTTCTACCATGGCCGCCAGCTCCTCCGTCACGGGGGTTTGAGGTGTTATTGGGTAAGCCGCGATCACCTGAACCTTGCAAAGAGAGGCTGCAAGAGCCGCGGCGGAGTTGGCGGTTATGATTCTGACACCTTTCATTGGTATTTGCCTCTGAAAGCGAGCTTTCACACGAAGTTTCACTACCTCTGGAAGAGGAACGGTCCAATCAGTGCGAGGCCGGAATCCCCGTTCCTCGCAAGAAGCAGGTTCCGCAAGCTACAAGTTCTCAACCGCTTCTGCCCGATTCTTACTCAGGTGTTCGGCCTTCCACCATTTCGATTGCTTTGCGTGGGCATTCTTCCGCGCAGATACCGCATCCCTTGCAGAATTCCAGGTCTATCTCGAGAGGAAAATCTGAGGAAATTACTCCGTCAGGGCAGTATAGCCAGCAGAGGAGGCAGGTATCCTTCTTTGAGCACTTCTCATGGTCAATTACCGGCGTCTGAGACCGCCAGTCCCCGGTTTTCCCAGCCTCTCCGGCCGCGGGGGTGGAAGCTGCGACGATGGTTTCCTTAATTTTATCAGCCATAATACCTCTCGACTCCGGGAAAGAATGACAGCCAGGCTCTTAACGCGCGGAAACAGCCGGCATCTCGTGCCGAAACACGTGTGTATTCTGATAAGCCAGTTCGAGCGCTTCCAGATTTCTCTTCAGCGCGGCGCCTTTAAATTTTCGGCTTATCGCCTGCTTGATGTTGTCAAGGCTGACCAGATCCGATCCCGCGGCAAAAGGACCTAGAATGGACGTGGAAATGAGCACGTTCCCTTCGACGATGAGTCCCGCTTCCTGGGAGGAACGAAACGCATCAGCCGCGGCAATGGAAAACGGGCCACGGAGCCCAAGCTCGTCCGGCGTGCGGGCCGTGTTGATCACCAGAAGGCCGCCCTCTTTCAGGTTTGCGGTTACGTTGACCATTTCCAGCAGATTGTCGTCCAGTACCACTGCGATGTCGGGGTCTAACACGTTTGAATAGGTGCGGATCAGTCCGGGTGAGATCCGAGTGTGCACACTTACCGGCGCCCCGCGACGCTCTGAAAAATAGGTCGGCTTTGCGCTTACCCCTTTAAATCCCTGGTAATATGCGGCTTCAGTGAATATTTTGGCCGCGGTCACCGCTCCTTGCCCGCCTCGACCGTGCCATATGATTTCATACGATGCTCTCATGGACCTCTCTAACCTTTCGGTCGCTTCGAATCGTTTTAGATTAATTTAGTTGTTTGGGTTCGTCAACAGAGAAGGTGCAAAAGGATGTGCAATTAAGGTGGGGCCAACAGCAGTCTTGTCGGGCGTCGCCCCGAAAAATAGGTTAAGCTTTTACCACGATGCCTTCTGTAGTGATGAGTTTACGCGGAGAGAGACTTGCGGTCGATGCGAGCAATGCGCTCTGTGCAGATTGATATGTACGCGGGGTCTATCTCATATCCGACAAAGTGCCGGCCTGCCTGGATTGAAGCGATGGCAGTGGAGCCGCTCCCCATGAATGGGTCAAGGACCGTTTCCCCCTCGAACGTGTAAAGATGAATGAGCCGCTCAACAAGGGCCACGGGAAAAGGAGCCGGATGGCCGACCCTTCTGGCTGATTCGGGCGGGATATTCCAAACACTGGTTGTTGCGGCCATGAATTCATCCCGAGTGATCGTGGACCGGCCTTTCGAAGGCCTATCAAATCGGTTCTTGGAAAAGATCAGGACATATTCGTGAAGGTCTCTCAGAGTCGGGTTCCCTGCGGACATCCAGGAGCCCCATGCGCAGGAGCCTCCAGCGCCTTTACCCTTGACCCAGATTATTTCGCCTCTCATAAGAAGGCCAAGATCAGATGCAAGATTTGCTATATGCGAATTGAGAGGGATGTAAGGCTTTCGCCCCAGATTCGCGACATTGAATGCAATGCGTCCACCCGGAACGAGCACTCGGTGCGTTTCAGACAGGATCTGCTTGAGAAAATTTAGATATTCCTCAAGGGTGAGATCCAAATCATAGTCTTTTCCCACATTGTACGGCGGGGAAGTAACCATGAGAGCCACCGAATTGTCGGGGAGTTCCGGCATATGCTCGGACGAGTGGGGAAATATGCAGTTGAGATGATGTGGAGAAATTTCGTTGATCTGCGGGCAACCATTCTCGGAAGGGTTCGCGGCGCACAGCTTTCGGCCGTAAAAGGCTGAAGAGTCGTGCCCCTCTCGCTTTCCCGTGCCGAACGATTTTGTGGAGGTCCCTCTTCTCAAATCCATCCCATACGTCCCGGCGGGTAATTGGGGGGTGAACCGGGAACCAGGGAGTGGGGTTAGCACGCCGCGCGATGGGTGTCAATAAAAATACTATAAAATTAAATAATAAACTAAAATAACTAAAGTAATATATTATTATAACTGTCAACATACTAAAATAACAGTGGTAATAATCTAATTGATTACTAGTCGTGCTCGTGAGGCGGCCTTGGAACTCCGAAATTTTCTCTTTTGTCATTGCGAGCGAAGCGAAGCAATCTCGACTGGCATATGGCACGAACTAGTGGGATTGCTTCGTCGCTTCGCTTCTCGCAATGACACTTCACGCCCTGCTTTAACGTGGAGCCCTCCAACGGCTGGGCAACGGGCTCTTTCTCCAACCGAGACTGAAGCGGTCCTGACCCGCAGACGCATTTCTTGCAAGGAAGTTCGGTAACGTGGTAATCTTTAGCGTTCTTTGGGCCGCGAAACATCCTGAGCCAAAGAGCCCGCAGCGGGGCTGAACGCGGCCACAGTCTAGCAAGCTGATTCTTAAATCTAGGCGATGATCCCATAAGAAGCGGCGCGGGAAATTCAAAAGTCGGCGAGCCTGCAACCAGAGAAAACGATGCATATCTTTATCGTAGGTTCCAACAGACCGGGGAATGAGACTCCCGCGGACCGAATCGAACCGGAGGCCATATGACCGGTGCTGAATTGCGTGAGTTGTTCCTCAAATACTTTGAGGAAAGAAAACCATACACGTCTGGCAAGTTCGTCGCTGATTCCCACGGGGGACGCGACCCTCCTCTTCACCAACGCTGGGATGGTCCCATTCAAGGGGGTCTTTACCGGAGCGGAGAAACGTCCCTACAATCGCGCGGTGACTGCGCAGAAATGCCTCAGAGTTAGCGGAAAACACAACGATTTGGAGAACGTGGGGCACACCGCCAGGCATCACACTTTTTTCGAAATGTTGGGCAACTTCTCTTTCGGAGACTATTTCAAGGAAGATGCAATAGCCTTTGGATGGGAATTCTTAACCAAAACGGTGGGCCTCCCAAAGGAACTGCTTCATGTCACTATCTACAAAGACGACGATGAAGCGTTCGACATCTGGCGCAAGGTTCTGGGGGCCCGCAGCAACCCCATCACACGCTTGGGCGAGAAGGACAATTTCTGGAGCATGGGAGACACAGGTCCGTGCGGTCCTTGTTCCGAGATTCACATTGACATGGGAGAAGAATTCGGCTGCGGCAAGCCCGATTGCGCTCCGGGATGCGACTGCGACCGCTTTCTGGAACTTTGGAACCTCGTGTTCATGCAATACGACAGGGACGAGAGCGGGAAGATGACGCCGCTGCCCAGACCGTCCATAGATACCGGCCTCGGTTTGGAACGTCTCGCGGCAGTGGTCCAAGGCGTTCACAGCAATTGGGAGTCTGACCTCTTTCGCCCTATAATTCAAAGAGTTGAAGAACTTTCCGGCAAAGAGTGCCGGGGCAAGGACCTGGACTCCATTGCCATTCGAGTGATTGCGGATCACAGCCGTGCTGCCGCATTTCTTATTGCCGACGGCATCCTTCCATCCAACGAAGGCCGGGGATACGTGTTGCGGCGTATTCTGAGAAGGGCTTTGCGATATGGCAAGTACATAGGGCTTAACGGGCCGTTCCTGTACGACTCAGCCCGAGTGGTCACGCAGCACATGGGGGCCGCGTACCCGGAATTGCAGGCTCATGCGGCCCTGGTCGAAAAGGTCATAAAGAGCGAGGAAGAGCGTTTCTTGGAGACTTTGGCCCGCGGCCTGGTTTTGTTCGAGGAGGAAGCCGGGAACATTCGCAAGCACGGTGGCGACACTCTGCCTGGTGAAGTCGCTTTTCGGCTCTACGACACCTTTGGCTTTCCACCCGACCTGACAGCGGATCTGGCAAAAGAAGCGGGTCTGATGATGGATCAGGCCGGCTTCGACCGGGAAATGGGTCGACAAAAGAAGATGGCTCGCCAATCCTGGGAAGGAGCCCAAGCTAGCGAAGCCGGTGCTCTGAAAAAGATCCGCGATGAGGGTATCCACACTGCCTTTACGGGTTATGAGACACTGGAAGACGCGGGCGTAATAAGGGCCGTGATAAAAGATGGAGAGCAAGTCCCCGAAGCAAAACCGGGGGAACGAGTGGAACTGATCACTGACAGGACGCCGTTCTACGGCGAGGCCGGCGGCCAAGTGGGGGACCACGGCATCATAAGCCGCAACGGAGACGAAATCGAAGTGGAGGACACGATAAAGCCTTTTCCGGACGTTATCCTGCACCGGGGAGTGGTGAAGCAAGGGATCTTTCGCGTGGGTGATAAGGTCAATCTCAAGGTCCAGCCGGGTCTCCGACGTTCCATCATGGCGAACCATTCCGCAACTCACATCCTGCAGTGGGCGCTTCGCGAGGTGCTGGGGGATCACGTAAAACAGAGCGGTTCTCTGGTGGAAGCTCAGCGGCTCCGTTTCGACTTCACCCATTTTTCGCCTCTCACCGCGGATGAACTGAGCAGAGTGGAAGAGCTGGTCAACGATAAGATCCAGGAGAATCTCGAAGTAGCCTCGAAGACCATGCCCATCGAAGAGGCGATGAAAGAGGGCGCTATTGCGCTCTTCGGTGAAAAATACGGTGACAGTGTCCGCATGGTGTCGATGGGTGGGTTCAGCAAAGAGCTTTGCGGCGGAACCCACACGAAGCGGACCGGGGACATAGGTCTTTTCAAGATCGTCAGCGAAGGCGGCATTGCCGCGGGCGTGCGCAGAATAGAGGCGGTAACGGGCAAAGGTGCTCTCGATTATGTGTGGTCGCTGGAAGAAGAGATAAAGGGTCTCTCTCTGCGTCTAAAGGGTTCCCGAGGGGAATTGGTCCACAAGCTCGACAGACTGGTCGAAGAGAAGAAGAATAAGGAGCGTGAGGTCGAAGTCCTCAAGAAGAAGCTGGCAGGGAGCCATGCCACTGATATTCTTGAGGGAGTCCGCGAAGTCAAGGGTGTGCGGGTGTTGACTCGGTTGGTCGAGGATGTCTCAAGTCCCAAAGACCTCCGGGAATATGCCGATAGAGTGAAAGACAGACTGGGTTCAGGCATTGCACTCCTGGGCGCAAAGACTGACGGCAAGGCTCTTCTCATCGCGCTCGTGACCAGCGACCTGACAAATCGGTTTCACGTGGGCAATATCGTGAAAAGGGCGGCCGAAGTTCTAGGCGGATCCGGCGGAGGCAGACCCGACATGGCCCAGGCAGGAGGGCCACAGGTTGCTGATCTTGACTTGGCGCTGAAATCAGTGGAAGAGTTTCTTCGGTTGAGAGGCGCTTAGAAACTAGGGTACGCGAGTGTGTCGCAACTGATTGAGAATGGCGTCGGATCGGACAATGGCCCAGGAATCGGTAGGGGCAGACCCGTGTGTCTGCCCTGGACTGCGAGGCGAAGCGAAGATGGACATTAATGAGAGCAACGAGGTTTACGGCAGGATTACCCGTGTAATCAATGAACTGAAGATGGCCAGACAGTCGGTCACCGTCTTCAAGGTAGTTGAGCTGACCGGTATAGACCAGTCCGTAGTATTCCAGTATTTCTACGAAAAGGGGTTGCTCCGGGGAAAGTGACGGACTTGAGCAGCGCACCGCCTCAGCAAGCCGGCAAAGCTGCCTTGCCTACCAGAACCAGAAGCCCCAATGGGGATCGTGAGGCCCAACGGTGCTTGCCGGGTAGGCATAGTTTTCGGGCCAGTTGGAGTACCACTGGTTGTACCATCCGGGATAGGCTATCCAGCCGACAAATGCCAGTATAAGCAGAACGCGTGCGAGGCGTCGATATGGACGGAACATGGGGAAACCTCCGTATAATGCGTACTCGTCTTGACATAAATTAATACTATTTTACAGTATGTTAGCACATAAGTCAATAGTTAGAATTAGGTAACCAGTTAGATTTTGGACGGGAATAAATGGCCTTTAATCTGTAATCATTAATGATTTTGTAGGGTTGCTGGTAACCTCATAGGCGCTAACTTATCAGAGGCATTGTGTAATTTGGGTGAGTTGCCACCCTCCCCCTTCCCCAATAGGCGTTAAAATAAGCTTCAGGTCCTCTTCGTCCCGGAGGCGATAGCCCGGCGATTTATCACCGGGAATGAGCGGCCAGAGCTCTTCGTTTCCACGGCCGCCCGAAGGATTTATCCCTCGGGTGGACGAAGCTGAATCCGTGCTCATCTGCACCCGGCAATGAATTGCCGGGCTACTGTCATTGAGCCCTTATGGGGCTCACAGAATTGGAGAGTCTTATTTTAACGCCTATGCCCCCTTCCGTCGAGGGAGGGGTCTGAAACCTCTCCCCTGGCGGGAGAGGGCAGGGTGAGAGGGACCTTACGATGCCCCAGACCTTTCTTAAGTTAGCGCCTGTGAGGCACCCCTTACATGCGCCAAATTACGGCTGCATCGTGATCGGGAATAGCCCTCCGCTCGTCATTCCAGCGTGAGCGGGAATGTCAAAAACCTGAACGAGAAGAAATTCGATTTGGCTGACTGCGGGAATATAGCTTTCTGCCAAAAGATGCTAGAATGTCTTCCAGGCAGGAGGGGGACTACTGAGTGAAGCGGCAAATAAACGCTAAAAATATGGTTGACGATCTCCGATCGGGAAATACCGACTCTGAATTGATGGAGAAATATGGGCTTTCGCCCAAAGCGCTTCAGGCCATTTGTCGGAAGCTCGTGGCCCGCCAAGCTATCAGTCAGTCTGAACTCTACGAGAGATCCCCATTATTCAGGGAGCGAGCCGATCAAATCAGCGCACGAAAGTGTCCCAGAGCGGGCCTGTCCATTCACATACCAATATATGACCTTCAGGATTCGGCTACCGGTTTGTTGAGGGATATCTCTGAAACAGGGCTGCGTGTCGCCGGGATCGAGTCGAGCGTGGGTCAAACCAAGACGTTTCAGATTCCAATAGATACATTCATGCAGACCGATCCTTTGTTAGTTGTCACCAAGTGCAAATGGGTGAAAACACAGGGCAAGAACCGGAGATATCCAGTAGCGGGATTCGAGATAATGGATCTGTCAGAGAAGGACAGAAAGAGTATCAGGGAATTCATTAAGTTATTGTTGCTGAGTAAATCGGGTGAATGGCAAACTCTTGCCTGACAAGCGCGGGCAACGATAAGCCTTGAGGGGAACGCGTCCTTAGTGTCGATTCCACTTTGTCTACGTGTGGCGAATCCATTCCAGACCACCAACATCAGGAAAAGGTGTTTCGGGCGAACGGCCCGGAATTTTGTGCCTATTTGACAATCCCTCATGATATATTACCGTCACAACTTCTTCGTAGGGGCTGAGTGATCCGTGGCGAAAAAGTCGATCAAAGCGCGGGAACTGCTGTCCGACATCAGGGCGGGGGTGGATGATGCGGGCCTGATGGAGAAATACGGCCTTTCGGCCCGAGGAGTTCTTCAGGCCCTGAACCGACTCATCGCGGAGGGCCTCATGTCACCGTCGGAGCTTGTCGAACGTAGGTCCTTGGCCAAAACTGTTTACATGCCGGTGTTCAACTGTCCAGCCTGCGGTGATTGCCATTTCGAGAAGGTGGAGAAGTGTCCGCGTTGTGGTTCAAGGATGAAAACACTGAAAGAGGATAAGTCCGACTTCAGCTATTAACATTGGTTCATCAGCACCTTTGAAGGTGTGTGACTTGCAAAGCTCGAAGACGAAAGGTCGGGAAGAGCGATTAGTGTGAAGCGAGACATTGTTGCAAGGAGTGGGCTTGCGGACATCCATTCCGGCATCGTGAATCCTGAATCGATGAAGGTATACCAGGTCCGCGCTGTGGTGGCGCTGTGAAGAACTGAATGCAAGAAGCCACGTGTGGTGCCCATTTAGCCTGTCTTTCCTGGGAGTTTCTGGATAATCCTGGGAGGTTACAGGGGGGAGACGATGGAGAAGAGGCGACAAATCAACGGGAAAGATATTATTAATGACCTCCGATCAGGGATGGCTGACTGGCAACTGCAGGTAAAATACAAGATTTCGACTAAGAGCCTTCGGTCTATTTTCCGGAGGCTTGTGAAGTCTAATGCTATCAGTCACTCCGAACTGTACGAGAGTTCTCCACTGTACAGAGAGAGAACTGATCACCTCCAAGCACGAAAACACCCTCGGGCCGACTTGGACGTGTATGTACCCGTATATGATATTGTGGATTCGGCTATTGGCGTGTTGAGGGACATCTCGCAAAGTGGACTCAGGGTGGCGGGGGTTAACGCGAGCGTCGGACAAGCCAAGACATTTCAGATTCCCGTCGACATGCTGATAGAGGCCCCGCCTCTGCTTATTATGGCTGAGTGCAAATGGGTGGAAATAAAGAGGAAGAACCGAGAATATTCGATAGCCGGGTTCGAGATAGTCGATCTTCCAGAAAAAGACTGTAAGATTCTCCAAGATTATATCAAGCTATTGTTTCTTAGCACATCGGGTGACTGGCAACTGATGGACTGAGATTTCTTTCCCGCGGGACGATTCACTCCCTCCAGCCACAGGGTAATCAAAACGAACAAAAAACTTGGCATCCGATATATGCACTGCATCGGAGAGTGCATTCCCTTGGAGGTGCTTTATCTTGCCCGTTTGATGCCCAGTCTCTCCAGTAATCCCTTCTTTGTAGGCTTGCCGGGGGTGCGCAGCTCATCTTGTATTCTTTCCAGCGCTTCGAGCAATTCCTGCGTATTGGCGAACCTTTCGTCACGATTCTTTGCGGTCATTTTCTGAAGCAGTTTGAACACGGAGTCGGGCACGGGTGGATCCACATCCTTGAACGGCGGCAATGGCTCGTGGACATGTTTCTGGAAGATGACATAGGCCGATTCTCCGTGAAAAGGCGGGGAACCGGCCAGCAAATGGTATAAGGTTATTCCCAGGGAGTAGAAGTCTGAGCGGATATCCAGATTTCGAGCGCCTTTGGCCTGTTCCGGTGAAAAATACAACGGAGTGCCGCATGCGATTCCTGTCTGTGTTATGCCGGAGTCTTGCGAGTCCAGATAATTCTTGGCCAGACCGAGGTCGGCAAGTGTTGCTTCCCCCTTCTTGGTGAAGAGAATGTTAGCCGGCTTGATATCACGGTGCAGGATGTTGTTTTCTTCGGCAACGCTCAATGCTCGGGTAATTTCAAACGCTATTTGCAGGACCTTGTCGACGGGAAACCGCCCGATTCTGGCAAGCATGGAGGCTGTATTGCCGCCGTCTACGTAGGGCATTATAAGGTAATGATGTCCATCCTCCAGGCCCACATTCATGACGCCGACAATGTTCGGATGTTGCATTTTGGCCGCAGACCGTGCCTCCCGTATGAAACGTTTGACAAAGATCGGGTCTTTATCGGCGAGGTGAGCGTGAAGGACTTTGACGGCCACGGGGATATCCAGGGCTATGTGTTGCCCCTTGAACACACCGCCCATGCCGCCTCCACCTATTTTGTAGAAGAGCCGACATCCTCCCACCGTTCGCCCAATTAGCTGGTCGGCAAGGCTGTCGGATCTCGTGTCGGCATCCGGGACTTTCACAATGTTCCCGCAGTTTGCGCACTTACCCTCGCGTCCAACGTACCGCCTTGGAACGACGTGTACGTGGCCGCATTCGCAGGCAAACCGAACCCTCGGCTGGGCCTGCCGTTCAGTTAGCGGAATTGCCTCACTCCCGCCAGCCTGGTCCTCAGCGGGGAGGAGAGCTGTTTCATTCCCGAACTCGGGCAGCAGAGCCGTTTCCATCGAACGGATAGCGTCCAACTCCAAATCCGCGAACACACTGGTGCTGAACTCCTCTCTCTGCTCTAAAAAGGACGGATCCCGTAACGCCCTATCGATGAATGTCTTCAGCGTGACCTCTCCACCGGGGAGAAACGAGACGAACTGCGCTTTCACCAAGCCTGCTTTGTCATCCTGTCCCTTGGGGGACGTTTCGGACGCCCTTGATATCACCCACACAGGTTCGCTATCTTCTGAAAAAGGCAGATGAATCTGCAGTGCCAGTGAGGCGCCGGGAGCTACTCTTTCAGGCAAATCCAGCAGTATCCAGCCATAAGAAAGACGTCGACGACGTCCCCTCCCGCCAATTCTTGTTATCCACCGAATAGCTGACAGAGGTCTTCAAGGAAATTTCCGACGGAGGTTCCTCGACAGGAGGGCCGGGCGGCGTGCTAGATGCCTTATCCTCATCGAGGGCGGTAGAATCTGCCACGAGGGGCTCGCGGTAGATCTTTCCGGTTTCGACATCTTCGACGAGGACCTCTAAATTGAGTTCAGTATCGACCGACGAAAGGGCATCCACGATCTGGTCGTAGTTTTCGATAAAGCCCTTTTGGTCATCTGACACCCTTGAAAGCAGATTGCGGGCCATGGTGACGAGACCCTGTTCGACAAAAGCGCTGACAATGTCAGAGATTATGCCTCCCTTTTCCGACAACGTGAGAGTTCGGTCAGCCAGAATTTCGTCCCAGACTCCTCGCGTCTCGTCGACTTTCTCCAACTGAATGAGACATGTCGCCGAATAACGGAAGAGGTCCGCATGGAATGCAGGCGACGAGGCAAGGGCTTTTCTGAATTCCTCCAGGGCCTCTTCGTACAGGCTCATACCCATGTACGCCACGCCCAGGTCCAGGGCTAGCCGAGGGGAAAGGTCGTCGGACGGAGAGCCCTTGGACGCGGTAGTCTCTTCCATCTTTCTCAAGAACTGAATGTGAACTATTTTTGCTCGGGCCTTGCGATTGTCCGGTTCCCCGGTGAGAATGTTTTGGTAGACGAGAATAGCATGATCGTACAGCCCTTGGGCCTCATAAAGCTCTGCTTCCTGCCACATGCGGGTCAGGTCGTCTTTGCTGATATGGGAATTGCTCATGCCCGTCCTGTTTCAGGTCATCCTTGGATCCCGGATTGGCCCCTCCTCTAATCGAGAGCTGGATTCGACAAGGATGTCCCTCTCTGAGGAAGGATCATAACAAATTAATGCAGCGTTGTCAGGCTTCATTTGGGCATGAATCCAGGCGGCAATTCTTCCCCTTGAACGCCGGAGGGCTCTGAATAGGGCGCTTGCTCGACGGACGTCCCGGGAGCATCGAATGTCCCCGGGGCTAGACGGTCCACCGCTGTCTCCCTGGTCTTGAAGCTCAGTCCGTATTCGCGGGCTTTTTCTATGTAAGAACCGGAAACCAGTCTAATTTCTCCAATGATATTCACGCGAATGGCTGACGCCCCTTGCACCGGACACTTATTTTCGCACCAACCGCAACCGGTGCATTTGTTCTCTATGACCACCGGCGCGGCATTCCGCAGTCCCGAGACAGGCTGAAAGGATATAGCATTATACGGGCACACTTCATCGCAAACGAGGCATTTCTTGTCCTGTTCCCAAACAAGGCAGTTTTGCCGTGCAATCCAAGCTGTCCCTACCTTGGCATGCTTCTTCTCGATCACGGAAACGTCACGAATGGCCCCTGTCGGACAGACTTGGCCGCACACATTGCAATTCACTGCGCATGCCGCAAGGCGAGGGACCATGACCGGACTGAAGATTCCTTCCAACCCTGCCTTGAGCCAGACGGGCTGAAGGGTATTGGTGGCACATGCCTTCATGCACTCACCACAGCGGACACATCGAGTTAAGAAGTCGGCTTCGGGGAGAGCGCCGGGAGGCCGAATCAGCTCAGGGTCCACCAAGCCTCTTTCCTTGCCCCGCGGCGTAGGTTGGTTGATGCCTGTGCGCAGCAGACCAACCGAGAGGAGGCCCGATCCCATCGCCAGGACGATACCGCGTCTTGTGAGATCGGGGGGGAGAGAGGAGGCCGGCTCGTTGCGGCTCGTGGAAAAAGACACTGCGGATTCCGGACAGATCTTGACGCATTCCAGACAAACTATGCACTCGGAGTAGAAAGTCTTTGCCGGATTCTCCGATATGGCGGCCGTAGGGCATTTCCGAATGCATTGTCCGCACTGAGAGCACGAGTCATTGACGTTGCGCCTCAGCAGGGGCAATCTCGAAAACAGTCCCATCAGTGCGCCTGCGGGGCATAAATTCCTACACCAGAAACGGGGCTGGGAGTGCACTAAGGCTGCGATTGCCACAAACAGTAGAGCAACGAACACGTTAGTGGCAAAGGCTCTTCCAGCAATCTGAACATAGGTCAGATCCGCGGGGAGCCAGGACGCGGCAAGGTCAAGTCCTGAATCGCCCAGCAGCAGAAGGAGGGGATGTACCACTAGCCCATAGAACCGGGTTGCCAGTGAGAGGGGCGAACCGATAAACAGAATGGAAACTCCCGCCAACGAGGCGGCAAGGACAAAGCCCAGTGCAAGGTACTTCCATGAGCGGAATCGCTTGGTAGCTTCGTACGTATTGTTCCTAGCTGATGGCTTCCTTCTCGGACCGAGTGGGATTTGCAGGAGGTCCAGCGTGGTCCCCATAGGGCAGATGTGGCCGCAGAAAAATCTGCCTGCGAGGACTGCCGCAGCTAATACAATGAGTCCAGGCAGAAGATAAGCCGCGAAAGACCTCGTGGCCAGAATAGTTCCGAGACTAATGAGAGGGTCGAGCCGAAGAAAAAAATCCACGGCCAAGCCGTCATAGTGGGGATAAGCGGCAAACAGCAACAGCGCCAGGAAAAGAAGGAGCGTAACTGTTTGAGTGACCTTCTGAAATGTTATCACGATTTGACGTTCTGTACCTTCAGTTTATCAATGTCCATGCGTCCCAGGCCGCGCTCCGCTGCAACGCGAATATGTCGCACTTGATCGGGCACAAACTTCTTCCCGTACCAGGTGCCTAATGCAACCATTTGAGCGTCTGCTGCAACCATGTCCGTCGACGCGACCACAAGATTCAGCGGGATTACCTTACCGGGGCCGCCGGGGCCGCCACTGCTCAAGATGTGGGTTCCGTCTATTACTACCAGATGAGGTTTGAGTACTGTCACCATGTCTACGATGGCTTCATGCAAATTGTACCGTGAATGGAATGACATGCGGTCTTTGATGAGACCCATCATTCCCTTCATAGAAAGACTCACTCCCGAAGAAGAATGAGACTTCCCTTTCGGTATGGCGATCAGGACGTCGGCATCCAAAACATCAGAGACGGCCTCCATGGTCTTGAATTGCCGTCCCTGAGGTACTTGGACTTCGCGGAATAATCTCTTTGCTTCGACGGTGCTGACCGTGGTGTTGGGGATGTTCAGGCAAGCGTCCGGGATTTTCGAGAGCGTGAGACAGGCTCGTGGTTCGTTCAATACATGATCGAGAACCGCGATCCGCGAAGCCCCGGCTTCCGCACACATGCGAGCCACTTCACTGACAACCGCCGGGTGGGTATTGGAGGCTCTTTCAGGCCCACTGGCAAAGCTCATGTTTGGTTTGATCACAACCTTGTTACCGGGTTTTACGAAGCGCTTTATTCCTCCGAGCGCATCCACAGCCGCGCGGGTGATGACGGCAGGGTCTAGACCGTGTGATACGACTAAGTCGGGTAATTCTGCACCGAAGATTGTTCCGGGGCTGAATATGCCGCTCACGGTGCCGGCGGCCATAGCCGCCGCGGTAGCGACCAATCCGCTTTTCAAAAACTCGCGGCGGTCGGTTTTCTCTATCATTACGGTCTCTCCTCTTCTTGACAAAATTCATGAGCCATACGTTTTATTAAAGCTGCTGGTTTGACAAAAGTCAACAGGCCGACTACAACGCATCAGCGGGCGGAAGGTCCGCGACCAATCCGCCTGATACCGGTTTACTCTCCGACTAGCAAGTGGCACGGATCCGGGATTGTAAATGACCCTGTCTCGAATCGTAGAATTTGGTGTTTCTTTTCTGACAGCATTTCTGCTCATTGTGCTGGTCTCGTTTCTTACTCTGCGCCCGACGCTCCAGGAGGTGAGATCAGAGGCACGAGCAGACTGGGAAGGGTTTCTCAGGACGGTCAAGGAACGCAACGAGGCGCTACCCGGCCTCGTGGAAGCTGTGAGGGGATTTGAACCAACGTATGCGAAGCCTGCCGAGAGGCTCTTGGAGGCCCGATCAATTGCTCTGCGTTCAAAAGATCCCGGGACTATTGTGGCATCGGTCGACGACATGGAGAGGCAACTAAGGCAGATTCAAAAACTAGCCGAGTCTCAGCCGGGACTAGATCAGCATCCTCCTTTTGCGACTCACTGGAAGAAGGTCCGGAGCATTTCCGAGCGAATCGCTTTCACGAGACAGAGTTATAACAGCAGTGCGAGAGCGTACAATCGCTTGCTGACAGCTTTTCCCCAGAGCCTGCTGACCGCTGCCTTTGGATTTGTTCCCCTGACTGACTATCCACGGACTCGAACGATGGGTGAGCCGGAGCCGCTGTGAACAAGAAGGATTATCCAATGCAGCCGGCAAAAGTTAGGCGACCATGTTCTTATTGTCGGTGAGGACGTGAGGGCAGGAAAGACGGGTCTTTTGAAATTGAGCGGCGTGGCCCCCGGGCATTTTATAGCGTGAGCCGTGACTTCGCGTTGGCGATGATCAAGAAGCCAGCTCACGGTCTCCTAGTGAATGCGCGCGGTATTGGGTATTTCTTCCTCACCGACTTTCCGAATATTCCCCTTTACTACCACGAAACTGGCGAGAACCAATTTGTCCTTCTTTGAGGGATGGAGGTAACGCACGCTAAAGCCCGGCTTTCCCTCAAACTGGTAATTGGTGACGGGCAGGACCCCGTTAATGGGCAGTTGCCAGCCTGGGGAGCGCCTTTTGAGCTTAGTGGACCAGGTCATGAAATAAAGTCTCGTGTAGTCGCAGCCAGGGTCTTTTCCTATGGGGGCATAGGCGACGATGTAATTGTTTTTGGCCCCTTGATCCGGATCGTCGGTGCTGTTTACCGTTCTCCAGCCGACCATGCGCATGAAAGGAACGATTCGGGCTATGTCTTCGGGAGGGGTAAGCCTCATGTTATGCGTATATACATAGCCGACCCTTCCGTCCTCAATCTTCACCTTGTACCAAACATCCTTTTTTGCCTGGTCGTCCAATGCCTCGTCCACTGAGGCAGCGTCCTCCAAAGACACGGTCCGATTACCGAGCTTGCCTCTGGTGGCTATCTTTTCGGCAGGTGAGTTGGGTCGCCGGACTGAAACCACCCGCTCATAAACCTCGAATTTCTTGCCTGGAGGCAGGATTTCAATGACCTCGTATTGGCGGCCGGGTTCCAGACGGAAGTTTGCCTTAGTATGGATGACCCCCTCACCTTGCGGAGGCATTCCTTCGATGGAGCGTCTCAGTTCCTGCGTCTTCAGAATTATTTCTTGCCCGCCAACTACTTTCTGATCAAGGTAACCTTCCCTACCGTCGCGGGTGCGTGCACGATAGTATTCGCCTACCTTATCTACCAGGTGGACGGGCGTTTCCGCAGGTAACTTGACCGTTACCTCGGAATTGGGATTTGCGGTCTGGTAGAGCGAAGAGGCCCGTATGGTTATGCCGTCTCGAGGGGTGAAAGGACTCTTCTTTTTGAGGATCTGGCCCTGATACTTCTTCAAAATCTCTCGCTTGAGAGTGTCCACTTCCTGGCACCCTGTCGCAGCAAGCAAGGCGATACCTAAGGAGATGATCGTGACGCAGAACCCTATGATGCGCGTTTTCTTGAGTCCGAAATTCATTTGCATGGCCTCCGAAGCCCTCCTGAGACCCTAAGCTTATATCATCTATTCATAAGAGAAATCAACCCGCTGCGCGTCTTCTCCGCCAAATCCTTGGTCAGGCGATTCCACGGAGCATTCCGTAAATCGTCCATAATTTGTTTGCCGCGCGAATGCAACCTTTTCCAGAGGGTTTTTCTTCAGCACAACGGTTGACCCGCCTCTGTACCATTCGGAGGGGAACTTGCGTCCACCTGAATTTCCTATGCCGGGAATTTCATGGATAATTCTTGATTTTCTCGTTGAAATCAGATAGATTTTCGCAAGTCAAGCGGCTGTAGTGAGTCGAGATGCGCGCAGTCACAGGGCACCTAATGGAGGTTAGATTAATATGGGCATTGTTCGTGGGTACCGGGAGGCCATGTGATCATTGAAGTCTGGGCCACAACGGATGTGGGAAAGCAACGAAGCACCAATGAAGACTGTTACTACGTTGATCCGGACCACGAACTCATACTCATCCTGGATGGAATGGGCGGCCATCAGGCGGGAGAGGTCGCTTCTCGTTTGGCAATGGACACCATTTCATCTTTTTACAAGGAACATTGTGCCGGCTCTGCTGACAGCTCCGATATTTTCGATAGCTATGACCAGCGTTTCACCTATCACACGAACCTGCTACGGCAGGCCACTTTCATAGCCAACAGGGTGATTGTGGAGAAATCGCTGGAGAATCCGGAGCTTGTAGGTATGGGCAGCACCTTGGCAGGCATGGCCATACACGATTTCACGGTTTCGTTGATAAATGTCGGTGATAGCAGAATGTACCTCATCCGGAACGGCTTCATGGAGCAGATTTCCAAAGACCATACGCTAGCGGAAGATCAGGTGGAACGGGGTATCATGACCCGTGATGAAGTCCGAGACTCGCAGCTCCGGCACATACTCTCTTCTGTAATTGGAGTTGATCCCCGGATCCGAGTACACATGGATGAATTAACAGTTTTCCCCGGCGATATGTTCCTCCTCTGCTCTGATGGACTCACCGCTGTGATGAGTGACCCGGAAATTCTGCAGGAGGTTCTCAGGGACAAACCAGGCCCGCGGACCCTGGACCGCATGATTGAAGAAGTGAATCTGAGGGGTGGTCCTGATAATACCACGCTCGCTCTTGCAGCGTTCATTGCAGAACCGCAGCCGGTCCGGGAGTCCAAGTTGCAGTCGTTTCTTGCCAAGACCTTGGCAGTATTCCACAGTCGAAAACGTGACGTCTCAAAAGCACGACTCCGTGGAGGATATCGATGTTTAAGCTGGTCCTGACGTTTCAGGATACTGTTCTAGGGGAGTACACATTCGATACAACTCCTGTCACCGTCGGCAGACGCGAAGATAACGACGTTGTCGTTGACAACATGGCCGTATCGGGCCATCACGCGCAAATCGAGGAGGAAGAGCCGAACTATTACGTTCTGGTAGATCTTGAGTCCCTGAACGGCACCTTTCTCAATCAGAAAAAAGTCACGCGCGAAAGAATATTTGATGGCGACTCTATTATCATCGGTAAGCATTCCCTGAATTTCGTTGACCTTCGACCGGAGGAGGAGCAGCCGTCAAGGGCAGAGGAATCACAAGATGACAAATTCGCAGGCCGAGCGTTTCGCGATACTGTCATTCTTGATACCCAAGCCCAGCAGGAATTGCTGGCAAAACAGGCCGAGGAAAGGGGGTTCTCGCAAGACGAGCTTCCGGAAAAGCCTAAGAAAATAGAACTCTACGGAACGATCACCCTTATATCCGGAGGCACTCCGCAGATCATCGATCTCACCAAGCGACTCACTACGCTGGGCAAAGCAAGCGATTCGGATGTGAAATGTTCGGGGCTTCTCGTGGGAAAGACCGCAGCCTTGATCAACAAGAGGCCGATCGGCTTTTTCCTGGCATACGCAGAAGGGCTGAAGAAGCCGGAAGTCAACGGAAAGGCAGTAACCACACAGGTACAACTTCAGGACGGGGACGAGATCACCATCGGAAGCACTCGACTGACATTTAACCTTCGGGAAGAGATATCCTGAAACCCTCTACAGAAGATTCGTAATCTGTTTCCTTCTGAGCTCTCCACCGTCTACCGCGCACTGGGTCCTGATCAACTCAATCCGCAAATGGGAGTGTCATTCAAAACTCCGTCCATGCTAATGGTTCAGAGTTCTTGTGCTAATTACTCTCGAATTTCTGCCCCTAACTGATTTTCTCAATGAACGTGCTCTGAGCATAAGGCTGAACATCAGCAAGAGGCCGACCGCCAGCATAGCCACACCGGCCAGCCTCCAAAAAGTCGGCCCAGTTTTTGTTTCCACCTGAGGCTCCGACTTCAGCGCTTGGACAACCACATTTTTTTGTTCTTCCCCGAGCCTGATATTCGAAGAAGCTGAAACTATACGCCCAAGATTGGAGAGAACTGCCGCTGGGCTCGCCTTGACAGCTTCCGCTGTGGGGTTGTCGTAGTATAGCTTGTAATCAAGACCTCGGCGGTACTCGAAGATGGCCAACCGCATGGTTCCGGTGGCCACGATCTTCTCCACAGTAACCGAAGATCCGCCCCCGTAGAGTTCGAGAAGGATGTATCTGAAAGACTGCGGATTAACGCGCACTTTTAATTGTTCATTCACCGCATCTTCTTTGCGGAGTCGAAATACGGTTCCTTCATAGATCTTTTTCCAGGTGTCCGGACTGGACGAGGAAGCGCCATGCACCCGAATTCCCTTTTTGAACTCCTTGGTGGGGGTCGAGAATGCGACGTGCGTGAGAGGAAGCCGTTTCTCACCCAGGTCTGCAATGATCCTGGTTGTCCCAGAAGCCGCATTCGGACGGTTTTCTAGAATGCGCACGTCGAGGGACCTTTCCAGGGGGGGCTCCGGGTCGGGCGGACAACATTGGACAGAATCTATCTTTAAGGGGGCCTGATCGCCGTCCAGGATGCGGAGATAGATGTACTGGAAATTATTGAGGGGATGCGTCAATTTGAGGCTGCTTAACGGAATGGCCCCCCCGACATCTGCAATGAGTCCGTCCATCCGGATCACGTATGCGTCACGGACATTGTCGGAACCTCTTATTTCAACCCTTCGGATGAAATCCTTCGACCGGGTCCCGACAATAATACCGCTGGTCAGAATTTTGCCTGTCTTATCGATCGCGATGTCCGTCCACTTGCCGGCCGTCTTGGCCACACGAAAGATCTGCGCCGGAAAAGGGCGAATTTCATCGTCTACCGCCGGGTCCGTGATCGTAACCGGGGCAGGCATGCCGTTCGAGGCAAGTATCCGGACGTCCCCCACATCCGGTCGGCATTTGTCGGTCACGCCGGATTCCAAAACAATGCCAGCGGGCCCATCGGGATGATCTGCGGGAACTTGGATGCTTCTGACCCTTTTCCAATCGCTTGAGTTGAACTCCGCTAAGACCGGCCCCCATGAGAACAGGACGGTCAGGATTACGGCGATAATTGCAATACCGTAACCATGCGGCTCATATCGCCAATAGCTTCTTGAAACCTCGAGCACCTTCGACATGGGCGCGGATTATATTATCCCGCGTCGTTGATATCAAGATATTGTTACGTTTTTTGAGCGGTCATGAGTGGTTTGCGTCAATAGATAAAGATCATTAATGTTTTCGTTGCCTGCAGGTGCATGCAGCCGCCTATGGCAGTTGCCAAAATAAATGTCCGATTGTGAGGAACGATTTTTGCAAATTGGTAGACGCCGGCCCCTACTGATCCTTCGGAAAGCGACTTTTGCACAAGGCCCAGACTCGTGGCCACGACTATAAATGGTGTTCAGGAGAGATTTCCTTTTCACAGTGGTTGCGTCGCGGCGTTTGAATTTCGACTTTCTCCATCAGGGGGACCCTGATAAGATACCCAAATCCTTTGTTTGGGGACCGAGGCTCCGACCGCTCCACCCGGACAAAGGTCGGACCTAGTTTCCCTTTAACTGACTCTAAAGCATAGACATGGAAATTATCACCACACATCTCAATGCAGACTTTGATGCTTTCGCCTCTATGGTTGCGGCCAAGAAGCTCTACCCGGAAGCACTCGTGGCTTTTCCGGGCTCTCAAGAAAAGAACCTTCGCGACTTCTTTATGGATTCCACCCTGTACATTCTCTCCATAGAACGGGCGAAAGACATCGACCTGAGCAAGGTGGACCGGCTTATTCTGGTTGATACTCGGCAAAAGAGCAGGATCGGAAGATTCGCAACGCTGGCTGATTCGGGAAACGTGGAAATTCACGTCTATGACCATCATCCTGATTCTGACGACGACGTTAAAGGCCACATAGAAGTTGTTCGCGAGGTTGGAGCCACCGTAACGCTGCTGATCCAGGAACTCAGGAACCGCGGCATAGAGCTAAATGCCGAGGAAGCCACTGTCCTTGCGTTGGGGATTTACGAAGATACCGGCTCGTTCACTTTCTCATCCACCACCGAGGATGATTTGGAGGCCGCCGGATGGCTGCTGGCCAAAGGGGCAAATCTGAACATCATCTCGAACATGATGACCAGCGAGTTCAGTAGAGATCAGATCGAGCTGCTATACCAGCTCATCGAAGAGTCGGAAGTAGTCAATCTTGGGGGGATCGAGGTCGTTGTGACGACCGCCGGCGCCGAGGGGTATATTGGCGATCTCGCTATCCTCGTGCACAAATTTAAGGACATGGAAAGCCTCGACGCCATATTTGCCATCGTGAGGATGGATGACAGGGTTCATCTGATCGCTCGGAGTAGTCTGGAAGAAGTCAACGCGGGAGAAATCGCTGCTGAGTTCGGAGGCGGAGGGCATCCTACCGCGGCGAGCGCCACGATCAGAGATGGATCTCTTTACGAAGCGCGTGAAAAGCTGATTGTTCTGCTTCGGCAGAAAGTGCGCCCGAAGCAAAAGGCCGGCGAAATCATGAGCCGACCGGTCATTACTATTGGGCCGAACCAGACAATCAGCGAAGCAGCCAAATTCTTGAGTCGTTACCAGATCAGTTCGCTGCCAGTGGTGCGCGATGGTTCCATACTGGGCATACTTCACCGCAATGCAGTAGAAAAGGCGCTCCATCACGGTTTGGAGCGGGAACTTGTCCACGAATATATGAATCCCGGCGTAGTCTTTGTTACACCCGATGAACCAATTGAGAAGGTCCTCCGCGTGACGCTGGATGGCCGACATCGGTTGGTTCCGGTCATCGACGAGGGTAGGGTGGTTGGAGTAATCAGCCGCAGCGATCTTCTGGAGCATCTGAAACTTCCTCGCCGCAGTGATTCGACCGGCCCGGAGGAATTCCCGGTTGGGCGCATGCGTACGAAGAGCGTGCGCAAATTAATGGAAGAACGGTTTCCAGAGCGCGTAACGAGCATTCTGCGGCGTGCCGGAGAGACGGCTGCCGGACGTGGGGAAATCGCATATCTGGTCGGGGGTGCGGTAAGGGACCTTCTCTTGCGAAACTACAATCTGGATATCGATCTGGTCATAGAGGGAGAGGGAATTCCGTTCGCACGCGAACTGGCAAAACAGTTTCCGGGCTGCCGTGTGCGAGGCCATGACAAGTTCGGGACTGCGGTCCTTCTTTTTCCGGATGGATTCAAGATCGACGTCGCCACGGCGCGGCATGAGTATTACGCTAGACCCGGTGCGCTCCCCACCGTGGAGACCAGTTCCATAAAGAGGGACCTGTACCGTCGAGACTTCACAATGAACACGCTGGCCGTGGCCTTGAATCCTCGGACGTTGGGCCAGGTCATTGACTTCTTCGGGGGCGCTCGGGACATCAAGGAGAAAGTCATCCGTGTGCTTCACAATCTCGCCTTTGTCGAAGATCCAACGAGGATTCTCCGCGCGATACGCTTTAGCAGCCGCTTCGGTTTCGCTATAGGCAAACATACACTCACCTTGATGAAAGCAGCGCTGAGAATGAAGGTTTTCGACAAAGTGGAAGGGAAACGCCTCCTGAACGAATTGATTCACACGCTCAACGAAAAGAGCCCGGTACCTTCTTTGGCTCTCATGTCCACCTACGGTATCCCACAGGCGCTACACCCTGCATTGGATTTCAATTCCAAGGCCAGAGAACTTGTCGAGGCGGTGTCCGCAGTACTCGCGTGGTGGAAATATCTCTTCCTAAAGGACAAGCTCGATCCGTGGGTTGTCTACTTTTTTGCCCTGACCGATTCGCTGCCTGACGAAGACTTTTTCGATGTGATGAAACGATTCTCACTCGTGGATTCCCACGCAAAAGATCTACTGAGCGAGCGCATAGAACTCAGACAGGTACTGGCCCTGTTCGCAAGAGGACTGGTGGAGCGGCCAAGCCAAATTGTAACATGTCTCCGGAAGTTGCGCATGGAAGGTCTGCTTTTCGTGATGGCTAAGACACACAGAGAAGAGACGAGAATGGCTGTGTCGGAATATATCACTACGCTCAGGAACATTAAGCCTCTCTTGAGAGGCACGGACCTGATTGCAATGGGATACCAGCCGGGCCCCATTTTCGCTTCCATACTTGCAGCGTTGCGCGATGCCGGATTGGACGGGAGGATAACTACTAGAGGAGAGGCCCGGGACCTGATCGGCAAACTTTTCCCCTTGCCGACCGGAGGCGATGTCTCTTCGAAGCAGTGAGAAAGGCATCTTGTCGAGGTTTGACGAATTGTCACGCAACGGGCTTCTCGCCATTGACTGTAGGAATTCGCAAATCTGTGTGACAGATTAAATCCTGGTATGCTGAGATGCGAACTATTATGATATATTGGCTGAGGTACTGCCGGAGAATGAGTTGGAAGTGGCCGCAAGCCCCAAGAGCATCTGAAGGCATGCCCGGGTAGCTTATTGCAAAAACCGCGGAACGCCGGGTCCCCGGTCGCTCTTCAAAAAAACTGATAGGTTCTGCAATCCATTCTAAGCAGCGGGACTCTTGATGGAGCACTGAAAAAGCTGGAGGTTTGAATGAAATCCAATGGCGCGAAACAGGTAAAGATCTTCGACATCACGTTGAGGGACGGTTCCCAAAGCAAAGTGGCCACTCGCATCAAACTCGACGACTTGCTCAAAGTGGCCCGCAAGCTGGCGGCCACAGGGATTTACGGGGCAGAAACGTGGGGTGGCGCTACTTTTGACGTATGCGTCCGCTTCCTGAGGGAAGACCCCTGGGAAAGGGCTCGCAGGCTCAAAGAAGCCATGCCGGGTGTCAAGAACATGATGCTCATCCGTGGGCAGAACCTGGTCGCGTACACCAATTTTTCCGACGATGTCGTGAACAAGTTCGTGCATGCCGCTGCTCGAAACGGAATAGATGTCTTTAGGATTTTCGACGCACTGGATGACATCAGGAACCACGATGCTGTAATCAGAGCGGTCAAAGAAACGGGGAAAATAGCTGAAGGAGCGGTTTGCTTTACCATCAGCCCGGTGCACACTATCGAGAAATTCGTATCCAAAGCGAGGGAACTGGAAGACAAGGGAGTAGATCAGATCTGCATCAAGGACATGGCCGGCCTTATTGATCCGCACACGACCTTTGAGCTTGTCACGAGCCTCAAGAAGGCGGTTACTGTTCCCATTCATCTCCATACCCACGACAGTTGCGGCCTGGGCATGATGTCCGCTCTGAAGGCAGTGGAAGCCGGATGCGACATGCTCGACTCCGTTCTCAGTCCGTTCGCGGGTGGCACCGGCCATCCGTGCACAGAGTCGCTGGTTTACGCTTTGCACCGATTCGGTTACGAAACAGGGTGCGACTTGGCGAAACTTACCGAAGCAGCGGAAGAAGCCAAGACAGTCAGGGCGCTATATAGCGACTTCGAGGCCCCTTACAGCGGAGTTGACTGCAGAATGCTCGTCACCCAGATTCCCGGCGGTGTCATGTCTAATCTCTCCAGCCAGCTCAAGCTCCAAAATGCTCTGCAAAAGCTGGATGAAATTATAGAGGAGATCCCGCGAGTCCGGGCGGACCTCGGATACATACCGCTGGTAACTCCGACTTCTCAGATCGTCGTATCCCAAGCCACCTTTAATGTTCTCTTGGGAAGGTACAAGATCATCGCGAACCATACCGCCAACCTACTCAAGGGGATGTACGGGGAAACCCCGGCTCCGGTAAACAAGGAGTTACAGGACAGAGTGCTAAAGGGAGAAAAGCCCATCACTGTGCGCCCTGCTGAACTCCTGCCACCGATGTGGTCGGAATTGGAAGAGAAGTTCCCAGGTCTGACGGATGAGGAAATCTTGATTCACGCAATCTTCCCACACGAGGCGCCGGGATACTTCGCGGAAATGAAATAAATGGGGCTGCGCAAGCGCTCACCTGGAAAAAAGGGCTTGCAAACCGCCGCATGAGCTTGAGTGGGATGTGGTGAATCCGCGTCTCGCGGGCATCCTGCCCAAGCCTGTAGGGGCGAGCGGCGCTCGCCCAGGGCGACTGCCAGTCGCCCCTACATCCCCGCAGATTCCTGGATTCCCGCGGGCGCGGGAATGACGTAGCTCTCGCGAAGCCTCAGCTAGGCGAATCGAAGAGAAACGAAGAATCCTCCGCGTTCCTCGGCGCACTCTGCGGTGAATCGTGCTAGCCCGCTGAACGCTTAAGGTGTAAGATCATGGATGAGACCACTCCCTTACAGGATCGCCTCCATCCGGAGGCGCCCATACGGCATTGTTATGGATGCGGCGCGGACAATGCGAACGGGCTGAAGATCAAGAGTTTCCTAGAAGGGGACGAGGCCGTGAGCCGATGGCGGCCTAAGACGCATCACTGTTCCTATCCGGGATATCTCAATGGCGGTGTTGCTTGCACGCTGATTGATTGCCACTCTGCGTGGACTGCTTTTGCTCTGGAATGTCGCGACCAGGGTGTGGACATGGAACGGCAGTCCGACCTCCCTACCGGCTGGACGCGTGCAATGAGCGTCGAGTTTTTGAAACCCACCCCTCTGGACACTGAGATAACTCTACGGGCCAAGGTAGTGAAAAAGGGGCGCACGAGCCGCACGGTAGCTTGCTCCCTTTACGCCAATAATGAGGAGTGTGTCCGGGCTCAGGTCACCATTGTAATGAGCGGAGGTTGAGTCACACTCTTCCATTCTTTTCGAGTCGCGCAGGATGTGGTGATCCCGCAATCCAGGGAGGAACCGCATCGGTCGCGAAAAGGGGATGTGCGCCATTTCTGTACCGCGAGCTACAGGAGCCATACAGTGGGGGTGGGCGTCTCTGCCCACCCGCAAATGGCCGGCAGGGACGCCGGCCGCCACCATACCAAAGTGGACTTGGGCCTCCCAACTCACCGCATCCTACTGGCTACTTATCTCCCGTTCTCCGTGATATTATCCAATGTCATACAGTTGAAGGAAAATCTCCTTAGAGGGGACAGACATGGGAACGTCTGGAGCCATTGAAGGGAAACGCAGTTCATTGCGGCCGTACGTTTATGTCCTGCTGGGATTTTGGACCGTCACCGTATTCGGTCTTCTCGCCTGGGGCGTACTGCAAGCCCACGATGGTACTTTGAACCTGGCTGGCGAAAGAGCCAGGGCACACTTTGACAGGGACAGAGCATTTCGCCTATGGGGAGCATCTCACGGCGGAGTCTATGTCCCTATCGACGAGCAGACTCCGCCTAATCCCCACCTTGCTCACATCCAGGAGCGAGATATACGAACCCCATCCGGCAAAACGCTCACTTTGATGAACCCGGCATACATGATTCGTCAACTCCAGGAGGAATTCTCGGAACTTTACGGGGCCAAAGGTCGCATAACCAGCCTCAAACCCTTGCGCGAAAAAAATTCGCCGGATGAATGGGAAAAGAAAGCACTCGAATCCTTTGAGAACGGGAAACAAGAAGTTGTCGAACTTACAGAAGTTGCTGGAGAACCACACCTAAGACTCATGAGACCCTTCATGACCGAAAAGGATTGCCTGAGATGCCATGCACATCAAGGATACAAGGAAGGGGACGTTCGCGGTGGAATAGGAGTTTCACTGCCCTTGAATTCTTTCTTACAAGAGGAACATCGACAGATAATCGTGACAGCCGTATCGCACAGTGTGATATTTGTCATCGGTTTCGTAGGGATTCTGTTTGGAATGAGAAGACTTGAACGCCGCGAGTCGGAACGAAGTGTAGCAGAGGAAAAACTTGCGAAAAGTGAGATGTTTCTTTCCAACATTTTTGAGAGCATCCAAGATGGCATAAGCGTCCTCGACAGCGACCTGAAGATTGTACGAACCAACCCAACTGTGGAGCGATGGTATTCATACGGAATGCCTCTGGTTGGCAAGAAGTGCTTTGAGGCATATCACAAGGCAGATCACCCGTGTGAAACGTGTCCTGTTGTACAAACGCTAAAGACCGGCGAAACCAGCTACGAGGTTGTTCCCCGGAAAGGAGCGAAAGGAGACATTGTCGGGTGGCTCGAACTGTATGCATTTCCTCTTAGTGCCCCCGGTTCCGATCAAGTCAGTGGTGTAATTGAATATTTTCGAGATATCAGTGACCGCAAGAAGGCAGAGGAGGCTTTACGAGCCAGTGAAGAACGCCATGTGGCTGAGCTTGAGCAGCGAATCAAGGAACGCACCTCCGAATTAGTTGTGGCCAACGAGCAATTAATCAACGAAATAGCTGAACGGGAACAGGTGGAATCGGAGTTGCAACGATCCAACGCTGAGTTGCAACAGTTTGCATACGTTGCGTCTCATGACCTCCAAGAGCCCCTCCGCATGATCTCCAGCTATGTTCAACTCCTCCAACGCAGGTACAGGGATAGGATTGACGAGGACGCGGACGAGTTCATAACGTACGCGGTTGATGGGGCCAAACGCATGCAGGGCCTTATACAAGGTCTTCTGCAGTACTCACGTGTAGGAACGCATGGAAAGCCTTTCGAGACAATTGATTGCGAGACAATCCTGGATAGGGCTTTGGCCAACCTCCAGATATTGCTCACTGAATCCGGCGCTCAGGTTACCCGTGACCCGCTCCCGACATTATCGGGCGACTCCACGCAACTCGTGCAATTGTTTCAAAACTTGATCGACAACGCCTGCAAATTTCGGGACAATACAACCCCACAGATTCATGTGTCCGCCCGGCTCGAAACCGGCCAATGGCTTTTCTCAGTAAGTGACAACGGGATAGGGATTGATCCGGAGTATGCTGAACGGATATTTATCATATTCCAGCGACTGCATGGCCGGGAGGCATTTCCCGGAACCGGTCTAGGGCTGGCAATTTGTAAGAAAATAGTTGAACGCCACGGCGGCAGGATTTGGGTCGAATTCGGGAATCCTAAGGGCACGACCTTCTGCTTCACAATCCCGGAGAGGGTGGCATAGTAATATATGAGAGAAGTGGCGTGCACGGAATTGGTATTGCACCCGTAGGCGGGCCGTGCCCGCTGTGTTAGCTCGGCTAGCGATGTGGTGACTCCCGCGTCTAGCGGGGGAACCGCATCGGTCGCGCAACGGAAAACCTGGATTCCCGCCTTCGCCAGAATGACGGCGCCGTTAGCTCGGCGCCGAAGAAGCGTGACCCACGGGCTAGGCCAATAAACCAGTCATTCCCGCGGAGGCGGGAATCCAGAAAGGGTTGTAACGTGGTTTTATTTCAACATGGTAGAAAGGGGGCTAAGAATCCCCTGATTTCTTGATGCCCAATTACACCGAAGGGAAATTCATCAAGTGAAGATCCGAATTCTTCTGGCCTTACTATGTGTCGATCGGTCTGGTCGTGTTGACCGCCTGTGATTCCCCAAAATCAAAAATGCCCCCTGACGGCCAGGTGGAAAGCCTCACTTTGGGTACTTCTGCAATTGCCCTATCATCCCTGATCTGGGTGGCTAAAGCAAAAGGATACTTCGCGGAGCAACATCTCGATATAGACTTCAGGTTATATGAATCCGGTCACTTGGCAATCAGAGACCTTCTCGCGGGCAAACTGGATCTCGCGACGGCCACAGAATTCGCTGCGGTTCGTCATGGTCTTGAACGCGCTGATTTCAGAATTGTTTCCATTCTTAGCCAGGCTCAAGATCAGCAACTGGTGGCAAGGAGGGATCGCGGCATTACGCAGCTATCAGATCTCAGAAACAAGCGTGTAGGAGTGGCTCAAAACACCAGTGCGGAGTATTACCTTCATCTCCTGTTAATTTTGGAGAAGATACAATCTGAGGATATCCAGGTTGTGAACTTGTTACCTTCGGAACAGGTGAAAGCCGTTACAGAAGGAGATGTTGATGCAGTAATGGTCTGGGAGCCTTTTGCGACAATGGCGAAACAAGAGTTGGGAAGCAATGCAGTGAGCTGGGAGGGTCAGAGCGGCCAAGACGAGTACTGGTTGCTTCTCAGCACGACCGGAGTTATCGAGAAGAAATCTCGTGCTTTAAAGCGTTTTCTCGCTGCGCTGGCCAAAGCAGAGGACTTCATAAAGAATAATGAGATTGAGGCCATTGGGATTATGGCAAAAGCAACTGGAAAGCCGCAATTTGGCCGCGTTATGGAGGAATCATAGATTTGGACTCAGTCTACACCGCCCCTTCATCCTGAAGATGGAAGCAGAACTCGAATGGGTAGAATCCGGGCCCAATGCACGGCAATCGGATATTCCGGATTTGAACGATTTTGTCTACTTTGATGCTTTGAATTCCGTGGAGCCCGCAAGAATCAAACTGCTTCATTAGGAATCGTCGATGACTATACAACGCAGAATACGGATAACCACCATCGTCCTTGTCCTATTTGTCTTGGCAGCGATCGCGACTCTTTTTTGGAGCTCTCGTCAGGTGGAACATGGCATTAAGAGAATTGAAACCACTTCCCAAGCAGTACGCGACGCGTTCATGCTGAAGACTCTTATGGATAACTATCTGGATCACGGAAGCGAGCGGGTTTTACGTCAATGGGACAAACTTAATAAGACTTTCGGTCAAATACTCGACTATGAAGTGATCTCTGAGTCAATAGAGAGACCATTGTTGGAAGACTTAAAGAAGGTGTATGGATCTGTCAATTATCTTTATCCCCACGTTGTAGAAATGAGGGCTTCTTTTGATCAAAATCAAGACTTGAAAACGAAAAAAATGTTGACTAACCTTATGTCTCTTCAACTGGAACAATTGGTCATCGCCGCAAATGATTTAAGTGAAGCCACTCAATTGCTTACGCTAAACAGGCGAAAATTAGTTCAAGAGTTGATCGTTGTAGTCGGGATCTCGATAGTTTTAATAATTTTAATCAATATCTATCTGATTCGCAGATCAGTTGTTCGTCCCCTCAAAGCACTCTCCAAGGGAGCCGTGAGAATCGGTGCGGGTAATTTCGATTACGTCTCCGAAATAAAGAGCGATGATGAAGTGGGAAAACTGTCCCAGGCATTCAACACGATGATTGAGCGTCTTGGAAAACGAGACATGGCACTCACGCAAGCCAGGGATGAACTTGAGCTTAGGGTAAAGGAGCGCACCGCCGAATTGACAACAGCCAATGACTGGCTCAAGAAAGAAATTGAAGAGCGCGAACGTGCCGAAGAAGCCTTGTTGGCGGCCAGTGCATACAACCGCAGCCTGATTGAGGCAAGTTTAGATCCCTTGGTTACAATCAACGCAGAAGGCAAGATTACCGATGTGAATAGGGCAACGGAAGGGGTTACAGGCTATTCACGAGGTGAACTTGTCGGCGCGGACTTTGTTAATCATTTCACAGATACTGAAAAAGCCAGGCTTGGATACGAGCAGGTTTTTCGTGATGGTTCGGTGAAGGACTATGAATTGGCAGTCCGGCACAAGGGCGGAGGGGTGACTCCGGTAATGTACAACGCATCCATATACCGTGACGATTCCGGGAAAGTTGTCGGGATCTTCGCTGCTGCCAGGGACATCACTGACCGCAAGCGGGCGGAAGAAGAATTGACTCGCTCGAATGAAGACCTTCAGCAATTTGCTTACGTGGCTTCACATGATTTGCAGGAGCCTCTCCGCAATGTGGCAAGTTGCCTGCAACTCCTGGAGAAGAAATATAAGAACAATCTCGATGCCAAGGCCGACCAACTTATCCACTTTGCAGTTGAATCCTCTGTACGGATGAAAACCCTCATTCAGGATTTATTGGCGTATTCCCGTATCGCAACAAAGGGAAAACCACCACAGCGGGTAGACTGTGAGCTGATACTAGATCAGACGGTGAAGAATCTTAGATCCGCCATATCCGAAGCCGGCGTGGTCATTACCCACGATTCTCTTCCCACGATTCTTGCCGATGACGCGCAACTATTGCAGGTGTTCCAAAATTTGATTGGAAATGGCATTAAATTTCGGGGAGAGCAGCCACCGCAGATCCATGTGTCCAGCAGTCAAGAACAAGAAAAAGTGGATCTTTTCCGTCAAAGACAATGGCATTGGCATTGAATCCAGACACCTGGATCGAATTTTTATGATATTCCAGCGATTGCACAAGAGAAGCCAGTATAGCGGGACTGGGATTGGTCTTGCCATAGTCAAAAAGGTTGTGGAACGCCACAACGGACGCGTTTGGGTGGAGTCCGAATTTGGCAATGGAACGACATTTTATTTCACCATACCTGAGAAGGGGACTCAGACATGATGGTTCCAGGGACTAAATTACGAGCTGTAGAGATCCTGTTGGTGGAAGACAACCCGGTCGATGTGATGATGACCAGAGAAGTATTTGCCAACGGACGAATATGCAACAACCTTCACGTGGTTGAAGACGGTGAGGAGGCGATGGATTTCCTGTACCGGCGAGAGAATTACTCGTCTGCACCTCAACCGGATGTCATTCTGCTGGATTTGAATCTTCCCAGAAAAGACGGGCGGGAAGTCTTGGCTGAGATCAAGGCAGATCCATCCCTTCGGCACATCCCCATCATCATTCTGACTACTTCGGAATCTGAAGAGGATATTTTTAGGAGTTACGAACTTCAGGCCAACTGTTTCATTACCAAACCGGTCGACATGGAACAATTTACCCGGACCCTTGAATGTATCGGAGACTTTTGGTTCGCGGTGGTGCAGCTCCCGGCAAAATAAAGGAAGGTGGATATGGAAACCCTTAGAGTGCTGATCGTGGAAGACAACCCTGTGGATGCCTTCTGCATAAAAGAGGCACTGGAGGGCACAAACAGCACGAAATTCGCAATCTCTCACGCGGAGAATTTGGCAGAGGCCAAGGAGCGTCTTGGAAAAGAAGATTTCAACGTACTGGTGTTGGACCTGGGGTTGCCGGAAAGTCAGGGAATTGAAACCTTTCTGGAAGTGAAGAATATAGCCCCCGGCATCCCTATTGTAGTGATGTCAGGTCTGGATGACGAAACCGTGGCTATCGAGGCAGTCAGGGGAGGGGCCCAGGACTACCTGCTCAAGGGCAAGTGGGATGCCGAAGTCCTGAAGCGTTCCATATACTATGCCATTGAACGGCACCGACTGCTCTCGGAGCGTGACCATAGCGAAGACGCAGAGCATCAAATTGAAACCCTTAGAGTGCTCATCGTTGAGGACAACCCCGCAGACGCTCTGTGTCTTACAGAGGCGCTGGAAGAAACAAACGGCAGAAAAGTCGCAATCTCTCACGTGGAGACTTTGGCAGAGGGCAAAGAGCGTCTTGAAAAAGAAGATTTTAATGTCCTGGTGTTGGACCTGGGGTTGCCGGACAGTCAGGGAATTGAGACCTTTCTGAGGATGAGAAATTCAGCCCCGAGCGTCCCTATTGTAGTGATGTCGGGCCTTGATGATGAGACCTTGGCCATGCAGGCAGTACGAGGAGGGGCGCAGGACTACCTGCTCAAGGGCAAATGGGACGGTGAAGTGCTGAAGCGTTCCATAAACTATGCAATTGAACGGCACCGACTGCTGTGGGAGCGTCAGCAAAGCGAAGATGCCCTGAGGCAAAGCGAGCGGCGTTTCAAGACAATCTTTGAGAAGACGGAAGCGTGCATCTGTTTGAAGGACCGGTCATTACGATATATTGACGTAAACCCTGCTTTTGAAACACTCGCTGGTCTTCCCGCTTCTGAAATTATCGGAAAGAGACACGAAGACGTGTTTGGAAATGAGGCTGCTGAGCTTGTCAGAGACGCGGATTCGCGCGTCTTAAAGGGAGAGACAATAGAGGACGAACATAGCAAGACGGTTAGAGGAGCACGAATGACGTATCTTGCGACCAGAGTGCCCCTCTGTGAGGGCTCGGATGAAATTGTCGGTATCCTTACTCTATTGCAGGACGTCACAGATCGGAAGAGCATTGAAGTGTCTCCGGCCATGGCGGAAGAATATCCTTCAAAGGCTATGCGATCCACATTGAATCAGGTGAGAATTGCGGCAAAAAGTTACTCCACTATACTCCTCACCGGCGAGAGCGGCAGCGGAAAAGACTACCTGGCCCAGTACATCCATAATCATTCCGACCGTGCCGGCGGCCCCTTCTTTTCCGTAAATTGTGCGGCAATAGCGCAGCAACTTGCCGAATCGGAACTCTTCGGCCATGAGAAGGGATCCTTCACCGGAGCAGTGGCTCGAAAACGAGGTATTTTGGAATTAGCGGAAGGAGGAACACTGCTTCTGAATGAGATCGGGGAACTGCCTCTTCCATTGCAGGCAAAACTGTTAACTTTCATGGATACCAAGAAATTTCCCCGTGTTGGAGGGGAGAAGGAAATCTCGGTTAATGCCCGGCTCATCGCCGCAACCAACAGAGACCTGAAGAAAGAAGTTGATGCTGGTCGCTTCAGACAGGATCTCTTTTACAGAATCAACGTGATGTCCATATCAGTACCTCCGCTTCGAGAGAGGATGGAAGACATTCCCATACTCGTGACGGAGATTCTCGCCAAACTCCGTGAGGTATTGCAGATTCACGAGATGCCGATTGTTGATCGCGAGGTGATTTCTGCCCTCAAAAGATATGACTGGCCGGGCAACATTCGGGAACTGAGAAATGTGTTGGAACGGGCTTTGATTCTTTCCGGTGGGAAATATCTGGACCTGGAGGGTTTGAGAATTCGTAAGGGTGAGGCGCCCTCTCTCTGAAGGCGAAGAGGCAGCTTTCTCGGTGTCATTTCCCAACCACCGATCCCTGAATGAGATCACCAAAGATGTAAAACGGTTCCTGATCGATGGAGCGCTGCGCAAATCCAACGGCAGCAGGCAAGGCGCAGCCCGCTTGCTTGGGATTTCTCGTTATTCTCTGAAGCACTATATGAAAACATTGGGATATTCCGATGAAGGGTAATCGCAGTGCGTAGGATGTGGTGAGCGAAGCGAACTGCATGGTTCGGGGTCATTGGCGGTTAGTGTCTTGGTCCCCTCTTTCGTGAAGCGGGCTCCGGATATGGGCAGATTTGAAGCTGTATCGCAATCCGGCCCCGCGTCTCGCGGGGTCATGTCCAGCGGAACGCGGGATCATTCCCGCGAAGGCGGCGAATCCAGTGGGCCTCGGCCTCCGTGCCGGTGCGTTCAAATGCAGCCGGCAGGGACGTCGGCGCCTACGATTTGGTAGCGGCGGGCGTCCCTGCCCGCCATTTCCTGGACCCAGGATCCGAGTCCGGGGTGACGAATAACCGGCAAGATGCCTGTCCCCACCACAATTTCACCACACCCTACTGGCTGAATTACTAATGCGCCTTGCTCTGGGCGCCAAATCGTGAATTCTTTTCAAGCAGCTTTTGAATATTCCCGCCGAGAATGCCTTCTCTCAGACTTCCGTCTATCCCGGCCTTGTCAAGCTCTTTCAGGTAGCGAGCCAATGGAAGGAGCGGGTAATCACTGCCGAAAATGATCTTCTCCGGCCCCATGATGCGGCACGCGATCTCGAATATCCTGGCATCATAAAGAAATGGAGACGCTGCCGTGTCCAGGTACGTATGGCTCAGAATGCCCGAGACTTCCGGCATGAGCCCGTAAATGAACACTCCCCCTCCAAAATGTGAAAGAATGAAATCGACTTCTGGATTAGCCTGTATAATGTGGAGCAAGCCTCGAAAATCCACGGGGATTTTACCGGGGTAAGGATGCCCCACCGGTTCGTTGACGTGAATCATCACCGGCACATTTGCCTTTTGCACAAGTTTGAGGCTGGGATCAAGGTCCTCGAAGTCAGACAGACTCCAACCGCCATGATACATGGCCAGTTCACCTATCCCGGCAAATCCTCCCTCAAGCGTTCGGTCCGCCTCCCTGTATGCCCCCTCTCCTCCCCTGGTGGATAGCACGGCAAACGGAATAATCCTGTTGGGGTAGCGCTGATGAAATTCCCAAATCTCGTCATTGTTCCGCGTGACAAGATCGTGGCTTTCCCACGGAAAGCCGAACACAATCGCTCTGTCAATGCCGGAATCGTCCAGATACCGGATGATGTCAGCCTCTGAGACCACTTTGGCTTTTTCGGATGAATATATGGATCCGAACGCGAGATCGTTCCTGCAGAAATGGGCGCGATCCTGCTGGACATTGCGGGGCAATAAATGAACGTGAGAGTCTACAATCATTTCAATAGGTTCCAGGCCGTCAGACTTGAAGTCCCGCGCCGACCGGTGCCACCGGTGAAAGAGACGAACTGAACATGCATCCTAAGATGGAACAGCCTATTTCTCAAGAAGTTTTGCATAATTCCGCATTGATGATGGGGAACGGCAAGGAACGTCGATTTCCGTACAAACGAAACCCGGCAACGCCGGAATAGTTTGTTAGCCTTGTCGCCGGGGTTCATGGTTTGGGATAAATTGGCTGGATTTCCAGGATGACATATCTTGACAGATATCGTCAAGATAAATCTCGCCAAGCTGTACTAATTTGATAGAGGATTCGGCCGCGGCTATCTTGGCCCTGAGCGAGCCATCAAGCCGCCATGCGCTTGACAACGGGCCGAGAGTAATTAATTATTCAAGAGCAAATTGATGCCATTCCTCGGGGTGACTGAAAGCATGAAGGCTGATCGCGCGAATATCTGTGCTTGTCTATCGGGTGAAGGGAGGCCTCTGCATGCCCGATAAGGACCTATACGCTGTTCTCGGGGTGAAAAAGGACGCGACCACCGACGAAATCAAGAAGGCCTATCGGAAGCTTGCCCGAAAGTACCACCCGGACGTCAATCCTGGGAATAAAGACGCTGAAGATAAGTTCAAGGCCATTTCTGAGGCCAACGAAGTTCTCTCGGATACGGAAAAACGAAAGATCTACGACGAATTCGGGTACGAAGGTATGCGAGCCGGCTTTGATCCCGAGCAAGCACGGCAGTACCGCCAGTGGCAACAGGCCGGGGGGCGGGCCGGGGCTCAAGGAGCTTACGGGGATTTCTCCACCGATCAAGGATCGTTTAAGTATTCAGGATTCGAGGATATCTTCAGCGACTTGTTCGGAGGCGGGGCCGGTCCGTCTGCTGCTCGAGGTCCGATGAAGGGCCATGACATAGAGTCCGGCCTGGAAATTGATTTTATCACCGCAATTAAAGGGGCCACAACCCGGATTACTCTCCAGAAGCCGCAGATGTGCACAAAATGCGGAGGAACAGGGTTCGTTCCGGGCAAGGACTCGGTCTGCAAGACTTGTAAAGGAACAGGGCAGACCAGGGTCGCTCAGGGGCCGTTCAACTTCAGTCAAGCCTGTCCCGAATGTGGCGGAACCGGACGCACGGGCGAACGGTGTCCCGAGTGCGGAGGGGCCGGCGCGATTGCAGGTTCCGAAACCATTGACGTGAACATTCCCGCAGGCGTGAATGACGGTTCACGCATCCGGCTTGCAGGCAAAGGGGAACCCGGCAGGGGAGGAGGGCCGCCCGGTGATCTGTATATAGTCACACGAGTGCGGCCACATCCTGTCTTCAAGCGTGAGGGAGATTCCCTGAGTGTTGATGTCCCGGTGACAGTAAGTGAGGCAATGAATGGGGCGGAAGTGACGGTGCCCACTCCGAGCGGGCCGGTGCAGTTGAAGATTCCGCGCGGCACCAAATCCGGCCAGCGGTTAAGGCTCAAGGGGAAGGGAGTGCCCAACCTCAAAACCAAGGCGCCGGGTGACATGTTTGTCACGGTGCGGGTGCAGGTTCCCCCGGCGAGCGACGCGGAAGCTTTGAAAGCCGCCGCCGCGCTGGATCGTTTCTATCTGGAGGACATCCGCAGGGATATTCGGCTGTGAACAGATCTCGCGAGGTGAAGTGGAACGAGTGATGGTATTTACCTATTATTACAGAAGACAAGTCATTGAGATCTTCGAAGTGGACGAGAGTTTTCTAGACACTCTCGAAGCAGAGGATCTGGTTCACCCCGTCCAAGAAGAATCGACTCGCGAGAAAGTTTTCCCACCCGACCAAGTTGAAAGGATACGCATAATCAACAACCTCGTGAATGATCTGGAAGTGAATCTTGCCGGGGTTGAAGTAATTATGGAGATGCGAGAAAACCTTATACGGATGCAGCGACAGTTTGACCAAATCCTAGAAACGCTTGTCAAAGAATTGAAAACGAGGCTTCCCGATTGATCCGGCACAACTATTGATACCTATTGTCAAACGAATCGAATCTTGCAACAATCCTAACAACAGGGCAGTGTCCTAATTTGGAGCATAATCGGCAGTCTTTACCCCGCGAAACGCGGGATACCCCGGACTCCGATCCGGTGTCTGTTGGCGCCACGGATGTGCGAAGCTCATCCGTGTTGCAAGGAAGAGTGAGAATGCTTCAGAGATGGGCGCCGCTGGGCGAGCCGTCCAAGTTGGCTCGTGCACGGATGAGCTTCGCACATCCGTGGCACCAGGTTGCAAACAACTATGGGGCTGTGCATTGAGTGTCGCCAGAAAATGAACGCTGTGACGATCCCGCTCGCCTACCTTCTCCCTCCAGGGAGAGGGCAACTCCGTGTCCCTTCCCTTGACGGAAGGGGTTTGGGGAGGGTGACCTTGGCGCAAATCTCAAAGCGTTTACCGCTAAGTCTCGCAATCCTTTGCCTCCTAACTATTCTGAACGCCGCTGCTGCATCTGTCTCCATTGCCGATCAGACCGCGGCCAATTTCCTCAAGCAGGTTCGGGAAGAACCAGACCCTGCCAAACGGATCGAACTGTTGGACCTGGCCCTGAAAGATTCATCCCTCAAAGGGGACGCACTTGGGTCAGTGTTCTTCGAGCGGGCCATGGCATACAAGGCGATGAACGATTGTTTTCGGGCCATTGAGGACTTCGATTCCTCTATTAGCCCATTCGCGTAAGGCCCCTCCAGCTCTTCTCGAAAAGGCCCACTGTCTCATTCTGGTGGATCAATTGGATGAGGCTTTCCGCGTGTTGGAAACGGTCCTATTGACCGCGCCGGCCACAGCACGTGCTTACGTGCTCAAGGGGATGATCTACGAGAAAGAGGGTTTTCTTTCCAAAGCAGAAGATGAGTACACCAGGGCGCTGGATCATGACTCCGAATCATTCAGTGCTCTCGACATGAGGGCAAGGCTCCTGCTCCACGAGGGGAAGCCGAGAAAAGCCCTTGACGACATGAATGCGTTGAGCCGACTAGCGCCCAAGGATCCCGATGTATTTATGACACGGGCGCGGATTCATGTAAAACTCAAAGACTCTGGCGCAGCCCTTGCCGACTATGCGCGTGTTGAATCTCTTACCCCGGGGGATGATCGAGTCCTCAAAGAGAAAGTGCCGGTATTTTTTGAGATGGATCAACCTGAAAAGGCGCTTACCGCACTGACGACCTACGGCACGAAGCATCCCGATGATGTCGAGGTTCTTGTGCTCGAGGCGCGAGCCCACATCCTCCTCAAAGCCTATCAGAAGGCCGAACAGATTCTCAAGCGGGCGCGCGCAAAGAGACCACTTTATGCGCCAACATACCTGTATATGGGGGTGGTACTGGCCCGCAATCAAGATCTGGACAGAGCCCTGGAGAACCTGAACCGCGCCATAGAACTCGATCCGGCACTTGTGGAGGCCTACAAGGAAAGGGCTCGTACGTTCACGGAGTTGGGCGAACCTGTGAGGGCCGCTGCCGACCTTACTGCCGCGGCGGATCTGGATCCCGCGGACGGAGAAATTTTCGCATTCCGCGGTTTGACGCTGATCCAGAGGAGGCTTTTTGATGCCGCGATAGCGGATTTTACTCGGGCGCTGGAATGTCTGCCGGGCGATCCACGTATCATGTACGACAGGGCCGTAGCGTTCCTTCACCGGGACGAACCGCAATCGGCATTGGCTGACCTGGACTCGCTGCTACGGGTGAAACCGGATACCGCGCGAGCGCTCAGCCTCAGGGGCATAGTCTATTTGAATTCAGGAAACTCGGCCAAGGCCCGCGAGGATTTTGACAAAGCTGCGACTATCAGCCCTCAAGACCCACAGGTGTGGAACAATCGAGGATTCTTCCATTACAAGACGGGTAATACCAACAGCGGCGATTGAAGACTTCAACCGAGCCCTGAAGCTGAATCCCACGTACGACAATCCGCGGTACAACCTGGGACTGGCTGTCCGGAAACAGGAGGCCTCGGACAAATCCCCGGCCCCGGCAAGCCGGATCGAGACAACTCCGATTCCTGATGATGAGCCGCGAGTGACTAAACGCCGATGACGAAGACACACTACAAAGCCATTTTGGCTGATCTCGACGGCACCGTGAACAGAGGGGACGTGTTGATATCTGGTGTGGAAGCCATCTACAGGGATCTTTCTGAAAGAGGGGTCCAGTGGCTGTTCTTGTCGAACAATGCCAGGTTGTCGGCCTCCGATTTGGCCTTGAAGCTCAGGAAGCTTGGAATCCAGGTTTCGGAACAGCAGGTCATAAATTCGGCCTCGGCTTTGATTCATACTATTCAACGAGAGCACATCGGACAAAGGTTCATGGTCGTTGGGGAGGCCGGCCTCATTCGGGCAATTGAGGAGGCCGGGGCGACAGTATCCGACGATTCCGCCAACGTGGACATAGTAGTGGTTGCCTTGGACAAAAGCTTCACGTACGAAAAGCTCAAGAGGGCCCACATGGCCATTCAGAATGGTGCGCTTTTGTGGGCTACCAACCTTGACCCCACGTTTCCGGTTCCCGGCGGCTTTCATCCCGGAGCAGGGAGCCTTGTAGCGGCAGTCGTCACAGCGGCCGGGCACCCCCCTGATCGTGTGTTCGGCAAACCGTCTCCAGATATGGCACTTTTGGCACTCGAGACCCTGAAGCTGCCCGCGTCATCCTGTCTGGTGGTAGGAGACCGCATGGAGACAGACATTCTTTTCGCCAGGAATGCCGGAATGCCTTCGGCCCTGGTTCTCACGGGCGCCACGTCTCGTTCGGACATTGCCAAATACTCGTATGCTCCGGACCACGTTTTTGAGAGCCTCGCGGATATAGCCGGACTTTTCGGTTGAAGAATGAGAAAATGGCCCCGGAACTTGACTGTTATCAAAATCTCCGGATAGTATGGTCGCAGCGACCCGTGTCGCCAAGGTTCGGAAAAGGACCCGAGATGCAAAGATCTGTCAAACTCTACGCACTCAGCACTTGTCCTCATTGCAAGTGCACGAAGCAATTCTTGAGCGATTGCGGAGTGAAATTCGAATGTACCGATGTAGACAAGGTGCCGAAAGAGGATGTGGCGGCCATTTTTGAAGAAGTGAAAAGACTGACCTCCAGGTGCTCATTTCCCACAATTGTGATCGGAGACAAGGTGATTGTCGGTAACAGGGAGGATCAAATCAGGGAGGCCCTCGGTTTATGATGGAAGTGGAACAACTCTACGAGATATTGCGGAAAGTCCAAGAGCCCAAAGGCTATTTTTTCAATAAGGATAAAGAGAAGGTATTTGAGCTGCTGGCGGGCCTTCTTGCTAATAAAGAGCGTTACGGGTACATGTGCTGCCCTTGCCGGTTGGCAGCAAACGACCGCGAGCACGATAAGGACATAATTTGTCCCTGCATATACAGGGAGCCGGATGTTGCAGAGTACGGAAGCTGCTATTGCAACCTGTACGTTTCACAAGCCTGGAACGAGGAAAGAATTCCGCACGAATATGTTCCCGAGAGAAGGCCCGACGAGAAGTTCGTCTTTTGAGGTCTGCAAGTTGTGCGGCCATCCTGCCGTCCTGCCGCTAGAGTTTGCAGACCTTGTGATCGGATCGTCAGCACCCCAAGAATATCAAGAAGGCGATTAGGCTTAACAAGCTCCTGACAGCATGCAATCGGCCCCACTTTTCAAGAAGATGGAGAGCAAGTTCTGATTCTTTGTCCAGGTCCGGACTCAGTAATTTCTTGTTGGTCGGCATAATGAAAATCAAAGTGAACGGAATCACGAAACCGAGAAGGACTCCGCCCACCAACCACCAAGAACTGGCGCCCATTAACCAGGCAGCCGTCGCGGCTACGAAACCTATAGCCGCCAGGGATGCCTGCATCACAGAAGCTCTACGGTAACTGGGAGCGAACTCCGTTGCGGCCAACCTCGTGCCGCACTGCATTCTGGCAGGATGCTCAACAAGATTGATATAGACGGCAGCCCCAGTAAATATTCCACACGCCAGCGTGGCTATTGTCTCGAAAATCTTTTCCATCGGCATGATCCTTCGTCAGCTCAGGTCTCAGCGGGTAGGGCGGGCCGTGCCCGCCAATGCTTGTATGCGCCGGCGGCCATGGGCCGCCCTACCGATATAAAGCCATTCCGAAGGCACGAGACTAACGGGGGATTGCGCCGACAAGTGCTACTTTGCAGCGGAGTATTTGCTGAAGCGCTCTCCCACCTTTTTCCAGTCTATGATCTTTGCAAAATTGTCCACGTATTCAGGTCGCCTGTTTCTGGTATTTGAGGTAATAGGCGTGTTCCCATACGTCGCACACCATGAGAGGCATGGCGCCCCAACTAGTGAGATTCTGGTGCTTTTCGGCCTGCATAACTACTAGTCGTTTACTGAAGGGCTCCCACGCCAGGATTCCCCATCCGGATGCTTCCACGTCCTTGGAGGCCGCTGCAAACTGCTTCCAAAATGTTTCATAGGAGCCGAAATCCTTTTTGATCGCATCCGCAAGTGGGCCCGTCGGGGTTCCGCCTGCTTTCGGGCCGATTGTGCTGAAGTATATCCAATGGAGCACAACGCCTGAGCCGTGAAAAGCAAGATCGCGACTCAGGGCCTTAATGGCGTCAAAATTACCGTCTGTTTCTAGCCTTTTCCAGTTTTTCAAGTGTTGCGTTGAGCCCCTTTACGTAAGCGCCGAAATGCATATCGTGATGTATTTTGACGGTCTCTTTGTCTATAACGGGTTCGAGCGCGTCTTCCGGGTAGGGGAGTGGAGGTAACTTGTGAACAAACGGGGTGCTTCCGGCCTCCTTTGGCTCCGCTGCCAGGGCTTCCGAAGTCAGGAAGTGGGACAGGACTCCAAGCGTTGCCGCAGCTCCCACCCCCGCAATAACGTCACGTCTGCTTAATTCGTTTTCCATCTCATCATTCCTTTCCTTTAACAAATTAGTTGGGAATCCAGTGCCTTTTCCCAACAATATCCCCCTTGAGACACTGGTCTTATTGGTTTCAGGATATCCGGCGCGGAAGCAATCCGTCAATAGAAACTGATTTTCGATTGTCTCAGAGCGCAAAAGAGAGAGGGATTATCGGCTCGATGTTGCCAGCGCCGTGTGGTAGAATCGGTTCGTGAGTAATTCAAGGAAATTATGAGGACATTCCCCTTCAATGGGGATTGCCCATGTGAAGAAGAAAAGAAAGCAGTAATGGATTTCTTTCTGACAACTGGGATCGTTTTGGGATTATCCGCCGGGTTCTCCCCCGGACCACTAACAACCCTGGTTATCTCTCAAGCTATACAACACGGAGTAAGAGAAGGGATGAAAGTGGCGATGGCGCCATTCATTACCGATTTACCCATTGTCCTTCTATCTGTTTTCGTTATGACACGACTACGCGACTTTCATGCGATTTTGGCATTGATTTCGATCATTGGAAGTATATTTCTGGTCTATTTGGCTTATGCAAGCTTCAAAACCAGCAAAATCGGTATGAATTTTGAGGCAACCGAACCGCGATCCTTGGGCAAAGGGACACTTGCAAATCTCCTCAACCCAAGTCCGTATTTGTTTTGGATAACCATTGGAGCACCAAATGTGGTTGCGGCATGGACGCAAAGTCCTTTCGTGGCAGTCGGATTCCTTGCAGGTTTTTACACGTGCCTGATAGGGGCCAAAATGTTTTTGGCCTTTCTGGCAGCCAATTCGAGGCGATTCCTCACGGGAAAGGGATACGCTTACGTGATGCGCATTCTTGGAGCATTACTGTTGATTCTTGCATTTGTCCTATTGCGGGACGGAATTCGACTGTGGGGCTAGTGGGATGCGGGTCAGATATACTTTTGGCTCAACGAGAGCAGTCGTTCGCCTGAGATGAGTCAAGGGCAGACGTGACCATAGGTTCACATGGAACGTTATAGCATTTCTCCAAAGTTCTTTCCGAATGGCACATTCCCGTCGTTCCGGCGTTCGCCGGAATGACCCCAGTACACAATCGGAAATTATTTTCGAGAATCGCTATAATCCCTCAAATTTCCATTTTCATGACAAGGCAAGGCTAAGGCAAGGGTTGTGGACAAGACGCGGAATTTTGGCCGCAATCGACGGACAGAGTGGGGTGTTTTTAGAGCGGTTTTGTAGGGGCACCCCCCGTGGTTGTCCTTCTTCGGCCAGGAAGGGGGCCTGCGCGGTACGTAAAACCGTCGCGCTATTCGTTCACGCTGCACGGTTACTACGGTTTGCGTCCGTGCCTGGGCCGTCGTCAATGCAAATAGTCAATGTAAATGCATGCTCTTCAAAGGCGAATGACCGCTCAGACGCGGTAATGGAGCTCGATACTGAGGGGCAAATCCCCAGCCAATTCTCGTGCCGCATGCGCGATTCCTTCAAACTGAATCGACGTGCGGACAATGCCCCGGACCGCGATCTCCGTTTCCGTGCAATCAACTTCCAGGACTGGGATGTAGAGGCATGGATCCATAATGATCCTGGCTTTGATCCGGGCCGCTGCCCTACGCATGGAAAGAAGTTTCTGGGCAGCATCGGTTTTCAACTCGTCTCTCGCCAAGAGCGCATGCTTCACGATCTCGATGATCTCATCGATGGATTGTCGCCCCTTGTCAAAAACTGCATCGTAGGATTGGGGATCACTCATGTCCTTGTCGTATAGGGCATGAACAAACCCCGCTCTCTCCCGGTCGGTCTTTTCAATGAGCCATCGAGCGGTCTCCTGGTCAACCCCTTCCCGCGCCGTGACTCGTTGGATTCGGTCTTCCATTGAACCGACGACGCGAATCCTATAAGCGTGCGGAATGCCTTCCATGAGAAAATTAGCCCCCCTCCCCCTCAATATCACGTTATCCTTCAAGGCAAATCTGAGTTGGATGCTTTGGAGCAGCGCAGCAAACCCCTTGAACGACCTGTCGTACTTTTCAAAGAAACTGGGACTACTCTCGTCGAGTTCTTTTGCCCATCTCTCCCACTCTCCGCCTATTGCCCGTATCTCCTCGAAAAGCATAACTTTGTCAACGTATTCGTAATGAAAGGAAACCATGATCGCTCGCACAATTTCCATGTTTCCGCTTCCGAATTCTCTCGACGTGGTCAGAATTGCCATGGGCACCTCGTTAAATCGGGGTCTGAGGAGTTTTGATCCGGTTGGGAAGGTCACGAGTCAGAGATGTCTGCGCATGAACCGCACCCAGAACCTTCCTACGATGATGACGCCAATTGCCACCCCCCCTTCTACCATATAGATGAAGAAGTCACTCGGGGCCAACAGCCGCGTTACGACCGGATCGGTGATAATCATCTCCCCTCCAACCTTGCCCAGTACCTGCAGCCCCAAAGTAAAGGACTATGGGATACTTATCCATCAACATCGAAAGAAGGTTGCTCGCGAAGACCATGATAGGAATGCTCGTCGCAAGCCCGAAAACCAGGAGGAACGAGCTGCCTCGTGCGGCCGCTGCCACGCCCAGTACATTGTCCAAGGACATGGTCACGTCCGCGATGACGATGATCTTGATAGCCTGCCAAATGGTACCGGCTTCCCGATCCGCATCCTCTTCCGAGGTGACGTCGGTAAAGAGTTTCACGGCAAGCCAGACAATGATCGATCCTCCGATAAGCTTCAGATAGGGAGTCTGGAGCATGCGAGCAACAAACAGGGTAAATACGATCCTTAGCAGAACGGCGCCTGCCGCCCCGATGATGATGCCTTTTTGACGTTGTTGTCGCGGCAGGGACCTCACGGCCATTGCAATGACTACTGCATTATCCCCGGAGAGAATGATATTTACGATGATCACGCTTAGGAGACCTGAAATGAAATTCCAATCCAGGCTAATGCTCCCAAAACTTCCCAAATCCATAAGGGACCTCTCTTCCGGCCTATTGATAAATTCTGCCGACTCAGAGTTGTCGTGTTATTCTTCCGTCTGGTATCAAAATAGTCTGCCCTTTAATGTGCTACATCCAGAATTACGCGCCGCGCCAGGCATCCATAGGGTCTTGGTACCATTGACCGATCATTCGTCGGACGAGCAAAGGCTACAGTGTCGTGTCCGAGCGAGCCTCGGAGGAGGCACAACCGCCACCATCTTGTCTGAAAAGCGATTCTGTCCTGTGGCTGAATATACCTGGCGCTCCTCAATAAAGACAAGCAGAAAAGCCCCCGGAGTTGCCGGAGTGACTTGCATAGTTTTTCCGGGTG
>CAWEJR010000021.1:0-200710 GCA_963809365.1 uncultured delta proteobacterium | reverse complement strand
CATAGAGGACACGGGGGTAGGAATATCTCCTGAAAACCTGGACCGGATTTTTGACGCCTTTTTTACGACTAAGAAGGAAGTCCTCAAGGGGGTGGGCCTCGGGCTTAGTGTCTGCTACGGCTTCATAAAAGAGCACGGAGGGAACGTTGATGTGGAAAGCGAATTGGGCAAAGGGACCCGCTTTACAATCTGCCTCCCTGTGAACGCGCAGACAGGCGCCATCGAACAAGCCGCTCAACCCAGTGTGCAGAGTGGCTGATACGCTCTCCCCCGTAGGTTACATTTTCCTTTTGACGACCAGGTGCAGAAAAAAAACAATAAACCGGCGTCTGTTGGGCATAGAACCGATCGTAAGCCCGCCCTCTGACCAGGATAGCTCACAGACAGCTATTTCAATTGAGAGCTTTCGGCTTCCAGGGTGCACTGGCTAAAATCTATGGGCTGATCACATCCCCTGCAAGTGTGCGGCCTATCGAATTCGTCGGAGAAGATTTCCCTCTCTTTGCCGCAGTTGGGACACTTGCAAGTAAAAGACGATAGATTCTTGTTGGCCTGTAATCCGGGGCAATGCATTGGGGTGCTCATTTTTTCAACTCCTTTGGTGTTGGCATCCGTAATTTGAAAAGCCTTTTTAAGTACAGTCTGATAAAGAATATAGATCAGTGAGCCGATTCAGGCAACAAAAAACCAGGCATTAACTACCCAACCCAAAATTATTGCAGTTGTCAAAACTAATGTCCGAAACTAAGAATGACTCGGTGGGGATGGGCATCCTGCCCGTCCTTCAGAGACAGGCAAGATTAGAGATTAGACGGTCATCCAAATGGACCCGCTCAGCCAAATTCGTAGACGAAGGGCGGGTTTGAAACCCCGCTTCGCTGACGCCCTACCGACGGTTTCGTGCAGTTACCGCGAAGAAGGCGGACAGGGCGTCACGTGGAGCGTCGCGAATCAACATCGGCATCGTGTGACGATTTCCCGATTCCCCGGGGTCTTGAGACAGTTTCAGATGCCTGTTCCACCAATTTGTGTCCGAGGTCGGTATGTATTTCGGACATCGAAATAGGTCAAGACTTTCGGCACACGCTATACATTCCCCGGCCTTTGTTGCAGCCCTCCTCATGACACCTTGGAGCCCCAAAAAACAAAAGAGGATTGCGCAGTGCACAATCCTCACATAACTCCGGGTGATTGCCCCAAGGCCCGGCATACATAAACGGGGCACAAACTATGTCGTAGGGTTACCCTTCCAGGATGGACCTGAGTTCTTTCAGTTCCTTCTTAATCTCGAGAAGGATTTCCCTGTAATCTGCATTGCCTGAATGCGGCAGATTCTCCATTCTCAGGTTCGGCGCCTCAAGTTCTTCTCTTGGTCTAGCCGTCCTGGCAGGCCTTTTTGCCTTTTTCTCTGCGGACACCTGCTTCTTCATCTCCTGAAGGCGCTTCTTGGCACCCGCGATGGTAAATTTTTCGTCGTACAGGAGATGTTTGATTTCAAGCAGGAGTTCTAAGTCCTTCTTGTGATAAAGCCGCTGTCGAGCTCGAGTCCGGGTCGGCTTGAGGATCTTGAATTCCGACTCCCAATACCTAAGAACATACGGCTCGACGTCCAGGATCTCACTTACCTCACCGATCTTAAAATACTGCTTCTCCGGAATTGCGATAGTCATAACGCGACCACCCCTCACATGAGAATCCAATCCATTCGGATCCAATGGTCCCTCGGAGGACGAACCGAGTGAGCCTGGCCGGTCAGAGACTCTAAAGCCTCGGCCTCTTCGGTTCTTATTCCCTCATTGTGGCGCCCAGTTCCCTTACAAGGGTGTCCGCCACACGAGAATGGACCTCTTGGACTTCCTCATCAGTCAGAGTACGATCTTCTGACTGATATCGGATCCGAAAGGCCATACTCTGGCAGCCCTCCGGAATGGATTTTCCTCGATATAAATCGAATAAGATCACGGACGCAATAATATCATGGCCCAAACGTGAAATCAAGTGTTTAATCATATCACCTGAAACTTTTTCTTCAACGATGAATGATAAATCCCTCTCTATATAGGGGTAGCGAGGGATCGGCGTGAAAACCCTCTCCTTGCGCATGTGAAGAAACAGAGGCTCCAGCAGAATCTCAAACATGAGGACCCTTCCCGGCAAATCATGTTCCCTGGCTTTCGCAGGCGACGCCTCCCCGAGAAAACCTATGTTCTCCTCGGCAAGCATCATGTCCGCGGATTTGCCCGGATGGAGGAATGGCACTCCGGACGGGACAAAGGCCACCTCCGGGACTCCCAAGCCTTCCAGGAGACTCTCCAGCACGCCTTTCACGTCGTAAAAATCGACTTCCTGATCCCGCGGAAGGTTCCAGAGTTCCGGGTATCGTGAGCCTGTAGCCACCCCTGCCAGCCTCAGATCCTCTCTGGGGAGTTCCTCTCCCGGTACCGGAGTAAAGGTCTTGCCCACCTCATAGAGCTTTAAATTCTCGGAGCGGAAGTTTAGGTTACGCTTCGCCACGGCCAGGATACCGGCTATGAGTGAAGTCCGCATGACAGCGTAATCCTCGGTCAGCGGATTGATCAGAGCCAATTCGCCGCTATCCCCCGGCTGGGTGCTGAATTCACGGGCAGCAGTCACTGGATACGAAAGACATAGTTATCACCTCGAAGAAACCCGAGGCGTTCATCAGTGCGTTCACCCGTCGGATGCGATTCAGGTTCTCGCCGCTCCTATCCGGAGACGACCTGTATCGAGGCATGGATAAAGGGATATTTTGGAAACCGTGAAGGCGGGCCACCTCCTCTATCATGTCCTCTTCCCTGTCCAAGTCCCAACGCCAGGAAGGAGGCGTGGTCATCACTTCTCCATCCTTACTGCCGGCTGGTTTGACAGTGATTCCCAGCATCGTCAGATGCGAGGAAATTTCTTCTCCACTCAGGTTGAGACCCAACAGGCTGTTTACTTTGGCGGTTCTGACTGCAACCGCGGGCCTTGTAATAGGAGTGGGATAGACATCAATGTGGCCGGAAAGTATAGTTCCCCCTGCCAGTTGACGTATCATTTGCGCTGCCCGATGAGCCGCCCAGAGCGTACCTTCCGGATCTACTCCACGTTCAAACCTGTAAGAGGCCTCGGTACCCATTCCCAGCGCCTTGGCAGTCCTCCTTATTCCAAACCTCTCGAAACAAGCGCTCTCGATCAGCACGCACGAAGTATTTCCCTTAATCTCCGAATTGATCCCTCCCATGATTCCAGCCAGGGCCACGGATCTCTTACCGTCCCGGATCGTGAGAGCGTTTTCGGGCAGTCGTCTTTCGGCTCCGTCCAGTGTCACAAACGTCTCGCCCGGGTCGGAGCGACGCACCACGATCCTACGGTCTTCCAACAGGTTATAGTCAAACGCGTGGAGAGGTTGGCCGCATTCCATGAGAATAAGGTTGGTGGCATCCACAACATTGGAGATGGGACGAACTCCGGCTCTTGTCAGTTTGAGACGAATCTCTAAAGGAGAAGGTCCAATGTTGACTCCATCGACCATGGTTACTACATAGCGTGGACAGAGGTCCGCGTCCGGAACGTCCACCCGGACTCGCTCATCCGCACTGACCGACCCTTTTTCCACTGATATCTTGGGAACTTTCCATGATTTTCCCGTAAGGGCTGCCACTTCTCGCGCGACGCCGAGGATCGAAAGGCAATCACCCCGGTTTGGGGTCACAGATGTCTCCAAGATGGTATCTTTTACAAACGGGAAAGCCTCAGTCAGAGACAGCCCCGGCTCGCAGGACTCATCAAGAACAAGGATTCCCGATGCATCATCTCCAAGGCCCAACTCCTTCTCTGAACAGAGCATTCCGGGCGAGAGCACACCCTTGATCAGGGTCTCTTCGATCTTCTGGCCGGAAGGGAGCGCTGTGCCGGGAGCCACATAGGGGACTAGTTGCCCCACACATATATTGGGGGCGCCGCAGACTACCGTCACCTCGCGCTTGCCCAGGTTGATGCGCGCCAGGGTTAGTTTCTCGGACTTCGGATGAGGTGTTATCTCTTCTATCTTAGCGGTAAATACCTTATCGAGTTCGTGCCCCACTTGGGACACGCTATCCACCTCGATTCCTCCCATGGTAAGGAGATCGGCGATCTCTTCAGCGGATCGATCGATTTCCACGAACTCCTTCAGCCAGTTTAAGCTGACGAGCATTGCCTCTTACTCCTAGAATTGATTCAAAAAGCGGACGTCGTTCTCGTAAAAGGTTCGGATATCGGGAATCCCATATTTCAGCATGGCCACCCTCTCGACCCCTAGGCCGAAAGCAAAACCTGTGAAGATTTCAGGGTCGTAGTTTACAAACCGATAAAGCTCCGGATCGACCATCCCCGAACCAAGGATTTCCAACCAACCTGTGTTGGAGCACGTTCTGCAGCCGCTGCCACCGCAGATTACGCACTGTATGTCCACCTCGGCCGAAGGTTCGGTAAAAGGAAAGAAACTGGGGCGAAAACGCAGAGAGTACTTTTCCCCGAAATACTCGTGTACAAAAGCCGTGAGCACCCCTTTAAGGTCTGCCAGCGAGATCCCTCTGTCCACCCAGAGCCCTTCAATCTGCATGAACATGGGGGAGTGAGTGATGTCAGCGTCTCGTCTGTATACTTTGCCCGGACAAATCACACGCACCGGGGGCTGTTGCTTCTCCATTGTTCGGATCTGAACCGGCGAAGTGTGTGTCCTCAACACCACATTATCCGAAAAATAAAAAGTGTCCTGCATGTCTCTGGCCGGATGGTCCCGAGGGATATTCAATGCCTCGAAGTTGTAGTAATCCAGCTCCACTTCAGGGCCTTCCGCCAACTGGAAACCTAATCCCCTAAACACCTCGATCAATTCATGGGTAACCCTATTCAAAATGTGCGTGCGGCCCGGGATCGATCTCCTACCGGGGAGGGTGACATCAATGAATTCGGCGGCAAGCTTCTTTCCCTCGGCTTGATCGCGCAGGGCGTCTTCCTTTTGGCCGAATTTCTCTTCCAACTCGACCTTGATCTTATTAGCCAGTAGCCCGATCTTCGAGCGCTCCTCAGGAGGCAGATCTCTCAGGCTTCTCAGCAACGTGGTGAGTTCGCCTTTCCGGCCGAGGACGCGGGTCTTAGCATCGGCCAAGGCCTTTTCGTCCTCAAGGCGGACGATCGCTTCGAGGGTTTTTTCCCTGAGGCTGTCGAGTTGCTTTTTCATGATCTCCTCACAAACCAAAAAAAGCGGTCCAAAAAGACCGCTATCCGTCCGCGCGAGTGTCGTTCCAAGGGCTGGGTAGTTTATTGCACAGCTTCGCGAGCGCCATGCACCGAGAATCGCCTGTGCTTATATGCGAAAATTTCCCTCATCCTGATCTCCCGGCATCGCGAGACGCGGGGACCGCGGTCCCTCATGCCCCTTCTTTGACGGGCGGAGACAGAGGATAGGATTTCTCGGCACACATCTCAATGCGTTTCTCTACTGAACCCACCTTCGGAAGACCTGTTTCAAGACCCAAGGGCAGTCTTTGCCTCTTGAACAACACTCGTGAATGCTGCTGCGTCTGTTACGGCCATATCCGCCAGGATTTTCCTGTCCAGAACAATGTCGGCCTTTTTCAGCCCTTCAATGAAGCGATTGTACGGGAGTCCGTTGCTTCGCGAACCAGCGCTGATCCTTGTGATCCAGAGGCGGCGAAAATCCCGCTTTCTCGTCCTACGATCACGGTACGCGTAGCAAAGAGCCCGTTCCACTGTCTCTTTCGCTTGTTTCAGTGTTCTGCTGCGGCCTCCAACATATCCCTTGGCCGCCTTCATGATCTTGTTTCGTCTGGCCCTGCTGGCCGGTGCACATCGTGCTCTGGGCATCATTGACTCCTTGGTTAGGCAGACAGCCGGGTATCTGCCGTCAAGAATGTTTCTTTCAGTCGGGACCGGGAGGAAAGACATTCCTGCAAAAGGGTGTTCCTGCCACGCTCCATTAAGAACTTACAACAACTCCCACGCGTCGCAGCCTTATAGCGTGAGGATTCTGAACCAGGGGGGCGCTGCGTTCACCCGTACGGCAACAACCGCCTTATCTGTTTCTCATCCCTCGCGTCGATAAAGGCTCCCCCCCTCAGGTTGCGCTTCTGCTTGGTAGTCTTGCTGGTCAGGATATGGCTGTGGTAGGCCTTCTTTCTCTTGATCTTCCCACTCTTGAGAATGGTGAACCGCTTGGCCGCGCCACGGCACGACTTCAATTTGGGCATTTTCAAATCTCCCTGTCCCGCAGTGTGTGAACTACCCCAAGTCGCGGGATGACTACGTTAAACTTCTTTTTATACTCCATTTACCAGAAGGAGACAAATGCTTTGTTATCGGCCGGAAAAAATTTTCAGACCCGCCTATCGGAACAGGCTCAATTGGCGCAACCGGATCGGCGCGCTCGCGTCTTCACCTGAGGGAATATACCTCACGTACCTGGCCGGTGTCTCTTGAGAGGAATAGTATTCAAAGCCGGGCCACTGGTCGTAACTGTCGGCATGAGTCTTATTGACAGTTAGCCACGGCTTCCAATTCCGGCCGTCCTCGGAGAGTTCGACCTGCCAATTCTCGGGGACCGATTTCTCGTCCCCCCACACAATCCTTAGCCTGGAGACCGGCACAACAGCGCCCAGATCCAGCATCAGCCTTGGAGGGCCGCCGGCCCCATCCTGCTGCGGGACCTCCAGAAGTTGGGTTCCGGGATAGCCTTTGAGTATGTTCAGACCACTGTCTATCGGCTTATCACTGATCAGCACCTTCGCATTCTTTGCATAATCCTGAAAATACGAGTTCTTCGCGTTTCCGGCAGTATCGTCCGCCGGCAGGGTCAGGCCGAACACCTGGGTCTTCACCCGGTTCACCAGTTCTTTCGCCATTATGTAATTGGCCCCGTTGGTGAAATGGCACCAGTCAGTGAAAACCCATTCCGTTACGTCATCATAAATTCCTGTAAGATCCACCACCTCAAAGTCTATCTCTCGGGCCCGCTTCTTTACCTGGTCCACAAGGGCCTGATAGGTCTGTGCCGCGTCATAAAAGCCTATCTTCTGCATGCCCGTGATCTGCTCTATCTTCTCTTCCATCGGGGTGCGCTTCTTCTTGCTGTTGCGAAACATCGGCTGCAACGCGAACACGTGTGGGACACGGTCGGTCTCCAAGACCTTGTGGTATATTGCGGCAGTATCCGCGACCTGGACGATGTTACTGTCACGATATGCGATCATTTCAGGCGTAGCATCTTGCGGATGGGCTGCAAATCCCCGGTCTTCCATAAGAATGCCCGGCCCCTCCCCTCCTTTCATTGCCAACCATGTGAAAAAATAGGTGTTCCTTTTCAACCAAAGAGTAATGTAATTCATGATCCCTTTGCGGCTCATGTCCATCACTTCGGTCACTCTTTCGAAATATGGCCCCTCTGTAAAGTAATTCCAGTCTTTCAAAGGCCGCGCTACAGTATGGACCTCGTTGGCCCCATCAAGAGCCACCACCAGATCGGGACGGAACAGACGCAGTTTGGCAAGGTACCGCATAAGGTTGTTCTGGTATACGTAGCCAGGAACCCCCGCGTTGATGACTCGGACCTTTTTGCCCTGGATCTTCTCGCGCACCCGGGGATCAGCATTGAGGAGCTGCTCCATGATGTGGGGAATGGTCCATCGAAAGGTCACCTCGTAGTAATCTGCCAAAGCGTCCGAAGGTGGTACCGGCCCGCGGCCGTAAACAACCGAACCGCCCGTAACCAGGACGCGATATTCGTCCGCGGGCTTGTCCTGAGGCACGTCTTCGAAGTCCTTGAAGCTCTCTTCGTTGATGTATTCGTACGAGTTTCCCAGGCGCGTGTTCCGAACCGCTGCGAAGCCGGGGGTTGGTTCGTATCCGAATTGAGGCGCAACTTTTTGGGAACTCTGGCGGGCCAGATCCATATCCCGGTTCTTGTAAGCTTCTCCGAGCGGTGACGATTTTATCCGGAGGTACGCGTAGTATTCGATGCCCGCCAAGGCTGCCAGAACCACCGCGGTAAGAAAGCCTATGTAAAGGCAGATCAAGTAAGAACCGGCCAATCCTGCGGCCCCATCCTCGCGAGCTTTTCGTGGGGGCAGTTGTGGTGGTTCCCATCTGTTTTGAAGGACTTTCCACCTTTTCGTTCAAGGAACCCGCTTCCTTGGGCTGACCAGACTCAGTCATCCGCTCCTCCTGGAGCCGTTTCCATACGTGGCCTTCATGGCGGCTTTACCTCGTAGCATCGGACAAGTGATGTTGGGGGAGATTTTGAAGCCCGGTCTCACGCGCCCACTCTGAAGGAGACCGCACGTCGCGGCCACGTTCGGCAGGGACAATTCGCCGGTCAACAAGAACCGGCGTTGCCTGAAAATTCGCTCATGGGATTTCAAAGAGGGAGTCGGCGGAAGACCCCTTTGCAAGAAGGCTCCCGCACAACTCTTGGCATCTCTTTTGAGCAACCCCTAAAAGAGCGTGTAGATGAAGGGCGCCGCAACAGGTGAGCTGGCAGCCAAAATGATGAAAGCCGACAGTATGACAAGTACAATCAAAATAGGGGCCAACCAAAACTTCTTGCGAACCTTCATGAATTCCCAGAACTCTCTCACCAAGGACATACTAGCTCCTCCTCAATAGTCCGTTATTGCCTTATTAATTAGAATTGCTTCCCGTATCTTTCTATGCTGGGATTGGCTTCCTGTTCCTTTGGGCTCCAGTAGGAAATCGCTTTGCGATCCAGCTTCCTTTCCATGGGATCCTTACCGATTACTCGAAAGATGAGTCCCATAGGGGTTATTACAAGGAAAAAAATGATCGTCAATAGAATTCTGGACACAAAATAGCCCAGAATGATCGAGAATGCCAGCCAGAGGCTGTAGACTCCTCGAAATAGCGGCGTGATTAGCCTGAGAAGGCACAGAACTACTCCGGCAATGATCCAATACCAACCCGAGGCTGCCCCTTTCCAGAAGAGCTGATATCCGCCCACGGCCGCGCCGAGCATAAGGAACAGCAGGGCCAATATGGTCAGATCACGGCTTGACGGTTCTCTCTGTGCTGCTCTGATTTCACTTCTTATGTCTTCTATGATATTCATCGGGATTAAACAACTTTCTCAACTAAAATGCCTATACATACGGCTATTTGAGATCAGTCGAGACTGAATTCCTTTCTCCAGTCCTTATCGTCCTTTAAAGCCGGCTGCTTCTTCTTGTCCAGGAGGAACGGTCCCAGCGCCAGATAGTCCATTTCCGTGCGCATGAAACAGAGGTACGCGTGCTCCGGGCTCATGACAATGGGCTCACCCCGGACATTGAAGGACGTGTTCACAATGACCGGACAACCTGTCTTTTCCTGAAAAGACCTGATTGCTTCATGATACAGGGGATTAGTCTCTTTGTGAACCGTCTGAATGCGGGCCGAATAGTCCACGTGGGTGATCGCAGGAATCTCAGAGCGTGCAACATTGAGCTTGTCAATCCCCCAGAGACGATCTTCTTCATCGGTCATCCGTCGCCTGATCTGTTCATCCACGTACGCCACGAGGAGCATGTACGGCGAAGGTCTGTCCAGTTCGAAATACCGTCCGACCTCTTCCATGAGTACAGAAGGAGCGAACGGCCTGAAACTCTCCCGATACTTGATTTTCAGGTTCATCTGAGACTGCATCTGCGGATTGCGCGGATCACCAATGATGGATCGTGATCCCAGCGCACGAGGCCCGAACTCCATCCTCCCCTGGAACCAGCCTATAACTTTCCCCTCCGCGATGAGGTCCGCGACGGTGCGTGGAAGGGCTCCATCCTCGAGGTAATCATAGGGATATCCGTTGGAATCAAGAAATGTCCTGATTTCGCCTTCCTGATAGGCAGGTCCGAGGTACGAACCGACTTGCAGATCGTGAACCTCGTCAACAACTCTCTCCTTGTCCAGGAGCTGATGCCATACGAACAGGGCAGCTCCCAGCGCTCCCCCCGCGTCTCCGGCGGCAGGCTGAATCCAAATATTTTCAAAGGGCCCTTCCCGAAGGATGCGCCCGTTGCCGACACAATTTAACGCGACCCCACCGGCCAGACACAAGGACTTTTCGCCGGTAAGCTTGTGGATATGCCGAGCGGTCCGGATCATCACCTCTTCCGTGACTACTTGCACGGACTTGGCCAGATCCATTTCTCTCTGCGTGAGCTTGCTCTCCGGCTTTCGGGCCGGGCCGCCGAAGAGCTTCTCAAAGGCCTTTCCCGTCATGGTCAAGCCGTACGGGTAGGTGAAGTAATCCATGTTCAACTTGAAGGAGCCGTCTTCCTTGATGTCCATCAGTTCGGTAAGGATCGCATCTACATACTTGGGCTCGCCGTACGGGGCGAGGCCCATCACTTTGTATTCGCCGGAATTGACTTTGAAGCCGGTAAAATAGGTGAAAGCCGAATAAAGCAAGCCCAGGGAATGAGGAAACTTGATCTCGTACTCGATCCGGATCTTGTTTCCTTCCCCCACGCCGAAGCTCGTGGTGGTCCATTCCCCCACGCCGTCCATAGTCAGGAACGCTGCTCTTTGATAGGGGGACGGGAAAAAAGCGCTAGCAGCATGAGACTCATGGTGCTCTGGAAAAACTATCTTACCTTCGTACCCAAGGCTCTTACTGATGAGTGTGGGAATGTGCAGCTTCTGCTTGAGCCAAAGCGGCATGGCCATCAAAAATGACGCCCAGCCTCTCGGAGCATAGGATATGTATGTCTCCAGGAGCCTCTCGAACTTTATGAAAGGCTTGTCATAAAACGCCACATAATCGAGGTCATTCGCAGTGAGGCCGCCCTCCTTGAGGCAGTAATCTATCGCGTCGTTCGGAAAGGCGTGATCGTGCTTGACACGAGAAAAGCGCTCTTGCTGTGCCGCCGCGAAGATGATGCCGTCCTTGATCAGGCATGCGGCACTGTCGTGATAAAATGCGGAAATTCCTAGGATGTTCATCGTTTCCTACCGAGATACGCTCCAAGATCTGATTCGAACCGACCGCTGGGACGTCGTAAGGGGCCTGTATCTCAAATATTTGGCCTGCACAGGCTCGGCCGCAAAATGCTCAAACCCGGGCCACCGCGAAAAATTGTCCGTCTGCTTGTTTGTACCTTGAACAAATGTTTCCCAGGCTTCCTGGTTCGTTGAGGATTCTACCACCCATTGTTCCGGGACCGCGGCTTCGTCAGCCCATACAAGCCGCAACCGACTGACAGGAAATTCCTGCCCCAGGTCCAATACCACTTCCAGTTTCTCTTCTCCAGAGACTGCACGGGAAGAATAGAGTGACTCCCCTGGATACCCTGAAAGCATGTTCTTGGGAACGTTTGCCGCGGAATCTGCCGGAGGAGCGTACAAGATGGTTCCAGACGCGGCCAAATCCCAAAAGAAACTGTCCTTATCCTTAGTTGAGTCCCCACGAGTCAGGCTTCGCCCAAAAACATGTTCCTTTATCAGGTTGGACAGCTCTTTGGCAACAAGGTAATTTGCACCCGACGTCAAGTGGCACCAATCAGTAAAAACCCATTCGGACACATCGTCAAAGTAATCGGAAAAGTCAGCGAGAAAGTACCCCTTTCTCCTCGCGCTTTCATTCATCTTTTCAATTAGGAGATTATAAACCTTGTCCGAAGGAACACCATAGTAGTGGCGGTACCCCTGAAGCCCCGCCAGCACCGTCTCCTTTTCATGCTGGGGCTTCTTGCTTGAATAGAACCAGGGTTGTAAGGCGATGATGTGGGGCACGCCGTCATTTTGAAGGGCCGTGTGGTAGTTCTCCACAACCTTGACGACCCTGGAAATGTTCTGATCCAAGAGGCGAGACCTTATCTTCCGCCGACATTGTCGAAGACGTATCCGCCGCCTGAGGATCGCCCCCGGAACCCCGTTGCGGTTGAATATTGGTATTCAGCTCCTGGAAAAGGTCCCTTCCGGACCAGAACCACGTCATGAGGAATGTATTGTTCTTTAGCCACAGGGTAAGGTAGGAAGCGAGCCCTGGCCCATTGTAAGCATAGATATCCCTAAGAATATTATTGAATTGTCCCTCATCGAAGTAATCCCATTGCGTGCCTAATTTGCTCACCATGGGAATTTCATTGGCTCCGTCAAAAGAGACGATCAGGTCGGGGTTGTATCGGCTGAGCTTTGTCAGGTACCGCATAAGCAGGTGCTGATACGCATACCCCCAAACCGCGGTGTTATACACCCGGATGGTCTTGCCCGGCACAGGCGCAGTGGCATTGAGGATCATCTCCATCATGTGGGAAATGGTCTCTCGGTATTCAAGGCCATACCATCCCATGGATTCGGTTGCTTCGCCAATGGCCCCTAGACCGTACGCAGTAGATCCGCCGGTGAGAAAGACTCGATACTCATCCTGGGGCTTTTCGAGGGGGATATCCCTTGGTTCACGAAATCCCGCGTTGTTGGCATATTCGTACCGATTGCCCTTCAGGATATTGTATTCAAGGCACACTCCCGGCACAAAATCATAGTCATAATGTGAGACAGGCCTTGTAAAATCACGGCGGACCATCGAGAAATTCTTTTGATAGACCTCTCCCAGATAAGTCCTCCCCAATAGAAACCCTGAAAACCTGTCCAACAAGAAAAGAAGCAAACCCACCGCTGCAACGAGGAATACGACATATATGGGAATCTTGACTACACGCCAGACAAGCCTTCGAAGAGCTTGCCACTTACTCATTTTCCGAGGCAGAGCCTCTTGCTGGGCGCCTTTGTCCGCGGGACTTTGATTTTCTGAACCTGAAGTAACTTCAAGGCTTGTTCTCTTCTCTGTACTCATGCCCCTTCTTTAGCGCAAACCTCTCCTGAGGACAAGGAGGCCGCGCACACTCTCATACTCCCAACGGCTCTTGCCACGCTTTTTTCAATTCCCAGATGTCCGCGTCCACAACCGCGTGCCCGTCAAGCCCCGTTACGGTCAATCGAGGTTCTTCTGTGACCTCTCCAACAAGGGCCACAGGAAACCCCTTCATGGCCTGTTCGAACGCACGCTGTTTCTCTTGACGAACGCTGACCACAAAGCGGCATGGAGTCTCTGAAAACAGAGCCACATCGTCCCGGTCCACCCCTTCGAGAGCCAGGTCTCCGAGCCTGAGCTTAGCACCCAAGCCCCCGGAGAAGGCGCTCTCTGCAAGAGCTACCCCAAGTCCGCCGTCTGAGAGGTCGTGGCAAGAAACCACAAGACCGGAGCCCATGGCTTTGTGCAGGGCTCGATACATGTTTATGGCCAGTTCCGGGTCAGCCACCTTTGGCGCCTTGTTGCCCACAAACCCGCGAGCCGCGAAATACTCCGAACCGCCGGTCTCGTCACGTGTTATGCCCAGAACATAGATGAAGTCCCCTTCCCTCTTGAAATCCGGGGTCACGGCAAGCCGCACGTCGGGAACTATCCCGACAGCAGTGAACAGGACAGTAGGCGGGATAGAGATCTTGGTCTCCCCTATATGATAATCGTTCTTCATACTGTCTTTGCCGGAAATACAGGGGATTCTATACACGGTGGTGATGTTGTAGAGCGCCTCATTGGCCCGGACCAATTGAGCCAACTTGTATTCGCCGTCCGGGGTCTTCTCGGACTGAACCGGATCGCACCAGCAGAAGTTATCGAGCCCTGCCATGTGGTCCGGATCCGCGCCCACGGCTACAATATTGCGCACGGCCTCATCAATGCACGCGGCCATCATCCAGTATGTGTCCAGGTCTGAATAGCGCGGGGCTATCCCACAGCCGACCGCTACCCCTCGAAATCTGTCCAGCAGGGGTCGAAGTACCGCGGCATCGCCGGGTCCATCGTTCTGCGCTCCAACAAGTGGTTTGATCACTGTTCCGCCCTGCACTTCGTGGTCGTACTGGCGGATTAATCTCTCTTTGGAACAGATATTCCAGCGGCCCATTAATTTCATCAGAGTCGGCGTCAGATCCGCCGGCGCGTCAAAGGACGGCTCCGGGATGGAGCTTTTGCTCCCATCGGGCTGTGAGACGCATCCTGGGAAGTCCTTCGTGCAGAAAATCGAGCGGCAGGATTGCTGCGGGCCGGTTTTCCCACAACACTGTGAAGAGACCGTCATCGGTGTACTCGCCGAGATCCGTGGCCTCCACATCCAGTGTTTTCGCGAGGGAGAGGAACTCGTCCAGCTTGTCTGGCGGGACAGCGACGGTCATTCGTTCCTGCGCTTCGGAGAGCAGGATTTCCCAGGGCTGAAGACCAGGATACTTTAGAGGGGCGCGGTCAAGGCTCAGCTTGGCCCCACCTGATTCGAGGGCCATCTCGCCCACGGATGAAGAGAGCCCGCCTGCTCCGTTGTCGGTAATTGAGGAATAGAGTCCCCGGTCGCGAGCCACGAGCAGGAAGTCTGTCATTCGCTTTTGAGTGATGGGGTCACCGATTTGAACTGCGCTGACCGGTGACCCTTCGTGTAGTTCTTCCGACGAGAACGTGGCTCCGTGGATGCCGTCCTTGCCGATGCGGCCGCCTGTCATAACGATTCGGTCGCCGGGCCGGGCGCGCTTCAGGTGAGCCGGCCGGCCATTAATCTCGGCGGGCATAATGCCGCCGGTGCCACAATACACAAGCGGCTTGCCAAGGTAACGCTCGTCGAACACTACCGCGCCGTTGACCGTGGGGATGCCGCTCTTGTTCCCTCCATGCTCGACTCCCTCCCTCACGCCTTCGAAGACACGACGCGGGTGGAGCAGCCTGGGCGGAATCGTCCCTTTGTAATCGGGTGGAGCAAAACAGAAGACGTCTGTGTTGAAGATCAGACGCGAGCCCATTCCAGTACCGAATGGATCTCGGTTCACACCAACTATGCCGGTAAGCGCGCCGCCGTACGGGTCCAGAGCAGACGGCGAGTTGTGGGTCTCCACCTTGACCACCAGGTTCCACTCATCGTCAAAGCGGATCACCCCCGCGTTGTCCTTGAACACAGAGAGACAGAAGTCGTTTTTTCCGAGTTCGGCACGAATCTTTTCGGTGGATGCCTGAATGCAAGTCCGGAAGAGGCTGTCGATCTCCCGTGATGTGCCCCCCTCCTGGTATTGTATCAACGCGTTGAAGATCTTGTGCTTGCAGTGTTCGGACCAGGTCTGAGCCAGCACTTCGAGTTCGCAATCGGTGATTTCAGGGCCTAGGCCCGCCTGGGCCCTCCGTTCCACGAACGCCGGGGACACTGTAATAGTCCCTTATGGCACGCATCTCCTCCAGGCTGAGCGCCAGCACCCCTTCCTTGCTTATGCGCAGGAGTTCCTCATCATTTACGTCCAGGTTTATGCTGCGTATCGACCGCCTGGGAACGGGAGGTCACGCGAGGGACCGTGATTGCGCTCCGGTCGTCGCCTGGAGCAAAGACGGTACGGGTTTGGATCAGATCGTTTGCGAGGAGGTCTTTGGCTATGGTGTCGGCCTGGTCCTTGGTTATCCCGCCCTGAATAAAATAGAGCTTGCGCGTGTAAAGCCCTTCCTCGCTCTGGAATTGTACCCCCAAGGCCCTTTCCACAGCTTCACGTGCCGTCCGCCCCACGTTGTCGGTTACGCCGGGCCGAAAGCCGACTTCGATGAGCCAGTCAAAAGGTATTTTTAGCGGCTCGTCGATAGCAGCGTCCTGTATGACAGGGTCCTGAAAGACCTCTTCGACGATCACTTTGAGATCTCCGGGGTTCAAATCGCGATCTATGATGAATTCGTCCGCCACGCGCAGATTCTGCACGATAAACCCGAGGTCCGAGGCTATTCGTGCGGACATTCTGCGCCCGGCAGGGTCAGGCAAAGACGGCTTCAAAGAGACTTCTATTCTGTGAGGCATGTTGGATTCCTTGAGGAATTCTCGATTCGTGCACAGACGCCCCCGGATTATACCCAACCCAGGGCACCGTCTCAATGGTAGCGAATGTTGCAGCCAAGCATTCAGTCATGTTGGGGCTCCACCCAGGAAGACAGGAAATATTTTACCGCAGAGGCCGCGGAGATCGCGGAGAACAATTGTATGAACTCTGCTCTCCGCGATCTCCGCGGCCTCTGCGGTAAAATAGACATTCTGTATATACTCCTGGGCTATTGGCGCCATCTTCCAGGGAAAACCGCGCCAGGAGTGAAAATTCTTCGGGTCGACGCATTGACAATCGCAAATGACACCTTAACGTCTTTAGCAAAGACTTGGAGGTACGAGAAGCGGCATTGGCAGTGAGTTTCGCATACGGTTGGTACGCCCGAAAGAATTTACAGAACCTCAACCTCGGAGGCTTCAAATTAGGCGGGCAACCAAAAAATAGGTTGCACGAATTTCAGACGCTGTAAGGAGTTGCAAAGCTGGATTGCAGGAATTTGGCGCGGAGTCGCTGTGCACGCTCACAATATTGAAGAGATAAGGAGTGAGGACCATGGAATTTGAACGATATTGCGATAACCTCGCAACAGAACTGGCAGGCTGGCGTGCAAAGTTCGACGACGTTGTGCGGAAGTTCGACAGAGCCGAATCGGGCGACAAGTCGAAGGTTTATCCTCACGTTAACGAACTGCACATGATCTTAGAGGAATTCGAGGACAGAATCCGGCAGGTGAAGTCATCATGCGCGACTGGCGTGGAGCCGGAAAAGTTTGAGTTTGGGGAGAAATTCACCGGATTCAAGCCAATATATCGCGACGTCTGGCAGGACGTCTCTCCAGGCGATATCGGCGGCTAAAAGGGTCAAGGAATTGGGAGCGGACTTTCCGCTCCCTGATCTCCGGTAAATTTCAATAGATTGCGGGAGGAAAGCGACAGAGTTTTCGGAACGCCCTCGCGGTAATTTTGAACCATTCAACATTCAGGAAAATACGCGCGTCGATGGCCTGGACCCCTGAACTCGACACCAAGAGAGGATTGATGTCTATTGAATCGATTTCAGGAAAGTGGACCATCAGATAGGCGACGCGAAGGATTGCATCCTTTAAGGCTTCCCTGTCAATCGGAGGCTGGCCGCGCAGTCCTTTGAAAATCTCCGAACCAGGGAGTTCTTCAATCATTTCATCTATTTCTCCAGTGGAAAGAGGAGCTGTTCGGAGAGACGTCTGCCCAAAAGCCTCTACGAAAATACCTCCGTGTCCCAACAGGACTACCGGTCCAAAATTAGGGTCTCTTTTTCCGCCCACAATCAGTTCCAATGAGCCGGGTGATCTAGCGGCCATACGTTGAACCAGCACACCGTATAACCCCGCGTCCGGGGACGAACCGAAGCTCTTCAGCATTTCCGAGACCGCGGCGTGAACCGCAGGGCTATCAGACAATCCAAGCTTTACCCCGCCCTGGTCGGATTTGTGGGAAACCCTTTCCGCAATAACTTTGACGGCATACGGCCCCGGCAGGCCGGAGAGTGCCGCGCTGGTCTGCTCGAGCTGCTTGATTGTCCGGTATTCCGGGACCCGCAGCCCGACAGCCGTGATGATGTCCAGCGCTTCATGCAACAGGGGCTGGTGCCTCGCTTCGGTAACATTACGGATGATTGCCGCTATGGCCTTGTCGTCCGCCGGTGGTTCCGGCCGCGAGATCCCCTGATCAGCCGACATGGCAAGCCTATGCTTTTGATTCTTGATCGAGGTATCCAAAGCGAGTATGGCACGTTCCGGACTTAAGAAAATAGGAAACTCGAACTCTTTGTGCAGGCGCGAAAGCTCTGACTGCTCGGTTGATACGCACAAGGCAACTGGTTTTGAGTATTGTTCTGAAAGCGCGGCCGCGGATTGAAGCAGTTTTCGCGATGATTCACCCTCAATTGCGGCGAAATACGTGTGCAGGAAGCAGATCCCGTCCACATTTTCTTGCCGAAGGGTATGCTCGATAATGCGCAGATAAACGTCAAAATCGAATAGATCGCCCAGATCAAGAGGGTTGGCCAGCCGTATCACATCTGCCCTGAGATGTTTGCGGATTTCGGCCAGGAAATCACCACCAAACGGCGGCAAGTGAAAATCGTAGAGATACGCTGCATCCGCGGCGATTACCGCATGCCCGCCGGAGCGGGACACAATTGCCAGGTTTCTCCCCTTCATCTTGGGCAACTGGAGTATTTTCACGAAATCCAGGTAATTCTGCATATCCCTGAATCTTACCATCCCAGCTTGGCGAAAAGCCGCATCCACGACATGATCGTCGTTAGCGAGTGCTTCCGTGTGCGATTGAGCAATTACCTGACTGAGTGACCCGATATTAGATTTGTGAACCACGATTGGCTTGGGCGAGCGGCGGGCAATGTCGATGAGGCGCTTTCCATCCTGGATTGATTCCAGATAGAGACAGATCACATTGGTCTCGGGATCTTCAATGTAGTATTCCAGCAGGTCGTTTTCGTCGATGTTCAATTTGTTGCCGATCGCAGCGAACTTGCTGTAACCCAACTGCTCCCCGTGGAACATATTGAGGAAAGTCAGCGCTACGCCCCCGCTTTGAGCTATTATGCCCACTCCTCCGCGTGGGAACACGTTCTCCATGGTCGTGAACGGCGTTGCCAAACCATTCGACGAGTTCATTATGCCGATACAATTGGGGCCTATGAAGCGCAGATCGTATCTCTCGGCGATTGCCTTCAATTGGGCGCCCAGTTCTCTGCCCATATCGCCGAACTCACCAAAACCGCCGCTTTCGATGATGACGCGGCGTATGCCCTTGCGCCCGCACTGCTCCATAATGTCTGGGACAGTGTTGGCAGGAGTGAGAATCACAGCCAGATCTATTGGCTCTGATATTTCATCGAGGGACAGGTGAATTTTGCGGCCGAAGAGAATTCCACCGTGCGCGCCCACAAGATGGATCACACCTGAATATCTGAATTCAAAAAGATTCCTGGCGATTTCCTTCCCCAGGTTCTGCGCCCTGGTGGATACGCCTATAACCACTACCGATGACGGCCCAAATAGATCCTTCACGCCTGCCTCGCTTTTCTTCGAAGACTGACAAGTTTGAGATTCTTTAATGAAAGAGCGGGTGCCTCTTAGCAAAATCCCCCCAGCCCCGAGACTCTACAAAATACCCGCCGCGCATTTCATTGAAAAGGATTTTCTCAGAGGCAAAGTGAGCATTCATTCTCGTGGAGATAGAGGTTTCTCTCCTAAGATGTCATTGCGAGCGCAGCGAAGCAATCTCCTCTTTCCTGGTGGAGATTGCTTCGTCGCTTCACTCCTTGCAATGACAGGGGGCAGCCACACGCCTCTCATAACCGGATGTTCACCCTGCAAGTGACTGAAGGTTTGTCTCCGCGGACAGCGAGCCCTTGCTTCTTGCCAATAATCCTGCACAATATTAAGAATGGAGATGAAAGGCCTGAAAAGAACACGAGATAATTTTCAGCACTGCAAAGAGTTCCCGGCAGGTCCGGGTACTCCTTAATTACCGGCGGGGCAGTGCCGGGTGGTCTTACCGGCTGACCTTGTGATCAGGGGGCTTCAATTATGGCATTCAGGCGCCTCCTTCATGTCGCTCTGACAATGACTTTGGCGGTCGCGATAGACAGTTGCTTGTCGGTGGATCAGTCCGGCTTGTTGAAGCCGCCCCTGGCGTTTGCGGCAGGGTTTTCTTATGATGGCTATGCAAGAACCCTCAGCGCGCACGTCGATGGTCAGGGGATAGTAAATTACACGGGCCTCAAAGCGGATCGCAAGGGCCTGGATGCCTTTGTGTCATCTTTGGCGGCCCTGGACCCTGAAGTCTTCGGCAAATGGTCGGACAAAGAAAAGATCGCGTTCTGGATTAATGCGTACAACGCCCTTACTCTTCGGGTAATCATCGACAATTATCCTATCAAGGCATCGTTCTTTAGTGCCTTGCGATTTCCTCAAAACAGCATCAGGCAGATCAAGGGCGTGTGGGATGAGATCCAGTTTCCGGTGATGGGGCGCAAGATGACACTGGATAACATCGAACACGACACTCTCCGGTCCCAATTTGACGAGCCGCGGATACACGTGGCCCTCGTGTGCGCGGCCCTGGGGTGTCCGCCCCTTAGAAATGAACCCTACATCTCGGCCAAACTTGAATCCCAGCTTGACGATCAGGCGAGACGCTTCTTCAAGGACCCGGGGAAATTTCGCGTGGACCGCGAGGAAGGTCGGGTCTATCTTTCGTCGATCTTCAAGTGGTTTGGGGGAGATTTCGTCAAAGCTTACGGGAGCGGCAAGGGATTCCCGGGCAAAGGGGAAACGGAACGGGCTGTATTGAACTTCGCGAGCAATTATCTTGATCGGGACGAGAAATCTTATTTGGAAAAGGGCGGATACTCCATCAGTTATTTGCCTTACGACTGGTCGCTGAATGAAAAGCAATAGGCGCAGCAAGACTGGCTGGAGCCCCTATTACGAGGAGGCAGCGTGGATAACTCAGCCGAGCAACAAGTCAAACCGCGAGGTCCATAATGCGACCAAGGTCGTCAAGCTGATAGTCTTGGTGGTAATTATATGTGCTCTGGTTGCGGCATTATGGCTCTTGCCGCTCAAGCAGTACATGGTTGCCGTGCTGGAGTGGACGCAAGGCCTGGGCGCGTGGGGACCTGTCTTCGTGGTCGCCTTTTACGTGGTGGCGACCGTATTTTTCCTTCCAGGTTCAGTGCTTACGCTGGGAGCCGGTTTTCTCTTCGGCGTGCCTTTGGGGCTGGCAACCGCATGGACGGGAGCAGTTGTCGGGGCTTGTGCCGCTTTTCTCGTGGGTCGCACATTTGCGCGTGAATGGGTTGCACGGAAAGTCTCCGGCAATCCCAAATTCAATGCCATCGACGAGGCTGTTGGCCGCGAAGGGTTCAAGATTGTGTTCCTGCTGCGGTTGAGCCCCGTTTTCCCTTTCAATCTGCTCAACTATTCTCTCGGACTGACTAAAGTTTCTTTCAAACACTACGCTTTGGCTTCTATGATCGGTATGCTGCCCGCGGGCTTGATGTACGTCTACTTCGGATCGGCTGCACGCTCGATTGCCGATGTGGCCGCGGGCAAAGTCGAGAGCGGGATCGCGGGGCAGATCTTCTTTTGGATAGGGCTGGTCGCAACGATTCTCGTGGCCGGCTTTGTGACGCGTTTGGCCAAAAAGAGCCTGAAAGGCGTGGAAACAGCCGCAACGACAGGAGAGCAAATTGCCGCAGCAACAGAGCCTGCCGAGACAGAGCCTCTACGAATCCTTCCGGAAGACGAATATAACAAGGAACTCGTCTCCAATGTTCATCCTCCGGATTGGACCAATCCTGAACCTGTCGAGCGATACAACCTCGTGGTGATAGGCGCTGGAACGGCGGGACTGGTCACGGCCGCGGGAGCTGCCGGTCTGGGCGCGAAAGTGGCTCTGGTGGAGCAGTTCCTGCTCGGAGGCGACTGCCTGAACGTAGGCTGCGTGCCCTCGAAGTGCTTGATAGGCTCGTCAAGGGTGTATGGCGAGATTCATGAAGCACGCGGTTTCGGCATAAAGGTCCCCTCCGGCGTCGAAGTCGATTTTCCCGCAGTGATGGAACGCATGCGCCGCCTCAGGGCCCGCATCAGCCACAACGACTCCGCGAAGCGCTTCAAAGATCTCGGTGTCGATGTCTTTCTCGGACACGCTCGCTTTACCGGTCCGGAGGCTGTGGTGGTGGGAGGCAAGACGCTTCGGTTCAAGAAAGCGGTCATCGCCACCGGTGCCCGGGCGATGCACCCATCGATCCCTGGTTTGGCCGAAGCAGGGTTTCTTACCAACGAGACCGTCTTCTCACTGACGGAACGTCCCCGGCGTCTTGCAGTAATTGGCGGCGGCCCCATTGGGTGCGAAATGGCTCAGGCATTCCGCCGTCTAGGATGTGAAGTCGTCCTGTTTCACAAGAATTCGCACATACTGGACAGAGAAGATGCCGACGCCGCGGAAATAGTGCAGAAGAAGTTCATAGAAGAAGGGATCGACCTGATCCTGGATTCCGACCTCAAAGAGGTAAAGCTTGAAGGTGGTGAAAAAATCATACACTACGAGGTGAATTCCAAGCCCGGCTCTGCGGCCGTGGACGAGATTCTTGTGGGAGCGGGGCGTGTACCCAACGTCGAAAATCTCAATCTGGAAGCTGCGGAGGTTCAATACGACGGTCGACGGGGTGTCGTGGTGAACGACCGATTGCAGACTACTAATCCGAATATTTATGCCGCGGGTGACATCTGCATGAACTACAAGTTCACCCACATGGCCGATGCAGCCGCCCGGATCGTCATTCAAAACAGTCTTTTCAGAGGATCCAAGAAATTGAGTGCCCTCACAGTTCCCTGGTGCACGTACACGGACCCAGAGATTGCTCACGTGGGGATCTATGAAGGAGAAGCCAAGAAGCGGGGAATAGCTGTTGATACATATTTCAGGCCATTCACCCATGTGGACCGCGCTATTGCCGACGGAGAAGAAGAAGGTTTCGTAAAGGTACATGCTGAGAAAGGGACGGATAAAATCCTGGGAGCAACCATTGTGGCTACTCACGCGGGTGACATGATCAGCGAAATAACCCTGGCTATGGTTGGGAAGCTTGGGCTGAAAACTATCTCAGAGGTGATCCATCCCTATCCCACTCAGGCAGAGGCCGTCAAACAAGCGGCCGACACGTACAACCGCACGCGTCTCACTCCCTTTGTGAAGAGGCTTTTCGCCCACTGGCTGAGCTGGCAGCGATAGAGACCCAACAAAGATGGTTACAGCGATTCTGCGGGTCAATGAGCGATTGTATATGAAGACACCCCCCTCTCAGAGTAGTGCGCCCACGCCGAGGAATTTCTCGTTGGCGGGTGCCACTGCTGGCTTGTCCAGCAGTGTGTTTTGAGCATGCACTGCTGGACAAGCCAGCAGTGGCACCCAAGCGATGACCCTCATCCTTTGGAGGCCAGGTGGAAAAAGACAGAGTCGTTCACAGTGGTTATACACGACGAACCTTCATAGGGTTTACCCTCAAAGCATTGTCTCTCTTGAGCTCTGCTTCTGGAACCTCTCTTCTCGGGGGTAAACAGCGTATGGGCCTATGCCAAGAAAACTGTAATCCCTCGGGGGGCCAAAAGACAAAACTTTATTGACAAAAACCCTGCGGAACTGGATTCCAGCAACATGGACGTGACACCGCTGGCCGAGTTTGGAACGATGGGTCTCGATGACTACCAGGTGGATCTGGAAGAATGGCGGCTTGTTGTTGATGGAAAGGTCGAGAAGCCTCTCAGTTTGAAGTATTCGGAAATCCTCGATCTGCCTTCAATCGAAAAGACGGTCCTTTTGGTCTGCCCAGGTGTATTTGTGAACAACGGAACGTGGAAGGGAATATCCATACTTGAACTTCTGAAGAGAGCCCAGGTCAAAGATGATGCTGCTTACGTCACATTAAGAGGTCCTCGGGGCAATTACGAAAAGGTGGAGAGGTACTCACTGAATGACTCAGGGTCTGATCAGCTCTTTCTGGCCTATCAGGTCAACGGGACGACACTTCCGCGAAAGCACGGTTTTCCTTTGCGACTTGTTGCCGAAGGTCGCTACGGCAGCGAATGGGTAAAGTACGTATGGAATGTGAAAGTGGATTAGTGAACTTGTTGACTTTCGGAATGGCTTAGAAGACTAAAAAGAGGCTCCGCCCCCTTGATATTGTCCAAACAAATGCGGCTCATTTTGAGCCGGCTTTGAATGACGCTAGGATGGCTCAAACAGGCATTGATTGTCAACATGTGAAGGTTAACGGCAAACTGGGTAGGTCATCTACCCCATTGGGCCCTTTGGGCTGCCGTATTGATTCGTCATATCAGCAACAGGTGACAAAAGCGGACGGCTCTGTAGGAATGTTGCCTCTACCACGATTCCGTAGGCGCAGCCCCGGACTGTTTCAAAAACAGAAATTCGGCTGGGAAATGATGGGTCTTGAGCGGTTCCGAACCCACACGTCAGCGCCCGGCGAAGACTGCCGGGATCTTGAGACAGGTTCCACGTTTCGCTTTGGGCGATCCGCGATTCCCGGGAACCTCACATTACCGCATCCTAGGGAAAACCACTTCTTGAAACTCATCAGGTGCTTGTTGGAAGAAGCTGTATGACCAGACCTGGTCAGTGCTGGTTTCGCTACCAATTGGCATCAACGGTCTCATCAACCCCAAGCTTTCTGCCGCAGATACGTTCCCAGTTCGTTCGCAGTTCCGGTCAGTCCCAGTTTCTTGCGAATATTTGATCTGTGAAAAAAAATGGTCTGTGGAGATACCCCCATGATGTTTGCTATCTCCTTTGAAGTAAGCCCGGAGGAGATCAGCTCACATATCCGCATCTCACGCAAGGTCAACAAGCAACCGTTTCCTATGCTCTTCGTTGCAAAGGGATCGGCTATGTTGTCGAGACTGCCGGCGAGCAAATCAATGAGGTCTGCCACCCGGTTGGGAAGGGCCTCGGTCTTGAGCTGGTCCAATATAGGTTTTACGGTCAGTGAGAAATTGTCATGGATCGCCTTTTCTACCGATTTCTTTTGCTGGTCAATGCCGCCGATAAGAACTCTAAGCGCTTCATTAGCCCCTTTGAGTTCTTCGCCGTACCTCTCGACCTCTTTCCGGGAGCGCTCAAGATTTTTGCCACACTCGGTGAGCTGTGCTTCGAGGGATCGGCAATACTCGGTCAACTTGTCGGCTCCGGCCTGCAATGCCTCCTCAGTCTTCTTGATGTCTGCTATGTTTCGGAGCGCTATCAAGATTGCCACTGGGTTGCCGTCGCCGTCTCGGACCAGGGATCCCTGTAACAGGCCTGGAAAACAGGTCCCATCTTTCCTCAGATGACGCGTCTCTCCGCTAAACTCCCCGGCCTGAACGATGTAACGCCTTGCGGCAACCAGGCTCATCATGTCCTGTGTGCCGTGGCAGGTAGACATATGCTTTCCAATCAGTTCTTCAGGCTGATATCGGTGCATATCGGCGAAAGCTTGATTTATGAAGATAAATGAACCAGCCAGGTCCGTCACCGCGATGCCTTCCGAACTCTGCTCCACTGCCGCGGTGAGCAACTTCGCATCATCCATTTGCAATGTACTCCCTAGCACATCCATATCAGGAACTATCCTGACAGATTCAAGCCACGCTCAACCAAGGCTACATCGCCGCTACCACCTCGCAAATCAAGGTGACGTATTTGGGCCTTGTTGGCACACAGTGTCTGCACGAGCCACTTCACCCGATTCACACAGAGATAATGCACGACTGATTGGAATGCAACTTGTAATATACCACACCATGGCGAACCCAAGAGAATAATCCATTTGCAAAATGGGGGCCGCGGTGTGGGGCTGGTCTTCTCCCCGTTTTCTAAAGGGGGACTTACGGAGATTTTGAACGGAGCGGAAAGCGCACCCGAAAACCGTCTTGTCGTTTCTCTACACCGTGACATAATCATCACGATCTTGTGTGGTTCCACCTTGATTCCGTCCTCACGTGATGTTACAGTTACAACGATTAGGAATCTGAGCAGGCGGGCTTGAAACTGGTTGTTGATATGCCCACCTCTGCGGGTGGGTCCGAGTTGATCGTTCCGGCTCTCGCGGGCCGCCAATTTAGCGTGTTCGCTGATTGACGCCAACCTGAGCGCGGAGATTTGATCGAGAGGGCTCCTCGCACAATCCCCATCGTATTTCCGGATCAACCGCTACGGCTATAGACTTTTTCCAGGAGGAAAAAGCCGGTTTCCTTCACGTCCCAGGAGAAGACTATGGATCTGAAATTCGTCCGAACCACTTGCCCCTATTGCGGATGCGGCTGTGAAATGCTGCTGGAGGTCATGGATGGAACGCTGTTGGGAACGCTTCCTTCCAAGACTAATCCCATGAACCGGGGCAAACTGTGTATCAAGGGCTGGAATGCTCATGAATTCGTCCAGAGCCCCAACAGGCTCACCAAGCCCCTCATGCGCAAGAATGGAAAACTCGAGGAGGTCTCGTGGGACGAGGCACTCGATTTTACCGCTACCAGACTGAAAGAGATAAAGGCCGCGCACGGGGGCGAAAGCGTAGCGTTCTTGACCTCCGCCAAGTGCACCAATGAAGAAAATTACCTCTTCCAGAAACTTTGCCGCGTGGGATTTGGAACCAACAATGTAGACCATTGCGCCCGTCTCTGACACTCCTCTACGGTGGCAGGTCTTGCCGCCGCTTTCGGGAGTGGGGCCATGACAAACTCGATTCCTGAGATCGAGGATTCAGACTGCATCTTCATAATCGGATCCAACACTACGGTAGCCCATCCGTTAGTGGCCTACAGAATTTATCGGGCCAAAGCCAAAGGGGCCAAGGTGATAGTCGCGGATCCTCGAAAAATCCAGCTCACATATATGGCGGATATCCACGTCAGGCAAAACCTGGGTTCGGACGTGGCTCTTCTCAACGGGATCATGAATGTCATCCTGTCGAAAGGCCTCCACGACAAGAAATACATCGAAGAGCGTACCGAGAGTTTTGAGAAGCTGGAAGAACTGCTCAAAGGCTATACTCCCGAAAGGGCCTCTGAAATTAGCGGTGTCCCTGCTGAGGACATCATCCGGATAGCGGAAACATACGCCTCGGCGGAAAGGGCTTCGATCCTGTATGCCATGGGGATCACTCAGCATTCCCACGGTGTGGATAATGTGAAGTCGTTGGCCAATCTGGCCATGATGACGGGGAATGTGGGCAAACCTTCTTCAGGTGTCAACCCCTTGAGAGGCCAAAACAACGTGCAGGGTGCCTGCGACATGGGTGGGCTCCCGAACGTGTATCCGGCTTATCAGGCCGTCACGGACGCGAACAACAAGAAAAAGTTCGAGACCGCTTGGAACGCGCAGATCTCCGACAAAGTCGGCTACACCATAATGGAGATGATGCACGGGCTGGAAGACGGCTCCGTCAAGGGCATGATGATCCTGGGGGAGAATCCCGTCGGCAGTGATCCGGACAGCAACCATGTCAAACATGCGCTCGAATCCGCGGAGTTCCTCGCGGTCATAGACATATTCCTTACTGACACTGCAAAGCTGGCGCACGTGGTCCTGCCCGGGGCCTCGTACGCGGAAAAGGACGGCACGTTCTCAAATACGGAACGAATGGTCCTGCGGGTCCGTAAAGCAGTGGAACCTGTGGGTGAAGCTCGACCCGATTGGCAGATAATTTGTGACATCTCAACCCGTTTGGGCCTCCCCATGAGCTACGAATCCCCCAGCGAGATTTTCGACGAGATCGCGACAGTGGCTCCGAGCTATGCGGGCCTCAACTACGAACGCCTTGAGAAGGGCGGGATACCCTGGCCCTGCCCGTCCGCTGATCATCCGGGCACGCGGGTCCTGCACACAGAGCGTTTTACCCGAGGAAAGGGACTCTTCCATGCAATAGAGTACAGGCCGCCGGAAGAGCTAATCGATGAGGAGTTTCCGATTCAACTCACTACAGGTCGATATTTCCCGCATTACCACACAGGAACAATGACGCGAAACTCCCCTACTCTCCACGGAGAAATGCCGGAAGGGCATGTGGAAATAAACCCAGTTGACGCGGAAAAGCTGGGCCTGAAGAATCATGAGTACGCAAAGATAGTCTCCCGACGCGGGGAAGTCGTCAGCAAGGTGCTCCTGACCGATCTCGTAGAACCCGGCATGATCTTCATGAGCTTCCACTTCATGGAGGCCAACGCGAATGTCCTGACCAACCCGGCTCTCGACCCGATCTGCAAAATACCAGAATATAAAGTATGCGCAGTGCGAGTTGAAAAAATAGAAGCGGAAGCAACGGGATAGCAGGGGAAAAGGGAGAGAAGGGAAGCCAAGAAGGAATATGCCGGGGGACTTTTGTAACCCGACGAGACGTGTGGTCCGCCGGCATCTCCCTCCAAAAACTTTCGACACTTGTCCAAAGACATTTAGTTGGTGCCACGTATGTGCCGAAGGCTCATCCGTGCGGAGACGGGTCAGGTGGCACGTCCAGGGTATCCGGTCATAAATGTTAATTTAAGGCCAATTTCATCGGTTGTAGGCACTTTGACTCTGGTTCCCAGGCTCTGCTTTCTAGACGCCAACTTAACGCTATGGGTGGGCAGGGACGCCCACCCCCACTATAGTATGGTGGCGGCCGGCGGCCCTGCCGGCCATTTTCGTTGTGATTGACTCTGGTTCCCAGGCTCTGCTTGGGAGCCCAAACATCTCACGGGCTCTGCCCGCAAAGGTGGCCATTTCGATCCCGCCCCTCGCAGGATCACGAGGCGGAGCCTCCCGGCATGCATTCCGAGGCAGAGCCTCGGAACGAGAAAAATAATTAGAGTTTTTTGAAAGGGGGTCCGGGGGAAAACCTTTTTTGCACAAAAAAGTTTTCCCCCGGTAACTTCTCCTCCTTCTGCCACTCTCCTTCTCCTCTCTTTCTACTCTTCGGTCAGTTCCGTGCCGCCGTGGGGAAAGTAGTTGAAGCGCCCTGCTCTCACGTACGTTATGACGTCGATTCCGGATAGTTTGGCCATAGCCACGGCCATAGAGCTTGCGCTGGAGCGGGAGATCACGATGGGGAAGAAGCTTCTGGCTGCCTTGATCAGGACTTCCGAAGTGATCCTCCCCGTGGTCAAAAGGAGTTTGTCCTGTGTTTCTATTTGATTGAGAAAACAGTGTCCAACGATTTTGTCCACCGCGTTGTGGCGTCCCAGGTCCTCGAGGATAACCAAGGTCTCAGACAACGTGGCTACAGAAGCGGCATGTACGCCACGGGTGATGGCGTAAGTACCGGGATAGGTGTCCAGCTCGTACATTCTCTTCAAGACAGATGAGGAGGAGATTGTCAGAAGCTTGGGCCTGTCAAGTCGAGGCATGGTTGCGGCCTGGACGGAAAAAACCATCCCACCCGCACATCCTGAAGTCAGCATCCCCTTGCGCTCAACATTGGCAAGTCGCTTCCGCGGAACGTCCAATTCGATCCGCACCAGCTTGCTGCTATGATCAACCTGACATTCCTTGATTTCCTTGGGTTTCAGCAATACCCCTTCTGAAACAAGGAAGCCTACAAAAAGCTCACGTAAATGAGTGGGCAGAGTTGAGATGGAGAGGATCTCGCGATCGTTGAGGAAAAGAGCGTACGGGGATTCTTTAGCGAGATGGATTATTTGGGGCTCCAAGACGCCTTTGTTGTAGCGTTTTCCGGAAACCGCGACGGTCAATTCCGGATTAGAATCATTGCCGCCTTTTGCCACCAAGCTTTTCCTTTCCTATCAATCCAGGGAAAATCAGGGCAGACCTTTTGGTGAGGTCAGCATTCATTTGCGCGAGACCGAGACGCCCGTGTCATTGCGAGGAGTAAAACGACGAAGCAATCTCCTGCACAGGAGGAATTAGATTGCTTCGCTGCGCTCGCAATGACAACCTTTACCCTGGCAGCGTGAATACATGGCTTTCAATGACGGCTTCCCCGATTCTTGCCACTTTGAATGCAAATTCGTATCAGAGCTTGTCTTCTCCGGTGGCCTTCCCGCCGGATCGCTTGGCCTGGAAGAGTTCACCGAACTGCGAGTCCGCAAACTTTTCGCAGCGGTTCCTGAGCCGCGTGTATGTCCACAAGAGTTCCAGACCTTCCGGCGTAAGCTTGGACCCTTCGCTAGTTCGTTCCACAAGCTTGAATCCGCAGCGTTCTTCAGTAGCCTTAATTTTGCCCCAAACCGCCCTGAATGGCTGTTTCAGTTTCCTGGCAGCTTTATTCATGGAACCGACTTCAAGGATAGCCTCTAGAATTCGGACTCTGCCGGTACCTATTACAAGCTTGCCTTTGTCGTTTTCGACCCAGATCTTGGATCGCACTCGAAGAGCCATCCAGAACCACCCTTCCGTCATGTATTGTAACTCATCGTCAAACGGCTCTGCCGCAGTCTGGCTACAGAGGTTATGTCATTATAGTCCTAATGCCGCATCTATTTCAACCACGCTTTTGTGGGCGCTGCAATCGTTGCGCTACGGGTGGGAAAATACGTTCCATGCGAACTCTCATCGTGAAAAGAGAAACGACCAAGCTATTTCCGTTTTCTTTGTGTGGGAGATTGCTTCGTTGCCGCTTTCTAGCTATGGAAGCTGGTACCATTCCCCTTGTGGCGAAATGAAAGACGAGAAGTGTCTCTCGGCGCAATGCGTGCTTGAACTGACCGGGATTATCGTGTATTGACCGGGTTACGATGAGTCCTACAGGAGGTCCCATGGCGAGCGGTAGACTCAGAGTTGCGCTGATTTTCGGCGGCCGGTCCGCTGAACATGAGGTGTCATTGCGTTCGGCCTGCTCCATTTTCGAAGCTATGGATAGAGACAAGTACGAGGTGGCGCCGGTTCTGATAACCCACGAAGGAGCATGGTATCAACGGCCCGCGGAAGTCGCTTCCTTTGATCGGGAGCCAAACCTGTCGGAAAGTGACCGGCTTCTTTTTTCTCCTGATCCGGGGCACAAGGGATTTCTCCGCATGCATGATGGCGGACAAACCGAGCCATTGCCTCTCGACGTTGTTTTCCCTGTTTTGCACGGCACTTTCGGAGAGGACGGCACTCTTCAGGGGCTCCTCGATCTTGCCAACGTACCTTATGTCGGATGCGGAGTGCTCGCATCTGCGGTGGGAATGGACAAAGTCCTTATGAAGGGGGCTTTCCGCGACAGCGGCCTACAGATTGGGCCCTTCTTCTGGTTCCTGCGATCGGAATGGGAGGATCGCAGAACAGCCATACTGGAGAGGATGAGACAGGGCAGTTTTCCACTCTTCGTCAAGCCCGCCAATCTTGGATCATCGGTAGGAATAACGCGTGTTGCGGACCCTTCCGGCTTTGAGGCAGCCGTTGCTCTGGCAGCCTCGTACGACCGAAAGATCCTGGTGGAAGACGGCATTCCCGGCCGGGAACTGGAAGTGAGCGTGCTCGGAAACGATCGGGCCACGGCCAGCGTACCTGGGGAGGTGATCGCTCACGCGGATTTTTACGACTATGAGGAGAAGTATATTCGCGATACCGCCGAGCTGATCATCCCGGCGAATCTTTCTCCGTCGATAAGGGAAGAAGCTCGGTCAGCAGCCGTGACCGCATTCAGGGCCGTTGACGGGTCCGGCCTGGCCAGAGTCGATATGTTCCTCACTCCGGAAAACCGAATCGTGGTCAACGAGATCAACACCCTACCCGGCTTCACTTCAGCCAGCATGTATCCCAAGCTCTGGGAGGCTACAGGTCTGACTTACCGTGAACTCATCGGCAAGCTCATAGATCTGGCGCTCGAACGTCACCGAGACAAACAGAGCATCCGAACAGACAGACAGAAGCCATGAAGGCAATGATCCTTGCTGCCGGACTGGGCACACGTTTGCGTCCATTGACCCTGGAACGCGCAAAGCCTGCCATCCCTCTCCTCGGAAAACCGCTGGTAATAAGGCTGCTTGAAAAATTGGCACAACACGGAGCCACTGATTTCAGACTGAACCTGCACCATCTTCCGCGCACCATCGAAGACCTTTTTCAGGACGATCCTTGGGATAGCCTTCCTGTCTCCTTCTCATACGAGTCCCAAATCCTGGGAACCGCCGGCGGGCTCAAGGCCAACGAGGCCTTCTTCGACCAGGGGACGTTTCTCATGGTTAACGGGGACATCGTGATGGAGTTTCCCTTGGAAGAGGCTGTAGCATTTCATCGGCAGCGGGAAGCACTGGCTACCCTGGTCTTGTACCCGCAGCAAGCGCCGTATCGTCATTCTCCCATCCGCATCGACGAGGAAGGGCGATTCCGCAATTTCAAAGGGATATGGCCGGGTGGGAACCCTCGCGCGGAAACCTATGTGTTTACTGGAGTCCACATCTTAGAACCTGAGATTTTCCGATTCATCCCCGAGGGACAATTCTATGAGATCAACGATCAGGTTTACTTGCATGCCCTGCGAAACGGTATGAATGTCTACGGCTTTCCTGTTGAAGGCTATTGGAACGATCTTGGGGACCCAAAACGGTACCTGGAAGCGCAGAAGGCCATGTTCACACGCGAAGCTTCCACTCTCCCTGTGTACATCTCCCCGGATGCCAGTCTGGACGATCGCGTCGCATTTCGCCCCTTTGTGTCCGTGGGACCGGGGTGCGTGCTGGAACGCGACTGTTTCGTGGAAAACTCCATACTCTGGGATGAAGTCTGCGTGAGAAGTCGCGCTTCGGTTCGGAACTCCATCGTAGGAGCGAACATGACCGTGGAGGGTGACTGCATCGACAGAATCGTGACCCGGAACGGGGAGGTCCCTATTGCTTGACCACGAGCAGAAAGTCGAAAAGCGGCTGCTGTCCGCTGCGTGGGGAACCGACCTGCCCAGCAGAGTAGAAAAGCTTGCCGGGGACGCATCCACGCGTGTCTACTTCCGGTCTCTTTACCCCGATAAGGGTAGCGCGATCATTATGCTCCAACCCCACCCAGGGAGAGACGAGGAGGCCGCGTTTCTGGAAATTCAAGAATTCCTGGAAGCCCTCGGTCTCCCCGTACCACGGGTCTACGCGCACGACAGAAACCAGGGGATCGTGGTCCTGGAGGATTTGGGTGACAATCTCCTCGAATCAGTGGTTGAACGAGCATCCCGTACCGAGCTTAGAGAGATGTACGGAGAGGCGGTGAAGCTCCTTCTGAGGATGCGCCATGCCACAAGCAACCTTACCTCGGGTTGCAGGGCCTTCGACCTGGCATTTGACGAAGCGAAACTGATGGAGGAGATGCACTTCTTCGTCACCCATTTCGTCGAGGGGCTATGCAAAACAAAGCCTTCGGCAGCAGCTTCCTCAATACTGGAAGAATTTTTCCTGAGCATTTGCAGGACCTTGTCGGCGGAACCCCGCATCTTTACTCACCGGGATTTTCATTCAAGAAACCTGATACTCCACGGGAATCGCCTCGTAATGTTAGACTTTCAAGATGCCAGAATGGGGCCTGCCCAATACGATCTTGCATCACTGCTGCGCGATTCTTACGTTACCCTGCCGGAGGAACTGGTCGAGGAACTCCTGACCGCTTATTTGGACGAGATCGGCGAAACAAAGGACAGTTCTCGTACCAGGTTCCGCCACATATTCGATGTGATGTCGCTTCAGCGAAACATCAAAGCGCTGGGCACCTTCGGCTATCAGTTGTCTGTTCGCGGCTGCGGCAGATACTCGTCGTCGATTCCCCGTACGGCTGCGTACGTGTCACACAATATCGGCCTCTATCCGGAGTTTACCAGATTCAGATCCGCGGTGGAGGATCTGATCTGCGATCCAGCCAGAAATTTCCTATAAATATACAATAATAACCGCAACTAATTAATGTTTTACATTAATGATTTATTGTAATATGTTGTTATTTCTGGTATAGCCTCTAATACCAGGATGGCCTCCCATCCGACCCCTCCAGGAGTTGGAGAAATGAAAACTACTCTGCTGCTTAGCCTGATCCTGGCCGTCATCGCGACAGCGAGCACGGCTGCCCAGGCTTCTGGGACGATTGGCATCGACTCAACAATAAGCCAGATGAAACAGGACCTTCAAATCCAGGTTGAACGCATCAGAAGGGCACGCGAGACCGCAAGCTCCGAGATGACCTTGGCCAGAATTCGCATAGCCGAACAGCTAAGACGCTCCGAAGAAGATCTGAGCAGGCAAATTGAGAGCCTGGAAAGGTTCCGCGAGCAAATGGCCGATCAGAAGGGTGAGACTGACCAGGCTGTGGTCCGGATGCAGAAAGACTGGAAGCAATTCATACAACAGGCTTTTTCTGACCTTGATTCTCAGCTCAGAGAAACCAACGGCCTTATCACGCAGATGGAAGCCCTTCGAGACAGGTTTGACGTCGATCCGGATGAATTGCCGCTGCCTACCAAAGAGCAGATAATGACCCCTTCCGCGCCGCAGGCTCCGGCTAATCCGCAACCTGTTACTCCGACTCCGACGGTTACACAGACGCCCCCTGCAAATCCGGAACCTGCTACCACTACTCCGACGGTCACTGCGGCTACCCCAACCAGTACCGGCTCCACCTGACCGTATCAGCATTAATTGTCCGGTGGACAACAGAATTGAGCCTTGGTGAAGAAAGCTCGGCTCCGCGACAGACCACGATCTTATAGAATAGCCGTTTTCACTCAAAAACATTTGCAGGATTGCGACACGTGCATTAAGCTGTAACGTAGGTGATCACGTGGAAGTAACCTGTTCAAAGTGTTGTATCCTGCTTAACCTGCCGGACGAGAAAGTCCCGATCGGGAGATCGTACGCCGTCTGCCCAGGCTGTGGTTCCCGCATCAACATATTCATGAGCCTGAGACCCGGCGCTGTGGTGACCAATCTTACCGGCTTGAGGTTCCTCGGGAACAATGAAGACTTGAACGACCAGTTCTGCGATCCTGGTGAACTGTGGCGCGTCGAGGAGGTAGTGGAGCCTTGCCCAGACAGGGGAAAAGGGAGGGCTTGTGAAGTTGAAAACCGCGGGCGCTGCCCCAACCAGCGACTGGTGATCAGGCTGCGAGGGGACAAAACACTGTACAAGACATGCTTGTACCGACAAGGCAGGCGAGTTTTCGATAAGAACCGTCGGTCGCCCGTGGGGAATCGTGGTGTTTCAAGCGGGTACAATCCCAGGGGCAAATAATTCGCTCTTCCTACGCGCCTACTCGTTCCTCCAATCAGGCTTGCGCTTTTCGAGGAACGCGTTGATCCCCTCATTGGCATCATGACCTTCCATAAGGTCTTTCAAGTAGAGGGATTCCATCCGGGGAAAATCTTCCCGGATCCTTCGGAAGAAGTCTTTCCGCACCGCCTCATTGGCGATGCGAAGACATGAAGCGCTCTTGGGGATGATGTGCTTCTCGATCCACTGGGAGGCGACTTCCCACGCATCCTGCCCCTCGTCCGTCAAAATGTTCACCATGCCTATCCGATGAGCCTCTAAAGCATCAATGGAACGTCCTGTGAGCACCAGATCATCAGCATGAGACTGCCCCACTTTTCGCGGCAACATCACTGACGCGGGAGGCGGAAACACGCCAAGTATGATCTCAGGCTGGCCGAACATTGCTGTCCTGTCGGCCACAATGAAGTTGCAGAACAGGGCCAGCTCCATTCCTCCCCCTAGGCACTGGCCGCGCACTACAGCCATAGTAGGAACGGCCAAGCTTACGAGCTGGTAGAACATCCCGTGGAAGGCCTTCAGCATCATTGCGGCTTTATCTTTGGTATGCTCCTGAACACTCGCCCCGAATGAAAAATGCTTGCCCACGCCTTCAAAAACTATAAGCTTTACGTGTTTCGCGGTCCCCAATCCGTCCAGTGCGGCGGAGATCTCACCAAGCATTGCGGCTTCCATTATGTTGGCCTTGGGAGAGTTCAGAATAATCTTGAAAACAGCGCCTTCAAAATGCTCTTCACACTGAATCAGCCGGTATTGCATCAGAGTTTCCTCCCATGAGCGGGCATAAGCAGGTCAGGTGGTCATTTCACGCTTCTCTCGCCAGCAGCAATATGTCGAGAGGGGCACTTTAATAGGTATGGGCACGGTCCCACGTTCCGCGGGATGCCTCCACAGCTCCGCGCCGTTTCAAGTGCTTTGCGCCTTTCTCTGGTTCTCGGGCAGCACCTCTACGCCCAGCTTAGCGTCACTTCCGTAGGCCATAAGCAAGTTGGACAATCGAGAAGCTGGCAAAGTCCCCCTTTTCTAAAGGGGGATTTAGGGGGATTTTAAATGGGTTAGATTAAAATCCCCCCTAACCCCCCTTTACGAAAGGGGGGAACCCAGCGTTGCCTGTAGCTAAGTTTGCGCTTGGCAGACGGAGCCACAGAACCCAGTACGTCACAATTTGCCGAATCTATGCCTGTGGCTTCCCCATTACCTGGGCGAAGCTTTCCGGCGTAGCCGGCGCCCCTTCCGCGATAAGTTGACGCCACCGGATGAAATCTATGACATCCTTGCCCGTGATCTTCTTAGTATTGAAAGAATTGAAGCCCAGAAACGCCTCATAAGTCATATTCGCCATCAGCCAGTGACGGTTGGCCAGCTTGGTCTGATCCCAGAAGAACTTCTTCTTGGCCCGGATGCCGTCAACGGCTTTAATCAGACAGCCAGGGAAGAGGTTGGCAAAGGTCCAAATCACCTTGTTTACTTCCTTGTCAAGGAGTTCGAAGTCCTTGGGAAGCTCTTTCATCATTTCCTTGGCTTCTTTTCCCGCCGCGCCGGTCTTGAATTCGCCATAAACGATTTCGCCGTCAGCTACGTACGATTCGGTAATCACCAGGGGGTTCCGTATGAACTTATCCCCTTGTTTGAGCACAGGGACCGCCTTGGAAATGAGGTTCTTGGCCCTCATCTTGTAAGCGCTCCACATCTCGCAACTCACGCAGTTCCACATCGCGTCTTCCATCGATAGGAACCAGGGGAGGAAGTCAGTGGACCCGCCGTCTGGACTGGAACCGTGCCGAGCGCCGGCCTGGCCGAAAATCGCCAAGTCGCTGGAAATGGCCAGATCGCATGCCATTCCGATTTCCTGGCCGCCGGCAACCCTCATGCCATTCACGCGACATATCACAGGCTTTTTGCAATTGAGGATCGCGTCTACCATTCCATTGAACAGATCCATATACTCCCCATATTCGTGGGGTCGCATGGAATAGTATTCCGCATATTCTTTGGTGTTTCCTCCGGTGCAGAAGGCGATGTCGCCGGTTCCGGTGAAAACGACGGCCACCACGGAACGGTCCTGGCTGGCAGCCGAGAATCCGGCAATCACCCCCTTGACCATCTCAGTGGTGTAGGAATTGTACTGCTTGGGATTGTTCAGGCGGATCCATGCGACGTAGAGTCCGTCAATCGCTTTGCCTTCCGGCGATGTCAACGGCTTCTTTTCGTAGACCGTGCACGGAGCCTCGGTTCCCCAATGTTCGGGACCCATGAGGATGTGATCTTTGCTGCTGTTGTCTCTAGGTAACCATTCCAACGTCATGTTCGACCTCCTATTTCGAATTAAGCGTTCCCGCGGCCTCCGCTTGGTCTCCATTCTCACGGCTGCCAATGCGACGCGAAAGCCGACAGAAATACCAAGGGCAACTCACCCCGCCCTTCTCCCGACCAGCGGCTTTTAGGCTACTTGACCGGTTCGAAGGCGTAGCATACTCGCGGGATCTCCACAATTTCCCGGCCAAATTCCTGCGGGACCGGATCTACATCGAACACCGCCAATTTGACCTGGTCATCGACCTTCAGCTCACCTTCCTTGCAGTTGATGATGCGCACAAAGAAGCTCAGCTTCCCCTGCAAGTCAACCAGGGCATGGATCATAGGGGGCTTGCCGAAACCCAGCGGCACCCCTACGACTTCCTCGGTGAATTCGAGCACAGTGCCCGTTGTAGGCCAGTCGATCCATTCCATATTGGTGCTGTAACATTCCGGGCAGAGCACCCTTGGAGGGAATGGCTCAGCACCGCAATCCTTGCACTTCGTGGTGGTGAATCGTCCCTCTTTCAAGTGCTCGTAAAAGGGGTAAATCTGGTTGAACTCTTTGGACTGCTGTGGAAACAGGTCCATAGTGGCCATATATTTTCCATCCAGGACGGAGATTCCGGGTGTGCTCATGCGACCTCCCTGCCGTAGATAAGGACGGTGTGAGCGGCTATGAATCCGCTGAGGTTGTGGGTCAAGCCTATTGCCGCACCAGGCACCTGCTGGATGGCATCTCCACGCAGTTGGCGCGTGACTTCCATGGCTTGCCGGATTCCCGTTCCGCCGAACGGATGGCCGCATCCAAGCAGGCCCCCGTCAGTGTTTGTCGGGACCTGGCCTCCAAAATCGTTCTGCCCGTCTCCGACAAATGGACCGCCCTCGCCTTTCTCACAGAACCCAAGATCTTCCATCTCGATGATTTCCGAAATGGTGAAGCAGTCGTGCGTCATGGCCACGTCAACTTCCTTGGGCTGCACTTTGGCCTTCTTATAGGCCTGCTCGGCCGCGATCTTTAGAGCCTCCCAAGTGGTCCAATTGGGCATGTTCGCAGACATATTGTTGACCGACGCCTGCGCCGTCCCGCGGATGTATACCAATGGCTTGTCGGTCATCTGTTTGGCCTTCTCTTCCGTGGCCAGGATGACTGCAGCGGCTCCATCGGTGATGGGGCAGCAGTCATAAAGCGTCAACGGCGGTACGATCATTCGACCGCTCATGACCTCTTCCATGGTGACCGGCGTCTGAAACTGGGCTTTGGGGTTTTTCGAGGAATTCCGGCGGTTCTTGACAGAAACCTGCGCCAGGTGCTCTTTGGCCGTCCCATACTGCTTCATGTGTTGCTTCGCTACCATAGCGAATGCAGGTGGCGGAAGCCCGAGGCCCTGAATCCCATCCCAGTCGTGATCCACTGAAGCAAGTTCGCTGTAGAAAACCTCCCACCTCTGCGGAGTGTAGAGCTTTTCGCCCCCCGCCACCATGACAACGTCAGCTTGGCCCGACTTGATGAGACCAAAGGCCAATATTATAGCTGAACTGCCGCTGGCGCAAAGGAGTTCCACACGTGCACAGATGTTTTTCGGCTGGATTCCCACATATTCGGCGACCAGTGGAGCCAAGTGGGTCTGGTAAGAGGTGCGCTCGGTATAGGCGGACGCGACCAGCAATCCGTCTATATCTTTGGGATTTAGTTGGGGGTTGTCGTCGTAACAGGCTTTGGCTGCTTCCTGGAAGAAGTCCCTCTGACTGCCGTCTCTGACCCCCCATTCGGACATTCCCCCGGCGACTACGCACACATTGCGATCCATAAGTGACTACCTCCGGTCAGTATTACCACGCTAAATGCGTGGTTGGAGGGGGCCTGGAGTATCCTTCTTTTCACAAAGATGGTTCCCCCAAGCTTGCTGCCTTGAATGCGAATTCATATTGGGGCCGCGAGAGCACGGAGCCCCCTGCTCGACGACGAGCTCCGCGCAAGGCGGGCTCAATTTTTTGGGCGCGAGCTAAATGGGCCACCGTGCTCTTTTTCACTTTACAGTACTTTGCCCTTTCAAGGCAATTAATTTCTAGGGCGTAAATTTCGTTGGCCGGAGTGTTCGCTTAATGCCGAAATGACTGTGCAGACGCCGTAAAATGCAAATCGACTGAAGTCCACTCCACGGACATTTTCCGATTTGGGTCTTTGGTATAATTTTCAGAGTAATGAATTTGTGGCCGACCGCAACTCGACAGACGTGCTTCTCGAAATGAGCCGCAAACCATCCTCCAAACCGGCATGTCCTGGATATTTCGTTCTAGCTACTGAAGAAAGCCTTGAAGGCTTTGTGGCACATCCACACGTCGTCTTTTGAGCTGATTTCCAACGGGGAATGCATTCCCAATATTGCAGGACCGCAATCGATGATGTCCGCGCCAGCGTTGGCCAAATACTTGGCCACAGTGCCGCCGCCCCCTTCATCGACTTTTCCGAGGCCCGCGGCCTGCCAGATGATATTGTTGTCATTGAAGAGCTTGCGAACCCAGGCCGCGTACTCCGCGTTCGCGTCCGATGCCATGTACTTGCCGCCGCTCCCGGTGTACTTGGTGAGGTTTATACCGTAGCCGAGCCGCGCACTGTTTCGCTTCTCGGACACGTCGGGGTACGTCGGATCTATTGCCGCGGTAACATCCGCGGAGAGAGCTTTGCTGTTGAAAAATACCTTATGAAGATTTCTGGAAGTCGGTTCAACGCCTGTCCTGTGCATGAGGTCCATGACGAACATTTCCAGGACACTCGACTTGGCGCTCGTGTTCCCCTCGCTCCCGATCTCTTCCTTGTCATAGAAGATTGCCACCGCGGTATGCTCGGGTTTTTCGGTATCCATGAGAGCTGTGAAACAGGTATAAGCGCAGACCCGATCATCTTGACCGTACCCGGCAACAAGGCTCCTGTCTAATCCGGAGTCTCGAGCCGGCTCTGCCGGTATTACCTGAAGCTCTGCGCTGGTGAAATCCTCTTCCGTAATGTTGTATTTCCGTGCCAGCAGATCGAGGACTGCCAGCTTGACACGCTCCTCAGCCTCCCGATCCTCGTAGGGGAAAGCGCCCACGATCAGGTTAAGGTTCTCACCGGGCATGAATTCGGAGGCCTTTTGCTCCATTTGCTTCTTTGAGAGGTGAGGCAGTAGGTCGGGTATGGTGAAGACAGGATCGTCCGGGTTCAGGCCGATCTCTACTTGGACCGTAGAGCCGTCCCCTCTGATGACCGTGCCGCAGATGGCCAAGGAACGCGCCACCCAGTGATACTTCTTGATGCCGCCGTAGTAGTGTGTCTTGAGGAGCGCAAGACCCGTATCCTCGTACAGAGGATTGGGCTTCAGGTCGAGCCGCGGGCAATCCACATGCGAGGTGATGATCCTGATCCCATCGGACATGGGCTTTTTCCCCAGGACGGCCATGGCCAGGATTTTGCCCCGTAGCGCATGAAATACGCGCCTCACATTTTTCCCTCCGGCGCTGAAATCCTTGAAGCCTTTCTTGGAGGCAAATTCCACAAAAGATTGAACGGCTGATCTCTCGGTGCGCGCTCGGTTAAGAAAATCGCGGTAGCCTTGAGCGTAGGAGAATACCTGCTTCTTCTCCGTCTCCCCAAAGTTGTCCCACGAGCGCGTCTGTTCATTCACGAGCTTTGCCTTCAGCTCGCGGGTCTTCTTCGATCCTTTAGACGTAGGCATATTGTCCTCTAATGTGTTTTTGCGGGAATGTGGTTAGCACTCGGTCTTCTAAGTTCGGTGACGTATTTCGGGCAGCTTTGGTGGGACAGGCATCTTGCCTGTCTATCAAGAAATGACAGGCAAGATGCCTGTCCCACCAATACCGTGGTCTCTAACCCTGTTCAGCGTCTCCAGTCCAAGAATACGTCGCCCGAATTACGAATTGGACCTCTTCTTACCGCCGAAACTTCCATGGCGGATCCAGCGGATTGAATGATTCCGGCAGCGAACGAGGTTCATCCGGAGCAGGCCCAAGGGGACCATGAGCGGAAGCGGACGCGGCTTTGACAGGAGGGCTGTTTTTGCGTTCGAGGAATTCTTTGGCGATGTTGATGGGAGTGGCAAATCCGATTCCCTGGCTCTTCCACAACAAAATTGTATTGATCCCGATCACCTGACCATCCAGGTTGAAGAGAGGACCGCCCGAGTTCCCCAGGTTCATGGCGGCATCGATCTGGAGCAGAGGGGGATAACCGGCGCCGGGAATTGTTCTCCTTTGTGCGCTGACAACCCCAATCATGAGTGATTGCCCGATCCCGTAAGGGTTGCCGATCCCGACCACCCATTCTCCTAGTTCCACACCGTCGGAGTCCCCAAGTGCGACCGGCTGCAAATTACTGGCATCTATCTTCAGCAAGGCGAGATCGTTCTTGCTGTCCTTGTGTAAAGTCTTGGCCAGGAACTTCTTGCCGTTAAGAAGCTCTACCTCGGTTTGGGACCCATTGCGCAAAACGTGTTCATTGGTAATAATGAGGCCATTGGCTGAAACGATGAATCCGGAACCATAGCCCATTGCTTTGCCGCCGGAATCTCCGGAAAAGCCCAGGTGGCCGAGAGAAAATGACGATCCCGGATCAACCATACGGATGGCGACCACAGACCTGTTGACTTTCTTGACAACTCCTCTGATATCAGGGAAATTTCCTTGACGCACCACAGGTTCCGAGTCGCTTCCGTCCGACCTTTCGGGCTTGAAAGGGACCGGTGAAAGACCGATTCTCCCCTTCTTTGCAGGGTTGCGGCTGTCGTCCGGCGAGATGGCCTTGTAATTCTGGACACTACTAGAGGAAGACGGAGTCGCGGCCTTGCGAAGCATTACGTCATCGGCCTGAGCAACAGGGGAAAGAAAGACCAAACTTGCAACAAAATATGATATGATAATCGGTGTTCCGAATCGGAAAGGTGTCATCCACAGACTCCTGCAAACGGTTTCCAGAGAAAAACCGCAGGCCCGATGCGGTTTTCCGGGTGGTGAATTTGGATATATTCCTATCCTGGACATGTTGTCAATGGTTTTTTAGATTTTCCTCGAAACAATCGCTATGTTCTGCTTATTTTTTAATGTTCTTGATTAACAACTGTCTGTTACACCAGCGGAGATGCGCCTATGTTCGAAGTTGAAATCATAGCCAACTTTTCCGCCGCTCACCGTTTGAGGAACTACCAGGGCAAGTGCGAACACCTGCATGGGCATAATTATAGGGTCCACGTCAAGGCTAGGGCCGCATCTGTTGGCGAAGATGGAATGGTCATGGACTTCGGAGATCTCAAGAGAGCTACCGACCGCGTGCTGGAGCGATTCGATCACTCTTATCTTAACGAAATCAAGCCTTTTGACCGAATTGAGCCTTCCGCGGAGAATATCGCGGCATGTCTCTTCGATGAAATCGGCCGCCAACTGAACGATAAGTCCGCGATGCTCCACAGCGTCTCGGTTTGGGAATCAGATACTTCGAGGGCTACTTTCCTCAAAGAGATCAATTGAAATGGCCTTCAAGCAATGCCGGGCCGTCTCCTACAGCGGGGAGATTTTCAATTGACCCCCCTTTATGACCGGTGTCGGTCATGATCTACATAGGGAGAACTCCAGTGAATGTTCTGTCAATGCCTGATGTCCAAAACCTGCCTGATGGGCGCAACCTGGCCATCGACAAGGTCGGGGTAAAAGGGTTGCGCTATCCTATCTCGGTCAAAGACCGGAAAAAAGGATTACAGCACACTGTAGGGCTTTTCGACCTTTTCGTCAATCTCCCTCATGATTTTAAAGGCGCCCACATGAGCCGGTTCATAGAGGCTCTCAATGAGTTTCGGGGAGAGATCTCCATGGAGAAGTTCCAGGAGATCCTGGAAAAGATCAAAGGAAAGCTCCATGCCAAGAGCGCTCACATGAATGTAGAATTTCCCTACTTTGTAGAAAAGACTGCGCCCGTCACGGCAACCCCTGGCCTCATGTCGTACACGTGCTTCATGAGTGGGGCACTTGCGGAGAGCTTCGATCTCATCGTTGGGGTTGAAGTTCCCGTAATGACTGTTTGTCCGTGTTCCAAGGAGATCTCCGACTACGGGGCGCACAATCAGCGTGGGGTAGTGCGAGTTCAGCTCAGATTCAAGAAATTCTTCTGGATCGAGGAGATAATCGAGGTCGTTGAATCGTCGGTCAGCTCTGAAATTTACTCGCTGCTTAAACGGCCTGACGAGAAATTCGTCACAGAACGAGCCCACGAGAACCCCATGTTCGTCGAGGACGTAGTGAGGTCTGCTGTTTCACGTCTCCGCGCAATGGACAACTTCCCCTGGTATCGCATCGAGGCGGAGAATTTCGAATCCATCCATAACCACAGCGCCTATGCAATGATAGAGAAAGACTTCTCGCCGGAGCCCGAGTGCTTTCAGAGAGCCGCAGCGGGGAGGTACAACGGTTCGATTTAGTGCCGTGTACCTGTGATTTCGTCACCGGTCATTGGAAGAACCCTCTTGTCGGCTGCAATCGAGATTGTCTGGGTCGTTCGGCCATTGGTAGGGATTTGCCTGGATGTATTCACGAACGGCATTCAGGGATTTTTCATTGCGGATGACATGTTCGTAATAGTTTCGTTGCCAGAGAGGCACACCTATCATTTTCCGAAATTCATTGATGCGACGCGATGAAATTGTTTTGAATGCTCGGATGATCTCTGGGAGGCCATGGCGCATTTTGTCTGTAGGGGCGGGTTTCAAACCCGTCCCTACCATATTGGCACAATCGTTCAATATGACTTGCCTTTCCTAAAACAATTGAATAACCGCTATCGGAAAAATCGTTCACAAGAAGTCGGTGTTGAAAGCATCCTGGATGATTTCCACGACTGCCGGCTCGCCAAGGGTAACTATCGCAACGTCGAATCTCGACGCGGGCGGGACCTGAGGGTAATGTTTTCCCAAGTAGACCTCAGCGGCTCGGATAATTCGTTTCTGCTTTTGTCGATCCACAGAAAATACAGGGTTGAGGCTGGACGCCGAACCCCTCGACCGCACCTCCACGAATACTAGCTCTCCCAGGTGATGCGCAATTATGTCGATTTCCCCCAGCCGGCAAGTGAAGTTCTTCTCCACAATTCGGTAGCCGTGTGCTTCGAGGTGGTCAGCCGCAACTTGTTCGGCCAGTCGCCCCCTGTCACGGGTGTTGGGTCCGCTTCTTGCTCTCAATAGGGCTCCCTCCAGCAAATGTTAGCGGCCGAGATGACATAGGACAGAAATGGTTTCGCTCGGCCGGCGGAATCACAATTACGGCATATGTTAGGAGTTTTTGGGGAGGGGTCTGGGGAGGGGCTTTTTGCAAAAAGCCCCTCCCCAGATGTTCTACTGGATCTTCCTACGCCTCTACGCCTTCACTTCCAGCATTCGTTCGTGGAGGCGTCGGGACTGGAGAGCAAAGGCCTCGAGCCTTGCCTCGATGATTTGCGGAAACGCATTGCCGTCGGTCTCGATGGCCAGGAAGGGGAGTTTCTGATTCTTCTTCAACAGGGACTTGTAACCTGGATCGTGCCCGTTTGTCTGAGAGAGAAGCGCCAATTTCTCACTCGTGGTGAACTTCTCCGAGAGAATTGATTCAGCTACGCGGGTAGGCATGCATCCGAACGGCCCGATGGAGATGATCCCGCAAGCGGGGTTAAGAATCTCATGGAGAGCCGCGCCGACCGTTAGAATCGCCTCCCCCGTCAACAGCGGTGAAACGAACTTCTCTCCGGCATGAATCAGGTCCTCAACGTGGAGGGTCTCGTGGAAAAACAGGCCGGATGGAGCAAAGAGATCGCGAATCTTCCGATCAAAGTGCCGTTTCACGAAGTACCGAATCCAGAATGGAATGTCAGGCCGCCCTTCTATGCCATTCTTGATTAGCCAGTCCACATACTTTATCCATTCGCTGGTCTGGGAGGTTCGAACAATGAACCCCCGGTCCGCCATTTTTTCAACAAGCTTCTGCAACGAAATAGGATCGTTGCGCACGTAGATCTCGCCTATGAGCGAGATCTTAGGCATTTCCTCGTAAGGCATTTTCAAAGGAATCCGGGCCAGAACCTGAGCCACGGATTGAATGCCACGGCGGATCTCTCTCCACGACTTATGGATGACCTGCACAAGAGAACCCCATTCACGGTAAAAGATCTCCATGGCCGATTCCCGGTCCACTGCCGCGGCCATCAGGGTGGACCAGATCTCATACATGACATCCCCAATGATAATGGCCCGCCATGCCGGCAGAGTGAACCGGTCCCCCAGCCCCATGTACCCGTTCGCGGCATTCAGTGTAAGCACAGCCGCGTCCGGGATGCGGTGCCGTTCGATGAGGCGTCGGGAAAACACATTGTACTGGCCGAAACGACACGGGCCTCCTGCTCCAGGCATGAAATAGGCTGTCACCTCACCAGCGGGCCTGTCCTGCCAAAAATAGTTGAGCATTGACCCCACCGTGGTCTGGAGGGGCAGACACTCTTTGCACGTTGAGTTCCCGCGCCCGATCTTGAGCACTTCGTCGTCCGCGGGCGGCAAGCCATAGGCGTTGATCCCGACCTTTTTGAAGGTTTGCACGAGGCCCTCGTGTGCAAAGCGGCCCATCGCCGGGAGAACAATCCGGACACTCGGGTCGGTCAGGGGGAGCCTTCTCCCGTCAGCCGTTGCAATCACCGGCTTTCCGTCGGCGATTGTCGCGACCGCAGCCCGAAACTCTTTCCGGATTACAGGGATCTGCTTCTTGCTTTCGAGTTCCCGGTAATACCTTACAATGTCGAGAAAAGCTTCGATGCGCGTTTCGAGCCCTGCGTCCGCGGTGTGGCTGTCGAGTTCCAGGGTTAGCGAAGGCTTGCGGCCCATCTCTTCCCGGAAGTACCCCACTACAAAAGAATCCGGCCCGCATGAGAAGTTGCTGATATAGGTCCCGAACAGCCTCGGGTGATTCTTCACGAACCTGGCAGCCTTGAGGATCATGCGTCCCATGGACCAGTACATCGTATCTGCATCGTCCAGGGTTTGATCCTCGTAGGGAAGCATATCAAACGGTATTATCCGGTATCCCCGGGACGCAAACTTTCCCGGGATCCCTTTATTAGCCTCGCCTGCAAAGGCATTGTAAGGCCGACCGAAAAGGACAATGGCCATGGCCTCAGGGTCTTGTTCAATCTCTTCCAGTATTTTCGCACCCGCGGTGCGGATCTCGTCACTGTAAGCGGCCTGAGCCGCCATGCCTGCCTTAAAGGCCTTCAACCCGTCTACTTGGGAGCTGCCCAGCTCCGACGCAACCTTGAGGAACTCCGCTGTTCGCGGTTCAAAGCCTCGGCTTAGATCCAGGTAAGGGGTTATCACCTTCTTGGATTGTGTCCCCTCAAAGGTACTCTTCAGATAGAAAGCTTCCCCCTGCACAAAAACGCAGGTACAGGTGTTGGCGTTATCGCTGTCTGTCGGGACGCCTCTGATGTGAGGCAGAAAGAGTATATCCGGATCCTTGCTGAGCAGGTTCGCCATGAACCCGTGAGCTATCTCCACGGGGAAACAGAAGGCGGCTCCTTGCTGATCCACGCCGGAGGGTTCCACTGTATCGGGCAATACCGGCCGGTATCCCAGCGACTTGAAGAAACCATTGAAGAACGGGAAATAGGTATTTACAAGAAACGAACGGTTCATTCCGATCGTCGGCCGGTTATCCGCAACGTCGTCGGCCTCGAGATCTCGAAAGGCCAGTCTCTGACGGTAGTCCACCATGTCGAGGGCACGCTTGTCGAATTCCAAATCATGGATAAGGTTTACGTACCGGTTGCAAGCCCCGCCGAAGGGGTACGTCTTTTCCTCTATCTCAATCCGGGCAATTTCACATCGCCGGTCACATTTTTCTTTGCCGCCGCCGCATACAAAAGACTTCTTGTAGTTCACATCACGCGCGGCAAGGCGGTTCAGATCAAAAGAAGCCTCTTTCATTAGGCCCAGCGCAATGCGTCGTTCCACTTCGAGTGCGACTCCGAACGCGCCCATAAGCCCGGGCTCCGGAGGGACGATGATTTCCTTACCCGTAAGCGCAGCCATGGCCGCAGGAATTGCTTCGTTGTAGCAAACCCCACCCTGCATGAAGACCTTTTTCCCTACGGGTCGATTGCCCTTGACCCGGTTCGAGTAATTCATACAGATGGAATACACTAGGCCCGCCACGATGTCGTTAACCGGGATCCCTTCCTGCGCGGCATTCTTGATGTCGGAACCAATAAACGCGGCACACTGGTCATTGAAGTTTGGAGGATTGAGACCTGTATATGCCACCTTACCGATGTCTGTCACTTTGAGCCCGAGGCTTTCCTTCGCGGACTCCTCCAGGAATGAGCCCGTTCCCGCGCTGCACGCTTCATTCATCGCGTAATCGCTGGGCACCCCGTTGGTGATATACGTGTACTTGGCGTCCTGGCCCCCAATCTCGAAAATGGTATCCACCTGTGGATCAAAGTGCACGGCCGCGGCGGCATGAGCTATGATCTCGTTGATCACCCCGTCGGTCATGGCATGGAGGCCGGAAATTTGCCGTCCTGACCCGGTAACTCCCAATCCTATGATGCTGATTGGAACGTCGATCTGCTCGGCCAGGCTGCTGTACACTTTCCGGGAAGCCGCAACCGGATCGCCGTCGGTCCGGAGGTAGTCGGCTGCCAGTATGGCCTTGTCCCGGCAGCGCATGATCACTCCCTTGGTCGTGGTAGATCCTACGTCCAGACCCAAGACCGTGCGGTCGCCGGCTTCGGCTTTTCCGCGGGGCCGATCTTCGAAACGGACCATGGACCGGAACTCCGACAGCGGCTTAAGGTATGAGAAGGCCGAACCTTTTTTCTGATACACGTCCTCTGAGCCTGTGTAAGGCACAGTGGGATTGTCCAGGGCCCATAGAGCGGCTCCAAGGGCCTCGAAATAGGGGGCTTCTTCTGGGACGTAGAGATCTTCGATCTCCTGGGCCAGGTAATGCATCATGGTTTTATTACGGGACGAACCGCCGACCAGAAGAACAGACTTCTTGGGAAGCTTCTTCAATAATTCTACCACCTTGCTCGCCATCATCTTGGCAAGGCCGGCCACTACTTGGCCTTTCGGGATACCCTTATTCAGAGCGTGAGTACAGTCGCTCTTACAGAATACGGAACATCTGCCCGAAACACGATGTGGGTGCTCGCAGATCCCCAACTCGGCCACATCCTCAAGACCGAGGTTCATCCTCCCGATTTGCTGGAGAAAGAACTCGCCGGTGCCGGAGGCGCATTTGTTACCGGTCTGTATTCCCTGGATTTTCCCGTCTTCGTCCAGGTGGTACACCAGAAACGTTTCCCCGCCCGCGCTGACGACCACTCTATAGGGATCATCTTTGCCGAGTATCTGAGCGACCGCCCTCTCTACCGCCTCGGGTTCGGAAACGGTCGACAACCTGATAAAATTGATGAATTTTCGTCCAGTGACTGCGATCGGGATCTCACGCACTTGGGGAACCTGTTCAAGCGCATCGAGCAGGGTCTTTCTGGGATTACCCTCATGTGTGATGGTCGAGGCGTCAATTACCTCTATCCTGTCCGCTTCCCTGCGCAAGCGGACCATACCAAGCGTGGAGGCCCCCAAACAAATGCCCAGCGCTTCCATGAACAATACTCCCTTTAGGCTTCCGGGTGATTCAGCACAGCCTGAATTCAATCTTTTACTATAGTCGAGCCAAGTCCGGTCGGCAAGACCTAATGACGATGAGAATCCCCCATTTTCACTTCATACAGACCATAACCCATGCAATCACACACAAAAGCATACCCATTTGTGGTGATACACTCTTCATCATCTAGTTCCCTACCTCATTGGCAGGGGACCCTAAAATGAAGACGATTTTGTCCTTTTCAAGGAATGTTGCCCATGTTATGGGTGTTGACTGTGGGGCCTGTTCCGGTCAACAAAAGCGCCCCCCGTCTAACAACAATTTATAGGGCTTTCGGGGATGTCAAGTTTGCGGACGCGGAAACGACGGACAATTCCAGTGGATTAGACAGGTCAGCGTCCGCAGTTGTCAAGTTTCGTAAAGAAAAGTAGAGTTTTCGTGAAGAACCGGTGTGGCAAAAGACTCCTGAGACGTTCAGTTGCCTGCTTCAATTGGTCAAAGTTGACGTGGCACGTTAGTTGTACTCTGGCTGGCGACTACGTGTGTCTTCGCTGTTCATCTCGCACCCAAAGGAGGTTGTTCACATGAAGCTCGCTGGCCGTTCAACGCCAGAAGCAAGCCCCGCTCCTGCCATCACGGGCGGTGGTTATGAGATGGGACAGGGAGGGTTTCTTTCCCTGGTACTGGACTGCGGAAGGCAACGGTAGGGCCGCTGGATCAATGACCCCGCGTCCCGCGGGGAGGGCGGTCCTACCGCTAAACGCGTCCGGCTACGGGTACCCGACTGATCAGAATACGCGACCGAATTTAGGAAACAGAGTACTTAGTCAAGTGAATAGCCCATCAAAGGCGTCTTGATTTATCCGAAGCACGAAGGAGCGTTAGAACCAACAATGAGTCTTCAGGAAAATCTCGGCAAACATCGGCCTTTTTTCGCAGGTCGGCTCCCATTTTTTCTACTTTTGGTTCCAGCCCTGATAGGAATATTTGCCACCGGTTTTCTTTCCTATCGCCACGTTGTGCTAGCCAGTCACACCAGTGCTGTCGGCCAGTCCGTTCTGTGCCGTGCAGAGGGCAGAATCGATTGCGATTCGATTCTGTTGACAGAATACGCGGTGCTTTTTGGGTATGTCCCTTCTGCCGTCTTGGGCTTGATGGGCTTTACTTTTGTGCTCTGGTGCATAATCAATGCACTCTTGAACGAGCGGATGAGAAAGGTCTCGTGGATCCTCCTCGTCTTGTATTTTACCGCAGCCATAGGATTCAGTTGGTATTACGTCTACATAATGATGTTCCAAATCGATATCATATGCACGTGGTGCATAGTTGCTCACGTGATGAACCTGTTGTCGCTCATCACTGTGCTGCTGATCTCGATCAGGAAAAGACAGGAGTTTGTAGTCCCGGAGATATCCACCCTGGCCGAACGAATCTATTTTGTCCTAGGGGGGATTGCGATCTCCTTACTGGTTTTTGTCATGGCAGTGATGTGGGAAAAGTCGCTAAGCTTTGACGAAGCGAAGACCAAATTTGAGGAACTAGCCAACGATCCGGCTGTAATCATGGCTGTGCTTAAGAGTTCGCCAACCTATCAGGTCCCCATCACCTCGGATGACCCTGTTTTCGGCTCGCCTGCCGCTCCCTATCCGATTATTTTTTTCAGCGATTTTCAGTGCCCAATATGCCCCAAGACCGAAGGCATGATTCGGGAACTAGTGGCCCTCAACCCGGATGTGCTGAAGCTGGTCTTCAAGAACTACCCTTTGTCGAAGGAGTGCAATAGGGGCATAGTCGACGATGGAAATCGGCATCCTTTAGCCTGTACAGCGGCCCGAGCGGCCTACGCCGCTTTTCTCCTGGCAGGACCGCGCGGGTTCTGGGCTTACAGTGACCTACTATTCAGCCATCAGAAGCAATTGAAGGGCGAGCCGTGGGTGGAGTTTGCCCGAAAGGTCGGACTGGATCCGGCGAAGTTTCAAGACCTGATGAAGCCGGATTCCCCCGCGGCTAGGAAAATAGCGGAAGACGTGGATCTTGGGACTAACCTAAGGCTTCACGCGACTCCACAGATTTTTTTCGAAGGAAAGAAAATTCCTGAGAATTTCAGGGGCGAATATCTTGCCGACGCCATAGAGGAGTTGATCAAGGCAAATCATCCGGAGAAGAAGGATCTTCAACTGCGGCGCAGGTAGACTGTCGCTGCGGTGGCGGAACCTAAATCAAAGGGTTAGCGGCTGTTATGACGATTGCGCGGCACGGTTCGTGAAATCCCTGAAAAATGGTTCGAGCTGTTCAACAAGGATATTAGTGCAAAGGACAAACCCAAACAGAATGAAGAAAATAAGACTGGTGGGGAAAAGAAATAACCGTTTACGGTTGAACGGATCCCTACGGACGTAGGGGGTAGGGTCCAGAGGACGAGCGTCAATTGGTAGAGCCCCTTAACCCGGTCGAGTCTTGCGGCCAAATCTGTGTCAATCAGTCCGATGAGCGGCCTTCGTCTTCGCAGTGCCGGCAGAATGGTTGAGAGTCTATAGCGGTTCTCGAAAATTGCGTCGGATTCGATGATGATCCACGCCCGCATCCCGCATGGTCTAACCATGTCATTGCGAGGCATGTGGACAGGCCAGCCTGTCCACCGTAATGCGGTAAGCAATCTCATTATTGGCTAATTGGAGATTGCTTCGGGCTTCGCCCTCGCAATGACAATCTTCCAATTTTGTCGCCGACCCAAACCGACATTACTTTTGAGAATCCCTATAAGATAACGGCCCAAAATTGTCACCCAGCTTTTTCGCAAGCCTGCGGAATTACTGAAGATCACAAGCCGTTACCGTGCAGAGTACCGCAGGGTGACAATTTTTGTCTCATGGTGAGCCAAAAATTGTCACGCCAGCTCTTTTCGCAAGCCTGCGGAATTACTGAAGATCACAAGCCGTCACCGTGCAGAGTACCGCGGGGTGACAATTTTTGTCTCATGGAGATTGAATCAGCCGATCCTCGCTCACAAATATCTACGTTATCTCAAGCAGTTAGACTTTACGGGAATTGGCATGGTAATTGCTACGATTAAGGCTCGGACAGGGGGGCACTAACCTGCAACCGGTCTGAAAGACCTGCCGCTTGCACGGCACGAAACAAACAAACCGATAAGGAGGACATCATGCACAGGACACTGAAGAACGCAGAAGGGTTTTACCCTGATTGAACTCATGGTCGTGGTCGCGATCATCGGCATTATTTTGGCCGTTGCTATCCCCTACTACGTAGGCTACAAGAGGACCGCGTGCGACAGGGCCGCGGAAGCGGACCTGTCGAAGCTTGAGTGTGTCCGTTGAAAGGTTGGGAAACGAAGTTGTCGACCTTAATGGCAGGTTCGACAACGATACAGCGGTATATGATTATGCCGACCTCGCCATAGGTTCGTTGGGAATTTTTACGGATGGGGTGGCACCACGGCAAAATGTGACAGTCCAAATTAGGTTTACTCAGCCAGGCGGCGCTGGTGACGCAGTATATGGTGCAATGCATGTGCGGTTAAGGGTAGCCGCCCGACGGCGGTTGCAACCGACAGGTATATCTTCCAAGCTACCCTTTGGGGGCGGGGTATCACGCGCAGCCACGACCTGGCGACTTGTACTGAAGTCGCGTGGGCTGCGCTGTCGGCCACCGCGGCTTAATGTTTGGGCAAAGTTTCCCGCAAATAACCCCGCGGTAGCGCCTTTTACCTGCTATGACAAATCCATGATCGCGAGCATTGTACACAGCTGGCGTAATCACGCTCCACTGCTGTTGCCGGCAGTTGATTGTGGAGATGCAGCAGTAACAGCAGAGTGGTCGGGCCCCGAGTCACATTGCGTATGCACCATCGGTCGTTTTTCCTGCTGGTTTTTTTCGCCGAACAAGTCCGGGGAACAGAAGTCCCCGGACTTTTCATTGATACCAACTCTTGCCCTGTTTGAAAGAGCACATGACAATAGGAATGGCTCCCCGAGAGGTCCGTAGTCGATCCTAAGAAAAGGGGCAAGGCTGCTGAATCCCACCCCATCCATTTGAGCAATATATAGCCCTTGCCAGAATTCTTGTCCGGTTCACAGAGACCACATCCCGTCATTCCCGCGAACGGGGAATCCAGTCCGGGAAAGCCGGAAGAAGGTTTACCATTGTTGTTTATCTGGGCCTTCTGGATTCCCGCGTTCGCGGGAATGACAAACAAGGCAAACCCGAACCATCTCCCTTGCAGTTCGCCCGCCTTATGGCCAAACGGACATTATTTTTGGCAATCAGTATAATACAAAGCGTTCAAGTGCCCTTGCAAAGAGCGTCGGGGAAATAGGGAAAGGAGCCTTGTCCTTTTTCTAATGGGGACTGAAAAAGGGCTCTATGCGTAAGTGGGTACCTAACAAAACGAAGCAAGGAACCTTTGTGATTCTCAATATTTGAACGGTTGTAGGTCCCGTCAATGAGGTGCGCCAAAGGCACGGTGTCTTTGACCGGAGGTGGTCATAACGACAACGGAGCGGGATCGGAAGAAAAAGATCAGCGCATAGGTGTCCACCTGGGCTCCAGTCCGTGCTTCCCCAGTTCATGGCCACGATAACTCAGAAGATTTCCAGCTTCATCTTACCATCGGCTCGCTTTTCAATTGGGACGCTTACTATTTTCCCAACACGGCACGGACCTGCGGAGCCCGGTCCGTGGCACCCAGGAGCCAATCCGTGATTACTTCGGAACTCCATGTGTCCATTCTGGCCGTAACTTCTTTCCACTTAAGCAACCGTGTACCCCTCTGTCGAGTAAGTGGAGATCGATCTGCCCTTCATATCGATGGAAGCGGGAAAGGGATCTTGGGGTTTTCTTTCAGAACTTCCAAGAAGTGAGATTTCATTTTCCTTGCGGCTCCGGTGACTTGTCTTCTGCCGGAACTGAAGGCCCCTCTTTCGAGGGCGTAGAATTGCCTTGCTCCGCCTGTTTTGCAGTGCCATCGCCGGTTTTCGGGGGCTGGCGATCCTCCGCGCTGACGTTATTGTCGAAGAGTTCAAAGGATTTCTGACCTGTCGTAACATTCCTCATTTCGAAGAAATTCCATTTCCCCTGATCGGGCATGTAAAGGATCGCGTCATTGTTCTTCACGCGCATCTTACCTGGATCATCCCATGAAATCTTATACTTGTCGAAGAATTGCTTTTTCAGGGAAGTCAAGTTCCATCTCATCTCGTCATTGAGCACGAACCGCAACAGGTACAAGCGATCCTTCTCGGTAAACTCGAACTCTACCTGTTTGTAGTACATGTTGCTCGCCAAAGGCCAAATCAGTATCGTCCTCCTCCCATTTGGGAGCATGAGAGCTGACGTGGAGTGCTCGCCGGAATTCTTGATCTTATCAATCACCTGAGATGATGGCATGCCCGACTGAACGTCTTGGATCTCGGGAGGGAGAAAATCCTTTTGGGCTAGAGAATTTAGCGGAGTAAGGCTTACGATCACCAGGGCTGCAAGTACGATTGTTATGGTTTGGAATTGACGCGGACTGAAGGGGCTAAGCTCGCTCAGCGACATAAGTCGGGTCTCCTTTTGCGTGTATGTATGGGATACTGTCAGTCTGTGTCACGTGAAGTTCCTGCCAGCGTCTTTTGAGTTTAAAATCTTTTCTGTTCGGATCGTGGGCCCCGGACTAACTGCTCCAGTGCGTCAATGAAGAACTCCCCCTTCAAATTCTCAGGGATCTTTTTACCTTCAAAGAAAACCTGCGGCGTGGCAGTGAGCCTGAACTTGGGATCTTCTTCCCAGCCACCGCGAGACAACGGGCTTATTTACTTTATGTTCAGCGCCCCGGTCCATGTGCGAAATCGCTTCTCCAACGGGCAAACGCCTTGCAATTTTTGTATGTTAGTGAAAAAGGCTCGCGCGGTCAAGAGCGGCCGGCGCAGCGCGTCAACTCCCTGAGTTGCCGCTCGCATTGCCACGGCCGCGACCCGAAAAAGAAGTGTATAATGTTATCACAGGGAGACAGGAGGATTGAGGATGGCAGATACCAAAGGCAGCTCCAAAAACTATGTGTGGGTCAAGGATACTGCGGGCAACGAGTTCTTGTGCCCTGTGGACGCATTAAAGAAACCTGAGGAAGCGACTCAGGCAGAACTGAAGGCCTGTATAGACGTGGAGGCCCTGAAGCCGTATCTGGACGAGTGATCGCTCAGCCGCGACTGGGCTGACAGACAAAATCCTTGATGACCGCCGCGGAAGCGGGAATCCAGCTTAAGGTGTGATTCTCCCCTGCCATTCCCGCGAACCACCATGACCTGCCAGTCACAACGGGAGATGAAAGTGCTGCCATGGAGTCTGGTGCCACGGATGCGTTCCGCCCCGCGGGACTCATCCGTGCCTGCCTGGTATAGCTTTATGGCCGACGGATGCCGGTCCAGTAAGGGAACCTAATGCTGTGGACGTACTGCCGGACCCGCTCCCGCACGGATGAGCCTTCGGCACATCCGTGGCACCAAACTTCCATCGACTCCTGCATAATGGGCACGCATTTTCAGATAAACGCGGGAATGACAGGATGAGGGGATCTTTCAGTCAGGGGTGGGCTGATGCCCTGCTTTGGGTGCGGCTGGTTGGCAAACTGGCGGCCCCGGACGCGGATTCCCTTTCAATCCGAGAAACCAATTCAGGAAAGTGCTAAGGCATATAGCTCTTCTTTGCCAGGAGAGGCTTTCGACCGATCAGGCGAGACACGTTTTCATTCTCACCAGCCGTGGTTTCATGAACCAGTATGTCAAAATCGTGAAAATAAGGGTACAGGCCGTCAGGGGGTATGAGGTAGGCGGGATTGAATTCCGGCCTGACGCTGGTATGTCTCTCATTGAAGGTAGCGTAAAAAATAAGACCCCCTTCTTTCAACGCATTTCTGATGCTCCTCATCAGCGGCTTTGAAAAGAAGTAGAACACAATCACCAGGTCATAAAGATCTCTCGGGAGCGGGTAGCAATCGAGGTCGGCAGCTACACACCTTATGTCAAGCCCCCGCCGGATCGCCTCGGCTTGCAACTGGAAAAGCGCCTGAAAACTTATGTCCACAGCATCCACGCTGTAGCCGCGTTCGGCAAGAAAAAGTGCGTTTCCGCCCCGGCCGCAAGCAACGTCCAGGGCCCGGCCGGACCTCAAGATTTCCTCGTGAGCCACCAGGAATTCATCCGGAGTGGGAAAAGCGCCCGATTCCTTGGAGTAGCGCAGGTCCCACTTTTCACGGTCGTTCTTCAAAGCTTGTCCCTGCACACTCTTTCTGCATTCCGATGCGGAGCAGGGCCAGAGTCGCATTGACCCAACGTTCCAGTTCGTCCGCGCTGCCGCGATACAATCCCGAGCCGGAAGCCAGAAACTCCGTATAATAAGCCCGCAGCAACGTCTCTAACAGTGCTTTAAGCAGAAAAGCCGTGCGTTCCGCGTCCAGGTCCTGCCTCAACTCTCCCCGCTCCACAGCCTGACTTATCAGGTCTGCGAGAAACTCGTCCCCTTGTCTGTGAAGGCTTAGTATGCGCTCCGATCCGAAGGGAGATTCGCCCGACTGGAGCAGATGAAAGTATACTCTTGCGAGCAGCGGATGGCGGTCGATGAACGCGAAGCCTGCCCTCAGAAGCTGATCAAGGCGCTGAAAAAACCCCATTTCCGCGGTTTCGTCCCGGACCTGTTTCAAATACTGTTTGACCCGGCCCGCGGCCATTTCAACAATGCCGTCGAACAGATCCTGTTTTGTCCGAAAGTACTGGAACAGGCTCCCCTTGCTTATTCCAGCCGTCTTCACGAGGCTGTTCATTGACGCGTTCTTGTACCCCTTGGATGCAAATTCGCTGACCGCAGCTTGAAAGACCTTTTCCTGTTTTTCAGCGGGCAGGTTCTTGAAAAGGTCTGTTCCTGAAGAAGTGAGATCGTTCATGGGGTGTTTTGAAGTCCTGTGAGGTGCAATGACCGCCCGGTCATTCTATGCCAACTCGGCCTGCAGATCAACAACTCGTATTCGCGGCCCAACCCCTCTGCCGGGACTCATTTTTTTTTGTAATCGTTCATCGGGAAAAAGGATTCACCGCAGAGCACGCAGAGACCGCAGAGGAAAAAATGCTTCAGACAAGACAACATGCGTCGTCCGGATGACTTTTCGAGTCGAAGCACATCGTCAATGAAACAGGCCCGGAAGACCTATGCTCTATCTGAAAAAGAACAGAAAAGCTGATTTCTCCGCGCTCTCTGCGACCTCCGCGGTGATCGCCTATTCCGCGGGTTTGGGGGTTGACAATGGGCCGCAAAGATTCTAAAAACTGAACATCCGGTCTGAATCCGCTGGAAACGATTGTTTCCGGTTGTAAAGACGGCTCCGGCGTTGTCTCTCCGAGCCAGACTTCTTGGAATGCCGGAAGCTCCGAATGCGCCCTTAGCTCAGCTGGATAGAGCGTCTGACTACGGATCAGAAGGTCGGGAGTTCGAATCTCTTAGGGCGCACCAGAAGAAAATAAAGCTACGGGTACATTCCGTAGCTTTTGTTTTTCAATAGCCCGGCGGCGTTTTCGAGAAATTGGACGAAAGGAAATAAGTATGGTGTCCCTGGAATTACTGGAATTGGGTGAAACACCCCCGAAATGGCAAGAGCGCCGCATAATTCCGGTTTAGTCCATGTCTTACTCTATCCTAACCCAGAACCTGGACCAGTCTTTGGGGGGCGGGTCATACGCCGGACAGCTTTTCTCGCCTCGGCCGCGAGATATGCAACTACAACCTGCCCCCGGACCTCACCCTCTTCATGCACCGCGCGTAAGCGGTGCATTGCGTACAACCCGATAATCGCCGTGAGGAAAAAAAGGGAGTGGAGCCCGAACAGGCTGGAGATTGCGGAGAGCGAGGAAAGCGCCCGATGTCCGTCGACAACCAGTGCGTGCATGAGCAGATAATTGCTGTCCAGTCAACCTATCGGCAACGATTCCCCCAAGAATCGGTGCCGCGGCTGCGACAACGCCATGCACGATAGTGTTCACCGCCAAGAATCGCCGTAGCCTTGCCATGCGGAGCTGCCTTGAGGGCAATGTTCGCCTGTGCAGAGATTGACGCCGGCAGCGGAGATGCCGGTGAGCACGTGAACTACCACGAGTAACGGGATCATAAAAAAGTAGCTTTCAGAGAGTAGCAGAAACGGCCAAAGCAGAACGCTGACGATGTACATGTAGCCGGACACAATGAGCACCGACTTGTTGCTGAAGTTGTCCGCGGCCCTTCCCCAGATGCGGAAGGACATTACGCTCGTGATCTGGCTGAGAACCGCGAGGCCGATCACTAACGCCATCGACAACTCGAGCCGCTTGATCATGTACACCGCGTAGAACGGACCGGACAGGTTGATTGCAAAGAATAAGATGCCGAGGAATATGAGAAGTCGACGGAAGTTGAAATCACGAAACGGCTGACCCAATGCCTCAAACATGCCTTCGGGCCTGTGCGCCGTCACTCTGGGCTCGGGAACCTGCGACAGGAAGTACACTCCCTGAGAGACCGACAATCCCACCGAGCAGGAACAATACGCTATAAGGAACAAATTGGCTGGGCACATACCACTTTCCCATCTCGATGCCCACACCGGCCAGTAAGGCCAGGACAGCGCCCGCGGCAGTACCGATGGCCATGCGCTTGCCGAAGTACCGTCCCATGATCTTTTCCGGGACAAAGTCACGTATCCAAGGGTTGAACCCACACGCGGAAATGGTCCCCAGCCCAAAATAAAGGAAAAGGCATATAAGCAGGACGGTCACCCTTTGCTCGCTCGGCACAAGCCACGGGATTATTGCGATGACCAGCCATGAAACCCGGCTCAAGAACGAGTTGAGCACGACGAGTGCCTTGCGCGACGGAGTCCGGTCGACAAGGTAAATCGCCGGGATCTGAAGTAGCTGCGTGAGCGGTGAGACGGCTGCCAGCAGTCCGACCACCGTGTTCGAAGCGCCCAGCAAGAGGGCAAAGGCAACCAGAAACGCCCCGCTGGTGAGGGTATCCATGAGCTGCGAGCAAACGCCTTCGTAGAGCAGTGCTCGCAGCCCAACTTGAACATCGTTATCGTTAACCCGATCCGCCGATCTTATCCGGAATAACCTTGCAATCAACTCCCGTATTCCTATGACTCGCGTGCAAGAATGTTGCCGCGTACCTCGTGGTGACAACTCATCAGCTTTCTTACCACTGCTTTATCGTTTGTAGCTCGAGTAGGTTGGTCCCCAGCTATGTGCACCATGTCACAGAGCGTGGCGTTCAGTCGGCGGGACCTATTTTCATTCAGCTGGATCTGAACATTGAACACCGGGAAATCCACTGGAAGAGGCTGCCGCAAAGAAAACGGCATTATGTCCGTCGAAATCTGAAAGTAGACGCCGGAGTAGATGTCAATCAGGTCTTAAACCGAAAGAGATGACGGGTGCCTGCACGGCCTTTTTCCGGTCATCGGCATCCTCTCATCTGCAAGCACCTAGCCGTCGGTACCACAGGTCGTGATCAAGGTCAATTTTTCAATAATGCTGACAGAATAGAGATAGTCGTCGCAATTCCGGGGACACCATACTTAATTCAGTGGTGTTCATCGTTGTGCCAGGAGGATGCGAAAGCCAAGTACACGGATAATAGGGTCAGCGTCCGCGACTATTAGAATCCGTCCAGTGTGGTAGCAGACGACATTGGTACCACGTTTCGTGACACGCTTCGACCGACTTTGTCACTTCTCGATCTAGAAACCCCAAACCGCGCCGCACATAATGGTCGCTTCCGATCTCCGTTATCAGCAGCCGTTGTCACGCCGCTGTAACAGCCGCTTGTTTCTTGTCCTTGAGCATAACTTACGCCAAGTAGTTTGGGTCGAGAATGCAGCCTTCCAGGTGCAGCCATTGCCCTCCGTGCGACACTTCCACCCAGGTGTGGATCAACGTCTGAGGGGAGAGAGCATAGAGGAACTCAGGCACTGCTCCTTTTTGAACTCGCTTGTCTATGCCGAACCCATGAATTCTGCAAGGCACCCCAATTTTCCTGAAGCAAAGCCATGAGCAGAATGGACTTGGTATTGCACTGTCCGTAGCCGTCTTCCAAGACTTTGGAGGCAGGAATGTCGTCCGCCTCGCTGTATCCGAAAGCGATTTCATCCTTAACGAAGTTGTAAGTTCGCGCCGATCTTTTCGTATTGATCTAAGATTTCCCAGTTACGAGCCCCCACTAAACGCGTTAGGGAGGGATGATTGAAATCCAGGAGCGTGGTTTCCGTCAGATATCTGTTATTGTCCATGTAGCGCCTCTCGTCGTGGAGTCATGCTATTCTTGAAGAAACCGATATCACTCCGGACAGCGGATTACTTGAACAAACTGGCTGTTTTTGAAAAGTTCAGAGGGAGTGACGCCAAACATCGCCCTGAACGTCCTGGTGAAGTGGGCGGAGTCAGCAAATCCCGCCTCGTGTGCAGCTCTCGTCAAAGACGCGTTGTTGAATAGATGATCTATAGCTTGCACGAGTCTCAGCCACAGCAGATATCTACGTATAGGAATCCCAATCTGTTCCTTGAAGAGATGTACAATTCTGCTTTCCGAAAGACCGACCGTCTGAGCAATAAGGTAAAGAGGCGCCTTTCGCTCCGGCTGTTCTTTCATGAAATCCAAGGCCATTCGAATCCTTGGGTCTATGATCACCGGTTTCGCCGACCCGCCTGTGAGCCGCGAGAGTATTCCCCAACACAGTGCCTTCATCTGGTCACACCCTTGGTATTGCTCAAGAGAAGCTCCCAGCTGTTCAACAAAAGGTCGAAGGGTCGCGATATCGAACTCTTTGACTCCAGACCCCCTGCAAATCCCTGCTTCAAATCACGGAATGAGTAGTCGGTCCCCGAAATTGCAAATTGCCGAAAGTGCTATGCCTCTAACCTAACAAGTGGTACATAATTCGAAGGGCCGGACAGGTTCACGGGTTACAAGTCAGCATAGAAAACCATTTCGAACCGGGGAAGAGGGGGACACCATGAAGAGAGCAATCGGATTCGTATTGGCCATTGTTATCGTTCTGGCATTAGTGATAATCATACTCCCCAAAGTGACTACAAAAGAGACCTTGTCTTATAAAGACGCGGTGCAGAAGTATGCAAAGGGCAAGTTTGTCACCGTGGACGGCAGGCAGATCCACTACATAGAGAAGGGAGACGGAAAGCCGGTAATACTCATTCACGGATTTCTCTACAGCACGGTGATGTGGAAGAAGAGTATCGATGCTTTTGCATCCAAATTCAAAACTTACGCCGTAGACCTCTGGGGGTGGGGATACAGTGAGCGATTGAATGCGACGGATTACAGTTTCCCCTTCTATGCCCAACAGATTCTGCAATTCATGGATGCTTTGAACATCCGCAAGGCTTCCCTGGTGGGACAGTCAATGGGGGGAGGGATCGCCGTATACCTGGCAGCCCACCATCCCGAGAGGGTGGACAAACTGATTCTGGTTGATCCTGCGGCTATCCCCTATCCAATGACCACTATCGGCCGGATCTATCAGCAACCCTTCATAGGGGAATTTCTCAATGCCATTCCAGGAGACGCCTTGATGGAAAACAACATCAAGACAATATGGTTTTACGATGGCAATAAGGTTGGCAAGGAATATCTACAGGAAGTAATCCAACCCTTACGGATACAGGGGACGTCTGAAGGTCTCATGTACATTCTACGCAATGTGCTAAAGCCGCCTTATGTTGAAAACGAAGTAAACATGCTTGCCCAGATCCACAAACCCATCTTGATAGTCCATGGTAGAGAGGATAAGGCTGTTCCGCTCGATCGATCGGAAAAGCTGAGCCGACTGTGGAAGGAATCCAAGTTGGTTGTGTTCGAAAAAGCAGGTCACAGCCCTCACGAAGAGCACCCTGAGGAGTTCAACAGAATAGCTATTGATTTCCTTTCCCGATGAACGATCTCTGAGGACCCGATCCCAAGAATACTCACGATCGAGGCTTCAGGCGATTCAGGTTGTCAGCATATACGATGGTATAGTATCGTTCCGGTGTTAGGCGCAACTGTGTAACTACCGTTAGAAACTGTATGAGAGAGAGGCAGAGCATGATTACAGCACTTATTCAGTTCAAGCTCCCGCAACCTGTGACCCGAGAAAAGGCGCAGGAAATCTTTTTAAGCACCGCGCCCAAGTACAGAGAAGTTCATGGGCTTATCCGCAAGTATTATCTACTCTCCGAGGATGGAGCAACAGCCGGAGGTGTCTACTTGTGGAGATCTCGCAAGGATGCCGAACAACTCTATACGGATGACTGGAAAAAATTCATAGTCGAGAAATATGGGGCCGAGCCGTCAGTTCAATATTTCGATACTCCCGTAATAGTTGACAATTTGGTCGGTGAAATTCTGAAGGACGATTGACAATAGCGATTGCGCATGGTGTACCTGAATTCTCCGGAAGAGGCTCCCTTCGGCACAACCGGTACGATCTGTCGGAGGAAAACGAAACGCCAGTACCTTGGGGGGGGTAGGAGGCCTGGCGTCTCAACTAAGTGTTTTCCTTCCGCACTCCTTTAGAGCAACTTGCGTGCCAAAAACCGGCCGGCGACTAAGCTATGATAACTCAGTTGTTTTTGCAAGCGATCATCAATGACCAAATCGGCACGCAAATTGGGGAGGTGGATGCTGAGTCCAGGAGTGTGGAGAGCATTCCCCGCATGTGAGGTCACCAGTACTCATCCGTTGCTTTTCTTGTGCGGTGCCGGCCAACGGATCCAAAAATAGGGGGCAAGGGTGCTCTCGGCTTATGCGGAACTGCTCGCGTGGAGTCACGAGGCTGATAGATGAGTCAACAGCGGACTTGAACCATATACTCACACAAGATATTTCCGACCTTTCAAAGAATCCAAATCCTAGGGTTCGCATCTTGATATTCAAAAGCTGTAAAGGCAGAGGGACGATATTTCTCAGCATCCTGCCCAGGGGGATCGCCCCGGAAAGAAGTGACGTCATGAACAGAAAATTAAGCCTCACAGGCATATTGATGACAGCAGGGGTGTTGCTGACCTTCATCGTAATTCTAGGTGTGGGAAGCCTTGCGACAGCCGCCAAATCGCCCGCGGATCTCACGGTGAATCAGTTCACACCATCGGTTGCCCAAGCATCCCCCGCAGTCAGATTGGCTCAAGCCATAACGAGCCCAGGGAAAATGCTCGGCGGCGCAGGACTCTTTGGCCCTTCCGACATTGTAACCGACCCTGGAGGCGCTGGTGGAATTCTATTTTTCTATCTAGACCGCGAGGGCTACGTTCTGACTCCTCCCCCCGCGCCCGTTGATGATAGCCCGTATCGGCGATGCCCGTGGGGCGGGTTTGATTGTTAGTTGCGATACTCGGGAGTATGCCGCTGGCGGTATTTTCCCCACATTCCCCGCAGGCCTGAGCCGATATGAGCATAGGAGTGGTCCAGTGTCATCTTGGCCCAGGCGGAGTTGTGACCGCATCTTTGCCCTGAGATGAGTCACGTAGAGGCATCCCGCGAGACGCGGGACCGTGCCTTCACACGCCACGCTTCACAACACCTTAATTTCAATTCCAATGCTTCGCAGTATTGAACCCGAGCGAAATCAATGGCGTCCTTTATGGCGGCGTGATATTTTTCCACCACGGAGGACGTTCGACAAAAAATGACCCCGGATAAGGTTATCCTTTCATTGGACTGCGGCACTCAAAGTCTGAGGGCGCTGCTCTTCAGCTCTGACGGAGAGCCGCTCGACAAGGCTCAAATACCATATACTCCGTACTTCAGCGAAAAACCCGGCTGGGCAGAACAAGATCCCGAGATCTACTGGAAGAGCGCGTGTGATGCATGCAAAAGGCTGAGCAATAACCGGCCGGACCTGTTCAGTAAAATCGTAGGCGTCGGCGTGACCACCCAGAGAAACAGTATGGTCAACGTCGACGATCACGGCAATCCATTGCGTCCGGCAATCATCTGGCTGGACCAACGAAAGGCAAGGCAAGTCTATATTCCCCGCGGCCTTATGAAGATCATCTATCGGGCCATCCGGATGGAAGAACCAATCCGTAAGGTTCAGATCGACGGCAAATGCAACTGGCTTCGGCAATTCCAACTCGATGTATGGGAAAAGACGCACAAGTATCTACAGGTATCCGGCTTTCTGAACTACAGGCTGACAGGTCAGTTCCGAGATTCCATTGCCTCTCAGATCGGCCACATCCCCATGAATTACAAGAAGCTGAGGTGGTGCTCCAAGAGGGAACTCAACGCGAGACTATTCCCGGTTGAACCGAATAAGCTCCCTGAACTGGTGGCACCCGGCGAAGTAATCGGTACCATAACGAAAAAGGCTGCACAGGAAACAGGGATACCACAGGGAATTCCTGTGATCGCGTGCGGGTCCGACAAAGGTTGTGAGACCATCGGGATGGGGGTGGTAGAAGAAAACGCCGCCAGCTTGAGCTTTGGGACAACCGCCACCGTGCAGACGACGACAAATAGGTACTTTGAACCTCTGCGTTTTATGCCTTCGTACCCTGCGCCGATTCCCGGGCACTACAACCCTGAAGTGGAGATCTTCAGAGGATACTGGATGATCGCCTGGTTCAAGAACGAATTCGCGTACCAGGAAGTTCTCGAAGCCAACGAACGTGGAATAGAACCGGAAGAGGTTTTGAACGACCTGCTGGCCGAAGTCCCGGCCGGTTCAATGGGCTTGATGGTGCAGCCGTACTGGGGCCCGGGACTGAAAAACCCTTCGGCCAAAGGTGCCATAATAGGTTTTGGGGACGTGCACACAAAGGCACACGTGTACCGCGCTGTGATTGAAGGGCTGGGATATGCGCTGTTGGACGGGCTGCACAACATGGAAAGGGCGGGAAATTTTCGTGCGGAACGAGTAGCTGTTTCGGGCGGAGGTTCCCAGAGTGACGCGATCTGTCAAATCACCGCGGACATTTTCGACCTGCCTCTCCTGCGAGGCAAAACTCATGAAACGTCAGGACTGGGAGCGGCAATTGTTAGTTCCGTGGGACTGGGGATCCATTCTACCTTTGAGTCGGCAATCCACAAGATGGTGAAGTACGATGCAGCGTTCGAGCCGAATCCCGAAAAACGTGGCCCTGTACAGGGAGCTGTACGAAAGGGTGTACCGCAAGATGTATCAAGCTCTCCGCCCGCTGTACAGGCAAACGAGAGATATAATCGGTTATCCAGAAAGAGTCTGAAGAGATTGGGAGTGGTGGCATAACTTATGAGTTTTTTGAAGAGTGGCCGGGGGGCACCTTTTGGCTACCCACAGGGACGCGGGGCGCCCTGGATCTCTTAAAAAACTCGAATTTTGAAAACACTTTTAATTTCAAGCAGAAATGTGCGCCACAGTGAGGTGCGATTCCGCACCTCACTGTGACAACTGTCCATTTTTCGCGCGCGAATGTTTTGCACCGGCGCTTTACACCGGGCATTACATTACGGAATTAGTAACCGTACCGCACACTATAGGATGATCCGAATCCGTACCCGGCGCCTTTGTACATATGACGGCCGCCATACGAGTACGGCCATGCGTATCCGTAGCCCCCATAACCAGCGTAGCCGTAACCTCCAGAGTAGCCGCCGTATCCGCATCCTGAAGAACATCCTCCGGAAAACGGCACCCAAACAGGTCCGAGAAACGCTTGAGAAGTTAAAGGAATGAGTGTGGCCACTGCGACCACTGAGACGACCAGAGCGATAATTGGTAACGTTTTATACATGATTCACTCCTATCAATTCTTGTTAATTTAATTCTAGGGACGCTGTCACAATACTTTTCTCCGTCCCCTACATTAACGCAACAACCGGGCTGGCTCCCCTCCCACTTATTAATATACCGACATCTTTCATCCCGAGAAGTTTCTTAAACGGGCTGCCTACCTTTCACCGCATTTCTGCAAAAGCCGCTTGAGCCCGCTTTTGCAGCTCCTCCGGAGGAATGTCTTCTTTGTGCGTTGCGAGCGCCCAAGAATGGCCAAACGGATCAGTCACCTGTCCGTACCGATCCCCCCAAAACATATCGTCAAGCGGCATAGCTACCTCAGCGCCTGCAGAAACGGCCTGATTGAAGACCTGATCGACATCCTTTACGTACAAGAGAATATTGACCGCTGTACCACCCAATGATTGCGGCGAACGACAGTTGCCGCTCTCCATCTCGTCGGCCAACATGATTATGGAATCACCAATTTTGATCTCAGCGTGGCCGATCTTTCCGGGGGGACCCTCGAGGCGAAATAGTTCCTCGGCCCCGAAAGCCTGTTTATAGAAATCAATGGCCCCGGCAGCGTCACGCACAACTAAATATGGGGTCACTGTGTGAAATCCTTCTGGAATTTGCCTTGTTTGACTTGCCATTGTAATTTCCTCATCAATTCAAACTACGTTACAATTAGAGATGATTTTAGTTAACTGTAATCATAGTCTTAAGAATGGCAAGGGACTGGACGGAATTGCGCGGCAGTTTATGCAAGTGATTCCATGCGGAGCGGTCGATCGTCACCGGGCCGCTTCGGAACCAGAAGGCGACTATCAATCCGTGGGGCAACTCGTCGAGCCTGTTCGCCAGCCGCTCATACGCATCACTCGCTGTGCGCCTCTTTTATGCAGGGACATGTGAAATCATGCTCTGTGCCGCCTCAGCGGGACTCCAGATTTACCTTGAATGCGTCAAAGATTATGTTTGTCGCTACACTCCGCGCTCCATGAGCGAGGGCGTCGAAAATGTCGATTTCCTTCCAGCCCAACTCTTTCAGAGCTCCGACATCGTCGGGGCCGACTGAATGAGGATTCTTGATTGCCTTGAGCACAAACAGGAGCAATGCTTTTTCCTTGTCATTGAGCGGGCGCTTTCCGGGGATCAGCTTTGGCCGCCTCAATCTGCTCTGCCGTAATCCCCTGCTTCTGCAACATGCCCGAGTTCAACCTCTCGCAATAGGGCGATCTAGTTGTAGCGGAGACCAGCATCCGAATCATTGCCTGAAAGGGCATGCTCAGGCTTTCGTGGGCAAAAAAGTACTTGGCGAAATCAAACTGATTTTCAAGAACAGCCGGGCTCACACCCAACATCCGAACATTGTTGGGTACGGCCCCGAACCACTGTTCCGACTCGGCATAAAGTTCTGCAAGCTTTCCCTGCGCCTTTTCCGGTGGAGTAAGTTCCAACAGCGACATTTCACATCCTCCTTTTCTGGATCTTTATACCCGTTGACCGAAGTCTTGAACTTATCCAATGGCCGCATTTCGCGACATTGGTAGGGTCCGGCGTCTCTGCCGGGTCACGCCTATCGCGTGATTGCTTTATCTGCACCTGATCCCCCGTCACGGAGGTCCCCCCAGCAGCGGGACTGCCAATTTCGAAGAATCGTTTCGCACTGTCAGAGATTACTTTTTACAATCAGTATCGTTTTTTGGAGGAGAATGGTCATCCCCGCCGGTTGTCCTCAGCAGGAAGCCGAAAATCATTTTATCGAAAACTACCAGCGGTTCCAGGCTCTTCTCAGTTTTCATCCTCGTCAGAGCCCCTTCCCAACTATTCAAAATGAAATAGGCGGCTTCATGGGGGTCAAGCGCAGTAGCAACTTCATTCGCTTTCAGGGCTGCCTGAAGGGAGGCGACTATTCTGGCCTCCATCATGGCTAACGCGTTCTTCAACTTCTCCCGAAAGGTATCACTGAGATCTGAAAGCTCCTGGGCCAAGTTGCCGATAGGGCAGCCGCGGCAACAGCCCTCATGGCGAAAGTATTCCATCATCTCGTCGAAGAAGTTTTTCAGGCGCTTGACGTGCGGCAATGAGGAATCACTCAGATGCATTTCCATCTTTGAGCCCATGTATTGTGAGAAATAGTCAACCACTGCCAATCCGAATTCCTCTTTGGTTTGGAAGTAGAAGTAGAAAGAGCCCTTCGGCACCCCCGATACTTGGAGAATCTCCTGGACTCCCGTATGATTAAACCCCTTTTCGTGAATGAGTTTTGCGCCTTCTGCGATGAGCCGCGCTTTAGTATCTTGTTTGGCCATGAGGGTCCCCTTCGGTAAGGTAGCAGATGTCCAATAGACCGGTCGATTATACATGTCAAGCTCTTTTTTCCGGGCCCGCCAGAACGAAGTAATGCCTCTGTTGCGTTCTGCGGCTTTTGTTTATTGGTAACGGCCGGCCTAGAAAGCCCTTTCGGTTGGCGGTGGATGTGGTGTTCCCAATGCCCCTGGCGACGTTCGGCCGTGACTTGGCCTCCCGAGTCCTCTTTTGGATTTTGTGCTTCTACTCCGGGATACTGCCTTCTGATATTTTGAGCCGGCACGCACGCAAATGCTTCACAGAGAGCTTGTTCACGAGCAAGCTCGTCTTCATTGCACTGACAGTGGAGAATTCCGAGGACACAATACTTGATTCTTAAGGTCCTTCTTTGTCCTCAGAAACGTGGGCCGTAGCCTAGAGCCCAAGAAACATGAATTGTATCCTCCGAAGTCCCCACAGTGCATGTGAAAGTGGCCCCTGATGCTCGCCCTAAATGCTGAGGTGAGCACCGAGCGGGGAACCGCACAGAGATTCACAATGGTCGCCTTTGTCCGGCTCCCAGTGCTCCGCAATCATGCAGGTGTTGTAACAGTTTTCAAAATCTCTGGACCGCTTGCTCTGATTCGCATCGGATTCTTCGTGGCCCCTCGATCCTGCTCTCCAATTGCTCAACATCGTGAACATCAGCACGAGGAAGCCGCCCACTGCCGCCGCTACCAAAAAGAGAATTATCGTAACGCTGTAATCCATGGCTGTCTCCTCTACTTTCTCCTATTCTCCTTAATATTAGATGCAGGAATGAGCTTTTGGATTTTATTAAACCAGCCGCAGCCGCTCATAGCGGGTTACCGGCAAAATCGCTTGACAAGCAATGATTCTTAACATAGGATGTTATTTGAAGCTTAACTTGTGTCTCTCCAGTCGGCCTCTCGTCAAGGACCACGGGCGTTATGCAAGGGTTAAGATCCTAGGACATAGGCACCCGTGCCGAGGACTTCATACCGTAATTCCATCCGGTTTATCCCCGTTCACAAAGAGCCCTTGTTCCCAACCGTAAACGCACTCTCGCAAAACGTGTGGCGTGCCCTTTCTAAAGGAGCTAGAGAATGAGTATTAAGATTTATGTAGGAAACCTGTCTTTCGATTCCAGCGAGGGCGAACTCCAGGGCCTCTTTGAAGCGTATGGAGCGGTAGATTCGGCCAAGATCATCGTTGACCAGTTTACGAACCGTTCCCGAGGATTCGGATTTATCGAAATGCAAAATCGGGAAGAAGGTCTTAAAGCGATCCAGGAACTCGATTCCAAGGATCTCGGCGGCCGCAGCCTAAAGGTGAACGAGGCTCGCCCCAAGACCAATTCCGGCGGCGGGGGAGACCGACGAAACTCCGGAGGCTCGCGCTGGTAATTCGCCGGCTGTAGTCTCAATGTTATGATCAGGCCAGAGTTTGCATTGCGAACTCTGGCTTGTTCACTTCTTGGGCGTAAACACGCCGCCGCGCCGTTTCCGATGGGTTTCCGGAGCGAAGTTAGCCTCACCGCAGGCGTGCCGTTCGCAGCTTAGAAGATTTTCCGGAAACGGTATCACCCCACGCACTCCTATGTTACCCGATTGAAGGTGAATCGGTATTAAGGGCAGATTTTGTGATAGCAAACCAAAGACTTTATTGTGACGAAAACTTCGTTCCTTTGCAGAACACATTCTCGACAACCATGGAAATGAGAAATATAGCCATTATTGCCCACGTTGATCATGGTAAGACCACTTTGACCGACGCGATCATGAAACAGACCGGGATGGTGCATGGTGAAAACGTCACTATGGATTCGGATACACTGGAGAAGGAGCGCGGAATAACAATCTATTCCAAAAACGCTTCCGTTTTTCATCGTGGAACGAAGATTAACATTGTTGATACTCCCGGACATGCCGATTTTGGCTCAGAGGTGGAGCGCGTTCTGCGATCCATTGATAGCGTGTTGTTGGTGGTTGATGCTCAGGAAGGCCCGATGCCCCAGACCAGGTTTGTTCTAAAGAAATCTTTGGAACTTGGGCTGAAGCCAATCGTTATTATTAACAAAATTGATAAGCCGGCTGCTGATCCGGGTCTGGCTCAGGAAAAGGTATTTGAGTTGTTCTATGATCTTGGAGCAAACGATGAACAGCTTGATTTTACAACTATTTATGCCATAGGAAAAGAAGGGATAGCCAAAGAGCATTTGGTTGATGAATCCAAAGACCTGACTCCCCTTCTGGACACGATCCTTTCAAAGGTTCGTCCGGCACCGGCAACGAGTGACATCCCGTTGCGTTTACAGGCTTTTAATTTGGGTTACGACAATTTTCTCGGACGTTTGGCTATAGGAAGAATTTATGAAGGAACTATCAAGAGCGGAAGTGTGCTCACTCTTAAAAAGCTGAACGGAGAATCGAAAACAAGCAGAGTGACAAAGCTTTTTACTTTCAAGGGATTAGACAGAGAAGAAGTTCAAGAGGCCTTTGCCGGGGACATTGTCATGGTGTCCGGCTTCTCAGATATTGATATCGGAGAGACTCTTTGTGAAAATGCCAATCAGGAGGCTTTGCCGGCCATAACTGTAGACGAACCTACCATATCTGTGAACTTCTTGGTTAACAACTCTCCCTTTGCCGGCCGCGAAGGAAAATATGTCAATAACAAACAGCTTCGTGAACGCCTGGAAAAGGAGCTGGAAGTTAACGTAGGTTTGAGAATTGACTTTATGCCTGATTCATACAAAGTTTACGGAAGAGGCGAGTTGCACATCGCAATACTACTTGAAAATATGAGGCGGGAAGGTTATGAAGTTCAGGTTTCTCAACCCCAGGTAATTGTTAAAGAAGTATCCGGCAAGAAGCTGGAGCCTTTTGAAGAAGCGACTGTTGACGTTCCGGCAGAATTTTCCGGAACAGTGATTGAGAAAATTGCAAATCGAAAAGGAATTATGCTTGATATGGAAAGTAATGGGAAACAGAAGAGAATGATTTTTGAAATTCCTACCAGAGGGCTTTTGGGATATCGTAGTGAATTCATTACGGATACCAAAGGAGATGGAATTCTTTGTTCAAGAGTGATTGGATACAAACCCCACGTTGGAGAAATAAAGAAACGCTCCGTCGGGTCGATGACATCTATGGCTTCCGGGAAAGCTTTAGGATTCTCTTTATATAATCTCCAGGAACGGGGAACTTTGTACATATCCCCTGGAACGGAAGTGTACGAAGGGATGGTTATTGGAAACTCATCTAAAGGCGACGAAATGGCGGTTAATCCAATCAAGGGTAAACAACTCACTAATATGCGTGCTGCCGGATCGGACGATGCCATACAGCTCACCCCTCCCTCTGAAATTACAATTGAAAAGGGACTGGAAATTATGGCGGATGATGAATACTTGGAAGTAACACCTATTAGTGTTAGGCTTCGAAAACAATACCTTACTGGAACAGAGAGGAAGAGAGCGAGCAGGAAGTAATTAACTCGTATCGCTGCCTCGGAATATTCGCCAGCCCTGCAATTCGTTTTAGAGTCATTTTCTCTTGCCATTCGCCAAAGCAACCGAGACCGACTTGTTATGTGAGATACCTCGACAATGAATCAAAATTTCTAAAAGTATTGGTGCGATGGATGTGTCCCGCGCATTCCGGGACTCATCCGTGGCACCAGGCTGACGTGTTATAGGTTACCGACTCCAAGCTTGCCCTGACCGCAGAATACCGTGAGTCTCATGATTCTCCTTTCCTTTTGAAAAGCCGTTCCAAAATGCCAACACGTTTCTGGTAGGCGAAGATCGGAATGTTGCCATGCCGACGGACGACAGTCTTTGCCCCGTACCTGCCCCAAGAGAATCCGAAACCTATTTCGGGGGTGCGCATGTCGATAATCTGGAAAGATGGCCCAAGCTGCGTTGCGAAGCTCTTGAGTTCGACATCTGCTGATTTGACACACTCATCGCAGGACATGACGCCTGGATTCTTCCACCATACATCAAAAAGGCGGTCCTCGTGCACATCGTCAACCAGGCTCTTGTATGGAGGTATAGACATTTTGAAGAGTTCGATAAGGAAGTGGCTCAGCCCCGGACTCTGGTAAAGGATTACAGGCGCGTCATGGCAAGCGAAGTAAATTGGTCCCCATGTCTTTGATGTAGGCAAGAGATCAATGACCCAGAAGTTCCCAAATCCGTCGGCTGCAATTGGAAGTCCGTGCGGAAATACCTCTTCTTGGCCAAAGCTGCAGTCTTGGCCCGTAAAATCGACAAAGTCCACGGCACCTCCGGTGAACCCGCTGCAACGAGACAGCAATTCACGAATCTCTCTGGGCAGCTTGCACGGGAGCTCTGCCTCGAAAGCCGAAATCTCATCTTCGGAGAGTGGTGGAGCCAGTTCCAAGGGATCGGCATCACCATCCTCTGTGGTCAGCGGTTTCTTCTGTGCCTCGAGAATTATTTCAAGCGGTGTCATGTCTGCTTCGTGCTGAGGTCATGATTATGTGGGCCGGTATAAGGACAGCTACCAGCCGTTTTGCCGGAAAGACGCGTGCCGCTCCCGCGGCTCGACAGATTCATTACAAAAGCGTATGCCCGTGGCTAGTGTTGCGTTCCTTAAGTTAGAGTTATTATGCCACAAGCACTTTCCCTGTATAGGTCCAAGTAAAGGGACGGGCTCTGTCTCGGTTGTATTGTTTGATGTAGAACATGATTTGATCAACCAGTTCTTGCTTTGACCGCCAGACCCCTCCTTTGACCACATCTTGGGAAAAGATGTGAAACCAGATCTCGATTTGGTTGAGCCACGAGGCGTAAGTGGGAGTAAAATGGAGTTTCAGCCTTCTTCGTCGAGAGACCCATTCCATCACATCCGAGTGCTTATGGAGGGGCAGATTGTCGACAATGACGTGAAGGTGTTTGTGGGGATGGGCTCGATACAGGCTTTTGAGGAAAGCCAGAAAGACATGACGGTTGTTGCCGTCCACGCAGCGGGCCTCCACCGTGCCCTCATGCACGGCGAGCGCAGCCAGAAGACACGTGGTGCCGTGGCGGGTGTAGGTTGCCGTATGCCGTTTGGGATTCCCAGGTCTGAGAGGAAGTTCCGGCTGAGTCATATCCAACGCCTGTATTTGCGATTTCTCGTCCACGCTCAAAACCAATGCATTCTCCCGCCACCACTAAAGCGATAATTATCATGAGGCTGTAGTCCATGGCTGTCTCCTCTTCTTTCCACTATTCTCCCTAAAAATTAGATGCAGGATTGAGCTTTTGGATTTTTTTAATCCGGCCGCAGCCGCTCATAGCGGGTTACCGGCAAAATCGCTTGACAAGCAATGATTCTTAGCATAGGATGTTATTTGAAGCTTAACTTGTGTCTCTCCAGTCGGCCTCGCGTCAAGGACCACGGGCGTTATGCAAGGATTAAGATCCTAGGACATAGGCGCCCGTGCCGAGGACTTCATACCGTAATTCCATCCGGTTTATCCCCGTTCACAAAGAGCCCTTGTTCGTAACCGTAAACGCACTCTCGCAAAACGTGTGGCGTGCCTTTTCTAAAGGAGCTAGAGAATGAGTATCAACATTTATGTTGGAAACCTGTCTTTCGATTCCAGCGAGGACGATCTCCAGGGCCTGTTTGAAGCGTACGGAGCGGTAGATTCAGCCAAGATCATCGTTGACCAGTTTACGAACCGTTCCCGAGGATTCGGATTCATCGAAATGCAAAATCGGGAAGAAGGTCTTAAAGCGATCCAGGAACTGGATTCCAAGGATCTCGGCGGCCGCAGCCTAAAGGTGAACGAGGCTCGCCCCAAGACCAATTCCGGCGGCGGGGGAGACCGACGAAACTCCGGAGGCTCACGCTGGTAATTCACCGGCTGTAGTCTCAATGTTATGATCAGGCCAGAGTTTGCATCTGCGAACTCTGGCTTGTTCACTTCTTGGGCGGAAACACGCCGCCGCGCCGTTTCTGATGGGTTTCCGGAGCGAAGTCAGCCTCACCGCTGGCGTGCCGTTCGCAGCTTAGAAGATTTTCCGGAAACGGTATCACACCACGCACTCCTATGTTACCCGATTGAAGGTGAATCGGTATTAAGGGCAGATTTTGTGATAGCAAACCAAAGACTTTATTGTGACGAAAACTTCGTTCCTTTGCAGAACACATTCTCGACAACCATGGAAATTAGAAATATAGCCATTATTGCCCACGTTGATCATGGTAAGACCACTTTGACCGACGCGATCATGAAACAGACCGGGATGGTGCATGGTGAAAACGTCACTATGGATTCGGATACACTGGAGAAGGAGCGTGGAATAACGATCTATTCCAAGAACGCTTCCGTTTTTCATCGTGGAACGAAGATCAACATTGTTGATACTCCCGGACATGCCGATTTTGGCTCAGAGGTGGAGCGCGTTCTGCGATCCATTGACAGCGTGTTGTTGGTTGTTGACGCTCAGGAAGGCCCGATGCCCCAGACCAGGTTTGTTCTAAAGAAATCTTTGGAACTTGGGCTGAAGCCAATCGTTATTATTAACAAAATTGATAAGCCGGCAGCTGACCCGGGTCTGGCTCAGGAAAAGGTATTTGAGTTGTTCTATGATCTTGGAGCAAACGATGAACAGCTTGATTTTACAACCATTTATGCCATAGGAAAAGAAGGGATAGCCAAAGAGCATTTGGTTGATGAATCCAAAGACCTGACTCCCCTTCTGGACACGATCCTTTCAAAGGTTCGTCCGGCACCGGCAACGAGTGACATCCCGTTGCGTTTACAGCCTTTTAATTTGGGTTACGACAATTTTCTCGGACGTTTGGCTATAGGAAGAATTTATGAAGGAACTATCAAGAGCGGAAGTGTGCTCACTCTTAAAAAGCTGAACGGAGAATCGAAAACCAGCAGAGTGACAAAGCTTTTTACTTTCAAGGGATTAGACAGAGAAGAAGTTCAAGAGGCCTTTGCCGGGGATATTGTCATGGTGTCCGGCTTCTCAGATATTGATATCGGAGAGACTCTTTGTGAAAATGCCAATCAGGAGGCTTTGCCGGCCATAACTGTAGACGAACCTACCATATCTGTGAACTTCTTGGTTAACAACTCTCCCTTTGCCGGCCGCGAAGGAAAATATGTCAATAACAAACAGCTTCGTGAACGCCTGGAAAAGGAGCTGGAAGTTAACGTCGGTTTGAGAATTGACTTTATGCCTGATTCATACAAAGTTTACGGAAGAGGCGAGCTGCACATCGCAATACTGCTTGAAAATATGAGGCGGGAAGGTTATGAAGTTCAGGTTTCTCAACCCCAGGTAATTGTTAAAGAAGTATCCGGCAAGAAGCTGGAGCCTTTTGAAGAAGCGACTGTTGACGTTCCGGCAGAATTTTCCGGAACAGTGATTGAGAAAATTGCAAATCGAAAAGGAATTATGCTTGATATGGAAAGTAATGGGAAACAGAAGAGAATGATTTTTGAAATTCCTACCAGAGGGCTTTTGGGATATCGCAGTGAATTCATTACGGATACCAAAGGAGATGGAATTCTTTGTTCAAGAGTGATTGGATACAAACCCCACGTTGGAGAAATAAAGAAACGCTCCGTCGGGTCGATGACATCTATGGCTTCCGGGAAAGCTTTAGGATTCTCTTTATATAATCTCCAGGAACGGGGAACTTTGTACATATCCCCTGGAACGGAAGTGTACGAAGGGATGGTCATTGGAAACTCATCTAAAGGTGACGAAATGGCGGTTAATCCAATCAAGGGTAAACAACTCACTAATATGCGTGCTGCCGGATCGGACGATGCCATACAACTCACCCCTCCCTCTGAAATTAGTATTGAAAAGGGACTGGAAATTATGGCGGATGATGAATACTTGGAAGTAACACCTATTAGTGTCAGGCTTCGAAAACAATACCTTACTGGAACAGAGAGGAAGAGAGCGAGCAGGAAGTAATTAACTCGTATCGCTGCCTCGGATTTCAAGAATCAGATTGTCCTTAACCTCGGAATATTCGCCAGCCCTGCAATTCGTTTTAGAGTCATCTTCTTCTCCTGCCATTCGCCAAAGTAACCGAGCCCGACTTGTTATGTGAGACACCGCAACAAGGCATCAAAATTTCTAAAAGTATTGGTGCGATGGATGTGTCCCGCGCATTCCGGGACTACATCCGTGGCACCAGGCTGACGTGTGAGGTTACCGACTCCAAGCTTGCCCTGACCGCAGAATACCGTGAGTCTCATGATTCCCCTTTCCTTTTGAAAAGCCGTTCCAAAATGCCAACACGTTTCTGGTAGGCGAAGATCGGAATGTTGCCATGCCGACGGACGACAGTCTTTGCCCCGTACCTGCCCCAAGAGAATCCGAAACCTATTTCGGGAGTGCGCATGTCGATAATCTGGAAAGATGGCCCAAGCTGCGTTGCGAAGCTCTTGAGTTCGGCATCTGCTGACTTGATACATTCATCGTAGGACATGACGCCCGGATTCTTCCGCCACACATCAAAAAGGCGGTCCTCGTGCACATCGTCCACCAGGCTCTTGCGTGGAGGTATAGACATTTTGAAGAGTTCGACAAGGAAGTGGCTCAGCCCTGGGCTCTGGTAAAGGATTACAGGCGCGTCATGGCAAGCGAAGTAAATTGGTCCCCATGTCTTTGATGTAGGCAAGAGATCAATGACCCAGAAGTTCCCGAAATCCGTCGGCTGCAATTGGAAGTCCGTATGGAAATACCTCCTCCTGGCCAAAGTTGCAGTCTTTGCCCGTAAAATCGACAAAGTCCGCGGCACCTCCGGTGAACCCGCTGCAACGAGACAGCAATTCACGAATCTCTCTAGGCAGCTTGCATGGGAGTTCTGCCTCGAAAGCCGAAATCTCATCCTCGGAGAGTGGTGGAGCCAGTTCCAAGGGATCGGCATCACCATCCTCTGTGGTCAGCGGTTTCTTCTGCGCCTCGAGAATTATTTCAAGCGGTGTCATGTCTCGTTCGTGCTGAGGTCATGATTATGTGGGCCGGTATAAGGACAGCTACCAGCCGTTTTGCCGCAAAGACGCGTGCCGCTCCCGCGGCTCGACAGATTCATTACAAAAGCGTATGCCCGTGGCTAGTTAGGCTTGAGCCTACTTGGTCATTGGCGAATCCGTCGTATCGATTCCCTCTTCGCGGCCGACGCGAACCTCCTCCTTGTCTGGGCGGTTGTTATGCTACGTCCTGCATCTTGTTGGCGAAATCCCGACCCGCCGTCGGCGGTGGAAGTGGCTTTCCATCTACTCGGTATAAAGCGATGGCTTCCTCCACTATCTCGCACAGCTCTGCAAATACCTCTTTCTCATCGGGACCGTGGCAGCCGCCAAAAATTAAACCCGGCGCGCTTCCCACATAACATTGGTCCTCATCGGACCATTCCACGATCTTGGCGTACCTAGCGCTGTCTTTCATTCTTCAGACTCCTCGATAGCATGGCGTGCGGCGCGAATCTGGTAATGCTTAGCGTCATCTCCAGGCATTCCTGAGATTGTTACTGGTTTAGATAACTTCGGGTGCACGAAGTTTCGATGGCTTCCTTTACCACCTCGATCCACGAAGCCGGCCCGTTGCAACTCCTGAATCAGTTCCCTCACTTTCGGTGGCAAAAGTCCTCCTCATTGTCCTCAGCGCCCAACTACTAATTATATGGTTCCGTATAACAACCCCAGCGGCTGCATTTTCCCGTATATGTTGCGTGCGATTGCCATGCAGCATATACGATCGCTAGCGAAAAGAACTCGAATGATGCGATTCCCTTTGGTCACCGCAATCATACCCGCTGCACAAACCAGATGAAAGCCCGCGTCGAAAAAGCCAATAACCATCGGCCATGTTCAAAGATGCCCCATCATGATCTCTATAATCAAGCAGAATCTTTGCGGGCCGTGGGAAGCATCTGACACTTTTGAATCCTTCTTCTCAGTGAAGCATCGGAATTAAAGAGAGTGCGCTCTCCACTCATAGGGATTGATTAAGGAGACTAAGATGGCTATCGAGACAATTTTTGCGATAGTGATGCTTGCACTGGCTGTTTTGCTATTCGGAAGTATTCTGCTGGTGAGGAACAGCCGCAGAGAAAGTGCAGAGACCTCGTTCGGCTTCAAGGATTGCTACGACCTTTGCCTGAACGATCCCAAGCGGGAGGAGGCTTCCCGCTCCTGTACGTACAGAGTGCTTTTCCTACGGTGGCGCATAGACAGAATTGGGCGGATCAGCTTGACGGCCTCTGGTAGCGGTTTGCATTCAAAGCAGAAAGAATCGGGGAGGCACTTCTTGTAAGAAGTTCCTCCCCGAACCCCTCCTCAAGAACTTCTAGCCTTTGCCGGAATCCTTATTTTCCCGCAGGAAAAATGAGGATTCCGGCGAGTGTTAGAGTTTCTTGGAGGGGGTGTGGGGGAACCTTCTTTGCAAAGAAGGGTTCCCCCAATCTTACCTCTTTGAATGCGATGTGCCTTAACTACGCCAGCCCATAGATCGCGTTTTCGCCCAATTCCTCTTCGATGCGAAGTAGCTGATTATACTTGGCGATGCGATCCGTGCGTGAAGCTGACCCGGTTTTTATCTGACCGGTTCCCAGAGCCACCACAAGGTCCGATATCGTGGTGTCTTCCGTCTCGCCGCTCCTGTGGGACACCACGGAGGTGTAACGCGCACTGGTGGCCAGGCTCACAGCGTCGAGGGTTTCGGTGAGCGTCCCTATCTGATTCAGCTTTATCAGGATGGAATTGGCAACTCCAAGCTCGATACCCTTTGTCAGCAATTCGATGTTGGTGACAAAGATGTCATCGCCAACAATTTGTACCCGACCAGCTAACTTATCCGTGAGAAGTTTCCACCCGTCCCAGTCATTCTCGTCCAATCCATCTTCGAGTGAGAATATGGGGTACCGGTCAATAAGATCCGCGTAGAAATCCACCATTTCCGCAGCCGTTTTCTTCGAACCCTCCGCGGCCAGATTGTAAAGCCCATTTTCGTAAAAAGAGCTGGCTGCTGAGTCAAGCGCTATGTATACATCCTGGCCGGGAACGTAGCCGGCTTCCTCGATTGCCTGCATGATAACTTGCAAAGCCTCTTCATTGGACTGGAGGTTCGGCGCGAATCCACCCTCATCGCCCACAGCAGTGTTCAGACCCAAGCCCTTGAGCACCTTTTTCAGCGTATGGAATACTTCCGCGCCCATTCGGAGGCCCTCTCTGAAGCTGGGGGCCCCGAGCGGCATCACCATGAATTCCTGAATATCCACATTATTATCCGCGTGAGCCCCTCCATTGAGAATATTCATCATAGGGACCGGCAGTCTTCGAGCGCCGACCCCACCAAGGTAACGGTACAGCGGTGTCCCCAATTCGGCCGCACAAGCCTTCGCAGCAGCCAAGCTTACTCCCAGAATCGCATTGGCCCCGAGCTTGCCCTTGTTCGGCGTTCCATCCAGACTTATGAGCATCCGATCCAATCCTTGTTGGTCAAAGGCGTCCATTCCCAAAATTGCCGGACGGATTTCTTGCATGACATTTTCAACGGCCTGGAGCACGCCTTTGCCCATGTACCGTTCGGGATCGCCGTCCCGCAACTCGACTGCTTCGTTCACACCGGTGGACGCGCCCGAAGGGATCGCGGCTCGTCCCATGGCGTATCCGTCCAGGACCACGTCCACTTCGATGGTCGGATTGCCTCGTGAATCCAATATCTCGCGGGCTTTCACTTCGGTAATATCAAATCTCATCGGATACCTCCTTTGTGTGTTTGAAATAGAATTTGCCGGAGCGGCAAGCTCCCGAGCAAACAAAACGCAATTCATTTCAATCGGCCGGTGGGCCCCTAAGCAGACAGTCCCCGTCACGATGATCTTACACCAAAATGAATCAGTGCGGCGCGATTTTACCTTGCTCCCCCGCATCCGATAGAGAAAGTTGACCTTAACCGTTTGCTTGCGGCGGCTTGGGGATGTTATGGTGCAGACACTTGAGGCTGCTGCAAGAACCTAAGATTAATTGATGCGCGGGAGGCGCAAACTTGAATAGTAAGAAGATCCTCGTCATCGGAGGGGCCGGATACGTTGGATCCCACTTCACCTTATACGCCGTAAATTCCGGATTCAAGGTCACGGTGCTGGACAATCTCTCGACAGGGCATCTGACTGCCTTGCGAGGGACCGATTTCATCAAGGGTGATCTGAATGAGCTTGGCCTGCTCCAGGAGCATCTTTCCCGAAACGCATACGCTGCTATTTTCCATTTTGCTGCAAGCTGCCTTGTCGGTGAATCGGTTTCAAGCCCGGCGCAATACTATCAAAACAACGTTGTCGCGGCTTTCAATATGCTGGAAGCGATGAGAGCCACAGGCCACGACCGGCTGATCTTTTCTTCAAGTTGCGCAGTGTACGGGGAACCAACGGCACTTCCTCTGAAGGAGAATCATCCGAAGAAGCCTATTTCGCCGTATGGCCGCACAAAACTCGCAATAGAGTGGATGCTCGAAGACTACCAGCACGCTTATGGAATTCGCTCGGCAAGCCTCAGGTACTTCAATGCCGCGGGTTGCGAACCGGGACACGGGCTAGGAGAGGATCATCGACCGGAAACCCATCTCATCCCAAATATTGTGCGATATGCCCTCAAGCTGGGCAAGAGGCTCGTCATCTTTGGGAACGACTACCCGACACCCGACGGGACCTGTGTGCGGGATTACATCCATGTGACGGATCTGGCTGAGGCCCATGTCAAGGCCATGCAAAAGCTCGATGACGATCCGCTTATGCAGCTTAACCTGGGGACAGGGGCCGGGTTTTCCAACCTCGAACTAGTGGATGCGGTCAGTCGCTCCGCGGGAGTGGAACTAACACCGGAAATCGGACCCAGACGACCCGGCGACCCTCCTGAACTGGTCGCGGACCCAGGCGCGGCGCTGAGGCTCCTGGACTGGCGTCCATCAAGGTCTGACATCAACGACATTGTGACCGAAGTCTTACAGTGGGTGTCTGTTCATCCAGACGGCTACTCGGGCTGAGGCGAAAGATGAAAGTCCGAGGCGACGGAAACTGTTGCAAAACTCGTAAAACAGCTGACATCGTAGCACGACGACCCTCACCCTGTGTCCCTCTCCCAGTGGGAGAGAGTTGGGGTGAGGGCAGTAAATCACGTGATAGCCTCAATCGTGGCACGATTTCAACCTCACTAGGAGTTTTGAGACACTTTATGAAGATTCTGGAAGAAAAATGGCTGTTATTCTTGTAACCGGCAGTGCAGGTTTTATTGGCTTTCATTTGGCAAAGGCCCTGCTGGCAGCCGGCGAAACCGTGATAGGCTTGGATAACTTCAATTCTTATTATGCACCGGAATTGAAACGGGCCCGCACTGAGATTCTTTCAGCGAAAAAGAATTTCTTCGCTGTCGAGAAGGATCTCACGGACCGCCAGGCGGTCGAGCGGTGCTTTAAGAAGTTTTCGCCGGAATTGGTGTGCCATTTGGCCGCACAGGCAGGCGTGAGGTATTCGCTCCAAAATCCTCATGCTTACCAGCAATCCAATCTGGAAGGGTTCGTAAATCTCATCGAAGCCGCGCGTTTACTTCGTGTAAAACGGTTCGTGTACGCATCCAGCTCCAGTGTATACGGTGGAAACTCAAAGATGCCCTATTCCGAAGATGACCCCGTTAATACGCCTGTAAGCCTCTACGCGGCCACCAAACGGGCCAACGAACTGATCGCTTACACGTATACTCACCTCTGGGGACTTCAGACAGTTGGGCTCAGATTCTTCACCGTCTATGGCTCCTGGGGAAGACCGGATATGGCATATTGGTCTTTCCTGGAGGCGATTCTAAACGCCGAACCGATCAGGGTTTTCAACTACGGGAAAAATAGACGGGACTTCACTTACATCGACGATATCATTCCAGGCGTGACGGCTGCCCTCTATAGCGACAGCCTTTCAGACTATGAAATCATCAACCTCGGAAACAACCGCCCTGTGGAACTGATGGAATTTATTCACACGTTGGAAGATCTTTCCGGAGAGATCGCCATAAAGGAAATGGTGCCTCCTCAGCCCGGAGATGTGGTTGCCACTTATGCGGACATTAATAAGGCCAAAGCCAAGCTGGGCTTTTCTCCGAAAACATCACTGAAAGAAGGCCTCAAGCATTTTGTGCGATGGTACCTGGATCATCCGGATCTGATGCGAACCGTGCGACAGTTTCGGTTATCGAAGTCAGGATGAGCTATATAAATACTCTGTTTCCTAAATTCGGTCAGATCCACGGCCGGCAGGGACGCCGGCCCTACCGATCCGGTGGAGACGACGTTACGTCACCGAACCTGCAACGATTCCATCAAGCAGCCTTTACCTGTTTCAATTCCGCTCACGCGGCTTTCTTCATTCTCACATATTCGCAGGCCCGGTTTACTTCATCCTTGAAAGTCTCGTAGTCAACTTCCAAGCCGTTGAGGTACGCGCTCCATCCCGCGCTCGATTTGGCACAGTGTACTGTATCCTCAATCTCCTCATCTGTCGCCCCGTTCAGTTTCGCAATAGCGGTGTGATAAAATACGCAGTACCTGCACTTGGCGACCCGCGGCAATCCTCAGCCCCGTGCCGTCCACCTTTCATCCGGTTTTGATGCAAACTTGAGCTTGGAGGATTCCGAAAAACTTCGACGTAGAACTCAAAGACAAAAACCCGGCCTTCATGACCGGGTTTCTTATGTCCTTTTGGTGCCGAAGAGGAGACTCGAACTCCTACAGGCTTACGCCCACCAGACCCTGAACCTGGCGCGTCTACCAGTTCCGCCACTTCGGCTATATTGCTATTCTTGCATTACCCCGGAAGAGTGTCAATAGGAAAAGCGGCCCATTACGCGCTATCGGTGACGTTGACATCGCACAGAGGATTCCTGAAAAGCGGCAAACGAGTCCAGGAGATCTCGTTCGCTGAATACTTCGAATGTAAGCACACCTTGAAAGCCCATGTGCAGCGACGCCACTACAGGGTCCAATTGCGCCGCGGACATAAGAGAAAGTCGCTTGTGGTCGCGCTCCCCTACGCCGTGAATGTGGACAACCCGTGCTCGCGAAAGCCATCGGTCGAGAACCGGGATCGGGTCCAACTCCTGTTTCCAAAGGTGCCCTACATCTATGCAGCAGGAGACGGGCATCTTATCCAGGATTGAATCGAGCATTGTCGGCGACTGGTCATCCAGATTCTCCACGCAGATCTGCCCGGGATGCCGGACCTCATCACAGATAATCTCCAAAGATCGTAAAGAGTTGTCCCTCCAGCGCTTCAGTTCATCAGGGGACATCTGGGCCTTACCGTCAAGATGCACGATGAATCCGTGCGGCAGGAGCCGCTCTGTACTTCGAATGACCCGTACGGCCTTGGCTACAGAAGGCTGCTCATCTGCCAGGCCCAGTCCAAGCGGCAAATGGACAGTATAGGTCATTTCATGCTCAGCACTCAGTGCGTTTAGTTCAGCGATTGTGTCATCATCGGGGAGGCCGTTTGATCCCTCATCGAGTTCGAATATAACCAGTTCGACATCTTGGACTTTGCCGGCCAGCCGACGAACATTAGTGATAATATCAGCCGGATAAATGTAAGATGTAGTCCCCAGCCTCATCGCATTCACCTTGCACAGGCGATTAAGAGAAAAAGGGTTTCCGAGAATTCACAGATCGCGCCCAATACATCACCGTTGATCGTCGGAAGTCTCGAATCAGCGAAACGCCTGAACCACATTGCTCCAAGATAAGCGGCCGCGGCAGCCAAAATCCCCGTCCATCCGGCGATTACTGTTGGGACAAGGCCAATAATAGCTGCCCATCGGACAGCACTCGGATCCAGCCCGGAGAGAAACAACGCGGCCATCCCTTCACCGCGATGCCGGGACCCGTAGGCCGCGAGCACCATAATACCCCGGCCCACCACAGGCGCTAGGAACAGGGTAGCGACACTCAAGTCCTCGCGGGCAAGAGCCGCGACTTTCACGGCAAGTAACAGAATGAGTGCAAGTGCCCCGAAAGTCCCCAGGCGAGAATCCTTCATAATAATGAATCTGCGTTCCGGGGTTACCGATGCGGCAAGTGCGTCCCAGCAGTCGGTCCATCCATCCAGATGCAGGCCGCCGGTCAGGAAGATCCACAGTCCCACAGTCAGAATCGCCGCAACAAAGAGGGGGAAATGCGCGGAAAAAATCAGGTGCGCGATTACGAGAAGTGCGCCTATTAGAGCGCCCACCAGCGGGAAGGCCCACGCGGATCTGCCTACTTCGGCCAAATCCGCGGTCGGACCGCCGCGAGTTTTGAAGACAGTGAGGAATCCCAGGGCAGTTTCAATGGCTTTGAGCATATTTTCACTGGAAATTGTTCACCGCAGAGATCGCAGAGAACGCGGAGGCAAATTCTCTTTCAAATTGTTTACAAGACGGCGCATTCCGCATCTCAGCTCATACGCAAGCCAAGCCCCGTACGCGGCCTCCCGCAGACCCGGACCGAGGTCGCTATTAACTTCAATGTCCGCGCCGACTACAGTTTCCGTGTTATTGTTCGAGTCTCTTCCTATCTCTGCGATCTCTGCGGTGAATGACTAGCAATCATGGATTTATGGTCGTCACATAAACGAATTTGCCGTCTTTTACCTTGTCGATGACCATGGCCTTGATCGCGTTGCCATCAGGCTTCATCGTGATTTTGCCGGTCACGCCGTCGAAGTCCTTAGTGTTCAAGAGGGCTTCGCGGATTTTTGCCGACTCAGCCGAGCCCGCTCTCTTGATTGCGTCCAGAATGATCAAATAAGCATCCGCGGCCATAGCAGTGAAGGCGTCGGGCTCTTTGTTGGGGTTCTCCGCCTCAAAGATCTGCAGGAACTTTTTGCCGGCCTCGCTGGTTATCATGTCCTTATGAAAATGAGTCGTAAAATATATATCTTCTACTGCGCTGCCGCCGAGTTCCAGCAATTCAGGGGCCTGCAGGCCATCTCCTCCAAGGATTGGGACATTCAGTTCCATGTCCCGCGCCTGTTTGGCCAAGAGCGCGCATTCCGTATAGTAGATTGGGGCACAGATTACGTCAGGCTTTGCTGCCTTGATGGTGCTCAACTGAGGCGTGAAGTCTCGGTCACCGCTCTTGAACTTGGTTTCCGATACGATCTTGCCCCCTCCCGCAACGAACTCCTTCTTGAAGAAGGTGGCGAGGCCGACGGAATAATCCTGGGACATATCGTAGATCAGCGCCGCGGTCTTGGCTTTGAGCTGGTCGTGAGCAAGTTTAGCAAGAATGCGCCCCTGGTCTGTATCGATGAAGCAAACACGAAAGACGTATTTTTTCCCTTGAGTTACAATGGGGTTTGTAGCAGTGGGTGACACCATCGGAACCTTGCTTCTTTCAGCAATATCCGAACCTGCGATGGTATTTCCGGAGATCATCTCCCCGATTATGGAGCAGACCTTCTCCTTTTCAACTAGCCGTGAAACCGCGTTGGCAGATTCAACCTTGTCTGACTTGGTATCTGCCAGCTTCACGTCCACCGGCCGTCCGAGGACTTCGGGCTGCATTTTCTTGGCAATGGTAATGCCCGTCCACCCCATTTGACCGTATGAGGCCACACCACCCGTCATGGAAAGGTACGCCCCCAAAACGATAGGCTCGGCGGCCCCTACGGGGGACGCCAATCCCAGGGATGCCATCAGAAGCACGCACAGAAATCTTGACATCTAACACCTCCGGATCCTAGTTGAGAGACGAGTTTATATTAGAAAGGCCCTAATCGGAAAAGCTTTTCGGAAATATTCCGTTGAAAAAGAATTCAACTGTCATTGCGAGGGCGCAAGCCCGAAGCAATCTGGCTTTCGAGGTTTGGGAGCTTGCTTCGTCGTATCACTCCTCGCAATGACACGAATCCCACAAATTCATCTCTGGTCAAAGGGATAATTCCGTATTATTTTCTGCGAGCAGAGTATTCCGCTAAACCGATTCGCACCGGATTTGGCTCCCTGATCATCTCAGGACCACCAACCCCAGGTCTCACTGCCTCTTGTAGGTCCCCATCAATTGGCCTTCGGCCAGAACGTGGCCGCCCATGGCTTTCAGCAATTTCTCCTTGGTTATGCCGCTCTCGATGTTAAGTTTTGAATCGAGAGCATACACCTTGAAGTAATATCTGTGTACACCGCTGGGAGGGCACGGCCCCAAGTAGCCGTTTTTCTTGGATGAGCCCGCGCCATGCTTCGCCCCGTTTGCCAGAGTCTTGCCGATGGGCACGTTTTCAGGCAACCCCCTGGTTTCGGGCGGCAGATTAAAGAGCACCCAATGCACGAAGGTCCCCCTCGGAGCATCCGGATCGTCGCATATGAGGGCAATGCTCTGAGTCCGGTCAGGCACGGCACCCCATGTCAATGGTGGCGATATGTTCTTGCCGTCACACGTATAAAGCTTCGGTATCACTGCCCCCTCTTGGAAGGCTGAGCTGCTGACATCGAATCTCGCAGGTTTTGCCCCCTTTGTTTCAGATCCACACTGCGTACCGCCGTAGAACAGGCACACGGCCAATACAACGATGAGTACCCGAGAAATCTTGTTCCACATTGGTTCCTCCCCCTTATTCGGAATTCGCATTCAATGTTACGGCGCCGCCTGTCTGTCAATCACCGCCGGATGTATGCCACTGTCAGAATAGTCGGGCCGTTCCCCTCGCGATGACGTTAGCACGGATCGATTGGTCCGAAGTATGAGAAGCACAATGGTTCCCACCAGCAGAGCGGAATTGATGCCCAGCGCAATAAAAGTCGCCTCACTTCCCCATACGGTGTCGATCCACCCCAGGATCTTGACTGCCAGGGCCCCCACGCCGAAAGTTAGTATGAACTTCATTCCAAACGCGGAGTGATGTAGACGCTTGGGGGCCAGCGTGGCCACCAGTGAGTTCTCCGAGGCCTGCGAGCCCAAGAGGAAAAAGAAGTAGACACTGCCTAGCGCCACCAGGGGTAGGTTTTGAGTGAACGCCATGAGCAGTGCAGCGGGCAAGCAAAAGAGATGAAAGACCAGGTAGGTGTAGCGAACATCAAAACGCTCCCCTGCATGGCCTCCAATATACTGGCCCAGCATGCCCACCATGTAAATTGCTGCCGTCACGCTTGTGGCGAAGAGGTTGCCGGAAATATCCGCGTTAAAGGCCGCAGACACGGTCTGAAGGAGGGCCTGGCTCTTCAGCTCGATGTAAGCGGGAAGTATTACGCTGGAGCCTGTGTATGCTATCCCGCCCAACATTGTGGCGATTAGAAGTATGATGAAAGCCCCAAGCAGTCCGTTTCCGACCTCCGCTGGGCTATTCTCCTTGTGCTGAGGCTGAGCCAACGGCAATAACGCCGGAAGGGCCATCCCCACCAGGTTTATCGTTCCCACAAGAAGGTATGCGGCACGGGGACCCCAGGCCCAGTTGACGATCCCGGTTGCAGCGGGCGCGACCACCAGTCCTAACCCCCCGAACATCGCGTTGTACCCCATTGCCACGTTCAGGCGCTTGACCCCTTTGGATATGAGCCCCATGCCGATGGGGTGATATATGCCGGAAAATAGTCCCAATGCGCCAAGCGACAGCCACAACCTCTCGGGGTCTTCAATCCAGAACGCTGCAGCAAAGCCGCTCATACCTGCGCCGAGAAACATGAGAATCATCAGCGGCCGGCCACCCAACCGATCAGCCGCTATGCCCCAAGGAAGAGCACTGACTCCGAAAAGCAGGTACTGGAGGAAAGACAGTTGTAGCACCTGCGCCAAATCCATTTTTAGGATGCCAGTGAGAGGCAAGACCAGTGCAGGAAACACAAGCAAATTGTAATGGCACATGAAGTGCCCGAAATTGGCTACAATAAGGATTCGGCGTTCTTCGGGTTGCAAAATAGTGGTCTCCGGTCATAGACGTTTGGTTTGGACCAGCCTGATTGTCATCTTAGCTCTTCTACAGTTGCAAGTCGATCATCAGGAGTGGTCACGACGAGGTCGTGGTTGACGGTGACAGCCTAATGGATATAATAATACTGTAAATTAATTCAAGTGGGGACTTAATCACCCCGGGGAGGTAAATGATGGCAAGTAAAATTGAGTGGGAAACCAGTATGGACAAGGCCCTGTCGCGGGCCAAAGCCGAAGGAAAACACGTATTACTCGACTTTTTCAACCCCGGCTGAATCGGTTGTCAACAAATGGATGCGGTTACGTATCCGGATGAAGGAGTGGCAAAGTTTATTGAAGATAACTTGATTCCTCTCCGAGTGGCATTTGATCACAAACCTCTTGCCGCGGATTTCAACGTCAAATGGACTCCCACATTGATCACACTCGATTCTAACGGTGTCGAACATCATCGCACCGTCGGGTTTCTTGCACCCGAAGAGCTGATCGGGTCCCTGATGCTCGGCATTGGTAAATCTAATTTCGAACGGGAAGAATTCGATAAGGCGATTGCAACGTTCAACTTGCTCCTCGAAAGGCATCCCAAGAGCGATTCCACTCCTGAGGCGGTCTTCCTGCGGGGTGTCTCTATGTACAAGAGCACCCATGATCCCAAACCGCTTCGAGCATCGTATGACAAGCTTACAGCGGAGTACCCCGACAGCGAGTGGACCAAACGGGCGTATCCGTACAGGCTCATCAACTGACGCAAGAATGTGACTGACAGGCGGTCACAAGACCTCTGACGAAAGGTTCGATGTAGTCCATTGGATTTGTAGGGGCCGTCCCGCGGAACGCGGGACCGTGCCCTTGCCTATTGAAACGACGGAGCCCTAATGAGGGCACCCACGAGGGGTGCCCCTACCCGCTTCAGATCCCCGCGTGCCCGGGAACGACGAGGTGGTGCCACGGATGTGCGAAGTTCATCCGTGCCGTTCGGATTCCTCGTGCGCGGGAACGACGGGGAGCCGCCACTGAGCGATTGAACCCCAATGACCTAAAATCGATACAGTTATTTTCTGCCAGTTCCTTACCGCCTGTTGCGACTTGCACGGCAAACCTGCAGAAAAAGGAAACTCCTCGCCCCTTTTTGAGGCATCTCGCGGCATGTCGGGTAATTATCGCACACGATGTCGCTCGTGGAGGTAAACTACCCACCCCTTTTTCATAACAGCTCGATAATAAAGGCATGGCCGATTTCTGGGTGTTTAATACCCATTTCTCGGTGTGATTCGTTCCAGCAGTTCTCGAAGTGGCGGGGCTCGAACTCGACAAGTAACTCCCTTATTTATATAGCCAAAAAATAATGCGGCCCCAATTTGTCCGAAATTGGCATGAGACTTGCTTATTTAACGTCTAAGCAGAAAGGCACGCGAATCGGGGAGGGTGCAGCCACACCCAATCCCAGCCCGGCAAAGAGGGCTGAACGGGGACGCCTTCAACATCATACAGTTTACGGTGGGGGAGCGAATTCATCGTTGGGCCTGTCTTCACGACAAGATGGAGATGGGAAGGCAGCACGATCATTGGGACAACGGTGCAGGGTCATGGCTGGGGAGTTACAATCCGATCAATGGGATCTAGTTCTTGGCCATGAAATTGGAGAAAGAGTGATCGCGTGGGGGGCGATTTTCAGTTGGAATTGATGCGGGGTGCTGCCTGCCCCGAGACGGCCCGTTGCACAGGCTCTCCGGCGTTACCGTGGGTGGTCCCGGAGAGCCAATTAAGATGGCTCCCATTCGGCCTCCGGAAGGGCGTGCTTCTGCTTACCGATAGATGAGGAGATGTTACTGATGTCTGATCCACTGAGTTCTGAACTCGACGCCGCAGCGAAAAGCGGACATCTCTCCAAAGTGAAAGAGCTTTTGGCTCAGGGAGCAGATGTGAATTTCAGGAACAATTACGGCGCGACGCCTTTGATGGAGGCGTCCCTGCGGGGCTATGAGGCGATGGTCAGAACTCTGTTGGAGCACGGTGCGGATGTCGGCACCGCGGATACTGTCTTCGGTGCTACTGCGCTGAATTTCGCGGCACTGACCGGCCAGGTGCAGGTTGTGGAGTTCCTACTCAAATGGGGGGCCGACGTTAATGCTAAGGACTTTGATGGTAGGACAGCGCTTTTTGAAGCTGCTCTCGGGGGGCACGCCGGCGTAGTGGCCGTCCTCTTGGAAAAGGGGGCCGACATCCATGTGAGAGACATTGGCGGCCGGACTGCATTGACGGAAGCCAATGTGTGGCAAGAAGCAGAAGTGGTTAAATTGCTCATGGAAAGGGGCGCGTATGATATTGCCGCCGCGTGAGAATTGCTTGGTCGAAGGTTGAGTCCCTTGATACACGCGGCTGAATTGCTATCTTAAAGGCGTCCATCCTAATTATTTGAGGACCACTGATGCTTCACCTAATGGGGCGATCTCTTGAGAGGTCGCCCTATGTTTTTGCGGATACTGCCAGCTTGCTTTCAAACAGGTAACAAAAACTGCGCACTGGCCGGCGCGGCCACCAACCTTACAATCATTCCTTAGGCAATCTGCTTCCCAGAACGCAAGCGTAGTATTACCCAACGCACATCGATTCTAATGGAAGATCGCGGACGCGAAGCTAACGAAAGAGCTACGGTCATCTACGCAGGCGTAGTCCAAGGCCAGAGTGCGGCCTTCGGAGGCATCCATGCAGTGGAACATGGTCGTGATGGGTGAGAAACCGCAGATACGCCTGGAGTCATTCTCGCGGGCAATTTGTTGGATAAAGCTGCCCAGGTCGATGTTTTCGAGGGACGCAAGCAAACTTACATCCTTTTCCAGGGCCTCAGTGATCGTGCTCCGGTCAGGAATGAATGAATCCCCATAGCGGGGGCCAACATGATCGAGGTCAGCGCTTGCAATAAAACATACAGATCGGGAACTTCGGCGACAAACTTCTTTCAGGCCGGCACAGAATTCTTCAAGTACCCGCCTTTGACTCTTGAAGGGGCCGTCATCATCAAAGAAGTGATGAGACAAGGAGCATAAAATGGGGACAATTGTGAATGGATGCCGGCCGCCGAAAAGATATTGCAGGAAAATGACCTGGAATTCGATTACGTGTTCGGTAGCGTGCAAGATCTCTTCGGACACGGGATCTCGGTCCAATGTTGACGAAAGCTCGCTGAGAAAGTCCCTGTTTGTGGTCACTCTTCCTAGAGGCGTTTCAAAATCCTGTGTGGTCGCGGCGAACAGTCCTTCCACGCCTGCGTGGCCGGTGCCCAATATCACGTAAATGTCAGAGGGTTGGCCTGCTGCCAGAGCATGGTAAGCCGCGGCAAAACATCGACCTCCCGCTCGTATGTCAATGTGGGGCGCGATCAATCCCACCGGCCGACGTTCGTCGGAAAAGAAAGCAGGCAGTCCCGGTCCGCCCTCACCGGCAAAGAAGGCTGTCAACTCATTGCGCAATGTCCCCGGATCCGCGCTGTAACTTGTTCCGGCATGTGAAGCGGGCCTGAACGGCATGTTACGATATTCGGCCACTTTGTTCTCAAACGCTTGCCTGAAACGATCCCCTTCGAGAAGGCACGCTTCATCCAGTTTTTCCACAACATTCTTCAGATCCTCAAGAAAAACGAGCTGCCCGGATCTTCGAGTGAGTTCCGCCTGGACATCGAGAAGTGAGTGCCGACCGTCAAACATTGCCACCACGGGCACAGCCTCTCTCCGGATGCACACCGTCTCTTCCCTCAGTTGTAGAGGGTCTTTCAGTCCGATAACAGGCCTCCCCTCCACGACCAGGTGAATGGTGTCCACATTGCGAAGTTTAGGCTTGTAGTCGGGATCGAGCGGGGTCGTCAATTCTTGCCCTCAACGGGTTTTCTTCAATTTTTTTGCCTTTGGCCACAGTGGCGTTTCAATGAAGCAGGTAGGGGCACGGTCCCGCGTTCCGTGGGATGTCCCTACTAATCCAGCAGCGTAGGGGACCATGCCCGCCGAGGTGCAGATCCAGTGGCGGCCGCAGGCCACCCTCGCCCGCGTTCCGCGAGGTAAAGACACCGCAGAGGGCCCTACACCAGAAATTCATCCCTCTATAAAGGGTCGTAATCGCTTGCTACGTGAAGGATGCCGCAACTTCTTCAGCGCTTTAGCTTCTATCTGACGGATTCGCTCCCGGGTAACGTCAAAGTCCTGCCCCACTTCTTCGAGGGTGTGATCAGCGCGTTCGCCGATACCAAAGCGCATGCGCAGGACTTTTTCTTCTCTAGGAGTGAGAGTGGCAAGCACCTTCCGCGTTTGTTCGGTGAGGCTCATTCCCACCACGGCATCGGACGGCGAGAGGATTTTCTTGTCTTCGATGAAGTCTCCGAGATGCGAATCCTCTTCCTCTCCAATCGGTGTTTCAAGGGAAATCGGTTCCTTGGCGATTTTGAGAACTTTGCGAACTTTCTCGAGGGGGAACTCCATTTTTTCGGCGATCTCCTCGGGTGTCGGTTCACGGCCGTATTCTTGAACCAGATATCTCGAGGTCCTGATAAGCTTGTTGATCGTTTCGATCATATGCACAGGAATACGGATCGTCCGGGCCTGGTCTGCGATAGCCCTTGTGATAGCCTGTCGAATCCACCATGTGGCGTATGTGCTGAACTTGTACCCGCGCTGGTACTCGAATTTGTCCACAGCCTTCATCAGGCCGATGTTTCCTTCCTGAATGAGGTCAAGAAATTGGAGCCCCCGGTTGGTGTACTTTTTAGCTATGCTGACAACGAGTCGCAGGTTGGCCTGAACCAGTTCACTCTTGGCCCTGCGAGCCAAATATTCCCCCTCCTCGCACAGGGTCAGGGCCGTCTTCAGGTTCACCTCATCCATGCCCGCCTCGGACTGCAGCTTCTCAGCCTTGCGCAGGCCGCTTTCAAGTTTCCGGTCGAGGTCCATAATTTTCTGGGGAGACAAGTTCGTGTATTTCTTGAGAGGCTTCCTCTCTTCGACCAGACCCTTGAGAAACCCTAGCTGTGCTTGAGCCTTCTCAGCGGGCATTTTCAACTCGTATTCCACCGCCCGCAACTCATCCTGTGCTGCTTCCAGTTTTTGGACTAGGAACTTGAGCTTCCCAGCTATGTGCTCGATCATATTAGCATTGAGATTGATATTCTTCAGGCATGTCACAACTTGATCCCGACAAGATGCCAAGTCCTGATCCACCTGCGCGACGGGTCCACTCTCCTCGCCGGATAGCAACGCAATACGCTTCCCCTCGAGAGCGTGGTACTTTGCGTCGAACTCTCTCATTTCCTCGATGAGCTTCAGGACCTTCTCCACATGAGAAGAATCGTCCCCATCGGGCATCTCTTCTTCTTCGAATCCTCGGATCACTTCCTTGAGGCGTATAGTCCCTTTTTGCAGCTTGTCTCCGAGAGCCAAGACCTCTTTAATTGTCACCGGGCAGCCGATGATAACGCTGAATACCTGCTGCTCGCCCTGCTCGATCCTTTTGGCGATCTCTACCTCGCCCTCCCGGGTGAGAAGGGAGACGCAACCCATTTCGTGGAGGTACATCTTCACGGGGTCGTTGCCCCGGGCGACGGCCTCAGGATCCGGAGCCAACTCTTCTTCTTCGTCGTCCTCAGGCTTATCCTCGTCCAGCTTGCGGGATTTCTTTTCACCGATGGGGATCTTCTTTTCTGACGCGACAAGCTCCACGTTGTATTCAGCCATCATCTTCATAAGAAGCTCATCTATCTGGGCCGCGCCTACGACCTGAGCGGGCATAAGTTCGTTGATTTCATCGTAGGTTACGTATTTCTTGCTTTTGGCCAGATCAAAAAGATCTTTGAATTCCGATGTTGTCTTCGCATCAGCCATTAAGCGATTTCTCCTTGTGCAAATATTTTGGGTCTATTTGTGCAAACGACGCCCTATGGCCAGGAGTTCCCTTGCCAGGACGTTGTATTCCTCTTCACCCGGAGGGCAATGTTTCATTCTCTCTTTGATCTGTGCCTTGCGCTTGTTCGATTTTCCGCAGCCGAATGCTGTCCAATGAATGATCTATAGCCGTGCCACCGTCGACCTCGGGTCTAAGGTCATCCTCTTCGGGCCTCGGTTTCAGCCAGCCGGCCACCACGGAAGCAAGATTTTGATCTTCCAGAGAGTTGGCAAATGAAATAGGGTCGCACCTCCCTGCCTCCTCCCTAAACCTGACCATCCTCCCTGCCAGATCCATCAGCAAAGGGTCTTCAATGTCCTTCAAAACGCCGCTTTCCAGGACCCTGTCTATGAAGCCCTCCTGGAGCAACATTCCCCTGACAACGTTTCTCTCGTCGGCAGGAAAGTCAAACAGACTTTTCCTTTCGTTCGTCGGCCCTTTCCGTCGATTCTCGGGACCGGACCTGACAGTCCGACGTAGGCGATCTTCGCGAACGCGGATGCGAGAGGAAAATCTCTCTATAAGATAATCCCCCTCTTTTGAATCGGCAATCTCCCGGAGCACGGGTAGGCACTCCTCAAGGGCTAAGTTTCTGCCTTGCATGGTATTTACGTCGTACTGCGCCGTCACAGTGTCCAGCAGAAAATCGATCATTGATCCCGCGGTGTCCAACATTCGGCGAAACGCGGTAATTCCGACTCTGTTTACCGCTTCATCCGGGTCTTTATCATCATGGAGAATCAGACAGCGTGGTTCAATGCCCTCTGACAAAAACAGAGGTATGGATCTCTTTACGGCGCGCAAGCCTGCTTCATCACCATCGAAAACGGTTATCATTTCACTCGAAAACCGCTTGAGTAGCCTTATCTGGTCTTTCCCCAGCGCAGTGCCTAGCGGTGCCACCGTGTTCTCCAGGCCCCTTATGCGGAGTGCTATCTGATCGAAGTAGCCCTCTACCAGGATTACGCACCCCTCTCTCCGAATAGCTTCTCGAGCAGTGTCAAGGCCGTAGAGAACGCCCCTCTTCCGGAAGACCGCGGATTCCGGCGAATTCAGGTACTTGGGGTCCCCTTCACCGAAGATCCGGCCTCCAAAAGCCACCAGATTGCCATTGAGATCGCGTATGGGGATCGTCACTCGCGATCTAAAGTAGTCGTAATACCCGCCGCTGGTTCGTGGTCTTATCAGACCTGCGGATACTGCATCCTTTAAATCCACCCCCGCAGCGCGGAGACAACCGTGTATTCCTTCCCATGAATCAGGTGCAAAACCTAGACCTAGTGGTTCAAACCAGTCCGCCGGCACCCCTCGGTTCGTCAGGTAATCTCTTACGGGCAGGCTACCCTGCAAGTTTTCCGTATAATACCCTTGAGCTGCTTCCAATGCCTTGACGAGACGTGCTCGCTCGTCATCTGAACCCTTAACGCGGGCCTCCAGTTGGAAAGGCACTCCGTAGCGTCTGGCCAGAAGCTGAACCGCCTCAGCGAACTGGATGCTCTCCATCTTCATAATGAAGTTGAATACGCTGCCACCCGTCGCGCATCCGAAACAGTGGAAAATGCCTTTCTGAGGGGAGACGTAGAATGAAGGGTCTTTGTCACCGTGAAACGGGCAGAGCCCGCGGTAATCTTTCCCGGCCTTTTTTAGATCCACGTAAGCCGAGATTACTTCGACAATGTCAGCGGCCGAGGCCACTTCAGCAATTTTTGATTCCGGAATGCGCATAAGAATGGTTCAGCCCTTTACATCAGGGTTGAGGGGTTGGCTCCTTTACCGGTCACCCGTCCGAAAACCGGATTCTTGCATAGTTACTTGAAAATTTTAAGACCCAGCTACGGTATCGGGACGGCAGCCGACCAATGGTCACTCGGTCACAAGGTCTACCACCGTCACTCCCGCGCCCCCTGCTCGGATGTCACCTGACCGGAAACTTTGTACAAGCGCGTGGCCTGAGAGATGCTCCCAGATGGCCTTTTTCAAACGGCCTGTCCCCTTCCCGTGTATGATATTCAGTGAAGGCAACCCTCCCAGGAGGGCTTCATCAAGGGCTTTTTCCACAATGGGCAAAGCGTCCTCGACCCTGAGGCCGATGACGTTCAATTCCCATTTCGGACTGACAGGGGGGATATCTATCCTAATCTGTTCCTTTTTTGAAGAACTATTTTTGGTGCTCCCCTGATCTCGAACCACGAGGTCTTCTACACCCGCCCGGATTGTAAGGTTTCCGATGCCTACCTCTACTCTCCCCTTGTCGAGCACTGCCTTGATCGTGCCTTCTCGGTCCAGTGATTTGACCCTTACCCGAGAGCCTACTTGAGGCAAGGCAACAGGCTTTTCCAGGGGCGTTCCCAGTTTTATGACGATTTCCTCTTTAATCCTGCCCAGTGTGGCACGAGGATTGGGGGCGATCTTGTCCTTGCGGCCCTTCATCGATTGCTGAAGGTCAGTGATTTGCTTTTCCGCATGCCGAATCACTTCGCGAGCCTCTTTGCGAAACTCTTCAACAATCGCTTCTTTCTGGGACCGAATGGTTTCCAGTTCCACCTGGAGGCTGCCCTGCTTCTCCTCGAGATCCCTGCGCCGGACTTCCACATCGGAGAGCTGTACTCGCAAACGCTCAATCAGTTTTGAGCTGCCGCCTGCCGCTTTGTCCACGTAATTTCGCGCGGCATTCACCACAGTGGGAGCAAGACCAATGCGCTCTGCTGTCACAATCGCATGAGATTCGCCCGGCAAATCGTACAGGAGCCGAAAGGTCGGGGCCAATGTGCGCGGGTGGAATTCCACACTAACATTTTTCACATCAGGACGGGAGAGCGCATAGGCTTTGAGATGCGTCAGATGCGTAGTGACGACAACCCTGGCACCGCGACTTATTAGCTCGTCCATAATGGCCATGGCCAGAGCCGAGCCCTCCTCAGGATCGGTGGCCCCGCCCAACTCATCAAGCAACACCAGATCTCCCCCGGACGCGCTGTCCACAATAGCCTTAATCCTCAACATATGCCCGGAAAAAGAAGATACGCGGCCCTTGATGTCCTGTTCGTCCCCGATGTCAGCCATGATGCGTGTAAAGAGCTGTATCTCTGTTCCTTCCCGAGCTGGGAGTAAGATGGCGCAGCGGGTCATCAGGGGAAACAGACCGGCAATCTTCAGGGCCACGGTCTTTCCACCCATGTTGGCGCCACTGATCACAGTTGCAGCGGTGGAAGGCGGTTGAACCACATCCATAGGAACCACTTCAGGGTCCCCTTCGGCCAAGAGAAGCGGATGCCGGGCGCCGAGGATGCGAAAACCTTCCTGGGTCAGAACCGGCGATACGGCAGCAGTTGCATTCGCATATAGCGCTCGGGCCTGAAATGCATCCATCCACCTGAGCATCCCGTAATCTTCGAGGATTACTTCCCGCTCGGAGCGGATTTCTTGGGTCAGCTCCAGAAAGATCCTGTGGATTTCCTCCCTTTCTTCGTCCGTCAGGGAGGCTACCTGATTGTTCAACTCTACCACGTGAAAGGGTTCGACGTACACTGACGCGCCGCTGCGGGAATGATCGTGAACTATCCCATTAAGAAGGCCCTTGAATTCCGGCCTGAGCAGTATCACGTATCGATCGTTGCGAAGGGTAATGTAGTCCTCTTGCACCACTCGAGCCAGATCCTGATCGCGAACTACCGATTCGAGCCGCTTGCGGATCCGTTCCCGCACACCCCTGGTACGTTCATGGATTTCCATGAGCCTCGGGCTAGCGCTGGGGCGAACCATGCCATTCTCGTCAAAGACCTTCCGGATATGGTCTTCCAAGAGGATCGGCCTGATGATGCGCAATGCCTCTTCCCTGAGCAGCTCGAACCGTTCCTCCAACGCCAGCAACCTTTTCTGGACCTGCCCCACTGTGGCCAACAGGTCGGCCACCACAAGGATTTCCTCCGAATCGAGAACAGCCGAGGGACTGTCCAACCGCCCCATAATACCTTCCATCGGCACAAGACCGGCCAACCCTAACGTGCCGTGAATCTCGACAACTTCCCTAAATTCAGTCACCACGCTGAGGTGGAATTTGACACGGTCCATATCCGCCTCAGGCGCGGCAGAGAGTACCGTGGCCCGGCCAGGTGCGGAAAGGGCATGGGCAGCTACTTCTTCAAGAACAGCAGGGAGTTCCAGAGAGGCCAGACTCTCCGAGACTACGTCGGATATCGATTCCTCACGCATGGTCCATGATTTCATGAATGGTCACTCTTTGTTATGGGAAGAGACAGCAATGTGACCCGGAACCAGAGCGGCGGGGGAAACAGAAATCTTTTCTGGTAAGCGTTCACCGGGAACTCCCTTTTTGGCAAAAGCCTCGCGTCCAGCGGGGTCCCCGAAAAGCTCCTAGCTAATTCGCCAACCTGCACAGCATCTTCTATTCCAGGTTTGGCAACCGCGCCTCTACTACCCGCAGGTTGTCTGTCCAAATCCGCACATGCGCACGGGGATACCCTGCGATGCCAGGTACTTCTTCAATTCGCGGATGGGGATTTCACGGTAATGGAAGATTGAAGCAGCAAGCACCGCGTCGGCATTGGCCTGCACAATCGCGTCTCTCAAATGCTCCGCCGTGCCGGCGCCTCCGGATGCGATTACGGGGATTCCCACAATGTCCGTTACCGCCTTGGTCATGGGGATATCATATCCGTCTTTTGTCCCGTCGGCATCCATGCTTGTCAAAAGGATCTCACCGGCGCCGAGTTCCTCGACCTTTCCGGCCCATTCCAGGCAGTCCATACCGGTCATGGTTCGCCCGCCATGAATCGAAATCTCGTAACCCGACGGTGTTCTTCCGGTCTTCTTACCGTCGATGGCGACCACAATACATTGGCTGCCGAACATCAGAGAAGATTGCCGGATTATTTCCGGATCCTGTACCGCGGCCGTATTCAAGGAAACCTTGTCGGCGCCGGCATTCAATAAGGCCCGAATGTCCGCTGTGGACCTGATACCGCCGCCCACAGTGAGAGGCATGAAAACCTCGTCAGCTGTGCGCGCTACTACATCCAGGATGATTTTGCGTTTTTCATGAGACGCAGTGATGTCCAGGAAAACCAGCTCGTCCGCTCCCTCTTCGTCGTAGAATCGAGCATTCTCGACAGGGTCGCCGGCATCGCGTAAATTCACGAAATTCACGCCCTTGACGACCCGCCCGTCCCGTACATCAAGACATGGAATGATTCGTTTAGCGAGCATTTCCTTTTTCCGCCAACTTAAGGGCTTCCTTCAAATCGATGGTCCCCTCATAAAGGGCCCTTCCGATTATAATGCCCATTACTCCCTCTTTTTCAAGGGGCAGAGCCTTTTCCACATCCGACAAAGTGGACATGCCTCCTGACAAAATGACCGGGGTAGACGTGTTCCTGGCGAATTCCTTCGTTGCTTCAATGTTGGGTCCCTGCATCATTCCATCCCGCTCGATGTCCGTGTAAATGAAAGCGGCAGGGCCGGCCGAATCGAAGCGCGCTGCCAGGTCAGAGGCTTTAACATCCGCGGATTGGGTCCAGCCTTCAACGGCTACTTCGCCGGCCCGAGCGTCGATCCCGATGGCCACTTGTCCGGGAAATAGAGACAAATAGGTTAAGACAAGCTCGGGATTCTTTGCGGCTATCGTTCCGAGTATGACGGTGCTAACCCCGATATCGAGGTACATGCGGATAGTGTCGTCACTTCTGATGCCGCCGCCAACCTGGATAGGAACGCGCACCCCTTTCACAATGTCTCGGATTTGGCGAAGATTTGCAGGTTTTCCACCCACGGAGCCGTCGAGGTCCACTACGTGGATTCGGCTGGCCCCGAGGCTTTCCCACATGCGGGCCTGCGCACTTGGGTCTTCGTTGAAGACCGTCGAGGTGTCCATATTGCCCTGGCGGAGCCGGACACACTTGCCGTCTTTGAGATCAATGGCGGGGACAATAATCATCGGGAAACTGGGTGGGCAGAATAAAAAAGCCCCCATTGGGGGCTTAATTATTCTACTTTATCTTCCTGCTATTCGACAGGCAGGTAGTAAACAAAGGGTGGCCAGGGCACGATGAACTTCCACATAGGCACGGCCACTGGAATGGGGGGAGGCGGAGCGCAGCCAACCGGCCCACACATGGGTGGGGCGCAGGGCATCATTGGCGGCGCAGGATATTGCATCTTGACGTCGATCACGGTCGTCATCTTCGGCGCCGCTTTGCCCTTCATTTTGACTGGTGCGGTGGCAAGCAGCGCCCACACATGCAGGGGCGGCTGCCGGCATCACCATTGGCTGTGGAGCCGGGATTGCACCCGTATATGTCTCGGCCCATACCATGCCCGTCGCAGCCACGACGATCAGGATGAACCCGAGAATTCCTATCTTTTTAACCATACCCTCATCCTCCTTTCGACAAACTCATTATATCTGAGGAAATTCTTTCTTCTTTTACCAGCCTCTCGCGACAGCCTACTTCTTCACCTTGCTCGGCATGGGGGGCGGTGGCGCCATGGGGACAGGCCCGCAAACCGGTTTCATCTTCACGTAGTTGGCTTTCACGTACACGCAGCGCGGAACTTTGTGGGTCTGGCAGCAGGGATCCAGGAACGTGTCAAAATGCTCGTTCTTGATCTCAACCGCAGGCACCAGCCACTCATAACGGCCGAGCGCTATGGGATTGGGAAAAGTTTGGGTGTTGCCATAGAAGGCAAGCGGAGTACGCGGCCAAGCCACCCCTGCGAGGTAGGGGGCGACCACTCTGACCCGGCGAAGTTGCGCGGGCACAGGGACGATCTCCTCCTTCAACGAAGAGTAGTCGGTGGCAGCCGGCCCACACATGGGCGGGGGACCTGGAGGTCCAGGCATATACGACGGGCCAGCAGGAGCGCCACCAGCAAGGGCAATCACCGAGCTAGCGCCGCACAATGCGAGAACCATCAGGCTCAGAAGAAATAAACGTTTAACCATACCCTCAATCCTCCTTTCAACAGTTCCTCCCGACAACGTTCGGGAGACCCGTAAAAAACATTCCCGGATAGAATCCGATATATTCCGGAATGTATTTTTGGTATCAAATCAACTACGGAATGTCAAGCTCTTTTTTTGCTTGACACCTCTTCAGCCGCCCTCTTGCGAACCTACCGTTCGCTTTCGATCACGACACTACGCCGATCCGCCCAGCACTGATCCGTCCATATCGGACCAGGTGCTGTTTGTATCTCTCAATCTTTCAGTTGATTCAGCAGTTTATTACAGTAACTGTCTTCTAGCAGATGATATCCGACAAGTCAACGTTTTTTTTGTTTGTCGGAAGAATGAACCTTTACTCACGTCCAGCAAGCCCGGTGCAGTGGCCTCGCCCCGCAAGCCCCGGCGCAAAAAAGACTGCCGGGTCAGTGCAATGGTATAACGGGCTCTCATTTGGAACTGCCATTCCGTGCTCCGAACCGGCCGCGTTGGCGAAAAATCCTTTTCCGTCCGCTCCGGCCACGACTGGGCGGTCACTTTGACCACGGCCGATCATATCATGCCGTATCCGCCATCCACACACAAAAGCTGGCCGGTAATATAATCGGATTCGGTGGACGCAAAAAATACAAAAGCCGGGCTGATATCGTCCGCACGGGCAAATCTTTTAAGGAGTATTCGATTCATGTAAATCTCAGCGAGTTTTTCATCGCTACGGATCTTTTCCGTCATGTCAGTTTCCACTATCCCCAGTGAGATCACGTTGGCGCACACATTGTATCGAGCCAATTCCCTGGCAACGCTCTTGGTAAAGCTTAGGATACCGCCCTTTGCGGCAGCATAGTTCACCTGGCCCACCGTCCCCACTATTCCGGCAACTGAACTGACATTGATTACCTTGCCGTAATTCTGTTCCTTAAAATACTTCGTGGCTGCCTGAGTACACAGGAAGGGGCCCTTTAGATGCGCGTCGACCACGGCATCCCATTCCTCTTCCGTCATCTTGTGCAGCATCGCCGGGCGAGTAAACCCGGCATTGTTCACGAGAATGTCCAGGCGCCCGAAATTCTCCTTCGCCGCAGCCATCATCTCTTCCACGTCGGCTTTGGAAGCCACATCCGCACGGACGGCCACGGATTTCCGCCCCATAGCCCGGATCGCTTCGACCAGTTCTTGCGCCGGAGCTTCACTGGAAGTATAGTTTACGAGCACATCAGCACCTTCTTTGGCAAAGGCTATGGCGACGTTGCGCCCCACTCCTCTGCTGCTACCAGTAACTACCGCGGCTTTGCCGGCCAGTTTCATGACGCCTCCTCATTGGCTTCACAGTCACTCGCGGGGCTGACCCGCGGGCGAAAGCTTAACAGGGAAGAAAGGAAAAAAAAAGCCCCGAGAGGGACTCGGGGCGTGAAAGGAGGTATGGATATGGGTTATCGTGCTTGTCTGCGTTCCGCACATCTCACCGCACGGGCTGCCATGATGCGGAATAATGTCGAGATTGTGTGGGTACGCGTGTCACTTAACCCCTGTTGGTAAAGACACACCCCTGCAAGAAAGGTTCCGAAATTTTCATAATCGGGCTATTTTTTGTCAACAACCCGTAATTGTTGTCAAATTAAGTTGGCCGACGCAAATGTTCATGGCGTGTACACCACCACAAGTAGTGTGGATTGTTTAGTGCTGAGATTCTTCAGGTTATGGGAGATGCTTGAATTGAAGTGCAAACTCTGGCCCTTCTTGATCACGTTTATCTGTTTCCCCACCTGAATTTCCACCCTGCCTTCGACCACGTAGACAAACTCCTCACCCTCGTGCTTGTACGCCACCATCTCATGCTGCTTCTTGGGCTCCAGCGTAACCAGATAAGCCCACAGATGTTTGTCCTCGGCGCCTGCAGTCAAAGTCTTGTAGGAATAGGCCTTGGTGCGCTTAATGTAACTCTTTACGCGCTCTTTCTTTTTCTCCTCCGCGAGCAGGGAGGCAGAGTCCACGGCAAGCTCTCTGGATATCTGAATTAGCACTCCCACCGGCGGGGAAACCTTTCCATCCTCTATTTCCTGAAGGTATTCCGGAGCATATCCGGTTTTGTGAGCAAGCTGTTCTATCCTCACACCTTGCCGCTCTCTCATTGTCCGGATTCTCTCCCCGAGACTTTGTCCTTTGGCGGGCTTTTTCGGCATGACCTTCTCCTGTCAGGTGGCTGTTTTGCAGGTTTTAGAGCGCTCAGCGCTCCGAGGGAAATCCTTAAATCAGGGCCCGGTGTTGACAGTACAGACCCTACTGCCTCATCAGAGTTTTCGATAGCTATGTTCGGGCCTCAACTCAGTATGTATCGGGTCTTTTCCTGCCCTTATACTTGCCCAATTCCCTTGCGATGACAACTCGCTGGATTTGGTTCGTCCCCTCGAAGATCTGCGCAACCTTTGCGGACCGCATGTACATCTCGACGGGGTAGGATTTCATGTACCCGTAACCTCCGAGGATCTGGACCGCCTCGGTGGTGACGCGCATAGCCATATCCGTAGCGAACCGTTTGGCCATGGCAGCTTCCATAACGCAAGGCTCGCCTTCGTCCATCATGGACGCGGCCCTATAGATCATCAGTCTAGACGCCTCTATTTCCGTTGCCAGGTCAGCGATAAGGAATTGCAGGCCCTGGAACGATACTATAGGGCGGCCGAACTGCTGACGCTTATGGGCATAACTGAGAGCATAGTCAAAGGCCTGCTGAGCCAGACCGGTGGAGCAAGCTCCTATGCTTACTCGCCCACCATTCAACGCGGTGAGGGCCATGTTGAATCCTTTTCCCTCTTCGCCCAGGAGATTCTCCTTGGGTATGAAACAATCTTGGAAGTGCAGCTCGGTTGTGGGAGAAGCATTCAAGCCCATTTTGGCCTCATGAGGCCCGAAGGAAAAGCCGGGTGTGCCCTTCTCCACAACCACCGCGCTGATCCCTTTTTGTTTTTCCTTTTCGTCGGTCCGCACCATAACCGCGTAGACATCAGCCACTTCACCGCTACTCACGAAAAGCTTGGCACCATTAACGACATACCCACGGTCGGTCTTCACGGCTGACGTACTCGAGCGCGGCCGCATCGGAACCTGCTTCACCTTCAGTCAACGAGTATGCTCCCAACTTTTCGCCTAGTGCCAAGGGCTTGACCCAGCGTTCTCTCTGTTCTTCATTGCCATATTGGTAGATCAGATTTGTGACCATGTTATGAACGCTGAGGTACACGGCTGTTGCGAAGCAGCCTTTGGCAACTTCTTCAAAAATGAGGGCAGCGGTGAGCCTTCCCACCCCCGTTCCTCCGTATTGTTCGGGCACATAGAGACCCGTAAAGTCCAGTTGGCCCATTTTGTCGAAAACCGCACGCGAAAACGTGGCTGTTTCTTCCCATTCCCTGGCGTTGGGCGCGAGTTCCTTGGAAGAGAAGTCACGCGCTGCCTTCCTAATCAGACGCTGCTCATCAGTCAGCTTGAAGTCCATAAGACAATCTCCCTATCTCAGGGTAGTGCAAAACAACGTTTCGGCCCACGCTGTTCGGTCTTGCTTAACTTTCGGATCTAAATATGAAAACTTAATGACCGGAACAAAGGGGGCCCGGCCGAAACATCGAACAAACCAAGATGGCTCCTATCATTTAATTACCTTTTAAGAGATAATGCCGTCAATGAAAATCAGCGTAGAGGCTATCTTCTGCCTCTTCGGCATTCCGGGTTAACCGCAGCGGTCGCGTAGGGGCAGGGCTTGCCTTGCCAAGCAGAGGGAGCGTTGCATAGAAAAGACTGCGGGCAGAAAGTGGAGATTTGTGAACCATGCACAAGACGTTAAGGATTCTGTCGGACGCTTGTGGAATTGAGCCTCATTACTTTGACGCGGCCGGCAAGGTCCGCCACACTGACCCTGAAACCGCTCGGAGAATCCTTGAATCAAAAGGCATCTGCATCCCGAGGGACCGGGTGGAATTAAACCCACAGGTCCTGGTGGTGTCCACAGATAATCTTCCCGACAGGCACACGGTTTACTTCGCCGGAAAAATCAGGCAGAGCGATTTGGCCTCTCCTACAGGCACGGTAAGAATCTCAGAGGCCGACAGCGCGATGCAGGAGATCGAACACCCTGCCGGTTCCGACCGTGTATCCTTCAGCCTTGACGATGAGACTGGTCTGTTGCGGGTCTCCATACCCTTTCCAAGAAAGCTTACCCTTGGACCACATCGCGTCCGGGTTGACGCGGTCGTGGCAGAGAGGGCCTTTAGTGCTTCATGTCTGTGGATTATCTGCCCGCCCAAAGCATACCTGCCGCCTGCCTTAGAAGCAGGCAAAAAGATTGTGGGTATCTCAGTGGCGCTTTACGGGATTCGATCCGAAACAAATTGGGGGATCGGTGATTTTTCCGACCTGACGAAGATCGTTGATTGGGCTGCGCGTGACCTGTCCGTAGACGCGGTAGGAATCAACCCCCTTCACGCTCTCTTTAATAGGAGACCATACAACAGCAGCCCTTACCTTCCATCCAGCCGTCTGTTCCGCAACTTCATCTACCTCGATGTGCCCCGCATTGCAGAAGTAGTGGATTCCGCGGCTGCCAGATCGTTAGTGGACTCCCCGGAAGTTCGTCAAAAGATCCAAGAACTCCGAGACGAAGAACACGTGAACTACGAGGAGATCTCTGCCTTGAAATTGTTGGTACTTAGGCTGACCTTCGCGGATTTTATGGAAAATCACGGCAGAATCGACCGTCGGGGTTCCAGATGGAAGGACTTTGACGCGTATAAGGCTTCCGAAGGGGTATATCTGGAGCGCTTCGCCACGTTTTGCGCCCTTGATGAGCATTTTCGCTGCGCGCTGCCCCAAGCTGAAACCTGGCGGGACTGGCCTGATGAGTTTCACAGGCCCATGTCCGACGAGGTAAGAGAGTTTCAGGGAGAAAATCAGGAAGAGATTCTCTTCTGGATGTACCTGCAATGGCAGATAGACTCGCAATTGAAGCAGGTCCAGGAACATGCTCTCAAGAGCGGGATGATTATCGGCCTCTATAATGACGAGGCGCTGGCTGTGGATCGCAACGGCGCGGATTTCTGGGCATGGCGAGAATTCTTCCACGAAGGCTTCAGAGTCGGCGCACCACCCGATGACTTTGCACCAAAGGGCCAGGATTGGGGATTCCCGCCGCCGGACAGGGACCGGCTGCGCAGTGCCGGCTACGAACTTTTCCTGAAGAAACTACAGGCGAACTGCGAACACGGTGGGGCGCTACGTATCGACCATGTGATGCAGTTCCACCACCTGTTTTGGATACCCGCAGAGGGCAAGCCGGTGGACGGTGTGTACGTGCAAGATTACGAAAGCGATCTCTTAAATCTTGTTGCACTGGAAAGCCAAAACAGCCGGACCCTTATCGTCGGCGAAGACCTGGGAACAGTCCCCTTTAATTTCAGAGAAAGACTCATGGCCAAAGGAGTTTTCTCTTACAGGCTGTTGTATTTCGAACGAGATGGTGAGGGGAATTTACTGCCCCGTCACGCGTATCCGGAGGGCGCGCTTGTCTCCATCACCACTCATGACTTACCCACTCTGGCTGGGTTTTGGGGAGGACGTGACATAGATCTGCGCAGGCAAACAGGGCTGATTGATGAGTCGTCGGAGGAGAAATTCAGGCAGGATCGTACCTGGCACAAGGCGAAGATAATCGAGAGGCTGGTCCAGGAGGGTTTACTTGCTGATCATGCCGCACAGGTTGCCGCGGAATCTCAATTCCCCACAGAAGAACTCCATTCAGCAGTCCTGGATTTCTTGTTCGGCACACCCGCCCGATTAGTGGTTATCAGTCAGGAAGACATTTTCTTGGATCTCCGCCAACAGAACCTACCGAGCACCACGTGGGAAAATCCAAACTGGGTGACCAAGATGCTCTATTCAGTGGAGGACCTCAGGAGCAACCCCGCGGCTCTGCGATTGGCCACAAGATTTAGAGAGTGCGTGGAAAAATGCGGGAGGTCTCATGGCCGCGAAAGATAACAATCCGGTGCGAAAGCTGAGTCGCTGACCGTAGGTTGAACGGATATTTAGTCTTTAGTATGCCAATCTGACGATATCCTGCCGTACACTTTAGGGTGGCTTACCGCCAGGCTGGGCGGCACAGTGCGCCCAAGCGGCCAAGCTCGCCGGGTCCACGAGGTTACCCCCAGAGCCCTGCATCCATACATTCGGGAACGCTTGTTAAAGGAGGCGGTGCCGCTATGAAGGATGATCGGCTGTATTCACTTCATGTCAGTGAGTGTATCGCCCATATCCAGGAATTCACGGCGCATGCCGCAAAATAACAAGGTCTCCAAGCTGCTAAGTTTAACATGATCATCCGGAGGTCTCAGCCGATGTCCTCAGGTATCTCGGTGAGTGGGAAGCAGGGAACCCCGCGCCCCAATTCTGGGAGATACACAGCAGGTCTTCTCGCCATCGTTCGATTTTGCGGATCGCTTCGGCCTCCCACGGGAGCCAGGTGGATCTTTTCCTGACCAGTATGGCTGCCTCCAGTTCCGCGGGGACCGGCGGAGTCAGAGATTCAGGTTCGCTATTTTCCAGGTCTCTCACAAAGAGGTTCAGGATTCTGATCTGCCTGCGGTTCAGTTTGCCCCTGATGTGGCAGAGGCGAGGCTCCAGGACCTTTTCCAGGCATTGTGCAGCGGAATTGTTTTTGTGTTTGCAGTTGATGAGTTCGCTTAAGAATCTGTAGTTTTCTCTGAATTCTCCGGGGATGCTGGACAGGTCGGTGTCCTGGGCAGTCTTGTCCGCTTTCATAGGTGCTCCCTGTAGCTTCCGGGGTTCCGTTGTTCGGGGGTAGGGTCCCGACAGTCGCCTAGTCAATGCAGGCAACGGGGAGGTTCCCTAGCACCTTGCACCCCTATTGTCAAGTTATGGTTTTATATTTTATTTTAGACTAGGAATATTATTGATAATAAATCCCAAAGTTATTTAGCCGAGCCACCTTGGCGATACAATTCTTGATGTTTCTTGAGGATTTCAGGATCTATCTTAATCTTATCCTTGTGCTCTTCCTGGTAACGCTCCAGATTCTTCCTCTCTTGGTAGGAGAACACCGTTGTCTCAATCGCTCCTACAATCTGCTCACCGTATGGAAGTTCCCGCACGAATGCCACGCCGCTCATAATAGTGGGTTGATTGGATCTCACGCCGTGGATGTAGCACCCCAACAGGATGCCGACACCCGCCAAGAAAACGAAATACACAGCATATTTCACGATCCTTAACATTGGCGCTTCCTCCCGGAATTGACCTTCGCTGACGAAAGTAACCGTTCATCGGGCAAGGCGGATTCACCGCAGAGCGCGCCGAGAACGCAGAGACAAGAAAATGGTTTACACAAATACTTGTCGGCCATTGGTATACCCTGGGCGCCCGATGAAAATTTTCAAATGGCGCAGACTAGTATGCAGTATGCCTCATATGCGAGAAAATGCATCGAAACCGGATTCCTCTGCGTTCTCTGCGATCTCCGCGGTGAAAAATTGCCTCACCAGTAGATTACTGCGATGCACGCGGCCATCCAGATAATGGCGCACAATAAAAGGGGAGGATCGGTCAGAAGCATAACAGTGGGAGAGCCGCCGTCCTCTTTCTGGTAAATGAGATACATGTAACGAAAAATGCCGTAGGTGACCAGCGGTATGGTGAACATCATGGTCTCGGCATGAATCCCGCCTGCCGGGTTGCCGCGCACTGAGTAGAGGCAATAGAAGATGAATGTCGAGGTAGTGACGACCTGCAGGAGCTGATCGAGCAGAGTTACGCCGTAGTTTTCAAGAACAGGGCGATGGCAAATAGCGTCGTCACATAGGATGACCACCTCGTGGCGGCGTTTCCCAAGGGCAAGGAGAATTGCCACGGAGAAAGTGCATAACACAAGCCAACTCGAAACCGTGACCCCGATGACCGCGGCGCCTCCCAACACCCTGAGCAGAAACCCGACTGATATGGTCAGCACGTCCACGAGGACCAAGTCCTTCAGTTTAAACGAGTAGAGGACATGAAGGACCAAGTAAATGCCCAGAAAGATAAAGCCCCGCGGCGGAGTATTGCACTGCCAGCGCCAGGACGAAGATGGCGACGATCAGCAGGAACATAACAGAAAGGGCCGTTGAGGGAGATATGAGCCCCGCGGCGAGGGGACGATTCTTCTTTAGCGGGTGGGCCCTATCTTGTTCCATGTCCATGTAATCATTTAAAATGTACGTGGCAGAGGATGCCAGACAAAACGCCAGGCACATTCCAACGGCCTTCGTGACATCTTCCATCACAAACAGCCGCCCGCTGAAGATAAGAGGCATCAAGACAAACCCATTCTTTATCCACTGGGTGGGCCGCATGAGTTTGATGATGGGTTTCAATAATTTCATCGATATTTCACTGCCCCGCGAGGTTCAATCGTAGAGTGAAGGCCAGTTCCTAGCATATCCGGATCTCAGTGTAAAATGAAACCTGGGTCTGGGTCAAATGGTCCAGCAGATTGGATCGCTGTTCTCTCTTTTGACGGACCTCGATCTGCTTAGTGAAAACAAGCCATCGCAATTCTCCGAGTCCCTTGGTTTAGCAGGAGAAATCAGTTATCCTTCAACTGGGAGGTGACCCGAATGTTGACGACGAATGAGCTTGTACGTGAAGAGAACCGTCGAATCAGGCTGATCAGGATTGCTTCGGACCTTCTGGTCCATGTTTTGATGACACGGCCCGTAAGCCAAGCCGAAGCCGAAAAGATGATAAGCGGATTGAGAAAGTTGGTCTTGAAGCTGTTTCCCGGAAAAGAGCACGTTTTCGATCTGATCTACCTGCCCCGGTTCAGGAGGGCTTTCCGAGAAGCAGGTGGTTACAACCACCAGCACACGCTGAAGATTCTCGATGGCGGAAAGGCTCGCTTGCAGCCAATGGAGCGTGGGTAGTTTTGACATTTTGCTGTGGAGGGGTGGAACATGACGGATCTGGATCTGATGAAGAATCTCACGCAGAAAGCTGACACCAAGATTATTCTGCTGGTCATGGATGGCCTTGGAGGCCTGCCACGGGAAGTCGGCGGCCCCACGGAACTGGAAGCCGCTGATACGCCGAATCTCGACCGTCTTGCCAGAGAAGGGATGCTGGGACTGATGCATCCGGTGGGAATCGGCATATCACCTGGGAGTGGGCCGGGACACCTTGGGCTGTTCGGGTATGACCCGCTGAAGTACCTTATCGGCAGAGGAGTCCTCGAGGCGGTTGGCATAGGGTTAACCTTGACCGATCAGGACGTGGCCGCGCGCGGTAATTTCTGCACTGTAGACCAGGATGGAGTTATCACCGATCGCCGGGCCGGGAGAATCAGCACCGAGGAGTGCGCCCGCATGGTCGGCCTCATAGAGGGAATTACTCTGCCGGGCGTTGATCTGATAGTTAAGCCTGTTAGAGATTACCGTTTCGTCTTGATCCTCAGAGGGGCGGGGCTCTCGCAGTGTCTCAACGAGACGGACCCTCAAAAGACTGGTCTGAGACCACTTACCGTAGTGGCTGAGGAGAATTCAGACGCTGCCCGCCGCACTGCCGATCTAGTCAATCAGTGGGTGGAAAAAGTCAGGGAACGCATCAGGGATCAGCACCCTGCCAACATGGTCACGCTGCGGGGTTGGGCTACGGAGCCGGGTTTGCCAAGTTTTCAGGACGTATTCAAACTCAACGCGGCGGCGCTGGCAGTTTACCCGATGTATAAAGGGTTGGCGAGCCTAGTGGGTATGACTCTCATCCAGGGCCTTACCAACCTTGAGGACCAACTTGAAGCTCTCCGCAAGGTTTGGGCTGCTCATGATTTTTTCTTCGTGCATTACAAGTACACAGACAGCCGAGGCGAAGATGGAGACTTCGATGCGAAAGTAAAAGAGATTGAGAAGGTGGACGCCATCATACCCAGAATACTGGAGCAAAAGCCTGATGTGTTGGTAGTTACGGGCGATCATTCCACGCCGGCGGTATTGAAGTCTCATAGCTGGCATCCTGTGCCGCTCCTCTTTTGGGCACCCGGTGTCACACGGTCCAATCCGGACGTCCAAGGCTTCGGCGAGAGCCAGTGCCTCCGCGGAGCTTTAGGACAATTCAACGGAAAAGACCTCATGAAACTGATCACAGCCTACGGAAAAAGACAGGCCAAATACGGCGCATAGGGAGAGGAGAGAGGAAGGAAGAGTAGCCGGGGAGGCCCTTTTTTGCAAAAAAGGGCCTCCCCGGACCCCTCCCCCAAAAATTCCTAATAATGAAATGGAACGTATTAGTTCTCGACAGGTATTTCGTGCTAAATCCGATATCGTTTCCTCGTTCCCAGGCTCTGCCTGGGAATGCAGGACCGGAGGCTCTGCCTCCGCTCTGACCCGTAGAGAGGCGGCGCGCAAGTCGGTACAGAGTGTTGCGTTTCGTCGAATTGAATAGTCCGGGCAGAGCCCGGCCAACAGGTGTTCCCAGGCGGAGCCTGGGAACCAGCGGTAAAAACTGTGAAGATTGGGGGAACCTTCTTTGTAAAGAAGGGTTCCCCCCGATTCTTCCGGGTTTGAATTTCAATATGTGCCAAGGGACAACAATGGCAGGTTCCGACGTTCATCCGATTCACCGCTTCGAGCCCTGGCAGGTTTGGCCAGGCTCTTACGACAATCCCGCGCCCGACGGATCTTACCCTTCACCCGGGAACTCGGGCTTGGAAATTAGTCGCGCTACTCCCATCGCGTCGATGGGTTCTTGCTTTGCTCGTGAAATCAAGACCGTGTTGCTCCGCGAAGGTTTTTCATACATCACTGAGGAATCCGATCATCCTGCCTCCAAACATGCCAGTGCGGCATGGGAGAGGCTTTATAACCTTTTTTCTATGCGGCAGATCTTCGAGTACACCTTTGAAGAGTGGACGCCGGCACTGAGGTGGTGGCAAGCTCCGCTCTCGGGAAAGATTCAGGACCCGTTTCGCAGAATCATACTCTATGAAAATTTCGAGGAGGCCGAAGCAGATTTCCGGCATCATCGGATATGCTCCCGCAAGGCTCTGGAGCGCGCGGAGGTGCTCATTCTGACTCTAGGCTTGACGGAAATCTGGGAGGATGGCTCGGATGGATCGGTTATCTGCCTCCCTTCAGGCCCCTATGTCAACGAAGGCGGAGACATGAGCCGCTATACGTTCCGGGTGAGCAGGCATGCCGAGAACCTCGAGAATCTGGAACGCATTCATGCAATCATGGCCGTTCATAACCCGGCATGTAAACTGATTGTCACAGTCTCTCCCGTACACCTCTGGGCCACGTTTCGTAACGATCTCGACGTGATCAGCGCTAGCTGCAACTCCAAGTCCACTCTTCGGGCCGTAGCGGACGAATTCTGCGCACGGCATGACAATGCCATCTATTTTCCTGCATTTGAGATTGCCACCATCTATAGACCGCTCATCGGGCAACCGATTTTCACAGAGGGACGGGAAAATTTTCACGTAAATCAGGACACGGTAGACCTCATCATGAAGACCTTTTTCCAGTTCTACGCCCGCCCTGATTGAGTCCTGTCCGGAGGCGGAGCCTGATAAGCGCTAACTTACCGCCAGTTGCGTTACTTTTGACCGGGTCCAGCAAGCCAACAGGCCATCAAAGCCCCCCTTTTCTGAAGGGGGCTTTATTAGGCTTTTCAATAGGTTAGCTTATAATCCCCCCTAACCCCCCTTTAAGAAAGGGGGGAATAAATCGCTAAGCTGGCGTCTATGAGGCAGAGCCTGAGAACGAGGCTCATTGCCTCGGATGACCGGATGGTTGCCAAACCACGCAATGCTTTGTTGACAAGTGCCCTGAGAGATTGCTAGAATTCGCTCGTTGGGGAGGGAAATCCCATGCGGAGGGATTTTCGTCCTCATGTCCTTTTCTGCGGAGACCTATGCTTCATCGTCCTGTTTCATCCTCCCGGCTCAATCATGCCTTAGGTTGCCGCTTTTCCTCCGTCTACCCCTTCTCATTGTGATCGCCTTTTTCCTTTGCTCGTGCACGCTCCTCTCACACTCACCCCTCGTTGCTAGAACGAGTGAAATACCAGTTTTGGAGGACGACCACCTGTTGATCAGTGAATCATCCGGGCGGGTCCCGTATCAGAGGTGGAGGATACCGCCATGGGATGAAGACATGCGATATGTTTGGGTGGTGGGTAATTACGACTTCAGGCGATTCGATCGAGTAGAGATGATCCTGTACTTCCACGGAATGCACTCCAAAGACTATTATGCAGCGTTTCGCAAGGAACTGGAGTTGCTCGCCGAGAAAAGACCCAACCGTCCGTTTCTCTTCGTAGGGTTTGTCGATACGCCCTACCCTCCTTCAGAAGCCAGGAGCAAAGATCGCTGGAGTTCTATGGTCCCCCAGAAGGGTGAAAGACCGGATCGTCTCGTTAGGACGGTAAATCGTGTGTTCAAGGCTTTCCGAACGACGTTTCCGCATGTCCGGAAAGAAAAGACTAATATCGTCTTGGCTGGATTTTCCGGCGGAGGTCGTGTTCTTAACTCCATCGGCAACTGGCTGGCGCGCAGCGAAAAAGATGATCCGTACGCCGAGGTCTTCCGGGGCAGGCTTAGTAAGATAGTCTATTTCGATTGCTGGTTTGAAAAGGATGTCATAGATACTATCCCCATTCTGCTGGAAAACAACCCCGGCATGAAAATCGTGGGGACGGTTCACATGAAGAAGCCACTGGAACATGCCATAATTCTGGCCGGGAAATACAAGATGAAAGCGGACAAGAAGAAGAAAGAACTGGTGGGATTAGGCGGCCGACTCGTGATTTTTCGTGATGAATCTCATTGGAGCGCGATGATAGCCAGGCTGAAGGAGGCATTGTGAGAGGGGCGGGATGGGCATCCTGCCCGCCGTCGTTCCGGCGTACGCGCGAATCCAGTAGGGGCGCCGCTTGCCGCGCCCTCTGCTGGTCAGGGCGAGCCCTGCCCCTACAAGATCAGAAACAGGCCATTGGACGCGGGGCCGTGACCCTACTAATTATTATATAATTAATACAGCATGTTATCATTACAGCATCCTTGACGCGGGTCTTGTGGTGTGCTATAAAGCGCCGGACAGCACGAGTTCCCGCGGAGGCTGATCCATGCCATCACCATCGCTGCAAAACCTCGACGAGAAATACAACAAGACTGTAGAGTTTCTGTGCAGCATGGAAAGGTTCGGCATTCTCTTGGGGCTGGAAAACATCACCCTGCTCCTGGAAAGGCTGGGCAATCCCCAGAAGAAGTTCCCGGTGGTACACGTGGCCGGCAGCAACGGGAAGGGGTCTACATCTTCGCTCATCTACGAAATGCTTCGAGAAGCAGGGCTGCGGGCCGCGCTTTATACTTCGCCTCATTTGAATGACTTTCGAGAACGTATCAAATTGAACGGCGCGATGGTCTCCAAAGAGGCTCTGATAGCTTCTACCGAGAAGATTCGCCCTTTGTACGACCCCGACCGGACCACGTTTTTCGAATTCACCACTGCCGTGGCTTTTGACTGCATGGCCCAGGCGGCTCCGGACATGGCCGTGATAGAGGTCGGCCTTGGCGGACGTCTGGACGCCACCAATACAGTCTCACCGTGCGTTACCGTAATCACCGATATATCACGTGAACACGAGGATTACCTCGGGGTAGGCATCCCCGCCATAGCAACCGAGAAGGCCGGGATCATCAAGAGAGGGGTGCCGCTCATAACAGGAGCTGCCCGGCGAGAAGCGAGAGCAATCATCCTGGAAACCGCCCAAGGTCTTGAGGCGCCGGTAAAGGAATTCGGCCGTTCCTTCGTCGGCATCAGGACAGGACCCGGCCGTTTCACTTACAGATCGGGTTCGCTCACTCTGGAAGGTCTCTCCCTTTCGATGCCCGGAAGTCACCAGATAAAGAACGCGGCCCTGGCAGTGGCGGTAGTGGAAGAATTGAGGACCCAGGGTTACCGGATTTCTGATAATGCTGTTCGTGACGGCATCGGAAAAACTCGATTTCCCGGGCGATTCGAGGTTCTCCGGCGGGAGCCTGATGTAATTATCGACGGAGCCCACACTCCTGAAGGGATGCGGATGCTCAAGAGCACGTTGAGGCAGCTCTACCCTGAAATCAAGCCTTACATGCTCCTGGGTATGCTGCGGGACAAAAATTACGAAAAACTGATCAAAATAATCGCTCCAATTGCTCGGGAAGTGGTCTGTGTTCCGCCTCAGGGAAATAGGGCACTGGATCCGGAAGAGCTGGCTGAACAGGTCCGGGCTTGCGGCGTCCCCGCGGCCTCATGCGAGGACATTACCAAAGGCTTTCAATACTTCTGGAAAAAGCTTCCAAAAAGGACGTCATCGTTGCCGCTGGATCGCTTTACATGATCGGTCCGGTGAGGCGGGCCTGCGGAATCGGAGACGACTGAAAGTGTTTCTTTCCCGTAATTACTCCGTACGACCCTCGGTTCGATACGGCCCCCTGTTCGTCCTGGCTGCTATCGGCAGTGTTATGGGCATCACTTGTGTCTGCTCAAGAAGCCCCGCCCAAGTCCATTAACTCGGCCGACAGCTCTCAGCAGTCAACCATTCTCCCCACGGACATTCCCATTGAGATATCGGCCGGCAGGTTAGGGATGAACTACCAGACAAACACGTATACTGCCGAGGGCAATGTCACACTAAGCCAGGGCAACATGCGACTGCGGGCTGACAGCATTACCTACGAAGGCAGCACCGGCGAACTGACCGCGAAGGGCAAAGTGATCGTCCGAATGGGGGGCGATGTGATCGAGGCGGAAAAGATCACTATCAAGCTCGCCGGAGCAACCGGCGTCCTGTACAATGGAAAACTGCTCCTGACCAGGCACAACGTGTATCTGGAGGGTAAAAAACTAGAGAAAACAGGTGAGTCCACATACGTTGTGGAAGAAGGGAGCTTCACCACCTGCAACGGGGTCACTCCGGATTGGCGCATCAGAGGCAAGAACCTGGATGTGACACTCGAGGGTTATGGCACGCTCAAGCACGGGTTCTTTTACATCAAAGACATCCCGGTGTTTTACATTCCCTGGCTGATGTATCCTGCTAAACGCAAGCGCCAGAGCGGTTTCCTGATGCCGACAGTCGCTAACAGCAGCGTTAGAGGCTTCGACATGCGTTTTCCGTTCTTCGTCGATATTTCTCCCAGTGTAGACGCCACGATTGTCCCCAGAATCTGCACCAACAGGGCTGCGCAGGCTTCGCTTGAGTTCCGGTACGTTCCGTATGAAGACTTCGAGGGGCGCTTTTACGGTGAGTATACGTACGATTGGAAATACGGGCCGGAAACAAACCCGAGGAGCCACCGTTTCTACGTAACTTGGCGACACGACCAGGAATTCACCGGTGAGGTCAAGCTGAAGGCCAATGGAAACTGGGTTTCGGACAGAGACTACTTCGAGTTCTGGGGAGGCCGATTCGACAGGCGCCTGAGGGTAAGGTATCTTGAGTCAAACTTGGTCCTGTACAAGCAGTTGAACAACTTCTTGTTCGAGGCAGAGGCCAGACACTTTGACAATCTCGACCTGCCCAACAACGCGGTCACAGTCCAGAATTTACCTATCATCACCGGCACTGCGTTCAACCAGCAGGTCCCGTATACTCCGCTATATATAAGCTCTAATCTCGTTTACGACCATTTCTACGCGCCAAGCATGCAGCAGCAGTGGTTGGGAAGCCGTCTGCAGATGGATACGCGTCTTAGTCTTCCTATCGCTCTAGGGCGTTACCTCAAGGTAGAGCCGTCTATGACCTATTTTCCCAAGGCGTATGCAGCAGACTATTATGAGCGTGAGAAAAGCGTAAAGTCCGTGAACGCCCTGCGGACCGATCTTTACCAGGTTAATGCAGACGCATTCACGGACCTGGACAGTGTATACCTTGGCTCGTTCCTAGGGTTCCAAAGAGTGAAACATACGATTCGGCCTCGTTTTTCCTGGACATACAGGCCTTTTTCGAGTTCACAGATCTATCCCTATTTCGATGAGACCGATAGGTTGGATCGTGCGAGTCTGCTCACAGCAGAGATGCGCCAGACTTTCACGGGTCGCGTTGGACCGGGCGAATATCTGGACTTTATAACGCTGAGCATTACTCAAGGGTACGATTTCACCGAGTCCAGGACAGTCCAAGATATCTCAGGTAACAAGCCGCGCTTGTTGCAATACGGCTGGACCAATACAGGAGCCGAATTGACGCTGAGGCCCCATTCTCTTATAGATCTTACCGCTCAGGTGGAATACGATCCGATCCTCAACCGGGCGCGCAGGTATAGTGCCAACTTGGGGCTTATGGATCACCGGGGTGACCTGGTGCGGGTGTTGCACCAGTTTACCGAAGACGAAAGGCAAGAGGACCTGAACCGCCAGACCAACGTGAGCCTCCTGGTAAAGTTGACTTCGGACCTGGATTGTTTCTTTGAGAATCAGTACACGCACCAGTTCGACTTCTCGTATTTCACAAGTTTCGGTCTGAATTACCACCCTCAATGTTGGAACGTATTGCTGAGGTATTCTGAGATACGGGAACAGGATCCCGTTACCAAAAAGATAAAGGACCCGGATCAAACGGTTTTCATGACACTTTCCCTGTACGGACTGGGGCAGGTCTATCGTTTCACCCGGGACTGGAGCGAAATTCTGGGCCACACGTCCTGAGTCGGGAGGCGCCACGGCTACCCGATAAGTCAGGAGAAAGCACTTCGCACATGCCCAGGGCCGACCACGACCCCTTCTTCACCGAAGTTTTGGTGGCTGCCAGGCTCCGTCTCCCAGATGAATTGGATCGCAATCCACATTTGCAATAGGATGTCCCCTGGGATCCTGTCCATTCTTAGGCAGTTCCGAAGCTTGCCATCGTTAGGCTGAATGATATAAACTGGTCTGTGGGCAGTTTCCGTAGTGTGGGGAAAAGGGTCCAAACTATCCATTCACAGCCTTCTGGACAGGAACGAAGAGACTTTATTTCGGACCGAACATGTGCAAGAGAGGCGTTTCGACGTATGACTAACTGGATTAAACCTTCTTTCGGCGTAGCAATTAGCGTGGCTTCATTGTTTTTGCTCCTGTCTCCCGCACATGGAGACAGTGCACAAGTTGTCGGATGGGTAGAAAAGGCTTGCATACAACCAGGGCAACTGGTCCTGCCTGCGAAAGTGGACACCGGAGCAGTGACCTGCTCCTTACACGCTCCTGATCTCACTGAATTCGAGAGAGACGGTGAAAAATGGGTCAAATTTGGTGTAGTTGATGGAAGTGGAAAAGAAGCCGTCATCGAGAAAAAGATAGTTGGCGTAAGAAGAATCAAGCGCCATTTCGGGCAGTTTCAAAACAGGCCGGTAGTTCGCTTGGCGATTTGCGTCGGTAATGTTCATAAAACCTCCGACGTCAACTTGGTGGACCGAACCGGATTCGAGTATCCTCTCCTGATAGGCCGAAATTTCATGAATGATAGCCTGATAGTGAATCCTTCTGCCACATACACGGTTGAACCGAGCTGCGCTGACAAAAGACAGTCATCTGCCCACACCGTGCGAGGTAAGCGAGAGGATGATCCACCATTTGGCACAGGGGTCGGAACAAATGAAGTATCGATACTTCTACAAGCCTCATGCTTTCTCCACCTACACCACTGAACTGAGCCATTGCAGTCTATGCGGTGAGACGCGTGCGGGCTACAAGGGGCCGTTCTATGGGGAGGCAGATGTAAGTCTTGTTTGTGAAGAATGCCTCGCGGCAGGAAAGCTTCGTGATCTGGGCGCCAGCGCAAACGAGGGTGACGTTGGCTCGTTACGTGAGCAGTTGAGAATTCTGTTTCCAGATTACAGCGAAACCCAAATTCGGGCTCTGGAGAGACAGCGCACCGAAGAACTGGAGCACCGGTCCCCTTACCTTCTTACCTGGCAGGATTTCTCGTGGCCGGCCCATTGTGGAGACTATTGCTGCTTCATCAAGGAAGTGGGCTTGCAGGACTTAGATACGTTGGCCTCTGACGGTGATGGTAGGAGATTCTTCGAAGACCATCTTCATGGAGACCATCGTCGCGGAACGGATCTCGATAATTGGTGGCCGGGCATAAGGCCTGACGCGCCGGAGGACAATTCTGTGGCGTACAACGTAGGGGTCTATCTGTTTCAGTGCACACACTGCGCGAGATACGTCATACTGTGGGACGCCTCCTAGATGAGGGCACAGTAGTCAGATTGGAAGACCCCCAGTTCTGGGGACACCATACTTATTTTGTGCTCACAGATTCAAGCAGCCCCTGAATTGACCCAGGTGTCCACGGAATTCCCCCCAATATATTCTTGACCTCCCTATTGGTATGACGTATTGTCATACCAAGGAGCAAGATATGGCTCGTGCAAAGATTGCAATTTCATTGGATGAGCACACGCTTGATCGTCTAGATCGGCTCGTTAGGGCTCGCGTCTTCCCGAATAGGAGTCAGGCCATTCAGGAAGCTGTTGCGGAGAAGCTCTCGCGGCTTGAACATGGCCGACTTGCCCGGGAGTGTGCCAAGCTTGATCCCGCTTTCGAGAAGTCTCTGGCCGAGGAAGGTCTGTCCGAAGAGTTGTCGGAATGGCCCGCATACTAAGAGGCGATATTCGCTGGGCTGATTTAAATCCTACCCGAGGACAGGAACAATCCGGCCTTCGTCCCGTCCTGATCTTAAGCCACGATATTTTCAATGAACGATCCGGTACTGTCATCGCGGTTGCGATCACCAGCCAACCCCAGCGTGCGGGTTTCCCACTCACGCTGGAGTTGCGGTCCAGGGATCTACCAAAGAAGTCGTGGGTCAAAATCAGCCAGATCCGGACTCTGGCCGTGGAAAGAATTGGCAAGCGATTAGGAAGGGCAACGCCGGAAGAATTGGCGCAGGTTATCGAGGGGCTGGACGAAATTATGGGAGCCTAACAACGGGGGGAATTCCTGCTGATACTTGACCATCCCTTATATGTGGATTAGACTATGGATAATAATCCACATGCCAGGTGGGACATGAAAACCATTCAGATGACAATTGACGAATCTTTACTGGAAGAAGTAGACGAGGTGACCCAGGATCTGAAGACCACTCGCTCGGCATTCATTCGTTCAGCGCTTCAGCTTGCATTGCAACAGCATGCTATTGCCAAACTGGAGCGGCAGCACGCTGAAGGCTACGCCAAGCATCCGACAATCCCTGGTGAATTTGACGTCTGGGAATCGGAACAGGCGTGGGGGCAGCAGTGACTCACGGAGATGTCTATTGGTACACTTTCAAAGATCCCGACAAACGTAGGCCTGTTCTCATCCTCACGCGCAACTCCGCCATTCCGTTTCTGACATCTCTTACCATTGCTCCCATCACAAGCACGATCCGCTCTATCCCGACCGAAGTGGTGCTGTCCCAGGCGGATGGGCTGTTTACGGATTGTGCGGTGAATTTAGACAATATTCAGACAGTTCACGAAAGCAAAAATCGGTGGATTCATTGGGCATCTTTCAATGAAACGTATGCGAGAGGTACGCAAAGCTATTGAATTTGCGCTGGGCTTTGATGTGCTTCGATAGGTGTGTGCTGGAATTCCCGCGACACTACAGATTTCCGGGGACATAATACCGTTTTTTTGCGGCAGCGGCTTCCAGTGGATTTCCCGGTGTTCAATGTTCAGGTCCCGCGGAATGAAAATAGGTCCCATCGACTGAACACCACGCTGCGTGCCATGGTGGAGATAGCTGGGGACCAACCTGCTCGAGCTACAAACGATAAAGCAGTGGTAAGAAAAAGCACCTGACATGTCAACACAATATTGGTATTATGTCCCCCGATTACTCTCGGCTGATTTGCTATGGCCAGTCTGAACGGTGTGACCTGGCCGTTTAGTCCACGCCCTACTCTATCCCAACTTAGGAGCCGGATCATTTTTGAGGGACAGGCCAAAAATGCATCGCTTCTTCTTGACTCATGCTGTCAAAGTCGCCCTATTTTCGTTTGAGATGACGAACCACCATCTTGTGGAGGTCTAAGAAGATCCACTCCCTTAGAAATGGGTAATATTAGCTCTCCACAATTCCTTACAGGGCTTTATAGCAACAGCCATTTGCGGCACTAATTTTACCGCCGCTATCGAAGGTCAATGAAGCAACTGGAACGCATCGTCTGGGTCACTTTTTTCATCCTGATCTGTCTAATAAAATAGGAAGTTAATGAGTGGTTTTTCGATAAAGAAGGCAAGAATCGCGGGATCGCGAAAAGAGGTGTTGGTCTTATTTGGACATCGCCACTCGTTGACCGTCTCTTGGTTATCAGTTGCCATGGACCTTGTCTGCCTGGTTTACCCCGAATGAGTGGGAATTGATGGCAGGAGGGTTTTGTGGCGTAGGCTGCTATAGTCGGGGCTACGTGGCCGAGCATGAAACAGGGCGGGGAAAAGTTGGTGTGCATAGCTGCCTTGTGTTAACGCTGGTACAAAGGAGGCGAGCCATGATTGTCAGGTACTGGATGAAGAGGGAAGTCGTAACCGTTGACGCAAACGATCCAATCAAGAAAGCGTTGCATCGCTTTCGGATCCACAAGGCTCGTTTTTTGCCGGTGTTAGAGAATGGTAAACTCGTTGGAGTGCTCTCGGAGCGGGATATGAAGAAGGCTCTAGGCCTGGATTCCCCATTCAAGCATCTTGAGGAATGGATGGTGGGTGACTCTTCCTTGACGGTGAGCGATGTTATGAATGCTAACCCCATTTCCGTGGGCCCTGATCATACAATGGAAGAGGTGGTGAAGGTACTTTTGGACAACAAGATCCCTGGTGCACCGGTCATAGACCCTGATGGAGCGGTAATTGGGATCATCACAAGGGCGGATCTGTATCGAGCCCTCATCGCCATGTGCGGTTTCACGGAAAAAGGAGTGCAATTTGCTTTCGAATTGGAAGACAGGCCGGGGTCATTGAAGGAAGTGACCGACATTATCAGAGGACACGGTGGTCGCATAGCCAGTATATTAACTTCGTTCGACACAGCTCCGGAAGGATACAGGCATGCGTATGTCCGGGTGTTCGGAATCGAGGCTGATGAGGCGGCTGAGTTGAGCAAAGCTTTGTCGCTCAAAGCCAAGATCATAGCCGGGCAGGAGACGCAGGCCTGATCGCATGTTGTTTCATCGGATTGCTTTTGGTGGGCTAACCCGTAACCCTAATGAAACGTGAAGCGCGTACGTTAGGCAGGGCACTGAGGAGAGTCCGTGATGACAAAGGCGATTGAATCGTACGGAGCACATTTGGCGCATTACCGGCAGTCTGCGTACATAAGCAGCAAGGAACAGTACGAAGACCTCTACAAGAGATCCTTGGAAGACGCGGACAATTTTTGGGCTGAGCAGGCTATAAAATACCTCTCGTGGTACAAGCAGTGGGATTCAGTACTTCGGTACGATTTCCACAAGGCCGTGATCCAGTGGTTCGGCGGGGGTGTGCTCAACGCGACCTACAACTGCCTCGACAGACATCTGCCCAGACTGAAAAATCGGGTGGCCTATTATTGGGAGGGCGATAATCCAGACGAATCAAGAGTGGTGACCTATCTCAATCTTTACCGACAAGTCAATAAGTTCGCTGCGGTCCTCAAATCAAGAGAGGTCAAGAAAGGTGACAGGGTCATCATTTATATGCCCATGGTCGTCGAGCTTGTGGTGGCCATGCTGGCTTGCGCAAGAATTGGAGCAGTCCACAGTGTAGTTTTCGGGGGGTTCAGCGCCGAATCTCTAGCCAACCGCATTAAGGATTGTGGAGCCAAGGTGGTGGTCACCGTTGACGGGGGGTACAGGGGGGGCAAAGAACTTGCTCTCAAGAAAAATGTGGACGAAGCACTGCAACAGCTTGCTCAGGTCGAGACTGTGATTGTCGTCTCTCGTTGCAAAGCCGACATCCGTCTTGATGGGAAAAAGGAGATCTGGTGGCATGAGGCCATGGCGGATCCCTCTCTGCCGTCCTACGTGGAGCCGGAGCACATGGACGCCGAGGACCCGCTGTTTATTCTCTACACCAGCGGCAGTACAGGGATGCCCAAGGGAGTAGTCCACACCCACGGGGGGTATCTGGTATTTGCAGCTATGACCACACAACTGGTGTTCGATCTGAGGGAAGAAGAGACCTTCTGGTGTACCGCAGACATAGGTTGGATAACTGGTCATACTTATTCGGTATACGGCCCCCTGATCAATGGGTACACCGCGGTTCTATTCGAGGGCGTTCCCAATTATCCCGATTTCGACCGCTACTGGCAGATCGTCGCCAAATACCAAGTGGACAAATTTTACACTGCTCCCACGGTGATACGTGCCCTTGCCAAAGAGGGGACTAGCCATGTCACAAAGCATGACCTCTCCTCTCTCAAGCTCCTGGGCACCGTTGGCGAGCCTATAAATCCTGAGGCATGGAGGTGGTACTTCAAAAACATTGGACGCAATTGGTGTCCCATCATCGACACGTGGTGGCAAACCGAGACGGGCGGACACATGCTTACGCCGCTGCCTGCCGTAGGCCCTCTCAAGCCCGGCTCTTGTTCGTTCCCCTTCTTCGGAGTTGATCCGGTGATCCTAGATCCCGAAACCGGCGAAGAAATCCAGTTCCCAGACCAAGAGGGTGCTCTCTTCATTAAGCGGCCCTGGCCTGGAATGGCAAGGACGATCTTCGGAGATCACGAACGATTCAGAAAGACCTACTTTGTCCAAAAGGCCGGACTCTACTTCACCGGAGATGGTGCCAAGAGGGACCAGGAAGGCTACTACTGGATCACAGGGCGGATAGATGACGTGATAAATGTCTCGGGCCATCGAATCGGGACGGCAGAACTTGAATCTGCCATTGTGCTCCACCAGAGTGTGGCAGAAGCTGCAGTAGTGGGATTCCCGCATCCCATAAAAGGTCAGGGGATTTACGCCTTTGTCATACCGAACACGGGAGTCCCGAAGACAGACCAGTTGAAGAGCGAATTGATAAAACTGGTAAGAAAACAGATCGGAGCCATCGCGGCTCCTGATGCCATCCAATGGGCGGACGCCTTGCCAAAGACCCGTAGCGGAAAGATCATGCGGCGTCTGCTGCAGAAGATAGCATCTGGGGTGGTGGAAAGCCTAGGTGACGTGACCACGCTCGCTGACCCATCGGTTATAGAAAGACTTATTTCAGACCGTATAAAGGTTGTCTGACGAGGGGGGCTGGCCTGAGAGGAGGCTTTTCTTTTCCCCCGTGATTTGATGTGGATCGCTCCTTCTTCCGAAGGAAGGGGCAACCGGAGATCACCGAAATGTCACCTAAGGTGGGCATTGTCCGCGACGACAGATACCTGTTGCACCAGCCGGGACTCGTGCACCCCGACCATCCGGACCGCCTCCGTGCGATCTACGAGATGCTGGACAGGGAGTTCGGCGACACCGTGGCAACCATCCACCCTGAGCTGGCGACACTGGAAGATTTGGAGCTCGTCCATGCCCCCAATTACATAAGTAGCGTCCTGAGGACAGCGGAGAGGAGGTTCACTTATCTGGCCGCTGATACCCCGGTAAACTCGCAATCCTATTTGTCCGCGTACTTGGCCGTGGGAGGATGTATCAAAGGGCTACAGACCATACTCTCGGGTCGCTGCGATGCCTGCTTTGCTCTGGTGCGCCCTCCGGGCCACCATGCGCTGCCCAACCGAGCAAGCGGCTTCTGCGTTTTCAACAACCTCGGCGTTGCAGCCCAATACGCTCTGAGTCGCCACGGGCTGGAACGAATACTTATTGTGGATTGGGATATTCACCACGGCAATGGAATTCAGCAATTATTCTATGAAAAGAAAGAAGTCCTCTATTTCTCTTCCCATGTCTTGGGATGGTTTCCGTGGACGGGGCATTCCAACGAAACCGGTGAAGGTGAAGGGACGGGGTACACCATCAACGTGGAGTTACCCAGGGACATCGAAGATGGAGATTTCGTGGCGCTCTACCGGAGCATCCTTGAGCCGGTGATGAGGAGATACAGGCCCGAATTGGTTATTGTGGCAGCGGGGTTTGATGGTCACCACATGGATTCCATGGGCGGCACGGGCCTCACCCAGGCCTGCTTCGGAAACCTCGCTCAACTTCTTGTGGGATTGGGCAAGACCGTAAACGATCCTCCCATTCTACTGGCCCTGGAGGGAGGTTATGACGTAACCGCTTTGCCAGCGTGCGTAAAGGAAGTGCTCTTTGCGTTGATCAAAGACGAAGCCATCGAGATGCCGGAGCTGCCCATGTCCCCGAAAATTCAGCAGCTCTTTGAAGCAGTCCGGCGCATACACAGCAAGTTCGGTGTTTGGGTCTGAAAAGCTGAGGAGGGAGCCATGATCAAAGCTAAAATACCAGCGGAAAACCCGGATGCCAATCTCAAATCGTACACGGAGACTCACCAGCGTTTTACCTGGGAGGAATCATACCAGGAGTTCACCTGGCATCGAACCGGCAAATTAAATATAGTTCATGAGGCAGTGGACCGCTGGGCAGATGATGAGACTCGGCGCAACCGCAAGGCCTTGATCTTCGAAAAAGGCGGCAAGGTCCAGCATTTTACCTACGGGGATTTGAGCTCAATATCGTGCCAGTGGGCTAATCTCCTGATCGAATATGGTATTACCCTAGGTGACAGGGTGTTTGTATTTCTCCCCCCTTGTCCCGAGGTCTATTTCGCAATTCTGGCCTGCGCGCGCCTAGGCGCGATATTCTGCGTTTCTTTTTCCCTCTTCCAGCTTCGATGAAATCGATGCTCGTATTCGTAGCGCCAGACCGAGGGGGATCATTACCCATCCGGCATTGGCTGAAGGCCTGCCCTTGCAAGCCATGGATTGCGTTGAGCATGTGTTTCTTACGTCAGGGGGCAAGCTCGATCTCTTCACCGGCGAGGTCGTTGTACAAGATGAGTTGAAGGAGCTGCCCAAGAGGCGAACCATCAGATGGGTCAGGGATGATACCCCTTTATACATGATATACACCACATCGGGGACGGTATGGCCCCCAAAGGCCGTTGTCCATGCCCACAGAGCGATGGTTGGGCATCTCGTGACAGCACGGTACGTTCTCGACGTGACAGACAGCACCATACTCTGGACTGACTCAGGGGAACCGGGGTGGGTGACCGGCATCGTTTACGGAGCGTTTGCGCCATGGTTATGCGGCATCACGTCCATCGTGCAGGGAGACCCTTTGTCTGCTTCGACATGGTACAGGACACTGGAAAAGCACAGGGTTTCAGTATGGTATACCACGCCCCGGACCATAAGAAGACTCATGGAGGCCGGTGAGGATCTCCCGCGAAGGTACAGACCTAACCAGCCTTCGGCACATTTCCACGGTGGGAGAAGTCCTGAGTCCGGAGCAGCTATATTGGACCAGACAGAATTTGAATCTCACTCCTCACGATACATGGTGGATGACCGAGACAGGGATGATTTGCATCGCGAACTTCCCCTCGACAAGCGTCAAGGCGGTGAGCATGGGGCGACCTGTTCCCGGGATCGAGGCATCCGTCGTTAATGATGAAGGAGAGGCGCTCCCGGAGTTTACAATGGGTGAACTTGCCCTGAAATGTCCGTGGCCGTCCCTCATGGTGGGACTGTGGGAAGACGAGTCACGCTACAAGCAGCACTTTCGACTTCAAGGATGGTTTCTCACCGGAGATATGGTCACAAAAGACGAAGAAGGCTACTATTTCTACGACGGTCGGAACGACGACCTGATCAAGGTGGGGATGAAAGATACCGGTCCATACGAATTGGAACAAATCCTGACCGGTCACCAGGCGGTAGCCGAGTCCGCGGTAATTGCAGTGAAAGCCCCGGACGAAAAGGCGAGCTTTAAAGTCTTTGTGAGGCTCAGAGAGCCTTTTCATGCCTCCAAGAAACTGAGCATCGAGATCGAGAAGTTCATCCGTACCAATCTCACGCAGGAAGTCCCGCTGTCCGGGGTCGTCTTCATGGAAGAGCTGCCAAGAGCTCGCTCTGGAATGCCGCTGCGCAGCGTGCTGATGGCACGAGAATTGGGGCTGCCCAGTGGAGATCCAACCAAGCTGAAAGCCGAGTGACAGGTCTGAGTCTCAGCGGGCAGGACGGCGTCAAATTGACTAGCTCCAAGAGCGGGACTGCTGCTGGTTTATGGCTGTTCTCCGCTGCCAAACCACAAGGCTCTGGGCTGACGCACGCCACCATCAATAACTGGCATAAGTCTCGCGTGTCTTGGCCCTGAGATCTACCATATAGAGTATCTTGGCCTTGCGCCCCAACTCTTCTTTCAGCAGAGGGAGCTTTTCTCTGGCAATGTTAAACGTTTCTCACGTGGACGTAGCGGTAGCCAGTGGGGGCTTTCTCATACGTGGTCAGGATGCTGATCAGTCGGCAATGGAATTGACCAATAATGTCAGTAACTTCCTTGATGGAGCCGTGCCGATCTTCCAGCATGAAGCCAAACAGCAATCCTCTGTCGGGAAGCCCCATGACCGTGGTCAGGGCCGTGAAAATGTCGTTCTTAGTGATTATGCCCGCCAGCTGCCCTTCGTGATCTAGAACAGGGCAACCCGAGATGTTGTGTTTTCGCAGGACCTGAGCCGCTTCCTCCAGGGTGGTGTCTGGCAGCAGCGTTATTGGATTGGGGGTCATGATGTGTTCAATTCTGACTTGGGCTAGACGACAGACCAACTCCTTTACCTCCAGAAACTCGATGGAGGATGGCGCAGCCCTTTTCAGATCCCGATCAGTTACAATTCCCACAAGTTGTCCCTCGTCCAGGACCGGTAACATTCCAATTTTCTTGTCGGCCATGAGACTGGCGGCCTTCTGCAAGGTTTCATTGGTATTAACGGTAACTACAGGTGAGTTCATCCAGTCATTTACCAACATATTTCTTTCTCCTTGTTTAGGCGATTGAACCTGCTTTGACGGATAGCCTGCTCGCTCGAATCGAAAAGAGAGGCCAGTTCTAGGAACTTGGCCGCATCGCGAGTGATCACACCGACGAGAGATATTTCACGAGTGAGACTGCTCGTTTTACGTTGTCAGAAGCACGGCATGACGTGCTAGCCCGCAAATTGCCCGAGCCAAAAAGACACGGTCTTATTTAGCACGGGGACTGCCACTCGCGAGTTTATTAAATCTCTTCGGCCGAATGCTTGCCATCCACGGTTTGAAGAATTGACGGAAGTCAGTCCGTTTTGTGACTTTTGATAATTAGAGCGGAGCCGCTCCAGTTTGTCAACCCGAAGGGGCATATAATCAAAACGCCTAGTTTTCGGGGAACATAATACTTTTTTGGGCAGAGGCTTCCGGTGGACTTCCCGGTGTTCAATGTTCAGGTCCCGCGGAATGAAAATAGGTCCCATCGACTGAACACCACGCTGCGTGCCACGGTGGAGAAAGCTGGGGACGTACCTGCTTGAGCTACAAACGATGAAGCAGCGGTGAGAAAAAACACCTGATATGTCAATACGATATTGGTACTATGGCGTATAATTCCTGCAACGGTTATCATAGGCAATAGAGGTCCTTCATGACAAAACGTTTGGTCATAGGATTGGTCTTCGCGGCCCTTTTGCTGCCTAGCGCAGGATACGCGGATTTTGACATTGAGGAATGCTATGGGGACTGCAGAGGATTGCCATGGCGTTATAATTTCGGACAGGTCCCGCACGAAGGGAAACTCATTCCTATGATGCAGGGCAATTATGACGATTGCATGCAGGAATGTGATCGGAAGTTCTGGGTAGAATTTGACAGAAACACTGAGGGAATCAAGGGAAAGCACAAGGGCAAGTAGCACGCTCCTTTACCACCGGATCGTAACTGTCCCCGTCTGATGCGTTCATCCTTTCGGCCAGTGAGTAATTGCCCGCCTATTTCCAGCCTCTTGATTTGGCTGGATTCCGGGATTCTAGGGATTCCCGTCACGCCATACTTATTTTCCTGACCGTAGGCGGCGAGAAAATTCTCTGCGAGGGAATGATCCGAGTCTCCGACGTTCATACTCCCAGATTCGGTAGCAGCTTCTAACGGGGAATAACGGCACTGAGAATTAAATATGGTATCCCCCCAGAATTCGCCCCAGAATTTGCAGAATTCATACCCCCGGCGGTTCATGCATTGAAGGTTTGTCTTTCAAGACATTAATGGATATTGTGGTGCCTCCCAGGGTAATTGGCTCATCTGACTGGGATGATTTCGGAACCGGGAGAGGCGAAGAAGAGCGAACATTTTGGCTCCCCTGCTCTCGCCGCGGGCAAACATCGAGGTATGTGCATGCCCCTGTACGAATTTGAAGGAAAAAGGCCTTGGGTAGACTCCGAAGCCTTTGTGCATCCACTGGCCGTGCTTATTGGAGACGTGATGATCGAAGCCGGATGCTACATTGGCGCAGGCGCGGTACTCCGAGGTGATATCGGCTCCGTGAAGATCGGAAAGGGCTCAAATATCCAGGAGAATTGTGTTGTCCACACATTTCCCGACAAAGCAACAATTGTCCATCCGGATACTCACGTAGGACATGGGTGCATTCTCCATGGATGCGAGATCCATTCAAACGTGCTCGTTGGAATGGGCTCTGTCGTTGGCGACGGTGTCAAGATCAATTCTCACTGCATTATTGGAGCTGGAAGCTTCATTGATTTCGGGACCGAAATTCCGCCTGGAAGCGTAGCAGTGGGGTCGCCGGCAAGGGTGATTAAGGCGGCCGGTCCCGAGCATCTCAAACGAATTGCGGAAGGCCTCGCGATCTACCAGGAGCTTACAAGGCGCTACCTAAAAACATTCAAGCAGGTCTGAAGAGCAACCGGGGAGGCCTTTTTGCAAAAAGGGCCTCCCCGGACCCCTCCCCAAAAACTCCTATGATTTGCCGACGTTCCCTCCTTGGGAGCCAGGGGTGAATTCAGATGGACAGGGCAGTCCACCTTATGGTACGCCTTAATTATGAGAATCAACTGGAAGGATGTTTGTAAGTTTCTCTCCGGCGCGTTCTTTGTCACGGCTGGAGCGAGCTGGTATCTTTCGTGGTATAACATCAGTGTTCCTATCTTTGGACTCACGATGACCCCGGAGTTCTTGGGAGTGCGTGGCTTCATACACTTCGCATTATTTCTGATTTCCTTCTACTTTGGATTCATAAAGAAGTAATAAAAAGAGCGTTTACTTCACCAAGAACTCTTCAAGCTAATTGAACGTAAGCCAAGAAGAGAACGGCATGCGGGATCATATTGTTCCATCCTTCCCACTGAAAGATCATAAAGGGTTATGGCTTAAGAAAAACCCGAAGGATGGGCTCTCAAAGGAGTCAGAAAAGTGGATTCATCTGCGAAAACCCTCAAGAAAAGGATGTCCAAGTCATTCAAGGCCATGCTAAATACGATGGATGACGGACGGCTTCCCACGCTGGATTCGGTTGCTAGCTGGTGCGAGGATGCAGCGCTAATGGTCACGATGCTAGATCAGGGCAAAGAACATTTTCCCTCATTCCAAGGTAAGTGTCAGGAACTCCTGGAAGCGGTCGAAAAACGACATCTGGAGGCTGCAAAGGCTGCTGCTGAGGCCCTGAATCGGATGCGAAAGGAATGTCACTCGCGTTACAAGTGACGGCACCGACAATTTTGATTCCGGGGACACCGTACCTGTTTGCCTGACCGTGTGCGGAACGAAGCGCTTCTATAGTGAACTGCATTGCAGATCACGCCTCATCAGGTCTTTTGAATTTCCCCCTCTCCCTTCCCTCTCCCGCCAGGGGAGAGGGTTTTCTCGTCCCCCTCCCTTGACGGGAGGGGTTAGGGGAGGGTGATTTTGACGCAATTCTCAATATCGGACACTATAGCAGGGAATTATGTTTGTCGCCGATGTTTATACTCCCAGTTTCGGTACCAGTTGCTAACGGCGTATGACAACACTGAGAATTAGGTATGGTGTCCCCAGAATGCCACAGATAGCTTGAAATATAGGAGGCAAGTGGTGAAACCTCTTACATTAAGCACTTTGATAATCGTGAGTTTCTTCCTCGCTTTGAGTAGCTTCGCGCAAGAAGGGGTGAAAAAGGATCCCTGTGAAAAAGCGACTGAAAGTGGCGTCACCGTTGACTTGGTTGAATGTAGCCTAAAGAAGTTGGCCGAAGCGGATGCCGAGTTGAACAAAGCCTATCGGCAGCTCGTGTCACGACTGGGTGATAAGAAGTGGGAGGCGAAGTTGCGGACAGCCCAGCAGGCGTGGATCAAGTATAGGGATGCAAACTGTGATTACGTGAGTGAATTCAGTGGTGGGGGCAGTGCGGTCACTTTCGAATACAATTTCTGCCTCGCCGACATGACTACTGCTCGGGCAAAAGAGCTACAGGAGATGCTCAACAAGATCAAAGAGCGCGATGGGGAGTAAGTGTGTTGAATGGGCGGCACGCAACCCAACAAGTCATGGAACCGGGGCGAATTCAGCATTAAAGGGAACCATACTTATTTTCCTGACCGTGTGCGGCGCGAAGCCCCTCTAGCGGCGGATCATGTTTGAGGCCGACGTTCATACTCCGAGTTTCAGCAGCAGTTTCTAACGGGGAATGACGGCGTTGAGAATTAAGTATGGATTGACATGATGAGAAGAACTTCAAGTGCCCGGCTGGTCTTCGATCGGTCGGGCTCTTCTTTTTTGGAGGCAGACCATGCTGTACAAGGGTTTCGCAGGATTTCGCCTATGGGTCCAGCCCAAATCCCTCCGGCCTGAAGCCGCGTCCGGGAGAGATTTGTTGCAGCGCCAAGTTTCCTTTTTCGTCCTGAGTATACGCTGCAATTCCGAGTGTCTTTCCCCTCGGCGAGAGCACCCGCAGAGCACCGTCGTAAGAGAATGCTCCATAAGTGGCGGGGCCCCACCACATCGAGTCGCTATCCGGACCTCCATCAGACAGGGCTGGAACCACATCAACCGGACTTACTGGCTTGAGTTGCTTGCCCGGAGCAAAATGCGGCGAAGCGGTGAGCAATTTCTCAGGGGAGGTCTTTCCCGGCTGCCGATAACCGGCAAATTCGATTCCCGACGGAGGCGACCAGCTTCTCGGGCTCTCATTACGCAAGGCATATGCCATATATTCTATCCACACGGGCAGAGCTGCTTTTCCGCCGAATTCTTTCTTCCCCAACGTAGTTCGGGTATCATGACCGATCCAGACTCCTGTCGTATAAGTCGGATTAAAACCGATGAACCATGCATCGGTATAATCGTTCGTGGACCCGGTTTTTCCCGCAAGGTCCGTGCGGCCCATTTTCTTCACAAGCGATGCCGTTCCTGATATGGTCACTCCTCTGAGCATAGATACCATGAGATAAGCCGTTTGGGGGCTCAGCACTCGCTGCAGATTCTCGCGATCCGTCTCCGAGTTCCTGCAAGCGGATTGCGGTTCAGAGGTAATACCCACCAGCCGTTGAGCCTGTTTTTGCTCCAATTCCACCGACTTTGGAGCAGGAACACAGATGCCACGCTCAATGTCCCTTCGTGCACGTTCGGCAACATCCAGAGGCGTCATGGTATTGTCCTCAAGCACATTTCCCGCCCCGTCGGTGATCTTCAGGACCAAGACCGGTGTAACTCTCACCCCCAGGTTGGGGAACACGGAAAATGCGGCTGTCATTTCCAACGGAGTAGCTTCAGAAGCGCCCAATGCGGACGACAAAGTTTCCCGAACCGGTGATTTGATCCCCATGTTGCGAGCCATTTGGATTATCGCTTCGGGCCCCAAATCCATCATGACTTTCACAGCGGGGATGTTTCGCGATTGCACCAATGCCTTTTCAAGACTTAGCGGGCCTTGATAGCGCCCGTCCGGGTTTTCGGGAATCCAATCCGGGTTACCCGCGCCAGTCTTCACTGCTATGGGTTCGTCGACAATCACTGTACGAGGATCGTATTTTCCCCATTCGAGGGCTGCCGAATAGACCACAGGCTTGAAGGCGCTGCCGAGTTGGCGAACTGCCTGCGATGCCCTGTTAAATCCTGATCTATCACTTCCCGTCCCGCCTACGAGTGCTCTGATGTAACCCGTGTTGTTTTCGATGGACACCAAGGCACCTTGAACAGGCGGAAGGCTGTCGTGTTCCAAAAGTGTTTGGCCTTCCGGCCCTTCTTTAACTCCAAATGTGAGCAAGTCATTCTTGCGATAAGCGATTTTGCTCTCCGCCGAGACTCCGTAGATCTGTCCGCCATTAAGCATAACGGTGAGCTCGTGCAAACGCTGGGCGTTCCTGCCGGTCCCCTTAATCTTGCTACCCGCAACAACCACAGCTTGCACGGAAGCTCCCGGCTTTAGATTGGTCTCCGGTGCGCCTGATTTCATATTCTGGGCCTCTGCCGGCGTAAGTCTCTTCACCAAGCCGGCAGGGCGACCTTCTCGCTCTTCCCAGGCACGCACGCCGTTCGAGAGCGCTTCTTGGGCTTTGGCCTGAAGGTCGGTATCCAGGGTGGTCCAAACACGAAAACCTTCCTGATAGAGGGCTTTCTCACCATATTTTGAAATGATGTACCGGCGGACTGCCTCGGTGAAATAGGACTCCTTGGTGCCGTAGATGGGGACATTGGGTAAGAAGTTGAGCTTTTCTTGAGATGCCTTCTTGTACTCATCCGGAGAAATATTGTGCAACTTAAGCATAGCATGCAGGGTGTATTCTTTTCGCGCTTGCGCGTTGTCGATATGATCGGGTCCATACTTGGAAGGATTTGATATCAGTCCGGCTAGGTATGCTGCTTCACTGATGGTGAGATCCGCGGTCCTTTTCCCGAAATAGGACTGAGCCGCTGCCTCAATTCCATAAGCCCCTCGACCGAGGTAAATTTCATTAAGGTACGCCTCCAAGATCTGAGCTTTGGAGTTGGAACGCTCCATTCTCACTGCCAGTAACATTTCCCGCAATTTGCGCAAGATCTTTTTCTCTCTCGTCAATTGAACGTTTCGAGCCACCTGTTGAGTAATGGTACTGCCGCCCTGGGCGTAAGTCCCCGTCCAAAAGTTCTTAATTGCAGCACGCATCATTCCCCGTGGGTCAATGCCTGAGTGGCTGAGGAAGCGTGTGTCCTCCGCTGCGATAATAGCCTCCGTTACGTGCTTGGGCACGGCGTCTAATGCCACGGGAAATCTTCGCTCGTTATAAAACCAGCCCAAGACGGACCCATCTTTGGTGTAAAAGACCGAAGCCGATTTCGGCTGATACGATTTCAGGTCAACAGACTCCGGCACTCCGGGTGCAATCGCAAGATACGCGCCCAAAGCAAGAACGACCGCCAGGCTGGACAGAAGAGCCAAGGCCCATAGAATCCTCCGAGCACTGAAACGAAATACATTTGCTCTAAGCCCGGTCCGCACTTTCTCGGGTCCACCCGGTCCTGATAGTTTCCCTCTCTCATGTCTGGGAAGCCCAGAGATCGTGCGTCTGGCGGTGCTGTATGCATTGGTGACGAAATTCTTGATGGCCCCACCATAGGCTCTGGCCTTTGGCTTGGCGGCTTGTATCAGGCCGTAGATGCTATTGAGCAGCCAGTTAATGATGCCCGGCTCAGACCTGCGGAAGACACCATCCCAGCGACGCTTGATAGTCCGAGCCGCTTCGGTCACTGGTTGGAGCCGGCTCAGCGCGACCGAGAAGTTCTGCCGTTTCAGGAACTCCGCTAATTGCTCCCTGAATCGGGCATACAGGTTCCAGAAGGTTACCTTGGCCTGGGTCAGTCGTGCTACCAGCTTTATCGGGGTGTCTCTAGTCATGGCCAGAGCGGAAGCCTCAAGCAGCAGAGTGAACCCACTCCCTGCTCGGGCCCACGGCACCGGGACCTGTTTTACCCCGCAATCTGGACAGTCTACCCGAGGGACGCGAACGTGGAGGTAAGTAACATGCTGGAAAAGATTAAGGTGTCGCCAGACGTGGTCCAAGGTGTCGTGGGCCTTACAATCCGGGCGTCCGCACTCCGGACACGGGAATTCACCGCCTCTCGAAAAGTTGATATAGATGTCGAGCCGTTTCTGCTCAGGATCGAGCGCTGAGCGCTCCACGAACCACGGTGGAACCAACCCCAGTGCTATCTGAAAAAGATCGGTGTCCTGCATGATGGGCTCCTCTCACGAGAGGCCGTGCTCCAAGGCTCAGCCTTTCACCCGATACCCAACGCATCCTCGGTGCCCACCGAGGGAAGCAACTCTGTCGCCACAAACCCCATGCCGATAATCCTCGAATCGCCTATTGCGCTCTATTCAGTAGTACGCGGCGTGTCTACCACTTTACCAGAATCCTCGGTCGACTTCGACGTCTTACTCGTGTGGACCTTCTGGGCATCTTGGTGCCCGTGAGGGGTGCGAGATGGTTCCTTTGACCTCGAAAAGGCCCCCTATCTCCTCCCACAAGGCCCGACAGATACAATCCGGAATTATGCGGCGGTCTTGCCATTTTAACTGTCTCGGGACCCACCCTTGAGCGGCAGAGAGGTCGTCCCGCTGACCCCAAGAAGGTCTCCGTGGGGAGTCCCACGCGACCTGACAGAGGCAAAACCGTCGTCACGTTGATAAAAAAGCTTGTATTTTCCCCTTTCAGAGCGTACCTCGCCGCCCGGGCTGGGTCAAGCTCAATCTTCCTCGGATTTCGGGGGATTTAGGGGGACATTCTTTTTTTGGAGCAGCGGCTTCCAGTGGATTTCCCGGTGTTCAATGTTCAGGTCCCGCGAAATGAAAATCGGCCCCATCGACTGAACACCACGCTGGGTGCCATGGTGGAGATAGCTGGGGACCAACCTGCTCGATCTACAAATGATAGAGCAGTGGTAAGAAAAAGCACCTGACATGTCAAAACTATATGGGTATCATGTGCCCCGATTACGCGATACCACCAAGCTGTGTTCGGGTAAGGGACCACGTGCAAGATCGTTCTTGACCGGGTGCGTTCGACGAGGTACAGTTAGAAATAGGAATATACAGGCTTTTTTAGCAACGTGACGACCATCTTGTATCTGTCAGGTCTTGTGGGGGGAGGGACCCCAAGGTGGCTTTTCGGGGCCCAAGGCACCATCCCGCAACGGTTCGCGCACCGAAGACCAGACAAATGGCAGGACCGCAACATAATTCCGGCTCATACGGAACGAAATAGTAACTCGTTTGGCGTTACGCGACTGGTCATCCCACCCAAAAAGCGAGAAAGGAAATGAGCAATGAACCCCAAGGCTATTAAGGAGGCTCTGTGTGGGGCACTGATCGCCCTGACCCTGGCGCTTGCCCCGATGCAGCAGGCGGATGCCTGCACCCGCGCGGTCTACCTTGGCCCGGACGGTACGATCATCACTGCGCGGTCGATGGACTGGGCGGAAACCACGGGTACCGACCTCTGGGCGTTTCCACGCGGCATGAAGCGCGATGGCGCATCCGGTCCAACCTCGATCAAGTGGGTCTCGAAGTACGGCAGCGTGGTTTGCTCTTTCTATGGCGTCAGCTCGGTCGACGGAATGAACGAGAAGGGGCTGGTCGCCAACGTTCTCTATCTCACAGAATCTGAGTACGGCAAGCCGGACGGCAAGCGACCGACCATGTCGATTGCCGCATGGGCGCAGTATGTACTCGACAACTATGCCTCCGTGACCGAAACCGTGAACGCCTTGCGCGATGATCCCTTCGTAGTGATTGCACCGACTCTGCCCGGTGGTAAGCGGGCGGCGGGACATCTAGCGGTTTCGGATCCTACCGGCGACTCGGCCATTTTCGAATACATCGGTGGCAAACTAGTCGTTCATCACGGCAAAAACTATCAGGTGATGACCAACTCGCCCGTGTTTGACGAGCAGCTCGCCCTGAACAAGTACTGGGAGCAGATTGGCGGGATGATCTTCCTGCCGGGCACCATCCGAGCATCGGATCGTTTCGCTCGTGCGTCGTTTTACATCAACGCCATCCCCAAGACAGCCGATATGTTTCAGGCTGTGGCTAGCGTCTTTGGCGTGATTCGTGGCGTCTCCGTACCTCTGGGCATTACCACACCGGGGCAGCCGAACATTGCGTCGACCTACTGGCGCACAGTCTCCGACCATAAGAACAAGGTTTACTACTATGATTCCGCTACGAGCCCCACAACGTTTTGGGTGCCGTTGGCGGAACTGGATTTGAAGGAAGGTGTGCCGGTCAAGAAGCTCACTCTGACCGGTGGCGAGACCTATTCCGGCAGCACTGCAAGCAAGTTCGAACCGGCTCAGCCATTCGAATTTCTACCAGCTACCGTGAAGTGACCGCCGACATACAATATGGACACCTTTCCTTGTCCTTGGGATTCCAAGGGACATAATACCGTTTTTTTGCGGCAGCGGCTTTTAGTGGATTTCCCGGTGTTCAATGTTGAGGTCCCGCGGAATGTATAGTTCCGAGGACACCATCCTTATTTTCCTGACCGTGTGGGGCGCGAAGCTCCTCTAGCGAGGGATCATGTGTGGCGCCGACGTTCATAATCCAATTTTCGGTAGCAGCTTCTAACGGCAAATGACACCACTGAGAATTAAGAATGGTGTCCCCAGATTTCAGATTTATGTCGTGCTCGGGATTGAGATGGACCTACGGTGCAGCGAGTCTGGGATTCAGTCAAGAACCATCCAGTTTTTAGAGTCGAAGCGGTAAACTCGTCGGTAGAATGGTGGAAATCCGTAGTACATCAAGCTGGGCACGTCCCTAAAAAAGATGAACTCACCATACATCACGGTGTATTTGGCTCTTGGAACCGAACTCATATACTTTGGAACCAACTCTGTTAATGACTCGGGATAGCGATGATGATCGGCCTTGAATTGGTCCACCCCGGCGATGACGGTATCTGCTCTGGCCTTGGCCAGATAGCTGTTTCCTGCATAGGCAGCGAAGGTTGCAGCCACCATGCACAAGTAGGTCCCTGTCTTCAGACCTCTGACCATAAGAACGTTGCCGCGGATGAAATCCAGCAAAGTCCTCGGGATCAGCCAGAGGGCGAGCGCGATTGACGCAGACACGGCGATGACGAACCAACCGAACACAATCGCGTCCACGATGAACAGGCAGACGGCTGTAATCACGGTTGATCGCAAAGACTCCCACGTTGTTTTTTTGGCTTCTTTTGTGTCACCCATCCTCTGGTCCATTCATGCGGGTTATTCGTCTCTCCTCCAGCGCAACCCCTCTTTCTGAGACACCGTATTGCTAGACCCTACTGCAGAGAATTCAGGGATGCGCGTTCTCTTTGCAGATTTCCGGGGACATAATACCGTTTTTTTGCGGCAGCGGCTTTTGGTGGATTTCCCGGTGTTCAATGTTCAGGTCCCGCCGAATCAAAATAGGTCCCATCGACTGAACACTACGCTGCGTGACATGGTGGAGATAGCTGGGGACCTACCTGCTTACGCTACAAACGATGAACCAGTGGTAAGAAAAAGCACCTGACAGGTCAACACAATATTGGTATTATATGCCCCGATTAGAAGTTCCGCAAAACGGTTTTCGTCGGAAACGCTTATGGCCGATTCGGAACCACAGGGCGTTGCTCCAAAACTCTCCCCACAGCGGCCTTTTGGCCTTCTTCAGTGCACAACACGCGGTAGCAGTGATCGTAGCCTTTCACGATGACTGCCTTGACATCTTTTCGGAGGAGAGTGGTCAGCGTACAGTTGAGGGGGAGAGGCGGACTTGACGTCCCACACAAGGAACGTTATGGACTCCTTGCCTTCCCAGATGAGCCATGCGATCTTGCTCCTTCCAGGATCATCGATTCCCTGGGGCACCTCCACTCTCGGGATTATCTTATCCGCAACGAGAATGCCGTGATTGGCCGGAATTAGCAGGGCCTGAACGAAAACTAAATAGATTAATACGTGGTAAAGTGCACTGGTGAGAGAGTCCTCAATGAGCAGTCTTTGACCGTAAATCCAGCAACCAGCGGAAAACCCAACCGTAAGCAACAGGCCCGCAAAAAAAAGGGTCCGTTCTCCTGTGATGTCGGTGAGCATCAGGTATTGCAGCCAACTAGGTGAGGTCAGATTTCCATCAAGTAAGACGTCGTGTACGTCAAATGACTTCACCATCACGAACTGAATCATGGCAATGGATACAATGAGCCCAAGGAGAGCTATTGTCCTGGGACTTAAGACTCCGCCTGGTCCTCTCCATGCGGATTGTGACGGCATCGCCCGAGAAAATATGAACCTGAGAAAATATGCTAGTGGGACGAGCAATATTGCGACAAACACCAGAAACACAAGTGCTCAAGCCTAAGTATATGAGCACCCGCGCCCCGGCGAACAGATACCGCTCATCCAGCAAAGCGAGTTCCGTGCTGATGCCGATGGCAGTCATGTGAAATCGGAGGGACAAGTATCCCAGAACGTACAGGACAGCTACTCCGATTGCGCTTGCAGATTTCCAGTCAGAAAGTAGGTTTTTGAGTCGCTCATGAACTTGTGTGGACACGTCTTCCATTGATCCTCCGGAATTGACGCTCTATTTAGCGGTGAGAGCGAATAGTGAAGATCCGTGGGCGGAGGGTCACCGGCGCAACTGCCTAATAAAGACAACCTGTTGTTTGTCATGAGAAAGTGAGGGCTGGCCACAAATGTCACCGACGCAATTACTTAAGTTCTGCAGCGTTCCTCTCTCCCTATCCTGAGGATACCTCCCGTAAAAGACGTCCACCGGGTCCTCCTCCGCAGGATTCTCTCCGAGCTCCTTGGAGCTGAACCCCACGTCCACCACGGTGTCCCCATAAACGCGTGTCCACCACATCAAGTGCTCACCCATCAGCGTCATGTTGTCGTCATCGAGTAAGCTGTCACCCGCGGGAAGTGATTTAGTGACCGTACCTCTGCTCACAGAAAAAAAACCGATCGTTTTCGGGACACCCGAGTGAGGAGACTCAGCGGTGCAATACAGGATCTCATCTGGATGCTCCTCATTATACCCAACGATCTTAGTTACACCCGGTATAACCCCGAGCACGTGTAGTGGTCCGGCTTCGTATTCTTGCCGTTGAGCATTGTATTTGAGAGGTATACGTAAGACTTCTTCTTGTCGAAGAGCTATTACGCCTGACCCGTCCGATTGAAAAATCGGGGTTCGGTATGCGTCACCCGCGGTCAGCTTCTGCTTCTTCTTGTTGGACACCTGCACAATCCAGATCTCGCCTGTTGAGAACTTGACATCGACAATTGGGTCGTGCATGGATTCGGCCCCTGATGAAATGCCCGTGATTTTCAGGAGCCATTTCCACGTGGAAGGGATTTGAACTTCCTCTCCGACAGCAGATTGGGCCAGCGCCACGCTGAACAGTAGAACCGCAAGTGATTTGAGTATACGGCGCATGGAGGGTCTCCTTTCCAGCCTCGGCCGGAATTATGCGGCGGTCTTGCCGTTTCGGGGGTCTTTGGACCAATAACCGGTCGCTCGCTGGTTCCCTTGACCCCTAACAGGTAGCCACATTGTGAGACTCAACTGAGGCAAAATTGTCACCGCGGATAACGAAAAAGCATTGAAGATATGAGCTTGCCAACAAAAGACAACCCTCTGTTTGTAATCATTAACCGTGCTAAACCAAATTGATCAATTCTGTCTCAAATTAATAATTCCGGCTTGAATCCTCCCCTTCTTTAAGCATCGACGCGTGAGACTGATCTGTCAAGCATATTTTTTTGTCCTGCCTCCCCACACTTCACAGAGCCGCGGACAATCTCATCTGCAACTGTTGCCGACACGCTCCGCTGCCCACGATGCCACGGACACACACCCGAAGAAACACATCTCCTTCAGAGAACTCTTCCACCGCAAACCCGGCTTCACCAGACCCGATTAGAAACGATTTCTCAGCGAGCGAATTGGGATTTCCGGGGACAAAACACCGTTTTCTTGCGGCAGCGGCTTCCAGCGGATTTCCAAGTGTTCATGTTCAGGTCCCGCGGAATCAAAATAGCTCTCATCGGCTGAACACCACGCTGCGTGCCATGGTGGAGATAGCTGGGGACCAACCCGCTAGAGCTACAAACGATGAAGCAGTGGTAAGAAAAAGCACCTGACGTATCAACACAATATAGGTATTAGTGTCGCCGCAATTACGCATGCCTGTAACTGCTGTAAAGCTATCATGAAGACACTGCACTAAGGAGTTTCAATTAGCACTCGCGCGGGGGCTCCGTCGCCTCCCTTGATTTTCATCGGCAGGCAGTAAATCCGACACGGACCTGGCGGCGCGTCCGACAAGGAGAGACCCTCAACAATCAGGATGCCAGCGGAAATGAGGATGTGGTGAACGGGAGCGCCTGGATGCATGTACTTTTCGATGGACAGGTAGTCGATGCCGACGAGCTTCACCCCTTTGGTTACGAGGAAGCGTGCCCCGTCTTCGGTGAGAGAGACGTAATCTGTGCGGAAGCCGCTCTCAAGCAGTTTGGGGCTGTTGTCGGTCTTGAGCAGTATACGCGGGTAGTCTCCGATCCAGGACTCTTCCAAGGCCTGCCGGTCCACGCTCTGGCGGCCTTGCATATCCAGGATCACGCCCGGACCTACCATCACTTCAAGCGGGATCTCATCTACCGTAGCGCCCCCTTCGACATAGTGAGCGGGCGGATCAACGTGGGTGCCGAGATGAGTTCCCACTTTCATGAGAGCCAGGTTGAAGGGGTCACCCTTTCGGCAATCAAAAACCGTCTCGATTGAAAACGGCGGATCTCCAGGAAAAGTCAGCATTCCCTCATGAATGACCAGCGTGGCGTCGTACAGCGGCATGTTAACACCTCCACATCGCTGGAAGATGCCAGAAGTCGGGGAAGTTAATCAAGTCTCGTCATCCAATATTGTGAGATCTATTTGCGAATTCCGGGGACACCATACTTATTTTCCTGACTGTGTGCGGCGCGAAGCCCCTCTAGCGGCGGATCATGTGTGTCGCCGACGTTATTACTGCGAGTTTCGGTGGCGCTCCTAATGGCGAATGACGGCAATGAGAATTGAGTATGGTGTCCCCAGAATTTGTCCGCCGGGTAAGCGGGCACGCGCAAGATTGGTCTTGACTAAGGGTTGTTGGGTAAAGTAAGCTCAAGAACAGTATTAAGTAAGGTTTTTCATCCACCTGAGGACGCTTTTGTCTCTGTAGGGTTTCGTGGGGGCAGAAATGTCACACTTTTCGGGTTAGGGGGAACCATCCTTCGCCTCGTTTGGCCCCTGAGACCCCTGAAATGGCAGGACCGCCACATAATTCCGGATCAAAGAGAATCGTTTGCGAATCGGCACAGAAAGGGGCACAAACATGGCGGAGGAAACAAAATTGTTGTGCCGGGATCGGATCAAAGCCACACTTGACGAGATCCTTATAGCCCGGGCGATGGCCGTGACGGTGAAGGCCATTATGACGGCCGTTGAGGCCGAAGATTATGACTACTGGGTTAACGTAGATCTGAACGTCCACATCCGAGGGGGAAAGGCGCTGGAAAAACACGCCAGGATTAACGTGTATGGAGATCTGACAAAGGATGTGGTACGAGACGTCCAAGGAGGGATGGAAGACACCCTTCTGATGGAAAAATATGACCTCAACCCAAAACAATTGGAGAGTGTGCTGAGGAAGTTGCTTGAAGCGGGTCTCATAACGCACATGCAACTTTATGAAAGGACGTCTGTATCCGATAGCCTGATAACCAGAGCATTTGTCGAGGCCGGGACGGCCATGAAAGAGCTAGATTAGAGATCATCATCTGACCCGCACAACAGCCCTCTATAGTGACGTCCTGACCTAATTTCAGGTGTTATGGATACTTTCTGAATGCCCGTCGGGTATAGATACTCACATTTATGAGTGAGGGCGGCTCAGAAAATGGCAACTAAATTGCGACATAACGGTGGATATGCGCCACCAAAATCAAATTGGTGACAATGTAGTCTTCTACTTGACTTTTTGGATTCGGGGGACACCATACTTATTTTCCTGACCGTATGCGGCGCGAAACTCCTCAGCCAGGGGACCATGCAAGGTGCCGACGTTCATATTCTCAGTATTGGAAGCAGATTCTAACGGGGAAAGGCGCTGCTGGGAATTAAGTATGGTGTCCCGAGAATTCCGTTGACCGTTGGGTGTAGGCGCGAGAGGTTGGCGGGCGACTTCAAGCGGATCATGTGTCAACTCAAGTTGACACATTCATGTAACCTTCGGTTACGACCGGTATTGGACGAATCCTGGGCTTGTAGTTAATCACTCAGTCATGTGGGGCATGCTTTCCAGCCTGTCAAAACCAAGCTCAATCATAGGCAGGCTGAAAAGCCTGACCCGCAAACTGCATTTCACCCACCGGGAACATAACGCTTACCAAACGGCGTTAATTCTGCTTGACTCTGTGCATTGGGTTACAATATGTTCCTCAAGACCCAAGCAGTTTCGTTGAAATTTTGCAGGATGATCATCTGACTGGATAGCTGAACTGTCACTAAGAGGCTTGGCGATGTTGCCGTGGGGCACCGTATCGCCACAGTCAGGGTCTCTCTTCGCCGCTGCCTTGTGGCGGTCTCCTTTTTCTCAAGTGTGATCACTAAGGGTGAGGTGTGGATATGAGTTCAAGTCGTGTTTCTGCGGTTTGCGGTCTGCTCTGTTTGCTGATTTCCATCCATGTCTCGGCTGCCGTGGGGCAGCCCATTGGCCTACCGGAAATGGCCTCATTGGGTGCATCGTTTAACCGGCGATGGATTCCCGCCGAATCGGCAAACCAGGACTGCTCGTCGGCTTCGTCTTTCACCGTGGGCTGGATGACAGCCCCGCAACGAATTCACGTAGGTTACGATGGACTTGTCCTTCCTGGGGCATGCGTGTCGTCCTTTTTCGTCTATCCTCTCAGCGGTGTTCAGGTGGGCGGCTCTTTGCCGGTCCGATTGACGGACCATTATGCTCTGAGAGTGTACGGGTCTTACCTTATCGCTCACAATCCACAAGCCGGTCAAGAAATCACGTGGACCAATAACCCTCCGGGAACCCGAGAATGGCGTCACAGCAATTCGCAGTGGTATAAATTAGGGGGAGAAATGCTGTATCGATTGTCCGCCGAGGCGGCTCTGGTGGGCGGTTTCCGATTGGACTCTCTCCTTACCAACTTCAGCGATCCAAACCCGGAATACCTGTTTACCGTGCCGTCGATGCAAGCGCAGACTACGGTTACAGCTTATGAACCGTACATGGGAATTCGTATCCGGCAGAATCCGGGAACAGGTGGCCTGCGTCTCCAGGTCGTCGGCTTTCCCTTCCTGTTTGCCAGCATTGAGCATCTCAACGTGTGCAACAATAACGGAGTCCCGTTTGCACATACAGGGAGGCAGAATGCAACCAAAGGGTATTTCGTCGAAGTCTCGGCAGAGTACCGTCTCGCTCTCTTCAAAGGAGTCGAAGCTGCGGGATTCGTTGACTGGAATGTTTACCATGGACACTGCCCCATGACCATAGAGCGCCACGAAGGAGGGGCAAACCCCGGCGTGACGTCCGGGACTGTAGCTTGGTCTCACGACATAAGCTCCTTGGTGGTAGGAGGAAAAGTGGAGATGTCGTGGAACCTGCCTTTTTGACGGGCTCTTTACGCAAGGGATTTTGGAATCGTTCACTTTGGAGGCGCAGAGCTTACGGAGAAATTACCAAAACGTGATCACTCACCAGCGAAATCTCTGCGGGGAAATTCCTGTGACACCATACTCATTTTCCTGACCGTGTGCGGCGCGAAGCTCCTCTAGCGGGGGGTCACGTGTGTCGCCGACGTTCATATTCCGAGTTTCGGTGGCAGCTTCTAACGGCGAATGACGGCACTGAGAATTAAGTATGGTGTCCCCAGAATTCTAGCAGACGTGTTTCCGATCCTAATCTAGTGTTACGTTCCTTAAGTTAGAGTTATTATGCCACGAGCACCTTGCCTGTATATGTCCAGGTAAAGGGATGGGCTCTGTCCCGGTTGTAACGTTTGATGTAGAATATGATTTGATCAACCAGTTCCTGCTTTGACCGCCAGACCCCTCCTTTGACCACATCTCGTGAAAAGATGTGAAACCAGATCTCGATTTGATTGAGCCACGAGGCGTAGGTGGGGGTGAAATGGAGAGTCAGTCTTCTCCGTCGAGAGACCCATTCCATCACCTCCGGGTGCTTATGGAGAGGCAGATTGTCGACAATGACGTGAAGGAGCTTGTGGGGATGGCTTCGATACAAGCTCTTGAGAAACGCGAGAAAAGTGTGGCGGTTGTTGCTTTCCACGCATCGGCCTTGCACGGTGCCTTCATGCACAGACAGCGCTGCAAGCAGACACGTGGTCCCATGGCGGGTGTAGGTTGCCGTATGCCGTTTGGGATTCCCAGGTCTGAGAGGAAGTTCCGGTTGAGTCCTATCCAGGGCCTGGATTTGCGATTTCTCGTCCACGCTCAAAACCAATGCATTCTCAGGAGGATTCAGATACAGACCGATAATTGCCGTCTGCTTGGGCTCAAATTCAGGATCAGGGCTCTTGCCGCACCAGTGATGAACCTTGTGAGGCTTCAGCGATGCACCTTCCAGAATCCGGTGAACCGTCGTGCTCCCCAGACCGGTCACGCGAGCAAGCTCCCGTCTACTCCATTGGTTGGCTCCAGTAAACGGTCGCTCACACGCCAGCCGAACCACCTGGGTCCTCTGCCAAGGCGTAATGCTCGCGGGACGCCCCTTTCGGGGCTTGTCCCTGAGACCGTCCAGCCCCTCTGCTACAAAGCGCTTTCGCCACTTGAGACAATTCGTCCGATTCAATCCGCTGCGTGCGCTGATCTCCTCCAGCGTCAGGCCCTGTGCAGATAACAGGATCACGTGCGCACGCCGACTGTACCGCTGTTGAGTCCGATGAGAACCGACCCACATCTTCAACGTAGCTTCCTGCTCAGAAGTCAACTCAAATTTCACCGACTTTCTGGCCATGGAACACCCCCATGACCAAACCTATAGCACTGTTAATTCAGGAACGTAACACTAGGATGCGGAGCTTTCCAGGATCAATGTCGATTAGTAAAGCCTGTAGCGGTTTCGCAACAGCTTTAACGAATCGTACAATGAATCGGCCAGACTTTACGACGTTCCTAAATACCGCTGCATGCACCAGCTTATTTTCGTAGGCTACAGGTTTTCCGCGTGATTTTTTGAATAATTGAGCCAATGTCATTTCCATCATTTCTTGAGCCTCCTGAAAGGATCGATTTTGGCATGTTCTTCCGGCCAGACGATTATAAATGAGGCTTGAGGCGGCTCTGCTTCCTACTGACCGATTGCCGTATTTCGGAGGCATAGCATAGCACTCCACTAGCAGTCCCCAACATCTTGTCGCGAAGTCACTAACTCATCCAGAACCGTTTCCAGTGCTGATTCTATTGGTCCCAAACAATCAAGTTCATCCATTTCAGCATCGAAAACGTAAAGCTGTCCACTTTTAATTCCATAAAAGTAGACGTTATAAGCATCCATAAAGAAGTCGATAGCTGGATCGCGCTCAAGCGCGTGCCGGACTTCAGGCTGCATTCGAAGGTCATTTATGTTCCAGAGACCATACACCCTTTGAGGTGACAGAACCGCAACTTTGAGAATGTTTTTGATCAAGAATCCCCCGAGCGCATCACCGTAGATTTCTTTCAGAGATGCAAAACGAAGAACCGATGCCTCTTTCCATTCCATACCTATATACAAAATAGTCGAGTAATCAAATTCATCTGGATTCCAGCAGTGTGCGCGGAGACCGCGGTTCGTGGTTACGATAGGTTGCCCATACCGTCGTATTAAGATATTCTCCAACATTCCTGTTTCCATTCTTGTGGATACCTCCATTTCTTAATTGGAATCTGAGCCTAAGATCTCATCCTTGAATGGTTTTTGATAGTTTCCACCGTGGCCAATCCGTAAATGAGCCTCGTCTCCGCCACGCATAGGGTGAACCACTCTAGGATCAGCAGCAAGATCAGGTCGATTGGCAACAGTAGGATCGTGATGCCAAACAGCATCTATAGGGAATTCACGGTGTCCTTGCAGTGGCGCTTCAGTGGCACTCCGATGAATGACGGATCATTCCTCGATTTCGAATTTTATCTTAGTACCGTTTGGGGCATGTCTTATCTGGCGAGCAAGGTCGCCATGATAACGCATTGCTTTGGCTGCATCCAATGCGAAAAGATTGGAGATATTAAATTCGCCTCCCAGGACGAAAGGAATAATGGCTACTAGTCGTTGCCCGGAGCGAATTGGGCCATGGGCCATTTGCCACTCATGGGCAAGCGGATATCCTGTCTGGTATTTGTAATCATCTAAGATGAGAGCAGCCCATTCTTCTAAATTGGCTGCAATGCTCTCTATCAGCCCGGTTTCCGCCTCGAATCGCACTATTTCGCCGTCTTTAATGCCGAACTGATCCCCAAGAACATCTTCAGCAAAAAACAGAACATCCAGTGCCATATCATCATAGTGCTCAATCCACAGCTTTGGATCATTCCATTTCTCCAAATCCATTATCTTCTCTGCTCGACAGGCCGGAAATACGTGAAAAGCGGATTCAAAGGCGTAAAAGCCATTCTTTTGCCAAAGGAAATTAGCCAATTCATTTCCTAATTTTCCCCAGGAATCTAGAATATCTATTCTGAAATCGGCTACGGACGGGCAAAGCGGATCGCCACCCAATGATATTAGTCTATCCGTGCTTCTGATCATATCTCAATCCTCCACCTCTATTTTGACTTTTGTTCCATCGGGATATTTTCGCAACCGATTGCCCATCGATGCACCCGTGCCCCTGTTATCAGCTGGCGGGATAGGTCTAACTGAGGCACCGCTGCCTCCTTCTTTAAACATTTTAGGAGGATATTCATCCAGGTCTTTACCTGATTCAGTTGTATATCCTCTGAGTGCCTGCCTGCCTCTCGAACTAGCTCCGGCGCGGTCTATTGTCAATTCTGATGGATGGCCGTCGGCTAATGCATCTTCAATGTGCCGTGCGCCTTCTGGATATTTTGTTTTGCTGATCGTCGTGTTCACTGGAGCTTGCTCAGCCCCAGTTCTCCCTTTCTTCACGGCATTTAGGATAGTGTCTCGGGCGGTCCCCCTGAACAGGTCTTTTAGTGCCGAGATCGGGGCTGTCACAAATCGCCGGTAAGGAGCTATGTCCAGAAAGGTATGCGGGTCAGCGTCCAAGCCTCTTTCATCTGCTTTTCGAGCCTCCTCGAGTTTGGCCAAGTCCTCTCTGTACTGCGCCTCTGTGCCAAAATTCCGCTTTACCGACTTCAGCAGATCCGCGACAGGTCCGGTCTCGTACTTGAGAGCCTTGTCCACGTAGGCGTCAACTTCTTTAGGATCTACTTTATCGTCACTCTCTCGCCCCGAGCCCCCTCTTATTCCTCTGCGGCTCCAGCTATACTCCGGGTGAGTGGCGAACCACCAGCGCCGCTGCTCTTCGGTTTCGATCATACATACTCTCCTTTCATCGAAGTGAAAATGCCAAATTTCAGTAGAAGTGGTCGGTAGACACTTAGTTAGACGGGAAATCACGCATCAAATGTCATTGCGAGGAGTGAAACGACGAAGCAATCTAGGCCTTGGTGATGCATGAGATTGCTTCGCTCCGCTCGCAATGACAATCTTTCGCCTCCCATGACTGACCGATTACCGTGGGTGCAAATTGAAATGGACAATTCAACAGACCCACAGGCAGCTTTCGGGAAAGGCTGCTTCTTTTGTAGTGTGGGAAGCTAATTGACTGGCAAACCGTAGATCAGGCCGATATTGGCTCTGGGATTCCGAGCCACTACGCCGTAGGTTTGAAATGAGATAAGCCAGCGTTGATATCTGCCCTGAGTGGGAATTTCTTGGCGTTCCAAAGAATCGTTTGCATAGTAACCGTATTTGAAGTCCTTGAAGTTGACCGCGATCAGCACGCCGGGCCGCATGAACCGTTCCGAGAGGATAGGAAAGGTCTTGCCGATCTTGGAATGGAATTCATCCACATGAAAACCGATGGACTTGTGCTTTTTTTCGATTCGCCGGTAGCAAATGTCAAAGTCCTGGATAAACTGGTGAGTGCTTGGATGACAGACGATCCACCAGTCGCCTTTGTTGTAGTCCGCATGCTCATCCAGCCAGAGCTGACGCACGAGATTGTCCAGATCGACTTTCGTAAGGGCTTGTCCGTTTTTGTTGACATAGACGTTCGGATTGGGAAGTTCATTGTAAGTTACAGTCGGCCACGTGCAGAGCCCGCACATAGTTGGCTCTTCGGTCCTGTTGCCCCAAATGAAATGTGATCCGTCATGGAAAGGACGCGACCTGAGCACTGCATAGGCGAGCTGACGCCTGAGCTTTGCAATTAGCGCGATAATTTGATGCTCAGGCTCGTACGGAATGATCTCGTACTTGGTGTTCTTTCTGGTCTTGGGGATCTCGAATGTCTCAGCGAATATCTGGGTGCCGACCTCACGGAATGTCCTCTCAAGCGATCGCGGCCCGGAAGCATCTCGAAAGTCAGACCATACCTCGGAAATTATATCCCATGCGACAGGTCCAGGGTCGTCTGCCAAACTCGTGTTGCCGTATGCCGTAATCGCGGCCGAGAGGCCATCAACAGACGACATTTTCACTTGGCAGCCGTCGCCAGGCCGTTCGAGAATTGTTCCTCCGCGGATCACCTTGCGGAGTGAGTCTCCATTGACCGTCTGTCCGAACAGATGGCCGCTAAATGCCAGGTTGTTGCCGGTTAATCGGGCAGTAATGGTGGAAGGGTAACCCCATTCTTCCATCCACCGCACCACCGGAGTGGCTACAGAGCGATCCAACTTGATTTTTGACAGCACATCACCCTGTGCCTGAACAACAGAATCCAAGCCATCGAGCAGTACGTTCTTGATTTTGAATTCCGACTCCTGGTCACCCTGAGTCCAAATTTTCATGAAATCAAAAGCAGCTTCAGCCATAGACCCTTTCCTTTCCTAATGTGTTGGAATTTCTGAGAGATAGAAATATGCTTGGAGGCAATAGCCAAAAAGCTGTCTGGCGCACAACCCTAAGATATTACAAAGGAATGAATGAGACCGGAGAGATGGTACTTCAAAAAGGTGACTTCGCTTTATGTGATATATACCGATTCTCGAAAGTAATGACCGTTTTGTCGCCAAATGGGCAACGTGAAGCGCCAAAAGTGTCATTGCGAGGGCGCCAGCCCGTGGCAATCCAGGGTGGAGGGACGCAGCGTCCATCAATTTGAATGACCGGCAAGATGCCGGTCCTACTGATCAGATTGCTTCGTCGTTTCACTCCTCGCAATGACAGGCCGAGGCACAGCAATCGCCCAGAATCATGTTGGCGGCTCTCTCCGTGCTCAGTTAAATCGGACAAAATTTTGGAGAATCACTATAATCAACGAATACTGTTCGGGTGTCATTGGCGGAACTTGATCTTGCTCCCCTGATGCGGTTTGTCTCATGGCAGGCAAGATTAGGAAGAAAGCACATTCAGCGCCCACGGGAATTTGAGCACGTATCCGTACTGCCTTTATTAGTACCTTCTAATTTAATCATACCAAGGAAACTACCATCAGTCAATGATTCGATGAGAAACTTGAGGGGGGTCTGTTTTTAGCGAGATTCGAGGTTGTGATGCAAAAGAGTGGCGAGGCTAAATCGTTTGTCGACAGTTATATATAGATTGAGTAAAGTTTCCCCAGACTCGCAGTCAAGCGGACCTCATTTCATTTACCACGGTATTTTGGAATCCTATCCAGAATATTTGGCCTGACTGACGGGGTCGCGGGCTCCTGGCCTGTCTCGCTGTCACCATCGGTGGATTCCGGTAGGCCTTCCCCCTCAAACAGCTCGATTGATTCGCCTGTGACCAGTGCAAGCGATTCTCCCGACTCATTTACGAACCTAAAGTGGATCGCCATGCCGGACCTGACCAACGCGGTGCGTATGTCTTCCAAAGCCTTGCGCTTTGCGGCATCAGACAGTTCCGGCCAACGTGAACCGGCGATAAAGGCTCTGTAATCGTTTTTCGCCTCTGCAATAATACCGTCATTTATCAACCGTTGGGTTTCGACCCGAATTACTCCTGAAGCTGCCCGTTTTGCCAGGTCCTTGGAGGCCTGCATTGGGGTCTTGCCCTTAGGAATCTCCTTGCGGAGCGCCTCGGTCTTTTTTTCCACGGTGGCTTCTGTCATGGGCAGAATGACGTCCTTGAAAAGGAAGAACAACATGATGCCTATGGGTAATGCAATGATGCATCCCAACACCATGGGGTGAATACGCTCGGTCAGCCCCTTCTTGGGTTCTACGGCTTCCCATCTCTCCTGGCCCGGCAGAACGTGGCCGCATTCCGGGCAACTGAGCATCCTTTCGGTAACCTGCGCCCCGCACTGCGGACAGGAAGAGCCGGAACTTTCAACATAGTCCTGGCGATTCCTTTCACGTACGGGTTCTGGCGGCAAGATATCTTGAGGCCGGGGTGGGGGGATGAAGATTTCCGGTTCCGTGGGAGCTTCTGCGCGCCGCGATTTCAGCTCCGAAGGATCGAGAAGTTCCTTGTCGAGCAGAACCCGCACCAGCTTGTCCAGAGTCTGGGGCGTGAGGCCGTGCAGTCGCATCAGCTCTTCGTCACTCTTGCCTTCCCGGAAGTCCTTCAGGAACATCTTGGCATTTACTTTTAGTGGTTGCTTCTCCATCGATGCTCCTTTCTTTAAAGCGCGAATCTGGTATCAATCAAGATCCGCTCGCACTCGCCGAGACAACCCATTCCAGCCCCCACAGCCTCACCGAGCCTTCACTGCTTCCGCTCGCAACCAATGAAAAGTTCCGAAAGAAGCACGCTGCCCTGATTGGTGACGAGTGTCCTTCCAAGGTGGCGGCGCATCGCTCCTCCGAAATATCCCAGATCCGCAAAGAGCAGTCGTCGGCTCCGGTCAGCCAAAACCTTTCATCCCCGGCGGAACTCAGGGCGCGCACGGCAGACTTGTGCCCTCTGAGAGTCGCGACATTCACGCCGGACCCTACAATATATACCATGACCTCGCCCGTTTCCATCCCTGCAACTACCTTGTCTTCCGACACTGTCGGGAGCAATGAGGTGATCCTTATTCCGAGGTCACGAAACGCACTTAAAGTGCGGCCGTCAACAACGGACCATCGCTGAATGCGCTTCTCTTCCCGCAGGCTGTAGAGTGTGTCCAACCGCTGAGAAAAGCAGATGAGATTGCGACCTGAGATGGGTGCTCCTACTTTATTCCTCAGACCGGTTTTCAGATCGATTCGTATGGGGGAACTGTCAGGGTCCATTGCAGCAAGCTCCAAGCCCGTCTCGGAGAGGGATATTGGCAGCTGCACTTCCGGTATTTCCTCTTCAAGGTCCCCTCCAAGGCGCCACTTTCTGAGAACTCCGTCCGTGCTCCAGGTGAGTATGCCGCCGATCCTGGGGAGAAACAGAACTTGCCTCACCGGGCTGTTGACTTTGAACCGTCGAATGCTCCGACCGGTAACTACGTCCCAAATTGCTGCGGTGCCGTCGAGGCCCCCTGTCAGAAGTGTCAAACTGTCGGAGCTTGGGGCCAGGCTGACCACTGCATCATCGTGGCCGTTAAAGGACCTGACAAATGTAGCTGATTTCAGCCGCCCTCGCGATGCTCCTTGCAGCGCGTTGCGGACGAGAATGGCCTCTCTGGACCAAGAGAAGCCTGGGACATTCCTGACTCGTTCGAAGCACGCGAGGGCCTCCTCCCCGCGCCCCTTTCGCCATGCTGTGTTGAAATCTTGGACCGCCGCGTCAAAGGAGCTGTGCAAACCGACCATGTCCTCGAAGGTTTTGGGACGGCATAGAGCGGGTTCGAGGAAGTCCTTGGCAAACCAGCCCGTGTCAAGGGACCAGAGTCTCACCGAGCCGCGTGGTCCGCCGGTGACAAGTCGTTTCCCGTCTGAGGAGGCGGCACAGCACGTGACTTCCTCGCCCGGAGCTTTGATAGTTCTGTAACAGCGCCCACTGGTTGAGTCCCATATTTTCATGGTCCCATCCCCGGAACCCGAAACGATGTAATCTCCATCAGTTATGAAACGCACAGTCGTTATGGTTCCGCGATGGCCCACGTAGCGCATTAACTCCTTACCCGAACTAACCTCCCAAAGGCGCACCACTTCGTCCGCGCCGCCGGTCAAGATGACGGTGGCCTCAGGTAACACATCCATGCATGATACTTGCCCTTGGTGTGCGGCGGCAGTGAACAACGGGTTTTGCGACTCGACACTTATGACCATTAAGCGGCCGTCTTCCGTACCAACCGCAAGGCGCTCTCCATCGTCCAAGAGCGCCAGCGATGAAATTCCTCCTGGAGACTGAGGCAGTTCACGGACTATCTGGTCTGAAGAAGTGTCGAGAATGCGTATCCGCCCTGTTGATCCTGAGGCCGCCAGATACTGCGAACTCGGCGAGAAGCACACGCGGGTCGCTCCCATCCCCTGGTACCGCCTAAGAAGTTGGGCCTGGTCCATGTTCCACAGGTCCACCGTCTTAAAAGCGTCCCCGTAGGAAGTGGCGGCGAGTTTCCCGTCAGGCGAAAACGCCCCGGCAACCGGCACGAATGCGAATGTACGGAGGTTCTTCAGGCAGCGACCGCTTTCGAGTTCCCAGATGCGGATGGAGCGATCTTCGCCGACAGAGAAGGCTTTGCCTGCGACCGGCGGAAAAGCCACGGAAACAACTCCATTGAGGTGCCCTGCAAACGAAGCCTCTTCCCGTATGGGAACCAGACCCAGCGAGCCTACAAAGTTTCGGGGCTCCCCTCCACAGTCCTTCCAGCGTTCTTGATAAAGGGAACCTTGCTGGCAGGCTTTCGTCAAGAGTGACACCGCTCGGACGGGGTCTCCTCGCTGGAGGGCGATGAGGCCCAGGAGATGGGAATATTCGGCGGTTTCTCGCACCTCGATCTTGAGAGACTCCATACGGCTGATGACTTCTCGGTCTGAGGTCTCCACCTTGGCCCATCTGAGGGTGTGAAGGTTGTAAATAGCTTGCAAATGATCCGGCCCGACGGAATGAGCATCCTCAAGCAGCCCTCTGGCCTCTTCTTCTCGGCCGAGGTCCAGTAGCGACACAGCTTGGTTGTTCAGAGAGTCTGCTTTGAGTGCCACGATATTCGGAGGTCGCCTGGGTTCCCGACCGGGAAACACTTCACGGCTCAGGGTCTCAAGAGCCCCACGTACATCCACGAAGGATAAATACCGGTTTTCGGGCTTCTTTTTCAGGCATGTCATTATGATGTCGGCCAGAGCGCGGGGCAGGTCAGGACGAATCGACAGCGGGTCCGTGGGTTGGACGCGTAAATGGCTCCTGACAAGGGCGGGTAATGAAAACCCTTTGGGGAACTGAAAGGGCATGGTCCCGAGGACAATCTCGTAGAGCATTACGCCGAAGGAATAAATATCGGAACGTATGTCATCGCGCCCCTTTTCCTTGAACCTTTCAGGGGCCATATACCACGGGGAACCCACGACTCCATCCTCAAACAGACTCACGCTGGTATCGGAGTACCGGCCCATGGTCACTTCAGAGACGGCATCCACTGGCCGGGAATCCCGTGAGGGCTCTTCCACCCGCTTCACCAGACCGAAGTCGGTGATTTTGAGCGTCTTGTCGCGCCCCATGAGACAGTTTTGCGGCTTGATGTCCCTGTGGATCATGCCCTGCTCTTCCGCGTGCATCATCCCGTGGCAGAACTGGAGCATCAGATCCACTACTGTTCGAAGGTCTTTGAGCCGCTTCTTCTCTTTCCAGTCGTCCAGGGTTCCGCCATCCACATACTCAATGAACAACCTCGGCAGACCGCCGATCACGCGAGCGTAATAACATGTGGCAATATTTGGGTGTAAACCGAGATCCACCCATAGTTCTGCCTCCCGAAGGAAGCGGAGGAGATGTGCTTCGCTCTTCACGGCCTTGGGGTGGGGTGTCTTAATCGCGAGCATCATTTTCCATACACGGTGGAAGACGAAATAGACTTTTCCCATACCGCCGGAGGCTGACCCCAGGACCTCGTACAGACCCTCAATAATGTCCCCTTCTTTCCAATCTGTCTTCGCCTGCGACTGCTGTGGGTTTAGATCACCGCCGAAGGTTTTTGAAGGGAATTTTACAAGTGGCAACGAGGAAGGCTCACCTTCTAAAGGGCCTGACGGTAACTTGTAGGCCACCCCTTTTAAGGAGCTTTATTAGTTTATCAAGATCGCTGTTGACCAGAAACCTTGACCAATCTGATTGCTCCCCTCTCTAAAAGCGGACCGAATATCTTCGGGTGAGCGTCTAAGCGTCCGCCCGAGGACCACTGTTATCTTGTCGGACAGTTCGCTCCGGTCCACTGCCGATGAGATCGTGAGAGAGACGTAGGTTGGCCTGGATTCCATGATTGAAGAGGTCGTACCTCGCTGTAAGCTGACGGCCGCTAAGGATCACCCTCCCCTAACCCCTCCCGTCGAGGGAGGGGAAATGAATTTGCCCGCTCCCCTGGCGGGAGAGGGAAGGGAGAGGGGTGTTTGCGGTCCAATCCGTGACCCTACATATTAAACTATGAAACCGAAAATCCAGTGAGAATTCTTTACCTGACAGTCTGACCGTGTAGCTCCTGGGCGGCCGGCTATCGCAATCATTGCCTTTCAGCCGTAAATCAAGAACACGCCTGCTACCATCACAGATGCCCCTATCAAACGATAGCGGATATTATGTTCTCCGAACAACAGCCGGCCCAGGATCACCCCGAAAACCAGACTAAGCCTCTTCACGGATATCATGTACGCCACCGGGGCCATGCTGAGCGAAATAACGTGCGTAATCTCTGCGCCGGCCATTAGAACTCCTCCAAGAAGGAACAGACCCGGCATATTCGTTCGAAGGTTGATCCGGACTCCACGTGTCCGAAAGCGGAAAAGGCAGACCAGAGCGAAAATGACCAGATCACCGAACAATAGAATGAATCCAAAAGGGATGGGATCGTAGATTAGCACACCTTTTTTCCCGAGCGCTGATGTGACAGACCATAGTACGGCAACGAAAAACATCCTACGCGACCCGGGGTTTGAGAACAATGCCTTGATGGGAGCCAGGAGATTCAGGGTCATCAGATCGGCATTGAGCACATAAGCGCCAAGCGTGACCAGACCTATCCCGAATCCCCCCTTCCAACTGATACTCTCGCCCAGGAGCAAAGCGGAGGTCAGAATAGTGAGCACCGGCGTAAAGGCCAGTAAGGGGACGGTCAGCGACAGTGCCCCCATACGGATAGCAGAAAGAAAAAGGTAGTAACCCAGTATCTCCAGTGGGAGAACTATGGCCATTAAGGCGACCAATTCGAATGAAACCGGCTTCAGATCCAGGGAAAGAAACACCGGGAGGAGAATCAAGCTCGCAAGACCGAGGATGATCGTCCCAGTCACCCATTCATCGTGTTCCTGCATTATGCGCTTGGATGTCGCGTCGCAACACGCAGTTAAGAACGCACAACTCAATGCTATGAAAAACCAGTTCATGCTAAAGCCGTTGTAAGACCTAAGAGCTTTTTGAAGAGTGACCGGGGAGGCCCTTTTTGCAAAAAGTTCCCCCCTGCACGTCTTCATATGCTCCTGAGATTTTGCAGCCTCTTCTTTATCCTATCCGCGTGAGACCCTTCCCAGTAAATGCGGCCGCATTCCGGGCACTCATGAAAGCTTCGCGATCTCTGGAAAACACCATACGAGACTTTTCCAGCTACGTCCTCCCGCTGAACCTCCCGAACAGGAACATTGCAGATCAGGCACCTGCTCAAAAAAAGCCTCGGGTCCGGACGAATACCGGCCTGTTCCAGCACCTGTCTCAACTGGTCGGAGGTGTCCTCGCCACTGACGACGATTGACCCGGCATGCGTAACCGACCTCCTCGCAGTCACGAATAATCGGCCTGGCGAGGGGCCCGAGCGCGGAAACGCGGCATCAAATCCCAGGATTCGGAGCCATTTGGCCAGGCGGCCGAGCATACCGTCCACATCCAATGATGCGGATGGGATTGGCTGAGGGGAGGCATCATTTACCAGCATACCACTGACCGTTACCGAGGCATTGTTTGCGGCATGGGCGAATGATAGGCGATCAGAACAGCAGTTTCAACAGTCACTCAGCAGGTGGCTCGAAGCCACAGCTAAACATGAATATCCGGTGGCCTGTGGCGTGCAATAGGCCCGTGTAGGGGCGCACCTGCGTGTGCGCCCGGTGGGCGGGCAGACACGTAGGTCTGCCCCTACCCGCCGTCGGGGATGACTTCACCGTTTGTGAGCGAATCCCGTAATATCGGACCATCTCCCCATCTCTCACAAAATCGTTTGCAAACCGGCATCAAACCGGTACAACATGCAATTGATCCGGGTCTGCTAAAACCCTCACGGAAAGGCATTCAGCATGAAAATCAGAATCACCATCAGCAAACTTTCCATGGAGGCCGAGCTCAACGAAACTCCGACCTCGCAAAAAGTGGCGGCCGCGTTGCCGCTTAAATGCTCTTTCAGCACCTGGGGGGATGAAATTTATTTCACCATCCCCGTCACGGCTCCTCTCGATTCAAGCGCAAAAGAGGTCGTTGAGCTTGGCGAACTCGGCTACTGGCCGACAGGCAAAGCGTTCTGCATATTTTTCGGCTCCACACCAATGAGCAGTCCGGGCAAGATCGTCCCCGCATCTGCCGTGAACATCATCGGCAAGATTTTGGGAGACCCCAGGAAGTTCAAAGAGGTCATGAACGAACGAGAAGTGACTCTGGAGAGGGTTGAGTAGAAGTTGTGACAGGGCGCGGGAGCGAGGAAGAATCGGAGAGGCCCTTCTTGTAAGAAGTGTACCACAGATTTCATTGCTTTGGATGCAGACCCATATTGGTCCTTGATTATAGCGCGAACATCTCCTGCAATATTGCAAGAGCTTGCCTTAGCGTGGATGACGAGAGCTTTCCAAGCCGACGCACCAAACGTCCTTGATCTACGGCCCGAATCTGGTCAAGTACGACATAGCCTGCACGCCCTTCGAATCGGCACGGTACGCGGAATGGATAGGTATGGCTGCCTGTGGTCAGTGGTGCCACGATGAATGTTCGCAAATAGGCATTGAGCTCGTCAGGCGAGACAATCACACACGGACGAGTCTTTTGGATTTCCCCTCCACGAGCGGGGTTCAAACTAACTAAGTATACATCGCCCCGGTAGACATCTTCTGCCATCACCACTCCCACTCTCCTTCGTCAAAATTGGTAGGCGTAGGCGGATCTAGCAACAGATCATCATCCTGCTGACGCATCCGTTTGGCAGCATCGGCCCATCCGGAGCGGAGCGTGGCCGCCGGCTGGATTACGATGGCCCCGTCTCGTACGCCCATTTCCACTTCGTCGGTCAAGCCTGCTTGCTCAATCAGAGGCTTCGGTATCCGGACGCCCCGCGAATTGCCGATACGAACTAAGCGGGTTTTCATAGAAATATCCTCACAGATTCAACGTAATTACATTATAAGCACATTCTGTAGTCGTGTCAAGGTTGGAGTGCGGACCAAACGGGTCGCACCAACGCCACGTTTGCAAGGTCCAGTGCCACAAACAATATACAATGATGCGGTGAGCGAAACGAACCGCATCGCTCGGGGGAGAAGAGACGGAGTACGCGACCCGTGCGGTTCCCGTTAGTCACAACATCCTACGCACTTTGCTAGGCACCCACGCTTCCGGGCTCTGCCCAGTGACGGTTAGATTTGCGAAACCTTGAGGGGCAACCATGCACGACCGGATTCCTGCGCGGAGACAGAGCCTCCAGGAACGCATTCCCAGGCGGAGACCGGGAACGAGAGATACTTCGGATTTATCCTGAGCAACAACCACGTGCTGGTGGCCATAACACAGAGACGTGGCGGACTCCGCCTGAATCTTCCGGTACCCATAACGATTCAGTTGCCGACAGGGATAGCGAAGTTCACGCAAGTCCAGGACACCAGAAAAGCTGGCATCCGGTCCATGAGTGACCGTCAAACTGCCTGCCCTCTTATCGCGTCCGAACGAACATCGGAATTGCCCGGCGTAACTGAATGGTAGCCCTCCTCGTGCCTGACATCCATTGCGAGCTTCGGATATCAGACAAGAGCAGACCCCTCTTCTCTTACGAAGTCCTGGAGCCCCTTCTCACAAACATGTCCGAAAACGTCTTGCCTCAATAGCGAAATGTCATCAACATAGGGTTAGAGTTTTGGAACCCATGAGTCGTTGTTCAAAACAACGGTGGGACAGGAATCATACCGATTCTCTAAAGTTTTGACCAATTGCTTGCGGCGTCGTCACTGTAACCGGCTAAAACTGTCATTGCGAGGGCCTTAGCCCGAAGCAATCTCCAAGACCGCGCAAAAGAAGAGATTGCTTCGTCGTTTCACTCCTCGCAATGACACGTTTAACAGTGGCGAGCAGTTCCACGGGAATCGGCAATAACATTTGAGAGCATTAAACGTGGGATTTCAAGCATCCATGTGCTGGAGATCATAAACATGACACTTGATACGCGGATCTGCGAAAGGGCCCGGTTGGCGAGGGATCCTCGGTTCGACGGCCTGTTTTTCACAGGTGTTTTGAGCACCGGTATTTATTGCCGGCCCACATGCCCGGCGCGCCCGCCTAAGCCGGAGAACATAGTCTACTTTCCTTCCGCGGCTGCAGCGGCTGAAGCCGGCTTGCGTCCTTGTCTCCGATGTCGGCCCGAGGCAGCACCGGGCAGTCCGGCCTGGAACGGTACATCTGCCACAGTTTCCCGGGCCATGTTGCTGATCCGTCAGGGTGCGTTGAATGAAGGGAGCCTGGAGGACCTGACCGCGAAGCTTGGTGTGGGCAGTCGTCACTTGCGCCGATTGTTTCAAACCCATATCGGCGCTTCGCCCAAGAATCTGGCCACCACCCAAAAAATCCTTTTCGCAAAAAAGCTGCTGACCGAAACAGATCTGTCCGTCACTCGAATCGCTTTTGCCTCAGGCTTCGGCAGCATCCGGCGATTCAATGCAGCGTTCAACAAGACCTATGGCACAACCCCGTCGGCCATTCGCAGGCGGAACAATAGCAACAAGACAACAGGGAGTGAGCTGTTCCAATGCACGTTGACCTTGTCTTACCGCCCGCCCTTCCATTGGCAGCGCATGCTGGGGTTTTTCGAGTTGCGAGCCATACCAGGCGTGGAGTTCGTTGCGGGGGGTGCTTATCGTCGCACCATCAGAATCAACGAGACCACCGGTATGATTTCCGTGGCCCACGGGGCAAGAGATAACGCGTTGCTGCTGACAGTGGCCTTGTCGGACAGCCGCGACCTGATGTCCATTGTTGAGAGGGTGCGACGCATGTTTGACCTGGACGCCAATATGACAGCCATTCATGACGTCTTAGCCGCAGACGCCGTGCTTGAAAGGTCTGTGGGCAAACAGCCCGGCCTCAGATTACCCGGCGCCTGGGATCCTTTTGAAATTGCCATACGGGCGGTGGTGGGCCAGCAGGTTTCCGTCAAGGGAGCCCGCACAGTCATCGGACGGATCACCGCAAAGGCCGGGCCGCGATTTGAATCCGCGGACCATCCGGAACTCACACGCTTTTTCCCAACCGCGCATGAGTTGAACGCTTGCGATCTGGGAGGGATCGGTATGCCCGAAATGCGGGTCCGGACCGTCCAGGCACTGGCGAAAGAAGTGGATCGCGAAAGACTCTCTTTTGTGGTGAAGGGGTCGCTTTCGGATTTCATTGAACAATTGACTCGGATTCCCGGTATCGGCGACTGGACGGCCCAGTACATTGCCATGCGAGCAATGGGTGAACCCGATGCCTTTCCAGCCGGCGATCTGGGCATCATCAAGGCGTTGCGGCAGGGCGACAAAGGGCTTACCCTGAAACAAATCCGGCAAAGAGCCGAAAAATGGCGTCCGTGGCGTGCTTACGCGGCCATGTACCTCTGGCAGGGCTAAGAGGCAAACTTCAGCGGCAAAAAGAATTCACCGGAGACCGCAGAGAGAAGAAATGCTCAAAATAGGATGGGTTGAGCCGCCTGGATGGCTTTTCGAGCGGGCACAGATCCTCAATGAGACAGGTTCAATCTCTTACGCATTACTTAGAAGAATGATGGAGAAGAGACTTTCTCTGCGTTCTCTGCGATCTCGGCGGTGAACGATTACGCTAAAGGAGACAGCATCATGTTCTACGACTATTTTGAAACAGGCTTGATTGGAACCCTGACCCTTGTGGGAGACGAAGAAGGGCTGCGGCACATCGTTTTTCCAAAAGAGAAAAGCACCATGATCATCCGGAGCGATTGGAAGAAGAAGCCCGGGTTCTTTGCACCGGTCAAAGCTCAATTGCGGGCCTATTTCAAGGGTGAATTGAAACAATTCGATCTCGCACTGGCGCCTGTGGGGACCCCCTTTCAGCTCAAAGTATGGCAGGCATTGCGCACCATCCCCTACGGAGAACTGGTCAGCTACAAAACCCTCGCTGAAGCTATTGGCAACCCCAAAGCCGTCAGGGCCGTGGGCGGAGCCAACGGGAAGAACCCTATACCCATCATTGTGCCGTGCCATCGGTGTATCGGAAGCGACGGCTCTCTGATCGGTTTCGGCGGCGGCCTGGACACCAAGAAGCGCCTCATTGACCTGGAACGGTCCAGGCTCTGACCTATCTCGGACAAGATTTGGGTTACTCGCAACTTGCCTTTGTAACAGAGAACTGCAAACACTTTATTTACACCAAAGAAAAGGCCAGAGGCAAAATGTTCTAACCGGTGGTATAACCGTAAATTGTGCAGCTCACTGAAAGAAAATCCCGCGATCTCCGCGGTGAACTACAACGAAAGGAAGTAGTGAACAAGGGTCATGCAGACAATTCTGATCGTACTTGCGGTCATCTACCTGGTCGTTGGATTTGCCATTTACCTCCTGACCATGCAGAAATCCGACGCACTGCAAAACACCATCGCTAACCAATCGCCGGTCAATACGTACATTTACACGCATAAATGGCTGTGGCTTCTGATCGTCTGCTTCTGGCCGGTCTGGTTGTTCATGCACGAAAAGCTGCCGGACGAGGAGAAGAAGGGGCCGTTCTGAAAGGACAAGAATTCACCGCAGAGAGGAGAGCGCAGAGGGATCTCAGGGATTTGATAGATGCCTCCCACGGGAATTTGAATTGCATCCTATTTCTTGCTCTTAACTCGCTTTGTCTCTGTCTTCTCTCCGTCCTCCGCGTCTCCGGGCTCTATCCGGTGAGGGTTGGGTTGGCGAAAGCTTGTGGGACAACCATGCACGGCTGAATTCCTGTGCGGAGACAGGGCTTCCAGGAACGCATTCCCAACCGGAGCGCGGGAACGAGGCGGAAAGACCGGCAAGATGCCGGCCCTACCAGAGCAGGTTTCGCATGCGGACCATCCGCGGTTGGTTCAAGAGGGGGGGCTGGGTATTGGTTCCCTCTGTCCAATCTTTTCCAGTATATCACCGAGTTACAACCTCCGCCGTTAGGTTTTCCAACGAATGGTTGACGAGGCCTAATTAATTGCGAGATAATGTAATTGTAAGGACGGGGAAGCGAGAAAACACAGATTCACTTTTACGACCAGCTCGACCAGGGCTGCATCCAAACTGAAACATATCCTTCATAGACCATAGTACGGGGCAATGAGACCAGCTTCGTGTGCCATGAGGAAGATGCTGTAGAGGCGCACCTGTGCGTGCGCCCAAATCAGGGCAGACGCGCAGGTCTGCCCCTACAGGGATTTCGTTCCTTGTCGCGGCGGGAGAGCTTCTCAATGCATGGGCCTATAACTTCGCTTAATGCTTCCAATGTGTAGCCAACTGTCTCTCAAAATGTAATTCCAACCACATTTAGGATAAATATCATGATGGCAAATGGGAACGGCGATGGTCCGAGGGAGAATAACGCCCTGCTTTCCGAGATGGTTCAGCGCGAGTTTGAGGTGCTGAGCTTCAAAAAGGAAAGATACGATCTGAATAATCCGGAACACATCAAAGGCCTCGCAAAGTCAGAAATCCGGCAGATTGCACGACAAAAGGTCATGGAAGAGCTTTGTCTCCTACCCTGTTGCCCGGAACAATGCCCCAGCTTTGGAGACTGCCGCGAAAACCCTGATAAATGCGGCTATACAGGGCATTGAATTTGTGCAGGGCTGGCCGCATGGCGGCGTTCCCCCCTTTGTAAAGCGGGTACAGGGGGGATTTTGCTTTAATACATTGAAAATCCCCCTAAATCCCCCTTTAGAAAAGGGGGACTTTGAGGGAACGGTCCCGCGAGACGCGGGATGCGCCGAGAACGCAGAGAAATCACTTTATTGCTTCGGACGCTGATCCAGTTTCGTAGGGGCGACCGGCGGTCGCCCTGGGCGAATGCCATTCGCCCCTACACACCGGCAATCGAGAAAATCCTGCTTGGTCTTCTCTGCGATCTCTGCGGTCTCAGCGGTGAACTATTACAAAGGACAACATAAATGGATGATTCGACCCCAATCCTCGCCGATGTTAAAAATGCACCCAGGTCTGGTTCTCTTGATGACACGGGAACCACGCCCGATACCTCGGGTCGCTCTCTGGCGCCTCCACCAATCCCCTCAAAGGAATTTCAGGAAGAGGCATTCAAGTACGTAAGCCGATGGTGCAAAGCGGCACGGGATTTCGTCCAGCGTAAGGTTGAGCGTTGGAAGCTTCTGGAAGATCTGTATCACAATCGGCGTGAACTGAACTCGTGGTCTACTCGGTCAGACCTGATCGGGTCCGAAAGTCTGGCCGGTCTGAAAAAACAGTCCGGTTCAGGGAAGGACCGATGGCAGGCGGATATTATCCTTTCGCCTTCGTACATCGTGGATTCATGGGCGGATAAAGCCTATCAGTCGGTATTTAACGGCCCTGAATGGCTCACCGTGATTCCCGAAAATCCCCAAGGGCCAACTACCGAAGATCTTCAGTTTCCCACCTCATACAAGCTTCAGGAACTCCTGCTTGCAAGGCTGGCAGAAGGGCAGATTCACGTGAGGCTGTATGAGATTCTCCAGCACCTGGTCTTGTACGGCTCAGTGTATGCCAAGATATTCTGGTACTCCAAGGGCGTGACTCGGCATCGGTGGGATTTTGAGACCCTTGACGTGATCGAAGATGAGGAAAAGATCTACGACTGCCCCATTGTGCAGGTCATTCCTCTCGACCGAGTCCTGCTGGACTGGACCGCGACCCACAGCGACGTGCAAAGGCATAGCGGTATTGGGCATCGGGTTGACAAGACGTATGAGCACGTGTTGGAGCAATTCGAGCGAGGGGTCTACAATCTTAACCGCGAAGAATTCCTTACCCGCTGGGAGAATGCCCCCTCTGCCACTACGTCAGAAGACGCTCTGCTCCATGATGCGGACAGCGACGACCTCGACGACGCCGAGATAAGAAAAGTTACCATCTGGGAATGGCACGGCCGTGTCCCAACAGAAAAAGGCCATAAGGAGTGCCTGTGCTCCATCGTAACCGATAAAGGGGCTGACTCTCCGGAAAACGGGCTGCTTGTACGTCTGACCGATACGCCGGTGCTCTGGTCGGGATTAAGGCCCTTCCTGGCAGCGCACTACACGCCCCTCCCAGGGCCTCTAGGTATGGGCGCCGTGGAAAGCAACCTCGACCTCATCCATTCCATATCCCAGTTCATAAGCCAATCTCAGGATAATGCCAGGCTGACCGCGAATGCTCAACTAATAGTTCGTCGCGGCTCGTCCGCGGCCAGGCAGATCAGCACCGACAGCGATGTGGTCTACCCCGGAAAGATATGGACCGTCGACGAACCCGGCGATATTCAGCCCTTCCCGTCTCTGAATTTCCCCCAGCAGGAAGTGAACAGCCTTATTAATTACCTGAACGGCCTTCTGGAGCGGCGCACCACTATTTCGGACGTTGCTCTGGGATCAGGAGGCGGTGGCAAGACCGCCACTGAAGCGCACATCCTTCAGGAATCGGCTATGAGCCCGTTTGCCACCAGAACGGACTTGTTTGCCAGAAGTTTTCTGGAACCCCTTGGCAGGCTGGCCCTTTCGATGCTCCAGCAATTCCTGCTTGAGGATCAGACAATCACGGTACGCGATTTCAGCGGCCTGGATGCGCCTGTGACTGTAACCTCGGAAGAGATACAAACCGGGCGATACCGGGTTGTAGCCACACTTACCCGGCAGGATTCAACCAGGCTCGCTAAGGCACAGAGTATCGAGCGGGTGCTCCCCACTCTCGCTCGATTCCAGTCCATTCTTGCAAACGAAGGGGTGCAAATCTCTTTTTCCGAGATCATCAAGCGCTATCTTGACCTTTTGGGCGTAGACGGTGTCGAGCGGGTCCTGAGCCGGATCCATCCTCTCAGAGGTGGCCGACCACAGGGAATGATGAGCCACGACCCGGCGGTCCCTCCCGAGGGTGCGATTCCGTTTGCAGACAATGGCGCTACTCCCCAGGATTCAGCCGCCCCTCTAGTGGAACAGGGCGGACCCATGGGGCCTGAACCTACCGACGCTAATGCCTTGGCCCAGTTTCTGCAAATCCAGGCCAATGGGGCACTTGGCAATGGGGGTGGGTGAAGCTGGTGAAACAGATAAGCAAAATCCCCCTAAATCCCCCTTTAGAAAAGGGGGACTTTGAAGGTCTCGCAGTAGCACAAAGCACTCCACACCAGCAAGACCAACCTTATTTTGACGCCTATGGCCTGTGCCCTTCTTTTGTAAAGGGGGGAAGGGGCGATTTTTAGGAACGAGGCATCAGAACTCTGTAAACCACCCTCCATGCACCCACCCACTAACCCTGCGGAGGAGCTTATGACCATGTTTTACAAGGAGTATTTGCTGTTCAGAGACGGCTGGGACGAGGATTCGGAAAAGGAGATCGAAGAGCGACTGGTTCAGTGCGCAATGGCGCCGGTGTGGCAAAGCCAGTTCCTTCCCGCGTTCGTGGAGCTGCTCAAGCGAGAGCAGTTTATCAAGATTATGGAATGCCTCGACAAAGATAAGAACCTCGAATTCAACCGCGGCTTCGTCGCGGGAATCGATCTGGTCTTAAACAGGCTGGACCGCATCTATATCAAGGCCCGGCCCCGGCACCAGTAGCAGGAGACCGGCAGGAGGAAGCGTGGCCCTCGAAGCATTTTCTCAGGACGAAAAACCTTTCGAGACTCGAACAGACCTGGATGAGTACGACGAGGCCCCTGATGATGGGCAGGAGTTGGACGAATCCTTATCTTCAGAGGACTCGGATGACGATCAAACGCAACACCCGGATTCGGCAAAGATCGGAGACAAGTTTTCTTCTCCGGAAGAGCTTATGGAGGCCTACAAGACGGCTGAAAGCCGAATGCTGGAGAAAGCCCGTGAAGCTGAAGAGTACCGCCGCATGCTCGATGACATGGGGCGCGATGCAGGGCTTGTTATTCAGCACGCGCAAGAGGAAGCCTTCATACGGGAGATGCGTGAATCCTTCCAAAAGGACCCCGTGGCAGCAACAGCCATGATGATAAAGAAATTTCAGGAAGGATCCCGGGAGGACGTTGAAGCAAGGATCGCTGAAGCCGTTCGAGATCAGGGCGATTTCAGGCGGCTATTTGACGAGTTTCTCAATGACCCCGCGAATTCTCGACTGAGACCTTACGAGCAGGAATTGGAGTTCCTGATTCGCGGCAAAGGATTTTTCCCCGAGGAAGCAGCGGAGTTGCTCAGGAGTGTCGAGAACAAACGGGAGCTCACAACAAGAAGGCGATCAGCGGCAGCCAAAGAAGTGAGAAATCGGGCCGCGGTCGAGAGTGGAGGTGAAATCAATGAGCCTGTGGACAAGGACAAGGAGTTCTACCGACTCATGAAGAAGGCCAAGACGCTGGACGAAATGTTCGCGGCGCTACGCAAAACGAAGCTTTGACCAGCCATGGAGGAGCTTTTTGCATGGCAAAATCCCCCCTGCCCCCCTTTACTAAGGGGGGAAAAGGAGGCCCCTTTAACAAACAGGCTCAAGAAGGTCCCTCCTCTTCTATCGGGGGTTACTGGCATAGGCCCTAACTTAGTGGTTTGCTCCCCCCTTTCGTAAAGGGGGGTTAGGGGGGATTTTGAAAGTGGACATCGCGCGAAAGGCGAGTCCCCGGCTCCCCACAAAGACTCTCCCTACCTAACCCGCGGGTGCAGCGCGACTGCAATCCCGCCCCAGAATATTCAAGGAGTCAATTGCTATGGCCGGAAATGTTTCTGATTTCATGAAGCTCTGGACTCAAAGCGACCAGGCTTCGGAGCGCAGGCTTCAAAAATTCCTGCTCGTAGGATTGGACAAAGTCGTGCAGGGTCAAAGCGACGTCCTTTCAAAGATCCCGGTAGGCACTGCCGCGACCGGGCCGGTGGTACGATGGATGGAAGAATGGGGTTATCCTTCTCAAGTTACTGCAACGCTTTCCGGAAACATTCTGACGTTTTCCGGTCATCTGTTCGGCCGGCCCATAGACGCGGAATCCGTAAAGAAAGTGATTCGTACGGGTACAATCCTGGAGCGACCCTCCGACGGAGTCCAGGCAAAGGTTTCATCCGTTGACGGCTTGACCGCAACGGTCGCGGCTTACGGCAACACCACACTGAGTAACGACTCCGGGACAGTCGGCTGGGACGTCATCTCCGAGGTATGGTCTGACTACCGTGACGCTGCGGATCCTCGATCGCTGGACAGGATCTTTCGGGAAGTCGGGACCCAGATCCATGCGGAAACCTTTGAAATTCCCAAGACCCGCAAGAATACCAAGTACGAAATAGTGGCCGACGAGACCGAGCATCAGATTACCGCACTTCTGGAAAAGTTACGGCGCCAGCTCGCCTATGCGGTGCTTCGCTCCCGACCGTACTACGATGGGTCGGACTTCGTGTATGGGAATAAGACAGACGAGCCCACCATGTGCGGTCTTTGCACTTGGCCTGCAATCACCCAGAGCGAGCTTTCCAACCCCAACGTGTACGTCAACAAGAACTCGGTTGCTTTGACCAAAACGGACCTCGACAACCTGGCCAGACATCTCTGGCTGGACGAGCAGGCCGACTTCAACAAAGGCAACTGGCACATCGTCTGCCATCCTCTCACACACCAATACATTCACGACTTCGATATCTCGTACCGCAGAATGGAAAAGGAAGAGAAAGGAGTCGGCTTCTATGTGGACCACTTTGACTCCAAAATCGGGAAGAGCTTTCCTATACTTCCCGATCGGTACATGAGGCCCGACACGTTGATGATCGTGAACTTCGAGGCCACCAAATACGGATACTTTGCCAACGATAGGCTCGATCGCAAAGAGATCCCCACCCAGGGACGATACCAGCGCTGGTTGATCTCCTTCCAGACCTACGGGGTCGTAGTCCGCGGCCCGAGGTCAAACATCGGCATGATCTATGGTCTGCCGACAGGTTGATCCGAGAATGCGGTTTTGAATGAATGTAGGGGCGTACCGATGTGTGCGCCCAGGGCAGACTCGTAGGTCTGCCCCTACCGAATGACGATAAGGCCCGGCGCTAAATACTGATCCTTAATTGCACGGGGACCTCTCGTGCCGGGCCAGGTCCCCACCTTCGAAAAGAAAGAGGATAAGTTATGAAACCTGTTCCAAGGGACGATAACGGCCATCCGCTCCTGGACCGTGGCACGGAACTCTTCACAACCCGGATTGCCGATCAAGGTACCACGTTGACGGATCTGTCCTTGCCGGTCGATTTCAAGGAGATCCTCTTTCATGTGGAATCCGGGCCAGAAGTCCTTCACGTAAAGGGAACCATTGAGGGTTCGGCCACGGCCCGACTGACCCAGGACGGCTTCAACTGGGTGCTCCCCATTGTCTCATTCGCCGATACAGTTGTTGCTCAGATCGCCGCAGCAACCGGCACTTGCAACATAAGCGTCTTTGCCTGGAGGTGAGACATGGGCAATATGCAGATTACGAATGCACCCACGAGATCGCAAGCCGACACGCTCTTCATGGTGGTCGAACATCTTGCGGAGCGTCCCGCCCCCGGCACTCCTGACAGGCTATGTTTTGTCCGTGAGACGGGGAATTACTTCATCGATCATGGCGACATCTGGTCAGCACAACGGCCACTTATGACGTATAACACTGTCGGTGATCTTGAAGCGAACGCTTCGATGTTTGATGTTTTCGCAATGTGTTTGCAGACTAGTTGCATCTACATGGCCGAACCTATCGGTACATATACGGTCGATCATGTGAGTGTGTTATCGGTAGCCGGTCTACCATTTGCGGTCTGGAGGGCCACATTGGGTATGTACGGGACCTAGTTGCGCGGGTGGCCCGGAAAGTTCGCGGCCCGCGGCTGCAAATATGTCCGGCGGCCTGTATTTCAACCTTACAACCGGGATCTTGCAATGGTCCGATGGCGCAACCTGGCACAATGCCAGTAGTTAAGCCACCCCCTATAATCCTATCTACGGGACCAGTTCATTGACGGGGGAGATAATGGCATAAAGCGTCCAACTCTCATCAAAGGCGGGTTTGCAATGTCCCCAAACATGTCCGATCGCGAATTACTCGAAGAGCTGAGGCTCCACGTGGCTGTCATCAAGGAGAAACTCCCGCTCCTTGAAAAGATCAGCAACTGTTTGAACAATTTGAAAGACAACTGCCGGGTTCGCCACGAGGAACTGGAGCGGGCGCGCCAGCGGAGGCACGAAAAGCATGAAATACGATTTTCCGAACTGGAAACTGCGCAAAGAATGGCTCACACCTTTTACGAGGCTCGAGCCTCATGGACAAGCAGGCACAAGGCGCTATTTTGGTCGTCGGTAGTAGCGGTCGCCACGTCGGCTCAGGTGTTGGCGACTGTTATCATCCATTTCTTATCAAGACACTAGGTGCTGCGTTTCACAAGTATGATGACATTTGCACACCATGCGGTGTAGAGGCGCCGCTTGCTGCGCCCCTGCTGCCGGGCAGGGCAAGCCCTGCCCCTACATCACGGCATTCCCGCGCACGCGGGAATCCAGGAATGATAGGCAAGATGCCTGTCCCACCGACAGTGCCGAACCCTTAAGGGCCGCCTGTCCGATGCCCCTTGATCGCATGTGGATTGGACTTGAGATAATCACTCAAATGGGGCTGCTCGTGAACAACACCGCATCTCAGGCAAGGATGCTCCAGGTCACTGGGGAGGTTATCGGCCGATCCGGGGTCAAAAAGGGATCTAGCTGTCGTAAACGCTTCGTTTTGGCGAATTTTTGCGATGGGGTCTCCTGAATACTCTCCAAGGTCATCTTGCTTGAAGAACAGATAGCAGCATGGCGCTATGCCGCCATCGGACTGCAAGATCACTGAGTGCCAGAGCTGATGACAAAACTTCTCAGAAATGTGGTGCCCAGAGTCCTCTTTCCCCTGAACTCGAGCTTCGTCAGGACCTCCGCCATGCACCCATCTGAACACATCTACACCGAGTTGTCTCGCCAACTTTCGCGCGGATTCAACTTCCTGCAAATTATGGTTAAATGCCAAGAACTTCCACTCGATCACGGGATTCCTGAGTTGTTTTCTTTTCTTGTATTCGACGATGTGCCGCGTGTTGTCCAACACCAATGCTAGCTTGCCTGTGCGGTGATATTGCTCATAGGTCTCCTGCGAAGCCCCGCTAATGCTGACAGCCAGGTGATCGAGTCCGGCATCGCATAGTTCTTCCAGGACTTGCTTGCGGCCGACGTTCAAATTGCTCGATATTGCCGTGAATATGCGGCGTCTGTGAAACATGTTCACCATGGCTGCAATTTGAGGGTGAAGCAGAGGTTCACCCCAGTTGAACAGATGAGCGCTAATCAGGTATTGGCCTATTTCGTCCACCAGCCGCTGAACTATCGACGGATCGATCAGGCTCTGCGCACGGCCGCTGTCGCGGCGAGCACCTGTAGGGCAATAAGGGCATTGCAAGTTACAGCGGCTGTTAACATCTACTACGGCCGTCAGCGGAAATGAAGCCGGCCGAGCTACTCGTCGCAGCTTTTCAGTTTCGCACCGCAGCAAATTGGTGAGTTTGCGGAGAGTCAGATATGGCCGCACTCCCAGCCCAAGGCTTGTCATTCTCCTTATGGAGCCAAAACGATATGGAATGAGATTTGTCACTTCGAGAAGGACTCTCCTTTTCTCGGAAATTTGCAAGGCGCAGCTCTGGCCGACAGCCAACGGACGCCCCTCAGGGGGCTCCCATCAGGTGCCTAGGAAAACAACAATTTGTTTCATCATAGTAAACAGGGATCTTTTTGGCAACAGAGGCTTCCTCTGGCCAGAATAGGAGCCCCTTTCAGAGGGTTTCAAACCGCTTGTAGGAGGTGCCATGTCAAGAGAAATAAGACAGTGGCTTATTGCATCGACCATCGGAGGCCTGGGAGTTGTCGGCCTTCTCCTGAGCAGCCCACTGGTCCTGCCGGATGATCCGACCGCTCTTTTACGCTACGTCATAATTCGAGTCATCGCTGTCCTGATAGGACTCATAGCCCTGAGCGGCGGGATGCTCTTCGTAGATTTCATAACCCCTGACGATTGGATGGATGGAATTGGAAAAGACCACACGGCTTCGGCGATTCTCATGTCTGCTGTTGTGCTTGTTATTGGCGCAATACTTTGTTGGACCTGACGCTTGGGCGCTTGGGCCGCCCTACAAAAGGTCCCTGAAACGACAGTTGACCTTCATCATTGCCAAACATCCGAAATATACCTGGGGCGGCGCTGAAAGTCTGGATCAAGGGCTGGATTGCTCCGGCTATATCTTTCTGGCCTGCAAGTGGGCAGGAATTCCGGGGATTACACGCACGACGGCATTGCGCATGTCGCTGGGTTTGGGCGGCTGGCAGAGCAAAGACATTGATCTAGCCGATGCGGATGAATGTGACCTCTCCTTTTGGACCTTCAACGAGCAGAGACAAAACGGCCACGTGGGGGCGCTCTTGAGGGGTCTGGACGGGGAATTACAAGTTACGCACGCCAGCAGCAGCCGAGGGGTCGTGCTCGACGACCTGGACGGGGTGTTCGTGCGGAAGCTCACAAAATTACGAAGATTGACAATAGGAGACTGAAATGGATGCAACAAAGGTTTGGTGGACGTCAAAGACAATATGGATGAACCTGATTGCCCTAGTGGGATCAATCTTCATCGCAATCGGCTTTGACCCGGGGCGGTGGGCTGAAATTTCTACAGTGTCGCTAGCTGTGGTGAATCTGATCCTCAGGCTTTACACACGGGAGCCAATCACCTTTGAAACCGACCCCAAATGAGTTGGGAAGGATCAACTATAGGGAGGTACCTTGATGGCCTCAAACAAGGGAAGACACAAATTGCCGTCTCCGAAAAAACCCGAAGCGTCCGCAGTCGATGCAGCGCAGCAATCCAGTGCAGGCTGGGCTGGGATTAAGTATTTCAAGCCCCGCGACTTCACGTGCAGATGCGAAGGGCTCTGCGGACACCCCGATGTTATTTCTCGGGAGCTGGTGGCAAAGCTCGACAAGATCCAAGATCTCATCGGTATGCCGGTAATTGTGCTGTCTGGGACTCGATGCGAGAAATTCGGTCGGAAATCTGGGGGCAGAGAGCGCTCAGCTCACACTGTCAAGAGCGGAGTCAGCCACGCCGCTGATATTCGCTGCCTGGACGCGGCCTTCAGATCCGCGTTTCTAACCGCCGCTCTCCCTCTCTTCAACCGGGTAGGTATAGGAAAGGAGTCTATTCATGTTGATGATGATCCCGAATTGGCGCCGAACGCTGTCTGGCTTTGTTAAACAAAGGGGTAAGCATGGCTCTAATACCTGATGACACGCAGGTTTCGGATTGCGAGGGCAGAGTCGGGACCATCATTGACACCGCTCGCGACCTGTTCAACGAGACAGCCGGAGGATTCATCACGGATGCATTCATCTTGCGCTCTATCAATAGATGCCAACAGGACATCGCTCAGGAGGACTACTGGCGCCGTGAGACCTGGATCCCGAGCGTCTCCGGAACAAACGAGATAGACCTTCTAACAGTGATACCGCAATATCAAGACGTGCACCAGCTTCGTTTCGCGGGCTGCCGGGAGCCCATGACGCCCCTGGGCAGTTTTCAGGAGTATCAAGAGCTAAAAGCCGACGCAAATACGCCAGGGATACCGCAATATTATGTAGTGCAGAACAACACTTTGTTCGTCTGGCCTCCACCCGATAGAGACTTGGAATCCGGTTTTTGTATCTACCATTCCTATCTGCCTGACAATTTGACCTGTTCGGCTGCCAATCCGAACCCGCCTATACCAAAGGCCCACGACCTGGTGTTTGTCTACTTTGTGCTCAAGCAAGCCTTCCTGAGGGATCGGCATGCTCCTGGAGCGGACATGAAGTTCCAGGAGTACTCCGCCCTGTACGACCGAGAAAAACAGAAGCTGCTTGCAGCAGGAGATCCGCCCGGGCTGGCTTTAAGATCCTATAGGTGATGCCGTTTTGCATTTCGACCCTGGTTACCGGGCTCTGCCTGGTAACCTCCGGTGCCGGGCTCTGCCCGGAGCGCAGAATAGCATGCGCTGGTCGCTTCACATCCGAGTTGCGCCAGTCCATGGAGGCAGAGACTCCTGAACGGCATTCCCAGACTGAGCCCCATTGGCGCTAACTTAATGGCTTGTTCCCCCCTTTCCCAAAGAGGGGTCAGGGGGGAGAGGCGTTAAAATAACAAGCCTCTCCAAATTTGTGAGCCCCGGAGGGGCTCAATGATAGTAGCCCGGCAATTCATTGCCGGGTGACCGATGAGCAATGATTCAGTTCTTCCTCCCCGAGGGGCGTCCGAAGGATGAGTCCTTCGGACGCCCCTCGGGGAGGAAGAAGGCTCTTTTGGCCGTTCATTCCCGGCGATAAATCGCCGGGCTACTATCAAAATGTCCCCCTGGGACAGTAGCTCATTTTAACGCCGCAGCGGTTTCATGAAAGGAGTGTCGTCTTGACTCAGGATTCGTACCGCACAATCAACCTCTTCAACTGGACCGGTGGGATTGTGGGCCGAAGACGCAATCCACTTCGCTTCATGGAGAGCGCTCTTGCAGCCGGTGAAAATGTAGACGTGGCAGACGGCGCTCTGCGCACGAGGCCCGGTACGTCGCTCACCTCATCCGACAGCCTTCCCGCGGGTGAGGTCATGGCATTGGAGAATGTGCGCTTCCCCACGAATGAGGTAAGTTACCTTGTGGCACAGGTCAAACATTCCCCATCGCCGCCGACCTGGGAAACAAACACAGCATGGGAGGAGTTGACCTCGCTGGCATTCACAAATCCGCCTTATGCCGTGTGGACGGGCAGAATCGGCTCGTCATTGGTGTGGGACGCCGGGAACGGTCGAATCCTTAAGTTTGCCGGCGGTACGGAAGGTGGTTACACCAATGACCTATGGACCTATGATCCGGAGACGGACACGTGGGCAATCCTGTACCCTTATACCGACGATGCCCCGACTGTCGGCGGGCCTGGCTTCAGGGCAGGCCACAGGGCAGTTTATGTGCCCGCGATGGAGGCTATGGTCGTATTGGGCGGAGGCTCTTGGGTGCCCTGGCCCGACAATGATTATGAAGACGACCATTTGCACATTTGGGACTGCCAGACAGATACATGGACTTCGCAGGCGACCACAGGCGAGACTCCCCTTCCTCGTAATCATTTTGTAGCGATACTTCGCGGGAACACCATAATCATCCCTGATTGTGCAGCTTATAACAATCTCGCTTATTACAGCCTAGACCTATCTACTTGGGTATGGACACGACACGAACAGGCTGCAATGACCGAGGGGACACCCATCGGATACCATCATCAATCAGGGGTATATGATCCGGTGAATGATGCCCTAATCATGGTTGGGGGATATTACGGCGATAGCGTCATGAGCGCCGCGACTTTTGTTTTAGATTTTGCTACGGAGACTTGGACACGAAAGGCTGATTGCCCCGTAATAGACACCGACGAAGTGGGCATTATAGGGCATCAGGCCGTCTATTGCTCAGGCAAGATGCTTATTACCGGCGACTCGGGCTACTGGGAAACATACTCCGACCCCAGGAATCCCTTGGAGGCTTATGTCTACGACGTCGCGAGTGACTCATGGACCGCTCACGCATGGGATACGGCCTTTGATGTCCCTGAGGGAGAGGGGCCCTTGCCTCCGCGGCGTGGGGATCATGCAATGTGCGTTTCCGACACCGGGGAAACCTTCATTTGGGCCGGAAATACTGGCACGTACAGCGACATGTTTCACAGCCTGTGGAAATTAAGCGGCCAATGTTCAAGCTGCGACGGCAGCACAAAAGTAAACCTCTTCGCCAGCCCTGACCACCTCCCCACGACAACCGGTCAATTCGAGTCGATCTATGAGTTTACCAGCGTACCGGGGATCTGCACATTCGGCGTCCTGAATGATCGCGTGGTGATTACCGAAGGCATTGCCGCGCCTCCGCTGGTGTGGGCCGGCGCTATGGCAGACGATGCCTCTGACTGGCCGCACCCGAAGGCCGTATTGATCGCTCAGGACGGCGAGCGATTCTACGATGTCTCGTCTGAAGTCTGCGATAAAGATCCTGATACGGTGGCGCAAGTAGGTGGTATCCGGACCTGGGGAGCGATTTATATCTGCACTGATATGCCCGAAGTCGAGGGCTTTTACTTCGATATGGAGAGCCCGAATACCGGAGCCACAGGCACAACCACGAGCACGTTTCACTCTCCCATGCAGATCACAGAGGCCGACCATGTGGCCCGCCAAGACCTCAAAGGCACGATAGTGAACTGGGTGCAAGATTCCGGGGCCACCGGGCATTTTACCAATGCGGGAGGGGAAACCATAACTGTCGGTCCCGGCAACGATCGGGGTGCCTGGAATAATGGCACTGCGTACGTCGTCGGAGACACTGTTACTCTGAACGGAGTGGTCTACTGGTGTATCTTGAACCACACAGGGCACACTCCTCCGAATCTGACATACTGGAGAGTCAATAACCCTGACATCGTGGCGGGAATAGCTGTTGACCTTGAAGACGGTGAATTTCTGATTACGGCAGTCACAAATGGCGGGGTCGGTGCAGCGGAAGTGACCCTTGCGGCAACTCACGCTAATGCCACGGTTGATGCGGCTTACGGTCTAACCATAGACACGAACGGGCTCACCGTGAATTTGGGCTATCAGACCGGCGTAGAATCCTGGTCCAAGACGCTCGCAGGCGGTGCAAGCCTTGCAGGATATTCGATCAGAATTGTGGTCCCTGGTTCGGAAATCAGTTCCGGCGGCGACCATGTTCAGTTGACGCTCAAGGGGCCGACTGTTCTTCCTGCGCATAAACAGTACGCATCTTCAATTGGTACTGTTACTGTTAATCGGGTGTCAATAGTTGAGCGTGATGGAGCGACAGCGAACGGGACAACTACGCCGACCCTGATAACATTCCCTGGACTTTATGGGACGCATACGAATAGCAAAACACTGGGATATCCGGGGCTTGAAGTCACTACCGATGTGATACCTTTTACTGTTGACGAAACAAAAGATTACATTGTGACCTTGGATATCAAATGGGCCACGAGTTGGTATGTCCCGGCTGATGCACCTGTTGTTGCTGCCCAGCAAACCTTCCGGGCGGGTTATCTGCCCTGGGTCGCTGGAACAGCTTATATCAAAGATTTTGGGTGGGGCAACGATGGTAATTCGGCCCAGGATCAGACCGTCACCGGCTTTACTGAAGTGCCGTTTATTTTGGGCCTCGAAAAGCTCACAATCACCGGAATACAACCCGTCTCTCCGGGCCTGGAAGTGGCGCATACAACCAATGCGGTTCAGATTGCAAGTGGAACATGGGAAAGCCTTGACTCTGTTGCGATTACACAGGTCACTCCCGGATCTTCAACGATCTATCATGCAATTAGTTTTGATGCACGAGCGAGTTTTTGGGTGTTCGTGGCTGCGGCATGGCGTCAGATTGTTCGGAACAATAGCGGGACTTGGCAGTATAATAATTCAGCCACGACAACCCCGAGCTGGCAGAATGCCACGGTCAATTCCCTCCTTGGAGCACTTCGTCAGGCATTCGCGGATTCACATAACCAGACGAACAAGGCTGCGTTTGAGGCTATCACGCAAGAGCAGTGGTCAGCGAGTGGGGGATTCGTTCCCCACGTCACCACGACATTAGATTTCGCAGTGGGAATGCAAGCGAACAGCACGAATGTTCCGCTGCTTTCAGCTTACGAGATCACTTATGGCGATGCAGGCCAAGCGATCATCGAAGGCTTCCAAAATGGTGCATGGACCGGAGGCGACGGTTGGACGGACAATACCATCGTCAACGGATCAAGACTCGGGCAGTCCGGGTCGATCATGTACGCTGGGCCCTCTCCGTTCAAAGCTGATTACCATGTTGTGGATCAGGTTCCCGGCTACTGGTTCCGGCTCTTGACCAACGGGACCTCTCCGGACTGTGCCATAACCCGAATTCGTTACAAGGCCCCCTGCCAACCCCTCGCAAATATCGGAGACGGGCAGCCGGACACCCCACTTGGCTTTATTTACCAGGATGCGAGCACGAGCAGCATCCGGGATTTCACCGTTGAGGTTTCCGATAACGTGCTCACTGAGCTTTCCAAGGCTGACATTCCAATGCAGCCGGAAGACTTTCTGTTTGTCGGTTACCTCACCTGGTTTAACGAGATCGAGATCACTCCTTACACGGACAATAATCAGGAAGCATCTGTCCTGTCGGCTGCGTACTGGAACGGGGAAGCATGGGCGCCTCTGGCCGTAAAGGACGGCACTATCGGTTCCGCAGGGAACACCCTCGCGCAAAAAGGGAGGATCTCATGGACGCTTCCGACCGATTGGAAGACCAGTATCCCGTTCAATGCCTCCTTCAACAGAGGCTATTGGGTTCGACTCTCTGTGAGTGGCGCCCTTACCTCTACTGCTGCGATATCGGAAGTGAGAATTTATGGTGTTCCGGATGCGCTGAAAAAACACAAGTTTGCAGCGACCTTCCAGAACCGGATTGTGCTTGGCAACCGGCCTGATGCCCCGGATCAGGTCGATATTTCCCGTGAGGATGAAGAATACGGCTTCACCGGTAATGACAGCGCATCATATCGTGTGGGCGGCACGGATTCCATCCAGTGCGCTATTTCCGCCTGGAACGGACTGCTCATCGGCAAGACTGAGACGTGGCATCAATTGATAGCTTCCGCGTCGGGGGATTTTCAATTCGAGAGTGTGGAGGCGGCTCGCCATGTTCCGATCAATTCTCAGTGTGTGGTCAAGGCCCCTGTGGGTGGTTTTGACTATGGAGATAGATATGGCCTATTCTTCGTTAATCGTTACGGTGCTTTTGTCAGCACTGGTCTTCATGTTGATTCTCTTTGGAATACCTCCAGAGGCAAGACCATAAGCGACGTGCTCAACTGGTGGGATACCACGGAAACTCCCAGACTGGACCTGGACTATTTGCACCTGGCTTGCGGCGAGTACTGGCCGGCGAGGAATTGGATTGTGTGGGCCGTGCCGATGATTTTGTCCGAGGGCTCAGGGCCGCAGGCTTCCAATAACCGTCTGATTGTCTACGATCTGACACTTGGGGCATGGTTGCCGCCTTTCACCATCAGCGCTGCGAGTCTTTGCACCGCCTACCATTACAACCCAAACGCTCCGGGGAAGCTAGGGGACCTCGGGCTCTACGCGGGGGATTACCGGGGGAGAGTGATACGGCTCTTTGGGCCAGGGGTTATCTCTGATTTGGGCTCCACGATTTCAGCCTGGGTGGAAACGGGATGGTTGGATTTTGGATCCCCCGAATACAGGAAGTTGCTGCGGATGCTCTCCCTGTACGGCAAGACCGCGGACGACGCTATAACCGTGACCGCTTTCGCTGATGGCGATACTTCTGCTTCCACAGTTGCAGAGTTCCATGACCTCTCAAATTTAGGGAACAAAACCTTTGCGTTGGAGCAGGAGTCTCACAATGTCCAGGGCCGTTTCTTCAAGTTTCGGATCGCATTTAACGATGTAAGTGAAGTCTTCGGACTACAGATAGCCACCTCGCTTATACGCGACTGGGGGGCTTTGTGACCATCGCCTGAGGACGCACGAAGTATTGCAAATACCCTCAAGGTTTAGAAAACAGGAGACGATAAAGATGCCATTCCCAAACTATACCAGAAGCTCATACGCGACATACGGAGGCCGCTCTCCTTCGGAAAGTAATCCATTCCTCGGACCGACCCGCCAGATTGGGCAATTGGTCGCCCGACTGTCCACGCTCCAAAAGCGACCGGCCTCGGACCAATCGTCTGGAGCAAGCGGCGGACTGTCTGACTGGGGGACCCATGTGGCCCGCCCCGCTGATCCTGAGGTTCGTGACTACATGTCCAACGTCCTGGGAGGCCAGCGTAATACTCTTGATGATTACGTCCGCCGAGCAGCAGGAGCGAGCATCAGGCGCGGGGGAAGGAACACGGCAGGAAGGCCGCCTCTGGACTCAGCCCTGTACCAGCAAGCCATAGAAAGTCTTGCAAAAGGTTATGGGGACCGTTTCCGCGATGCCATGGATTACAACAAATACGTCAAGGGGACTGAATCGAGTCAGTTCTCCGATAATATGAGAAACCTGCAAAACCTTTTGGGCATGCAGCAGCGCTATTTGTCCAGCTCGGCTGATTGGCAACAGAAAATGGGGAGTCTGCAGCGCGTCCCCGCAACCCCCGATGATAGCCAGGATCGCGCTCTGAAGGAACTGACTCTGGAACGCATGCGCCGCCAAATGGAAACGGAACGGTGGCAAAATGTGTCTGCAAAGGAAGATCGCCAGAGGGCCTTGGACGAAAAGCTTGCCACGGAGACAAAATGGACACAACTCATGCAAAAGGCGGGGCTGGCATCCAAGCTCGGAGGTTCCGGCCTCTGGTCAGCGGAAGACTCTGCGCTGGCGGATCTGCTGGGTGTTAAAATGGGTACCCAGTCGCCCTGGCAGCGAAGATTACAAGTTTCCCGTCGCGGGTGATTGCGTGCAGTTGTTCTCCACCGTGGAGATCACGGCTAACGCAGAGAATTAAGTTTTTTGTCGTCGCTCGATCCGGTTACGAGGCTCGGCTTGGTAACACCGTGTCCCTACGGATTCTCCCTTCTGGTAAAGGCGCAGAGGCGATAGGCCGTAACAACGATTTGTTCCCCCCTTTCATAAAGGGGGGTTAGGGGGGATTTTGGGATACCGTTTGAAAATCCCCCTAAATCCCCCTTTAGAAAAGGGGGACTTTGACCGTCCCCTGCATCCCTCTCCATGCCGTCTTCGATCCTTTTTCAATTTATGAGTTGACAAGCCAGGTTAATTATGGTCCCATTGGTCCCATAGAGAACATTTGTTTTCCATGATGCGTCCGCGTGATGCTGGTAATTGCTAGCAAGTAACCATTTGAAAAGCGGCAATTCGTGAACCCGTGAGTTAACCTAATAGGTTCATAGACCGACTGCCTAGCAATTGACCTGCTCGGCAGTCGGGCCGGAAATCCCAAGTTTCCTCGAAACAGGACCAATGGGGGAGGCCTTTCGTGCTGACCTCACAATTCTATCACCTGGAGGCGGGCCATGCAGAAGACCAATTACCGCAAGCTTGTGTCGCATTCATTCGACAAGCTCCACGAGCACCTTTCCATGCTGAGATCGCATGTGGAGGTTATGGACGACCCAATAGCTCGAAGGCACTTGGAATCCATGGAATACGGCTTGCTCGCGCCCATGCGCAAGCTCCGAATGCATCTGGCTATTCCGTATGACTGGCACGAGCAAAAGGGCACAGCTAAGGAGGAGGCCAAATGAAGCACAGTGCGCTTACGGTGGATCAATGGAAGGAGCTGAACGCGCACAGGCTCGTTGAATGCCACTGGGGATGCAGCATAACCGTCGAGGCATGCCGGTCGTATCAGTCCAGAACAGGCCGTTACGTGCTGCACTTCAACGGCCAACGAGAGCCTTATCCCAGAGTCAATGCAGATTATCTAAATTGTTTGCTGCCAGAACCCTGCCCTCACTTGGTGCCGGATGAGGAAATCAATGGGCTGGCAGAACCATGCGGGATGCACAACCGCCGCACCTCTCTGGAACGCCGAGCACGATCACGCCACGCCAGAGAGCTGGATCGCCTCGCGAACCCGGATCGGATGCTGCGCGAAGCGCAATGGAACCGGTCGCTTGTCAGGTAATAGTTCACCGCGGAGAGCTCAGAGAGATTTTGTCTCGTTGCCAGGATCTGCCTTCCAATGCATGCTCTCCGGGCTCTGTCCGGAATGAGTTCAACGCCTCATCCCTCCCGTCATGCGGCAAATTTTAGGCAGGTCCCAGCCGACGAGCGTTCCCAGGCCGGAGCATGGGAACGAGAACCAATTGCCTTAACAGACTTTTCGAAACGAAAGGACGACGTAATGAAAAGATCGGAAATGGTTTGCAGAAAGTGCATCAAGTTTGAAGGAACCCAGTGCCGCCTCGATCCTGAGGTCCTTCCGCTCAATGACCCGGACAGACACTGGTGTGCTCAGGGTCAGTGGCATGAGTGGTCTCAACGATACCAGGAGATGGAACCGTTCTATTGGGGCGAATGGGAAGAGAATAGCCGTGAGACTGCTTGATAGAGTTTGGGATCGGGGAGACGACAACATTAACCATCATTCAGCTCGTAGAGGCACGGCATGGAGACTGTCCCAAAGTCCCCATGAAGACTGAAATCGTGCCATTATCGGGAAATATTGCAGGTGTGGGTGGGCCGGACTTCATACGTCCGGGTCGCGAAGCGACAAGAGGTATAAGGCATGCCACGTGCTCAGATAGCGGTTTGACCAAGGGTTGAGGGCGGGAAGTCGGAGCCTCTTTTTCCTTCGGAACCCGGAGGCAGTGGCCTCCGGGCCACCCAGAGTAACGCGATTGGTCCTTTGCATAGAATTTTGAGACACCCTCCATGCCGTGCTCTCTCTAATTTTTTGTCTCGTTGCCAGGCTCCGTCTGGTAATGCATGCTCTCCGGGCTCTGCCCGAGATTACAAGAATATCTTATCGTTTCCACTTTGCAGTATCGGAGGCAGAGCCCCCTGATGACCATTTCCAGGCCGGAGCCTGGGAACGAGATTTGATCCCAGGATGAAAGGGGCAAACCTTGATAGAAACGGACAAACAGCGGCGCTGGTGGTTTGCCAGTCATCCGGAATTCAGCAAGCCCGGTAGAGCGGGTCAAGGAAGGCCGGCACAAAGGTTCACTATGTCGAGATGGCAAAAGACTGCTGCCGGTCCAGGTCTCTTCCATGGCCCGCCAACTATTTCGGATGCTGTTGCCGCGATACGCAGAGCGCTTGACTACCTCCAGCAGAACAATCCTATTCTGATGGATGACCGTGACCGAACCAGGGAGACGATGAAAAAAACCTTGGAACAGGCCGCGAAGATTGCAAAAATAGCTGAACAGATTGCAGACGGGCATGCTTATGATGAACATGTGGTGAAACAAGATGAGTTCCCCCGGGTCAAAAGTCGTCAGGATTTTCGGAGACTCATTGAGCGGATTTTGAGAAACCCCGCCGAGTGGAAGCCGCTTAAGGAGGGTCGTAGCGCCTACTGGGATGAAAAAACAGGAACCATTGTTGTTCGTGACCCCAAACACCCTGACGGAGGCACAGCGTTTCGTCCGAAAACCGGTAAGCGGTACTACCATAATGACATTTGGTAACCAGGAGATCGTGATGAAAGTCAAGAAGCTAACTGCTGACCATATCTCACTCGTTGTGTCTCAGTCTGAATTGGGAAGAATGGGTAACGGTCTTAATGAAGTCTGTAACGGAATACACGTCGTTGACTTCAAATCTAAGATGGGAGGGAATCCCGATGAAGTTCAGCGGATACTCGATGACATCGTCGCAATTTACCGCAAAATGGAAAAATCAGGATCATCGCTTGTAACGGTGAACCTTTCCGATCATGAACTGCGAGCGATCATCGGTGCTCTTAAGGAGGTCTGTGTGGGAATAGACGAGTTTGAATTTTCAGTTCGGATGGGCGCGGCACGCAGCGAAGTCGAACAGATACTGGATCAAATAGTCCGAATTTACCGCAAAATGAAACAGCTCGAGTAGGATGTGATGAGCGAAGCGAACCGTATTGCTCGTGAACAAAGCAAACGTAGGGCGACGCGTGGCCGCCGGTGGGCGCGGCCCGCCCTACCCGGCTGTGCCCGCCCGCTTGTCTTTGCGCAAAAAGATCCGGATAGGAGAGGGACATGCCATTCGATTTCAACAAACTCCCGGATAGAGCCAAACGATGGTGGTTCGCTCAAGTGAATCCCGGCACCGGCAACCGTGAGAAAAACACCAAAGGAGACATCGAAAAGTCCCGGAAAAGATTTGAGTCGCTCAGCCCTTCTGAAGCGGCTGTGAAAAAGGCAATTGACGACGACAAAGCGCGACGAGCAAATGTGGCCGAACTTGAACAACAAATGAAGGACATTATCGAGGATTTCCGCAAGAGCGAGGCAGAGAAAAACGCTAAAGAAAGGCTCACTGGCAAGAAACACCCGAAAGTGGCACCGGTCAGTCCTCTTGCGGACCGTCTGGCGGAGATAGCCCAGCGTTTGGGATGGAGAGATGAAGCTCGTAAGCAAATTCGTGACTTTGGTGAGAATCTTGTGCGCGATCCGAAAAGCGAGCCATCGAGAAGGCCAGGATATTGGATCGGTGAAAGCCCAAGACAAAGAGAACTGCGATTGCTCCAACAGTCATATCCGGATACGCACCTTCGACGGAATGATCCTCTGATGCGCGACAGGCTACCTCCAGAGGACTATGCCAATTTAGAACCTCCTGGCCCTAACATGACCAATCCGTTTCTTGGTCGGCTCTTTGTGCCAACAGAGTCCAAAGCGCCTCTTTTGCAAATTCCGATGTGGGGCAATAAGACTTACGACATCGAGGAAGTTAAACGCACGGTCGAAATGCCAATGGACTGGAAGGATCCGGCGGGATCGATTCGAGAAGGCATGCAACAGAAACTTAGTATGCTTAAGACAGTTCTGGAGAATTTGAGGATTAATTCGAAGGCCCGCCGGTGAAGCAATGTTCATTTTTCCCACTCAATTAGAAATCGACATTCAATGTTGGTCTGTGAGTAACTGCACAAGATATTGGTTGACCGCAAATGTGACTTGTAAGACAATAATGCAGCCGTCTTAAATTAACGAAATGACGGCTTGCATAGAGCTGCATCGCAGTATTGCATCTCACGACGTGCCAATCAGCATCTTTTGGAGCCAGCCACAAGCATGATAGTAACCAAAATACTTATTTTCGTTATTTCTACCTTTTTCTTTCTATTTGTGCTTTCAGGTTGCGCTGAGCTTCTATATCAAGGAGTAGACAATATACGATGTAATGAATGGTGCAAGGACAAACCTGACCGGCACCAATGCTTTGATCGATGTGTATCTGAGGGAGTTCGGTCTCGGTCTGAGGCAGAGGAGAAAGCCAGAAGTCAGGAGATTCAAGCTCGCTGGGATGTAGAAGACAAGATTCGTTTAGAAAGGGAAGCCGAGGAACGACCCAGGAATAGAGAGATCAAGGCCCGCTCGGAAGCGGAGGACAAAGGCAAGAAATAGCACTTACCATAGAGACTGCCCTTTTTCGCGGGTTATCATCGACAACTCTTTTTCATTTTCTATCCCCGTCATCTTCTAACCCCCTTCCGTTATACCCAATTTATCAAATGCATTTCGGAGGCTGACCTATGCAAATTCCAGAAGAATTGACGATTTTTGGCAGAACCTACGATGTCTGTGATGTGGACCCAATACACGCATGCGAAGGAATACTCGGGATGGCAGCTTATCGGGACGGCGTGATCTATCTTGACCGGAACATGGACCCGCCCTGACTCTGAGCACCCTCTGGCACGAAGCCTTTCATATAGCCCAGCAAGAATTACTGGGCACCGCGGATGAAGCTCAGGCCAGGTGGGTATCGCTATTCATCCACACCTTCCTTTTGCAGAACCCCGGTATCTTGGAATGTTACCTAACCGCATCAAATTCTGCCGCCTTTAGCGAGGAAGAGGCTGGGGAAGGCCTGCAAGGGTAAAGCACTTCAATTGGTAAGTGAAAGGGGGAGATTTTGATAGAAACCGAAAAGCAACGCCGTTGGTGGTTTGCCACTCATCCGGAATTCAACCACAAAGGGACCGGCCTTCGCGGATAAGAGGAAGAAGACAAATTCTTCCATTACCAAATGAAGCGTGGCGGCCTTCCCTGCAAGGCACGTCTTTTCTCTTCTCGATGTCAGACGCGCCCCGACAATGCTTGCTCCCTGGCCTTTACCCGAAGAGCAAACATTTATCCCTTACAGTTTGAGGAAGATTGTGGCAGAGCCGCCCAATGAGCGTTCCCAGGGTGGAGCCTGGGAACGAGAATTGCAAGCGACCGCGTAACGCGGATGATGCTGAGCCCCCGTGTCTCACGGGGTCCCCGCCTATTAAGCGGGCTCGTCTTTGTATTCTCGCACCTTCTTGGCCAGGGACTCTTCCATCTGGCGGACTTTGCCTCCGGCATCGTCGAGCTTCGCGCGGCGTTCCGCCAATTGTTCTTCATTAGCGGCCAACGCAGCAACCCACTTTGCCCGCAACTCCTGTTCCTTCGGCTGGTGTGACCCTAGCGTTTGGAGATTGGAGCGCAGTCGGCCCTGTTCTTCGGTCATACGTTGCACCTGTTGAGTCCACTCGGTGATCTGCCGCTGCAAGCCAGCCTTCTGGGCCATTAGGTCACTCAGCTCCTTCATAAAGGCCTTAGCGCCCGCGGACAAATAGGGCTGGGCAAGGTAGAAACGGATCTGCTCCTCACTACTCTTGTCCAAATGTACCGTTTCTCGCACGTCGCGCTTCTCCTCAACGACGAAGTCCACCGTCTCTCCAGCCTTCAGCGGCACTTCGAAGCGGTAATGGTTGTCCACCTCCTTAAGCGGCTTCTCAGGTTTGCTGAGCCGGTAACCGGGATTTCTCGGCTGGTGCAGCCACAAGGTCGCCGCCTCTCTGCCGCGGTTTACGATCTTCCATGTGTTGGTGAGGGTCTCAACAGACGTGAGGGTGAGTATGCCGTCAACGAGGCGACCCTTGAAGTGTGGCGCCCGAAGGCTTTTTTCCCGCGGGGTGACGTCCACTGAGGCATCCAAGGCATAGGGGATTACTTCCTGGCTGCCGGGCGGGAGTGTGTGAGTGAGAATGCCCTCACCGAGCGACGTGCTCCCCTCGAAGAAGGTTACCGCGCCCGCTTCCAGCGTCAGGTCGGTAGCATTTTGCACCACAAAAGCATTGGTAGTTCTGGGAGCGAAAGACGCCTTGTAGTAGAGGAGCCGCCGCCCGCTGATCGGTTTCGAGATGATGGGGACCATGGCCGCCTGGCCGCGGGAGATTGAAACCTTCTCCTTGGGCTCGTAGCTGAATAGGTCACCGATTTTCGCGCCCTGAGCCCCGCTGCCGTAACTGCCCGCGAGAAGTTCGCCCAGGGGTTTGGCGGGTTTCTTCTCGGCATCCAGTCGTCCCAACGCTGGTGAAGCAGGCGCCCCGGCGGCCGCCTGATCCATCATTTGGCGCTGGACTGCAGGTGGCGCGGCCATGCGTTTGCTGCTCGCGCGGAGCTTTTCCTCCTTTGGCGCAGCCATGGCTGCACCCTCGTCCTTCGCAAGATCGGGGGATGACACTGCCGCCCAATCCACGGCCAGGTCGGACAATCCCGGGATCGGCACCTGTACACGCCTGACGTAATACGGCGAGTACAAATCCATCACGTAGGAGATTGGATTACCGGCAACGAAAGAGATCGTCACGTCCTTCCAATCGTCCTCCGTGTTGTTTTCTGCCAGAGCCCAGCCCTGGAGGAGGGGAGAGGTGTCCTTCTTTTTTTCATCGAATATGACACGGTAGGAACACTTCCAGATGGGCATTTCGATTAGATAACCAATGCGTAGCTCTCGCTCGCCCTGTCCTGTGGCGCTCAACGTCAGCTTTTTGCGGTTGGTGTATTTGCTGTCAAGAGAGAGGTCCAGGAGTCGGCGAAGGTCGCGCTGGAGCGACTCATCGACCAGCGAGAACTCGGATATGGCGAAGAGATCCAGGGAGCGGATCGGACCGGCCTCGGTCAACAGTACCAGACGATAGCCCTTCTTTATTGCCTGATTGTTAACGACTTCGGTGATGGGCTCGACACCGAGGATGCGCCCTTCGACGGTTTCGCCGGCCGCTTTGGCGGTCAGCCTAGCGCCCTTGAGTTGCATCAGAAACTGGCTGAGCGCTGCTTCTTCAGGGACCTTGATGAGGATGTCTTGAAGCTGCTTTGAGAGCGGATCGCGGGTTTCGTACCGGACGGACGAGATCCTGCCGCCACCGAGGTCCACGGCGAAGAAGCTGGTCAGGAGGTCCTTCATCTGCTCGGCACGGAATTCGAGTGAGAGCGTCGCATTGCCTTTGATCTTCCCTTCTCGCTCGAGGTAACCCATGCCATGCTTGTAGAGGACCACCTTTGTCACGGGCGGTGGCTCGGCCGCGGCGAGCACAAAGTCTCCAATGGTCAACAACGCCCAAAGAGAAAACATCAACAGCGCTATAGAGGTCCTTTTCATGTCAATCCCCCTTGCCTAACCAGACAGATCCCTGAAGACCTATCATGATTGAATCTTTGAATTCAAGTGGGATCGCCTCGTAGTGGTAACCATTCATGGGCTGTCAAATGACTCTGAAGAGCAAACGTCAAATGGAAAAGCCTTTTGAAAAGGCAACCAAACCGGCCACGGACACTGAGACTCAGTTCGATCCCTCTTTCCTTCTCCAAATTAAGGAGCTGGCCGCGGCCGGCTTGACCCCTTCCTCTGCGCTGGCACTGATTACCCAGCTTATCGCTGAAACTCCCGAGGCTTCCAAAGAGACAATGGACCGAATCAAAATGGTGGATAAGCTTCTCAACACCGCCCGAGCCATGATGGAGACCCGTCTGAAGAATGATGAAGCCTCAGCTATCGCCGCGAGGCTCGATGAAATGGAAATTTTCATCGAAAAGCTTGCGATTCAAAGGGCCGGCGAACCCAATCAGTGCCGTGAAATCAGAGACGATCTCGGAGACCGTGAATGAGTTTCTTCTCGTTGCCGAACTCTACCATATAGGTGCCAATTTAATGATTTCTTCCCCCCTTTCATAAAGGGGGGCCAGGGGGGATTTTGCTTTTACACATTGAAAATCCTTCTAAATCCCCCTTTAGAAAAGGGGGACTTTGAAAGCACCTTGGCCCTCTGAGATCCTCACAACGAAAATGGCCGGCAGGGACGCCGGCCGCCACCATACTATAGTGGGGGTGGGCGTCCCTGCCCACCCATAACGTCAAGTTAGCGCCTATGAGGCTCTGCCTGGGAACCACGACGAATCACCGGCAAGATGCCGGCGCTACTGAGTTCATCGAGAATCAATTGCTATAAACCCATGGAACCAACATCTCTCGAATCTTCACCTCCTGAACAGACCAATTTCCGACGGTCGAGGCTCCGCCTGGAAAGACTGTCGGAACGTCTGCAAGAGATCGTCCCCGCGGCCGCAGACAACCTGTTTCATATTCAGCGATTCATCGAAGACCTGAAGATCATCAACAAGCGCGGCGAATTGGTCTCCCTCATCATGAACCGCGCTCAGGAGACGGTATTCCACAGGCTCATGGAATGCCGAGAAAAGAGGGTTCCAGCACGTTTCATCTGCTGCAAGTCCCGACAGCTCGGTATCTCCACACTCATCGAAGCCTTTATCTTTGCTCTCATCACACACTATCCCAACCGTTTCGCCCTGGTAGCAGCCAATTCCATCGAGAGCGCTCAGACGATCTTTGCAATGGCTCAGCGCTTCCGCCGCTATCTTGAGCCCGGCCGGACCGCTCGGCCCGCCACGGGCAATGCACGTCGCATCGAGTATCTAGCGCCGCATCATTCGCGTTTGCAGATCGACACGGCTGCAAACAAGAGCTTGGGCCGAGGCGGCACGCTTCACTATGTCCACGCCAGCGAGGTGGCTTTCTGGGAAAGGGCTGAAGACCCGATCCTTGCCATCAACCAGTCTGTTCCGCAGCACTGGGACACTCTGGTCTTCTGGGAATCCACCGCGAACGGCATGCACAATCTTTTTCACAGAACGTGGATAGCCGCGGAACGCGGGGAATCAGATATGGAGCCCATATTTCTCTCTTGGAAGGGATTTCCTGAATACAGCTTGCCCGTCGGGCAACGGGAGAGGCTGCAACTTTCCCAGGATGAGGAGGCGTATGCCCGGAAACACGATTTGAGTAGAGACCAGATCAAGTGGGCCTGTTACACGAGGAAGAATCAGTGCCATGATTCCTGGGAAAAATTTCATCAGGAATACCCCGTGGCCGCACAACTGGCCTTCACCTTTACAGGGATGCCTTGGTTCAACCAGGATGTGATTCACGAATCCCTCGAGAGGCTGGTACGCCCTCCTCTTCAACGAGGTTATCTCGAGTTCTCTGCCGGCGATTCTTCTGTGCCTCTCTTCGTAACCGACCCGACAGGGCCTCTGGAAATATGGTTACTCCCCGAGCCGGCGCATACATATAGTCTTGGAATGGACGTAGGCGAAGGCGTTGGCGCGGATTACACGGTTATTCAGGTGATATGCAACGAGACCGGGGAGGTGGCGGCCCGTTATCGTTCCCACCGCGTCCGCGCCGAAACCGCCGGAGTAGACTCGTACCTTCTCGGCGTCTACTATAATTTCGGGCTGCTCGGGATTGAACGCAACGGCCCTGGCCTGGCCGCGCTCGCGGCATGCGAGCGAGGGCTGTCAGACTATCCCCAGATGACAGGCTATCCCAGCCTGTACTATCACACGTATACAGACCGCAAGATCCCCGAAGAAACCAGGCGGCTTGGGTGGATCACCAATAAAGCCACCAAGGAGGCTATGCTGAGCAGACTTGCGCTGACTTTCGAGAGCCGCGGGCTCAAAATATATAGCAGAACAACCCTTCTCGAGATGCAGGGCTTTGTCTGGGACGCGGAAAAGAAAAGCTTCCGCCAAAATTACAAATCTCCGGACTCGAGACTGGCACACGACGACGAGATCATGGCCCTCGCTATAGCCAACGAGATGCGCTCTCACACGTGGGAAAACCGCTTCATTCAAGGACGGCTGCCTCGTGGAGGGGAGTTTTGACCGATGCGTGCAAAATGCCTCGAAGACGGGACTATCGCGGTAACCGGAACAAAAGAAACGGAGAGCTTCAATAAGATTTGGGCGGGGATCGGCTGGCCGGAGAACGAGGCTGGTTACCTCTGTGCTCTCGGCGAAAGGGTTGACGGACGGTATCATGCCCTCTGGGAGAAGAACGGGGGTTTGTGGGAACTGGGCGTAGCCGCTGTGGAAGCCAAGGATAGCTTCCTAATTGATTGCATCTGGGTGGATGCCCGTGACGCGGTCGCAACCTCTTATCTCAGGACTCTGCCTGGCCTGTGCTTTCATGAAGAGCCACCGGAAAGAGGTTGCGCGACTGCTACCAGCGCCGGTTCACCGGCCAAAGAGCCGCGTTCGATTGAGAGAGAAATGACCGCAACTGTGGTACCCGTTCCAGAGCGGGCCACGGCCAATTACCGGTCGGCACTCGAGAAGACTCGCGGTGTAATAATGGCCAGAAACCTGATGATCCACGAGGCAAACTGCCCCAAACTGGTCTACGCATTGAGGCAGCCGCTGGAAGACCTGCTGAGATCTCCGGTCATGAAGGCGCTTGTCTGGGTTATCACGGCCCTTGAGGACGCAAAGAGAAGCGCGGGCACAGAGGCTTCGGTCTTGGATCCGTGGTACAACAATTCGCCCAGAGGGCTCCTGTGATCTTTCCGCGAATGACCGCGAAATGAGAATTCGGGCAATTGCCAATTTTTTGTCCGATTTGCCCCGCGTTTCGCGGGGTCACCCCGGACCCCGGATCTGAGTCCGGGGCAGGCTTTAATCCGGGTCCAGTCCCCCGTTTACCTGAAAGTGCCTACCCTTTATGCAAGAGCCGTTAGAAATTTGGTGCCACGGATGTGCCGAAGGCTCATCCGTGCTGGGATGGGTCCGTTGGGACGTCCATGCAGAATGTTCCCTTGTTGGAGAGGTATCCATAGATATTCGGGCAATAATCGGCAAGCACGGATGAATCCCGCGGGGCAGGACGCATCCGTGGCACCAGAGTCGATTGCAGCACTTTCATGTTCCGTTGTGACTGACAGGTCATGGTGGTTCGCGAGAATGAGGGAGAAAACGGCTGCCACGGCCGGCTTGTTCACCAGCGGCGGTCAAACCATGACCCAGTTTTTTTTCGATATCAGATGGAAAAAAGACAAAACTTTGGAGAACCAATATAAGCCGTTTCGTGATAAAGAAGGGGCAAAAAAGCTTTCCCCGGAGTGTGTATGATGATCAGCTCGACCACTTTTGTTTCAGACTCTCCTGAACTTGGTATGCTATCGCTGAATTGCGATTTGCCCATTGGATCTTCACGTAACGCCTTCCTCCCATATTCATCCTCACTGACACTGTTCGCTCCTGTGGATAATGGCGAGGACGAGGAAGGATGGGATGAGGACGAAGACGACGATGAGGAGGATGAAGACTGGGAAGACGAAGACGATGATGAAGAGGACGAAGATTACGACGAAGATGAAGACGACGAGGACGAAGACTGGGAAGACGAAGAGGATGAGGACGAGTCCGATTCAGACGAGAAAGACCAGTAAGATAGGGGAGGTCCCTCTTATAAGAAGGGCCTCCCTGATTCTTCCTGGCTCCCTCAATCTTACCTCCTTGAAGGGCAATTGGTACACATTAGTCTGTAAGCCCCTACGCCCTTCCACGAAATCCTTTGCGATTTGATCATCAAATCTGAACGCGAAATGAAGGCAGCCTAGCTGGACGGCTTGGATACCGTAACTCCGAGCGCAGACCCTCTCATCGTAGAAAGCCCTTCACAAAAAACCTTTTGAATACTGCCGGAACCGCGATGTGGTGGGCTGTGTGCCCGGGGGTTCGAATGCGCTTTTTCTTCTCGTTGCCAGGCTCCTGCCTGGCAACCCCGCGTCCCACGGGGCTCTTCGGGCTCTGCCCGGAATCAGGGCAATGACCTACCCCTTTCAGTTTGCGGCAAGTTGGGGGAAGAGCCTCCTGTTGCGACTCCCCAAGCCTTAAGTCCGTTTTGTTCCGCGGCTTCGCTTTAGCCGTAAGAAAGGAGGCAATTTTGATTGAAACCGAAAAACAACGGCGATGGTGGTTCGCCACCCACCCTGAATTCAGTTCAAGCCGGACAGGACACAGGAGCGACCTTCTGGACAGAATGGGACGGTTGCCGCGAGAAAATCCGGCCAAGGAAGCATTCATACGCGAAATGGCTAAGGGGGGGTGGAGCAGAGCGAAGGCGGAAGAACGATGGAACGTGTACGGATTAAACGAAAACATAGCCCAGGGCGTTGCCAGGGCCATGGCTGTTCACGGGGCTGGAGGAGCCGCGATAGCCATTCTCAAAGGCACTTACCGTTGGGCCGTCGGTCTAGGAGTGGCAGGGTCAATTGGAAAATCAGGCGGTCCTGGCAAATGGGTGGAAGTGCCTCGAGGCCTGCAGGGTTTAAAGCATCAGTCTAAGATGTCCGGTCAGCCAATCATAGAACGAGACGGCAAACTTTATATCAAGGAATACGAATTAAACGGGGTGAAATTCGATGATTATAAAAACGGAATACTGTATGAGTACAAGCATCGCTACACTAATTTCATCAAAGACGGCAAAGAATTTCGTTGGTGGTTCGATGGGGCCGATGAAGCTCGTATACAAGCCCGGAATCAACTAGAAGCCGCGAAAGGTATTCCGGTGATTTGGAGAGTGGGCGCGGATCAAGTCGAAGCTTTTGGAAATGCGCTAAAAAACTTTCCGAAAATAAATGTTAAACCATAGGGAGTTTGATCATGGCAAGCTATACGCTCTGGCAGCGATGTAGACCGAAGGGAGATTTCGGAATTCCGGAAATTATCAAATTTCTGAACTTGATGAAACAGGCATTTCGAATTTCAGAATTGTATGACAAAAGGAATAGGCCCGTGCATTTGATGCCTTCAGATCTCAACAGTAGATTTCAAAAGATCAGTAAAAAAGTTCTCCCTGGATGCGGTATTGACATAGATTTCTTCAGTATTCCACCTCGAAACAGGGATGATAATACAGTTCGATTCGAAATTACGACGGGCAATCATCCCGACAAAATCTTCATTGACGCATATAATATTTCAATTGGTGACGCAAGCAAGGTCCCGGATCTCTCCTATTTTGAGAAATCCATACAAATATTGAAGCCCTTCGAGGCGTTTCTCTCCGAATTCGACAACGAAGTTGCTCTCGACTCGTACGACCGCCAGCAGGCCATTCCCGAGTTCGACAAACCCGCCCTTATAAGAGGATTCCATTACTTGGACGAAGGAATGGCCCGCTCCGTCGGCGGGATTGATCACTGCCTCAAAGCTCCGGCCTGGAAGGTCGAGAGGTTTTGCGAAGGTGTCTTAATTCGTCTCGTTCCCGGTCTTTTTGATCCGGAAAATCCGGAGCATCTCAAAGATCCAAAGACAGGCAATGAAATACTTCAAATTGTTGTGAGCCGGCTACATGGTCGTATCCCGACGAAGAAAACCAGCAAGATAGGGAGAACCTCCTTACAAAAGCTCCGCGTAACTCCCTGTCGCCGATTTTTCCTCCTTTGCAATCAAACTGGTATAATTCAGTGTGGGTCTCTCTTTAAGGAAGCCGTGTACGGAACGGGACACTTTCGGGAGCTACCACCCAAGGTCATAGATTGACAAATGGGCTATTGCTCAGCCATAATTAACTGTTGCACGGACGCAAGAAGTTCAACGGAGACGGGCGATGAGCGACAGCAAGACAAATACGATTGTTTCTTCCGATGAAGCGCACAGACTCGCGGAACCTTTCGAGCCGGCTAGCTTGTCTGAAGAAACGATTGACCTGAGCGCCTTGTTTGCAGACGACGTCTCGTCATCCGGGAGTTTTGACCTGAGACGGTCTCGAGTGAACCCCTTTGAAAAGTTGCTCCAAGCAATTCCAATCCCTACCCTGCTGGTCGACACATCCTGTACGATCATGCTTGCCAATCGAGCTTGCAAAAGGGTGACCGGTGAACCCCAGAAAATCGAAGGCCAACACTTCTCAGTTTTGTTCCCGAATCGGGCCGACGGGCAGCGGGCGGAGAAGTTAATAGGAAAAGTCTTCCACAACCGGATTCCGCTTGTTGCCGAAGGAATCATCGGGATAGATCTCATCAGAATGCGGGGCAGGATACACTTGAGGTCTGTCAGAATTCAAAAAACAAGCATGGTGCTCGTAATTGTAGAGGACATTACTCCTTCGACCGGGCCTTCCCGAAAGAAGTCAGGACCCGTGATCTGAACGGCCCGCACGACGCCAGGATTACCCGCTATGCTCCAGGAGCAAATCTTGTTTGTCAATCATGGAAGCGGTTCGTACAGGGCGTACATGCATGAGTCATTGCTGCCGAAGTAAACGACGCCGTCCCGCACCCTGGGTGCAGAAAAAATCTGATTGGCTGTCTCAAATCGCCAGAACTCCTCGCCACTTTCCGGGTTTAGTGCGTACAGAAATTTATCACTACTACCAAAATACACCGCGCTAGGAGAAACGGCTGGAGACGAGAGGAACGCGTTGGGGCTTTTGAATGTCCAGTGTTCGCGGCCGGACTCAGCGCCAACCGCATGCAGATTCCCTCCTGCGCTTGAGAAAAATACGGTTCCTTGCAACACTGCCGGACAACTGTATATGGGCCACCTGGCGTCATACCTCCATTTTTCTTCCCCTGTTTGTGCGTCCAGAGCGTAAAGAAAGCCTGCCTGACTCCCGAAAAAAACGGTGCTTTCCGCAACTCGAGGAGAGGAATCCACAGGCCCGCCGGTTTCGAAGGACCAGTTCAAATGGCCGGACGAGGAATCAAGTGCGACGAGCCTTCCGTCTTGCCTGCCGCAAAGAACCAACTCCCCCATGATGGCCGGGGCGGATTCAACCCAGCTGAACAGGCGGCCGCCCATTTTGCACTTCCATCTGAGCAAACCGTCGTGGGCATCTAGAGCGTATAGGTTGCCGTCGGTACTAGTAAAATAGACGGTTCCTTCTCGTGCGGCGGGTGTGCACCAGATTTCCTTCTTAGTTGGAAATCTCCATCTTGCTTGTCCCGTTGTCGCATCGATTGCATAGAGGGATCTGTCCCAACTTCCGACAAACACGGAGTCGTGCATGTATGCGGGACTTGATCTAATCACATCACCGGTTCTGAATTTCCAATTGAGATTTCCGGAGCCGCAATCAACCGAGTACAGGTGCCCATCCCAACTTCCGAAAAAAACCGCATTCGCTGCAATAACCGGAGAAGAGAACACCCAGCCGTCAGTCTTGAACTCCCACTTGACTGCGGGCGTCCCCGGAATCGCTTGGGGTTCGATCAGGGGCCTTGTGAGGTCTACATCGATCTCTGCTGTTGCGGGGGCGAGCCGATCATCCAATTCGGCTTTGGTCAGCATGCCCGCTCGGACGAGTTTGCTGAACAAAGATATTAGCCCCGTGGCCGACAGATGGTATTTCCTCATGAGGTCTCGGTCGCTCATGCCGTTCCGTACATCGGCAACAGCTTCTTGGCCGCTGATTGGATGTCTGTTCATGGGCATTTCCCGATTCCTCGATTCAGCTATACAAGTACATTATAGCGGGTTGGGCTTAATGAGCAAGAACGCTTCGAGATCGTATCAGATGTCCAAGGGCTGTGAACCTATGCGACTTGAAATGCGATTTTATTAATTGGAATTATGATATTAGAGACGCATAGCTCTGTTTATGTTGCCTTTTATGTTAGGTCCTGCAGCAAACTCTATGGACTGCCGCGTTGACTGCTCAAAATCATGTCTGCAAATGCATTCTTGTACAGAGGAGGATTTCTCCTTATACCAATGTGCTTTCAAAGAAGTAAATTGCGGGGAGGATCTATAATGTCCGTGCCAGGGCGCGAGCCCGAAGCAATCTCCGGTGGGATGGCCATCCCGCCCGTCGTCATTCCCGCGTACGCGGGAATCCAGGAGGAGCTGGGTCCCGGCGTTCGCCGGGACGACGAGAATGTGCCATTAGGTAAAGAACATTAAAAAAATGCTATATCCGAGACGAAGCGCGGTGCTCTTTATGGGGTCGCGTCACCATTGAGCGAACCGCGGAGGTTAAAGATCACCAAAATCGGCAGACCTTGGGAATAATTCCCGACAAATATGTCCGGAAAACCATGGAGTGCCGATGTGTTTTGTGAAGCGATTTCCATGTTAGCCGGAACGGCGCCGGGCAGACCAGTCCACTGTACCTGCCACCCGCCCCCGGCCGGGTCTGCAGAGTTGCGAATTCACTCCAGAGAACCTGAATTTGAAGAGAGCCTCAGGTAACTCTGATGACTCCGCTCATCACTCCGTTGTAGTAAAGACACAGCGTTCTGCAGGCCCCAACTTTTCGAGTAGTAATCGGGTTGCTTTTCGCCCCTGCACAGCGTGCCCTCAACGCTCCAACAAGCATACCCCTCATTAGGGTATGCAGGGCAGTCGGTTTTTACCTGGCAGTGCATGTGATCCCAACATGGCGTTCCAGACATTTTCTCTCCCCTCCACTCGATTTTCGCTGATACCTACCGGTGACAATCTTTTAAGCAAGTTATGTGCCCTTGAGAAAACTGCGACCGATATTACGCCTTGTTGCGGACAACTATCACATTGTGACACGGCTCGACCGCTGCTCATAAAAATTCAAGACTTGTCCAGAGTATGTGTGTACGGGAATTAGGAACGGGAACAGAGCACCCCACAAGTGTGAAAACTATTCCTCTTTTGTGGGGTGCTGAATGGTCGCTTGAGGTCAGGATTCCTAGGACTAGTCCAAAACCAGTGGTCAATTATCACCGTGCGTCAGCCCCGTCTAACAACGTCTCCATCATCACCTTGATTCCGTGGATCTTTTTTTTCTCAACCCCGGTTCGGAATCCCCTCGATTCGAGGATCTCGACCGTTTGCTCGGTGGAAATGTTGCCCACCGCCCCGGGAACGAACGGGCAACCGCCCAATCCACCCACGGAGGTGTCGAATCGCCGAACACCCATTTCCAGGGCCGCGAGGAGATTTGCAATTCCCAGGCCTCTGGTGTCGTGGAGATGGATCGCCAGACGATCAACCCCCACTTTTGATCCTATGGATTCTATTACCCTCTTGATGTCGTCCGGCCGAGCCATACCAGTGGTGTCAGCGAGCCCGATTTCAGCGGGAGAGCATTCCTCGAGAGCTGAAACAATTTCGACCACCCGCTCTACCGCCACAGTCCCCTCGTAAAAACACCCGAACGCACACATGACTCCCGCGGTGACGCCGATTTCACTGGTTTGTGCCAGGTCTATCATGCGAGCCGCTGTTTCCAGCGCTTCGGCAACGCCCACGCCGGAATTTTTCAGGCTGTGCGTTTCCGAGGCCGATACAAACACCTCCACATAAGGGACCTGCCGGGCAATAGCCTGTTCAACCCCACGTTGGTTGAGAACCAGAACGCTGTACCTCACACCTTGCTTCTTCCCAAGGAGTTTCCATACCTTGTCGGTCTCGGCCATTTGAGGGACCCGTCGCGGGTTTACAAAGGAGCCGATCTGTATACGGCCCAGCCCCGCATCGACAAGACGCTCAACAAGGTCTGCTCTCACCTCGGGAGACAGAATAACAGCCTCATTCTGCAACCCGTCCCTGGGGCCGACTTCTTGTAGCAACACGGTTTTGTCGGTTGGAGTATGTGCCAATGGCGAGGCTCCCTTGTGTCGTTAGGATTTCTTTGCGGCAGAGGCGAGATGATGGCCAGGCGGTACTTTCACTCGAGCCTCGTGCCTGCGGGAACCCAAATCGCCTCAACGTGTCTTAGCCAATTATCTTATCATGGCCTTGGCCGCGAGAGTAAGAGGAGCGATATACCGTAAACCGCCCGCTCCCCAAGCGGGGCCATCGTAGGACAACGGCAGCCTGGTTTAAGCTGGAGGCTTGACACTCATCGTGGGAAGCGATAAAGGGGACCCACTACGGACGTTCTCGCCGGAGAATTTCCGTATTATTTTTTTATAAGCATGGAGGAAGCTATGGAGCCCTTGGACATGGTGGCAGATATACCGAATCCCGAAGAATGCACCTCAAGGATATACGATTGCAGCGGCCACAAGTTCGAACCTGAGGTAGCGGGCGAACTCTGGGTGAAGATCCTTCAACACAAGTGGTTCTTGTCTGAAAGGCTGGGCCGTGACGTCGGTGTGAAGGTCGCGTGCGTCGACTTTATTGAGAACACGGACTCGATCAGAAATGACTTGGAAGGCGAGGAAAAGGGCCGGCTGCTCAAAGAATTGGGCGGCCAGATGGTGGACCGTTCAGTCTGGGACACCATTTCCGAATCTCAGCCCCCCAAACAGATAGTGAATAAAAGAATTGTTCTTCCGCTGACTGAGCCCGAACTGGCCAGTAAACACGGGGTTAGTCCGCCGCGGACCATCATATTCTTCGGCCCTCCAGGAACGGGTAAGACGCACTTCGTGCGTGCAATCGCGGGTGTCCTTCAGTGGTGGTGCATCGAAGTCAGTCCCAGCAGCCTCATGGCAGACGGGGCAGATCGTGTGGGCGCCAACCTGAAAACCTTCATGGAAGAGGCTCGGGACCTGGACGAAGTGGTCATGTTCATAGATGAGTTCGAGGAGATTGCCGGGAGCCGCGAACAGGCGTCGAGGATCGACAAGTCGATCACGAACGAATTCCTCAAACAGGTGCCCATGCTGAAGAGACAGAAGGGGAAAATCCTTCTTGCATGTGCCACCAACTATATTCGGCATTTGGATGCTGCTTTGCTCCGGCCGGGCCGTTTCGATTGCATTATCCCAGTGGGCGGCCTGGATGCCCAGGGTCGTAGGACCATATTCGAACATTATCTTGCCAAGACGAACCGGGGCGAGGTGGATGTAGACAGGATAGTGCCCATGATTCCCCTCTTTACGCCGGCAGACATCGAATACCTCTTTCAAAGGGTCACACAGGATGCGTTTGAACGGGAATATGTTAGAGGCGAGGATTATCGCCTCACGACGGAGACGTTCCTCGAGATGATCCCTAAGGTGCGACCGACCTTAACGCCGGAAATAATCGAAGAATTCAGGCAGGACTGCATTGACTACACGCGCTATTAGTAGGACCGGCGTCTGAGACTGTCTCTAAACCCGAAATTCGGCTAGGAAATGATGTGGGTCTTGTACGGCGCGGTTCTCGCCCCGCCCGAAATGAGGGCGCAGCGAGCGGCGTCCCTACGCCAAGAATCTCTCCGGTGGCCATTCTGAGACAGTTTCAGAGGCCAGTCCTACTCTATTCATTGTCTTATACCATTTCGCGTTCAAGGAAGTGACATAGCCTTGGTAGGGGCGCACCTGCGCGTGCGCCCAAAAAGAGGGCAGACACGCAGGTCTGCCCCTACCGAGGTTTACGGTTGGAAAGCCAATTCGTGTCGCACGCCAGAAAGCGCATTGGTATTAGATATTGTCGAAGGAACAATCACTTGCCATCGCTGACAGAGACATCCGTAGCGGGGCACGTCATCTTGATGGTATTGCCACCGGCCCTTTTTGCAGCGTAAAGCGCTTGGTCAGAGGCCTTTATCAAGTCTTCGGCGTTGGTGGCATGCTCGGGAAAGCATGCTACCCCCATGGAGACGTTCAAGGAGCCTGAAGGCAAAAGGTGCTCGCCCTCGAAAGAGGCCCTAAGAACTTCATTCATAATGCGGGAGGATAGCTCGATAGCGTATTCCTTGCTCGCTCCGGGAAAGACAATGGCGAACTCATCGCCGCCGTATCTGGCGACTATGTCATACCCGCGACAGGCGGACTTGAAGAGCTGAGCCATCTTTGCCAGCGCCTCGTCACCTTTTTGATGGCCGTTGCAGTCGTTGTAGATCTTGAAGTCGTCGATGTCGATCATGACCAAGACCAACGACATACCGTGGCGGATTGATTTTTCCGTTTCCGCTGACAGGGCCTCGTCAAAGTATCGGCGGTTGTGAATCCCGGTCAACGCGTCGATATACGAGAGTTCCCTATAGAATTCGCGTTCCTGGGCCCTGCGTTTTAACTCTCGATGCTCGACCGCTTTTCGGACCGCCATTTGGATATGGTCTACACTCAACGGTTTGATAAGGTATTCCAGGGCCCCGGCCTTCATGCACTGCACCGCGTTATCTATGGAACCGTAGCCGGTAATCACTATCACGTCAGTCCCGCTCTTGCCGGCCTTCAGGTTTCTGATGAGCGAGAGGCCATCGAGCCCTGGTAATCGCATATCGGTAACGATAAGATCATAAGCTTTCGCTTCATTTTTCCCAAGCGCCTCAACGCCGTCGCCGCAGACGTCAACTTCAAAACCGGCATCGGCTATGGCATCCGCAACCAGCTCCCGCACTACGGGGTCGTCATCCACCACGAGAATTCCCGCGCGTTTGACACTTTCATCAGGAGGTGGCAGAGGAGTCATCTAGCTTGTCCGGCTTTGTCGTTCGTGCCGCCTTTGTCCCAAAGTCGCCGGCAGAATGACCTGCGGGGGTGCATTGCTGTCTCTATACTCTGGCGCTTCGGTCAGGGCAACTCTTTTGTGCTCCGGCAAAAAGAAACTACATGGGAGTATGGTAGATAGGATTCCCCCAGCAGACGTGAAGATAAAGCCCGGTTAGGATGTGGTGAGCGATGCGGTTCCCCCGCGTCTCGCTGGGTCACCATATCCTCGCCCTCGCGCTCACTTGATAGCGCATTCCTATAAGAATGCGCGTCTATCCGCGTAGAGGCAGCTTCGGCAAGTGGTGCCACGCATGTGTCCCGC
>CAWEJR010000020.1:0-46525 GCA_963809365.1 uncultured delta proteobacterium | reverse complement strand
CCTTTCCAGACACATCTTGTCAATGGCGGCTGCCTCTGCTAAGTCTTTTTGGCCCGGCGGAACACCGAGAGGCTTTCACCTGACAGCGCCCATCATCTGAGCTCGCCCGTCTCCGTCACTGCGTTGGCTTACTGGCATTGCGGAGAGTCCCCCGGCACTGGTTGATCGATGAGTGACCCAAGCAATCTCATAGACGTGGCAATCCCGCTCCCATTGGACGGTCCCTTTACGTATAGAGTCCCTTCAGAACTCATGCCTCGCGCGCAGATAGGCCGGCGAGTCCTTGTGCCCTTTAGAAATAAGATACGGGCAGGTTTTGTCGTCGAAACCAAAGCTTCTGGCCCAAGCAGCCAGGAAATCAAGGATGTTGTGGACATCCCTGAAGAAGGGCCATATTTGACTCCGGCTCTGTGGTTGTTCATCCGCTGGATCGCAGACTACTACATGCTTCCCACTGGGCTGGTGCTGAAGACAGCGCTTCCGCCCGGCTCGGACAGGAAATCGCGCCCTTGGGCCATCCTGACTCCAGAGGGTCGGGCGTCATCCGACGACCCGGGGAACAGTCAGCGCCAAACCCTTCCCGCAAAGCTTCTCAGGGCGGGCGTGATGAATCAAAGCGAACTTGATGACCTTATTGGGACTGATGGTCGCAAAGAAGCCCTTCAGAAGAAATGGATCCGAATTGAGGAGCGGATTGCTCGTCCTAGACTAAGCCTGCGAAAAAAAAAGCTTCCCGAACTCCTTGATCCTGCGGGGACCCCTGTTTCCCCTTCTGAAAGGCTTCCCGAACTGACCCCGGACCAGAGCTCAGCCGTTAAGCGCATCGGTGAAGCAGTCTTGAAAGGCGGATTTCATCCTTTTCTCCTCTTTGGCGTTACCGGCTCAGGAAAGACGGAAGTCTATCTCAGAGTCATCCGTGAGGTCCTGAACGAAGGGAAACGGGCACTGGTACTCGTGCCGGAGATAGCTCTGACACCGCAATTGGCTCGCCGCTTCTTGAGGCGCTTAGGAGGAGGGGTGGGGATATTTCACAGCGGGTTAACACCTGCTCAGAGACTTGACGAATGGCGACGTGTCCAGGCGGGCAGTGTGACCGTTGCCATAGGGGCGAGATCGGGCATTTTTTTGCCAATGCGAGACCTCGGCCTGATCGTCGTCGATGAAGAGCACGACCCGTCGTACAAACAAGAGGACAGTTGTCCATACAATGCTCGTGACATGGCCCTGGCCAGAGCGAAACTCGAAAACGCATGTGTTATCCTGGGAAGCGCTACGCCCTCGTTCGAGACCTTCGTTAACGCGCAGCGGGGAAAAATTGCTCGCGTGGACCTCCCATCCCGTCATCATGGAGGAGCGCTCCCCGCGGTCGAACTGGTGGACCTCAAAGGGACCAAGGGCAAAGGTAACCAAGGGGCCTTCCTTACACCCATTCTAATAGATGCCATGGAGCAAGCTCTTTCCCGCAAAGAGCAAGTCGTGCTTTTCCTTAACAGAAGAGGCTTCGATACCTTTGCCCAGTGTCGTTCGTGCGGCAACGTCTTCAAATGCCCGAATTGCGATGTCAGCCTCACTCACCACAAAAGAGCGCGAGATCTCAGATGCCATCTCTGCGGTTTTTCCCAGGCCGCACCTCCTTTGTGTCCGCAGTGCTCAGGGGAGAAACTCTTTTTCGGTGGTGTTGGGACTCAGAAAGTAGAGGAAGAGCTGGCTGCGGTATTCCCCGACGCGCGCATTGCGAGGCTCGACCGCGACACCACACGCCGAAGGGAAGATCTCGAGGGAATATTGGACCGATTCAGGAAAAAAGAGATCGATATCCTCACAGGGACCCAGATGATTGTCAAAGGGCATGACTTTCCCGGTATCTCGCTCGTGGGGGTCCTTTGTGGGGACCTCTCCTTGCACTTCCCGGATTTCAGAGCGGCAGAGAGAACATTTCAAATGCTTACCCAGGTCGCCGGCCGTACCGGCAGGGAGAAAGATTCCGGCCGAGTGATCCTTCAGACATTCGATCCGGATCACGAGGCCATTCAGTGCGCAGCGTCCCACGCGTATGAAAGTTTTTTTGAACGAGATTCGGAGTTGCGCCGGGAACTGCTCTATCCGCCCTACGGCCACCTGATCCTCGTAAGAGTGGAAGGGAACAACGAGAAGCGGGTTGAAAAGAAAGCCATAAAGATCGGTCGAGCGGCCAGGCTGCTGAAAGGCGAATCAAGAGAAGTCCTGATTATGGGGCCGGCCCCATCTCCGCGAAAAAAGATGGTGGGACGATTCCGGTGGCAACTCCTCTTCAAAGCGGCCGCACGAGGTCCCGTGAGGTCTTTGATCAAGGCGCTTATCTCGGAGGGTTATTTGAAAGGCCATGGTCTCAAGATTGTGGTCGACGTTGACCCTATCGATCTCATGTGAAGAAAAATACGCATTCAGTTATCCGGAGACACGCTACCTCCGCTGTCATTGCGACGAGTGAAACGAAGGACAATCTCGGTTTTTCCCGCTTTTCGCGGGACTGGACATTGCTCAGCTACGCTCGCAATGACGTCTCCGGAGAGAACCCGTGCCCCCACGAAGCTGAATGCAGCCGAAGAAAATGAGATAAGCCTTTTCATTGTGCCTAAGGGGGAGTAAATTAAATAGTAGTGGTAATGAATCGCGGAGGCGGCATGAGTAAAACGAGGATAATAGTAGTGACGGCCGTAGCCTTTCTGCTCGTGGGCGGACTAATAATTCTATGGTCGGTCTACCAACAAACGGCGACTGTTCAACCGCAACTAGTTTCTATGATCCAAAGCTTCACCGATGAAAACTTTGAGAAAGACGTCGTGGAAGCTTCGAAGAAACGTGCCATACTGGTGGACTTCTATGCTGAATGGTGCTTTCCGTGCCGAATGCTGGACCCAATACTCCAGGAAGTAGCCAAAGATCTAAACGGCTGCGCCACAATAGGCAAGATCAACACCGACCAGAATCTCATCCCCCGTCGATTCGGAATCAACAAAATACCGGCCATCTTCATCATTCGGGATGGAGAGATAAAAAATGCCTTCTATGGCGTCGTGCCTAAAGAAACCATACTCAAGGCACTTCAAGAATTTTGTTCGTAAGAAAGAACTGCTCGGATGCCTTCTTCTCTCGCCGGCTTGAAAATAATCATCCGCGGAGCCGGCGAAATGGCCACCGGAACCGCGTGCCGCCTTTATAGCTCAGGATTCCGCAAGCTTCTCATGACTGAAATTGACAAGCCGCTGACAGTGAGGCGCATGGTCAGCTTCAGCGAGGCGCTGCATGAGGGGAATTGGAGTGTCGAGGGCGTAGAAGCTGTACAGATTCAAGCCCTGGATCAAGTCGCGAAGATCTGGCAGGAGCAGCGCATACCGATTTTCGTAGACCCTGCGGCCTCTTCCAAGGCTATCTTCAAGCCCGACGTGCTTGTGGATGCAATTCTGGCAAAAAAGAATGTCGGCACGACTATGAACGACGCGCCCCTGGTCATAGCTTTCGGACCGGGTTTCTGCGCAGGGAGGGATGCCCATTGCGTCGTAGAGACCAACAGGGGCCACGATTTGGGTCGATTGATCTTTCAGGGAGAGGCTGCTCCCGACACCGGCACTCCCGGAGAAATCCAAGGCCACAGTATTCTTAGGGTTCTTAGGTCGCCGGCGGACGGTATCTTTGAATCCGATCAGCATATCGGTACCCTGGTGGAGGAAGGGGAACTTATCGGTCGGGTAGCGGGGCAACCTGTGAGGGCAAGTCTGAACGGAGTAATCCGTGGACTGATAAGGCCCGGCACCCCGGTGAGTCGGCGCCTGAAGATCGGTGACATAGACCCGCGGGGAAACCCGTCGTACTGTAACACGATCTCTGAAAAGGCCCGGGCCATTGGTGGGACCGCGCTGGAAGCTATCCTCAGGCGATTCAATGTTCCCAACACGACTGATCCTGCCTGAAGCAAATCTGTTCATTTTGTTCTACAGCAAGCGCACCTGAATCGCTTCCCAAGCCACTGTTGTCGGGATTGAAAACCTCTCTGCCCTTTCCCAGCCTCTACCGCGCGCATGGGGCCCTTGTCCGGCCAGACCACAAGCTTTTTACATGAAATTCCTGACCTATTGGTGGCATCCAGAGCCCCATCTCTCATTCAGTTCCTGATTCCTATTGAAATTTAACGCATTTTAGAGTATAGAAATAAAATACCCCTACGAATTGTCTCGGGGATTTATGTTGAAGTAAGTTTTGTTTGAGGGTGGCTGAATTGCGCGAACGAATATTGCTGGCCATCGCGGTAGCGGTCGTCTGTTTGTGGGCGCCCGGGGTTTACGGAGGCCGTGAGTACAAGAAGTTCGAGACTTCGAGTGCCCAGGCTTCCGAAAAATCGTCTTTGACCCGCCAAGAGTCTGCTCAAGCAATCCCTGGAATCTCTGTCCTTGCTCAGGCTGGGAGAAATGGTGGAACACCATCAGGGAACGCGGAGAAGCATGATGTTGGCAGCAAGGCAGCCGAAACTGTATCGGTCCCGATTGCCGGCGAATTTGATCTGCTCTCCCGTGATCCGTTAGACCAACTACGCTTGGACAACATCAAGCCGCTTTATACCTCTCCCGGCCTCCCTGGCGAGGGAGTGTGGGAATCATCCGAAGCGCCCCGGGACGCACGCGGGAGGCCTATCATTTATAGGACGTTCTACAGGCCGAGCGTACAATTCCCGAACGCCATCGTGTACATGATGGTCGTGGATATGAGCAAGACGTACATGCAGTACTACGTCGGTTCACAGGAACCGGCTGCCCGTGTGGCGTCTTCCGAAATCGAGGCCCCGCTCAGATCACGCATAATGGCCATAACAAATGCTATGTGGATGCAACGCCATTCCAGCGGCGCCGGCGCGATTTTCCGCGGCAAGGCACTCTATCCAATGGTCCCCGGTATGGCCACCCTCATTCTTTACAACGACGGATCGTCCGATATTCAAGAATGGCACTCGGAAATTCCGGTCAATAAAGTCCGTGACGCTCGTCAGCTCCGGCACCTTATAGTGAAGAATGGCATGGTCGTGCAGTCGGTCCTGAGAAACGGGCACTTGGAGGACGCCGAAATCGGCCTCGGCTTCCTGTTGGGTGGTGGCGGTAAGAATTACGATGGCAAACACTTCTGGTATGTGGCTCATCGCAGCGCGTTCGGAATTAGGAAAGACGGAAATCTAGTTTTCGCAATCGGACACCACATCGGAAGCAAGGATATGGCCAAGGCCCTGGTACTGGCGGGATGCGAAAGAGGAATGCACGGGGACGCCAATCCACACAATATAGTAGGAAACCTGTACATCAGGGATTCTTTCGGCAATCTTGTGAAAAAGATGAAGCTTTCCCCGGAACAATCCAAATACACGCTCAAACGATACGAGGACGGTTATACGAAAGACTTTTTTGTCTTGTTTTTTAGGGAAGCCCTGGATTCGGCCCGCAAGACCGTGAGGCGCAGCGACAGCGAGAACCCCGTCCAGTCTCATCCGTGAAAGCACCAAAGACAATGAAAAGAAAAGGCATCAGCCCTTTAGGTACGCTTGCGATTGTTTTCGCACTCTTACTAATGGCTCCCCCTTCGTGGGCTAAGGAACCGGCTCACGCATCGGGCGATCAGGCCCTGGAGTTGGCACGTCGGGGCGTTATAAAGGCCAACGCTGGAAATTTTAAGCAAGCCCTTGAATTGTTCGATGCGAGTCTGAAGGCGTCCAGCGGGAACGTAACCGCACTATTCAATCGCGGCAAGGTCTTCCTCCTTCTAGGCCGCCTGGATCGAGCTCTTCAAGACTTGGACAAGACAATAAAGTTCGATCCGGAAGCCGTCGACGCTTACATTGTTCGAGGAACCATCCATAGGTTGCAAGGAGACTTTTCAAAAGCCATCAGGGACTTGAACAAGGCGGTCAGCCTCGATCCGGGGAACACGGGTGCACTGATCAACCGTGCTGCCGTGTTTTTTGACACGGGCGAGCACGAGAACGCCTTGGAAGACCTTGGCAAGATCATCCAGATTAATCCTCGTATGATCAGGGCGCTGGGAAACCGCGCTTACATATTTGAACAGCTAGGCAAGTATGACGATGCCATCAAAGACCTAGCTGCGATAGTAGCTCAAGACCCAAACCATCTCATGGCCATGAAGCATCTGGGGTTCATTTACCGGCAAAAGGAAGAGCCCACAAAGGCAGCGAGGTGGTACCGCATGGCACTGAAACTCGAAGATGACCAGACTGCTCGCAAGCGCCTCGCCGAAGAAATCGTCGACTTAGAAAAGAAGGCTCAAAAAAAGTAGATTGACTTGCTCTTCACGCAAGTTCCCTGCAAACCCATCGAAACGAGTTGTCCAGAATTTCGTGAGGCTTGAAGCGTGCCTTGTAGCTCATGGAAGGACAGTCTGCCACCAGAAAACCGAGGTAGTAATACGGGATGTTGTGCTCTCGGCAAAAGAGTAGCTCTTGAATGGCAGAAAAAGTTCCCAAACTGATTGAAGAGAAGTCCGGGTCGTAAAAGGCATACACGCTTGACAACGACCTGGAGCAGATGTCAACGATTCCCACAGCCACCAGTCGTCGCCGCAGCCGGTACTCGAATTCAAGTGTGCGAACAGGGGATGTGTAGAGAAAGCTCCTCAGGCTATCGGCAGAGTGATCCGGCCCGCTATCGTGTTGACTCGCCAAGTAGTCCGAATAGATCCTAAATTTGTCTTTCGTAAATCTCGGAGAGGCTATTCTGAATTCCACTTCCCGGTTTTTTCTGAGGATTCGTCTGTGGGACTTGGCAAGGCGGTACTCCCCGGCAAGTATCCTTATAGGCCGGCACTCACAGCAAGCTCCGCACACGGGCCTGTAAAAGTACATACCAGACCTGCGAAACCCGTAATTCATGAAATCGTGGTAAAGCTCCGGCGGAAAATCTACCGCCCTAAACACTTCCTCTCGAGCAGTGTTTTCAGGAAGATACGGACAGGGATGGTCCTCTCCCCGTACTAGGAAATCCAGAGGCACAAGCCCGTAGGATGGGGAGCTTACAAATCCTGTCTGCCCGCGACACGGAGTATGGTGAGCAGTTTCACTCATCGGTTCGGACATCATAGTGCGCATCGGTTTAGCATCTGAAAAGCTACATCTTTTTCAACAACTGATTTGCCGCAGTGAGCAGCGGGTCCCAGACCGGAGAAAATGGCGGAGCATAGGCCAAATCGCATTGAAAAAATTCCTCAACGGTCATTCCCGCGTGCAATGCCACGGCCACCGCATCGACCCGATGAGCGGCTCCTTCTTTTCCTACGAGGTCCCCTCCGAGCAACCTTCCGCTCTTCTTGTCGGCCGTTAGATGCACGTATATGTCCTGATTGCCCGGATGTCCATGTGCTCTGGAACGGCTCTTGACGACCTCGTCTACGACATCGAAACCCGCTCGCTCGGCCTCGGTCGCGCTCAGCCCGGCATGGGCCACCTCCATGTCCAGGACTTTGAATACCGCGCTACCTGCAATGCCGGGCAGCTCGATGTGCCGGCCCGTGACGTTGTCCGCCACAGCCCAGCCACCTCGGTTGGCCCTCAAGGCGAGCGGTATCCAGACTCGTTGCCCCGTTACTATGTGGAAAGCGTCGGCGCAGTCTCCCGCGGCGAAGATATCCGGGTCAGAGGTGCGCAAGGTCTTATCCACCGCGATGGAATTCTGAGGCCCCAGGTCGAGTCCGGCATCGGAGGCAATTTCAGAATTGGGCACTACACCCACGCCCATGATCACCAAGTCAACATCCAGCGAAACGTCGCCCAGACTCACTCTTAAACGGTTGTCAAACTCTTCGATTTGAGATGTTCCCATGCCCAGGTGGAGTCCCACACCCTTGTCTTCCAGCTCGTTCCTGACAAGGTCACTCATCTCGCTCGGCAGCCAGGGGAGCAAATCGGGCACAACGTCGCAAATTTCCACCTTAACGCGGCGCTCGTGAAACGCCTCGGCCATCTCAAGGCCGATATATCCCGCCCCAACGATCAGGGCCCTCTCCACAGGATGAACAGCCATGAACTGCTTGATGAGGCGCCCGTCTTCCAATGATCTCAGGGCCTTGACGCCCGGCAAATCCTCCCCCGGTATGTTGAGAATACGCGGGCGAGCGCCCGTAGCAATAAGAAGTTTGTCGTAACTGACTTCGAAGAGCTGTCCGTCGGGGGTTAAGCCCGACACGGTCTTGCGATCTCGATTGATCCTCTCCACTCTGTGTCCAAGCCTGAGATCTATTCCCTGCTTATCCCTGAAGACATGGGCCTGCCGGACGACCAGATCGTTCATGTCACGTTCCGGCTCAGCAATATTGTATGGCATGCCGCAGGCCGAATAGGACACGTCGCTCGTCTGCTCCAACACCACCACGTCGATGGCAGGATCGTTCCGTTTAGCTTTCGATGCGGCGCTCATGCCTGCCGCGTCCCCGCCAATGACAACAAATTTCATAGATAAGCCCCCTATAGAGGATTGGCAGTCAAGCAAATGCACGCTTGCCGGACAGCATTGGCAATACTGTGCCCCCTTCGGCAACTTATTATAGACCGACGCGTGAAGTTCCGACAGTACTAAGAGCGTTCCGGCAGGGATCTCTTACTTCATCAATTCCTTGAGTGCCGTCTTGACGGCATACGAAAGTGACATTTCCGGGCCGGCGTCTTCTAACACTTTCTTGGCGACCGTTTCAGCCATTCGCTCTTTATACCCAAGGTTTGTGAGAGAAGAGACAAGATCGTCTCGCAGCGAAGGCGGGGCGAGTTTACCGGAGATCGAATCTCCGAACATGGGCATTTTATGAATCTTTTCCTTCAGTTCAAGCACAATGCGTTCCGCGGACTTCTTTCCGATACCGGGGATCGATGTCAACCGGTGCAAATCCCCCTCGAGCACCGCTCGCCGAAAACCATCAGGCGATGTGCCGGAGAGAATGTTTAGAGAGATTCGTGGGCCTATACCTGCCACAGTCAGCAGCATCTCAAAGAGCGCTTTTTCCTCTTGTGTCACGAAGCCGTACAATTCGAGGGCGTTCTCCCGCAGAGCAGTATAAATGTTGAGAAAGGCTTCCGCATCTTGGGGTAGAGCTTCCAAAGTGGAAAGTGAGACCGCTACTTCGTAGCCGACGCCGTGAACATCCACAATTATCCGGTTTAGACCTTTAAAAGCGATTTTCCCGCGTAGAGAGGCGATCATGATACAACCCTATCAGGTAAAGATATATGAGAATGGTAAATGGCCATTGCCAGAGCGTCTGCCTGGTCTGGAGACTTGAGGGTCGGCAAGGCGAGCACTTTCCCGACCATAAACATCATTTGAACTTTTTCGGCTCTGCCATAACCGGTAAGCCCTTGCTTGATCTCCATGGGACTGTACTCGAAGATATCCATGGAGTGCGTCTCACCCAGAAGCAGGATGACGCCGCGGACTTGACTCAGCTTAATTAAGCTCTGGCTGTTATTGGCGTGAAACAAGGACTCCACCACCATGACAGCGGGGCTGAATTCCCTGACAATTTCATCCAACTTTCTGTAGATTTCCCATAGTCGCTTGGACTGGGAGTGAGACGAAGAAACTCGTATGACCCCGCTCGCCACATGCGCTGGGCGTACTCCATTTTTCCGAATGATTCCATAGCCTGTCGCTGTGCTTCCTGGATCGACTCCAATGATCAACATCTTTTCGTTCGCCCGCTGACTCAGCCTTGAATGGTCCCCGCAATTGCCGTGGATGACATGACTGAAACCGCATGGAACCTTGTTTGTAAAGCAAGGATCTTCAGCCCCACGGATTAACGGTGATCTCTATACTATTGATTGGCCTTTCTTTCCAGGGTTTTGTTTTGGGCCCTAGCACGGGCACGGCTCAGGTGGGCTTAGTATACGGGCAGACCCCGGCCAAAGTGGCCGCGAGGCGCCTGTCCCCCTTCTCTATTTTATGGAAGCTTATTCGAAGTGTGTAAATGGCTCCACAAAATCAGGCAGAGATCCTCATCATCTCATCTTCGGTAATGTCAAAATTCGCGAACACCTTTTGCATGTCTTCATTGTCATCCAACGCGTCCATCATTTTAAGCATCTGTTCAGCCCTCTTCCCCTCCAGCTTTACAGTGTTCTGGGGGATCATGCTGATCTCGGCCAACTCAACTTTCCAGCCCTTGTCCTCGACCGCCTTGCGAACGGCCTCGAAATCCGAGGGTTCGGCCGTTATCTCAAATGCGTGGCCTTCGGGCTTAACGTCTTGCGCTCCCGCATCTACTGCAAGTTCCATAACTTCGTCCTCAGTGAGACCTTCTGCCAAAACAACCACAACTCCCTTCTTGTCGAACATCCACGAAACACAGCCGGATTCTCCAAGGTTGCCGTTGTACTTGTCGAATATATGGCGAACCTCTGCCACGGTCCTGTTCTTATTATCCGTGAGGACTTCCACCAGGACCGCGACCCCGCCAGGGCCATAGCCCTCGTAGGTCATTTCTTCGTAAGTCACTCCTTCAATTTCGCCGGTGCCCCTTTTTATGGCCCGGTCGATATTCTCTTTGGGCATATTGGCGGCCCGTGCCGTAGTGACCGCTGTTCTCAGGCGCGGGTTGCCGTCCAGGTCCCCTCCTCCCATGCGAGCAGCAATTGAGATCTCTTTAATGAGCTTCGAGAACATTTTGCCGCGCTTGGCATCCGCGGCGCCCTTCTTGTGTTTTATGGTACTCCATTTATTGTGGCCTGACATGGTGGCCTATCCTCTCTGCTAATGATGAATTATTTCGGGATGATATTAACTCGCGTTAGGCTCTTCTTTGGCCCCTGGTCGCCAGTCATGATAGCCCTTTCTTGAAAGAAGGTCCACGGTAGCCCCAAGGGCCTCATTGATTCTTTTAATATACCTTTCGGGTGTACTCAAGTTTTTGTGACGCAGTATCCGTGGAATCGTCTTGGCGGAGATCTTGTGAATGTCGGCGCGGACTGATGCGACATATCGCCTCAGAGCATCGAAGCCGAAGACCTTCACGCCGGCGCGGCTACAAAGACCCTTCAGAAAGTGATGCCTGGAGGTGTATGGTTCCGCCACCACGGGTCCTCGTACAATTCATCCGACATGAGCAGTCACTCATCGCTCCTCATATGGAGAGAAGGGCGGGCTGAATGTGCGACCGACACGGGAAAAGCAAGGCACTGGCCCCGTACTCGAAAGTCAACTGCGGGTCAAGAGCCGACCCCTACCCCACTTCTGCTCTTGATAGTGTGTTGGACAACAAGGCTTACCGAAAATCCTGTCCTTCAAACATCATCCTGTAAGCGCTGATGCAGCCCGGGTTGCTTTACCACGAGTTGGAGAAGGACTGCCAGGCCACCGAGAGCCATCCCTAATATGTCAGTCCATACCGCCGGATAGACGAGGCACAACCCCGCCGCGGCCAGCAGTACCCGCTCGATCCAATTCGCCCTCCGGAGCAACCATCCGGATGCAGCGGCTGCAAAGGCAAGAACTCCCACAAATGAAGTTGCAATGACCCACAGGCCCCCAGTAATGCTGTCCCCCTTGAGAAGCAAGGCATGCCCTGACGGGTCAAGAACAAACATGAAGGGTACAACAAACGCCACTGCAGTGTACTTCCAGGCCATCATCGTGGTCTTGAACGGGTCGCCCCCGGTCAGAGCGGCGGCTGCAAAGGGGGAAAGAGCTGTCGGCGGCGAAACTTCCGAGAGAACCGCGTAGTAAAATATGAACATGTGTGCAGCGTAATCGGGAACCCCGAGTTTCGTGAGCGCTGGAGCTGCAATGACAGCCGCTATGATGTACGTAGCTGTTATCGGTACGGCGAGGCCCAGAATCCACAGCAACACGGCGGTGTACACTGCCGTAAGCAACAGGCTTCCGCCCGCGTAGGCTATGATGATCGTGGAGAGTTTCAAACCAAGGCCGGTGAGGCTCACCACGCCCACGATGATCCCCGCGCAGGCGCACACCACCGCTACCCCCAGCACGCCGAGGGTTCCGAACTTCAGTGCCCGGACAAGCTTTGCCAGCGTGAACCGCGTCTCCTTGCGGAAGAAACTAGTTACGAAACAGGTCAAGATCGCGCAGACCACAGCCATCATGGGCGTGAAACCGAGAACCATCATGAGCACCAGAACGATGAGTGAGATGAAGTGGAATCCGTATGTATAAGTGAGTTTCCAAAGACTCTCTTGTTTCTCAATCGCTACGTCTTTTGCACCGAACTTCTTGGCATCAAGTTCCACCATCAAGAAAATGGACCAGTAATAAAGGCAGGTTGGTATGGAGGCCATAAGAATCACGTCAAGGTAGGAGATCCTCAGGAATTCAGCGATGAGAAACGCCGCCGCACCAAGAACAGGTGGCGAGAGCACCGCTCCAATGCCTCCGGCGGACAAAAGGCCCCCTGCGGCCTCCTTACTGTATCCGGCTTTTGCCAGCATGGGGTAGGCGACGGACCCGATGGTGACCGTAGTGGCAACTCCGCTTCCGGATGGGCCTCCGAGAAGGAAAGATGCCAGGGTCACGGTCCGACCCGCACCAGTGGACTTTCCACCCAAGGCCCCAAAGGAGAAGTCGATGAAGAACTTCCCGGCCCCTGACACGTCCAGAAAAGCACCGTAGATGGTGAACAGAATGATAAACGTGGAAGACACATCGATGGGGACTCCAAAGATTCCCTCGAGGGTCATGTACATGTGGCCGACGATACGATCCATGTCATAGCCGCGATGCGTCCATGGCGGGGGAAGAGCGGGCCCTATCAAGGCATAAACGAGGAAGACGATGACGACTATGGGCATGATCCAGCCTGATGATCGGCGGGCTGCTTCCAGAACGAGAAGAATCAGGATCACTCCGAATATTTTGTCCCAGAGTTCCGGAGTTGCGGCTCTGTAGATGAACTCCTCGAAATCAATGAGCATGTACCCGATGGAGGCCAGAACAAGAACAACCGGGATGAGGTCAAGCAAACCAATCTTGTTCCTGTTCTTCTTGGCAACCGGGTAATAGAGAAAGATCAAGGTGAGCACTAACGCGACATGCACTCCGCGAAGTATCTGGGTTGTGATCGTACCGAGGGCGCAATAAATTGCAAAAACCGAGGTGCCCACTGCCAGAACTGTTATCACCGCCTTCCAAAATGGCGTGGGCTTTCTGGTTACTCCTTCCTCCTTTTCGATGACTTGCTCAACCTTCTTGAGCTGCTCTTCGGCTACCCACGAACCCTTCTGTTCTTCCATACGCTATCTCCAAACAAGACGCGCAAAATAGGTCAGCACAGGTACCTTCGCAAGTTTTACGTGGATGCTCCCATCCCGGCCTTCACGGGTTCCAAGTGGGATGTCGCGATCGTTGAACCGAAGCACGTGATCCCCAATGCTTGCAGCCGGAACAGAGAATTCCCTGAAATTCCCGTGTGCATTCGGCTCATTCTTTCCTTCAAGACCCAAGTACGCTAATACCGCATCGCTTTGCGTCTGCACATGAACGAGCCTGAAATGTCCGTATTCTATTCTGAACTTCTCACTCACGGGCACCTGATACATGGAATGCATGTACGTGCGGAAAAACACGTCACCTTCGGACACGGGCACCATGACTTTCGGGCTGTCAATCGTGACGACTAGGAGGTCCTTCCACAGCCCCACCGCTGAAAGCGCTGCTGAGAAAGAAAGAAGAAGCAGAACTAGAGTCCTGGTACGCATCGTGAACGGGCTTTCAGGTCTTGATCTCCAAGCCCTTATCTTTGAAGTATTTGAGTGCGCCCTTGTGATAGGGGATCGGCGAGCCCACGACAGCGCCTTTTAGCTCTACGCTGTCAGCTTGCTTATGGACGGCCACAAGTTCCTCCCTGTGATCGAAGATAGCGGCAAGTATATCGTACGCCAATTTCTCATCCATGGCTTCATTAGCAATCAGAAGGTTGGCCACTGCGGCCACGGGCACATCCTCTTCCAACCCGGGATAAGCTCCCTTGGGTATGGTAGTGGCGTAATATACTGGGCCATATTTGACAGTCATTTTCTCAATGGAGTCAGCATTCGGGACAAAAGAGATCTTTGTTCCAGGAGACGCGGCCAGATCCAGCACTGAAGCCGTAGGAACGCCGCCGCACCAAAAAAATCCATCAATCTTTCCGTCCTTAAGAGCGCCTCCTGACTCTGATGCTCCCAACCGATCTCTCTTCACATCCTTGTCGGGGTTTATCCCGTTGGCTTCGAGGATCCTTAAGGCCATGACCTCTACTCCGCTGCCAGGCGCTCCGGTCGAGATGGTCTTGCCCCTCATGTCCGCGACTTTCTTGATGCCCTTTCCTTGAGGAACCACTATTTGCATGACATTGGGGTATAGGATGGCCAGATTCTGGAGAGGAAGTTTTTCCTTAAATTTCCCCAGCCCTTGGCAAGCATCGTAGACCGTGTCACCCATGACGATTGCGAGATCAGATTTCTTCGCGGCTACCAACTTACAATTGTCGACCGATGCTGCGGTGACCTCTGCTGCAGCCTCCACGTTGGGAACGTACTTGGTGACAACAGCGGCTATTGCCCCTCCCAGTGGAAAATATACGCCTCCCATGCCTCCGGTGGCTATGGAAATTCTTTTCAGGACCTGGGCCCCAATGCTTTCGGGATAACCCAACGCAAAGGCCCCACCCATTGCCGCGGTCACCTTGAGAAATTCCCGCCTTCCTAGCGTACCGCTCCCTTCAGGTCGATGATGCCCCATTGCACTCCTCCTTCCTCCGTTAGTTCTGGACCATACATACATCATAGTTGCCGCAACTGAACCTGCTCAGCCTCCTACGTCGGAGTCAGAGTTTCGCCGTAGGTTGTGTACACTGCTGGGAAGCTTCGACGTGTCCTGCGGAGCCTCTGGAAACTCAAATTGTGCCGATCTGAGAAACGCCGAGGGAGGACATCCTGGATAGATGAGACCATAAATCAAGCCCAAGAAGAATTCAACGCAATTCATGACTGTGTCGAGCCCGGGCGAGCATTTTCGGTGGTGGCCGATGGACCCATTGGTGTAAGGCAGAGGAAGGTCTGCTTCCGCCGGTCACCTCTCTGAGGCATGTGACATGGTTACCCGCCAGCGAGCGCTCGTAGAGGTTAGCTCACGAAAGAGTAGAATGTCTCCTCTTTTTCCAAAACGACGGTATCCGAGATCAGGTGGCAAAGATGTTCTCGTCAAGTAAGCTTAAATCATGAGCCGGTTCCCGCATTTCGGAAGTTTTGAGACCGCTCACCGATCATGGGATGGTTTTGCTGATCCCATGAAGGTCACAAGACGACATCCCACAAGACCCGACAGATCAAGAACCGTCGTCACTTTGCTGAAAAGGCCCGCATCTTAATGTTTCCGAGCGAACCGCACCGCCCGCTCCCGGTCAATCACAATCTTGCGGGTGGACCCTTACCGAAACACTCCCAGGCCCGCGGGCTTATTGACGTTCCATCATAATCAGTTACACGAATTATTGAATGCAAATTCTATGGTAGCCGCGTGGTAACCCTTAACCTGCACGAGTTAACAAAAAGGCTACCTAAAGGCTACCATTTACAAAGTGGGTTAATAGGGCTAAATCCTCTCTTGGCACTGTTTAAGGGGATTTTGGGGTTCCGTGAAAAAATACGGTAGTACCTTATTGTGGCCTGACATGATTTTTCCCTCCGGAGATTATATCATGGTTTCATCAGCTTACACTGATGTGTTCCAACGTGGAATACACGTTGACGGCCCTCATGACAGTCTTCTACACAAGAAGATCCAAGGCAGCCGCGAAGTCCCCGTTGGCGTTCTTCTCGTTATGATAGACAAGCTCTTGTGTCTTGGATTCGCCGAACGCTGCAAGCTGCCACCTCGAGTTCGGAGACCCCAAAGCAGGTCTGATTGAGACTTCATTGCCGGCCGAAAGCCTTTGGCGGGATGCGAGCAATCGCCCAACAGCCCTCAACCATCAAATGTGATAGAATTAACCTGATTGGGAAGGAGCCTCGAACCGAGTTGCCGAAACGAGAAATCAAAGCCAAAGATTTTGTCAATGACCTCCGTTCCGGGATGAGCGATTCCGAATTAAGGGGTAAATACAATCTGTCGGCTCAGGGTCTCCAAAGCGCATTCAAGAAGCTCTTGGAAGTCAAGGCCGTAAGGACCTCGGAAGTGTTTGGTCGCGTGTCCTTGGAAGACGACACCGTGGCCATTGCCACCACGCGCCTTTTGCCGCGAGATGAACTGGAGTTCCCTTTTCCTATTTACTTGTGCGTGGGTACACGCCCGGCAGTTAAGGGTGTAATTAAAGACATAACTGAAAAAGGCCTGAAGGTAAGCGGCATAGAAACGAAAGTGGGTGAAGTGAAGACTTTTGCAATCCCTTCTGATAAGTTTTCGCAGGTTGACCCGTTCGCCTTCCGGGCTATATGCCGGTGGATCGATGAAGATGGCTGCGCAGGCTTCCAGATAATTCAAATTTCTCAACGCGGCTCGGGTGAGTTGGAAAAACTGATCCGATTTCTGACCCTTAAAGACGCCAGTCTCTGAATGCGCGGATCAATCCTTTTTGCTTCGTATTTATCACCAAGGAACTTCATGAACTACGAGGATCGGATGCATGACCGTTGAACGCATAATTACCGGTTGCCCCATCCCAGAGGATGACGACGCGGACAGGACCCTTCGGCCCCGCCATCTGGCTGATTACGTGGGACAGGCAAAAATAAAGGACAATCTTGCTGTTTTCATCGAAGCAGCTTCCGCCCGAGGAGAAGCCATCGATCACATTCTCTTCCACGGCCCGCCCGGTCTGGGTAAGACCACGCTGGCCCACATAATAGCTCGGGAGCTGGGGGTTCAGATCCGGTCAACATCCGGACCCGTCATCGAGAAACCTGGAGACCTTGCGGCAATCCTGACAAATCTCGAAAGCAAAGACGTCCTGTTCATCGACGAGATTCACAGGCTCTCGCCCGTAGTGGAGGAGATCCTCTACCCGGCAATGGAAGACTTCAAGCTTGACCTCATCATAGGCCAGGGGCCAAGCGCCAGGACCATCAAGTTGGACCTTGCTCCTTTCACGCTGGTGGGGGCCACTACTCGCAGTGGGCTCCTGACCAATCCTCTGAGGGACAGGTTTGGAATAATATTCCACCTGGACTTTTATTCCACGGATGAACTCAAGACGATCGTCAAGAGATCCGCCTCAATTCTCAAGGTCGAGATCGATGAAGAGGGGGCAGCGGAAATAGCAGGCCGAGCGCGTGCCACACCGCGTGTAGCGAACCGCCTGACCAGACGGGTGCGAGACTTTGCACAGGTGAGAGGTCAAGGCAGAATTGACAAGGGCGTAGCTATGAATGCGCTGGAGATGCTGGACGTGGACGCTTCAGGTCTGGACTACATGGACCGCAAGTTCCTGGAGACCATAATGTTCAAATTCGGCGGCGGCCCGGTAGGAATCGAGACGCTGGCCGCCTCCGTGGGAGAAGAGAGGGATACGCTGGAAGATGTTTACGAACCTTATCTTGTAAAAGAGGGGTTCGTTGACAGGACACCGAGAGGGAGAATGGCCACACGGAAGGCTTACGAGCACTTCAAGAAACTTGGGTTCCCTCAAGCCCAGGAAGGCCTCTTCGATTCCAAGTAGCAGTCTTTCCTAAGAATGTCAGCTCGCATAAAAATACTCTCAGAAAGTGTCATCAACCGAATTGCCGCCGGCGAGGTGATCGAGCGTCCGGTTTCGGTAGTAAAGGAACTGGTAGAAAACAGCATTGACGCACAGGCGTCTTCCGTCAATGTGGAGATTGAAAATGGCGGCAGAAAACTTATTCGGGTGCGAGACAACGGCACAGGCATGAGTCACGACGATGCCTTTCTCGCACTGGAAAGGCATGCCACCTCCAAATTGAAGTCTGAAACGGACCTTGTGGGCATCGCCACCATGGGGTTCCGCGGGGAAGCGCTGGCGAGCATCGCATCTATTTCCAGATTGAAGCTTTTGACCCGGGATGATTCGGATACCGCGGGAACCGAGGTCCTGATAGAAGGGGGAGTGCTTCGTAAATCCGAGCGGGTGGGCATGGGAACAGGAACTGCGGTCGAGGTCCGCAATCTCTTTTTCAATGTGCCTGTCCGGAGAAAATTCTTAAAGGGATCCGGCGTTGAGGCGGCCCACATTCAGGAACTGCTGATCAAACTTGCTTTGGCTTTCCCGACGGTTGGGTTCACATATTCGGAAGACGGTAGGTCCAAAATAGACGCGCCCGCGGTTCGCACCACGTTCGAACGCATTCACACTCTCTATTCAAAAGACGTACGGGAGAACCTGGTAGCAGTGGACCATAATGTGGGAGACGCCCGTCTTCAAGGTTACGTCGCCAGGCCCCCATATGCACGCTCCAACATGCGATCGGTCCTCACCTTCGTCAATGGTCGGTCGGTTCGCGACCGTCTGGTGAACGCGGCAGTAACACGGTCCTTTTCAAACCTGATGGAACGCGGGCGGTATCCGCTGGCCATACTGTTTATCGAACTCCCCCCCGACCTGGTCGATGTCAACGTTCATCCCCAAAAGGCCGAGGTACGTTTTGTCAGCCCGGTGCAAATCTCACAGCTCATCCTCGACGGTATCCATCAGGCATTGATGGGGGCACCGTTTAATCCCCCGTCGGGTCCCGTGGAACCGTTTTTCCCACGGCCTCCGTTAACTCCTCTGGCTCGACATCTTCAGGGCGAAAGAGAGCCGTCAGATACGGTGCCGGAAATTGAACACCGGGAATACCCGCAGGTTGACCCTGCCCCTGTTCATGTCGCGCCCTCTCTGAACCAAGAGGGAAGCAGGTTTTCCTCACTGGGGATAGTCGGCAGGCTGCCGAATTCATTCCTGGTGCTTCACAGTGATGATGAGCTTGTCATACTGGACCATCATGCGGCTCATGAGCGGCTCATTTTTGATGAGCTTATGAGAACAGAGAGGGACGCATCGAGACCCGCGTGCCAGGATCTTCTCATCCCCAAAATTCTACAATATTCCGCTGTAGAAGCCCGAGCTTTGGCCGTGCATCTGGACCTACTGGAAGACGCGGGCTTCCGGATCGAGGAATTCGGCGAACGAGAGTTTGTGGTAAAGGGAGTGCCGGAGTGGCTCGGAAACTCGGACGTGGAAGACCTCTTCAGCCAACTTGTGGATGTGATGCTGAATACGGGGCTTCGCGGTGATCCGACTCGATTCAGGGAGGAAGTCCTCAAGAGCATGGCCTGTCAGGCTTCAGTCAAGGAGACCATGACCATGCAGGTGGAAGAAATAAGAACACTATTGAACGACTTGGACCGTACCGGCTCGCCTGAGGTTTGCCCGCATGGTCGCCCTCTGGCGGTACGGTTCCCATTCAGTGAGATTCGGCGGAAGATGGGGAGAAGATAGACGCGCGCCAGATAGCGCCTTACCAAACGTAGGGGCGTCCCGCGAGACGCGGGACTGCGCCTTCTGCGGGCAGGGCAAGCCCTGCCCCTACAAAACAAGAGCCTGGGAATGAAAAAGAAGTGCCCACCTGAGAGAAATGCATAGAAAACCGAATCCTCTGCGGACTCTGCGATCTCTGCGGTGAGCGATTACTACTGGAGGACAAGCCTCACGGGGCGGGCCAGATTGATGTACGGCCCGTTGGGGGTTTGTCCTCTCGTGGTGGTCCCAACGTACATCTTCAGTGTGTTCGATAACCGTTTTGCTTCTTTATTGAGCAACCTAACGCAGCCATGAGACTGGCTGGAACCTATGCTCCAGGGGGAGTCGGTCCCGTGAACGCGATACCCACCGGTATCGATCACCTTCATCTGAGGCGCCACGCTGTCCAGCGCATCCACTACTTCGTCTCCCTTGCCGCCACCCTTGGCAGGGACCTTCTTGAACAGCGGAATCATGTGGCCGCCATAAGCAGAGCGGCTGGGAGCTTGCCCGTAGGCCCAATCGCTGGGGGGCGGAATCCATATCGGCTTATCGTCAAAAATCCGTACCAGATAGTAAGAACCGTTAGGGGTCGGATATTCGGATGATCCCAGTCCTGTCCTACACTCGAAGAGCAGAGTCCTCTCCCCGCCATTCTTTATTCCGAAGACTTTTAAAGTGTAATCGCGCTTGCTCACCCGGGCCTCGAAGCTGGAGAAGAGTGACACTGGGTCCCCTACGAGACGGCCTGCAGATGACAAACTATCTCCGGAATCCAATATAGACCCTCCGACTCTTCTCGCGGCTGGGACCATCGGATGAAGGGACGCTAGGCGGGTCCAGCGTTCAGGAAGGAGGCCTAACGAGCCCGTGCCCGGGAAAAATGCTTTGGAAGCCTTCTCAGCGCTCTCTTTTTGTTTGCGAAGATGGTCCTCCCTGAACGGAAACTTCCACGCGTCGGGAGAAGAAACACTGCTGCGGTCTTCGACCCCTTCCAGAGGTTCCGAAAGGAGTTTCTCTATATCTGCGTAAGCTTTTGGCTCAGGCTTCTGAACTTCCGGCGGATAAGCGAGACTTAGGAGGAGGTCTTTGACAAATGAATCCTTGGCAGAGGCTGGGGAAGGCCAACCCCAGAGAGTGCAGGCCAGGACACCTACTGTTACCAACAACGCTCCCAAGCGAGACAAAAGCGACATGATTCCCATAACCTTTCAGCCAAACGAATAAACAGCCGACTTTCACGCAAATTCGGCCGGTGCAAACCTCATGCATTCAATTAAGACATAAACCGGCTTGCCGTCAAGGCAAAATTCTTACATAGAAGCAATTGAAACTCAAGCCTGAACTCGCAAAACTTCTACGTAGTCCATACAAATGAAAGCAGGGCTAGTTCCAGCCAAGGGGGATTCGCCTGACGCTCTTTAACTCGGGTCCCAACCGCCCCTCATGAAAACTCTAGCAGACTACCGGACTCGGAACAAGGGATAAGGATTGGCGCCGTAGGACACACCGTGGCAGGGGAGTCGGCCGGCAGGGCAGGCCGTATCAAAGGCGCATGGGACCGCCTGGGCCTGAATTCCGGGAGGTCGGCAGGGAACAGCGCAAGGATTAAGCGCCGGAGGGAAGTCGCAAGGTGCATTCACGCATTGGTTCAGGCACGCTGCGTCACGGTTAAGACCGAATGAAAACTGAGCGGGGGCGATTGAGAATGAAAACGCCGGCGTGGAGGCCACTGTCAAGATAACTAGGACCAGAAATACTCTTTTCATCACATCCCTCCTACGAGTGAGGCCGCGACCGCACGGCCCAAGTCATTACAACCTAATCTAATTTTGTTAATATTATAGCAGAGAAGTGGCGATTATGTCAATAATAGCATTTACAAAACGGTCAAATCTTCTGTCCTGTGGCTCAACCATGGATTGACGTTGCGAGCATTCGTTGCTAACTTTTGTTTAATTTCGAGGTTCGGATTTGACGAGCCTGGAGGGAACTCCCGGATCCAATTTAGGAGGCACCATGCAGAAATTTGGCCCACGAAAATTCGGCGTGCCCCAACGTGCCGGCGCACCAAAGCAAAAACAATTTGAGGGATTTAGAGCGACGGAGTTGTATTGCCCGAATTGCCGCAAATCTATGCCCGTGCGGGAACGCCTCCTCCTGGTCCTTCCGGAGGGAGAAAAGTACGAATACCTGTGCACCCGATGTGGCACTTCGGTCGGCGACAAGCTTGTCACGGGCGAGCCGAAACCCCTCATCTTTGTCGGGTAACCCATTTTTGAGGGACCGCGATCTAGCGCGCCAAAAGCCCAATCAATTCAGTGCCATCTCTCACAAACATCCCCGTCGAATCCCACGTAGAGCAAGTCCTTTCCTTGGGCCGCCTTGATAACTTCCCGGGCGATCTCGCGCTTCCGACTGCGACTCAGTCCGGCATGCAAAGCGTATTCATCGAGGAACAGCAAACGTTGAGAGGCTTTCACAGCCATAGGAGTAGACAGAAATATCTGGACCAAGTTTTTTATCCGTCTTTTGTCGGTGACTTCACGGGCAAAGGTGACATCATCATAATCAAGCAAGGAGAAATGAACGGTGCTCGATGAGGAAGCTAAGGGGTCCCCATCAGGTGTCGAGGGATCCGGGTTTGCCTTCGGTGACGAACCGGGCCCGGACACCAATATATTGCAGGTCTTCAGATCTGAATGGAAGACCCCCCGGGAATGAATCGATCCGATGAAACGTCCCAGGAGCCTGGCTAGTCCCCTCCTCTCATCCGGTGTCCACCCGAGCGCTATTCGTTTCACGATGTAACGGTCCAGTTCCAAGGCGCCGGGGATTACTTCCATGATCACCCACTCCAAGCGCACAATTCCGAAGGTGCTCTTTCTAACCAGTGCCAGAGGGCATGCGCAACTGATGCCCATTTCGGACAATCGGCGCCCGTTTCGGTACGTCCGCAACCCCTGTGTAGGTCGAAAAAGCCCTTTCAGGGCATGAAGCCACCCTCTCCAGCGGAACTCCTTTACACAAACCTCAGGGAATCCCGGCAGATCGACTAGGGTCACAGCGCTCTCAGGAGCGTCCTTCCGGATTGCTCCGCTCTTCGAGCGAAGGAGGCGGGTGTGTTCCTCAATAGCCTTCCGCACGAAGTGGACCACGTCCTGTTCGCTGCGATTCAGGTTCGTTGAGGCTTCAGGATGGATTTCAAGAGAGACGTTCAACAGTCTATCCGTGTCCGCGTCGGTCGAAAAGAGCCCATTGTGCCGAATGTGCCGGGTGAGTCCTCATCCACTAGGCTTTGCATGAAAAGCATTAGCTATAGAATACCGCACGTAGTATCGCCAGCTTCTCAAGCGGAAAGGCGTTCTTTGAACTGAGCGGCGAAACCATTTCAGGGCTTCGGCTATGTTGCCCGCTTTCAGGTGTGCCCTACCAAAGGAGATGTCGTGATCCGAGAGTGTTCTCAGAAAGATCGGCACCGGGATGCGAGCGGGATTATACTGTTTCAATAGTATGTCATAGGTGTCGGAACGGACTCCCAGGCGGTTGTGGCTTGTATTCGCCTCGTGAAACCGTATGAACACTAAAGGCTCGTCTACGTAAGCTATCGGATAGCAGGCCGCTATTTTCAACCACACGTCGAATTCGTCCGCAAAACGATAGCGCGGCGGGAAGCCCTTGATTTCATTGAAAACGTCTTTGCGTATCATAACGGAAGAAGTGTGAATGAAGCTCTCGCTGAACTCCTTGACCAGGAGATCTCCCTTGATCCAAGTCGGCTGCCCCGGTTTGCGGTATTTTTTGCCTAGCCTGACGTGACGGGCTGCCACCAACGCGACGTCAGAATTCTCTCTCAGGTAGTCCGCCTGTATTCTAAGCTTTTCGCGTGCCCAGAGGTCGTCGTGATCCAAGAAAGCCAGCCAGGCGCCTCGCGCAACAGCAGCGCCGTTGTTCCTCGACGTTGCGATCCCGCTGTTTTCTTGTTCCAGCGCACACACATCCTTTTGCGCCCGCAGCCACTCTCCAGTCCCATCCGTGGACCCGTCATTCACCACGACTATCTCGAAATCATTGAAAGTCTGGTTTCTTACGGACTCAACCGTTTCCTTCAAGAGATCGAGGCGATTGAAGGTGGGAATTATTACGCTTATAAAAGGCTGCGTTTCAAGTTCCATATTCGCGTCGCAGCGTCATTCCCGCTCACGCGGGAATCCGGATAGGATTTCCTCAGCCTTCCGAAGCACTGCTTCAGGTTCAACACTGCTCATGCAAGGATGTTCCGGCAAAGGACAGCGGAAATGGCGACAAGGAGCGCATGGGGCATGGCCTTGTATGACGTGGGCATTAGATCCGATATGGAGCAGTAGCGCCGGGATTGGTCGGTCCAAAGATAGTGAGGACGCGTGCGGACGATGCCACGGCCAGGTGGGCGCTCCCGGTGTCGTTGGAAATCACCAGCGCGGAAAGGTTCATAACAGCCATTGAAGTCATCATGTCAGCTCCCAAGATATTAAGAGCGCCTGAATTCCGCATAATAGACATAATTTCTTCAACAAGACCTTTTTCCTGGGGCGCACCCAGGAATACTACCTGAGCTCCAATACGGTCGATGAGAAGGTCCGCCAGCCGGGCAAATCTTTCGACTGGCCAGCGTTTTGCTTCAGAATTGACCGACCCCGGGCAAAGACAAAAAATGGGCCGATCAAGCCCTGCCCCACATGACGCAATGAGGTCTCGGGCCCTGATGTAATTCTCTTCCTTAATGGGAATGGAACAATCGGGGGGTCCTTTCGGGGAATTGTCCCGATCCCGGAAGTACACTTCCAGGAACTTCGTTATTGCAAGATAGTAAAATACCTGATGTTTGCTTCTGATCTGCCTGGTTAAAGGAATTCTAATGTTGAGAAGAGGACCGCGGAGGTCAGTAGGATAGCCGGCTCTGAGAGGTATCCCTGCCAGCCAAGAGCTGAATGCGCTCTCGAAGGCATTCTGTAAGAGAACCGACATATCGAAGTTGCCGGAGTTGAGTTTTCTCCTCATCCGGAAGGGCCTTTGCATCGGGCCTCCCGAATTCCCGTCGAAGCAAATCACGTCATCAGGGACTCCTGTGGCGCTCACTAAGGACGCCAGCCCGGAAGGCACCCACAAAGTAATCCTGGTCGAGGGGAAAATTCTTCTCAACTCCTTGATCGCGGGGACACTCATCACAGTGTCGCCCACCCAGTTTGTTCCTCTGACGACGATTCGGGAAGGAGGCGCCGGAGGGCTTACTTTAGACGTCATATTGCATTCGATGGGCGGGAACCGCGGCAGGAGCTTCTTTTCTCTTGCGCTGCCCGCTCTTTCTCTTGAATTTCCGATGCATCCAAAAACCCTGTTCAGGATATTCCCGCAGCCACGCCTCGAACACCTGATGGAAGCGCTGGCTATTGACCATTAGATCGTTAACTTTGTCGTGGGTCCGCTGGATGGGTATTTCATCGCCATAAACACAGCGATACCTGCCGTCCGGCGTACGAAGGGCAATAATCGGGAACACGTATGCCGCACCCTCTGCCGCAAACTTTGCAAAGACACCGTTGGCTAGGACCTTTCTTCCGAAGAAATCCACCCAAATGGGCCGGGCATCGTCACCTCTTTGGTCTGCCAGCACGACTACCATTTGGCCCTCGCGCAGACAACGCACGACATGGTGAACAATACCGCGATGGGGCAGGATATTCAACCCGCTCTCATCCCCGCCGCGGCGGAAGAACATGCGATCATTGACGAATCTGTTGGGGGCAGGAGTCACCACAAGGTTGCCCTTGATGCCCATGAACCTGCTCATCGCAGCAAGAACTTCAAAACTGCCGAAATGAGCGGTGATGTACAAGATACCTTTCCCACTGGGCAACCAAGCCAAATCAAAGTTATCCTTACCTCGAAGGATCAGTTTTTCAGCCAACTTTTTCTGGGACCAACGCCTGATCCTAAAAAACTCCACCCCTAGCATCCCCAGATGCTCAAAATTCTTGAGAGCAATGAGCCGAATCTCCCGTGGGCAGCGCTCTTTTCCGAAAGCAATAGTGAGGTTTTCCAGCGCAGCCTGCCTACGCTCCCCGCCCAGCATGAACATGAGTCGGCCAAAGAAGCGTCCCACCGCCAGAGCGTGTCCGTCCTCGCGGATCAGGCAAATAGCTTCTTCCGCCAGACGAAACACCAGGTAAACAAGATACTCCACGAACACATTTACATTGGGGCCGCCATTTTTCTCCGTTCTCGCAGCCATCCGACCCTCCGATGTAGCCCCGGCTGGAAGTATCCAAACTAGCGGAAGTTTCTTCACCCTTTCTATTTCGGTGCTTGCTCTCCTTGATCCAGGGGAATGGCCTCGTCTATCAGCATTATCGGTATGTCATCCTTGATCTCATACTTCAGGCGGCAGGCATTGCAGATAAGCCCATCGCCGGCCTCAGTGAGAACCAGGTCCCCTTTGCATTTGGGGCATACTAGTATTTCCAACAACTTTTGATTTACAGCCATGGTTCACCTCGCAAGCATGGTGCGGGTCGGTTGATTTATGGTTTTCGAGCGCAACGAGGCGGCGCGTGCAGCGGAGACTACCTCCGCAATGAACAAAATGACTCCTAATGGACCGCTGAACTCCCCGTTCTATATAACGAGGGGGCGGCAAGCGCAACCCCAAATGAGTGAAAGGAGTAATCATTCGATGACGCGGGGTGTGACGCCCCGCTGGCATTGCGAGCAGTGAAATCCCGCGTTCCGCGGAAAAGCAATCTCGCGCACGGGAAAACGGAGATTGCTTCGCTGCGCTCCCAATGGCATCTCTAGCGCCGTAAGACCAAATGCATACGGGAAGGGAAGCGCATGTTATTCACAAGGCAGACGAGACTGACGAGAGACTAGCAGTGGCGAGAATTTATGATCGGAAGGAGATGACGGTGAATTGCGAGGGGAAACTTTCCGTAAAAAGTTTCCCCCCGCCCCCCTTGAAAAGCGTTTAACGACTCGGCGGCTGATGATCTACACCCCAATGATATTTTTTCTGGAGTGGCTCAGGCGGAGTCTCATTTTCCGTTGGCGGCGTTTGTTGGCCGGCTGTGCCCGCGGGGGCGCCCCAAATGAATTTCTTGGAGTTTTGGTCAGTGGTAGCGGTCGGAGAGGATTTGCCGTTTTGAACCGCATGCTCGACTGTTGTTACCGGGATTGTCGGCAGATCGGCTACAATGAAATTGGCGCGTATCAAGAGTCTGCGCGCAGCGATTTCGTCCGGAAAAGGCGGGAATGGAGCTGCCGACCGGATGGCTTGCAAGAGCGTGGTATCCATGTCCGGATTGCCCGAACCCTTAACCAGTTCCAGCGCCTCCAGGGCGCCGCTCCTTGTTACGATGTAGTTGACGCTGATCCGACCTTTGAGCGCCCCAGGGGCGTTTAACGCTGTTGGGGTCGTCCACGCGCGTTGAATGGTATCCCGTGTAAGAAGTGTGTAGTCGTTGAGCACCTTGCTGCGTGTGGACCGGTCAACGATGACCTGATCGGCAATTCCGGCAACGTTTTCAGCAGCCGCAGCAATCAGTGTCAAAGCCGGCACGAGTAATATGGCGACGATCAAGGTCTTTTTCACTTACGCTCTCCTCCTCTCCAGAGTTTCGGCATCCCCGGAGTCGTCGGAACAATTGCCGTGGACATGACTGATTTCCGAAATAGGTTCAGGGGATTCATCCGTGAACTGCATGTTTCGGTTGCGGGTTCCGTAGCAACGCTTGAACCTTACGTCAAGTAAAAAGTTCAAGTTGCGTCTTCAATGGAGGTGGATGCACATAGGCTAGATGCTTGCAACAGAGCGAAGGCGAACCGGGATTTCAGCGCCGGAAATCAGATACGATTATTTTAGATTCCCGATTCGCGGAGAAACTGCTATTAAATAAAGTTTGGGTACCCCAGACCTAAGAGCTACTCTTGATTACTTTCAACCGGCTATGATTAGAATATTCTGCAACCGAACGTTATCCGCCGACCAATCGCTGTGTTCAGAGGTGGAGATCCGGACAAATCTGACGCCTTGAGGATCGACCATGGATTATGATCGACTCAGGAGGCTACTCCTCCCTTTTTTGGTGTTCCTCGCGACCGGGGCCTTGCTGGGAAGGTCTGGCGCGATACAGCGGTTGGAGTGATTCCGTTTTTCCGGGGCCTCGTGGGGCCGCAAAAGGAATGTGGGAACTCATCCTGAACGGAACCCTCCTCAAACACTCGGTGGCAAGCCTATTCCGTGTAACAGTTGGCTTCTATCTAGCAGTTATTGTCGGCATCCCCCTGGGTATAATCCTGGGTTGGTGGAAGACCGGGCAAGTTCTATTCAATTCCATGATCCAGTTTCTGAGACCAATTTCACCACTGGCGTGGATCCCGCTGGCAATGCTCTGGTTTGGGATTGGCGACAAGCCTGCAATATTTCTTATTTTTCTATCAAGCTTCTTCCCGTTGCTCGTTTCAACTATCACCGCTGTTAATCGTATCAACTCCCTTTACTTTCAAGTCGCAGCGAACTTCAATTTTACGAAGCTCGAAATGGGGACAAGGCTTATCTTTCCTGCTATCCTTCCCGGTATCCTGCCCGCGCTTCGCATAAGCCTGGGCATTGCTTGGCTCGTCGTGGTGGCCGCGGAGATGATCGCAGTGAAATCGGGTTTGGGCTATTTGATTCTAGATTCGCGCAATGCTCTTCGCATGGATTATGTTATGGACGCCATGATCGCTATCGGTGTGATCGGCATTTGCCTGGATAGGATCATCAACCAACTGAAGAGGATTAAGTCCGTTTCGTGGGGCTCGATATAGAATGGGGCATGTAATCGTCAAGGATCTCAGCAAGGACTACATAGAGCGTCGGAGAGCAAGACGGGTGCTAAATTCAGACCCCGACACACACCTAGGTGAAAGATTGGAAGTGCTCGACCGCATCAACCTGGAATTTCAGGACGGCGAATTGGTCTGCGTGCTGGGCCCTTCCGGTTGTGGCAAATCTACGCTGGCCAACATCATGGCGGGTTTTGAAAGGTGCTCTTCGGGAACGGTGCTGATTGACGGAAAGGAAGTAGCTGGGCCCAGTTCGGACAATATTTTCGTCTTCCAGCACAATAGTCTTTTCCCCTGGATGACTGTGCAGGAAAACGTGAGCCTGGGTCTACGACACATGAATGACAAGGTCAAGATGGCCGAATTGGTTCAGGAATATGTAGACGTGGTGAATCTGACTGGCTTCGAGCATCACTACCCGCACCAATTGTCCGGAGGCATGCAACGCCGCGCGGAATTGGCCAGGGCACTCGTGGTCAACCCCGAAGTCCTGTTTATGGACGAGCCTTTTGCAGGGTTGGACTTTCTCACCCGGCTAAAGATGCGGGAAGAAGTGATCAATATGCACCAACTGATCGGCAAGACGATCATCTTCATTACCCACGACATAGAGGAAGCGCTCATGATGGCCGATCGCGTGGTCCTTTTCACCGACCGGCCGGCAAGGGTGAAAATCGATACCAAGTTGGACTCCCCTCACCCGCGTGACTTTGTTTGTGATTCTCAGTTACAGGACCTGCGGCGAGAAGTTTACCAGGAACTGGGAGTTCACTATGCGCTTTAGACCAGGTCTCATGCTTGGCCTATCCACCGGCTGGAAGATTGGTCTCATAGCTGTTGGGTGGCTGGTACTGATCTCCTGGTTGCACTACGCTTTGAATTTTGAACGCGACTCCGGGCAGGTGATCCGAATGGGCTACATGCCAGTTATCGCTAATCTGGCAGCTCCAATTCTCGATCATGTAAGTGAGGGCCGAAAGGGACTTCGATTCGAGGCGCTAAAATTTTCGTCCTTTGCCGACATGGGAGAAGCTCTCCGGAACGACCACATACAGGCCGCGTTCATTATTGCGCCGCTGTCCATAGTGCTTCACCAGCAGGGCGCCGGCGTCAAGCTAATATACATTGGCAACCGTCACGAAAGTACGCTGGTTTACAGGAAAGACCTGACGTGCAATTCCTTTGCGGATCTGGCCGGCAAAAGCATTGCAGTCCCGCAGCGATTTTCGGGTCACAACGTGTGTACACGAATGTTAGCAGAAAAATATGGAGTTACGGGGCAAAATCTCAACATCGTGGAAATGAATCCTCCGGACATGCCGTCTGCGCTGGCTACCGGCTCATTGGACGCGTATTTCGTGGGTGAACCTTTTGCGGCCAAGACAATACGTGCAGGTGAATCCAAGGTGCTGTACTATGTTGAACAGGTCTGGCCGAAATTCATCTGTAATCTCCTCCTGGTAAGAGAGGGTTACGTGAAAAAATATCCGGAACGGGTCAAAACGTTGGTTCAAGGCGCCGCGCGATCAGGCTACTGGGCCCGGAGTCATCCCAAGGACGCGGCAAGAATTGCCTCCAAATATTGGAACCAGCCAGCTGAGCTTGTGGACTACGCTTTGCAGACCCCTCTAAACAGAATAGTGTACGACGAGTTTGTCCCCAAAGCAGAAGAGATGCAGTTTCTAGCCGACCAGATGGTCAGGTTCAAGCTCCTGGAGCACAGCGACATTGAGGGCTTGATCGACGACACATTCGCCAGATCGGCAAATGTGGACAATGTTACCGACCTGACTAGTATCCTCAGTCTTTCCAACAACTAAAAAAGTCTGACCAAACGCACGAGCATTTTCAACTGTTGCAAATCATTCTTCGATATCTTGCTGATGGCAAATCCTGCCAGACAAGTTCCGTCTGCCTTATCGGCATAACACCACCGACAGTAGGCCTCGAATTCAAAGGATGAGAAACTCACCGAATTCGTCGCCGAGGATCACCAAGGTTTTGAGCTCGCCCACTTTAGCTTCAATGCCCGCCACGCCCACGCCCTCTTCCGAGACGTCTCGCACAAGGCCGTGGAGCTCTGGCCGACCTTGTTCATACACCGGCAGTTCAAAATCCACTTCATGTCTGACAAACTCACGAGTTGCAAGAAAATCAGGACGTTCTTCGATGGTGGTCTCCGGACCCTCTTCAACGGATCTGGTCATCCGTGCATCGAGAAGTTTCTTGCTCACCTGCCGAAGCATATCCTCCGACAATTTGTACTTTTCCATGATGTCGGGATTGCTCATGCCCGCACGGATGTCCGCGAGAAATTGCAATAGGTTGAGCCTTCGGGAAGGAGGCTTGAGGTCAGGCCCCAAAAGCTTGGCTTCGATCAATTTCTCATAGAGTCTTTTCACCCCTTTGGCGGAGAGATTATACTTCTTGCGGATTGCGGTTTCGTCCATTCCGGATCTGATGTCCTCAAGGACTTGGTTTTGAGGCACCTTACGTACGGCCATATCGTTACCCAACCTACCGGTTTAAGTCACTATATTTCGCGATAATCGCGAAGTGCCGACTTTCGTCCATGCCATCCCCGACGATTTTAAGGAATTGCTTATAGCATAAATGTCAGACAAGGTGTTAACCGTCACACTTATTTCAAATAGATTGCCGACAGGTTATCGAGCAGTTGATGAAATTCCTCGTGCTTGCCCACTCCGATCTTCTCCACTTCTATCTTCTCGAACTCTTCAAACATCGACTCCTGTTTTTCCGCGGAGAGATAAGAATCGGCCATCGGGAACAGGACAGCATTTTCTTTTTCAATATGTTCGGTCAACAACGCTATGTAATTGCGCGCGTTGGATGCAATAACAGGGGCGGCTTTTCGGTCACCTCCCTTGTATTTGGCCACTGCTCCAGCCATCCCCTTTATATAACCCCGACCCTTGTCGTGTTCGAGAAGCATCGCTCCGATAGGACCACCTTCTCTCGGGATGCCTGCCACTTCAAGCGCAGGGAACAGCAGGTCTTCCTCTTTTCCGTGATGGCATTTGTCTGCAAAAACTCTGAAGAACTCTATTATCTTTTCAAGATGCTCCGGATCAACGTCATCTCCTGCTTCCAGTTTTCCGGATAGTTTCCCCAATATGTGCATCATCAACTTTATCCCTTCATGCTCATTCCTCAATTGCTCGGTGGCTTTCATTGCCTTGCTCCTTCCCGCGAATGCACCTCCAAATTAAGACCCCGCGAATTGGAAAAAGATCGGATGGCGTTTGGCTTGCTGGTCTCTCAGGCCGACTCCCTCTCCGATTGCCGAGATCGAAAGCGGTGGGGCAGACGTTCGGAAACTGTCGCAGAATAGTCGTTGAGGACATAGTTGCCGTAGAGGCGCTTCGCGAAGCGCCCTGGTTTTGGGCGGTTCATCCCGCGTCCCGCGGGACCCCTACGCCACCCAACATCATCTCCAACCCGAATTTCTAGCTTTAAAACAGTTTTCGTGTCTAGGCTCAGTCTTTGGGCGCATCCATGTAGAGAGCGAGAGTGCGCGCCCTATCGGGGCTATGTTATATCCCTGAACGCGCGATGATACCAGTAATCAAGTGAGCGGCGAGACACTCAAACTTCTCACCGCTCTAGCTTCATCACAGTTCCACACCCATGCGCTCCCAGAGTGACTCACCTTCTTTTATCAATACCGGCTTCAGGTGAGGATATGTCTTGAAGAGGAAGTAAGCCATTGGGACCACGCCGATCAGAATGATGGTGAGGTCAGGGATAATCCGAATCGTGCCCAGAAAGTGCACGGCGCCGCTCTCAAAGAAATCAGCGCTTCGAGCCGCCCAGAGGCCATCCTGGAAGCTTGTCCAAGTCTGTAAGATACCAACGGGGAACAGGGTGCCCAGTGTCAACATAGCAAGCCCTATGTTGAACCCCCAGAAAGAAACCTTCAATATTCTGTCGTTCCAATGGGCCTTGTCTACTAATCCCCTCCACGAGAACAGCAGCAGCGCTATTGAGAGCTGGCCATAGACTCCAAAGAGCGCCGCGTGGGCGTGGTTCATGGTCAAGTAAGTGCCGTGCTCGTAGTAATTTACAATGGGAAGGTTGATGAGGAACCCGAAAACGCCCGCTCCCAAGAAGTTCCAGAAAGAGGAAGCGACGAGGAAGTATAGGGGCCACTTGTATGGAAACTCCTTCCCCTCCTTACGGATTGACTTGTATTCCATAAGGCCTCTGACGACTAGCCCGAACAACGGGACAGGTTCCATTGATGAGAATACCGAACCCAAGGCCAGCCAATAGCTAGGGCCGCCGTACCAAAAATAGTGGTGCGCAGTGCCGATGATGCCCGCCAAGAACACCAGCGACGCTGTGAAGTAGGCAACGATAAGGGCCCCTCTGGCCGAGGCAAGGCCCATAACGACCAAGAGCAATGAGATAACTGCGACGCCGAAGAACTCAAATATACTCTCTACCCAGATGTGGACGACGAACCACCTCCAGTAATCGGCCACAGTGAGATGTGTACCCTTGCCATAGAGAAGACCGAAGCCGAAAAAGAGGACCACAAGAATTGCGCTGAGCACGTAGAAGACCATGAGCGCACTGAATTCATCCCCGTGGCGGAGTTTCAAATGATGGCTTATGGGGCGGTAAACGATTAGCAGCCAACCGATAAGTCCCGCAAAAAGGAGTATCTGCCAGACCCTGCCAAGCTCCAGATACTCCCACCCCTGGTGTCCGAACCAGAACCACCAGGATCCCATCCAACCATAGATGCCCGCGACCTCACCCAGAAGGCTTCCCACCGCCACGATGAGAATAGCCACGAAAAGGAGCTGCACCAGTGCACCCTGCCCTCTGGGTTCCACTCCTCCGAGAATAGGAGCCATGTACATGGCCGAGGCCACCCACGTTGTTGCAATCCAGAATATAGCCAGTTGGAGATGCCAGCTCTTTGCCCAGCTATAAGGGATCAAGTCGCCGACGAGCTGAATGTAGAAACTGCCCGGATGGATGGTGTAGTGCGCCAACAATCCTCCAAAGCTCGTCTGAAGCAGAAACAGTAAAATGACCACCAGAAAATACTTGGCCGCGTGGAATTGACTAGGCGCAAGAGGCAGCTCGATCAGTTTTTCCGATAGCGGAATGCCCTTGGCAGGCCCATACCATATCCCGAAGTAATGGATAAAGAAGATGAAAATACCGGCCACTACCAAGAAGGACAAAACGCCCCCAAGAGACCAAATGTACGTCTCCACGCTGGGCACATTCCCCACGCTCCGGTCCGCTGGCCAATTATTCGTGTATGTGTACTCGCTGCCAGGGCGTTTGGTCCCCGCCACCCAGGCGGTCCAGTAGAAAAACCGCGCTATGGCAAGCCGATCGGGCTGGGAAGCTATTGTATTGGGAAGAAAGCCGAACCTCTGTTCACCGTCTTTAAAGGTCTTCTCCCAGAATTGTTCCACTTTCTCCAGGGCCTGCACCTGGGAGGGCGTCAGTGTAAGGGTGTCTGAAGCCGGATCGTAACGATTCGCCTTCACCTCTTCGGTGACTTTCAGGGTTACGATCTTTTTCTCGAGATCACCGAGTTCTGAAACGGGCTTGCTGAATTCTTTCGTTGCGATCTGGTCGGTTATAGTGGTGCTGATCAGGTGAAGAGTTGAAGCCGAGAACTCCATCCCTCTCTGAGAGCCGTGCCCCCAAACGCTGCCATGGTCCATGAGGCCGTGACTCTGGTAAACATCCTGCCCAGACATAATGTCGGCCTTCTGAAAAAGCACCTTGCCTGCCGAATCGACGACCTTGCCCGGATATGGCGGTATTCTATCAAATGCAAAATACCCCCCTATCAACAGCACCAACATGGAAAAGATGAAAGATAATATTGCCGCCCATTTGAGGCCCTTGATTGACATGGCGTTCCCCCTTTCCAAAGGCGTTGAACATCCTCAGCCCGTGATTACAAAAGGCCGGAGTGAACAGAAACCACTATATTAGAATTCAGTGGCGACCCGGACAATTCTCAGACTTACTTAAGGATTAATTCGGGCTGGCAGAAGCTACTGTTTTGGATGCCTTCGGAACTGTCTCGTCATGCAACCAGTTTCTCCTTTTTCAAGATCTCCCCTCTGGCGCTGATGACGATCTGTTCCATCGGGATGCTCTTGCCTGCCAATTGCATTCCCCTCTTAACTATCATGGGCAAGCCGGCACAACAAGGGACTTCCATGACAACCACAGTGACGCTTTTAACGGAAGCATTGCTGAAAATTTGCGCAAACTTCTCGATATAACCCTGAGCATCGTCGAACTTGGGGCAGCCGACCATTATCGCCTTACCCTGGAGGAAATCTCGATGGAAGTTGGGGTAAGCCACCGGTGTGCAGTCCGCTGCGACAAGAAGGTCTGCGTTCTTGAGGAAGGGTGCAGTGGGCGGGACCAGCCTTATTTGGACGGGCCAATGTGAGAGGGCCGAAGCGGTGCCTACCTGTGATACGGGTTGGTTGGCCTGCTGACAAGAAGTGGGCTGCGCGAAGCTCTGGATTGTCGCGGAAGGGCAACCGCACGCCATCGTCTGGGCAGCGGGTTTTTGGTCCTCTTGCACTTCCTTCAGGCGCTCTTCGACCGCTTCCTCGTCAAAGTCTTCGGCTTCTCTTTCAATGACTTTGAGAGCCCCTGTGGGGCATTCGCCCAGACATGCTCCGAGGCCGTCACAGTACTTTTCAGCCACGAGCCTGGCTTTGCCTTCCACCAGTTCGAGCGCGCCTTCGGCACATGAAATCATGCATTGGCCGCAGCCGTCACAAAGTTCTTCGTTTATTTCTATGATCTTGCGTGTCGTTTTCATGTTCATAATCTCCTGGAAAGGTCTCTCTTGGGATTCTCTATCTGATAGAGGGGGCGGAAGAGGCCCTCTTGTCCTCGTCAAGGCCCCTCTCCGGCTCGTCTCGGCAGAGAGGGGCGTTAGTTTGTGCCAGCCTTGCAAAAGATCAGGATGGTAAAAGTCTTCAAAAAGACGATTCGCTAAACAGCAGCCCTCGCGCTCGCCCCGTTCAGCAGTACACTGCGGGCCAGCTCGCGACCACTGTCTGTAAGGAATTTGGAATCAACAAGCTCTGCTAGCTTTTCGGGCGCCATCGGCGCCTTTCTCTGGATTTCTTCAAGGTTGACCAGCACATCCGCATCGTAAACCGCCTTGAAGTTGACGGTCTCTTCAGGTCGAGGATGGTGATGGTGGCCCACGATGTCACAAACTTCGTCAATCAGGGGTTCAGCGGCATCGAGTTTCGTGAGGATCTCGCGTGCCACGTCAGGCCCTTCTTGCTCCTGGAAGCGCGATTCGGTACTCTGATGTTTCTCTTCGGCCTTCTTGATACCGATGTCGTGCAGGTAGGCGGCCGAAAGAACCACAGCGGGGTCACCCTTTTCCACTTGGACAAGCCGTTCCGCGTAGCGGGCAACTCTGGCTGCATGGCCGATCCGTTTGAAGTCCTGCTTGAAATAGAGCTTCATCTCCACTGCCACTCGGTCCTTAAAGAGGTCCTGCTTCTCCTTCAATAACTCGGGCGGAAGCTCTCCAAAACAATGCTCCGCGAATTTGCAATGGGCTGCACAGCCGAAGTCCATCTTTGGGTTGAGCACTTGATGCCCGCATTTCTTGCACCTGCGCCTCGTCTCATCTTTGAAGAATTCAACAGCCTGGCCGCATTTGGGGCACGGGGCCTCAAAAATGGCGTCAAATTTCCAGAAGCGTGGGTCTTGTCCCGGGCATTTCATGGTCTTTCTCTCTTTCTCTCCGCCCACTTGCGGCAACGGCTGTGAAAGGGGCGGTGGGATTCCGCCCCACGACATTTATCCCAGAATGGCCTTCAGGTCTTCGTCTGGCGTGGTGATGGGTTTGATATCGAAATTCTTCACCAGCACATCCAGCACGTTGGGAGTGAGGAAAGCCGGAAGGCTCGGGCCAAGGCGAATTCCCTTGATTCCGAGATACAGAAGAGTCAGCAGAATAGCTACCGCCTTCTGCTCGTACCACGAAAGCACCATAGAAAGCGGCAGTTCGTTTACGCCGACGTTGAATGCCTTGGAAAGCGCAACCGCGATCTGGATAGCAGAATATGAGTCGTTGCACTGCCCCACATCCAGGAGTCTCGGGATGCCTCCGATATCCCCAAGATCTTTGTCGAAGAATCGGAACTTCCCACAAGCGAGCGTCAACACAATGCAATCCTTCGGAACCTTCTCCACGAACTCGGTGTAGTAGTTTCGGCCCGGCTTGGCGCCGTCACACCCTGCTACGAGGAAGAAGTGCTTGATAGCTCCGCTCTTTACAGCGTCGATCACCTGACCCGCTACCGACATAACGGCATTTCTACCGAACCCGCACATGACGGATTTGCCATTGGTGTCGCCTGAGAAACCGGGCATGGCCAGGGCCTTCGCTATCACCGGGGCGAAATTCTTGTCGGAAATGTGCGTTGCGCCAGGCCACCCTACGAGGCCCGTAGTATAGATGTTGTCCATGTAAGATTCTTTGGGCCTTTGGATGCAATTGGTGGTCATCAGGATGGCGCCTGGAAACTCGGCGAATTCCTTGCGCTGATTCTGCCACGCGGTCCCGTAATGGCCGTAGAAATGTGGGTATTTTTTCAACGCGGGATAAGCGTGAGTCGGCAACATCTCTCCGTGGGTGTATATGTTGATCCCCTTGCCTTCAGACTGCTTGAGCAACTCCTCGAGGTCCTTCAGATCATGTCCCGAAACCAGGATCGCCTTCCCCGACTTGGCCCCCAGAGGAACCTTTGTCGGCACAGGATGGCCGTAAGTTCCGGTATTTCCTGCGTCGAGCAGTTCCATGGCCCTCAGGTTGATTTCGCCGCATTTGAGGACCAACCCTACCCAATCGTCAAGGGTCAACTTGTCGTTGAGTGTAGCGGCCAGACCTTCATGAACAAACGCGTACACCGCGTCGTCTTCCTGTCCCAGGATCTGCGCATGATCAGCGTACGCGGACACGCCTCGCAGGCCGAGGATCAGCGTATGCTGAAGGGAGCGTATGTCCGGATTAAGTAGGGTGTCGGGTTTGAACCCAACACCGACCGCTTGGTTAAGCATTCCCTCCATTGAGGTCGCGGGAGCAAATGTCGCCGGGTCTTGAGAAAAGTCCACCTTTCCACCGGCTGCCTTGACCTTCTGCTTGAGACTCTCTCTCAGAGAGACGGCACGGTTGATGAGAGGCGGAAACCGTGACGCGTCGAAATCCACATTGGTCAGCGTAGAAAAGAGCGCCTGCGCTGTAAACACATTGGCCTCATGGTCCGTAACGCCCACTTTGCGACCTTCAACCGCATACAGGGCCAACCCTTTCAGGGCGTACGTGAGTAGGTCCTGCAGAGCCGCCACTTCGGGTGACTTGCCGCAAACACCAACTTTGGTGCATCCTGTGCCGAAAGCTGTCTGTTCACACTGATAACAAAACATTTCTTCCATCTTTCCCTCCTGATGATGATCTGGCTTGAAATTCCTGTTCGTTTGATTGGGGCCGGCCTCGCCGTGCCATTTATTGATATATTAATCACAGGGAGAAATAGTGCTTTGACTTAAGTCAAGAAAGCGATCTTTTTGATATTTTTTTCATCCGCTGAAAGCACTGGTTCAACCCCGCGAAGGATGCCTTCCCACAATGGGTCCTATTTTGGCTCTTTTGCTGCGGACTCCACTACTCCAAGTCCCGTTCGGCCTAGGATCGCTCCAAAGCGTTCCCCTTCGACACAGTGTGTCAGATAATGATCGAGACAGCGGTCCACGATTCGGAGCGCTTCGTCTTTGGAATAGATGCCTTCGAGTTCCCGGGCCAACTGCGGCCGACGGCCGAGTTTGCCGCCAACCTGTATCCGATAGCCCTTGGTTTCCGCTTCCAACACACCAACGGGGCAGACTGAGATGCACTGGCCACAGGACAGGCATTTTTCCGAATTTATAGTAGGATCATTGCCTTCTTCTGATAAATGGATCGCGTCTTCCTTGCAGACCGCAACGCAGGCGCCGCATCCGGTGCATTCCGCGGCGGAAAGTCGCGGGCGAGCGGCCCCAATAAGGCCCAAGTCTGCAATCTGCGGCCGAGAGCAAGCATTGGGACAGTCTGACATTGACACGCGAAATTCATGATGCAATTTAAGAGGGCCGTTCACGGTCTCTTTCAGAAAGGTCCTTAGATTCTTAGAGGCCACGAGATCTTCCAAGTCCCTCACCAGGTCTGAATCCTCGACAGCGCGGTTCGGGCAACCTCCGGGGCCGAAGCACGTCTCGACCTGATGGCCTTTGACCTCGTCTTCCATATTTTTGATAAACTTTTGCTTGCACGCCTGCACGTGTTTCAGGGTCACTTCACGGGCATGATGCCGTTGAGCTTCCTCTTCCACTCTCTTTCGTACGCGTTTGCGGACAAAAAAGGGGACTCTGCTCACAGCCTCTTCGGCCTCCCTGGCCCACTTCATTAATCGATCTCCTCTGTTCAGGCACCGCAAACATTCCCCTCGGGTGCCACGAAAAGCTCCTCAATTATTGGTCATTCGAGATTTCTTCCGGTTCTCACTTGTCTTGACGTTTCCCTGATTTTGATTGATTCTGGCTAAATCTGAAAACCAGTTCGATGCCACATTAAAGAGTTTACTAATTCGATCAGGGTCTTGCTTTGACTTAAGTCAATCAGATTATCCTTTTGGAGTCCATATCCGTGACAAGGTTCCTTTGCGTCATTTTTCTAACGTAGGGTGGAATACATGGAAATTGCCAAGTTGGTCGCCAACATACCGCTTTTTGAGGGTTTGCCCGACGAACAGCACAGAGACCTTGCGTCCATTGCGCTGGTGAAGTCATTTAGTCGCGGCCAAACGATCTTTTCGGAAGGTGATCCCGGAACCGGATTTTACGTGGTCGTCTCCGGGCGAGTTAAAATCTATAAGCTTTCTGCTGACGGCAAGGAACAGATTCTACACATTTTCGGCGGTGGGGAGCCGTTCGGCGAAGTGCCGGTGTTTGAAGGGCGTCGCTTTCCGGCCCATGCCGTGGCGCTGGACGAGACTCGATGCCTGTTTTTCCCCAGATCTGCCTTCACCGACCTTATCAGCAGAAACCCTTCGCTTTCGCTGAATATGCTCGCAGTCCTTTCCCGTCGCTTGCGACGCTTCACAGTGCTTGTGGACGATCTCTCACTGAAGGAAGTCCCCGGCCGACTGGCAGCCCACCTCCTCTATTTGAGCGACCGAAACGAAGGCGCGGCTGATCTGGAACTCGATGTTCCTAAAGGGCAACTGGCCGGCATGTTAGGGACCATACCCGAAACTCTCTCCCGGATACTGACCAAGATGGTGAAACAAGGCCTGATCGAGTCCGATGGCCCGCATATCCGAATTCTAGACCGCGAAGAACTGGCGGAACTGGCCGAAGGGGTGAAGCGCCTGTGAGGGCCGGACAGGACGTTTTGTTGGGGGGAAACTTTTTTGTAAAAAAGTTTCCCCCCAACACCCCCCTTCCAAAAACTTTCAATTCACACTGAATTTAGGCTGTGGTGACATGACGGCGAAAATCTACGCACAAAACCTGTGTGAACTTTACGAGACCTACAACCACAGGGAGTTTGTCCATCCTGACCCCTTGGAATTTCTTTACGATTACCAAGACCTGCGAGATCGGGAAATAGTTGGGCTTGTGGCTTCATCGCTGGCCTACGGCGGAGTGCGACAGATCCTGAAGGGCGTAAAATCCGTGCTCGAACGCATGAAGTCTCCGCACGCGTTTCTGAAGGACAGTTCCCGCGAATCGCTTACAAGGATCTTCAAGATTTTTAAGTACAGATTTACAACAGGTGAGGAGCTTGCGGGCATGCTCTATGGCATAAAGCGGGTTGTGGAACAGCACGGCTCATTGCAGGCTTGCTTTGTGAATGCTCTGAGTGACGATCACGAGACAATCATCCCTGCCTTGTCGGAGTTCGTGAAGGAATTGTCTGCTGTGTTTGAATCCAGGCCGCGTAGCCTTCTCCCTTCCCCCGAGGCGGGAAGCGCATGCAAACGGCTGAACTTGTTTCTGAGATGGATGGTACGCCGCGATGAGGTGGATCCCGGCGGATGGGATGATGTGCCCGCTTCCAAATTGATTGTGCCTCTGGACACGCACATGCACAGGATCAGCCTGCAGTTAGGGCTCACCAAACGAAAGCAAGCAAACCTGAAGGCCGCATACGAGATCACGGCCGCGTTCAGAAGCGTCGAGCCGGAAGACCCGGTTCGCTACGACTTTGCTCTCACCCGATTGGGAATCCGCGACGATTTGGACCCGCGTGAATTTCTAAAATCCTGCAACATGATCCTGCCCTGATCAGAGAGAAATAGGGCATTCTGTTGAAGAGAAAGTTCGGGTCAGCGCGTTTTGGAGGGGCCAAACTGCACAGTCTGCCCTATTTTGATCCCATATTTCTTGCAAAAGCCCGACTTGATCTCCAAGCAGTATCTGCAGGGAAACATCGAGGGGTAAATCAGGCCGGAGTTAGGGGTAATATCTTCATAAACTCAGCTTGATTAAGCCGTTGGCATCTATCCAGACCGCGTCAATGGCGAATTTCATCCCCTGCATGTGGATCGCGTATTGCCGTTCCATCGCGAAATCAAGCAACATTCCCCTCTCTTCTGTTATCTGACTCCATCCAAGAAGGCCCTCCCGCCTTGACGGGTCGGTGTCAGCCACTACCGCGCGGATTGTCTGATTACCCAGGGTTATTGAGATTTCCCGCTGCTCCGGATTGGAATTCATTTGGTCTTGTGCCTCAGAGACCTGAGAGAATTTGAAAACTGCCGCCAATGCGGCAATTACGACTACAAGGGGGACTTTCATTATTGCATGGCGCATTGAAGTTGACATGACTATTTCCTACCCCAAGTCTCAACTGGTCCCGATACCGGAGCCCGGGAATCAGCGAACCAGGAACAATTTGGCACATGTCGCGCATTTTGTGAAGAAACCACGCTTTCCGATGGAAAGGCTATGGTTACGCTGGGGAAACCTAAAGTGATCGCTCGAATGTAATAGTAGGGCCGGCATCTTGCCGGTCCATGGCGCGGACCGGCAAGATGCCGGCCCTACTGGTGCCCCGAGGATGTCAGTGAGACCATAATGTCCTCGAACTGAACAGTGGCTTCCAGACGGAGCTGAATATTGATTCTGAGTTCCTCGAGCCAAAAAATTCCCACGCCCTAGTTCCACGGTTGACACCGCGCAAGCAGGCCGAGTATGATCTGGACCGATTACGGAGAAACTCGGATATCTACCTGACATCATTGGAAAGATCGTGCTCGACTCATTCCTTGAATGGTTATGCAGCCCGCGGAATTACGACTGGAACCTGAGCCACCACGAGATCCTGCCCGAAAAGCCTGCCGAGCTTGCGGCAATTCCCGCGGGCCTGGATCCCCGTGTGGAAGAGCTGATCCGTGCGTCCGGGGTCGCTTCTCTCTATTCTCATCAAGCAGCAGCTATTGAATTCTGCCTTCAAGGGAAGGATACGGTCCTATCGACCAGCACCGCAAGCGGAAAGACCCTCGCGTACCAGGTACCTGTCCTGGACCGCCTCACAAGGGACCCGGACGCGTGTGCCCTCTTGCTGTTTCCCTTGAAGGCGCTTGAGCGGGACCAGAGGGATGCGTTCCTATCGCTGGCAGGCAGTTCGGGCCTGACCGCGGCGGTGTACGACGGGGACACCTCCGAATCGGAGCGCCGCAAGATTAGGAGCTGCCCTCCACGGGTCCTTATAACCAATCCGGACATGCTCCACCTCGGACTTCTCGCGTTTCACGATATCTGGAAAGATTTTTTCTCACACCTGTGCTTCATTGTGCTGGACGAAGTCCACACGTACAAGGGGATTTTCGGCAGCCATATTGCTCAGGTGCTGCTGCGCACGTTGCGTGTGTGTGCACGCTACGGGGCAAGTCCGCAATTCATCGCCTGTTCCGGGACAGTGGCCAATCCGGGCGCGTTCGTTTCAAGGCTGATCGGCCGCGAACCCGCTGTCATTGATAGATCGGGGGCGCCCACATCGAAAAGGCATTTCATCTTCCTGAATCCGGTCTTAAGCCCGAACACCATTGCTGCCCGACTCTTTGTCAAGGCACTGGAGTCCGGTCTTAAAACCATCGTGTTCACCCGAGCGCGGAAAGTCACAGAGCTGATCACCACATGGGTGTTGCATGATGCCCCGCACTTAAAGAACCGTATTAGTTCTTACCGGGCCGGCTTTCTCCCCGAAGAGCGTCGGTACATAGAAGCGAAGTTGTTTTCCGGAGAGATGGACGGGGTGATCTCCACCTCGGCTCTGGAAATGGGCATCGACGTTGGTGGATTGGATCTCTGCCTGCTCGTGGGATACCCCGGAACCATTATCAATACCTGGCAGCGAGGCGGTCGAGTGGGCCGGGCCGGACGGCCCAGCGCAATTGTCATGCTTGCGGGGAACGATGCGCTGGACCAGTATTTCTTGCGGAATCCCAGAGATTTCTTCGAACGCACCTGCGAAGAGGCTATTTTGGACCCTTTTAACAGTGAGGTGCTTAAACGGCACCTCCCATGTGCCGCGGCTGAAACACCTATTTTCCCCGAAGAAGAATGGACCCGGCAGCCTGAGATCCAAACAGCCCTGGAGGAACTCGAACAGGAGGGCACGCTCTATCGCGGCGGGGACGGCTCGTGGCGTTCGGCTTCGAGACGGCCTCATCGTGGCGTTGACCTGCGAGGTATAGGCGAGTCTTACGCGATCTTCTTGGAAGACAGGAAAACCCTGATTGGAAGCTCATCGGGCATGCGTGCGTTCACGGAATGCCACGAGGGGGCCGTGTACCTCCATCGCACAAGGCAATATGTGGTTACCAAGCTGGACCTGCAGCGCCGGAACGTGCTGGTGAAGCCGTCTAGTCTCAGTTATTACACTCGGGCCCTCAATGAAAAAGATACAAAGATCCTTGGCGCGCCGATTCGCACGCGAGATTTTCCCGGCTTTACGGTGAGAGAAGGGAAACTCAAGGTCACTACACACATTGTAGGGTACGAGAAGCGTCGGTCTTCCGGTCAGGAACTTATCGGCATGGTGGACCTGGATCTCCCCCCGCTTCACTTCGAAACCGTCGGCATCTGGATTGAAATCCCGGATGAAGTCAAGGATGCCGTTCAGAAAGCCGGTCTTCACTTCATGGGCGGCATTCACGCGATGGAGCACGCCGCGATTTCAATGTTCCCACTCTTTGCCCTTTGCGACCGGGACGACATAGGAGGGATAAGCACCCCGGAACATGAACAGGTCTGCCGGGCCGCAGTGTTCATATACGACGGCCACCCCGGCGGAGTGGGGCTCTCGCATCGCGCGTTTGAGGTGATTGAAGAACTCCTGGAGAAAACCCGCCTTCTTGTGGAGAAGTGCCCGTGTGAAGCGGGCTGCCCTTCTTGTATACATTCACCCAAATGCGGTTCGGGAAACAAGCCTCTGGATAAGAAAGCCTGCCTGGCTACGCTCGAATTCCTCTTGCACCCGGACACGGCGTTTCTTGCCTCGAAAACCGAGCCAAAACCGAAAAGCCCCGCAAGACCCGCTCGCCCGTTTATCTTCCCCGATCTGCAGAACGACGTGTCTGAACAAAAGGACTTACTAGGTCACAGGAAGGAAAATGCTGTGAAAACCGAGAGACCTGATATGGAAACCGCTCCCGGCCAAGGGTCCCTGATGAAGTCCCCCGGCAAGAAGAGAGTAGCAGTCCCGAGGGTCAAAAGAGCTGTAGTGGAGTCTTCCGACAGCGGTGGGATCACCCTGTCGTTTGAAGAGGAGCCTAAGCCTGCGACAGCTCCGGAGAATCCAAAGCAGGAATTGCTGCAGGGGCCGAAAAGGGTTGTGGTATTTGACGTGGAAACCCAGAAGCTGGCTCAAGAGGTCGGCGGATGGAAAAACATTTCCAAGATGCGCCTCTCGCTGGCAGTCGCGCACACTGAAGAAGACGGTTTCCTCACGTTTACCGAGGCTAATGTCTCGGAGTTGATAGAGCTGCTCAAAGGCGCGGACCTGGTGGTTGGCTTCAATCACGTTAGGTTCGACTATGAGGTCTTGAGCGCGTATAGCCCTGAGCGCCTGAAGGCCCTGCCGAACCTGGACATCCTCCTGCATGTCCAAGCCGCGCTGGGCTTTCGTTTGAAGCTGGACCATCTGGCCGAATTCACACTAGGGAGAAAAAAATCCGGCCACGGCCTGGACGCTGCCCGATGGTTCCGAGAAGGGAAGATGGACCTGATCGAGCGGTATTGCCGGGACGATGTCGCGATCACACGTGACTTGTACCGATTCGGTCTTGAGAAAGGATTTCTCCTTTACCGCCGCGAAGGTGGGGGAGTGTCGAAGATCCCTGTTGATTGGAGGGATCGAATCAGCAGCCCATCAAATCGCCAGCATGATTCCCTGAAGGGGAATACGATGGGTAGCCGTGGGTGAAACCCACGGGGAAACGACAACCAACCATCTTGGCAACGACCCCGAAGGGGTCGACTAGAAGACCTGAAAATACCGCCATGTCAACATACACCCAGATTTGCTACCACATCGTTTTTTCCACAAAAAACAGGGAGCCCGTCCTGGCCGATGGTGGCCGCCCCGATCTGTTCCGTTACATTTGGGGAATCGTGAATGCGCGTCGAAGTCGACTATACAGGATAAACAGCACTCGCGACCACGTTCACATGCTCTCCAATTTGCATCCAAGCTGCTCCTTGGCCGATTTCGTGAAAGATATCAAGGTGGCATCATCGTGTTGGATCAAGGAACAAAACGTATTTCCTGGATTCACCAACTGGCAGGCGGGATACGGTGCGTTCACCCACAACAGAAACGAGCGAGATCATCTCATAGAATACATAAAAGCCCAGGAAACGCACCACAGAACGGTGTCGTTCCTGGATGAATTGAGAAGATTGTTGGTTGAAGCCGGAATTGAATTTGACGAGCGGTTTTTGGTTTGATTGACGCAGGATAGGTCGACCCCTCCAGGGTCAACTCCACGAAATTGGGGGGACCTGCCGACCACGGGTTTCACCCGTGGCTACCCAATGGGTTCCCCCTTCAGGGGAAAGCTAAAGTCTGTGCGAAGACTTGGACACTCCCTCAAGCCTACCTTTTGCATACGGCGCCCGTAATACATTTCCATTTCAAAATAAAAAAGGGCGACCCGAAGTCGCCCTTTTCTCAGCCCATCTCTTGATCGCTAAAATTGAACCCCGGCGCTCAGTCCTGCCGTGAAACCACCCGGATTAAAGATTGTCGTTACGGCTACCCAATTGATAAGTCAGATTATTGGCCCACATGTAATCTGCGCTGCCATACAGAAAGTATCCGGTGTTCCCCAGCATCAGATCACCACCGACAAACCCGCCGTAAAGCGTGCGCCATTCCTTGTTTTCAATGACTTCAGCGACCAACACCGTTCCCGGATCCACCGTATCTGAACCGCCTAGAGCAATGTCCGTCCTGGAACCGGTAATTTTGTAGTACGTGGGAATGATCGCACCGCCCAGTGTTGCTCCCAAGCGGCCCAGCCCGTATAGCGGGGCCCAGCTTCTTGCGCCGAATCTGTTCTCCAGGGGGGTGAATTCGGCCGAGTTGGTGATGGTTTCCTGTATGTTTTCAGGAGGTATCGATCGCATCCGCCACGGTGGAGAATTGGCGATTCGGGAATATTCCCCCATTAGCGGGACTGTTGGGAGCGATATGGTAATTGAGAGCCGGGTCCCCATTCACAATCGTGGTCGATGAACTGAAGGCGAACACAGGCCATGCGGAGTCGTCGTCGGACAGGAACGGGAACGTATCCACGATTGAGGTTCTGGAGCCCTGCCCCTGGATGACATTTGTCACACTCATTGAATTGCTCGCGGTGAACCAGGAAAATCCGTAGAAGACGTCAAAATAGTTTGACCACTGATACCCCATCTCGAGACTCGGGCCCACAACCGCCCCTTCGAATACCCGTTCGAGGCCAGCGGTATTTGTCGTGAATGCCAGACTGTCGGTGAGCGCGACTGTAAACGTTGCACCGTCGTGGTACCCGCAATGCTGGCAAGATTGTTCACCTGAGTCCCCGGATCACTCATGAGAAAGCTGCCGATTGACCCCGGA
>CAWEJR010000019.1:0-58030 GCA_963809365.1 uncultured delta proteobacterium | reverse complement strand
CGCATTGTAGGTGGCTTGATATCGGCCTCCTGCACAGGAATCCATGCTGGGGATATTGGGAGGAACCAGAACTAGAGCACTTTTCATGGAACAATTATCTTAATGATCCAGCGCTTCGTTAATTGCTTCAGTCTGAAAATGAATGGAAAGGGGATCAATAAGCTCGTCCAGTTTGCCGGACATTATGCCGTCCAGTTTATAGAGGGTCAGACCGATGCGGTGGTCTGTGACACGATTCTGAGGAAAGTTATAAGTCCGTATTCGCTCGGAACGATCTCCCGAGCCCACTTGGCTCTTGCGCTCCTTGCTGATTTCGGATAGGCGTTCCTCTTCCATTCGGTCAAACAGGCGTGCCTTAAGGATTTTCAGTGCCTTTGCTTTATTCTTGTGCTGCGATTTTTCATCCTGGCAAGTGACTACGAGATGAGTAGGCAAATGGGTAACTCTCACCGCGGAATCAGTAGTGTTGACGCTTTGGCCGCCCGGCCCGGATGACCTGTAGACATCTATTTTGAGATCCTTCGGGTCAATTTCCACTTCCAGATCGTCAGCCTCAGGGAGCACAGCCACGGTCACCGCAGAGGTGTGGACGCGCCCCTGAGCTTCAGTCGAAGGTACCCGTTGAACTCTGTGCACACCGCTCTCGTACTTCAGGCGGGAGTAAGCGCCATGTCCGTGCACCAGAGCGATCACCTCTTTTATTCCTCCGGCCGCGGCCGAAGACAAGGACATCATCTCGACTTGCCACCGTCTCAACTCCGCATACCGGCAGTATGCCCTAAAGAGATCTCCGGCGAAAAGGGCCGCCTCCTCGCCTCCCGTGCCGGCCCTTATTTCGAGAAACGTGTTCCTGGAGTCATTGGGATCTTTTGGGAGAAGGAGCACGCTGAGTTCCTTCTCGATCTGAGCTTGCCGTTCTTTGAGCGGCGGAAGGTCCTCACGGGCCATTTCCACCAGTTCAGGGTCCTCACCCGCTGCAATAATACCCTCAAGGTCCTCAATTTCGCCGACAACCCCAGTCAGGCCTCGGTACGCCTTGACAATATCATCGAGGTCGGATTGCTCTTTTGCGGCCTTTCTCAGCCTGGCGGGGTCGGAGATGGTTTCCGGACGAGAGAGTTCGATGCTGAGCTCTTCGTACCGCCGGCTCAATTCTTCTAATTTATGAAGTACTTGCATGAATTGGAATCAGGCGGGGAACTCGCCCCTGGCCCGTAGCTCCTCTTTTTCCAAAGTCGTCCTCAGTGCTACCAGTGCCACCTCAAGTTGAGCGTCATCGGGCTCCCGCGTTGTGAGCTTCTGTAGCCATAGTCCCGGCAGCAGCAATAAGTTTAGAAACGGATTATTCAACTTCTCTCCCATTCGAATGATCTCATAAGAACAGCCGGCTATGGGAAGCAGGAGCACCATCTTCACTAGTATAAAGAATATGTTGGTCAGGATTTTGTTCCCAAAAAGATCTTTCGGCAGAAATGGAAATACCGCAGAGAAGAGAAAGATACTAAAAACAAGCACCAGCAGCAGAAATGCAGTGCCGCAGCGAGGATGGAGCGTCGGGTACTTCCGCGCGTTCTCAACAGTCAAGTCGTCGCCTTTTTCGTACGCGTGAATCGACTTGTGCTCAGCCCCGTGATACTCGAACACGCGGCGGATCTCCTTGAGCAGTGAGATGAGAACAATATACCCTACAAAGATGCTCACCTTGATGACACCGTCAATTATGTGAAACCACACCGACCGAACACCGAGATCTGTTCCGGTAAGTACGCCTATGCCGAGAGTGGCGAGGTGCGGTATTACCACGAACAGAACCATGGCCGCACCAAGGGCAAAGGCAATGGTCCCGCCGAGCGCCCACGGCCCGAGCTTCTCCTCTTCCTCTCCCAGTGCCTCCTGAGCGGAATAGGTCAGGGCCTGAATCCCATTGAAGAGAGCTTCATAGAGCACTATGCATCCCCGCAAGAGCGGTTTTTTCAATATGGGCCACTTCTCCATGGGGGAGTGCCAGCGATCCTCGCGAACGGCAAGCTCGCCGTCCGGTTTCCGAACCACCACGGTGAAGGTCTTGGGGGCCCGCATCATGATACCTTCGATAACGGCCTGGCCCCCGACTTTGATCTGGGTGTTTTCAGCGCCAGAATTATTGTTGATTAACATGAGGCTCCGTTGTGCCTATCAAATCTGGCCCCCCGGGGGGGGGCGCTTGACATGCAGTGATCGTGCTCACCTTGAGCCACGGACGATTGGGGCGGAATGGCCGTCTGTCGCTCGGCGATCATTTCTTCGCGGGAGCGGCCTTTTCCTTCGTCTTTTCTTTTGGCTTTGCCTTGGCCACGCGGGCAGGTTTTACGGCCGTCTCTGCCTTCTTTCGCGTCGTCTTAGCGGGCTTCTTGCCAGTAGCGATGGGTTTGTCTCCGTACTTCTTCATAAAGCGTTCGACGCGACCGGCACTGTCCACTAGTTTCTGCTTGCCGGTGAAGAAGGGGTGGCAGGAAGAGCATATCTCGAGCTTGTATTCAGGCTTGGAAGACCGGGTAGCAATCTCTGCGCCGCAAGCGCATCTGAAGACCGTGTCCTGGAATTCGGGGTGTATTCCCTTTTTCATTCCCTTTCCTCCGTCGATCAGTGTAACTTTTAAGTTTAGCAGAAAATGGCCTCGAAAGGAACGGCAAACTGTTCCGCTGATGCGGAACCTCTTCCCGTCATACCGGTGAAAACCTGAATCCAGGTATTCATCCCCGCGATCTGCGTGAAAATGCCGGATACCAATAGTTCCTTTGCGGGTGGGCCGAACTGGAGATCGTCAATGATGCCGGCTACGGCTACTTGTTCATTATCTCCAGGAACTCTCGGTTGGAATCCGTCTGCATTATTTTGTCCAGGAGAAATTCCATCGCGTCCACCGAGTTCATATCTGCCAGAAGCTTTCTCAGGAGCCAGACCCTCTGGAGATCTTGCTGGCTTATTAAGAGTTCCTCTTTGCGTGTCCCGGAGCGGTTGATGTCTATACATGGAAAGATGCGGCGTTCCAAGAGGCGCCGGTCGAGGTGTATTTCCAAGTTGCCGGTGCCTTTAAACTCCTCGTAGATCACCTCGTCCATCTTGCTCCCTGTATCTACAAGGGCAGTGGCAATTATGGTCAGGCTTCCGCCCTCCTCTATGTTCCGAGCCGCTCCGAAGAAACGTTTGGGGCGATGCAGAGCATTGGAGTCTACTCCACCGGACAAGATCTTGCCGCTCGGTGGAACCACTGTATTGTGCGCCCTGGCAAGGCGAGTAATCGAGTCCAAGAGGATGACCACGTCTCTCTTGTGCTCCACGAGCCTCTTGGCCTTTTCTATTACCATATCAGCCACTTGAACGTGTCTTTGGGCCGGTTCATCAAAGGTTGAGGAGATTACCTCTCCATGGACCGACCGCTGCATGTCGGTCACTTCCTCCGGCCGCTCGTCAATCAGCAGGACGATTAGGTAGACATCGGGTTGATTGCGGGTAATGCTGTTAGCTATCTGCTGGAGTAAGACCGTCTTTCCCGCTTTTGGGGGGGAAACAATGAGGGCACGCTGCCCCTTTCCAATGGGAGTGAGCAGATCCATTATCCTCATGGAATACTGCGTCGGCCCTATTTCCAGCTTCATCTTCTCTTCCGGGTAGAGAGGGGTGAGGTTATCAAAAAGAACTTTGTCCCTGATCTTCTCCGGATCTTCTGTGTTTATGGTCTCCACTTTTAGCAGAGCGAAATAGCGTTCCGTGTCTTTGGGCGGCCGGATATACCCCGAGATGGTATCCCCGGTACGCATGTTGAACCGTCTGATTTGGCTGGGGGATACGTAGATGTCATCAGGCCCGGGCAGATAGTTATAATCGGGCGCCCTGAGAAAACCGAATCCATCGGGGAGGGTCTCCAGCACCCCTTCACCTCTGATCGGCGCCTCCTTTTCGTTCTGTTGGTGGGCCTGGAGGATGGCGAAGATCAGCTCTTGCTTGCGCATACTGCTTGCACCCTCAACATCCAGGGAATTGGCTATGGCCAAAAGTTCACTGACCTTCTTTTCTTTCAGTTCTGCGACGTCCATTAGGTCTCCTGAATCTCTTTATCGTCAATGGGGACAAAGATGATCTTTTGAGGTTCTGTCCGAAGCTTTTTTTCAAGATGGGCCAATCAATATACGGGAACCAGTCTATTATAAAAGGCCCCTATCCTCTTTTAAAGATTATTCCTTCGGTTGGAAGCGTGCTCCTGGGAGGAAGTTCTCATTCGCGGCTAGTATTTTTTTAATCAACCCCACCCTATCTGTCAAGTGTTTTGTTTTAAAGTTCATGGTTGATTGCTGCACCTCCCCGTCCTAAAATGCCACCCCATGACTCAACTCCTTCTGCCCCTGACAACTCCGCCGCGCTTTACCTTCGAAGCCTTAATCGTCCACGAGGGGATTCAAACGGCTGTGTCCACGATTCAATCCGTGTATGGAACGGGGGACCCTCCGCTGCCCCCGCTTTTTCTGCACGGACCGCCGGGAACGGGCAAGACCCACATGCTCAACGCGCTGGCATCGCTCTTGGAGATCCGGTTTGCCGCGAAAGCTGCCGGCGTCAGGTTCATCTCAGCAGCGGGGGAGCCGCCCAGATTTGCTGAACTGGAAGAACTAGTCTCCGACCCCGAAGATCATGTGAAGGAATTGCTGGCAGTTATTGTCGACGATGCGCACCTTGCAAATGAAGAAGATTCAGCTCATCTCTGGAGCTTATCCAATAAGCTGACGCGATCCGGCGCACCCCTGATATTGGCCGCCAGCACCCCCCCCGAAGAAATTTTTCCGGCCAACGCTCATCTCCGCTCGCGTATTGTTTCGGGGCTTGTCCTCGCCCTCGAACCTCCCGAAGACGCGATCCGAATGCTGATTGTGGACAAGATGGCCAGAGACAAAAATGTTAGAATCTCCCGCGAGGTCTGCGCGTACTTGGTGAGCCGAAAGTCTAGAAATGTCAAGGAGCTCGAAAGATTGCTCGACATCTTGGACAGGGCCTCTCTCGAACTCAAGAGACGTATAACTATCCCGCTGGCGAAAACACTCGAAAAAGACGGTCTCCTTTGACGCGGGTCGTGCGTCCTCAACCCCAATGTCCCACAGGCTGTGCACCCAGTCCCATATGGCAAAGGTCGTAATTGCCGGCGGGGCAAGGCAATCTCTTCCACGGGAAAACGGTGATAGCTTTCGCGCGGAACGCGGGATTTCACTCCTAGCAATGAGAGGCGCGGCGAAATGCCCCCACGCAAGTGAATGCTTACCCTACAGAATCAGCTTGAACTACATGCCGGAACAAGATAAACAGTCCGCAATCTGTCGGGTCGGTCGGAAAAGCTTGTACAGCACCCGACACAGCAAAGGATTTGTGCCCTGCTCTCGGGGATGCGCGCACGAAGAACAATGAACATGCTGAAACTCTATAGTAAGAACCGGTTTTGCTGTCTCGTAATGGCTGGGATAGTGGGCGTTCTCCCTTTCTTCGGCAGTCCTCCGGAAGAACCCCCCGCTGCACTTCAACGCTTCGTCACACTCTTTACCGGCCAGGACGCGGCAGGATTTACCAAGATTATTCATTCGGAAATAACAAGCGAGATAGATGTTACGACGGAAGAGGTGGAAAGCTTTCTCAAGCGATACCGAAGTAATTCCTTGAGCCTGGAGAGTTCGAGTGTCGACAAGAGGTTCAAATCCGAAGACGGAACGACCGAAAGATTCCAAGCTACCCTAGCGTTCCGCGGACCTGTGCTTTCTCCCGAGTACCCTAACCCCTCAAAACTGGACATGACCCTCCTTTGGGTCATGCAAGATGGTAAATGGTGGCTCGAACGCCCTCTGTCGATCATGTGCACGGTGACGTCCAGCGAGGCTTATCCAACTGAAGCTCAAAACGAAACAGCAGCACGTTTTGAGGCAGCCACTGCTGTCCTGGATCAGCTCGGACTCCCCGGAAAGGAAGACCTGGGCTGGGTGGATTACCCGTCCACCGGCGACGCGGTTGCAGAATACAAGGAATTGGAGAAGCTGCACTTGCAAGAGCGAGGCTCTAAAGGCGTGGATTCGAGGGCCTCAGGAGTGCAAGTGCTTCTGAAGGGAGCGGGCCGGAGCCAAGGCGGCTTGCTCAAGGTCTATCAAGGCGATTTCCCGAGCGGACCGGAAGACAAACGCCGGCCCGTTCCCTGGGACATGTTCAGAGACTACGTTCAGGCAGCGATCAAACTGGGGAAAACCTACGAGAAACAAGCAAAGCCGAAGGACGCGGAGAGGATATACCGACGCGTAATTTCCCTTGGCAGACAATTCTTGGATGAGCCGGGCGGCTTTCAGTTTGTCAACTGGGGCATGACCTTTCAGAAACAGGGAGCGGAGGCATTGGCTCGGCTGCTAACTTCAAGCAGAAGCGCCGAAAAGCAACAGGCGTCAGCCTTTGTAAATCTGACATCCCGGCGGCTTGACCTGCTGCAGACCGCGTTGAATTCTCTCGACGACATGGCGGACTACAAATCCTTGAAGGCTGCAATACTAGCATCAGGGCGAACAGGGGATCAGATCTTCAGACCCTGGGGGATCAACACTCTGGCCATACTTGCCCTAAGGGGCGCGCCGGCAGGTCCAAATGCCATGAGCGCGGCGGGGGGCATAGTGTTGGTCAAGAACCCCATCATGGAAAAGAAGGCCATGGCGGCTCTGAATGAACTCGCATCGGAACCGTCAGGCAAAGTGAGATCATTTATAGAGAATCAAAAGGAATGGATTCGCAACCACCAAGTCTATGGGTCTGTCCAGGCCTTCCGATGAAGACCGTCGACGGGGGAATGTGGCGAAATCGATCATCCTGAAAAAATACGACTTTGGAGAAGCGGATGAGTTGGTGGTCTTCTTGAGCCGAGAACTTGGGTGGCTGCGAGGTGTCGCCAAGAATGCCAAGAAGAGCCGGATCAGGTTTGGCGGGCATCTAGAGCCACTGTCGCTAGTGGACTTCACCCTGAGGCCGCGCAAGAAGGACGACCTGGTCTGGATAGATGAATCTCAGGTAATTCGCGGTTTCCTGCTGATCAGATCCGACGTCGCCAAGGTGGCCCGTGCTCAGTACTTCCTCGAGCTTTGTTCCGTTTTCTTGCCCGAGGACCATCCCGACCCGGTTCTGTTCGATTTCACCCTGAACTTTCTGGAAAGCCTGGAAGCTGATCTCCCAAACCCCGTGCGGTTACTTTTGGACGAGATCCGTCTGCTTGGAATCCTCGGATACGCTCCGAGGTTCGACCTTTGTCCCGCGTGCGGCAAACCGTTCGGACATGGACAAGAGGCTCTGTTCGTGCCAGGTCTGGGCGGTGCTTGTCATCCGGCGTGCGTAGGCCCAGGCGAAGCCGACAATGTTCGTTTGTCACCGAACACGTTAGCAATTGTGCGCAGAGGTCTGGAAGTTGGCAGCGCCGCGGCCGGACGGCTGAGACTTAACCGAGCAGGGCTCCAAGAACTCCGGCGCGCCCTATCGGCCTTTGTTCGGTATCAACGGGGGGACGAGATAAATTCCCTCCTCTTCCTGGAGCGCATGAATCCTTAAACGGTGGAGATTCAGCCAGGTAGGGCGGGCTCGATCTTTCTTCAGTCCTATTTATATCAATGCGCTTTCATGCAAATGAACATGGCGGGCACACCGCGTTCTGCGCGGGGCCGCCACCACATTACAGTAGCGGCCGGGGTCCCTGCCGGCCATTGCTAATGTCACTTCTTTGCACGCGCATTGGTATTAGAGGTGGGTTGTAAACACGCCCCTACCGTGACAGCGGTTCCGTCTGGCAGACAGTTATTTCTGGAAGGGTTTACTAATACAATCCGGATGGCCGACTCGATGTGCCTGCGGATTGCGGACCTTGAAGGAGGTTGTCGAGAGCGGAAGGGTGATCCTCCGCAGCCGCGGGGGGAGTAGGCTCGGCTGCCTGCAGCCGTTGATCTAGATCAGACAATTCCGCTTTCAGCCTTTGACTCTCGTGCTTTGAACTCTCTGCCTCGGCACGGAGTTGTTCCGATTGCTCGCGACACTGGTCTATATCTTCACGGGTTCGAACTGCCTGATTTTGTAACTCTTCCACATCACGCCGCAATTGGCTGGATTGCTTGCCGACAGCATCGGCCTGGTTGGCAGCCTGCGTCAGTTCCGACTGAAGCCGGGTGACTTCGATCTCTGCGTTTGACTTGAGTTTCGCTGCATCAGCCACGGCGTTTTTCAAAGCGTGGAGCAGCTCAGTTTTTTCGTCCAATTCCTGCTTCAGCCGGCCCATAGCCGTAGAGCGCTCCGTCAAATCCTTGCCAATACTGTCCAGCTTCGATTCAAGCTCTGACGTGCGAGTCCGATCAGCTTCCTGGAGTTCTTGAATTTGTCGGCTTAAACTTGCAACCTCTTTGTCCTTGGCCTCAGCATTTTTCCTGATGGCAACCAGCTCCTGTTCCTTCAGGTTCAGATCCTTGCTCAGATTATCGAGACGTTTGCTCAGCTGCTCAGCCCTGAATTCGGCGATGGCTTTCGCTCCCATGAGACCAATTCTGCTCTCTTCATCGGTCCCTTTGAGCTCAGAGCCTTTCGTTTGCACTCGCCCCTGAGAAGATTTCTCCAACGCCCGCTGCTCAGCCATGTTACTCTTCACACCTGCCGCCTGTAGTTCGGCAGCCAGACGCTGATTTTCGTCTTCGAATTTGGCCAGTGATTGCTTGGCCTGAGAAAGCTGAGATTGAAGATCTGTGACGGATTTCTGGGGGGTCTCTGATTCACTCGTGGCTTTGTCGATGCCTGATTGGCTGCATCCCTGTAAAATGGCAACCAAACCTAGAAAGATCATCATGCTGTAGCGCCAGGAGTTCATTGCCGGTTTCTCCGTTTCGAAAAGGCCATGAAACGCTATATCAATTCTCTCTTGCGCGGGCGCCGCACTAAAATCATGGAAACTCAGGGAGCATGCGCACAGTATCTCAATTAAGATTGTAATAAATAGAAGGCGTTTTTGTCAATAGAAATCAAACAAATAGTTTTCCTGTATCCAAGAGATTGTCTCTTTTTATTTCAACGCACCCATAAAACTCGCGATTAATTATGACACAAGACCACCCAATGAATATTTCTTTAGGCTATATATGCAGTTTGAAACCAGTGCTCCTCAATATTCCTGGCTCAACCGGGCCATGGCTATTGGTATGGCAATGCGTTTGGGCATCCTGGGTCCAATCGGGGGTGAGCTCGAGGATGGCAGGTCTTGGGTTCACAGCAAACAAACGCAGCTTCAAATGACTCGCCAGAGGGTGTATCAGATAACGGCCGGGTATGAGAATTGCAAAGTTGCCGATTTTCTGCGGATAGATCCTTCTCTTCGGCTCGCCATTGGCAAGGGTGACGAAGCTGGAGCCGATCAGTCGCGGCTGTCGAGGCTTGAGAATGAAATCCTAGGGACTGAAGCCGGATTGACCGCGCTCGAAAATGCGCTGATGGGGTCCAATGGGCAAAAAACTGAACAGGCAGTTGACACACCCTGTGTTTTCGGGTCATAAAGCCCCATGAGCATCTAGCTGAAGGTCAATTCAGCCACGCTGCTAGCGCCTGCCATCATTGATCTTTTCCATAGGGCAAGAATTGGCAGGCCACTTTGACCTAATGGCCTCAACTGACCTTCAGAAGATCCGCAATACAATAAACTCCTGAAGTCCGCTATGGGCCTCGCATCCTCATCATAATCCTGGAGTAGCAAAATAGTGGCATAAGATTTGCTGCTCTCTGAGCATGACGAGCTCAAAAGTACGGGTGATGATCACGCGGAATTTTGTACGAATGCCCTTCCATAGACTGAACTGCAATGTGCCGAGTTTGCCGACGGGACTTCTTTGCTGCGAACGGCAATGCCGTCGCATTCCGCGCAGGGTGAGACATGGCAATCACCAAGAATCATGCCCGTAGGTCCGGGCCGTGTAAGAGCAAATTGAACAACAATTTTGAGGATCTTTATAACTATCAGGAGGGGAAACATGGTAGGATTCATATCCTGGAAGAGAACTAGGGCGTACCGTCCGGAACTTCTGCTCCAACAATTGGAGTAGAGAATCGTTTTGGATGCGGCGGTGAATCCCGCTCCGCAGGACAACCCTCACGACAACCCTGCAAACTCCCAGGATCATCTGAATCCCACCGACACCCCTGTTAAGACACTGGGGCTAGATACAGCTAAGGAGGAAAAAATGAAAACACGAATAAGTGTGACAGCAGTACTGATTTTGGCTTTGTTTTTCTCTTTCGCAGCCATCCAGGTAGCTACGGCCCAGGAGCCAATTACGGTGGGGATGAGCACCTCCCCCACCGGGCCCCCTGCTATTGCGGCAACGACCGAGGTGCTTGAAGCCGGCATCCGGGATGCTCTCGGGATAGCCAACGATGAGGGAGGAATCAACGGCAAGAAACTCCGACATGTGATGCAAGACGATCAATACAAGCCAGATGTCGGGGTGAAAGTTTTCGAAGAAATCGTGGCCAAATACAAGCCGCTCTGTTTTTTTGGGTCAGGTACGCCGGTGGCATTGGCTACTGCCCCGCTGATCAAAGATCGCTACAAAATCCTCTATACGTCTACCTCTTTTTCAGCGAAACTGGCGGTCAGTGGTATTCCCTCAATGTTTGTCGTTGGGCCTACTTACGGGGACCAGTTCGCTGTTGCTCTCAAGTACATAGCTCAATTGAAGAAAGCCGCGAAAGTAGCTTTCTTCTACTCCAAAGGTCCATTCGGCGAGGATCCTTTAGCCTATGGCCGTGTCATGTGTCAAAGGCTGAAACTGGACTTGGTCGGTGAAGTGGCGGGGGACATCAGAGGTGGCGACCACACAGCTCAAATTGAGGAACTCAAGAGCAAGAACCCGGATTTCGTCATCATGCAAGGTTGGGTTGGCCCCTCGAACGCCACCTTGATCAAGCAATGCCGTGACCTAGGGCTGAAGAGCCAATTTGTGCTCACACTCTGGGGCGCTGACAAGAGCGCTGTGGAGGCATTGGGGCCTGATGGACCGGAATTTCTGGCAGTGAGTCCCTATGCTTACTGGTGGATGGACGATGTGCCGATGATCAAGACCATCAAGGCCTACACGGCTAAGCATTATCCTGATGTCAATTACCGTCCCTTGAATTATTTCGTGGCATTCACCGCTGGGAAGATCTTTGTGGAATGTCTCAGGAGGGCCGATGCCGCCGGACAGTTGAATGAGGAGGGCGTGACGGCGGCTTTGCAGTCCTTAAAGGAGTTCGATACTGGGGGGCTGACACCACCATTGACCATCAGGAGCAACAGATTTCCCGTGGCCCGAGTCCTGAAATCGAATCCGACAAAAGGAATATTGGAGCCAGTTTCGGACTGGATCACTTTTTATTGAGAAATCCAGATAGGGAAAGAAGCGAACCGCACCGCATGCGCTAAGAGAGATGAGCGACGCTAACGCTGGGGTTCCCCATGGTCACCGCATTTTGCGCGCTGGTCGGGACGGGGCACGGCGCTACAATGGCCAGCCGACATATCGAACATCGGGTGTTTTCCCGTGACTGAGAGGCAGAAAATGAATATTTCTTTGAGCGTTTGATCAGGTATCCGGTTGGCAACGCGCGGTCCTAACTGACCGCCTAGCAGAACCCTGGGAATCGCTCACAATACCAGGCCCGCGGCAAACGTGTTTCCGATTGCAATGTGCAATGTCGCAGCCAGTGCGGCATTCGCAGCCATAACTATCAGACAGGCTCCCATCGCGGACTCCATGTTCAACCGGAGCCGATTGCGACGGATAGGAACCCAGAAGTATCCTACACCCAGTAGACACAAGGCCCGTCAGGATAGTGAAGACTGCGGACAACCATAGATACGGCTAAATACCCAACCCCACTTGTCAGGTTCGACATATTCCCACGCCAGATAATTTAGCTTTAGAGCGGTTCGCAATGCTCTATTCGGCTTGACAATAAAGTTCCCGGTCTGTTATGGAACATAGGCTGGGTTAAGGTTTTGTACTCTCCGATGCGGCGTCATCCAAGACACTGAGAATGAAGTTTTTGAACAGCTTAGGTATCGAAGTACGGGATATTTTCCAACGCAGGGACAGAGAGTTTTGAGCAGATCAACCCTGCTGGCCGGTGACTATAGAAGCATGGCCCCGGACTGCTAGTGGCTTTTCCGGGACCGTTCACAAACTGCATCGTTATCTACTATGGTTGAAGGGGGTTTTAGCATGTCCTTGAACTTTGATCTCCCCAAGGATGCGGAGCTTACCAGAAAGGTCGTTAGAGAGTTTGCTGAGAAGGAGATTGCGCCAGTAGCCCAGGAACTGGACGACAAAGAAGAATTCTCCTCCGACCTAACCCGCAAAATGGGCGAGCTGGATTTCTTCGGTCCATTTGTTTCCGAAGAATATGGCGGCAGCGAGGCCGGCTACCTCAACTACATAATTATCGTGGAAGAGATCGCGCGCATTGATGGGTCTCAGGCGGCCACCATAGCTGCGGGCAATTCCTTGGGCATAGCTCCCATCTACTATTTCGGTACCGATGAGCAAAAGAGAAAGTGGCTGCCGGACCTGTGCAAAGGGAAGATTCTCGCCTCTTTCGGACTTACCGAGCCGGATGCCGGATCAGATGCCGGCGCGTCCAGGACCTCCGCGGTTCTAGATGGAAATGAATGGGTGATAAACGGTAGCAAGATCTTCATAACCAATTCGACCACTGACATGAGCGCAGTCTGCGTGGTGCAGTGCATTACAGACCGGTCGGACGCAAAGAAGCCCGAGGTGAGTTGCATTCTGGTGGAAAACGGCACTCGCGGATTCATTGCAGAGACCATGCACAACAAGATGTGCTGGAGATCTTCCAACACCGGCCAGCTCACCTTCCAAGACTGCCGTGTCCCCAAGGAGAACCTCTTGGGGAAAAGGGGCGAAGGGTTCCATCAGATGCTGAAGACCCTCGACGGAGGCCGCCTTTCCATAGGGGCCATGGGATTGGGCGGGGCCCAGGGGGCTTTCGAGTTGGCTCTAGACTATTCCAAGAAAAGGACGCAGTTCGGCAGGCCAATAGGATCTTTCCAGATCAATGCGTTCAAGCTCGCGGACATGGCCACCGAGATCGAGATGGCTCGTCTGCTCCTTTACAAGGCGTGTTGGCTCGCAGATAATGATAAATTGACTCCAAAATACAGCGCCATGGCGAAGCTGGTCTGCTCGGAGACCTACTACAGGGCAGCGAACCACGCTGTGCAGCTTCATGGCGGATACGGCCTCATGAAAGACTACGCGGCTGAAAGACATTACCGGAACCAGAAGCTTCTCGACATAGGTGAAGGCACCTCCGAGGTTCAGAGGATCGTCATAGCGAGGAACATAGGAGTTCCGGGCAGATCCATGTAGCGCCACGTACGAATGTCGATTATGTTTCCGCTCCGGAATGCCGTTCGATCGGGCTGAAAGGATCCATTATGGATGAAGAGAAAACTATGGCTTCCTACGAAGAGTTTCAGGAAGCAGCTTCAGGATACGGTGAAGAGAAAGAAGGGCACGACCTGCTGACAGACCCGCACGCCGTAACGACTGCCAAAGCAAAGGCAGAGGACGAGGAAGCGGTCTCTCACGGACAAAAGCTGCGTGCAGCACGAGAGAAGCGTGGATTCTCCATCGCAGAGGTTGCCGCGAAGACCGGCGTTGCAGCCGATGTTCTTGCCCAATTGGAAGCAGGTGAAACGTTCTTACCGCTGGGCCAGTTGATCAAACTGAGCAAGGCGCTGTCCCTGAAGATGTCGGATGTAATTTCCACCGGCGACAAAGCGTTCACCATAGTAAGAGCAGGCGAGCGCCGAACGTTCAGCCGTTTTGGAAAAGCAAAACAGGCCAGCCATGGTTACGAATATGAATCCTTGGCGCCGGACAAAAAGGACCGCACGATGGAGCCGTTTATCGTCACACTTCATCCAGCGGCCGCCGACGAACCTTCGTCCCATGACGGACAGGAGTTCATCTACGTTCTGGACGGAGAGATGGAAGTACTGGTGGATGACACCCGCGACGTATTGAAGCCGGGGGATGCCATTTACTACGATTCCACCAGTATGCATCTGGTCAAAGCCCACGGAGACAAGCCCGCGAAGATCCTGGCGGTACTTGTGAGCTGAGCATCACTTGACAGTTTTCTGAAGAAGGGCGCAGGAGAGGCGTTTCCACAGGAAAGTCTGCCACCGCCGGCTTCACTTTGTGAGTCTAACTGGTGGCCCCTGCTTTCCGGGGGCTGCGGGTTGGTGATCTAAATAAGCCCAGGCGCTGCGCCTTTGAGACCTGCCAGTCTATGGCGAGGCGCCATCGGACTTGCACCAGACGTCACCCTCCCCCAACCCCTCCCGACAGGGCGGGGTAGCAGTCAATCCTCTCCCCTGGCGGCAGAGGGAAGGGAAAGGGGGATTTTCCCAGAGCATGATCTAAACGTAGGTCGCAAAGCATGGCACTATAGTAACCACATCGTCACCGAGGTTTTCACCCATGACCATTCTTGAGCCGGCCAATGTTCCGCTAGCCGGTATTCCTGCACCTGCCGTGGCCTTTGTCGTTCTTGCCGTGGCTATCCTAATGTTTTCATACGTGATGTTTCGCCGCATCCGACTCCTCACACTCGGCGCGCCCGATGATAGATTCTCCAACATTGGGGAAAGAATCCGCTTGATGCTCGTCTATGGGTTCGGCCAGTGGAGGCAACCCAGGTACTTGGGGGCCGGGATCCTTCACATTCTGCTTTTCGCGGGGTTTATGATCCTGTCTCTCCGTTCCTTGACACTCATCGGCCGCGGCTTCTCGTCAGAATTCCACCTGCCGCTGCTCACCGGCTTCGCGGGCTTCTCTTACGAAGTTCTCAAGGACTACGTCGTCCTAATGGTCTTGGCCGTGTGCATCATAGCCATCATACGGAGAGCCGTATTTCGTCCGGCACGTTACGCGCATAACCATACCGGCGGCCACGAAAACGAGGCATACATCATCCTGGGGCTGGTGGCAGCTCTCATGGTCACCGACATGATCTTCGACGGAAGTGCCCTGAAAATGAGCGGAAAGAGCGGGGACGCGGCTTTGTTTCCTGCTGCGACACTTGCCGGCCTGTTTATGCCGTGGACCGATCCCCATACCCTGAATGCCCTGCACGTAGGAGGCTATTGGAGCCATATTCTCGTCTTTTTTGGATTACTGAATTACCTGCCCATATCGAAGCACTTCCATGTTATTACCGCTATCCCCAACGTTTTCTTCGCCAATTTGAACAAGGGGGCCATAAAACCGGTCCAATGCGGCGTTACCGATTGGATGGAACTGCCGGAATGCGGTGTGGGCAAGTTTGAGGCATTCACCTGGAAGCATATCCTGGATTTTTACTCATGCGCGGACTGCGGCAGATGCACGGACAATTGCCCGGCCAACGCTGTGGGGCGAGACCTGTCTCCGAGGATGATCAGCATAAAGGCCAGAGACTATGCGTACAAATACTATCCCTGTATTCGGTACACCGCCCGATCGAGGCGACTTGAAATTCACCGGCGACATCATCACGGAAAAAGAGATCTGGGCCTGCACCACGTGCGGCGCCTGCGAACAGGAATGCCCGATATTCATACAATACATCGACAAGATTGTTGACATGAGGCGGTATCTCCTCGACCAGGGGAATCTGCCCCAATCGCTTCAGAAGCCCATGCAACAAATCAAGAAGAAGGGGAACGCTTACGGAGGGAGCAAGGGGAAACGCGCGGCCTGGACCAAGGATCTGGACGGAATAGAAGTGAAAGAACTTGGCAAAGGCGAGTTCGCGGACCTCCTGTTTTTCGTAGACAGTTGTGGATCATTCGATCCGAGAATACAGGAAATATCCAAGTCGTTTGCACGGATCTTGAACAAGACCTCATCGGATTTCGGGATCCTGGGTCAGGATGAGACCGACTCCGGCAACGAGATACGGAGGCTCGGCGAGGAAGGGCTCTTCGAACAGATTGCAGGCAAGAACATAGAGGCATTCCAGGCCAGGGAATTCAAGGAGATCGTAGCATTTGACCCTCATGCGTTCAACGCGATCAAGAACGACTACTCCGAGAAGTTCCCGATAATTCATGCGAGCCAACTCCTCGCCCGATTTTTGCGCGAGGGGAAACTGACTCTGTCAGGGGATTATGTTCGTGACAGGGTGGTGACATATCACGACCCTTGCTACCTGGGACGACACAACGGCATCTATGAAGACCCGCGCTACGTATTGAACAGTATACCCGGAACTCGAATTCGAGAGATGACGCGTTCGTTTTCTCGCAGCTTCTGCTGCAGCGGTGGAGGAATCCTGCTGTGGTACGAAAACGAAGAAGAAAAAGAACGGATGGGTGAACGAAGAGTGCGCATGGCGGAAGAGATAGGGGCCGAGATCATTGTTACCGCCTGTCCCTTCTGCCTGATCAATCTTGAGGATGCCATAAAAACCACGGGCAACGAGGGCAAGATAGAGGTAATCGACCTCGTGGAACTCGTGGACCGTTCCATGGCCTGATTGTCGGCCAGTCCTATTTAGTGAACTACGTCTCGTCAGACGCGATTGGGAGGAGCAATGGACATCATTGTTTGTACGAAGTGGGTGCCGGACACCTCTGAGGCGGATCTGCCCATTGGCGCGGGTGGGAAGGACATCAAGAAAGACGATTTGGACTTTGATGTGAACGACTGGGACCGCTTTGCCATCGAGGAGGCCGTTCAAATCAAAGAAAAGATGGGCGGCAAGGTTACGGTCGTCAGTGTTGCCCCGGAAGACGCCGAGGAAATGCTGAGAGAAAGTTTGGCCAGAGGGGCCGATGAAGCTTTCCACCTTTGGGATGACGCATTTGAGGGTTCTGATGGTTTTGCCGTCGCACGCATACTCGCTCAGTTCATCAAACAGCGCCCATACGACCTCATTCTAACAGGGACCCTGGCCGATGACGATTGCGCCGGCCAGTTGGGCGGGATGCTGGCTGCCATGTTGGGCATTCCCGGCGCCACTTTGGTCTCAAAGATCGAGAGTCAAGACCGCAAGATCAAATTCAACAAGGAGCTGGAAGGCGGGCTGTATGAGTCCGTTGAAATGGATCTTCCGGCGGCGGTCTCTGTGGCAACGGGATTGAATGAGCCGCGATTTGTCTCGATCCGGGCGGTGCGGAAAGTCGCGGGGCTGGAAATCCCCGTGCTGGGTCTCGGGGAAATTGGCCTGGAAGAAGCTCAGGTGGGATCAGCCGGATCCAGGATACAAATCGAAAACGTCTCTTTGCCTCCTGAAGGAGAAGGAGCGGAGATAATCAAAGGCAGCCCGGAAGAAGCTGCTGCGAAGCTTGCTGAGATCCTGAAGGAGAAAGGGGGGATCGGGTGATGAAGCAAATATTCGTCCTCGCGGAGCACCGCAAGCAGCAATTAAGGGATACCACATGGGAGGCCATTGCAGCGGGACGCAAACTGGCAAGCGACCTGGGAGCAGAGCTTACGTGCCTCCTTCTCGGGAACCAGGTTGCCGACATGGCCGACAAGCTGGCAAAAGAGTGCCCTCGAGTACTGGCAGTAGATGACCCGAAGTTTGAGCCCTTCAACTCTGAAGCCTTCATGAAAGCGCTTGTGAGCATTCTACAAGAGCGCAAGCCTTTCATGCTCATTATGGGGAACTCAAACTCCGTCATAGATCTGGCCCCCGGCTTGTCCGTGGCACTTGACGCGGCGTTGGCCACTGACTGCTTCGGATTTGAAGTACGAGACGGAAAAATTCTCGCGTTGCGCCAGATGTACAGCTACAAGGTCAATGCGACCGTGTCATTCAAGGATGCTGAGAAAATAGTGGCGACGTTACGGGGCGGAGCGTTCTCTTTTACGCCCTCCGGCTCAGCAGCCGGCGCCGTCGAGACAGTGCCCTCCCCTTTAGCGGATGAGCCTTTGCGCAAGCGCTTTGTTAGCTACGTGGAAGCAGAGAAAGGGGATATCGACATAGCCTCGGCTGACATAATCATCTCCATTGGGAGAGGTATTGGAGATGAGCCTGACATGGAGGTGTTCGAATCGCTGGCCGAAGCCATGGGAGGCGTGTTGGCCTGCTCAAGGCCGATCGTGGACAAAAACCTCCTCCCCAAATACCATCAAGTCGGGACCTCAGGTGTCGAAGTCAAGCCGAAGGTTTATCTCGCCCTCGGGATCAGCGGTGCGTTCCAGCACCTGGGCGGAATCAAGGGATCGCCACTCATCGTGGCTGTGAACAAAGATCCTCGGGCCCCCATTTTTCGCGTGGCCCAGTACGGAATCGTGGGCGATCTGAACGAGGTTGTTCCGGCCCTGGAAGAGAAGATCAAGGAACTGCGAGGGTAGGCGAATCGGCCATAACAGCGTCCTTGTCTTCTTTTCTAACCAGTTCGTATGAAAATACCTGGTTCTCGGTGGACAGGTGCCATGCACGTGCGAAGCTGAACCTGTGTCATTGCGAGGAGTGAATGGTGGGACTGGCTTCCAGCCTGTCTATGTGACGGCAAGATGACGGTTCCACGGCAATCTCAGCTTGGGCGCAGCAATCGTCATTCCGGCGTACGCCGGAATCCAGTCTGTGACCCCGGATCAAGTCCCGCGGTGACATGATGTCATCGCTTCGCTGCGCTCGCAATGACAGCCTTTAGCCACTCGCGAACTGAAAGCTTACGGTAGGAGTATTATGTCTTTTCTTGGAGCAAACCACTTGTGTTAGCCTGGCCATTCCCCATAGAGCCCGATCCCGAGGGTGAGAAGGTTCCGCCCTCCTTGCCGTTCATCGTGGACGCGCACGTTCATCTCTTCCCAGACCCGCTTTTCGAGGCGATTTGGCAATGGTTTGAACAATTCGCCTGGTCGATTCGCTACAAGCTGAAGGCTGCCGAGAGTAATAGACTTTTTGCTTTCCCGAGGGATAAGCCACATTGTTGCGTTGCACTATGCTCACAAGCCCGGAATGGCCCGCATGTTGAATGCCTACATGGCGGATTTGTGCAGCCTCCGGCCTCAGGTCACCGGCACCGCGACAGTTTTCCCGGGGGAGGAAGATGCCCGTGCCATACTCGAAGAGGCGTTTCAACTCGGCCTGCACGGGGTGAAACTGCACGCGCACGTTCAGTGTTTTCGAATGGACAGTGACGCGATCCATGAGATTTGCGATGTCTGTGTCGACTACGGCAAACCTCTCGTAATGCACGTGGGCCGCGAGCCCAAGAACCCTGACTACCCTTATACATGTGATCCTTACTCGATCTGCCGCTCGGATAAGCTGGAGCAGATACTCGTTGACTATCCCGGTCTCAAAGTGTGCGTACCGCACCTGGGCGCAAATGAATTCACCGCATACAAAGAACTGTTGGAGCGATACGACAACCTCTGGCTGGATGTCTCCATGGTGATAGCAGACTATCTGCCGAACAGCGACCCGCCGCGCTTGGCTGACATGCGGGCTGATCGCATCATGTACGGCACCGATTTCCCGCATATCCCATACGCCTGGGACCGAGAACTCAAGCGCCTCTGTGAGCTGGGTCTTCCTGAGGAATCTATGGAATTAATTCTCGGACGAAACGCGGCTGAGCTTTTCTCCATATCCATTCAGCCATGACTCCCAGAAGATTCGCACTTCCCACCTACGACTCGCCTTGCGCATAGCATTAATGTGTCAGAATAAGACTAAGTCGTAAAACTCGTGTGCGGGGAAACAATTAACGCGATCAGGAATCCTACGCCCATAGGTCGGTAGGACCAGTATTTTGATAGTTGTGGACCATTGGCCGACGAGACGCCGGTCGCCAATGCTGCTTATGCACCGTGGTTATACCATTTCGCGTTCAAGGAGGTAACATAGCCGTGGTAGGGGTGCACCTGTGTGCGCGCCCAAAGAGCGGGCAGACACGCAGGTCTGCCCCTACAGATATTCCTGGTCTTGCCAATTGGACAGGGAATTCGCATCACGTGTTAGAAAGCTCGGGTACAGAATCCCCAAAGTTCAGCCGATTTTTCATCCTGACGGATTAATCATGCAAGAACTCGTGAATAGCTTGGATGTTTATCTTAAAGGTTCCGTGTTCATGGCTTTCTTGGCGGCTTTTCTTGGCGGTGTTCTCACCAGCTTCACGCCTTGCGTGTACCCAATGGTCCCCATAACCGCGGGATACGTAGGGAGCAGGAACCTCGGGGGATCGAAGGTCAGAGGCCTTGTTCTTTCTCTATTCTACGTGGTAGGCGTTGCGGTAACCTACGCGGCTCTGGGCGTTGTCGCAGCGCTGTCTGGACGATTCTTCGGGGAATTCAACACCAATCCATGGATCCACTTCGCTGTCGCCAACGTGATGATCTTTCTCGGGCTCGCCATGCTCGATGTCTTCACTATCCCCATGATAGGAATAGGAAGCGGACCCACAGCCGGAGGCTTTGTCAGTGTGTTCTTTCTCGGAATAGTGTCCGGTTTTGTAGCCGGTCCCTGCACTGCACCCGTGATGGGTGTCTTGCTGGCTTACGTAGCCACGACCAGGGACCTGCTCTTTGGAGGCGGCCTTCTCTTTGTATTTGCATTGGGTATGGGATTACTGCTGGTACTGGTGGGCACTTTTTCCGGAATTCTCGCGGCCCTGCCTAGGTCCGGGGAGTGGATGGTCAAGATCAAGAAAGTCCTTGGCCTTGCCATGATCGGATTGGGTGAGTATTTCCTCATAAAAATGGGTCAGCTTATGCTGTGATACGAATGTGCGTTCAAATGAGTAACATAGCGTTCGAAGAAGCGCGAAAATCCGCTAACCTGTCATTCCCGCGAAGGCGGGAATCCAGAAGGGTTGTAGCGAGCAAGACTGGATTCCAGCCTGCGCGGGAATGACGAACTTCTCGCATCTCAGAGTTCCCTGATGGAATGCGAATTAGTATGAAACGACCGGTAACAAAATAGGTAGGCGGGAAGATATGATGGATAGGAATAGTGCGATTCTCGCGGTACTTTTGCTGCTCTTTCCATGCTCGGCAGTAGCCGGATATGTGGGTGTCGGAGACAAAGCCCCGGCCTTTCAGGCCACCACCATAGACGGTCAAAAGATAAGCTTGGACAACCCTCAGAGAGAAAAGCCTTTGTTTCTCGTCTTCTGGACTACATGGTGCCCTTTATGTGAGGCTTCCATACCAAGGCTTAAAGAGATCTATTCAAAATACAGCCCAAAAGATGTGACCTTTCTAGCGATCAACCCCGGCGTAAACGATTCTCTTCGGAAGACTCAACTCTACGTCGACAAATACCATATCCCCTATCCGGTGGTGTATGACGAAGGCGGGGTGATCTCGAAGAGTTTCGGTATCAACGGAGTTCCCACTATCATCATAGTGGACAAGAACGACATTGTCCGGCATCGCGACGGTATTCCGGATAACATTGACGAAGCAATAAGATCGGCTACCCCCGAAATGCGTGCCGCGAGACTAACTCGGTAGGGTATCCCAAAGGCTTAGTTCTCAAAGCAATTGTTTCGACTCCATCTCTTATGGGGATTCTCAAAAGTAATGTCGGTTTGGGTAGGCGAAAAAATTGGAAGAGTGTCATTGCGAGGGCGAAGCCCGAAGCAATCTCCAATTGGCCAAGAATGAGATTGCTTTCCCGCGGAACGTGGGATTCCACTCCTCGCAATTGTAGACATAGTTAGACCATGCGAGATGTGGACGTGAATCATGATCGAATCCGACGCAATTTTCGAGAACTGCTATAGGCGTGATCATTTGTCATTCCTCATGACATTCCTTCCCGTATTGCTTTCTTGTTGATTTTGCCCACGCTGGTCTTCGGGATTTCGAGTACCAACTCAAACCTGTCCGGAACCGCCCATTTCGAGATGAGCCCTCTATCTACTAATTGGAGCATGAAGTCTTGCAGATCTCTATCCGAGACTTTTCCGTCGTACTCAGGTTTCAGTACCACAAGGGCCACAGGACGTTCACCCCATTTCTCGTGCGGAACACCGATCACTGCCGATTCCGAGACCGCTTCGTGCCGACTGAGTAGACTTTCCAGCTCCAGCGACGAAATCCACTCTCCTCCGGTCTTGATGGCGTCCTTCAGCCTATCCGTGATTTGCACGTACCCCTCTTCGTCCATATTGGCAATGTCACCAGTGTGGAGTCGGCCCCCTCTCCACAATTCTTCAGACTGTTCGGGGTTCTTGAAGTAGCCCTGAGTGCACCAGGGCGTTCGCACAACTATCTCACCCAGGGACTTACCGTCTCTTGGGACCGGATTGCCCGCCTCGTCTACTATCCTGAGATCCACCAATGGTATTGGGAAGCCGGTCTTGGTCCTGAAATCCAGTTGTCGGCCAATCTCCCATTCCATCATGTTGGGCTTCAAGTTCGCAAGTGTCAGGATCGGGCATGTTTCGGACATTCCGTACCCGTGAAAAACCTCAATACCCAGTTCCAGCGCTGTCCGGGCGAGACCTCTCGGAAGAGCCATGCCTCCGGTGTTCACCTTCCATCCCCGGAGATCAACCTCTTTGGCCATAGGAGCATTGAGCAGCATGTGCAGGATGGTGGGCACACAATGAGAGAAAGTGACCTTTTCTTGTTGTATAAGTTTAAGAATTGTTTCAGGCACATACCTGCCCGGATAGACCTGCTTGGCTCCGAGAAGCGTGGCCACATACGGGAAGCCCCAAGCATGAACATGAAACATTGGGGTGATTGGCATATAAACGTCACCGGACTGCAACCTGCCCGGCGCAGTGAATCCTGCCATGGCAACGCTCACGGCCAGAGTATGCATCACCAGTTGGCGATGGCTGAAATAGACCCCTTTAGGCGGACCTGTAGTACCCGTAGTATAGAAAGTGGTGGCCTGCGCGTTTTCATCAAAATCGGGGAAATCGACTGAATCGCTCGCCATTTCCAGCATATCTTCATATTCGGAAGAGATGGGCAACGAGGTCGAGGGTGTCTCGTCACCATCCTTAATCAGGATATACGTTCGCACCGTGTCCAACTGTCCCGCTATGCTTTCAAGCACAGGGATGAAATCTTCGTGGACGAGAACGACTAAATCCTCCGCGTGATTCATTGTATAGAGGATCTGTTCCGCTGACAGACGGATATTGACCGTGTGAAGTATCGCACCCGTCATGGGGATGGCGAAGAAAAACTCCAGATACCGGTGTGAATCCCAATCGAGGTACTGCAACCGTGTCCCCAGGCCCCACCCCTAGAGCGGACAGGCCGGAGGCCAACCTGTTAATTCGCTCGTAGAACGCTTTATATGTATGCCGCACCTGTCCCCGATACACGATTTCTTTTTCTGGACCGTAGAGAATCGGAGTGTGGAGCAATTGTTTGACCAACAAAGGATACGAATATGCAGATGGCGTGCGAAATATAGGCCGAAATCCTTCCTCCATTACTTGAGTCTCCTGATTACTGAAAACATCGTTACCTTTTCGACCATAGGGGCACCGGATAGATAAACGGCTTTGTGGCCATCTCTTTTGGCCATACAGTTTCAAAGCGCTGTTTTTGCCATTGTCCCAAGTAGGTGGGCAATGCGTTCTGCTGAGTTTTCTTGCCGTAAGATATGAACTTGACCGGGCCGTACATCGTATTCACGTCCGTTTTCGTCAACGCTTCTCGAATTGCCGCCGGGGTCAGGTCCGCGGCCCTCTTCAGAGCATCGGTTATCACGAAAAGGGCTACGTATGCCTGGGCGCCCTGGAATTGAGGAATGTCCTTGTATCTTTCTTTGTAATTTTCATAGTATTCCCGAGAGCCGGGGAACGGCAGGTTCTCCGACCATAGAGTGGCGCAGAAGACATATTCCGCGGCATCCCCTGCGTTCTTCACAAGCTCGGGTATCGAAAATCCGCCGCCTCCCCCAGCAAATAATTTGGGGTTAAAATCCAGTTCCTTGGACTGCCGAATCAGGAGCGCTGCGTCCATCACATATGATACGGCGTACACCAAATCGGGTTTGGCCGCCTTCATTTTGGTTACCAACGGCTTGAAGTCAACTGCCCCGGATTCATAGCTGTCTCTAAACAGAACCTTGCAGCCCAGTGCCTGGCACGCTTCTGCGAAACTCTTTCCCTGAGACTGGCCAAAGAGCGTATTCTCATGGATGACTACGGCAGTCTTGGGCTTGACTACTTCTCCCAAGAAGGAGAGCAGCCCTTTAAAGTATTCGCTGGCAGGCTGATTGATGCGGAAAACGTAATCCCAACCCATTTCAGTGATGTTGTCGGCCGCTCCTGTATGCGTGACATAAGGGATCTTCCGTTGCTGAGCCGTTCCGGCTATTCCATAGGTTACGGATGAGGAGTAACCGCCGGTAAGGACGGCGATCTGGTCGCGAGAAATGAGTTTCTCCACCGCGGATCGCCCTACCTCGGGCTTTCCGGTGTCGTCCTCAATGATGAGTTCCAGCTTGCGCCCGCGGACGCCACCAGCGCGGTTTATTTCCTCAAGAGCCATGAGGAAGGAGTTCTTCTGCATTTCGCCGAATTTCGCCAGCTCTCCCGTTAATGGAATCACCGCTCCGATTTTGATCGGATCGCCTTTTGCTTCGGCGGCCAAGATCGGACAGCAGAGAATCGCGACCATAGCCAGCGCGGCCAACAGCAGCAACGATACTGTCTTCATGCCTGTCTCCCCTTGCGTCTAGAGGCTGCACGTTTGATAAAGCCGAGAATGAAAACTGCGTTGTACCGACCCATTTTGTCAAGATAAAAAACGGAAGCTAAGTCGGCCGGAAATGGTTTCCGATGAATAGAGCTTGCCACTGCTCACTTGTTTCGTCCTGGATCGTCGTGAAACCTCATACTCCGGGAATCGCTCCTTGACTTTGTGTCCGCGCATCCATGATACTCCCTTTATTTCTCTGGACAAAGAACCTGATGAACGCTCTTTACCAGTCGATTCAAGACGCTGCTAACTTCCTTCGTCGAGCAATCGATTCCCAACCGGACGTGGCTATTATTCTGGGGACAGGTCTCGGTGGGATCACCGACCATATCAGTGTGACTGACCGGATTCCATATAATCAACTTCCTCATTTCCCTGAATCAACTGTGCAGGGGCACAAGGGAGACCTTGTCTTTGGAACAATGGCCGGCCGAAGCGTTGTCGTAATGCAGGGGCGATTCCATTACTACGAAGGTCACACGCTTCAAGAGGCAACTCTTCCTGTGCGCATAATGCGACAATTGGGCGCGCGATTCCTCTTTGTCAACAGCGCAGCCGGAGGGCTCAACCCCAACTTTAAACCCGGAGACGTGATGATCGTGACTGATCATATAAACTTGCTGGGAGACAATCCGCTCCGAGGAGTGACCGACGAGAGGCTGGGTGACCGCTTTCCTGACATGAGCCGGCCATACGACGAGGAGCTGCTGCAGAAAGCACAACAGGCAGCCCAGGAGCTGAAAGAACCGGTTAAGTTAGGGATTTACGCTGCTGTGGCAGGGCCGAGCCTTGAAACCCGCGCGGAAACCAGAATGCTGCGCATGTTGGGGGCAGATGCCGTCGGTATGAGCACGATCCCCGAAGTAATCGTGGGTTGCCAGGTGGGATTCAGGACGCTTGCCCTTGCCGCGATAACCAACGTCAACCTCCCTGATACAATGGAACCGGTGTCCATACATAAAGTGATCGCCACGGCCACAGCGACTCTGCCCCGCTTGGCCGCGATACTCGCAGGGACACTGCAAAGACTGGGCTCAGGCTAAGTAAGGGCTGACATTGAGAGATTCCTTCTGTGAATGCTGAAACAATACTAGTGAACGGTCTCATTCTGGCCGATCCTGCTTGCCCGGAGGTCGTGCCGCATGGCAAGACAATAATCAACGGGAATAGCCTGCTTCAGGTCAATGTCCCCAACGATTCGGGCCTTCCGCGGGACAATGTGATCGACTGTTCCAACTGTTTGATCATGCCGGGTCTTGTCAATGCCCACACCCATGCGGCCATGAGCCTTCTCAGAGGGATTGCGGACGATCTGCCGCTGGACCAATGGCTCAATAGCTATATCTTTCCTTCTGAAGCAAAGCATGCAGGGCCCGAATTCGTTTACCTGGGCACGTGCCTTTCCGCCATGGAAATGGCGTTAAACGGTGTTACCACTTTTGCCGACGGATATTTCCACATGGAGAACGCTGCACAAGCAGCTCTGGATGTGGGTCTCAGAGCAGTGGTGGCCCAGGGAATCCTTGATGTGCCGACACCTGACGCTCCCGTACCCGGCTCGTGGAGGAAACGGGCGGACACGTTCCTTGCGGAGTGCCCTACCGATTCATTGATCACGCGCGCGTTGTTCTGTCATTCGCCGTACCTGTGCAGCGCCGAGACTTTGCAGGCGGCCAGCGCACTCAGCCGCGAACATGGTATTCTTCTCTTCTGTCACGTTTCTGAAACCGCGCAGGAGGTGGAGGAAATCCAGAGACAGCATGGTGTCAGGCCGGTCGAGCACCTCCGCAGATTGGGCATCCTGGGCCGGGACTTTGTCGCGGTCCATGCGGTTCACGTATCTGACGCAGAACAAGAGATGTTGACCGAGTCCGCCACGGGAATAGTGCACTGTCCGGAGAGCAATATGAAGCTGGCATCAGGGGCAGCTCCAGTGCAAGATCTCCTCGCCAAAGGCATAACAGTAGCCATCGGCACTGACGGTCCGGCCAGCAACAACAATCTGGACCTTTTCGAGGAAATGCGTTCCGCTTCCTTGATGGCCAAGCTCATCACCGGCGATCCCCAAGCGCTGGACGCTCGCACGGTACTGCGTATGGCCACAATAGACGGTGCAAGGGTGCTGGGGATGGAAGATCGGATCGGCTCACTGGAACCTGGAAAACTGGCCGACCTCATAGTGATCAACCTGAATCGCCCGCATCTTACGCCGCTATATGATCCCATATCTCATCTGGCCTACGCGGCTCGGGGCACGGATGTCCGGCATGTGATGGTGAACGGCAGATGGGTGGTCAGAGATGGCCGAATCACGACCGTTGACGAGGACAACCTGATGGCTCGGGCTCGCGGAATGGCTGCGAACATCGGCAAGGATCTCGGAATAACAACCTATGGAGATCTCGTGACAAATGAATGACAAGATCACGTACAAAGATGCGGGAGTGGATGTGGAACTGGCCGACCGAGTAATCGGTTCGCTTGCTGATCGCATCAAATCCACGTTCAGACCGGAAGTCATGGGGAAGATGGGCGGCTTCGCAGCCATGTTCCGCCCCCAGTGGAGCGGACACCGGGATCCTGTATTGGTTTCGGCCACTGACGGTGTTGGCACAAAGTTGAAAATAGCGTTCCTTACCGGGATACATGACACGGTGGGCATAGACCTTGTAGCAATGAACGTGAACGATCTTCTTGTGATGGGCGCGGAACCGCTCTTTTTTCTGGACTACTTCGCGACGGGGTCCATCGAGGCCGAAACAGTTCAGGCGGTTATTTCAGGCATTGTCCGTGGCTGCGAATTGGCCGGTTGTTCTCTCATAGGCGGCGAGACCGCAGAAATGCCGGATTTTTACGCCCCTGGAGAATACGACCTGGCCGGCTTTTGCGTTGGGATGGTAGATCATCCGGATGTGGTGGACGGCTCAAAGATCAAGACTGGAGATACGGTCCTTGGGGTGGCCTCGTCGGGCCTTCACAGCAACGGATTCAGCCTGGTCAGGAAAGTTCTTCTGGAACGCAAGAGATATCGCCTGGAAACCATATTTCCCGAGCTGGGAAAGTCGCTCGGTGAGGAACTGCTCACCCCAACTGTCATTTATGTCAAACCGGTTCTCGAGTTGTGCAGAACTGTTCCTGTTTCTGGAATGGCCCACATCACTGGTGGAGGATTCGTCGGCAATATTCCGCGGGTCCTGCCCCCGGAGTCTGCCGTCGCAATAACCAAAAGCTCCTGGGTAGTTCCCCCAATTTTCGCTCTAATTCAGAGAGACGCTTGTCTGGACGATTTCGAGATGTACCGAACCTTCAACATGGGTGTCGGGTTTGTGGTGATTGTAAGTCCTGACCTGGCGGAAGCGGCCCTGGAAAACCTGCGAAGCAAGGGATTGCCCACTTGGGTTATCGGTGAAGTAATTCCTCGTCCCGACACCGGTGAGGCAGTAGTTTTTCGTTGATGGTGGAGCATAGCAAGTGCCATTGGGCATCACGCGTCTATTCAATCTCCAGGGAGCCAGTGTCGTCGCACCTGTGGGGCAGGCTTTCCAGCCTGACATCAGTCAAGTGGACAAACCGGCAGGCTGGAAAGCCTGCCCCACGTAATTGAAAGCTCACTGGACCGCACAGCTTTATCCTGGAGCCGCCATGGCGAGCAGAATAGTCTTAAGCGCCTGCCTAGCGGGATTACGTACCCGCTACGATGGAAGTTCACGTCCGCACCCTCTGCTGGAAGCGCTACGAGCCATGGGCGTGCTTGTTCCGGTGTGTCCGGAGATCCTTGGTGGAATGGGCATTCCTCGCCTTCCCTGCCGGTTCTCAGGGGGTGACGGCGGTGCAATATTACAGGGAGAGGCTACCATAATAGACTCGAACGGAACTGATAGGACTTCCTCGTTTCTGCGAGGGGCAGAGGAAACAGCCCGTGTAGTGGAACTGGTTTCTCCCGATCTGATCATATTTAAGGAAGGGAGTCCCTCGTGCGGTATCCGGAGAGTAGACATCGAAGGCAACAAGCAACAGGGCTGTGGAGTGGCCACCGCACTGGTGGCGCGGAGCGGCATTCCCATGATTTCTGAAGAAGATCCTTTGCCGGAAGCCCCCCAGGTCTGAGCCGCACAGAATTCGTCCAAGTCCGAACAGCGCTATTCTCAGAAACACGACAAAGTATGGAAACTGCCTGTCCATTGTACATCAAAAGTAATTGCCCGAACCTGTGGGATTTTTTGTCCGGGCTGCCCACCGCGGAGCGAGATCGGCTTATCAAGGAGATCCTCGACACCGCCAATTTTAGAAGCGCGGCAGGGCGTGTAGAGGACCTGTTGACAGGAGACGCCTCCGACGACGTTAGGGAAATTCTGGCGGACGAATCTGTGAGGCTCCCTTTCCTTGCGGCGGTCGCGGGGTCCAGATTTCTCTTTTCAATTCTCCACAGGAATACCAGCCTTTTAGACTCCCTTTTCCTACGAAAGGGATACCTGATCCGTAAGACACGGCCTTTGATGGAGAGGGAGCTACGCGACCGAATAAAAGATAGTCCCCAGACCGCGGACTTGGATCGCGCGCTCCGCTGGTACAAAGAAGAAGAGTATCTACGTATAGGCGCGAGGGACTTGGCGAGGATGTCCCCGGTCCAGGAAGTCATGTCAGAGCTTTCGGACCTGGCCGGCGCGTGCATTGAAGTGGCTCTGGAATTTCACTGGCAGAGGCTCGTTTCTAAACATGGCCGCCCTTCGGAGGTGGATGACGGAACTGGATTGGTGGTTGTCGGAATGGGAAAAATCTCAGGCCGTGAGCTGAACTTCTCCTCCGACGTCGATTTGATCTTCCTGAGAGGCCCGGAAGAGGGCAGGACCAGCGGTCCGGAGTCGAGATCCGTCAGTCGATTCTACGAAGCGCTGGTGCAATCGGTTACTCACTCACTCTCCGACGTCACCGAAGATGGATTTGTATTCCGACTCGATCTCAGATTGAGGCCGGAAGGAGAAAGGGGAGAACTAGTCCCGTCCGTAAGTAATGCGCTCGATTACTACCTGGGATGGGGTAGAACCTGGGAACGAGCCGCTCTCATGAAGGCGGTGCCCCTGGCGGGAGACCTGAGCCTTGGAAAATCGTTCATTGAAGAGCTGGAACCTTTCATCTATCGAAAGCATTTGGACTACTCGACTCTGGAAGACATGAGGCTGATGAAGCTGCGTATCGAAACGCAGTTGAAAAAAAAGCCGGGAATCAACATAAAGTTGGGCCAAGGAGGAATCCGGGAGATCGAATTCTTTGTTCAAGCGCTTCAGCTTATTAATGGCGGGAAAACGCCACGAGTGAGATCTGCCGGCACCCTGGAGGCCATGAACCTTCTCCGTGAGGCAGGACTTCTGGACAAAGGGACGATGGACAAACTGCGTGAGGCATACCTGTTCTTCCGTCGAACCGAGCATTGCATCCAGATCAATCATCAACTCCAAACCCATGAACTTCCCAGAACCGTTGAGGAACAGGAAGAACTCGCACGGAGAATGGGATATAGAGAAGATGCTCTCCAGTCATTTCTCTTGGACCTGGAACAAAGACGGAAGGCGGTTGAGGAACTCTTCTCCAGTTTATTCCACTCTGAAGACGATGTCGGCAGACAGGTTTCTCCTGCAGTAAAGAGGCTCCTAGAGGCTATTGACGACGAAAATAGAGCTTTGGCTGTTCTCGCGGAGTTAGGCTTCGAGGATCCGGCAGCTTCATATCCGGTCTTGAAAAGTCTCGTGACTCCCTCCGACAGCAAAATTAAGTCCGATAAGGGGCGTCATTTACTGGAGCGTCTGGCGCCGCTCTTTCTCGAAGAGCTGCTGAAGGCGCCCGAACCCGGCGGAGCGCTCATTGCGCTCGACAGTTACATTGACTCGCTGCATTCCCACACCACGTACTTTGCAACTTTGCTCGAGAACCCCCCGACGATCAAATTCATTGTGAAGATCCTGGGAGAAAGCAGATTCTTTACCGATCTCTTGATCCGTCACCCCCAATCGATCGATTCTCTCATTGCCCGGGGAGCGGAATATCATCCAAAAGAAAAAGAGGCCCTGGAAACAGAATTGGCAGAGCGGCTCGCGTACTGCTCGGACCTGGAGTCCGGACTCGACGTGCTGAGAATATTCAAGAATGACGAAATGCTCATGATAGGCGTGAGGCACCTTTCCGGTGACATCGAACCATTCGTGGCCCGAAAGCTGGTCACTGACCTGGCCGAGGTCTGCTTGCAGGGAGCGGTGGAAATCGCTTTGAAGGAGATGGGTCGAAAGTTCGGCGCTTTTGATTTCTTTGAAACACTGCCGTTCGTGATCGTGGGGATGGGAAAACTTGGCGGAATGGAGATGACATATCTCTCTGATCTGGATGTCATATTCATCTACGACCCCCCTTCAGAGCAGATCGGCCGGTTCTCGAGCCACGAGTGGTTTAGTCGGCTGGCCAGCCGAATAATCTCAATTCTCAGCGTTCCAACATCGGAAGGAACTGTCTTCGCCATTGATGCCAGGCTGAGACCATCGGGCAACAAAGGCCCACTGGTGTCTTCTCTTTCCACCTTTAGAGACTACCACAGGAGCACTTCCTGGCTTTGGGAAAAGCAGGCTTTGATCAAGGCCCGCCCCGTCACCGGCCCATCACGGCTTGCTGAAGAGGTTACGCAGATCGTTCGGGACTGCATAGTCAAGACTGAGCTTTCGGACGAAGGACTCCGGGAAATAGCCAAATTGAGAAGTAGAATGGAAAGCGAACTGGCCATGGAAGACGACTTGCACGTGGATTTGAAGACGGGACATGGAGGATTGGTCGATGTGGAGTTTTTTGTCCAGGCGAACATTCTCAAATATGCCGCCAATAGGCCCGACATAATCCGCAACAACACTCTCGAAGCTCTCACAGCTCTGCACGACGCGGAATTGCTTGACGAGGAATCGTTCCGTGCACTCGACTCGGGCTATCGATTCCTGATCAGTCTGGAAGACCGCCTCCGCATTATGGAACATCGCAGCGTCGACCGAATGCCGCTGGGAGGGGACAAACTGAAGGGCCTGGCATGGAGGCTAGGATATGGAGATAATGGTGAAGACCGCCTTCTCAACGACTATTTCAGTATCACGGGATCCATCAGGAAAATATACAACGCTTTTTTCGCTGCCGTTGATGATCGGGGGGCGTCGGCAGGACTTCTTTGATACCAATTCGCATTCCGTCAGGGAATTCTGAGACGCGGAAAGTGCGGCATTCCCGCGAACCACCATGACCTGTCAGTCACAACGGAACATGAAAGTGCTGCGATAGAGTTTGGTGCCACGGATGCGTCCCGCCCCGCGGGATTCATCCGTGCCTGCCCTTATTACTCGATGGTCTAAGGATACCTCTCCTGCAAGGGAACATAGTGCCAGGGACGTCCCAGCGGACCCGCCCCAGCACGGATGAGCCTTCGGCACATCCGTGGCACCAGATTTCTAGCAGCCGCTGCACAAAGGGCAGGTACTTTCAGGTAAAGGCGGGAATCCAGTCCTGATCGCTGTAACCTCCTCTGGATTCCCGCCTTCGCGGGAATGACGGAGAAAACGGCCGTCACGGTCGGCCTTCCTAATTCTCCATCCCGGATGGCCAAAGGGACATTATTTTTGGCAACGGCTATATTTGAAAGCACATTTGTATGAGGACATTTGAGCCATTATTTCGATTGGGGGTGACGGCCGCCTCTTGGGATCTTGTCCCGAATAACCTTGAATTGGCCTTCCACTTCAATGAACGTCTCGACGAGTTCCGGGTCGAATTGCTTACTCTTCTCTACAACGATGAGGTCTCGGGCCTCTTCGTGCGAGTAGGATCTCTTGTAGCGACGCTCGGTGGTTAAGGCGTCATAAACGTCTGCGACCGCAACGACGCGAGCGGACAAAGGTATCTCCTCTCCCTTCAGCCCAAACGGATATCCGGTCCCGTCCCATCTCTCATGGTGGTAATAGGCCACGTCCTTGGCGAGATACAGATAGCTTTCCTTATCCCCCGCCTCATGTGCGGCTTCCTCGAGCGCGGCCCCACCGTAGACGGAGTGCCGCTTCATGACTTCGAACTCGTCGATCCCAAACTTCTTGGAGTTGAACAGAATCGAGTCGGGTATCCCCACCTTGCCTATGTCATGCAGCACAGAGCATTGGACAAGGTCTTCGACATACTGTTGAGTCATAAATTCTTTATAGAGAGGCCGCGCGGCAAGTTGGTCGCATAGAATCCTGCAATAGGCCTGAAGTCGCGAAAGATGAAAAGCAGTCTCTCCGTCCCGAGATTCCGCGAGCTTGGCAAGAGCAAAGATGGAAGCGCCCTGAAGCCTTCGGATGCGCTGATATGACTTCACCAGCTCCTCGTGCAGGCGAACCTCCTCGGTGACGTCCCGGCCAAGCCCAAGAATGCCACGTATGTTCCCTGAACCGTCCAGCATTGGAGAAACAGCCGTAGAAATGGTTAGCCCCTGGCCATCCTTGGACACGTGCTTGATTTGTCCCTGTATGGTACCCGCCTTGATTTGCATGATGCGGCGCAGGTTTTCCATAGCTTCCATCCCCACGTTATCTTCCCCATAAAGCCTGAAAACAGACGACCCGACCATTTCCTCGGCTGTATAGCCAAAAATGTTCTGAGCGCCCGTGTTCCAGAAGAGCACGTTGTGGTCGAAATCAGTCAAGACGATGGAAACTCCCGTAGAGCTATCCAGGATTCCTTTCAAGAATTCGTTGGTTCTGGCTAACTCCGCAGTCCTCTTCTCCACCTCCTCCTCCAGCAAGAGTCTGTAGTCCCGCTCAAAACGCCGAAGCTTGCAATGTTCGATCCCCTTTTGAACCGTATTCACGAGTATCTCAGCATTGACCGGCTTCAGCAGGAAATCATGAGCCCCGCGTCTCAGTGCCCGCACGGCATTGTCTAGGTCGCCGTGGCCTGTCACGACCACCACAGGCACCGTCCCGTCAATCTTCCCGACGGTACCGAGGACCTCCAATCCGTCCACTTTAGGCATGTTGATGTCCGTCACAACCAGGTCAGGGGTTGTTTCCTTGAAGATCTCTATGCCTTCCCCGCCCTCCTTGGCTGTTAACACCGAGAACCCGTTGATCGTCAACAGGTCTCTGAGCACCCCAAGAGTGGTATGCATCATCGTCGATAACCAGGACCGAACCCTTGGTCGTGAGGGCTGAGTCGCCATCGAGGGAATTGTTATGGTCGTACGGCAAGAGGTTACGCTCCGTTCCACCCCAACCGCGAAGATAGAACGAACGGCTTGCCCCGTGGGGCCCCGCTCTACAGGAAACATCTGACCTGGCACTTGGATGTATCCAGAGGATAGCCCAACGGCGAGAGCTTCCGGGCACGAGACCCAGTCCTAAAGCTGTGTTGGGATGCTCTTCTGAACAGACTCTTCCAGCCCAGGTCCTAGCAGACAACTAGGTAATTTATATTAAGCGTTGAGAGGCGCCGCTGTCAATAATCAACAAGAAAAGGCTGATGCATCCTAGTTTAACGGGCACAGGGCAATTGACAGGGCCGTGAACATGATTTACCTGACTGGTAAAGCCTTGTCGTTCAGCCGGCCCATGCCCTGCGTACGGATAGGGCGACTACCGGACCTCGCCAAATCCGCCTCAATCAGTCTCAGGGGGCTTTTTTCCGCTGGACGACTACCTGAAAGTTTAATCCGGTAGGAGTCTCACATGCGCGCGGACAAATTCACACTCAAATCACAGGAAGCTTTGGAACTGGCACAGACTACCGCGGCCAACCGGGGTAATCCGCAGGTGGAAACCGAGCACCTGCTGCTGGCGCTACTTTCTGACGAAGAAGGCATCTGCGTTGAAATCCTCAAGAAGTTGGGGGCCGACCCGGACCGCATCCGTAACGAAGCCCTTCACGCGGTGGAAGGCTTGCCCAAGCAGACTGGGGCCGCTGCGGAAAGGTACTATTCCGACCGGCTCAGAGCAGTCCTTGAAGCCGCGTTCAAAGAAATGGAGCAGCTCAAGGATGAATATGTCTCCGTGGAGCACCTTCTTATAGCCCTTTCCGAAGTTTCGGGAACCGCGTCATCAAGAATTCTCACCGGCCGAGGAGTGACCAGGGACAAGATCTACAAGGTCTTAACCGACATTCGGGGCACCCAGAGAGTCACAGACCAAGCCCCTGAGGAAAAATATCAGGCCCTGAAGCGTTTCACCCGCGATCTCACTGAGCTTGCACGCAAAGGGAAGCTCGACCCGGTAATTGGTCGTGACGACGAGATCAGGCGAATCATCCAAGTCCTCTCGCGAAGGACTAAGAATAATCCTGTCCTCATAGGGGACCCCGGGGTCGGTAAGACCGCCATTGTGGAAGGACTGGCCGGAAGAATCGTGTCGGGTGACATTCCCGAAACACTCAAAGGAAAGCGAGTGTTGGGGCTCGACATTGGACAGCTTGTGGCCGGCGCGAAGTATCGCGGAGAGTTTGAGGATCGACTCAAAGCCGTCCTCAAAGAGGTTACCGGGCTCCGCGGGCGAAATCATTCTCTTTATCGATGAAATGCACACGCTGGTCGGGGCCGGCGCGGCCGAAGGGGCAATTGACGCGTCCAACATGCTCAAACCAGCTCTTGCTCGCGGTGAACTCCGATGCGTCGGCGCTACAACGATCAACGAGTACAGGAAACACATTGAAAAGGATCCCGCGTTCGAACGTCGATTTCAACCGATTTACGTGGCCGAACCTTCCGTGGAGGACTCCATTTCGATCCTGAGAGGTCTCAAAGAGAGATATGAAGTGCATCATGGCGTCAGGATTCAGGATGCGGCAATAATAGCCGCGGTCACTTTATCTCACCGGTACATTACCGACCGCTTCCTGCCGGATAAGGCCATCGACCTCATAGACGAGGCTTCGTCCAAGCTAAGAATTGAAATAGACTCGATGCCTACGGAAATCGACGAGATAGACCGGCGTATTATCCAGCTTCAAATTGAGCAGCAAGCCCTCAACAAGGAATCCGACCCGACCAGCAAAGAACGACTCCAGAAGGTGCGCGCTGAAATCGAGCGCTTGACCTCCCAATCGGACCTGCTCAAGACGCAGTGGCACAAGGAAAAGGAAATCATAACTGCGATAAGGGAACTGAAGGAAAGGTACGAACGTTCCAAGACCGAAGCGATCAAAGCAGAACGGGAAGGCGACCTGAGCAAAGCCGCTGAACTCAAATACGGCATGCTCATATCGTTGGAAAAGGACATTAAGGACAAAAATGAGGAACTCACTCTCATCCAGCATGATGGCGGCCTTTTGAAAGAGGAAGTGGGACCGGAAGATATAGCCGAGGTAGTGGCAAAGTGGACCGGTATCCCCGTCTCCAGAATGCTGGAAGGCGAAGTCGACAAACTGCTCAGGATTGAGGAAAGAATCGGGCAGCGTGTAATCGGCCAGCGAGAAGCAATAGTTGCCGTTGCGAATGCTGTGCGGCGGGCGCGATCCGGCTTACAGGACCCGAATCGGCCGATCGGTTCGTTCATCTTCATGGGGCCCACCGGAGTTGGCAAGACCGAACTTGCACGAGCCCTCGCGGAATTCCTCTTCGATGATGAACAAGCAATGGTGCGGATCGACATGTCCGAGTACATGGAAAGGCATTCGGTTGCGCGACTTATCGGGGCTCCTCCGGGATACGTCGGCTATGAGGAGGGGGGATACCTGACGGAGGCTGTTCGAAGGCGCCCTTATTCAGTGGTCCTCTTCGACGAAATTGAAAAGGCCCATCCCGAGGTTTTCAACGCTCTGCTGCAAATACTCGATGACGGGCGGCTTACCGACGGCAAGGGGCGCACTGTCGATTTCAAGAACTGCATAATTATCATGACCTCCAACATCGGCTCCGTCGGAGATCCGAGACTATGCGGGAAAAGACGAAGAGAAGATGCGCCGGAGTGTCATGGAATCGCTCAGGATGCACTTCAAACCGGAGTTCTTGAACCGGCTGGACGATGTGATCATCTTCCATGCTCTGGACAGAGAGCAGATCAAGCAGATCGTGGATATTCAAATGCGGCGGCTCAACAAGCGGCTGGCCGACAGCAAGCTCACGCTGGTCCTTGACCCGCAAGCACGAGATATGCTCGCAGCCGAAGGGTACGATCCCGCGTACGGCGCGCGGCCCCTCAAGCGTGCTATTCAGCGGCTCATCGAGAATCCTCTGGCGCTGGATATTCTCGGGGGCAAATTCCGTCCAGGAGCGACAATCGAGGCAGAGCCGGAGGGGGATCATCTCCGATTTGTAGCGAGAGAATTAGCGGCAAGCTGAAACTCGGTCAGGACCTGTGAAACGGGTGCAATGGTGGTATGAATGTCCCTTCACCCTGACCCTCTCCGGGCATATATCGGTTGTCAAAAGTTCTGTCCTTATCGTCGGCATGTGACAAAGGGGAATGATGGTTTGGGTGCCACTGCTGGCTTGTCCAGCAGTGTTTTCTATGCTTGCACTGCTGGACAAGCCAGCAGTGGCACCCACAAGTAAATCGGTCATTGCTTTCGAGAACTCCTATAGGGGTTAAAATAGGCGAGCATCATGATCCGGAAGTTCCCCTCACCCTGCCCTCTCCCGACAGGGGCGAGGGTTTCCTAATCCCCTCTCTCGACGGGAGGGGGAAGGGGGAGGGTGACAACTGGCTGACATCACAAGGCTATCACCACTACCCCATGCCGGGCAGTGCCCTAATTTAGTGTACTGGCCGCCCAAGGTGCGCCAAATTAGGACACTATCATCGGGTAAGGTCAGGAGGAAAATTCATGAAAGAGGAATATGAGTGGACACTGGTTAATGACAAAGCAGAATTGATCGGTACAGGGGCAGTCCTGGCAGAAGGTGAACCCAATGCCTATAGAGAAGCCTTCAAGCAACTTGATCCTGACCAGCAAGCGGCAGTCCTAAAGGAAGAAATACAGCTCAATGTTCACGAACGTCGCTAGAAGGCTGACTCCCGAATCGACCATCCAGATTAGAAGATGATTCAAATTGGGACACTACCCGTTGCCGATACTTCTTGACAGGGCCACAACCGGGGGATATGCTCCGACACAGTTAAAATCAGGGTCAATTACGCCTCGTGAGTCAGCCGGTTTGTATCGGTAGGGAGGGGAAGTCCATGGGAGAGGCGGGTACAGCCATATTTAATTCCGCACAAGATGGGGGGCGATTTGACGGTTGTCGTTTTCAGCGGCAAACGGTAGCTTATGGATTCAGGCTATATGCCTCTCGAGCCATCGCGGTGAACAGGTTTACGCGAAGACGGAAGCAGCGTATTTTCTGGAAGCAAAACCCAAAAGCGGTTTGTCTGGAAGCCATCTAAACGGGGGTTAGGAGGCTCATGTCGAAACGAGAGAGCATCCGCAAGGAACTGACGGCGCTCTGTCAAGAAGGCGGCAAGCTATTGCAGGCGTTCCAGAAGAGCGGACAGGAACAGTTTAATTTCGAATACCAGCGCTGGTACTCCAAGGCATTGAAGGCAGTCGCATGGCTTGCGCCGGATCGCATCCAAGAGTTCCGCAGCTACTACGAAATTGATCCTAAGCGGACGACACTTGGATACGGCACCTACGTAATCCAAGACTATATAAAAAATGTAGCCCCTCCCCAAGCGCACTACCCGGACTTTGATACCCGAAGTGAGACACTCAACTGTTTCTTTAACCAGCTCACGATCTTAGCCTCGCTTACTGAACGGGTTGGCTCACTGCTCGCAGACATTGAGGGTGAGCTTTATGCGGAGTTGCAAGACAGCGAGATTGTGGTGGCAAGGCGACTAGCCAAGGTCAGCCTTCGTGCTGGTGGAGCGCTTGTGGGTGTGGTCATCGAAGGGCATCTTCAGAAGGTGGCCGCTAACCGTGGCGTCAAGGTAACGAAGAAGAATCCCACCATTGCTGACCTAAACTATCCACTCAAGGCGGCGGGAGTCGTCGATACACCAGCTTGGCGCAAGATTTCGTTCCTTGCGGACCTGCGCAATCTCTGTTCTCACAAGAAGGGCACAGAGCCAACAAAGGAGCAGGTCGAAGAACTCATTCAAGGGGCGGAGTGGCTCACCAAGAACGTTTTCTAACCTTTCATTACAGCGGTCCGCCTGCGGAGGCCGCTGGACTCAAACGTTAGCCCGAATTCTTTTTAGATAGACTGGTGCAACATGACAGCAGCAGAACTTGCGGCTTACATAGGCGCCGCGGCGTGGCTGCCCCAAATTGCAGCCTGGATCTACCGCCGGTTCGTCACGCCGAAGATCACCATCGTCCCAGACAGGTACGCGGAAGTAGGTTTCACATCCTATGGGCCCATCTTCAACGTCCGCATGGCGTTCGCCTCTGACAGAAAGGATGCCATTATCGACGGGTTCGAATTGGCTGTGCGGCATACGGACGGCGATGCGAGGACATTTCGCTGGTCTGGCCTGAGCGAGACCTTCAGCGAAATCAGGGACGACGCGGGGAACCGGCAGGTGGTCAGCCGCGATCAGGTGCCAATCGCACTGAAGATCGGGACCGAATCGCTGGTGGAGAAGTTCGTTCGATTCCAGGAGCCCCGATACCATGAGACTGATCGGCCGGCACTTTCACGCCTTGTGGCTCAGTTCAATTTTTTGAAGCGCAGCGGCACGTCAGACTACGTCTCGAAGGTTCTGTCTAGCAAAGAGCTGTTTGAACTCACCGATATTCGACAGAACTCATTTTGGTGGAAGGCGGGCCGTTACGACGTAACCATCAAGCTGAGTTCACCGCGGAAGTTCAGGCTGACGCGTTCTCAGTTTGCCTTCGATCTGACTTCTGTTGACATCGACCAACTTCGGCAGAATCTGGACACCTTGACGACAGAGATACAGAACGTGATCAAGTCCAACCTCCCAGACTTCCAAGCGCAACCGGTCAATTGGAACTGGACTAGTGTCCACGTTAAAAAAATCAACGCCAACTAACAAGGCCCGAGAGCGGATCATTCGCGGCGGCTTACCAGGTCCTTCGCCCGCTACTCGAATGTCCAGAGATTGCGGGTGCCGCTAGTTCTTGACCAACTCCGGCCCTTCTGGTGGACACATGGCTCCGCAAACGCCATGAACACTATCCGAAGAAATAACCGCGGGCCATTTCCATGTCCTTCACCTCTGACGGCTATCGCAGATGCTGACCAAAGGCAGGATTGACAAAACGAGCAGGCTGGCACACATTCAGGCATTCGTTGTTCCAAATCGAGGCGGCCACGGCGTCCACAGCCCGGTTGACGGGCTTTGACCGGGCTTATACAGTCTGCATAATCATTGTTATACGGCATCAAGGTGATGGAAATAATCGACTATAATGGCGAAGGGAAGTGGTTGAAGGATGAGATCCTCCGGCGCTATTCCCAGTACTGCAAAGAACAAAAGGTTAGTGAGCCACTAGATCTGCGACCGCGAGAACATGTGAGTGGTGAGAAGAAGTGGATATATCCAGTGATGGAAAGAGTCATTGAGGGTATCGAAAAGGGTGATGCAGCCTGCAAGCGACTCGGCATAGAATTCATTGAAGAAGACGGCAAATTCCCGTTTGGAAAGATTTTGAAATCAAACACAGCGAGGGCACTACGACGGGTTGCACTCACTCCGGACGAACAAGAGAGGGTGAGGAAACGGTTGGTCAATATGCTCCTGACTGGCAATGTGCCGCACGAATACAAGCAGTACGTCAGGTTGTTGAAGAAAGTAGGGGCGGGAAACCATTGGGATGAAATAGAGAGACAGATCAATAGATCAAACGAGTATGTCATGCGGTATTATAGATATCTGAAGGACGCATAGCAGCACATTAACCGGACGGGGGGACCACGTGTGTTGGTTTTCCCGGAGGCTCCTTGGCCCGCGGCCGGCTAGCGCAGATGCCGACCAAAGGCAGGATTGACAAAACGAGCAGACCGGCCCACATTCAGGCATTCGCTGTTCTAAATCGAGGCGGCCACGGCCTCCGAAGCCCGGTTGACGGTCTTTGACCGGGATTATACAGACTGCATAATCATTATTAGGCGTCATTCGCGAATTGCAAAATGAAAGGATATTGAAATGAAATTCCTAGTCGAGCTTGACCATCTCAAGACAGGCCAGCCATTTACCGAAGACACCGCTCGCGCCTTCATCGAAGGCATTATTTTCCCGACACTCGACAAGGCCGAACAGCTTGCTCAACAAGGCCTCATAGTGGCAGGCGGACCAGTAGCCGGACGCATCGCGCTCCGCTTCATCGCTGATGTGGAGACAACCCAGCAGCTTGACCAGCTCGTTTCCAGCCTTCCCTTGTGGATGGTCGCTGATACGCGAGTGACACCGCTCATCGATTTCAGCGACCGTCGCGATCACGTCCAGGCGCTGCTTCAACGCATGACGCAATATGAGACCTAACATGCGCTCCAGCCGGCTCCGCGCATTAACTTGGGTATTTATACGAATGTGCGTTCAAACGAGTAACATAGGGTCTAACAAGCACGAGAAGCCGCTAACTCGTCATTCCCGCGAAGGCGGGAATCCAGGAAAGGCATGCGGCAGAGGAGACTGGATTCCCGCCTTCGCGGGAATGACGAACCTTCCGCATCTCAGAGTTCCATGACGGAATGCGAATTAGTATTATGTGTGATTGAGGATCTAATGAATAACAACGCATCGCTGGTAATCCAGAACCATCTGGAATCAGGAGAAAGTATCCTGTGGTCGGGTCAGCCCAAGCAGGGCGTTATGCTCCGCGGCTCCGACGCCTTCATGATTCCTTTCAGCCTGTTGTGGGGCGGCTTTGCATTCTTCTGGGAATACAGCGTCCTTACAAGTGAAGCACCTCCGTTCTTTGCTTTGTTCGGCATTCCCTTCGTCGTTATCGGTGCTTACCTGATCATCGGCAGGTTCTACGTTGAGGCCAAACAGCGAGAGAAGATATTTTACGCTGTAACCACCGACAGAGTAATCATCATTTCCGGGTTGCTTCAACAGAAGGTAAAGTCTTTGTTTCTTCGCACGCTCTCGGACCTTTCGCTCACGGAATCACGAGACGGTACTGGTTCAATTTCATTTGGCAGTTCTTTCCCATTCGCCTCGTGGTTTGGCGGCATGGCTTGGCCCGGCATGGAGCAGTTCACTGGCCCTCGTCTCGATACAATCGACAATCCCAAGCAGGTCTATCAAATCATTCGTGAGGCGCAAAAGAAGGCCACATAACACTTTGCTCTGCGTAGCGTGAAATGGTCGCCGCGGGACGCGAGATTTCAACCCACGGAAAGGGACACCACACAGAAGTCAGTAGGATGTGGTGAGCCCCGGACATGATCCGGAGGAACCGCATCATCCGAGTCTTTCGCGAGCGATGCGGTTCCCCTGCGAAGCGCAGGGTTCACCACATCCCCGCGTGCTGCAAGGCGGCTTGCCCCGAAGGGGCGTAGATTGAATAGCCGTGGGTTTCAACCCACGGAAAGGAGCGATCAAACCTCATCCTCCCGGTATCAACTACCTTCCATCAAATTCGACGCCCGCTTCAACGATCAAATGTTTGAACTCATCGCCAAAAGGCACACTCCTGTGGTGTTCTTCCTGGCGCTTGATGTAGTCGATCAGCCTGTCTTTGTCTTGCGACGAATGAGTGAATGCGCCATATCCGTCCTGCCAATTGGAGAAATCGGGGAAGATGTGGTTCTTTTTGATCCAATATGATGACTTGCCCTTGACCACCTTCACGAAGTCGGAAAGGGAAACGGTGGGATGGAGACTTGTGAGAAGGTGCACATGGTCCAATGTCCCGTTTATACGATATAGGCGGCTCTTTGTTTCGCGAATTATTCCCCAGATATAGCGAAAAAGGTCTTCACGACCTGCCTGGGCCAATACGGGTGCCCTGTCCTTGGTGGAGAAGACGATATGATAGTAGATCTGCGTGTAACGTGAAATGGTGAGACCTCGCGTTTACCTATTCCTACCGTGGGTTGAAACCCACGGCTACTCACACTCTGCCCCTTCGGGGCAAAAAGGGGCTAGCGTCCCCGAAGGGACCCGCCCTCGAATGGCTCGGCATTTCAACGCTGGAAATGGGCGTTCGATGGCAACCTAGCGCACTCTGCGGTCATTCTCCGATAATCTTCACCAGTACGCGCTTTCTCCGGCGACCGTCAAACTCCCCGTAAAAGATTTGTTCCCAGGGCCCAAAGTCGAGTTTCCCCCCGGTTATGGCAACCACAACCTCGCGGCCCATGATCTGTCTTTTCAGGTGAGCGTCACCGTTGTCCTCGCCGGTCCGATTGTGCAAATACCGGTTGATGGGCTCGTGGGGGGCCAATTCTTCCAGCCATCTCTCGTAGTCCTGGTGCAGGCCCGATTCATCGTCGTTGATGAAGACGGATGCGGTAATGTGCATTGCATTAACTAGCAGAAGCCCTTCTGAGACACCGCTCTCCGAAAGGGCGCTCTCCACTTCCCTCGTTATGTTAACGAACCCTCTCCGTTTGGGCACATTGAACCATAACTCCTTCCGATAACTTTTCATGGTATCCTCCTTAATATGGGGAACACCCCCTCTCCGGATTCAGCCATTATCCCATGTAATCCGGGGCACACAACAGTAAAACGAGCTTTGCCCTGTTCCTGCCATGTTGCAAAGCTGCGTGAGATGACCAGGAGGAAGAGATGCCGAAGGTAGCAGATGTTATGACCCGTGACGTAATTACCGTGACCCCCGAGACTACGCTGCGCGAACTCGCCACGATACTCTCCGAAAAGCATATCAACGGTGTGCCGGTGGTTGATGACAAAGGAAATGTCCTGGGCGTGGTGTGCGAATCGGATTTGGTCAACCAGAACAAGCCCTTGCACATACCCACTGTGTTTGTGATACTGGACTCTGTCATACCCATGGAGAATCCCTGGCGCCTCCAGAAGGAGTTCAAACGACTTGCCGCGACCACGGTCGGCGACATCTATTCCAAGCCGGCGATCAGCATTAGCCCGGACACGGACTTGTCCGAGGTGGCGCGAATCATGAGCGAACGGAGGTTGTATACCCTACCGGTAATTGAAGGGGGGAAGTTGGTGGGCGTTGTGGGGAAAGCGGACATCATCCGGTCTCTTATGTGATACGGCATTATATCCTGTAATTATCAGGTGTTAATTGCTAAACCTTATAATAAGGTTTTATAAAATGAGATTTTTTCTAGAAATAACTTTAAATTCTCTTGACAACTATTCAGAATCATGGTTTAAGCCTTGGAAACCAGCGGGTGGCGTAGCCCGCTGCTCAACATACCTTTTCTCCATGCGAAGCCCCGGTTCTCATCCTCCTTTCCGGGGCTTTCCTTTGTCTGCTGCCCCACCCGTTCCGCCGAGAATCGTTCCCCGCAAGAAAAGCATCGGACCGTCCCTGTGTGGCGGATCCTTTGTCAAACCCCGGCCAAGATCACAGCAGGTTTTCTGCTGTTGTGGAGAGAAAGAGTTTGGATCGACCGCGGCTGATCAAAATACTTGAAGACGTCAAAGAGGGCCGCTTGCTCCCCGAGGAGGCAGGCTGCATGTTTCAAGACCTTCAGACCGAGGATCTCGGGTTTGCCTGCGTGGATCACCACCGGGCTGTGAGGCTCGGTTTTCCCGAGGTGATCTTCGGCCAGGGAAAGACGGTCGAACAGATAATCGGGATTTTCAAAAGCCTTCAGGCCAGGCAAGACACCGTGCTGATTACTCGAGTCGATGGCGACAAGGCTCGTGAGATTCTTAAAGAGACTTCCGGGCTCGAACACAACGCGGAGGCGAGGACTCTCCTGTACTCGAGCAAGAAGAAAAAGGCGGTCGGCAGAGGAACAGTGCTCGTGGTGTGCGCGGGCAGTTCCGACATTCCAGTAGCGGAGGAGGCCAAAGTCACCGCGTACACGCTTGGGAACAGAGTAGACACACTGTATGACGTTGGGGTCGCGGGGATTCACAGACTTCTTTCCAACAACAAGAAGCTACGTTCAGCATCTGTGATTATTGCCGTAGCTGGCATGGAAGGCGCACTGCCGAGCGTCATCGGCGGGCTCGTGGACAGACCTGTCATCGCGGTGCCGACTTCAATCGGGTACGGCGCATCGTTCGGCGGTATCGCCGCGCTTCTGGGCATGCTCAACTCCTGCGCGCCCGGAGTCGTGGTGGTAAATATCGACAACGGATTCGGCGCCGCGTACGCGGCCACCATGATAAATCGGTTGGGCGCGAAGGAATCGCAACGGAAGCAGGTCCGGGAAAAGTAATTTGTTATAGCGGGATTTTAATCTGAGACTGTCTCAAACCTGTCGGCGGGATTCCGAATCGTGCCTCGATACCAGGTTGCATGTCTTTTCTTGCCCTCACCCCGACCCTCTCCCTTGGGGAGAGGGAGCCTTTCGGAGCCACGATGCTGTCCCCTCTCCCTTTGGGAGAGGGCTAGGGTGAGGGGCTATTCGCGCTGCGATTCACGACCCGTACGTGGTTTTGAGACGGTCTCATCTGTTTTCATCCCTTTTCCGCTATCTTCTTGATTGCGTCCACTGCGATCGCCACTTCTTCCAGGGTGTTGAAGTACCCGAGGCTGAATCTTACCGTCCCGTCCGGGAATGTTCCCAGGGCCTTGTGAGCCAACGGAGCGCAGTGAAGGCCCACACGGACAGAGATCTCGTGCTCGTCCTGCAATATTGTCCCGGCTTCCTCCGGATGAATGGTCTCAAAGGTCGCGGGTATGGATCGCCCGCCGCATCCGCCGTAGGAGACGTGAAGCCCGTCGGGTAGCGCTTGATCGAAGGTGACCGAGAGGATGGGCATCTGTGCTTCAGGATCGAGCGGGCCGTACAGGGTGATTCCTGGCACGTCGATGAGCCCTTCAATAAAGCTCTCCAATAGCTTCATTTCGTGGCGTCTAATAGTGTCCACCCCTGTTTCCATGACGAAGTCCAGACCGGCCCCCAGACCCGCAATGCCGACATTATTCAGTGTGCCGCTTTCAAGGGCATCCGGGAAAAAATCAGGCTGTTGTTCCTGATCGGATGCGCTGCCGGTCCCGCCGCGTTTCAACGGCCTGATGTGAAGGCCCTCCCTGACGTAGAGTCCACCCGTTCCCTGAGGCCCATACAATCCTTTGTGTCCTGTAAAAGCGAGGAAATCGACCCCCAAACGCTTGCACGTCGATCGGGAGAGCCCCAGCGGTCTGTGCAGCGTCCAGTAGCAGCGGCACGCGGCCTGCGGCCTCTCTGACCGCGGCAACGTCCTGGATAGTCCCACACACGTTTGAGGCATGATTAAGTGCTATCAAGGCAGTGTTATCCCTAATCAATTCTTTCAAGGCCCCAACGTCCAATACTCCCATCTTGTCGCAGGGAGCCACTGACACGCTGACAATGCCATTTTGCTCTAGATGTCGCACAGGTCGGATCACGGAGTTATGTTCCATCTGTGTAATGATCACATGGTCGCCCGGATTCAGGACCCCGTAGATTACCGTGTTCAAAGATTCCGTTGCATTCAGCGTGAATGCGATGCGATTGGCATCGGGTATGTTGAAAAGCAGGGCCAGTTTCTTGCGCCCCCCTTCGACAATCAGCGAAGCCTCCTGAGACAGGTCGTGTTTTGATCTACCGGGATTGGCCCCGATATTTTGCATGAAATGAGCCATGGCCTCGATCACTCCCGGGGGCTTGGGAAAGGTTGTGGCCGCATTATCCATGTACACGCGTCTCTTCACGCCTCTGACCTCAGTAGACCGTCCGGGAACCGGCTGTAGACTCCCGGAGATGTAAAAGCTTACCCCGCTGAAAACCTGACCAAGCGGTGCTCTCCATAATACAATAAGACACATCCCAAAATCTAATCTTGACGCGGAGTTGCCATTCCGATATTCATGATGCACCGATAATTCGGTCAGGTGTGGCATGGTGCAAGATATTGAATGGCCCTACCAAATCCTGTATGGGGTAATTTTGTTCATTGTCTGCGCCCTGCTAATCTGGGAGCCGGCCTACAACAAATTTAAAGATTGGCAACTGAAAAGAGCCTTCCTGCGTAGAGAAAAAGCCGACAAAGAAAGGGCAAAGCGGCTGTGAATGCCGCGCGTCTTTTGTCGCACGCGCAAGTGCATTTTGACGCGCCGCGGGTTCTGTCGCCTTTACCTCTCTGACCGTTTCCGAACCGCGTATCCCCTGCGGTTGAGCAGAATCGACGCACCGCCGGACATCTTGCCGGTCCAGGGCGGAGACCGACGCGACGCCGGTCCCACTGATGCTTGGGGTTAGCAAGACTCCCTCTAAACCACCCACAACTGAATGATTGCGGGATTCGCATGAAAAAGATTGACATGACCTGGGGTTTTCGGGTAACAAATTAGACCAACCAGTCAGTATAGGAAAATACGCTTATGGCGACCAAAGGACAAGCAACAAAAGACCGGATCGTTAAGAGTGCTCTCAGATTATTCCACCGGCAGGGATACAAGCAGACGACCATTGAAGACATTTGCACCGCGTCGGGAGTTAAGAGAGGGAATCTATTCTATTACTTCGACAATAAGGAAGGGATTGCCCACGCGGCCATCGCGCATGCCGTTGACAGGCATAAAGTCTACTTCGAAGGTATCAAAACTCAAGACACGGACCCTTTGAATAAGGTCGAACTCATGATCGACGGAATGGTGGCATACGCGGTTCAACGGGGCTGCAAGGCGTGTTGATTTTTTGGTAATTTCGCCCAGGAGCTGGGCGATTCCAATAGAAGCCTTTCCGACGGAGTGAACCGCTTCTTTCTTTTCTGGAATGAGTTTTTGGTGGAGCTTTTCGATCAGGCCAATCAGGCGAGTAAATCAGCGTGGCGTATCGATTCCGATGCGCTGAGCAGGCTGGTGATCAGTTCCATTGAAGGGGCCCTGCTCCTGTGTAAGGCATCCAAGGACCCGGACGCATTAAAAAGAACAGGAGAAGCACTTAAGTCTGTGGTCCGGCTTTGCAGGAAAGACGCGGAACAAGAAGTGCAGAGTCATAATTTCGTGTAATGACCTAGATCTGTGCATAGGCATGTAGTCAGGGAGGCAGACATGAACAAACGACAAGAAGAGGTTCTGAAGAGGTTCGGTGCCAGAGTGGGGTACGGCCCTTCGGATCTTCAACATTTCCGAGAGGACGATCCCAGACTCAGGTTGATGGAAAGACTGGCCGAAGACGCGGCAAAGTATACCATAGAAGCTGAAGTCGTGACTTCGCGGCATTGCAATTCCGGTTATAAGATCGGCGATAAGTTTGTCCTGGATGTGGACGGCAATTTTATCAGTAAACTCTGTCCCAAGAGATTGTGCGTTCACCTCATATCCCAACTGGTCGTGCCCGTGGCGCTGATCAATGAACGGTTGAGCGAGGGGCTGGAACCTAACGGATTCACCTTCATGCGACAGGTACGGTGCCCCGATGTGGGGGCGGATTGTTCGGGATATGGAGGAGTCATGCTGAAGGTGAGTGTCGTTCCGCGATAGAGACCTGCCGAAGGGTGATTGTTCGCGGTAGCAAACCAATGCCGCCAAGAAGTGCCCTTTTCCAGTTGGGAATTGGGCAGTTTAACTCCCCAAAGTTCACCTGGTCAACATCCAGAAACGATTTCCAAAGGACCGCCTTCAACTGAGGAGGGAACCATGAAACGAGAAGATTTGCTGGCTCCGTGCGGGTTATATTGCGGTGTTTGCGGTATTTTGACGGCGCACCGCGATGACAATGACAAATTCAAGGAGAGATTGGCACCTATTTACGGCGTCTCCCCGGAGGAAATAGCTTGCGACGGCTGCCTTTCGGACCAGCGCTTTAAATACTGTGAGTCCTGTCCAGTCCGATCTTGTGCTCAGGAAAAGAGCTACGAGGGCTGTTACCAATGTGACTCCTGGCCGTGCAGCTTGATCGAGAATTTTCCGATCCCTGTCGGCAAGAAAGTAATTATGCGGGCTATTCCTGCCTGGAAGGAGTTAGGAACCGAAAAATGGGTCGAGCAGGAGATAGATCGGTACCATTGCCCACACTGTGGCAATGAACTCTTCCGAGGCGCCAAGCGATGTCGTACCTGCAAAGAGCCGGTGGATCAGGACTAAGTGTGCATTAAGTTATGGTGGGAGTGAATTTACACAAGGTGATTTCAGCGATCTGTGGGGCAGTCCCGCGCCGCGTGGGACTGCCCCGCAAAAGCAGTTGGTAGGTCAGGCCGTGCCCGACGGCGGCCACGGGCCGCCCTACAATTCGCTGTGGATCAGGACTGACCCTATTCCGGTACAGGGACGTCAACAAAAGTTTGCTCAATAGCAAAATCGTGTTGAACTTTCCCCATCAAATGGTATACTAAGAGATTCAACAATAGGGAGGGCCGGATTCTCCCCCCACCCCCTAAATTACAACCGGAGGAAAAGAAATGCAGTGCATAACCCTGAAAAAGGGAATCGAGTGCGCATTCATGACCAGTAAAGGATGCAATTTCAACGGCGGCCGTTGCCATTCGGTCGTCGACACATGCCAGGGATGCTCCCGGACAGTCACCTTTGATGAAGCAATCTTCTGCGCCGTCGCTCCCAACCCTGCCTCAAAATGGGCCCGCGGTTCCTGCAACTTTGCTACCCACCTCGAAAAAAAGGCAGTCGAGACTAATCTGAAAGTCAACCCGCTTAAAGCTTCAAAACGCGCGGCGGCTTCCAAGAAATAGTAAGGAACTGTCCGGAAGGGAATTCTCTCCCCTTCCGGCCATCCGTCCTGAGAATTCTCGTTGCCAATGGCGCCGAGACAGTGTCAAAGTATGTACCGGCTCAGGTCGTCGCTTTTTACTATGTCACGGAGCCTTTCACGGACCATGTCCGGAGTAATTCGTACTGTCACTCCTTTCATGTCCGGGGCCTCGAATGAAACCTCTTCAAGGAGCTTCTCCATAATTGTGTGGAGACGCCGCGCACCGATGTTTTCCGCTCGGAGGTTGACCTCCTCGGCCATGGTCGCGATTTCCAGAATAGCCTGTTCCTCAAACTCCAGCATGACGCCTTCAGTCTTGAGCAACTCTTCGTACTGGGTGACCAGCGCGTTCTTGGGTTCCGTCAGAATACGTACAAAATCCTGCCGGCTGAGAGCTGACAACTCTGCCCTCAATGGAAATCGACCTTGAATTTCGGGGATCAGGTCCGACGGCTTTGAAACGTGGAACGCTCCTGCAGCTATGAAGAGGATGTGATCGGTCTTAACCACGCCGTGTTTCGTATTGACGGTAGACCCCTCTATTATCGGAAGTAAGTCCCGCTGTACCCCTTCCCTGGAGACGTCGGGGCCATACTGGGTGGAATGGGATCCTGCAATCTTATCAATCTCGTCAACGAACACAATCCCCGTCTGCTCGACCCTCTCCCTGGCCATTTTAGTCACTTTGTCGGTGTCGATGAGCTTGGTGAGTTCCTCCTGAACCAGAATATGGAGCGCTTCCGGCACTTTCACCCTGCGCCTCTTGGACTTGCCGGGGAAGATATTGGAGAACATATCCTTTAGGTTGATATCCATCTCTTCCATTCCCGCGGGGGAGAAAACCTCCACGACCGGGATTGCGCTGACCTGTGTTTCGATCTCCACCTCTCGGTCGTTCAACCGGCCGTTGCGCAGCATCTTCTTAAACTTTTCGCGGGTGCGCTGGGCTACCTCCATCTCATCGCTCGCCTCCTGCTGCGGCTGGCCTATTTGCGCGCGACGAATCTTGCGAGGCGACCTCATTGGGAGAAGTATGTCCAGCAAGCGCTCTTCAGCTTGCTCCTCCGCTTTGGGGCGGAGGGCCTCGTACTCCTCTTCCCGCACCATAGTGATCCCGATTTCCATTAAGTCCCTGATCATGGATTCGACGTCGCGCCCAACGTAACCGACCTCAGTAAACTTTGACGCCTCCACTTTAAGGAAGGGGGATTGCGCAAGCTTCGCCAGGCGACGAGCGATTTCCGTCTTCCCCACGCCGGTGGGACCGATCATGATGATGTTTTTCGGAGCGATCTCATCACGCAGTTCTTCCGGCACCTGTCGCCGACGCCAACGGTTTCGAAGGGCGATCGCCACCATCTTCTTGGCCCTATCTTGGCCGATAATATATCTATCCAACTCTGAGACTATCTTTCGAGGCGTAAAGGTATCCATAGTTATTCGTGACCTTCAGTTCGGTCTTTTCTCAACTGGCTTCAGTTTCCAGTTCTTCCATTACCAGTTGGTCGTTGGTGTACACGCAGATCCCGGCTGTAATAGCCATGGCGACTCGAGCAATTTCAGCCGAACCCATCTCGGTGTGCATGGACAGCGCGCGTGCGGCTGCCAAAGCATAATTCCCTCCTGAACCGATTGCAATGATGCCGTCGTCGGGCTCCACCACATCGCCGTTTCCGGAAAGGAGTAGGGTTTTCTCCGCGTCAGCAACGATGAGCAGGGCTTCTAACCGCCTGAGCATCCGGTCGGTCCGCCACTCTTTGGCGAGTTCCACCGAGGCCCGCGTAAGGTTGTTTGAATACTTTTCCAGCATCTGCTCGAATTTTTCCAGCAGCGTCAGGGCGTCTCCCGTGGATCCGGCGAATCCGGCGAGGACATTGTCGCCCTTCCCCAGACGTCGCACCTTGCGTGCGGAATGTTTTACCACCGTATCCCCAAGGGATACCTGACCGTCACCCGCCATGACCACCTTGCCGCCCCGTCTCACGCAGAGAACGGTCGTGGAACGGATTTTCTTAGGGCTCATTTTCATTTTTCTTTGCGGCTCCACTCCTTGGGTGAGATCGGTCGTAAACTTCCATTAGGCGGCGCAGGTCTGCTTTTGTGTACCGTTGCGTTGTGGACAGACTGGCATGCCCCAGCAGCTCCTGTATCGACCGTAAATCAGCTCCCCCATGAAGCAAGTGAGTGGCGAACGAGTGTCGAAACGCATGGGGCGAGGCATCCCTTGCCAGGGAGGCGCTATCAAGGTACGACTTGAGTATACGTCGGATGCTGCGGGAAGACAACGGCCCTCCTCGTGAATTGAGAAACAACGCTTCACTGGTGTACAGGCCGCCTGTTTGGGTTTTAAGATGGGCGCGCAGGGGCAAATAAGCCTGTAGGGCTGCCACGGCACGTGAACCGACCGGCACGTATCGCTCCTTATTGCCCTTACCTATTACTCGTACCCAGCCGTTGTTCAGATCAACATCCTGAACTTTCAGTGACGTCAGCTCGCCCACGCGCAGGCCGGAAGAATATAGCAGCTCGAACGCAGCCAGATCGCGGCTCTTCATCTCCGGATTACGAGAAAAAAAACGGTCAATCTCATCAACGCTCAGGGCCTTTGGTAAGGGCTTTTCGCTCTTAGGCGCTCTAATCCCTGCGGCAGGATCCTTTGAGATGATTCGCTCCCTGACGAGGAACCTAAGAAACGTCCTTATAGCCGCAAGTTTGCGTCCAACGGAAACTTTTTTGATACGCCCGAATCGGGTCGCCAGAAATCCACGAACATGAAAGGGATCGATCCCTTCAACGCTTTTCAACTGCTTTGATGCTCCGGATGCTTCCAGATGATCTCTAAACCCTTGAAGATCCGAGGTGTACGCCCGAACTGTCTGTGGTGAGCGGACCTTCTCTGTTGCAAGGTGCCGCACGAATAGTTGGAGGGCCTCGTCAAAATTCAAATCAACCTCCCGCCGCCCGAAAACCGAGTGGACGGGCAATAGGGATGACGGAATCGATACTACAAATTATGTGTTACTGCAAACATATTACATGTTGTAATTGATGTAATACATTAAGATGAGGTTACGGTGATAGATGGATGCAATGCGGGCTATCACAGCGAAATAATGCTTGCGTTCCGTGACGTCACTTTGTTAATCTCACGGAGTTTAATGTATCGCCTCAGCGGGTCACCTCCAAGACTCGTGAGTGCAAGCCCGCCGGTTTTGCCGGGGGCTTTTCTTTTTTTGCCGAACCTGGCTGGAACTAAAATCCCCGTGGATTGACTAAATTGTCAGGAGGGGGAGGAAATTGGAAGTTTCCCTTCCACCAAGCCCATGTGCGGGGATAAGAGGAAAGAGTCCCCGGTCGGGTGAGGGGTGGGCTACAAAACCCAGCAAAAGCATTTTGCTCACCCCTCCACTCCTGACCAGAGCGCATGGGCTCTTATTTATCCACAACACGATTCTTTGTTTTGGCCCACCATCATTGTGACGTGCGTAGCCTTGTCATCGTAGCGCGGGATTTTGATCCGGGTGGAACAGTCCCCTGCCCCACTTTTGTCGGATGTCCTGAGCCGTGCCGGGCACCGCTATCCCGACGTGCACCCCATGATGGTCTCGATAGTCAAGTGCATCCTTTCCGCCCGGTACCGACGTAGCAGTGTAAATCGGGTTCCTATTGCCGTCATACGCGTACTGATGTCCCTCCGTACGACTGCCTTATTTCCACGACGCGGCCCGTACTGTCCCTGACCTGCTCTTCCGCAGGGGTTAGAGATGGGATCATTAGAATCAAAAGCATGCTACCTGCCAAAAGTAGATTCTTCATTGAGTAGTTCCCACAAGCAAGTATTTAAACTGACTAATTTTAGCAGGCTTTTGCGAGGAGGTCAAATCTTATGCCAACGTGCTGGCATCCATTCAGTTTTGGGAGCGAAGTTTACTGAAGGTGATTTGAGACAGCGGATGGGGCAGGCTGGACAGCCTGCCACGATTGCCGCTTCAGGACAGGCAGGCTGGAAAGCCTGCCCCACAAAAGCAACACGCGCTGCCGAATAAGTGATGTCTCTTTAAGAGAGCCGGCTTTTTCCCGCGGGGATTTTGCTGAGCTTGGAGGTGCGACTCTTTCAAAACTCTTCTAAGGATTTTACCGGAGGGGCTGCGAGGAATCGCCTCGGTGAACACCACCCTCCAGAGCCGTTTGTACTTTGCCATTCCGGCAGCCGCATATTCGATGACGGCCTCCGGCGATATCTTTGACCCGTCACGTACCACAGCGTACGCCACAGGTACTTCACCCTGCACAGCATGAGGCTCGCCGATGACCGCGGCATCGAGGATGTCGGGATGGCCCAGGAGGATGTGCTCGATCTCCGCGGGCGCCACTTGGAAGCCCTTACATTTGATCAGCTCCTTGAGCCGATCCACAATGTATACATACCCGTCCTCATCCTGCCGTCCCAAGTCCCCTGTCCGCAGCCATCCGTCGACCAAAGTGTGCGCCGTGGCCTGGGGATCGTTATAATATCCCGTCATCACCTGTGGCCCCCGCACCCACAGCTCTCCCACTTCTCCGATCTCCACTTCTTCGCCGGTCTCCGGGGCCACTATTTTATGCTCCGTAAGAGACAATGGAGTACCGATAGATCCCACCTTGATCCTGTTGAGCGGTGTTACGTGAGTGGTGGGGGATGATTCCGTAAGCCCGTACCCCTGGATAACAGGCACACCCGTGATTTGCGTGAAACGCTCCTGCAACTCCGGCGCAAGCGGAGCGCCTCCCGTGTTCACGTACCTGAGGGCGCTCCAGTCCATGTTCGGAACCTTCGGATGGTGGCAAAACTCCTGAAGGATCAGCGGCACCGTGAAGAAAAGGGTTGGGCGATACTTCTCAAACAGAGAAAGGAACTCATCTATCGGGCGGAAACGGCTTGCCACCACCTGCCTGGCCCCGCCCAAAACAGCCGCGCCCATGAGGACGGTCATGCCGTAGATGTGGAAGAATGGAAGCTGGTTCAACAACGTGTCGTCCGGCGTTACCTCGTGTGCCTGCACCACCTGATAAAGGTTGTGAAGGAGGTTGAAATGAGTGAGCATGACTCCTTTGGGTAGTCCGGTAGTCCCGCTGGAAAATGGAAGGACCGCGGGCGCATCCTGCTGGACAATTCCCACGGACCGATCCACCCTTTTGGTTCCGGTAAGAAGCGAATGAAAGGGGATAGGCCCTCCGGAAAGTGGCGCCACGCTGCTGTCCGACACGACGAAACGTAGGCTTGAGGCTCCCGCCCTAAGATCCGGCGCCTGGGATAGACGCTCTTCTGTAGCGATAATACCCACAGCGCCGGTCACCTGTAGCTGGTGAGCCAGTTCGCGCGCCCCGTAATGCGTGCTCACCGGTACCACCACTCCGCCTGCCTTCATGATCCCGTAGAACGAAAGAATGTATTCGAACACTATTTTTCATCCAGAGTGCGACTCGGTCGCCCGGGTTTACTTGCAGGTCCGCCAGGGAAGCAGCCAACGCAGAGGATTGGTCTTCCAGTGCCCCGTACGTCCATTCGCGCCCCTCCGACCTCTGGTTCCACCACGGCCACTTTGTCAGGGAAACGGTCGGCTGCCTGCCGGAGCGGGAAGGTGAGGGATTCCGTGGGGACCTGAACCGGAACACGAACGGATTTCATTTCTTATCTCCATGGAAGACTCTTCGGACGCGATTACCGAGCAGGCCTGTGGGGGCCCAAACGATGACCACAGCCAGGAGCAGCCCGAAGAAGAGCTTGTGCCCGGTCTCGAAGAATCTCTTGAAAACAAACTCGTCAAGACCGGTGATGACCAACGCCCCAGCCATAGGCCCGATAAGGGTTTGCATCCCCCCAAAGAGGGATGCCACTATCGGCATTACAGACCAGGACCCTTCGAAAGCCGTATCGGGCGTCAGGAAGCGGACGTAATGAGCGTAAAACGCCCCCATGATTGCAGTGCAAAAGGCGGAGACAACCAGCGCCAATGCTTTGGTTCGGACCACATCCACGCCAATACCGGCCGCGGTCTCCTCGTCGCCATGGACCGCCGCCATTGCCAAACCGATGTTGGACCGACGTATGAAATAGACTGTGAGGTAAATGGCAAACATAAGAACCGCGGCCATGTAATAATTTGTGGTCCTGGAAATGTAGAAATCCAGGGTCAAGGAACCCAAATGAATCGCCGGTAGCGGCGGGATGCTCATGATTCCCTGCGAGCCTTCAGTGAGCCAGGTCATGTTCAAGGTCACCAGCTTCATCACTTCCGCAAACCCTAAGATCGCGAGCGCAAAATACGGGCCCCGGAGACGAAACGCGGGGATTCCTATAACCAGAGATCCAAGAGCCCCGCACACTCCCCCGCCGACGATCGCGATATACGGATCCCATCCTGCCCTGGTGGCCAGGATTGCTGAGGCATAGGCCCCGATTCCAAAGAAAGCTGCATGGCCGAACGAAACCTGGCCGCACACTCCCGCCAGGAGGTTCCATGAAATGGACACAGCGCCCAGTATCAAGGCGGAAATGAAGATACTGACATAGTACGGATTGAAGGAGAGCATAAAGGGGATAATCACTACTATCCCCAGTACCAGCGAAGCGGCCGTTGCCTCAGACAACAAGGGCCCCCGGAAGAGTGCCATTTACAGCCTCCTTCCGAAGAGCCCGTAGGGGCGAACCAACAGGATGATGAGAAAGAGGACGAAGCCGAACAGCTCTCGATACGAAGCGTTAACAAAGGTGACCGTCATGGCCTCACCGACTCCCAGGATTATGCCGGCAACAATCAGTCCCGGTATGGAACCGACCCCTGCCAGAACCGTGAGGATGAACGCCTTGACGGTAATAGCCACGCCGGCGCCGGGGTTTATGTGGGCAAGCATCCCCAGGAGCGGTCCGCCCACACCGGCCAGCATCCCGCCCACGCTGAAAGCAATGAGATCGGCTCGCTCCACATTTATTCCAGCCAATGCGGCCGAGTCGCGATCAATAGCGGTCACGCGTATGGCCATGCCCAGCTTGCTGCGAGTCAGGAAGAAGTGCAGTCCCAGGACCCCGGCCAGCGAGATCACAATAGCTATGATTTCCCCCAGACTAATGTAGATGCCGAAAAACGTCAGAGGCTGTTCCATCCAATCAACCCCGATGCTCCGGATGTCGGCAGTCCATAGCTGGAGAAATAGATTAGACAAAAAGATCCCCAGGCCGAAAGTCAGGATGAGAGTGTTTAGCTCGGAGCTGCTCCGAATCCTCTGAAGGAAGATCCGGTAACTAAGCAGGGCTGCTGCTCCGGCCGTTCCCGCAGCAATGGGAATGGCAAGCACCGGATTGACACCCCATTTCACCAGGAGCCAATAAGCAATGTAACCTCCCAAGCACTAGAAATTCACCGTGAGCCAGGTTGATGATCCGCATGATGCCAAACACGAAGGCAAGCCCTAGGCAAAACAGGGCATAGTTGGTCCCTTCTGCCACGCCGGAAAGGATTGACTGAATTATCGTAGTCGCAGAAATCAACTGCTGGCCCTCTTCTCCGTTTCAGCTCTCACAGGCATCTGTTCACCGCCGGCGCCAGTTGTCCTACTTTCCGCCCCAGGGAACCGCGGGATATACAACGGCTCCGGTGCTGCGGTCCTTGGGATAAATCACCACCTGGTTCCCCTTCTGTGTTTGAAACAGCACCGCCACGAAATATTTGGGATCACCCTTCTCGTCAAATGCTACACGGCCTAAGGGGCTCATTGTGTCCAGCGCCCGAAGGACTGTCCGAGTCTTCTCAGAGCTGTACGCTCCCGATTCTCCGCCGCCCTTGGAGATTGCCTCCAGCATGAACTTCGCTGAAAGGTATCCGAGCATGGCGATGTAGGAGGGTTCCTCATTAAACTTAGCCTTATAGTCGGCCACGAAGGCCGTCTCTTCTTCCTTGGCCTCTTTTGGGGCGGTTCCCATCTCCCACACCGACGTACCGTACACGTATTCGCTCATGGGACCCAACTCACGGGTGAACTCCGGTGTCCCAATGCCCCAGGCGCCGAAATATGCCTTCACTGGAAGTTTAAGGATTTTCGCATCCTTTATGGTTCCGACATAATCCGGGAAATATCCCTCGACGAGAAGAACGTCGCACCCGGCATCCTTGAGCTTCAGAAGAATGGGCTTGAAGTTTGTCGTCCCCTTCTCAAACTTCTCGAAGACGGGCACCTTAATGCCCGCGCTGATTAACTGGGCCTTCAGGTGTTCGGCGATCTCCGTCGTAGCAGACACGCTGTTGTACAGAATGCCGACCTTCTTTGCCCCTAGCACCTCTTTGAGAGCGCCCGATTGAGCCGCTGCATACCCCGGCATGTTATTCAACCGAAAGAAGTTCTTAAACTTCCTGGCCGAAAGTTTGGTATCCACAGCGCCCGTGGTCATGTATGGCGTGTCGTACCGTTCCGCCGCTTCGGATGCAGGCCCCACCAAATGAGACCCGTACCCGCCCACGATGCCGTGGACCTTATCCACACCCGCGAGTTTTTC
>CAWEJR010000018.1:0-112754 GCA_963809365.1 uncultured delta proteobacterium | reverse complement strand
TATTCGGTACCGTAGACCTCCAACAACTCCAGTTGCGCGTCCGGTGATACCAATCTTATATTAGCCTCAATCCCTTCCAGGTGTTGCCGCACCGGCTTGCGCACCAATACCGGGGACAGCGTAAACAGTAAACAAGACTCTTTTGGTAGCCGCGGTGATCATCGTACGCCTGTCGGGGCCGTAAATCACGCTGGAAATCACAGCAACAGAGTCTGCTATCATCATGTCGCCGGCCTTCAGCACCTGTTCTTGGCCGTTCATCCGTGTGTATTTTTCATTCCCTTTGGCAGTGTCAAGTTTCAGTGGTATCTGGACCGAGTCTAGGTCGTGCCCTGCTGTGAGCAGCATATTCCTCAGCTCTTCCATAAACATGGCTTCAACCAGGGCCGCGACTTGCGGGATAGGCTTACCTTTGAAAATCACGGATTCCAATTGCTGAAAGACATGGTATGTTTTCTTGAAACGCTTGAAATAGGCCTGGTAGGCTTTAATCGGCCCCAACGATTTCAGAGAGTCAGGCTCTTTGAACAGGGTACGGAGATCGGTTTCTAATTCCTCTTTCTGGTGATCCAATTCGGGGTGACGGGAGGGGTTGGTGACGTTGCGCATGGCCAGGATTCCTGCGTGCGCCCCTGGATAGGCCCTCTTCCAATCGTCCGAGACTCTGAACATTGGATTCCTCCGTGGTTAATGAAATCTCCAATGAAGTGATGCCACACCACTCGTTATATCAAGATTGGGGCTGCCGGGTAAGGAGAGGGACGACTTTGCAGAAAACAAAAAAGGCCGGGAACTGTGAGGGGTTGGGATTCCCGGCCCAAAAAAAGCCTATTCCGTGGTATGTGAGACGGAAGACTTGAATCCTCCGTCTCTCCGCCGACCTTTTCCTCCATGAGGAAGCCCTGCTTCCACGGAGTTAGATAGATGGATTAGTGAAATGCCCGTTTGCCTGAGTCTCCTTATATTGCTTTACGGGACTTTTTCACCGCGATGGGTTTAGGCTTGACCCACTACATCGGTGTTGGGGCGAGGACCCGAATTCTCCAGCTTAATCTCTTCGATGATCGAGGCAATTTCGGCGTGAAGAATTTCCAGTTGCCAATTGAAATAGATGTCCTCACCAAAGTCCCGGAGTAGCCGTTTTTGTGCGTTTATATAGTCCCTAGGCGAGACCGCGCCTGAAAAGACATGAATAGGATTGATAAGGGTTGCTATTACTTCTTCTTGCCGTTCGGTGCACTGTTCCAGTTTATCGCTGTTCTGGCTCATGATGCCTTCCTTAGTGTTTTTCATGCCCTCTCCTTCTGCAACCCAAGTGCCAAATCACGACAAAGCCATAAAAAAGACTTATATTAATCCTTTACACCGATGCACTTCTCATCGCCCCGATTTGTGTGCGTTCGGAATTGGACACCCTCTCTGCTCCCCCTCATGCTAAGGACTCAGTCCTTTCAGGCTGTTACAGCACTGTCCACAATCCGACATGACCGTCGCATTTCGCGCGGCCTTCCATCCCAGAGGAACATTTGACCGATTTCGCTATTTTGCATATAATGACCCCGAGAAAAGCTGAAAGTTCAAAAAAAGATACAAAATCCCTATAGATAGAGAGGATACCCCATGATGCCGGGTCCTTGGGAACTAATTCTCATTCTTATCATTGTCGTTGTGATCTTTGGTGGCAAGAAGATTCCGGAAATCATGGGAGGAATAGGCAAAGGGATCAGAATCTTCAAGAAGTCCCTGGAGACAGACGAACCGCCGCCGCCTCAAACAACACAGTCCGGCGAAGTCCCTAAAGAGAAGGTTGAACAGAAGTAGACGTCTCTGGCAGCCGGACCCAGCAATCACGAATATCCGTTTTTCACAAGGGGGTGGAAGCTAGCATCCTGCTAGCGCGTAGGGACTACCTTGCGTAGTGCAAGAAGTTGGCTAATATGACTTCACACCAGATTGTACAGTTTGATGAACAGCCTGACTACGGCATGTAGTTGAAGAACTTTGACCGCCAGCCCAGCAGGATGGCAGGCACGTTGTCCATGAAAAAGAAAGCTTCCAATTCAGAGGGCGCGAAGTCTCTCGGCGGCATCTATTTGTTTTTTGGCGACGAATTCCTCGTCAAAGAGCAGGTGAACAAGCTTGTGGACGATTTCCTCGATCCTAAACTCCGAGCCACCAATCTGATGATCTTTGATGGGGTCAGTCTTGACGCGGCCGGCCTTTTATCGGATGTACGCACCCCATCTCTTTTCGGCGGGCCACGCGTGATCGTGATAGAGCAGACGACGCTTTTCATGGGGCGTACCGATGAGCGCAAACTTGCTGCCAAAGCCATTGAATCCTGGAAAGCCGGTGAACGAAAAGCGGCCTTCAGAACGATGGGCCAACTATTGAATCTCGCCGGTTTGGGACCCGCGGACGTTCAAGATGATCCCGAGTGGGTAAACCAGATACTTGGAGATTCGGCCAGACCGGATGAAAGAGCAACGCTGGCACGTTTGGCAGAGGCATTTCTGGAAGGCGGCCGGTCGGCCGGGGTAACGGGAGACGAAGCGCTGATCGAGGACCTGGTTCTTTCCCCCCTTCCTGAAGAGACCGTCCTGGTGTTCACCGCGCCGGCGGTCGACAAGCGTAAAAAGATCTTCAAAACGGTAGAACAGAAAGGACACGTCATTGAGTGCTCCGTACAGCAGGAAAAGTACGGGTACTGGACTTGAGAAAGGCTTCTTTGAAGAGCGCGTGCGCGATGTGCTGAGCCGAGCGGGCAAAGAGATAGCTCCAGAGGCTATAGAAAAGATGTACTCCCGTTCCGGAAAAGAGATCAGACAACTGGAGAGCGAACTGGGAAAGCTGGTCGGATATGTGGGGGAACGCCGAAAAATCACGGGCCCTGATGTCGAGGCCCTGTTTTCAGATTCCCATGAAGCGGCATTCTTCGATTTGAACAATGTGCTGCGGACCGCGGATATCAGGCGGTGCCTCCCTGCACTCCACGAAAATCTAAAGCTCGTTTCGCATCCATTACAGACCCTTGCTTCGATAGCCACTGAGTTCCGGAAACTCATGGTGGCACGAGAGATGTTGTTCTCGGTATTTCGGTCTTCATGGAAGCGGGGGATGACTTACCAGAGCTTTCTCCCGGTCCTTAAGAGGGTTCGTGAGGAAAATCCAGGAATGGCGCAAAAAGGAAAATTTAGCCTGCTGGTGATGAAGGATTATCCTCTTTATTTATACCTGAGGGATGCACAGAGATTTCCCATGGAAAAGCTTACCCGGATCATGGAAGCAGTTCTCGAGGCGGACGTGCTGATGAAGTCTTCAAAACTGGGCGCCCACGCGCCAAGGGCCATCCTGGAGAATCTCGTACTGACAATCTGCACCCCGACGGATAGTAAGGCTGACAGAGCTAAAAAAACCGGATAGACCTCGAAAAGATCTGAAAATGAAAATAGGAAGATCTGTTGGCCTGAAGGTCGCCTCATTCCGATGCTCATATTCGTTTCAAAATTCCTCCCTCTGAATTGCAGTAATTTAGAAGCGCGTTTTTGCAATCTTCTTACTCAGAAAGCGGCTACAACATTGACAACAAAATGTCTACATTCTAATATTTTTCGTCTCTAAGTAGTCTCATCGTTCAACCAGAACTACTCCTTCCAAAACAAGAGGCCGTCATGAACTACAAGATCGGAATCGACGTAGGAGGTACTTTCACCGATTTTCTGCTGACTCGCGCTGACGGACAATTCCGCACTTACAAGGTGCTTTCTACTCCCAAGGACCCATCCATAGCGACCATGCAGGGGATTTCCGAGATGGCCCGGGACGAAGGGATGGCCTTGAAGGACTTTCTGGCTTCGGTTGCCGTGATTGTGCACGGCACAACCGTCACGACTAACGCTGTCCTCACGTACCGCGGAGCCAAGACGGGCCTGCTGACGACCGAAGGTGTGAGAGATGCTCTGGAGATGAGGCGGGGAATACGTGAAGAGCAGTACAACAACCGTTATTCCAATGTCGTGCCCCTGGTCCCGCGCTATTTCAGACTGCCAGTCTCCGGTCGCCTTGATTACGCAGGCCAGGAGATCATGCCGTTGGCGGAAGAAGAACTGCGGTCTCAGACAAATTTTCTTAAGAAAAACGGGGTCGAGGCCGTTGCTGTTTGTTTTATGAATTCTTTTGCCAATCGAGACCACGAGCAGCAGGCTGCAAGGATCGTCAGGGAGATAATGCCCGACGCGTACGTCTCGGTTTCCACTGAGATACTCCCCTCTATACGATTCTACGACCGGGTCTCGACCACGGTTCTCAACGCGTACGTGGGACCGATCCTCCGACGATACTTGCAGAGCCTTCTCAAGAAACTGGATGACGCGGGCTTTCCCAACATACTTCTGATAATGCAGTCTAACGGAGGCGTAATCTCGCCCGATTTTGCAATGGACCATGCTGCGACGACTCTGCTGTCCGGCCCTGCGGGAGGACCTGTGGCTGGAATCGTGTACGCGGGCATCCAGAATTACCGAGACTGCATAACCATGGACATGGGAGGGACATCCTTTGATTGTGCCCTTATCAAGGATGCCAACCCCTTCACCACCACCGTGGGTGAGATCAACCGGCTTAGACTGGCTCTCCCCATGCTCAACGTGGTGACCATCGGCGCAGGAGGCGGCTCTATAGGTTGGATTGACGAAGGTGGGCTCCTGAGAATGGGTCCGCAGAGCGCGTCATCCGATCCTGGTCCTGCCTCGTACGGACTTGGCGGCGAAGACCCGACCTGCACCGACGCGGATCTGGTCCTGGGATACCTGGACCCCGACTTCTTTGCAGGTGGACGTATGCCCCTCCATGCGGACACGCGCCAAGAGGGCCATAGAGGCGAAGATCGCCAAACCCTCGGGTTATGACCTCTTTGAAGCTGCGGCCGGCATGTACCGGGTGATCAACGTCAACATGGCCGCGGCCGTCAGAGAAGTTGCCGTCAAGCATGGCCAGGACCCACGGGACTTTCCCCTGGTGGTGGCCGGTGGCGCCGGCCCGAACCACGCGTGCATGATCGCTTTGGAGTTGGAGAACCCAGTGCTTATAGTGCCGAGGGAATCTTCAATCTTCTGTGCTGCGGGCATGCTGATGTCTGACCTCAAGCATGACTTCGTGAGGACCTATGCGGTCTACTTGCAGGACGCTGAACCTCAGGTTTTCGGGCGCCTCTTTGACGAAATGAAAAAAGAGGGGAAACAGCTTCTGATCTCCGAGGGAATCAAAGAGTCTGCCATCGAGTACCGGTATTCTCTGGATCTCAGGTACGTCAAGCAATATCACGAAGTGGGCGTAATGGTCACGGCGCAGGAAGTGGACAGATTTGATATCAGTTCCATGGCACGCAGATTTCACCCCGCGCACAATGCTCTTTACGGCTATTCACTGGAGGATCAGGGTACCCCTATAGAGCTGATAAACATGCGTCTCGTCTGCATCGGTAGCACGGACAAACCTGAATTCCAGCAGCAAAAACACGCCGGCGAAGACCCCTCACGTGCCTACAAAAGAAGCCGCAACGTTTATCTACCGCTTCAGAAAGAGTTTCGAGAAGTGAGCGTTTTCGACGGGTTGGCCCTCGAATTCGGCAATCACATAGAGGGACCTGCGATTATAGAGCAGGTCAACACTACGACGTTTGTTGCACCCGAATTCAACGTCCTTACGGATCGCTTCGGTAGTTTCACGATGTACCTCAAGGACTGCGAGGAAGAAGTGAAAAGGAGGATCCTCTCATGAGCAATGAGATCGACAAGGTACTGGTCTCTATCCTGCAGCGTCGCCTGAAGTCAATTACTGAGGAGATGAGCATTGCTTTGACCATGACGACGAGGTCCCCCATCTTATGCGAAGCGAAAGACTTCGTCACCGGCCTTTACGACGCGAGAGGCAAAATGCTGGAGCAGACCGAGAACCTTCCCATCCTCTCTTTTTCTCTCGGACCTGTTTGTGAGTACATTGTCAATTACTTCGGTCACGAGATCTATCCAGGTGACGTGATCTTTCATAACGACGTCTTTTCTATGGGAAATCAGAACAACGACGTGGCCGCGTACAAGCCCATCTTTTACGATGGCATCCTGGTGGGATGGGCCGCTTGTAAGGGCCATCAGGCGGACATTGGCGGCGCTGTCCAGGGCGGGTACAATCCTAATGCTGTGGAAGTCTGGCAAGAAGCTCTACGCATACCGCCGGTCAAGGTTTACGAAAGAGGCAAACTGCGCAAAGACGTGTGGGACCTGATTTTTGCCAATATACGCCTCGACATAGTGGCCGAAGACATGCGAGCGGAGATAGGCTCCTGCGTGGTCGGAGAGCGCGGACTATTAAAGATAATAGAGCGTTATGGGCGCGATGTCTTCGAGGCTCACAAGGAATACCTCTTTGACTCGACGGAAAAGATGATGAGATCGGAAATCCGTACTATTCCCAAAGGGGTCTATTACGGCGAATCCACCTGTTACTTCGACGGGAAGAACCCCGGCTCCAAGTATCAAATCAGAGTAAAGATAACAGTAGACGAAGGCGAGATTACCTTCGACTATTCGGATACGGACGCTCAAACCACAGGTTTTGTCAACGGAACTTACACCTCAAGCGCATCGGCCACGATTCTAACCTTTCTCCAGATGGTCAACCCGGACATGCCACACAACGACGGGATGGTGAGGCCGGTCAAGATCATTATCCCAGTGGGGACGATACTAAATGCCGCATATCCTGCCGCTACAACGTACGGCAATCATCTCTGCCCGAACAATGCCGACGCGATAATGAGGGCACTGGGGCCGGTTATCCCGGACCGAGTCACTGCAGAATGGAATGAGCTGTTATGCTCGCTCACTACGGGGATGGACCCGCGTAAGAACACCCCTTACGTGGATATCGGCTTTATGGGGCTGAAAGGAGGCTCGGGGGCCATAGAGGGGGTGGACGGTTACGACCATATCGGCATGATCGACGCGTCCGGAGGAGTCCTGGATCAGGACTACGAAATGTTCGAGCAGCAGACACCTCATCTTCTGGTCAAACATGAATACTGGCAAGATTCTGCAGGGCCAGGCCAGTGGCGCGGAGGACTCGGCGTAGAGACCGAGTTTGTCATCGGTTCGGATCACACAAAAGTGGTGACCTTCGGTGATGGAGACATAGAACCGGCACGTGGATCCATGGGCGGCATGGAAGGCACCTTAAACAAGATCGAGCTGACCTATCCCGACGGGAGGGAGTATCTTTGCACGACAAAAGATCTGGTCGAGGGTGTCCCCAAAGGGACGATCTATTTTCAGCAGGCGGGTGGCGGAGGCGGATACGGCGACCCATTTTTGAGGCCCAAGGAGAAAGTCGCTGAAGAAGTCCGAAATGGGATAATCTCTTTGGAAGCCGCGCGGAAGAAATACGGAGTAGCAGTACAACCCGATACTCTTTCTGTGGATGAAGTTGAAACCCAAAAACTGAGATCGTCGCGGCCGATCAGGCAGGCGTGATTGCATTTGTGAGAGGGAGCATCACAGTATGACAACCTTCATGCCCGCATATTCATCCTACGAAGAATTGGCTGAGATCCAGCTTAACGGCCTTCAATGGACGGTGAATCATGCATACAACGGATCGCCCGCATATCGCAGAAAACTTGACGATTCGGGGGTCAAGCCCGGAGACATTAGGACCCTCGATGACTTGAAAAGACTTCCCTTCACTACGTCCAAAGACCTTGCGGACGGTTACCCGTTTCCACTCTTGTCCGTTCCAGTTAGCGACGTAGTGCGGTTGCACGCTTCTTCCGGGACCACGGGCAAGAGGAAGGTGCTTTGCTACACCCGGAACGACATCGATGATTGGGCGCATTTTTTCGCTCGATGCTACGAGATGGCGGACTTGACCACCGAAGACCGAGTGCAGATTTGTGTGGGTTACGGCGTATGGACCGCGGGTGTGGGCTTTCAACTGGGGTGCGAAAAATTCGGCGCGCTGGCGGTGCCTGCTGGACCGGGCAATCTCGATATGCAGATAGAATTCCTGATGGATTTCCAGAGCACGGTCATGTGTTGCACCGCATCCATGGGATTGTTGCTCGCTGAGGAGATAGAACGGCGGGGCGTGCGAAACAGGCTTCGGCTAAAGAAAATGATCTATGGCTCCGAACGCTCGTCGGACTCAATGAGGCACAGGATAAAGGATCTGCTCGGCCTGTCCGATATGTACGACATCCCTGGAATGACCGAACTCTATGGCCCGGGTACGGGCTTGGAATGCTCGGCCCATGACGGCATGCATTACTGGGCTGACTATTATATTCTGGAAATACTCGATCCCGACACTATGGAGGCGGTACCGGAAGGTGAAGTTGGGGAGATGGTAGTGACCACCCTGCGAAAAGAAGCCGTGCCGTTGATTCGCTATCGGACTAGAGACCTCACGGCCCTCAAACCTGGTCCTTGTCCTTGCGGGCGATTGCTCCCAAGGCATGACCGCATCCTTGGCAGGTCCGACGACATGTTTATCGTCAGGGCCGTCAACATCTATCCCGGCCAGATTGACAGCGTCCTGAGCAACATCGAAGGCATTGGAAGCGAATACCAGGTTATAATCGAGCGCAGCCAAGGGAAGGACACCATGATTCTCAAGGTTGAGCGAGCCCGAGGCGCTGATGTCGGTTCGGACGCTCAAACAGCCGCGGTCGTCAAGGAGATGCTCAGGAACAAGGTTCTCGTCACGCCGGAGGTTGAGATAGCGAACTACGCTTCTTTGCCACGCAGCGAACGCAAGACCAAGAGGGTTTTCGACAATCGAGAAGTCTGAGGGGGCTTGGTCCCATGGAGAACGCATTATGGCTACTGATTTCACCTTTGCCTATGGCTCGAATATGAACCGTTCGGACCTTCGTTCGTGGCTGGAAGCGAACGGGTACGATTCTTCTTTGGTTGTTGACGCCAGTCCGGCGACGCTTGAGGGGTATGATTTTGTCTGGAATTACTATTCCCAAAAGAGAAGCGGCGGCACTGCTAATCTCGAACGCAAGGAAAATACCACCGTCTGGGGACTGCTCATCGAGTTTGAGTCTTCATTGCTGAAAGCGTTTGACAGGAAGGAGGGGCATCCTTTCTTCTATTCGCGAGGAGAAAAGCGAGTTGCTGTTCGTCGTGATCGAGATGGGGAGACGGTTTTCGCCTGGCTCTACCTGGCAAAGCCTAACAGGAGCGGCAGAAGAGATGTGTGGCCGACGCGAGCGTACAAAAAAATAGTCCTTGATGCTGCGATCTTTTGGAAATTTCCTGAGGATTATGTCGCCAAGATTAACGGCTGGGAAACGCAGGGCTAGAGGACTATATATCGATTGCCAAGGGTGATGTCCGATTGCGAAGAGCGATCTCAAGGAATTGGCAGTCCCGCCTGCTACGGGATCTCAGTGCCGGTTTCATGATTCGCCGGCAGGGACGCCGGCGCTACCATCACGGGGTAGGACCGGCCTCCGTGCCGGTCGTCTTCTCCGTCATTCCCGCGAACGCGGGAATCCAGACTGGACCCCGGATCAAGTCCGGGGTGACGGTGTCGTTACCGCGAATCGGATGAAAAAATTGGCAATTGCTATAAATCAACCAGTTCGGCCTGGCAGGGACGCCGGCGCTACCGTTACGGAGTAGGACCGGCCTCCGTGCCGGTCGCTCATGATTCACCCCCGGGCCTACCGGTTCTTTGCCATGAGCCTGGTGGATTGGATCAAGGCTTCTGGCGACTCCTGTGAATGGGGCGCTGCCTCAAAGCCTCAGGAATCTCGAAATCGGGGATAAAGTGAGGTTTCCTCTCTCCAACTTGCTTCCCCGAGTACGGAGCCGGACGAAGCAGAAAATGCCTCGGAAGCCACCGGATCAAGCGTGGTTGGTTCATAGCGGCTCGCATGATAGGTAGTGCCTCGCCACTGGAGAGCGTCCTTCCACAGAATTTTCTTCACTATGACAAGAAAGACCCAGATCAGCATAAGATTTCCTAAGATGAACAGCGAAGAATACTTCTTGGGCACGCCCATTTGCGCGCAGAACCAGGACGAGACCACGCACATCTCGATTGCGCAGACTGAGGGAAGCAGAAACCAGGCGCCCGGCCAGATCTCCCGAGCCGCGGAGATATAAAAGTAGAAAGCCGCGGCCATGACAGGGAAGCTCACCAGGATGTGGGCCCAGAGATACCTGAGCACCGTAGGCATCTCATAGTTCATCGAGGCGCTGAGGATGCGTGTCCATCCCCTTACGATCTCTCTAAAGTTGGTATACATACGAGTCTGTAAAACGTTTTTCCCGTTCGCGAAGAGAAGCCCCAAGCCCGCGGCCTTGATCCTTTTGCCGATCCCTATATCTTCAACAGCCAGGTCCCTTACTTCCCTGTGTCCTCCGATCTTTTCATAAGCAGGCCTGCTGATCATGTAGAACATACCATTGGCACTGGCCACGGGGCTCGCGGGATCATTTACGAGCCCGAGAGGGTAAAGAATGCAGGTCATAGCAGCGAAAACCGGTTGGAGGGCCTTCTCCCAGAAGGTCTTAAGAATGAACTTGGGACTGAGAGTCACCATGTTCGCACTACGTCTAACCGCTTCATAATAACACAGGCGTAAAGCCGACTTATGAAGGCGGCTATCTGCATCCAAAAAGGCCAGCCATTCGCCGGATGCGTAACGAACGCCCACGTCCAGAGCGTGACACTTTCCTGTCCAGCCCGGAGGCAGGTTCCCCGACTGAAATTATACGGAAATTTTCTTGCTTCCCCGGCAGGGATTTGGCTATGGACGCGGTAAGGTCTTCGGATCTGTCGTCCACCAAAATAAGTTCGAACCGCGGGTAGTCCTGTGCCAGAACCGACTTGAGACATTCGCGTATCGTCGATTGCTCGTTGTGTGCCGGCACGATGACGGAGATAAGGGGCGGTTCAGCAAGGAGCGGCAGGTTTTTGTCCGGATCCAAAACCGGGACCCAGTGAAGGGACTTCAGAGCGTCCCTCAGTCTTAATGTCCAAAAGTAGCTTTCAAAAAGCAAAACGGCCGTGGCCAACGCTAAAGCTATGTAAGTCAAGTTTTCCCCTTGGCAAATGGAAAGTAATCGTTCACCGCGGAGAGCGCAGAGAACGCGGAGGCAAATTCTCCTTCAAACCTTTTTCTGGTTCCCAGGCTCCGCCTGGGAATCCCGCGTCCCGCGGGCTCTGCCCGGAAAATGATTTTGGTTCACCATGATAGTGGAGGCAGAGCCTCCAGGTCACACATTCCCAGGCAGAGCCTGGGAACCAGAAAGTCATCACAAACAAAGAAAAACGGAGGGCCTAGGCCCTCCGTCATATTAACACAGTTTTCGTCTGAATACTTCCTCAGAAGTCTGCGGTGACCTTGAGTTCGATACCAAAAATCGGGTCGATCTGCTTGTTGGGATTGATGCCCCACAACACGGGATTGTTGGTGCCAACCCCAGTGGTAGTCGCCCAATTGACAACTGACTTGTCAACGCAGGCCCAGCTAAACCACTGTCCCGGCTGCCAATAGGCGGTCGAGACATTCAGAAGGAGGCCTTCCAGAAGTTTCCAATCGACTCCTGCGCCGAACTCATAACCCAGGTTGGTATCGGGTATCGACGGCGCGCCAACCCTCGCCGTATCATGAAAGAGGGCTATAGTGCCGGCCGGAAAACCATTCGAGGCTGCGGGGAGCACCGGCTTGATAAAGCCCCATCCCCAACCGCTCTGGGACACTCTATCAGCCCAGAAAAAGCTCGTGTAGACGTTCAAGTTAGACGCCACCGCATAGTCGAGTCTCGCGGCATAAGTGGACGCGTCTTCCACGTACCCGTTCCCCGAATCGCCATTGATGTGTGTTCCGAGGCCGTAGGAATAAACCATGAGCAAGCTGTACGGCCTGTACAGGCCCGTATTCGAGAAGGACGAGGGCCGCCTGATATTGCTGGACCTGCCTGCCTGGGTGACAAGGCCGGTGCGATCTATCTGCGCGCCGTTCCTTCTGTCAGGCCCTGCTGCCCAGCCATAGAGGAGAGCCAACTTGGCCGGGCCGCAGATGAAGCCACCTTCAGCCACTGCGCGCCAGTTCTCGATATAGGTGTCAGCGGGAACCGGCGAAGTTCGGTGCTCCTACCCCGCGAGCTCGCTGTCTGTTCCTGTTCGTCTGATGGTTCCAGTCCAGTTCAGCGTTGAAGAAGAAACGGCCGTTGTTGTACTTCGCGTACGTGGTGCCATAGAGCTCTTCATGCTCCTGGTAGGCAGTGGTCTGCCTTATTCGCGGGAGTGTTTATAATGCCCTCGCCACTCGTCTGGGAGTAGACAAAGTTAAAGAGGATGCCGAACTCAAAAGGCCCGTTCCGATACGTGACCGCAGGAACAGTGGCATCCCACCATCGCCCGTTGTTCTTGTCAAAATCCTGGTTGAAATAACCTGCCGTATTAGTGGGCGGAGCGCCGGCCGCGTTGGGCTGAGCCGCGAACGGATTGTCCGTGACAGTGTAATTGCTGCCGGTATTGCCCCTTCTGGCCGGATAGAAGGACATCTGGAACCGCAGGGGGCCGTAAGGTACGACAAGGGCCAGAGACTCAGACGAACGGCTCTCTTCGCCGTTGTAGTACATACCGAGTCCGAATGTGGACTTTCTCTTGCCCATCGCCACGATACCCCAGGGGGTTTCAGCGGTGAGCCAAAGCGTGTTCCAGTACCCCGGTGAAAACGACCGCTGTATGCCGGAAGACCGGTTGTTCAGATATTGGGAGGCCACCAACTCGCCCGCACCCATATCGAAGTTGGTGGTCCAATTGTTATTGTTGAGCTCCTGCCACTCGCCGATGTAGTAGTTGCCCCTGATTCGAACCGCGGGGTTGAGCCTGACTTCCATATTGGTAGACATGTACATGACGTTCCATGACGCGTCGTGACCGGAGACAAAGCCATCGTTGTTCACCATGGATCCGAGCCAGCCATTGAGGGGGGCGAAAAAGCCCGCGACCGGTGCCACCGATACCGCTACCCGCGTCCTGGTCGTAAGGACCGAAGAAACCGCTGCTACCGCCCTGGGACCTGTAGTCCCATTCCCAGGTGTACGCGCCGTCCATCCTGAATTCCCACGCGCTTGCCGGGACAGCAATGGCCAGGCAGAGGGCCGCGGCCAATAACCAAACCCTATAACGTTTCATTTGATATTCCTCCTTAATAGGGACGGACACGTTTCCGTCCACATAGCAGCACAACTATCACCCGGTCTCTTGAAAGCCCTTCGATCAGGGCCTCAAACAGACTCGAGCAGCATTTAACCAGATAGATAGCGAATTACCCGGTATCCTACGTATTGTGCCTCTGAAAGTCAAGTTAAAAATGGGTTAGTTCCGCGGGAAAAAACTTACAATAATGTTAGCTCTGGCGCAGAGCATTATCCAAGGTATCATTGTTTTTTTAGCATTTTGTGATAAGTGACGAACAGACATGGTCAAGTGCCGATTTGTCCTGCGGAAGGCTCGCCTGAAAACCGGCGTGACACCGATGGGCGTTCAAAGACAGTGAATTGCGAGGTGGATAAGCGTTCACTTACGCGGGGCAATCGTTGTGTCTCTGTCATTGCGAGGAGTTCGCAGGCAGAGCCTGAGCAATCGCGAGTTAATAGAAACCGGTGCGACACCGATGCGGCGTTCCGAGCAATGACCGATTGCGACCGGTAGTGTCACCGGGTGATAATGTCATTGCGAGGGCGCAAGCCCGAAGCAATCCCTTCTTTGGTGGGACGGGCATCTTGCCCGTCATTAAGCGACAGGCAATCGGTTCCATGCGGCTGTCCCACCAGTCCCGCGAACGCGGGACAGACTGGATCCCGGATCGGAGTCCGCGGTGACTAATGACCGTCGCTGGTGTCACAGACGTGCACGTAAGGGTCGTCTGTACAGCACGGATAAGCTGCGCACATCCGTGGCACCAACGGTCTCACCGATGATAATGCTTCGTCATCCCATTCCTCGCAGTGACAAATAAGAATCCCTCCTGGGTTACCCGATTGAAAGCATATTCGCGTGAGAGTCCTGCCATGGAAATTACCATCCTGGGAACTGGGACCGCCACTCCGAACCTCGAACGCAATGCCTCAGGGCTGGCTGTCCGCACGGAAAATTTACTAATGCTCGTGGATATCGGGCCGGGCGTTCTTCGGAGGCTGTGCGAAGCCCGAATCGACTCAAAATCGATCGACGTTATTCTTATCACCCATTTCCATCCGGACCACGTTTCAGACCTGGCGCCTTTCCTGTTTGCTTCCAACTACGAGTACGGACCGGTTCGCCAGGAAGCCTTTCATGTGGTGGGACCAGGAGGATTGAAGCAATTCTACGATGCTCTGGTAGGGTGCTATGGTAATTGGATAGTACCGACGGGAGATCGGCTGATCGTAAAGGAGGTCGATCCGCAAGGCCCTGACGCGTTTTCCCTGGGGGAAATTACAATTCGCTCGGCCCCTTCAGCTCATTCCTTCCCGAGTGTGTCTTACCGGATAGAGGGGAACGGCGTCTCGGTCACTGTGTCCGGAGACACGGACGTGTCCGAAGAGCTGGTGGAACTAGCCAAGGGCACTGACGTTCTCGTATGCGAATGCTCTTTCCCTGATGAGATGAAGATCGCAGGGCACCTTATTCCTTCGGAAGCGGGGAGAACAGCCGCACAGGCAGGTGCCAAAAAGCTAGTGCTTACGCATTTTTATCCGCCGTGCGACGAAGTGGACATAATTACTCAGGCCGCAGCGCTTTTCTCAGGAGAGATCGTCAAGGCAAAGGATTTAATGGTGATTCAGGTGTGAACGCTACGGACCAAGTGACTTGCAAAGTCCCCCTTTTTTTAAAGGGGGATTTAGGGGGATTTTCAGGATGTTAAGTCAAAATACCCCCTGCCCCCCTTTACAAAAGGGGGGTAAGATGTGTTTATTTTTACGTTCATGCAGGGCGAGCGCCACTCGCCACCACCGGTGTAAAGACATTTCTGATTCACTACATTATAATGGGCTCCGGAGAATGAACCGCAAAGGATCGCAGTCAGGTTAATCATGATCGGCAAAGGGCTTGTCAGCAGATTACTATTCACGATATTTTTTCTTTTTCCTCTAATAGTGGTTCTTGAAATCCCTGTCTTTCTGGCCGGCGCCGCTCTGGGCACTTATGTAGTCTTCTCACGTAACCTCCCGGAAATTCCGGAATTGGCCTCGTACCAGCCCAAGACCGTATCCACATTCTATGCGGATGACGGGACGGTAATAGGAATTTTTTATAAGCAGAAGAGGTTTGTCGTCGACCTTGCTCAGATACCGCCTCATGTTGTCAATGCATTTCTTGCCTCAGAAGATGGCAGGTTTTTTGAACATTCCGGTGTGGATTGGTCCGGCTTGGTTCGGGCCATGGTGCGTAACGTCAGTGCCGGGCGGATCGTGCAGGGCGGGAGTACCATCACCATGCAAGTTACCCGGAACTTCCTTCTGAGCCGGGAAAGAAAGTTCTCACGAAAAATCAAGGAGATTATTCTTGCCCTCCAACTGGAGAAAGTTTGGGCAAAACAAAAGATCCTCCACGTCTACCTCAACGAAATTTATCTCGGCGAAAGCTCTTATGGAGTGGAGGCAGCGGCCCGATGTTACTTTGACAAGCCGGTGGAGCATCTTAGTGTCGCAGAGGCTGCTTTAATTGCCGGCCTGGTGGCAGGTCCGGCCCGTTTCAATCCATTCAAGAACGAGGAAGTCGCCCGCCAAAAGCAGGCAACGGTGCTGGCGCGTATGCTGAAAGCGGGGTTTGTTAACGATGAAGAATACCAGAAAGCTAAAACTGAGCAGCTCCATTTCAAAAGGGAGGCGTCCCGACCGTTTGATCTAGTTCCGGACTTTGCAGAAGCCGTTCGGCGCTACATCATGAGCAAGTACGGCGAGGATAAACTCCTTAACGAAGGGCTGAAGGTGTTCACCACCTGCAGAGTAGATTATCAGCGCAAAGCCCTGGAAGCTATGGAGAAAGGCCTGGCGGAGGTAAGAGGCCGTCAGAAACATCTAGCCATTCTAAGGACCGTTCCTCAGGAGGAGATTTCAGACCTGCTTCAAAAGCGAAACACCCCTGAGTTGCAAGAAGGCAAAATCTATCAGGGTGTTGTTGTAAAAGTGGTGACGCGAAAGAACAAGGAAATGGAGCTTCACGTCGCGCTGAGCAAACGTTTGAGAGGAATTGTGCGCGTCAATGAGCCCAAGCCGATTTACAAGGTCGGCCATGTGCTGGCGCTCAGATTCGGCGGGTTCGTGGATGAAACGCCTCTCTTTATTCCGGATAATGACCCGAAGCTCCAGGGGGCTCTGGTTGCAATAGAAAATCGAACCGGTTACGTCCGCGCCCTCGTGGGGGGCGCCACCGGCGAGCACTTCCAGTTTAACAGAGCAACTCAGGGAAAGCGTCAACCGGGAAGCTCATTCAAACCGATCATCTATTCCGTAGCTCTCGAAAAGAAGAGCTACAGTCCGGCTACGATCATTGTGGACGAGCCGATAGATGTGGCACTCGACGAAAGAGAGGAGGAAATATGGGAACCGAGGAACGCCGGCGGTAATTTTCTGGGGCCGCTGAGTTTGCGCCGGGCACTAGAGCTCTCTCGCAACATTTGCACGATAAAGATCCTCATGGACGTGGGTTTTGACCCTGTCATCGAAATGGCTCGGAGTATGGGAATCACATCGCCTCTGGGTCAAAACCTCTCCCTTAGCCTGGGGACCTCAGAGGTAAGCCTCTTTCAGTTGACATCGGCCTTTACAGTCTTTCCAAACAGCGGGATCCATGTCGAGCCTGTTCTCGTCAAACGAATAGAAGATCGGTACGGAAATGTCCTGGAAGATAACACTGAAATCCCGTTGCTGGACGATTCCGAGATTCCGCGTCCAGTCCCGCGGGACGAGTTCAGGACTGCTGATGATAACTCGATGCCGATCGATGGGCCGGCCAACCCTAGGGCGCGGCAACGGAATGACAGACCCAAACAAAAAGTCTCTGAGGCACTTGCCCCCGCTGAAGGGACCCCAACTCAGCCTTCAAAGAGGGTGAGCGCAGCAATGTCTCCGCAAACCGCGTACATTATGACTTCGCTTCTTCAGGGAGGAGTGAGGCAAGGGACCGGCGCTCGAATGGTGCAATATGTGAAACGCAGAGACCTGGCGGGCAAAACCGGCACCACTAACAATGCTGAAGATACCTGGTTCATCGGGTTCAGTCCTGATTTCACTGCCGGGGTTTGGGTAGGGTTCGACGAAAAGAGACCCCTGGGAAGCCGAGAGGAAGGGGCCCGAGCTGCTCTCCCCGTCTGGGGGTACTTCATGGCGGAGGTTCTGAAAAATAGGCCGGAGAAGGAGTTTCCCGTTCCGCCGGATGTAACTTTCAAGGAAATGCTCACATTCGCTGGGAGTCCCACGGAGGGATTCTCCCCGAAACCGGTGCGAGAGCCCGTGTACACGCCTTTCGCGGGCAAGACACTTGTCCTGTGCCCGATTGATACACCGGAAACCCTCGCAGCGTACAGATTACCCTTTCCCGGCCTACCAGCCGACCAGACCCCATACGGCTATCAACAGGCCGGTCAGCCTCAGCCTGGGCCGTATCCAGTGTACCCGGGAACTACAGTGCCGACACATCCCATGGACGGCAGAAACCTCTTTCCGGAACAGAGGCCTCCACTGCAAGGAGCGCCGCCCGGCCGGCCTGAGGGGCCGCGAGGGCCTAGTGGTGACCTAAACGTGGGTCCTCCTGCCCAAACCGGATACCTTTCAGACTCAGAAGCTCCAGTCCGCCCATCAATGGGCAATCCCCAGCCGGCCCGCCGCGGTTTGAATCAACCACATCAGCAGAACCTGAACCCGCGGGAAGATCCTCGGTCTTTTCAGCAGCCCAATCCGAACCCATATTCTTATCAAGCCCCCGCGACCACAGGACCTCAATGATAGGTAGATGAGTGTGTCGGAAGGGAGAGACGGATGGTTGCTCACGCCGATGCGCTTCCTAACACGTACCTTAGTGCTTTGTTTCGCAAGTTCTGTGACGTAACGTCGCCTCTACCGGATGGGTAGGGCCGGCGTCCCTGCCGGCCGTGGATCAATGACCGGCACGGAGGCCGGTCCTACGCCAAAGGCGTCCTGCTACGGGTACGCGACCGATCAGAATCCGTGACCGAACTTAGGAAACAGAGTACTTGGTGACAACGTACTATGTCATTGAGAGGAGTGAGACGACGAGGCAATCTCACCGGTGTCACCACGACGGTAATTCAAGATTGATGGGCAGGACACCCATTCCACCGCAGATTGCTTCGCTGCGCTCGCAATGACATAATCGGAGATAGTCCTAATTCTCCCTGCGAAATTGAATGCACAAGTCGGTATCTCACAACATGCCCCAAGGAGTCTCATAGATGCGAGTGGCTGTAGCCATGAGCGGCGGGACGGACAGCACGGCCGCAGCCCTTCTTCTGAAGAAGGAGGGCCATGACGTGACAGGTCTCCACATGCGCCTGCACTCGCAATCCGAAGCCACCTGGATATCCGCGCAAAAAGCCGCGCACGAGATCGGCATTCCCATTCACCTGGTGGATCTGTCCGGGGAGTTCTCCGAACTTGTTGTAAGCCCCTTTCTGGAAAGCTATTCTCAGGGTCTTACCCCGTCGCCGTGCCCGATTTGCAATCGATTCATCAAGCTGGGCTTCTTGCTCGACCACGCGCTCGCTTTAGGTTCCGAAAAGATGGCGACGGGACACTACGCGCGCGTCGCAGGAACAAGTGAAGAACGCATGCTACTTGTCGGGAGGGACAGGGATAAGGATCAGTCTTATTTTCTATTCATGATGACCAGGGATATGCTCAATAAGGTTCTCTTTCCACTGGGAGATCTCACGAAGAACCAGGTGAGAGAATTCCTAAAGAGCGCAGGCGTGTCAGTTTGGGAATCCGGGGAGTCGCAAGATCTCTGCTTCATACCCAACGGTGATTATCGAGGTTTTCTCTCGTCTCACGGAATAGAGCCATGCTCGGGTAACATAGTGGATTTGCAAGGAAATATTCTGGGGCAGCATAGGGGAATAACAGGTCATACCGTTGGACAACGAAGGGGCCTGGGGATTTGTGGACCGAGGCCGCATTACGTGATTCGAATAGATTCGGGCACGCAGACAATTGTGGTAGGGACAAAGGATGAGACATTTGTGCCGAGGTTGCGATTGGGAGGGATGAATCTGTTAGTGTCTTCCGGCCTGTCCATAGGTGAACGATTCCATGTGAAGGTACGTTCGACGGCAAAAGCTGTGCCGACAACCGTGGTCAATTTTTGTGTGGATAATGCGGAACTTGAGTTTGACGAGCCCCAATCGGGAATCGCTTCCGGGCAGGCCGCGGTCCTCTATTCGGGAGACAGAGTTATCGGGGGCGGATGGATAAAATAGGTTCAGAGATTTGGCCGAAGAGGCCTTAGTGGTCCAGTTGGTAATCCGGGCGACGTATTCTTGGATTCGAGACCATGGTATTGGTGGGACAGGCATCTTGCCTGTCATTTCTTGATAGACAGGCAAGATGCCTGTCCCACCAAAGCTTTCCGAAATGCGTCACCGAACTTGCGAACCAAAGTACTACGAATTAGGCCCGGCAAGGACAGTGACGAGTGAAAACTCAAAAAAGTCTTTTGTGGCTCAGAAAGAGCGGCGGCTCCGAGAAATCATCCGTGAAACGTTAGCCAAAGCGGGTGGCGGACGAGTGTTTATTGGATTTTCCGGCGGAGTGGATTCAAGTCTGCTTCTTTGGGAAACTGTCCAGTCCCTTGGATCGGAGAGAATCACTGCCGTGACAGCGACGTCTCCTACTTCTTTTCCGGAAGAAGAGGAATCAGCGCGAAGATTCGCATCTGATTTGCAGGTAAGACATCTAGTGATCCCCACTAGTGAATGTGACGACTCCGAGTTCATGAGCAATCCTTGGGATCGCTGCTACCGATGCAAGCGTATCCGCTACACCCTTATGAAAGAGTTGTCGGAGCAAGTACCAGGCTCCGTCATATTCGACGGTACTCAAAGCGATGATGTGCCCGAGGATCGCCCGGGGATGCGCGCCTTGGCGGAGCTGGGCATCTCAAGCCCGCTGGCAGAGGCCGGCATCGGCAAAGATGACGTGCGGGGATTCTTGAGAAAAGCCGGCTTTTCAGACTTGGCAGAAAAACGTGCGCAGCCTTGCCTCGCTACCCGTATTCCCGTTGGGCAGTCGATCACTCTGGAAGCCCTGGAGATGGTTCGCCGGGGCGAATCGTTTCTGAAAGAATGCGGTCTGACTACCGTTCGATTGCGCCATCACCAGACTTTAGCGCGAATCGTCACAGACAGCTCCGGCCTCTCCTTGATCCTCGTAGGAGACAATCTTAGACAAAAAATACTAGCGAAGCTTAAAGAACTGGGATATCAACATGTGACCCTCGATTTGGAAGAGTACGGCAAGAACGAGGTACGTTTCGGCGCTCGATAAGTTTTCCCCAATCGATTGAAACAACCTTCCGGCCACCATATCTACGCTTGCTCTGAACTGTGTAAGGGAGTTACAATAAAAGTTGGCTGGAGGGGCAAGGAAAAATGTTCGACAACGACCGGTCATGGTCGGGTGTAGATTTGCATAAGATCCCCCAACTGAAAGCCCCTATCATGGTAGCGGGATTCCGAGGGTGGTCCGACGCCGGAGGTGTCTCCAGCGGTACGCTTCAGTTTTTGATCGAAACGCTACAGCCGAAAACAGCCGCAAATATTAGCGACGAGGCTTTTGTTCATTACACCGCCGACCGGCCTGTGGCTCAGATCGAGGACGGGATCATTCATGAACTCGAGCCGATGATTACCGAGCTGACTTACTGGAGCAATATTGAGGGGGACCATGATTTGGTTTTTCTGTTAGCACGAGAGCCCGATTTGAACTGGCGGAGTTATGCGAATGGACTTCTGGACGTCATGGGGAAACTGAACATCCAAAGATTTTACACCATCGGAGGAGTCCAGGACACGATTTCGCATTCCGGTCCGGTTCTCATTACAGTCGTAGGCTCCACTCCCACTGCCGTAGCAGGAACCATTGAACTCGGACATGGCATGCGTGCTGCCGAATACCAGGGTCCTGTTAGCATCCATTCCTATCTGATACGAGCATGTTCAGAAGCTGCAGTGGAAGCGGTGAGCCTGTGGGGACATGTGCCTGCCTATCTCCAGAAGAGCCCCAGAGTCGTGGCGAAGCTGGTTTCCATTTTAAATGAGGCTGTCGGAATGCACTGTTCAGTAAAACCCCTGAACCAAAAATCCATTGAACTAGACCGGAAGATAAATGAAGCCCTCGCCAGAGACCCGGATCTAAAACATCTGGTAGAGACCATAGAAGGCAAAGACAACCCCAAGACCTCCCTCCCCGGCGACGACAAGGTAATCCGAATGAACGACTTCTTGCGTAGGGACCCTAGGAAGGATCCTGAGCCGCAGGGAGCGTGACAGTTCCGGCACCAGTATAAGGGCCCATGAATTCGAGCAGTTATGCCATACAGATCATTCCCGATCTGACCATAGACGACAAGTATGCCGCGATCATTGAACAGGCCCTGAGCCGCCTTGATTCATTCACCTCTAATGCCCTCCGGGGCAATCGCCTGCGCGAATTATTCCTGTTGGAAAAGAGCCGTATGGACGACGCGGTCGCAGCGAAGATCCTAAGTGAGAAGGGGCGACTAATGGTAGGGTTTCAGTTTGAAGTCCGCTCGGACGCCCCAGAAGACATCTTCCGTATCTACGCGAAAAAGTTGACGGATAATGGCAAGACGGTCAAATTTTACCTTACTCCTACGGTGCAGCAGATTATGCTGCAATTGGTGTCACTGGAAGATCGTCGAACTGTGGCCGTCTTTTCGATGCTTAACAGCTCGATGGATGTTGGTTATCGCATTCTCTCGACACTTTACGGCAATCAGCTCCGAAGATTTGTTGAGCGATCCCCCGCTTTTATGAGACAGACCGTACAACGAAAACTGGAAAAGCTTGCTGTTGCCAAGTCCAGCGACGATTCGGAATTGTGGCAAGACTCTGAAGACCGCTCCGGGGGCGTATCCGGCGGCCCGAAAGGTAAACGGCAGGGATCTCAGGACAACATACTTCAGGTACTGGCTGATGACGGCACCTTTGATGAAATAAATCAGTACGTTTCACAAATTATATCGAAGAGCGACCATATACGGGAAAAGTGGTTAATGCTGCAAGAAAATCCCGATATGCCCAGAGAAGAAATCTACGAGCAGATGGTGCGCGAAGACCTGGATCACCTCGAGAACTGCTATGCACGAATACATGTTTATCTAAAGGCCTTTTATAAGAATAAAGATCGAAGGAGGCCGGGACAAAACAGAGTGCTGAGACAATTTTTTGCCAATGAGATTGAAAGGATTACCGGCGAAACCGGGCTTTTGGAAGATTTACTTACATTGAATCAGGATGAATACTTCAAGAACATAGCCCGCCACAAAGAGTTGTAGTTGGCAATCGCTATAGGGGTTCTCCGAATCCTTTGCCGAGCAAAAAGAGCCTCCAAGGCTGCCATATGTTCGGGACTGTGGTGGCACAAAGCCTGGAAAGAACAAGAGCGTTCCAGTGTTTCTTCCAAGCTCCTCCCCTGAGACAGGTAGAATAGACGTTTGGCCAGACGGAGAATGCGCGCCGGGTGTTGGCCAATCTCAGCGGCAGCCTCCATCTCACGCTCCAACACCCTTTCCGGCGGCGTCACAACACAAACCCGAGCCAATTCTTGGAGGCAAGGTCGGTCATAAGAGTGCAATAGCTTTGGGCACTCACTGCATTTGACACCCTGTCTTTTCAACCGGAACGGCTATTTGCTCTGCGGGAATGCGTTTGAATGAATCCAGTGCCCTGAAGGGCCTCCTGAGTTTGGTTACCTCAAAACTGGAAGACACCCTCCCGGCAACCCCCTGGAAAATAGCTTGATGATCCGCGGCTCGTATGGTCAACTGGCCAACTGGAAGTTCCATAGTGAGCCCTTCCAATGATTTAACTACGGCGTGGGAGTTTGTTGTCCCAGCTTTCCTGACAGCCTCAGCATACGCTTTGACCCCGGCATACGCAAACTGGGCCTGGTAGGAAGGAGGGCTTCCGAACTTGTCTCGGTAAATTTCTACGAACTTGTCATTGACCTGAGTGGGATTGGCTTTGGACCAGTATGGAGTCACCACCCAGAAACCGGCGGGTGCTTGACTTCCAAGCGCCACCAATTCACTCTCTGACGCCACGCAGCATAAAACAGTGCGCTTCCCGTCGAAAAGTTCCTCCTGTCCGGCCTCTCGCACGAAGTCGACAAGGTTGCCTCCCCACAAGGAGACCAGAACTCCTTCTGCCTTCGATGCTTTCAAAGTTTTGATCTGAGACTTCCAGTCCTGAGTATCCATAGGTGCGAACACCACGTCCGACTTAGGCAAGAAGGACATTTCAGGTTTGATCTCTTTCAAGTACTTTTGAAACAGATCCCAGGACTCCCAGCCCAAAGCATAAGCCGGACCAATGGTGGTCCACGTCTTTGCTGGCAGTTCGGCGGCAACGAGAGCAACCGTCTTCAAAGCCTGGTCATTGTTCCAGGTGAGTCGAAACGTGTACCGGTTGCATTGTTGGCCCGTGACCACATTAGTTTGCGCTGTGGTAATTAACAGCGGGACTTGCAGGCTCTTAGCCGCGGCAGCCACGCGCGGGGCCACCGCGCTGGATATTACGCCAATTACGGCACCCACCTTATCCGTGTTGACAAGATTCTCAAATGTTTTGGTTGCCGAATCCGGCGCCCCTTCATCTACAAAAACTCCCCCCACCTCCCGACCCAGGATACCTCCGGATGCATTCACTTCAGCCAGGGCGATTTCAGCCCCCTGTTTTGCTATCACCCCATGGGCCGCGCCTCGACCCGAAATGGTGAACATGAATCCGATTTTTACGGGATCCGCAGGCAGAGCTTGCGATGAAAATAGAACCAGCAGGCACAGACAAGCGATGATTGATCTTTTCATGGCCCCCTAACCTCCTCCTGACAAAAGATTGTGGCGAGAACCCCCAATCTCGGTGGGAGTTCACCACGGAAGACCTCAGTTGCAATTGCTTACGTGCGAGATGCACCGGACGATCAGATGCCGCAGCCTCTCTCTCTGCTGATTTCTTTGTCCGTGACCAGTTGCTGAGGGAGCGCCGGCTCAACTTCCTGCGCCCCGGTTGCAGGCTAGGCAACACTCAACATCATGCAACTGGTAGTCCCACACTCAATAATATCCGGGATATTGTGGTTTCTCTAAGTCTTCCCAACTGACCCCAAGCTTGTCTTTGAAATAGGAACCGAATCGTTCGAATAACTTGGCCCAGTGGGTCCTTCCCTGTTCCAGTTCACTCAGGATTTCAGCCACAAGCTCGGGTAATCTGCTGAGTTCTTCTTTGGGTAAGAATGATACGGCGCCTTCTCTGATGGCCGTATTGATACTCTCCACATTGATGGCTCGCGCGGTGAGCATCGCTGCAGGCAGATGTCGGGCTCGGCAGGCTTTGAGCAATTCAAAGCCATTTACACCCATAATGTCGAGAATCACCAAGTCGAACACATCTTCGTTGATCAATTTAAAAGCGCCGTCAAATTCCTGCGCCGTAATTACAATAGAACCTGGGAATTCTTCTTTGATGATTTCTAGTACATCGGCTTCGTCATCTACCGCCAATAGCTTCTTGCCATGTAAGAGACTCTGAACATCCATAGCACTTTCTCCTCTGACAGAGGGCAGTTGTAGCGAAGAAGGGATTCCCGGTAAGGGTTTTACGAAGCCCGTCCGCCAAACTCGCCCGAGGGACGCGCCTCTACGTTTCCTCTAAATTGATTTTCAGCATCTCCACCGAAGCCAGGACACGTTTGCTATTACGGTTCACCGCGGGAAAGTCTTCTGAAGCTTCGTAAAGCTGTCGAGCGAGAGTAGCGAGACTATCAACAGTCTTGCGCATTTCTGTAAGCGAATACCGGCCTTCCATCTTCTATATCCCCTTTTTCCTCAAGTCCTTGAACCGCCGTGCCTTTACTTCGTACCGCGGCAAACTGTTGGGTGGAAACAACTCCAAATTGTAGCCAAGGTTGGTTTTGAGACGAAGCTGAGTCGCAAGTACTGCCTTAAGTTCCTCCATAGCGGAACTTGTTAGATCTTCTGTCAACTCAACCTTCAACGTAATGTTGTCCGCATCCCCTTTCTTGTCCACGATCACTTCGTATTCGTTGCCAAGTCCCTGAACGGAGCGAACCACATCCTCGATGGCGGATGGGGCTAAGAGGACCCCCTTAACCTTGGTTATGTCATCAGCTCGTCCGACTACTCCGCCCTTGAACAACTTGTAGGTGCGCCCGCATTCACACCGGTCCTCACCGATCTCGACGATGTCCTTGGAATCGAACCGAATGCATGGTTGTGCAATCCTATCCAGGGCCGTGATGATGAGTTTACCCCTTTGCCCGGGTTCTGTTACCGGCTTCCCTGTTTCCAAATCTTCGACCTCGGCCAGGAACATAGCCTCGTTTACATGTAGAGCCCCCGGTTGGCTGGAACATTCGAATCCCCAAGCCCCTATCTCAGTGGCGCCGGCGTGGTCGTAAACCTTTGCCCCCCATGCCTCTTCCATACGTTTCTTCGTTGCGGGAATCAGGGCGCCCGGCTCCCCGGCGCAGGTTATCTTGGTAATCGGCAGAGCGGCAGGGTCCAGATGAAGTTGATTGCGTGCTGTGTCGGCCATCCCCAGAATATAAGTCGGTGTGGCCATGAGCGCTGTGGCTTGCAATTCCTGGATTTTGAGGATGCGAGATTTTGTGTCTAGCACACCTCCTGGGATCGTCTCGCAACCTATTTTCTCTGAGGCGTAGTGGGCAGCCCAAAATGCCACAAATACATTGTACCCAAAAGGAAGAAAGACGCGATCGGAAGGCCGATAACCCTGTGCCCACAACAAGGTGGCCCAACAGTCGGACCACCACTCCCAATCTTGCCAGGTGTCGGGTTGATAGACCGGCTGCCCGGTGGTTCCACTGGTCTGGCGAAACACGCAGACATCCTCCAGATCGACACATAGTGCATCACCGTACGGAAAGGGATCCTTTCGCTGAATCGGCTGCATCATTGACTTTTCGACTTTCGGCACTCTCCGTACGTCTTCCAGCGAGTTGATGTCATCCGGATGCATTCCTGCGTCCTGGTAAAGATTGCGGTGAAATCGCGAGTTAGAGTATGCCCACGTTAGAATGCGTTTGAACTTCTTGAGCTGTAACATTTCCAGGCAGTCTCGCGTGAGTGTTTCCAGATACGGATTCCAGTACGGGACTTCTTTATTCATTCTTTCCTCACAGAAGGAATTGATCAGGACCTAACTATTTTGCAACTGTCCAACATCGTAAAAGAACCTGACTAACAGGCGCACCTATTTTATTAACAGGTTGGGAAGCCACAGCGAAAGCTGAGGGAAGAAAAGAAAAATAAGCAAGCAGATAGACATGCCCACAATGTAGGGATAGATCCCTTTGTAGATAATCCCTACCGGAACTCTGGTGACGCCGGAAACTACGAACGCGTTGATTGCCACTGGCGGGATGATGATCCCGATCATAGTGACGACGCAGATGATCACTCCGAACCAGATCGGATCGTACCCCAGCTTTATCACCACCGGCAGAAAAATAGGAGTGGCCAAAATCAGGAAGGCCAGGTCCTCTATGAATGAGCCGCCGATCAAGTAGACCCCTATTATGATGAACATCACGACCATGGGAGGAACACTGAGGCCGCCCAGCCATTCCGCGACCAGGAACGGGGTTCGTGTAACGGCGAAGAAATGGCCGAGAATGGTCGCGCCTGCTACGAGCATCAGGACCATGCAAGCTATTCGCAGTGTTTCTGAAATCGCCTTCACAAAACGTTTTAAGTCCATGTCTTTTTTGGAGATGGTAAGTATAAGTACGGCAAAGGTGCCGACGCTTCCTGCCTCCGTGGGCGTAAAGAATCCCGCCATGAGGCCACCTACCACCACGAGGAATATTGTGATCACCCAGAGGACCGGCGGGAGAGATGCAAACCGCTGCTTCCAGGTTGACTTTTCCCCTTTCGGTCCCAGGGTAGGATTGATAATGCTCCAGCCTACTACGGTGACAGCAAAAGAGAAGGCCACCATCAGGCCCGGGATGATGCCGGCCAGAAACAGCTTCCCAATCGAGGTTTCCGTAATAATCCCATAGATGATCAGCACTACGCTCGGCGGTATCAGGACTCCCAGAGTTCCTACCGTGGCGACGGTGCCGCAGGACAGTCTTTTGTCATACCCGTATCGGTCCATTTCAGGCACCGCGATGGTGGCAAAAGTCGCTGCTGTGGCTGGCGAAGAACCACAAATCGCCTTGAACGCGGTACCGGCGACCACGGTGCCAAGAGCAAGACCGCCGGGGATGTGACCGATAAATTTGTACGCCGAATCATAGAGACTTCGCGCCACACCCCCGCTGGCGCCTACCTGACCCATGAACACGAACATTGCAATGACCGTGAATCCGTAAGAGGACAGCACGCTAAATATGTCTTTGGCCACCAGATTCATGGCCGCTTCCACATTCACGATTGCAGCAAACCCGATGAAGCCTGCGAGGGCCATTGAAAAACCGATCTCCAGGCCCAGGAGAAAAAAGACGAAAAGCAGGATAATAACCAGGAAGCCTATAGTCGCTATGCTCATTTTTCCTCTTCCCTCTTTTTCACCATATCGACAAAGAGAACCAGACATTCAACAAGACAGCAAAGGGCAATGCCGTAAGCCACAGGGTAAAAAGGTAGCTGCAAGGTGAGGCTCACTTCACCGGATTTTTTCAAGTCGTTGCCCAGTCCCCAGAGATTCCAGGCAATCATAGCGAATGTGCCTATGGCAAGGATGCGTGTGAGAACGTGAAACGGTGTCTGCCAACTCTGGGACAGCTTAGAAGTGATAAAGTCCATAATCACGTGGCCCTGGAGCCGAGAGGTCTGAGGGATAGCGAAGCCCACTACCACTGCCCCGAGAAGGCCGACCAGCTCATAAGTCCCGACGATCGGTACCTTGAACTGTCTCAAGATTACATCGGCAACCGTGAGAAACATACTGCTGGCCAGAGCAATACCCGCAATCACGTACATGAAACGGGACAAACCTGTTGCCACTGCCGAGAGTGCGTTCATCTGTCATCCCATGAGGCCGGCAGTCCCTCCGAAGTGGGGACGCCGGCCCTCGATAAGATTATTAGGGGTGTTCCTTCAACCAGGTACGGCAAAAGTCTAAGGCTTCTTGGCCTGGCAGGCCTTTTTCTTTCGTGGTCTTAACATATTCGTCGAGCACAGGGGCCACAGCCTTGGCCCACCGAGCGTCCTCCTCCGGGGACAGCTTTATTATCTGGTTCCCTTTGGAGATGGCGAGTTCCAATGCATCCTTGTCCATGTTGTTCCAGGTCTCGCCGGTTTTCGTGATCCATTCCTGGTTCACCTTTTGAATGGTTTCCTGGACGTCCTTGGGCAGGGAATCCCATTTCTTCTTGTTCATGGCAACGAAGAAGCAGAGTGAGTACGAAGATCCATAGTTCTCAGTGGTGCACTTGGTCACTTCGACAAACTTCCAGCCCTTGAGGGCCTCCATGGGAGAGACAAGGCCGTCTACCACGCCTTTTTGAAGCGCGTCATAGGTTTCGGTCTGAGGCATCGCAACCGGAGTGGCCCCCAAGGCGCCCACGACTTTCTGACTTGTCCCTGTGCATCGTATCTTCATGCCTTTCAGCTCTTCCATCTTTGATACAGGCTTCTTGGTATGAAAGATGCCGGGACCGTGGCCGTGCAGGTACATTATTTGGGTGTCAGAAAGTTCTTTCGGCTTAAATTTCTCATAATACGCGTTGCACAGTTGCGTTACCTGAGAGCCGTTCTTGTAACCCTGCGGAAGGTCAATGACCTCGGTGAGGGGGAACCGTCCTTTCGTGTAGCTGAGGACAGACATGCCGATGTCGGAAATTCCCTTGACCACTCCGTCGTAGCACTGGTCGGCGGGAGTCAGAGTGGCGCCCGGATACATGTTGATCTTGACCGCGCCGTTAGTCCGTTTCTCTATTTCCTTGGCCCACTCAGTGGCCAACACGGTGTGCCCGTGTGTGGCAGGAAAGAAAATGGAGTAAGTAAGCTCTACGGTTGCGCAATATCCGGGACCCGCTGCCATCACCATCGGCAATAGGACCGCGAAGCACCCGCATACGAAAGCCCAAAACCGCTTCTTCAGCATGCTACACCTCCTGGCTAAGACCTTTTGGGATTTCTGGTTTGTAAAAAAATGCATGACAACCCTGGCCGTGCAGTCTGGATGCTCTAAGGAGCAGAAAAGAAAGGCGACCACTGTCCCCAGCAGGCCCAGCTCGAAGCTCTAGGCTAGAGGCTGTTTGAGCGTCGCGACAAGGCGTGGCTAAAGGTAAGAAACTCGCACACACTCCACTGCTATAGTTTGAACCCCGCGGCCTGCCAACTTACTGTTTCCGGGGCAGCAAACTATCAGCCACTACGGAGATTTCACTTTGCACTCTCCGTGCCAGTATTATCGATCTGCTGACAAAAATGGGAAAAAGGCTAATCCTGTTGGGATCGTTGAGGGTAATCTATCAACAACTCGTTCGGGCCAGGATCAATCCATTCTCAGCATACGCGAGGGCGATTTCGCTCAATAAATGGAGATTATTGACTCAACTATAATAATATCAAGTAGTAATAACATCTGGGCGAAATAGCACAAAGGAGGGTCATAGATGGGCGGTATGCGCTCACACCATCTTCAGAGCTTTCATCTGTCGCTGGAGTGCATATCGAGAAATACCCAAAATACGTGCTGCAGCGCACTTGTTGCCGCCAGTCCGTTGCAACGCCAGCTCTATGAACTGGCGTTTCAGTTCCCCTATGACAGAAGTGATGGATGGAGAAGGTGGAAATTCCACAGTCCAGGGTGACTCACATTGATTAGGTTCTGCCAGTTCCAAGAAATCAAGCCTCAGATCTGGCCCCTCGGAAAGCATAACTGAGCGTTCCAAGACATTCTTCAGTTCCCGTACGTTTCCCGGCCAGGAGTACTGCATCAATTTTTCCATATCCTCAGGACGAATGCTCAATCCCGCCGTAAGCCGGAGCTCTCGGGCCAGTTGGCCAACGATCTGCCGCGTCAGCACTGGTATATCTGCAAGCCTTTCACGTAAGGGTGGTACCCGGATCCCGTACACATTCAGACGAAAAAAAAGATCTCGCCGAAACTCACCCCTGGAGACAGCTTGACTCAAATCTCTATTGGTGGCGGCCATAATTCTAACGTTGACTGTCACACTTTTCTCGCCGCCAACGCGGGTGAATGAGAATGTGTCCAGGAAAGTGAGCAATTTGGCCTGTATCGGTAAAGACAGCTCTCCGATTTCGTTCAATAGCAGAGTCCCACCCTCAGCCAACTCGACGAGTCCTCGCTTGCGCCTTATTGCACCAGTGAATGCCCCCGCTTCATGCCCGAACAGTTCGGATTCCGCCAAATCTTCGGGAATAGCAGCACAATTGATGGCATAAAACGGGCCGCCGCTGCGCTTCGAGTTATTATGAATGTAGCGCGCCAGGTAGTCTTTCCCGCTACCACTTTCTCCTTCGATGAGCACTATGAGATCGGAATTAGCGGCAACGCTGGCTCTGGCCAGTGAGGCGCGCATGGCAGGGGAAAGGTATTCCTCCGCCGTACCCTGATTAAGGGAAAAAATCCTGCTTCGGTCTGTTATATTTCGCGATATCCCGCATATACCGATGATCTGCCCCTTACTGTTTCGGATCGGTGAGCGTACGTCCAAGAAAGTTGTGGGTAATCCTTTCACTGGCCGGGTATGCTCTTCTTCAATCGTCTCCCCTGCCAGCACACGTTGGTCCACCTGTCTGAGGTGCTGCCCTGCTTCCTGGCCGAAGAGCTCTTCATCGACCTGGCCAGCGATATCGCTTGCGGGCAGTTCCAACAGATTTGCCATATATGGGTTCACCAGCGCATACTTTAGTGAACGATTCTTAATGAATATGCATTCTGTGGCCGCCTCGAAGATAGCTCTCATTCGCTCTTCACTAAGCGTCAGAGCCTCTTGGGCACGCGCCCTCTCGACAATTTCAGCTTTGAGGCGGGCATTTGCTTTCGCAAGTTCAGCAGTGCGCTCTTGGACGCGTATCTGGAGTTCGTCGCGGGCCTCTTGTAGCGCCTTCCGGGCAAGCTTTCGCTCCGTAATGTCCCTCATGAGCCCCTGATATCCGCTGACTCGGCCTTGCCCATCCATGCGAACATTAATTGTGTGGAGGGTATCGACTTCGCTGCCATCGATCCGCCTAAGCTTCAGTTCGAAATTTGTAGCGACTCCGGACCGATCCACCTTTCGCTTCATCTGAACACGTTGGCCGGGATTTGCATAAAAATCCTGAATTTTTCTGGCAAAAACCTCCTCTTTCGTTTTACAGCCGACCAAGCGAACGAATCCCTGATTCACAGCCAGGAAATTCCCCGCCTTCGTGGTTATCACTATTCCATCGTCGGAATTCTCGAAAACAGCTTCGTGGAGCGCACCCTTTGCTTGCAGCATCTCATTTGCGAGCCTAAGCTCTTGAATCTCTCCTTCAAAGCTTTGGGCTACCTTCGTCCACTCCCGTTCACAAGCCTTCACAAGGAGACGGATTTTAGCCAACATCTCACGATCTTCTTCAGTCCTCTGCTGTACGGCTGTACCGGCTGCCAGCTGGTCCACTTTCTCACTGAGCCTTCTTAGCTGATCTCTGAACTTGAAACTTGGGTCATCTACATTTGTCATGGAAATCATCTCGCGTGGGTTACCAGTGCGTCTGAAACTGGAGTTCCTCAAACTCCGAGAGCTGTCGAGGAAATCACAGTGCCCTTTCCCCGGATTATGTACCACTTGTTAAGTTAGAGGTATAGCACCTTGACATCCTGAGATAGGGCAAGGATCTCCCATTGGTGGGCGAACGACCCACGTTGTAAGCATAGCCTCGGGAGCGGACGGGCGGCAGTTCAATGAGCTGTGTGGGATTTGAAGTTGCTGGATCCTGGCGCCGTAACTTGACAAAAGAACTAGGCGGTTTCTCCGTTTCTCTGCGATTTCTGATGCCCGGGCGACTCGATTTGAACCAGCGACCACCTGAACCCCATTCAGCAACATTGACGTTTACGGCCTGGCAACGCCGCGTTTCGCGCGGGGGCCGGTCGCTACCGCTCCAGAGCCTCTAGGATGCGCTCCGGAGTCATGGGAAGCTCGCGAAGTCTGACGCCGGTTGCATCGAAAATCCCGTTGGCTACAAGCGCTCCCATGGGAGTAATGGCCGGCTCGCCCCCCTCTTGCGGAGGAATGTCCGGATTATCAATTAGTATGGTTTCGATCTTGGGCATCCAGGAGAACTTGGGTATCTCGTACGTGTCAAAATTCACGTCAAGGATCTCACCGTTCCGGAAGTGCATCGACTCGGTCAGGGCGTATCCCAAGCCCATCATTACGCACCCTTCCATTTGCATCTTCGCTCCCTCGGGGTTGATGACCTGCCCCATGTCCTGAGCGCATACAACCCGCTTCACTTGGCAGCGGCCGGTCGCTTCGTCGACTTCAAGTTCACCCATAGCAGCCACGTAAGTCCCTTTGTAAATCACGCAGGCCATCCCCTGCCCTTTTCCGCTGGGAGCCGGCGCCGAAGACCATCCAAAGGCATTTGCCGCGGCATCCAACACCCGGAGCATCCGTTTGTCCTTCAGATGCGTCAACCGAAATTCCAGCGGATCCACACCGGCTGCTTCCGCAAGAGCGTCCATATGAGATTCACGGGCAAATGTGTTGGTGTTGCCGTTTGGCCCTCTCCAGGGCCCGGTATCAAAGGGATGTGAAGCCCGAGTCTCTTGCCAGCCTCCATAGGCGGCAGTCCGCTGATGGGGAACGTCGTAGAATGACGGCGCTTTATCGCCACCGGCAAAGTAAACATGGTAATCCCAGAAGACCACACGTTGCGAATCGTCCAGACCGGATGTCACCTTGACAATGGCCGCAGGCTGGAAGGAGTCCCAAAAGAATTCTTCGGCCCGACTCCATACCACTTGCACGGGCTTCCCGGTCAGCTTGGCCAGTCGGGCTGCGTGCACGGCCTGTCTGTTCCGCTCCTTTCCGCCAAAAGCGCCCCCAACAAATGGAGTGATGATGCGCACGTTTTTCAGAGGCAGGCCCAGAGCGTCGGCGACTTCCTTTTGCGCTGGGAAGGGTATCTGAGTCGAAGCCCAGACCGTCACTTTACCGGCCTCTACGTTGGCCACCGCGGCATGGGTCTCGATGGGAGCGTGTGCGACGTACCCCTGTCGATAGGTCGCTTCAATCACCTTGGAGGCGAGTTCTCTTCCTTGCCCGAGATCGCCGCTTTCGGCCACTGGTTTTCCGGGTGGAGGCGAGGCCATGAGGTGCTCAAAGATGTTAGAGTCATTCAACTTGGTTTGCGGTTTGCTGAAGTTCGCCTCTATCAAATTCAGGGCCTTTTCAGCTTGGTCCGGCGACGAGTGGACCACTGCAATCAAGTCCCCGTCCCGTACAATTCGCGCGCCGGGCACTTTTTCCGCGGCTGAGGTATCCGCATCTATGAGTTTGGCTCCGTGAGCCGGTGGCCTGACTATTCTTGCATAGAGCATCCCGGGTAAGGAAATGTCGGCTGCAAACTTGGCTTTGCCGGTCACCTTATCCACCGCATCTGTCCGCCCCGTGGATTTTCCGGAGATGGTAAAGTCCGATATCGGCTTCAGGGGCGGTTTCTTGTCCAAATGCCTCTCTATTCTCTTCCCCTTTGCCAGAGAACCGTAGGAGACTCCTCGTTTGGGCGCTCGTTTGTCCACCACATGCCCCGACCGAACCTCCAGGTGCTCCACCGGGACATTGAGATTCTCCGATGCCAACTGGAGCAAGACAGCCCTTGCTTCTGCGGCCGCGGCTCGCAAAGGAGGCCCAAAAAACTTTGTGCTCATGGAGCCGAAAGTCCCCCTGTCCCAAGGACAAAGGTCCGTGTCGCCCATGACCATGTCCACGGATTGCAAGGGCACATCCAGTTCTTCTGCCAGCATTTGGGCCAGCGACGTGATTATCCCTTGTCCCATCTCGATCTTGCCGGTAAAGCAGGAGACTCGGCCATCTTCAGAGATCCGCAAGAAGGCGTTGTAATCCTCCGGCAGCGCGGGCGCCTCGGCTGACAGGGCTTCACGGGCTTGGCCCGGGAACACCGGAGCAAAACAGATGATGATCCCTCCACCGAGGACCTTGAGAAACTGCCGCCGATCCAAGCTGAAGGCACTGTCGGTCGCTGCATCGGGCTCGCTGTATTTCTTGTCCGTCATAGCATCACCCCCTCATCTGCTTGGCCGCGCTCTGGATGGCCTGGACGATTCGTTGGTGAGCGCCGCATCGACACAGGTTCTCTTCCATGCTCTCGATGATGTCCGCTTCGGTCAAAACGGGCTTTTTCAACAACAAACTGTAAGCGGTAAGGATCATGCCGGGAGTGCAGTAGCCGCACTGAAGGGCGTTATGTTCGACAAAGGCTTCCTGAAGGGGATGAAGACTCCCATTTCTTGCCAAGCCTTCGATGGTCAACACTTCTTTGCCCTTAACATCAGTCACGGGAATTTGGCACGATCGAACAGCTTCTTGATTCAGGAGTACGGTGCAGGACCCACAAGCGCCTATTCCACAGCCGGGTTTAGGTCCTGTCAATCCCAGGTCGGACCTCAGCACCCACAGAAGCGGGCGCTCTTTGTCTACCGCCAACCGAACCTGCTTATCGTTGAGCTTGAACTCGATAGTATCCATTATTTCGGCCCCCTCTTGGCTTCGCTGCACTCTTTGAGCACTCTGGTCCGCTTGTCCTTGTGGCGGAGGGATTCAGCTTTCCTCGGGATCGTGTGCTTTGTCATGTTCTAATCCGCAGATTGCGCAGATGTGCGCAGATGAGTAAACACAAAACGCTTGAACTCAAGACGAGGGCAGCCGAAGTTCAGAAGTAGTCCTCGCCCGAGACCTGTTGCTTTGAGATAGTTCAACAACTGCGCTTCCTCGACACCCGTAATCGCTTTCAGCGCCTTCAACTCGACGATCACCTCATTGTAACAGACAAAATCCGCACGATAGGAGCAGTTCAGCCTCTCTCCCTTATAATACACCGGCAACTCCACTTCAGGCGAAACGGAATAGTTCGGGCCGAGAATTCGATCGCAAGCGACTGCTGATAAACGGCCTCCAGGAATCCTGGACCGAGCTGTCGATGAACCTCCATCGCCGCACCGATGATTGCGTGCGTTTGCTGGTCTCTTGAATCTGCGACCATCTGAGAAATCTGCGGATTCATTTCTTTAGTTCTGAAGGAAGCCATGATTACCTTTCCTCCGGGGGGTACCGATTCCTTCCGCATACTGATCCCTTGCTCTGAGAACCGGAAGTGACGGCACGGTTCCTTGTACCGCGAATTGATTACGGGATTCTCGATGATTACCTGTTTCACGGCAAAAAACCTCCTGTAATCAATAGGATCGCGGTAACTTTACACCAAGCGTGGACTCGAAAACCAGCAAAATTCGATGGACAGACGTCGCCCGCTGTAATGAACTCCTCGGCGTTGCTCCCATTATGCCCGAAAAGTTAACGCAATCTGAACCTGCAAATGCCCGTGTGCATCTAATGGTACCAGAGAATGTGCTTGGTGATCGCGGGGCCTCGCGCAAAAGGGAGATATCAAATGAATATTACAATTGTTCTGGAAGTAATGGTCTCGGCACTCATCATGACTGCTTTTTTGACGCCGCTTTTGGAAGCGCCGGCAATGGCGCTCGGTCCAAGCGGAAAATGCTACGTGGATTGCACGGGCGGAGGCATCCCGAGTAACGTGCGCGAGCACAACGTCTGTCTTTCGGCCTGCATCTTTGGGGAAGGTGTTCAGCGGCTCGACGACGGCATTCTACCTCCGCCGCCCCTACCTTCAGATCGTCCAAGAGGGCAACAGACAGGCCAGAAATAACAACCTTCACCGAGGCCGAAGCTCTGTCAGCCGGCTCACTTGGTCGGAGCAGACCTTTTCTTGATAACTTGATGCAAACATGTTTTCTTGTGGGGGTGCCGGGGCACATTCCGGCAATGGGGGAAATTGTGAATCAAATTAAGCTGCGAGTAACTGAGGGATTACCTCTGTAACATCATGCAGAAAGAGCAAGGAAGGTCCTAATTATGAGTTATTTCCAACTGAGGCTTTGGTGGGAGAACATTTGGGGTGGAGGCAGCCGGCACTTTCATGACGTTTTGCTGGTCGCTCTGCTTCTCACTCTCTTGCCGGTCTCCGTGTCGGCACAGGGAAAGTGGGTGAAGCCGGAGAAACAGCCAGGCGGCAACATTGCTGAAGCTGCCGCTGATCCCATCATCGTTCCGGCGATGAGGCAAAAGCAGTTCCCGGGTTTAATCCTCGGAGTCGTAAAGGACGGGCAGGTAGTGGTCAAGAAAGGCTACGGCGTGAAGTCGTTCGCATCCGGAGAGCGCGCCCGACGAGAACACCGTCTTTTACATCGGCTCGCTCTCCAAGGCGTTAACGGCTGTCGGCGCCATGTTGCTCGTCGAGCAAGGGAAACTGGACTTGGATGCCCCAGCAGGCAACTACCTGAAGGGTCTGCCCAAGAGTTGGCAGCCAATAACCGTCAAACAGTTTATGGCTCACCAGAGCGGCATACCTCAACTGAACATGAAGTTTCCGACCTTCAAGCAGATGCTGAAGTCGGCAGAGGACAAGCCTTTGAGTTTTGCCCCTGGGACAAAGCAAGAATACAACAACTTCAACTTTGCCGTCACGGGAATGATCATCGAAGCGGCCAGCGGGATGAAATACCTGAAGTACATGAAACAGAAGGTCTTTGGCCCGTTGCACATGGATCACACCGGATATCATATTTTGAGCCGGAACGAGGCCACAGGCTACAGACCCGGTAAGGGAAACCCCAAGTCGATTCAACATCAGATGAAGGGGGGACCGTACGCAATTCCGTCCGGACATCTCCAGAGCACGCTTGCGGATCTCTTGAAATTTTACGACGCTCTTCGAACCGGGAAGCTGCTGAAACCGGCAACATTCCAGCAAATGATTACACGTATTAATCCGAGTTTATCCGGGACTCCCGGTTGGTTTGAGAGAAAAGCCGGGGGAGATTCCGTCGTAAGCAAGAATGGTGCTGTACCGGGCTTTCACAGCATCATGTCGTTTGTGCCGGGCAAAGGAGACGCTGTGATAATGCTTTGGACATCCCAAAAGCCCAAGGAGAACGGTCTATTCAAAGCAACGAACAGATTGCTCAATCAAATTTGCGACGTTCCTATGCCTGGCCAAGCTGAACCGAGTAATGATGCTCCAGAGGAATGAGCCGTCTTTCCAATGATAGTCGGCCCTGCATCGCTCCCGGTTAATAAATCTCATCACCAGTGACGTAGCACCTGTAATTATAGCCGTTCCATACGCAAGTCTTGTTGCCTTCTTGATAACATCCCTCGCCGCAACCAGCGTAGTAGCCGCCATAGAGAGAGGCACCATAAATTCCGCTAAATAAGAATGGCCGGAAGCGATGACTACGCGCGAAGCCGGAGCTCCGCATACCACTGCGAAAAGCGTGGCCGCCGCCACCGCGCTTAACCAGTTGAACCGGCACAGTGCTTTCCGCCCCGACCACCGAGTCCACTGCGGGCCCGGCACTGGTTACCGCCACAGTTGTCTGTTGTGCATAAGTGGGACCGGCCTGTGCCATTACCACGACCAAGGCCCCCAAAAAAACTACTGCCAAAGCTGCTATACTTTTCATCGACCGCACCCCTTCCCTGTTCCGAAGTACGTATATATTGACCGGCTCAAATCCTAGCCGTCCAGGCTCTTCAGTCTTAGAAAAACGCCTCACAGGAACTCAGACTCTTTTGATCGCGAATTCCTCCTACTGGGTTTTCTATTTAATTTGACGAAGTTCCCTACTCCTCGTTAAAAGTTAATGCATATCTTTTAGCATCGCGGACCAAATGCGTGAAAATGGCTCAAAATGGATTTCATAGGGGTTTCTTAATTCAGGAAGCGAAGACAGGCGCGGGGGCAAGGTAATGGCCCCGGATGATCCTCGTTTGTCGAATTTGAAATGGGGAAGACAGAACCCTTGGTAGCTGCCATATAGAGCTATGCTTTCAGGGCAGCAGGGGCGTGGCTACAGACCAGAGCCAAAATCCCCCTAATTCCCCTTTTCCAAAGGGGGCTTAGGGGGATTTAATGGCACAGACCCTTGTGCCAGGCACTTTTGATGTGGCTCCCCACATAATCGCACGTTGAGTTGAGACTAACTCCATGCAAAGCGCGATCCGCAATGTGGCGAAATATGGTTACCTGACTTCGTCCAATACTGTCCCATCAGGCCCAAGGAGCTGAATGGGCAATGTCATCCGACCCAATGCGTGGGTGGAACAGCTCAGACATGGATCGAATGCCCTGACCACAGCCTCGACTCGATTGAGGGCTCCCTCAGAAATCTTGTCCCCCGTAATGAACTGTTTGGCTACCTGCAAGACTCCTCGATTCATTGCCAGATTGTTGTTCCCCGTGGCAACGATCAGGTTAGCCCACGTCATGAGCCCCTCTTCATCAACCTTGTAATGGTGGATCAGGGTGCCGCGAGGCGCCTCCACTACCCCGACCCCTTCGTAATGGTTGGGCTGCGCAAACGCCCGCACGTGAGGGTTGAGAATTTCCGGGTCATTCAGGAGCTTTTCCATTACCTCAATTGAGAAAAGAATCTCAATGAGCCGTCCGTAGTGATTATAAAACGAACTCAGCACCGGCCCGCGATCGAGTCTCGTGAACTCGGCCCACTCTTGGTCCGCCTTGGGTGTGCCGCAGCCGCTGCAGACATTCAGCCGGGCGGCTGGTCCCACTCTGTAGATGCCATCCGGATATCCTGCCGGCTTATAATATGGCGACTTGAGGTAGGACCACGGTTCAACGCCTTCGCCGATATAGTCCTGATACTGGGCCGGATCCACGGCATCGGCCACGAATCTGCCCTTGGAGTCAATGAAGCGGAGCGTGCCGTCCATGTGCTCCAGATTCCCCTCGCTGTCTATCAACCCCAGGAACAGGCTCGGGAAATTGGCGAACGTGCGTATCTCATCGCGGAAGTTCTCCATTGACCGCTTGAACCAGATTAGTGTGCGCTCGACGATCTCGTAGGCTTCCGGGACCAGCGAGATCATCATTTTTCGGTGTTCTTCGGTAAGAGCTGCGTTGACACCTCCTGGAACGACCCACGAAGGATGAATCCGTTTTCCTGCAAACCATTCGATAATCTGCTGGCCGATTTGCCGCAAACGAATACCGTCCTTTGCAATGGAAGGGTTGGCTTCCACAAGCCCGAGAATGTTGCGCTTGGCAGGATCCGAATCCATGCCGAGGAGCAAATCCGGCGCGGAAAGGTGGAAAAAACTCAACGTGTGTGACTGGATGTACGAAGCACAATGCAGCAGCCGCCGGAGTTTGCTCGCAGCCTCGGGGATGCGCACTCCTAGTATTGCATCACAGGCCTTGGCCGACGCCAGGGAATGGCTGATGGGACAAATACCGCAGATTCTCTCCACAAGCGAGGGCATTTCGTAGAAGGGCCGGCCTTCACAAAACTTCTCGAACCCTCTGAACTGGGTCACATGAACCTGGGCATCGGTGACTTTACCGCTTGAGTCCAGTTGTATAGTGATCTTGCCGTGGCCCTCGATTCGGGTTATCGGCTCTATGAGAATTTGTTGCGCCATTATTTTACCTCCCGTGTGGGCTTAGGCTCCAAAGCGAGTCCTCCCCGAAAGGTCCGGTATTCGCCCCTCGAGAAGCTCGCTGACTGCAAAAAGGATAGCGTCGGGCGGTGGCGGACAACCGGGCAAGAACACATCCACATTGATGAATTCATGAACCGGCCGAGCCTTCTTCAACAAGTGGGGAACCTCAACGGTGGGGATCCCTTGCTGAGCCGTGGCATTTTCCACGTAGGCCCGCTTCAATATGTCATCGGTCTTAAATTGGTTGCGCATGGCCGGGACATTCGCTGTGACCGCGCAGTCACCAAAGGAGACCACAAGATACGACCTGTTGCGAATGAGCCTAATCTTCGCCTCGTCCTCGTCGCTGCTGACCGCCCCCTCTACGAGGGTGACGTCCACGCCCTCCGGAAATTCTTTGAAGTCCACGAGCGGGCCGTATACCAGTTCAATCCTACCGGCCACGTCAAGAAGTCTCTCGTCAAGATCGAGAAAAGACATGTGGCAACCGGAACAACCGTCGAGCCATGTCGTGGCAATCCGAACTTTATTTGTCACAGGCACAGTTGGTTCTTTGGTTTCAACCGGAGGTGATGCTTCTTTTTGAGCCTTTTTTTTCTTATCGTCGCTCATGTGGATCCCTCCCCTCGCATTGCTTGCAGGTACGGCAAGAACTGTCTGCGTTTAGTCATTTCCGCCACAGACTTGCCTTTTTCAGAGAGTGCCCCGGTAGGGCAGACGTGCACGCACTTCCCGCAACCTGTGCACGTTTCGGAAGATCCCCACGACTGGCTGAGGTCGGTGATGACTCGAGCCGTAATTCCTCGCCCCATAATATCCCAGGTGTGGGCCCCTTCAACTTCGTCACACACCCGGATACATCGCTGGCAAAGGATACAGCGGTTGTGGTCAACCGAAAACCGGTCGTGGGTGGCGTCTATGGAATGACGAGGGTATATGTAGTCGTAATGGACATGGGTCATGCCCAGATCGACGGTAAGCGCCTGCAACTCACAATGACCATTCGATACGCAGACTGAACAGACATGATTACGCTCCGTAAAGAGAAGCTCAAGGATCTTCTTCCGGTAGTCGACTACCCTTTCGGAATTGGTAATCACCTCCATGTCTTGCCGCGGTAGGGTCACGCATGAAGGAAGCAGTTTGGGAAAACCTTTGACTTCGACAATGCAAAGCCGGCAGGCGCCACGTTCGGACAGTCCGTCAAGGTGACAGAGCGTCGGTATCTTGATGCCGTTCTCACGGGCTACCGTCAAAATCGTCTCGTCTTCCCGTGCGCTGACATCCCGATCATCGATCTTGAAAGTCAGAAGGCGGACCGGATTTACATCGCCATGCACTCTTTCGCTTTTGATGAAGCCTGGGGTTTTCATTTTGCCTCCTTGGAGCCATTGATATGGCATGCGCCGGCGGGACAGGTCTTCTCTTTGATGTGCGCCACATACTCATCCCGGAAATAGCGAAGCGTGCTCATCACCGGGTTAGGCGCGGTTTGGCCGAGCCCGCACAGGCTCGTGTTCTTGACCACGTCACCCAGTTCCTCCAGCAACGGGAGATCTCCGGGCTTTCCCTCTCCGCTTGTGATCTTGCAGAGCAGATTGTAGATCTGCGTTGTTCCTACCCTGCACGGCACACATTTGCCGCACGATTCGCTCATGCAGAACTCCATGAAGAACTTGGCCACGTCCACCATGCATGAGGTCTCATCCATTATGATCAAGCCACCGGAACCCATAATGGACCCGACTTTGGCCAATGACTCGTAATCAACCGGCATGTCGAGGTGCTGGTCGGGAATGCAGCCGCCGGAGGGACCGCCGGTTTGCACAGCTTTGAACTGACGCCCCTCAGGAATGCCGCCGCCGATATCGAAGACGATATCGCGTAGCTTCGTGCCCATAGGGACTTCGATAAGACCAGTATTGTTGACGCGGCCAGCCAGGGCAAAGACCTTCGTGCCCTTGCTCTTCTCCGTGCCGATGCCTGAAAACCAATTTCCGCCCCTGCGGATGATAGGCGCAACATTGGCGAAAGTTTCCACATTATTGATGAGAGTCGGATAGCCCCACAATCCCATCTCAGCCGGGAATGGAGGCCGTGGCCGAGGAGCGCCGCGTTTGCCTTCTATCGAGGCGATTAGGGCCGTTTCTTCTCCGCATACAAAAGCCCCGGCGCCCAGCCTGATTTTCACGTCGAAATTGAATGTCGTGTTGAAGATGTTATTGCCGAGCAATCCCAGGCGCTCTGCCTTGGCTATCGCTGTCCTGACACGCTTGACCGCGAGGGGGTACTCAGCACGGACGTAGATGAATCCATGGGAGGCCCCCACGGCAAAACCCGCTATTGCCATGCCTTCTATAACTCTGTGCGGGTCGCTTTCCAACACGCTGCGATCCATGAATGCGCCCGGATCACCTTCGTCCGCGTTGCAAATGACAAACTTGGTGCTGCTCGCCGCTTTGGAAACTGCCGTCCACTTCAGACCGGTCGGAAAGCCCGCTCCACCGCGGCCTCGCAACCCACTGCGAACCATTTGTTCAATGACCCCTGTAGGGGTCATCATTCTCAAGGCGTTGTAAAGGGCCTCATAGCCACCCTCGGCAATGTAATCTTCGATACGTTCCGGATCGATCTTGCCGCAATTCTCCAAAACTATCTTTTGCTGACGGTTGAAAAACGGCATGTGGCCAGAACAGTCGAGGCGACTTATCGGACTGCCGCCCAGGGCCTCAATGATCTCCCCGGCATCCGAAACCTTGACTCCCTGGTATAGAGGGCCCTCAGGCTCGATGGCAATAAGGGGTCCCGCGGTGCACAGGCCCAGACAGCCTACACCTTTCACTTCGCACCAACTCTCCAGGCCGCGCCGGCTTACCTCCTTTTCCAGCGCCTCCTTGACCACACCACTCTGGCACGACAGACAACCCGCCGCTACACACACGTTGATACGGTGCTGAAATCCTTCCTGCTTCTCCTTCTCGATCTTTGCTATTTCTTGGAGTTCTTCAAGCGTCATGGCTGTCCCACCTCCCTATTTGCTCAAGGACGGCTGGCGGGTTCATTTTGCCGCGTACCTCGCCATCAAAAACCACCGCCGGAGCTAAACCGCAGGAACCCATACATCGGGCAGTCACCAGGGATATCTTCCCGTCCTGGGTGGTCTCTCCAGGCGTGATTCCAATGGTCGCCTCGATCCCTTTCAAGATCCCGGACGCGCCCCCGATGTAGCATGCGGTGCCGTTGCAGACCACGCAGGTGTGTTCTCCAGGTGGCTTAAGGCTGAAGAAGTGATAAAAGGTGGCCACTCCGTAAACTCGACTCAGTGGAACCTGGAGCGCACCGGCCACGTATTTCAGAGCGTCCAGTTCCAGGAACCCAAAGGACTCCTGCACTGCGTGAAGGGTTTCGATGAGAGCGTGTGGTTCATTGCCGTGAAGGCGCATGGTACGATTTACCAGTCGCCATCGACGATCCTCAGCCGGCTTGGGAGACTCTTGTGTCTTTGCTTCCATAGCTTCTCCCCTCTGTGTGAGATGTTGAGAACATTCATGGTTGGGGCATGCATTCTTCCTAAAATGTGAGCTTCCAAGAGCGGTCTTAAGCGCTGACCGCCTCCGGAAACGATGTTCTTCACCCCAGGGGCTGCTCCTGTTATCGGCAATCGGCTTGTCCATGCCGATCCATCACTTTATCGTTGTTGCCCTGGAGTCCATGCCCAGAACGATAGGCGGCTCAGAACCGACCTCCAGTTTGGGCATCAGCCTCTCAACTACGATACCGCTATTACGGTGAGCAATTCCTATGCCAAGGTTCGAAAGGCATTTTGGCGAGGCAACCCCTTGAAAATGAAGACGATACTCTGCGATGCGGAAATTCGTATCTCAAAACACCGGTGTTATGCTTTTTGACACGCTGTAAAGAAAAGCGACCTTGTGGAAAACGTGCCCAAGAGCGGATTAGATGTGCGACTGTTGGAATATGCCACAGTTAGTCTATGTCAAGCCAGGCAGGCCGGGCCAAGTCCTCCAAAGCAACAACTTGAAAATACAGGCGATAATCTGCTGAGTGGGAATTCGAGTCGATCAGCCTAGAGGTCTGGGGGTGTAGTGATTCTTGACACGTTGTAAAGAAAAGCGACCTTGCAGAAAGCGTTCCGAAGAGCGGATTAGACGCGCACCTGTGGGAATATGCCACAGGTGGGCTATGTCATGAAACTGGCCCGGTAAGGGCGGTGATGCCCGCCGAGGCCTAAAACCCCCCGTGGCGGCCGTGGGACGGTCTACGTCTCGGAGGACAACCCGGTGGGGACGGGCATCCTGCCCGTCCTTCAGAGACAGGCAACCCCGCGTTCCGCGCGGGGCTGTCCCACCAATCTGTAACCTGGGGGTACGTGTTCTGGACGTCGGAACAGGTCAAGACTTTCGGCACACGCCATAGCATTGACAAGTCTGACGCTCCCCTACCCCTCTTTCAATGCCTCTTCTATCGCTGCCCTTGCAAGCAAGCGAGTAGAATCCAAGGTCGGCAATGGGCAATCGTTGGGATCTAGCAGGAGTGGTATCTCGGTGCATCCCATAATCGCTGCGTCGCAGCCTTGATCTTTGAGCTTCTGAATCACCGCATTGAAATACAGACGAGATTTCTCGTGAAATACGCCATAGACAAGTTCGTTGAAGATTATATCGTCTATCCCCTCCCGATCATTCTCGTCCGGAATCTTGCAGGAGAGCCCGAGCTTGTTGAGGGCCTGAGGATAGACCGGTCCTGTCATTAAATACTTGGTTCCTGTGAGCGCCAGAGTCTTAAATCCCCTGTTCTTGGCCTCCTTTCCCACAACTTCTGCAATGTGGAGCCAAGGTATTGGAGATCTTGAAATCATTAAATCGAATGCCTCGTGAGCCGTGTTGTCAGGGCAGATGGCAAATTGTGCCCCAATTTGGGCCAACTTCCGCACGGACGAAAGCATCAGTTCCGCGACCTGTTCCCAATCTCCGCGTCGAACGTGTATCATGTACTCACCCAATGAATGAGTGTGCATTGAAACTTCCGGGTGCATGTGCTCGCCCATTACCGCAGGAGCTTCTTCGCAGAATGTCCGATAGCAGAGAGCTGCCCCTTCTGCGCTGCAAGCAACTATTCCAACATGTTTCGGCATATTGTCCTCCTCTTAGCCCAATGAATATTCTCGGATGTTCACACGGTTTTCTGTGATCAGCACCGGGGCTCACGTCATCCAATGAGGCCGGCTGGCGCTCCACTCCTTTACCGTTTCACGGAGCCACCCTTCGAGCCCTTCAGCTACATAAAATCGGGGCATTAGCAGGTCGTCGTGGGGTGCAATCACCCCTTCCTTGAGAGCTGCGTCGGCAAGAGCCGTGTACGGGTAGATCCGGATCCCTACGCTTACTTTCATTGCCTCCAAATTCAGAGAGTCCGCAAATGCAAGGCTCTCCTGAGCCGTTTCCTTCGTTTCACCCGGCCCACCCAACAGCAGGAACCCCATGCGGCGTATGCCGTACTTGCCGAGCAACCCGCTCGTGTGGCGCACATCCTCGGGTTTGAAACGCTTATTCATCCCGTGCAGAATCGGCTCGTGACCGCTCTCGAAGCCCAGGCTTACCTCTGTGCAGCCGGCTTTGGCCATGAGCCTGATGAGTTCCTCGTCAATCTTCACAGGGTACAGGATGCAACGCCAGGAAATACCCAAATTAGCTTGTACCAACTTCGAGCATAACATTCGGGCGTAGGATGGAGGCAAATTGAACGTATTATCCACGAAATAGAAACGCCTGAAGCCGGCTCTCGCGCACTCATCGAGCCACTGTACAACGGCTTCCGGAGATCGCTTTCGGATGGCGCACCCTTCTATGACTGCCGTAGAGCAGTAGCTGCACTTCATTGGGCAGCCTCGCCGAGTCTGAACAGGCAGCCAAAACTCCTGATCATGGTATCGAGCGGCGGATAGCGAACGTGTATCAGGAAGAGGAAACTCGTCGAGTTCCTTGGCAAACGCTCTCTCTCCGCGTGGTCCCGCCGTGGAAACGTAAAGGCCAGGCACGCCTGAAAAGTCCCGGCCCTCCTCGATCCGCTTTAGAAGCGCAGGAAAAGCTTTTTCTCCCTCGCCCTGAATGCCCATGTCTGCACCGAGGTATTTCAGCGAGCTCTCGGGAAAAATGCTGTAGCCTGCTCCGCCTAAAACAATGGGCGCGTTTGAGAGTAATCTGCAAACGGCTACGGCCTCTCTGACGTCGTCCAAAAGGAATTGCGTGTTCTCCATGCTTTGATCGTCTATATTTCGTACCGATATGCCGATGACGTCAGGATTGAACTCACGAACGGCTGCATTGAGCGCCGCGTTTGGGTCATCCGCCTCTATCAAGTCCAATAGCTTAACTTCATGACCGGCCTTCTGAGTTGCCGCGGCCACGCATGCCAGTCCCAGAGGCCAGGTTAGCATGTTAATCTCTTCTCTGTTCGCGGATATGAGCAGAATTCTCATCGCCTAACTCTTCCCTTGAACCCTTAGCTGACGCACCGGCCCTGGCCTTTCACAAGGATTGCCATTTTCATCCGATTAGCTCACCCTGTCTTGGGAGGAGTGAAACGACGAAGCGATCTCAGTCTTGACAATTTTTAGATACCTCGTGCCGAATTTGCTGCATACCAAACGATGTCACCTATTCCGACCAGTGACGTCCGACTCACACAGAATCGGCGGCTGTGAAAGCTCCCGAGAACGATTCCAAAGATGTCGCGATGCCAAGCTATAAAGAATTTCCAATCGGAAGATGATAACAATTCCAGTACACCAGGGCGAGGCGAGGCCCTGCATCTTGCCCGTCAGCGGCATACGATGACCGGCCAGATGCTCGCGCGGTCCTGCCGAGTATTGCCGATATGAAAGAAGTCCCACGTCATTGGAACAAGGCGAAGATCGTCCGACCGCAGAATTGCTGCAACAAACAGCACACCCATGGTGCCACGGACGTATCCTGTGACACACTGTGGGGCAGCCCGTGGCCGCCGTCGGGCATGGCCCGACCTACTCAGAGCTGGGCTTCGCGGGGCTGTCCGTCCACGGATGAACCCCGCGGTCCGCAGCGCACGTCCGCGCTACCAAGCAAATGCTCCGGATCTTATCGTCTTCATGCTTCCTCGTGCCGAATCCGCTTCAAACCCAAGGAAAGGACCATGCCGACCAGCGACACGCCTGCCGCCAACAGAAAAGGCCCTGTGAAAGACCGAGTGATGTCTGCCAGATAGCCGCCTATTGCCGGGCCAAGCGCTTGGCCTATCCCAAAGAAGAGAGTAATGAATCCTAATCCCGCGGGGGCCAGCCGTGGCCCCACATAGTCACCCGCAGTGGCAGCCATGATAGTCGGAATGCTCCACGCAGTCAGCCCGAATATGAGAGCGGAAAGATAGAAGCCCCACGTCACTTGAAATAAGGCAAAGATTGCATAGGAGGTGCCCAGCACCAGATAGGCAAGGGCCGCGCCGGCCGCACGTCCAAGCTTGTCCGATAGTCCGCCCCAAATGACTCCGCAAAAGATGCTCAAGCCTCCCACCGCCGCCCAGAGCCGGCCGGCTTCACTCGGGGCCATTTCCATTTCCTTGCAAAGATACGCCGCGAAGAAAGTCATATAAATGATGTAAGAAAAGCCGTACAGTAAAGTACACCAGACCCAGGTACCAGACGCTTCCCATCTTGTAGACTCTCCCCCAGTCGAGGGGAGCTACCGTGGCTTTGGGAGGATTGGCGGTTCCCACTTGTTCGCATGCGCCAACCTGTGTCAATCCCATATCCTCGGGCCGACTTCGTATCAATGAGGCAGCTACGCCGGCAATTACCAGGACCGCACCGCCGAGGTAATACCAGGCAAAACGCCATCCTTCGATACCATAGGCCCCCAGCAAGACAGGAACCACAAGGCCCGCGATCATAGTGCCGCCGCCGATGCCCGCGGAAACGATTCCTGTTGCAAATCCTCTGCGCCCCGCAGCGAACCACGCTGAGCCCAAGGCCATGGCCGGGACGTAAGCCGCGCCATTGCCCAATCCGGTTAGCAGCCGCATGGCAAAGGCGAATTGGAGGGTTTCGGCCAATCCGGTGAGTATCATGGTAATCCCCATGAGGGTGAGGGCCAAGGCGATCACTACACGAGTTCCAAAGCGAGCTGCCAGGAACCCACCTATTAGCGCCATCAAGAGATACCCGACGAAATTGCCGGTACCCAGTAGTCCCAATTCTGTGTAGTTGAAGTGGAGGCCATCCTTCATAGCCGGGAGGATAAGGGTGTAAGACATGCGACCAAAACCATGGGCCCCGATTGTCACCAAAAGCCCCGTCAGGATAACCACCCAACCGTAATGGAACTTCCTGCCTGCCATTTCTCGGCTCCTCCAGTATTGCCGGGGTATGCCGGAAAGTCGGCACCCGTCTAAGTTTCCGCGAGCTTCTGCTTAAGGACCGACCCTATATACCGTGAGCATTCACTTATCCGGAGGCGATGTCACGCCCCTGGCATTGCGAGGAGTGAAATCCCACGTTTCGCGGGACTGGAGATTGCGTCGCTACGTTCGCAATGACAATCTCTGCCCCACGTGACTGAATGCTTACTCCTGTCGGGCTGTACGCTTGACAAGACTTTTCGGCCAAAATACTGTAAAAAGTTAAGCGCTGGAGCAAGAGGCGCTTGTTATCCCACGCATCACGCACACGGACACTTGAAAACATTCTCTTCCGAACGTCAGCCGGCTTCAGATGAGTTTGTGAAGAGGCATGGGTTAATTTAGCAGAGCCGACAAGCTTGTCAAAAGACAATTTTGCACTATGGACTTCTCAACATTTGGTAAATGGATTGTCTGGCTAGGTCTGGGTCTTGCCGCCGTGGGCGTCATAATCTGGCTGGCGGGCAAAATAGGAGTTCCTTTCGGAAGTCTACCCGGTGATTTCAGAGTGGACCGGCCGGGCTTTTCGTTCCATTTTCCGCTTACAACCGGCATTATTATCAGTATTGTTGTTACCCTGCTGCTGAATATTTTGCTGTGGTTTATCCGGCGATAGGAGGCTGCTCTCCTCGGGAGCTACGATCATGCCTGTAATTGACAAATCGACTTATTCACCGCCAATGCTCTGTTCCAATCGTCACGTTCAGACCATAATGCCCTCCCTGCTCCGGAAAGTCAGTGGCATAAACTACCAACGGGAGCGAATCGACACGCCGGACGGTGACTTCCTGGACCTTGACTGGTCAAAGGTGGGCTCTGGCCGGTTGGCCATTGTTCTCCACGGGATGGAAGGGGATTCAGGGCGTCACTACGTTCTGGGGATGGTCAAAGCGCTGCATCGTGGAGGTTGGGACGCGGTGGCTCTGAATTTCAGAGGATGCAGCGGCCAGTCCAATAGAAAGGCCCGTTTCTACCACAGCGGCGACACACAGGACCTCCACACCACAGTCTCGCACATAATCGCCCAAAACGACTACTCGGATATCGCCCTGATCGGGTTCAGCCTTGGGGGAAACTTGATTTTGAAGTACCTGGGCGAGCAGGCCGGGAACATTCATCCCTTGATCAAGAAAGCTGCGACGTTTTCCGTGCCGTGCGATCTCCGGGCATGTGGAGTCAAGATCACCAAATCCGGGGGCGGGATCTATCTCAAACGATTTCTTCGGCTACTTCATAAGAAAATCAAAATGAAGATGCAGGTCATGCCGGGCAGCATCAATGACAACGGGTACAATCAGATCAAAACCCTGGAGGATTTCGATGACCGTTACACGGCCCCGCTTCACGGGTTTAGGGATGCCCTCGATTACTATGAAAAGAGTTCCTGCGGCCCATTTCTAGGCAAGATCTCTATTCCCACCTTGTTGGTCAACTCGGCCGACGATCCTTTCCTTGCCGAATCCGCCTATCCTGTGCAGGAAGCACGAGAGAGCGCCCATCTTGTTCTCGAGGTGACTGACTTTGGTGGTCATGTAGGGTTCCTCTCGTTCAATGGGTCAGGCGAGTACTGGTCGGAATCTCGGGCGGTCGGCTTCCTGAACGATTGACAGGGATTCCCGATAAAGCGCAACAATCCGCCGAACATTTTCATGATTTAGTTGCCACCTTGTCCAAATGTCCTTGCCCACAGGACGCGGGATGCTTACGCTTATTGCAAGATCTTGATTGAAGCAAGGGTCAATGGGATGACCCAGAAACTGATATGATTCGGAGGCTGAAATGAACGAAGAGGAAAGAATAGGTTTCGATGTGAAAGGGCGTGAGGAAGAAGGCTATGTGGAAGCTCCCGCAAATTTGCACCAATGCACTTGCGGGGAAGAACATCGGCTCCACATTGCCCTCTCAGAAACAAGGGCTCGTCCGGTTGTGTTCACGCCTGATCACGCCGGCATTAAAAACGCCCGCTGCGCAACTTTCGGGCGGTGCAGATAATAATGGGCTCGGCCCGCGGCTGACACGAAATCAGGCGAGGAGCCCTATTCCGAGGGGGGGGACTTGATACTACTGTCGGCTTTCAAATTTCCTTCTTATACGGTTTCGCCGTTATTTCGGGTACGTGGATGCTACGCCTTCGCGAGCAAGTCGCTTTTTATCTTCCCTGGTCTCAGGAGGCTGACGCCCCCGTATTCTCTTGTCCTGAACACGGATACCAGAATCTGAGATGCAACGAGTAGATGGCCCTTCGGCAATCCCTGCCGCGTCAAGCCTGGTTTCCAGCCTCTGCCTCCTGACTTCGGTCGCAAAAGGCCCCACTTGGGGACGGGGCGGCCGCGAAACTTGACTAAAACGATTTAGTAATTAACTTATTGGCAATGACCTAGGAATTGATTGCATTTACGGGCTTCCTTCTTGCCTCGGGGGTAAAAGGGGAGGTGGTTGTATGATCACCACTGCCGTTGTTTTAGCGACCAAACAGACCATCCTCCTGGTAGACGACGACGATCACGTTAGAGACTTGGGGGAGCGAATCCTCAAACGAGCCGGATATGATATTCTGACTGCTGGGAATGGAAAAGAGGCTCTGCATCTATATACGAAGGAGCATGACACCATTGCGCTGGTGATACTCGATCTTATCATGCCCGAGATGGGGGGCAAAGAATGCCTCGGCGAACTATTGAAGTTCGACCCAGAGGCGAAAGTCATTATTTCGACGGGTGCTTCGGCTGACGATGAACTGAAGGAGGCCGTGAAACCCTACGCAAAGAGTTTAGTGAACAAGCCTTATGAAATCAGCCAGTTGCTGCACGCGGTGCAGGCCGCTTTAGAAGAGAATTGACGGCACTTTGCGTTCGAAGAAGTAAGCTTGGAGACGATCTGCCCCGGTTGCCAAAAGTAATGTCCGATTTGGAAGAGCGATTTTTCGAAACCTAGCACCGATATAAGAGAGGACTGGTGGAAGCCAAATCGGCATCAGCTCTCGTCCAGCACTTTACGAACCTGTCCCAGCAGTTCTTTGAGTCTGAAAGGTTTGCTGACAAAACCCTTTGCGCCATGTTCCAGGGGCCCTCTCATGGCAGGGTCAGCCGAATACCCGCTGGCTACAAGGACTTTCACGCCGGGGTCAATTTTCAGAAGCTCCTTGAGAGATGCCTCGCCGCCCATCTCGGGCATGATCAGGTCCAAAACAACCAGGTCAATTTGTTTTTCCTTTCTTGTAAACAAGTCCAATGCCTCGATCCCGTTGGCTGCCGTAAGAACCGTGTATCCTGCCTTGCTGAGAATCCGCTGTCCGAGGTCACGCACGAAGGCTTCATCGTCAACCAGCAGAATCGTTTCCGTTCCGAATGCGGGCATGACTCCGGTCATCTCTACTCCCGGCTCCAAATGTCTCTCAATCGCCGGGAAATAAACATTGAAGGTCGTGCCGCGTCCAACTTCACTGTAACAGGTTATGAAACCCTCATGCTGTCTGACGATTCCGTACACCATAGCAAGGCCGAGACCGGTCCCTCTTCCCAGTTCTTTGGTTGTGTAAAACGGTTCGAAAATATGCTCAACGGTGGTCTTGTCCATGCCATGGCCCGTGTCCGAGACCGTTAGCAACACGCAATCTCCCGGGCCGGCCCCGACATGAAGCCTGCAATATTCATCATCGAGCGTGACATTTTTCGTCTCAAGGATGAGCCTGCCTCCATCCGGCATAGCATCACGAGCGTTGACAGCCAGATTCATCAACACCTGTTCCATTTGAATCGGGTCAGCATTGATTTCCGCAAGATCGTCGGACAAATGCATCTGGATGTCGATCATCTTGGGAATGGTCCGCTTCAGGAGCTTCTCTACCTGCACTATTCGTCTGTTGAGATCCAGAGGGATAGGCTTAGGCTCCACCTTCCGGCTGAATGTGAGCAATCTCTGCACTAGTTCGGCCCCGTTCTTAGCCGCCTGAAGTATTCTGGAGAGATCTGCGTATTCCGGGTCGTCTTCCTCTTTTTCCGCGAGCAGCAATTCCGAGTAGCCGAGAGTCACCTGGAGCAAGTTGTTGAAGTCGTGTGCAATTCCCCCTGCAAGCGTCCCGATGGCCTCCATCTTTTGCGCCTGAAGAAGTTGTGTGGCAAGTTGAATGTGCTCGGTTACATCGCGCTTTACAGCCACAAAGCTTACGATCGTACCACTTGAGTCGCGTACCGGCGAAATAGTGGCTTCTTCATGATAGAGGCTTCCATCCTTCTTTCTATTGATAAATCGGCCTGACCATACATCCCCTCTTTTGATCGTGTCCCAGAGATTCCGGTAGAACTTCTGATCATGCTCGCCGCTCTTCAGCAGCCCTGGATCCTGGCCAAGAGCTTCCTCCCGTGTGTACCCCGTAATCCTCTCGAACGCGGGATTCACGTATTGAATACTCCCTTTGGTATCAGTAATAACGATCGCTTCAGCCGCCTGTTCGACCGCTGTCGCTAAACGCCTTTGGACTTCCTCCGAACGTTTTGGTTTTGAGATATCCCTGACCCACACTTGCACACCCGGCTCACCCTTCACTGTCACTGATCTTGCGCTGACCTCTCCCTCGAACGATGTCCCGTCCTTCCGCTGCAACTTTACTTCATATTGTGAAACGACTTCTTCGCCTCGCATTCGAGCGGCAGCTCTCTCGCGAGTGATTTCCTGATAATCCGGATGATAAACTACCCAGTGATCCAGACCTTCCAGTTCCCCCACAGAATAGCCCAGCATCTGGTGCAGTCGTAAACTCGCAAATATTATCTTAAAGCCTTGTTGGACGAATACGCCGTCAAAACTCTCTTCCACAAGGGTGCGGTACCACTCTTCACTTTCTGCGAGTGCCGCTTGCATCCGCAAACGCTCGGTGATGTCCGTCATGAACGCGAGGGCTGCGGGCCTTCCTTCCCAGGAAATCAAAGTAGACTCGATCTCAACCCATTTCTCTGTTCCATCTTTTCGCAATATCCGAAACGAATAACGGCTCGGAAACTCTTCTCCTTTCAATCTTCGCAGATGGCGCTCCAGCACCGTCTCCCTGTCATCCTGGTGAATGAATTCCGTAAACGGTTTTGAGAGCAATTCCTCTTCGGGGTATGCCAAGAGTTCAACGGTCTTCGGATTAACAAATCGAAGCATTCCGTCCTGAGCAATAACAATTGCCTCCTGAGCGTTGTCAACCACCAGACGGTATTTTTCTTCCGATACCCTTAGTGCCTCCTCAGCCAGCTTACGCTCGGTTTCATCACTGAATACGGCCACGATTTCGCCCGAAGGTAGTTTATAAACGAAATTTTCCACCCATATTTCAATCCTTTCATCCTGATACTTGTTCACAGGATGATGGGCAGGCTCTCCTGTCCGCCAGGTCTTCTGCAGTACCTCGAAGAGACCCAATTCCTTTGCACTTGGAAAGACATCCGAAATCCGTTTCCCGATGACCTGGTCTCGTGACAATCCACTTACAATCTCAGCCGCCTTGTTGAAATCAACAATGACGAAGTCCTCGCCGTTGTCCACTGCCTCGTATATCGCGACCCCATTTCTCATATTTTCAAAAAGCGCTCTGTATCGGGCTTCATTCTCAGTTATCGCTTGTTCGGCATGCTTGCGTTCGCTTATGTCAAGATACGTCCCGGTCATTCGTACCGCTCGGCCGTCCTTGTCACGTTCCACGACTTTGCCCCGGGAAAGAATCCATTTCCATTCACCCGACTTGGTCTTAACCCGGTACTCGTCTTCATAATAATCGGTAAGCCCTTTCAGGTAGTTAGACACGTTTTCCAGAACTCTAGGGATATCTTCAGGATCTAGAAGGCTCCTCCAGAAATCAAAGCTCTGCTCAATCTCGTCAAGCGAATATCCTACGATCTCCGCGGAACGTTGATTCGCAACAGCTTTGCCGCTTTGAACATCCCAGTCATATAGGCCCAGGTCCGCTCCCCATAAGGCGAGTTCGAGCCTCTGCTCACTTGCTCGGAGCGAATCCTCAGACTGTTTTCTCTCTGTTATGTCGGAAATGGCTACGATTACCCCCTCGGCTGGATCAGAGGGATTCAGGGCCTTTGTTCTCACGAGACCGTAGAAGGTGGAACCGTCTTTTCTCCTGAACTGTGCGTCCGCTTCCGTAACTTCGCCTGTTGAGGGCTTCTCGAAAAGCAATGCCCCTACCCGTTCATATTCTTCTTGGGACGGATACACGATTCTGGTATTTTGCCCGACGCATTCACGATCATCCTCAAATCCGAACATCCTTAACCAGGCGTCATTCACCCACTGGATCTCCCGACCATGGGTCAAGCTTATCCCCGCTGGAGAAGCGGCCAAAATACTCCTCAACATCCGCTCGTTCTCATCCAGAGACTTATGATCCGAGGGAACATTATCCTGGAGCGATCGCAGCTTCTCGTCGGTCTCGCCAGGGGCCTTTTCCGTACATAAGGGTTTCGCTTCCGATCCCTCCAGTTCGGCGACCCTGCGGCGAAGCCGCTCTAGTTCGTTGAGGAGTTGTTCCGTGGATTTATCTTCATCTTTCATAGTTGCGACTCCATCGAAATTGCCACGATATCGGGATTCTTGAGATAAGCGGTATGATTTCTTGATAGAATACCAGGTCTTACCATGAGAGAAAGTCGGGAAAACGGAGGTCCGCTAGGATATGAGGAAGAACCGTGATGCCGCCTCGGCTACGATGATGACACAGATCGCTTATCGAATGGCTTGCTACAGGATACTTCCTGTCCATGGCAAGATGAATCTTGTAGGCACCGCTGTCGTCCCGTGCTAGAATCCAGATCATGACCTCAGAACTTGACGGTTTAGGTCAATCAACCGCCGAGATTCAGATATTAATGCTCTGGGCGGAATGCCAAAAGGAGAGAAAAATGGGGACAGTTGTTCACACGTGCAGAAGCAGGATCGTCAGGGAGGAAGGACCTACCCGAAAGGCCATTATTGAAGGCTTCCCTGGTGAAGTTCGCTACGGAGTCCACGGCGGCATCAAGAAATTCTACGGGATCGAACCCCGTGAAGAACACGCGGCCACGCTGGACCACATGGTCACGGCCGTAGCTGCCTGAATGACTGGCACGCTGGCCAGGGTCCTGGCCGAGAAGCAGATTGACACGCCAGAGGAAAACTATTGGGTGGATGCGGAAGGCGACATCGAGAACGTGAACAATGTGCTAAAAATCACCAATATTAGAGTCAATTACCATTTGAAGGTGCCGAGAGGCAAGGTGGATGCCGCAAAAGAGGCCCTAGCAACTTATCTCGTGCGCTGCCCTGCTGCCCAGAGCGTGATAGGCTGCATTGATATTAAGGACAACGCAATAATCGAGGAACTGGCCTGACGCGGGTTTTCCACTAAAGGCTGTCTGCGCCCAAATCCTGGTCGTCCTCTGCATTTTGCTGTCCGCTGTAGCGACGTATAAGCTTCACTCCGAGACTGAGGGCCTTTTTGTTCAACTCTTCGGTCCCTTGCGGCACCCGGGTCAGGAGTGACCTTTCCAGCGAGCGTCTCGTGACGATCCCCGTCAATTCCGAGATAGCTCCTAACGCCACTACGTTAGCCACCATGATCTTCTTGAGTTTGTCCCGAGCTATTGCAGTGAAAGGTAAGGCAATGGCACGGCTGGTAGGAGGGTGCGTGACAAGATCGCCGTCCACCAGGATCCACGCTGTGGGTCTTAGGTCCCAGCAATAGGTGTCGCAAGCCTCCTGGTTGAGGGTCAGCAGAAGATCCACCTGAGTGCACAGCGGGTAATCGATGGGACTATCGCTGATGATGACCTCGGCCTTGCTGCTACCCCCGCGTGCCTCGGGGCCGTACGACTGGACCATAGCTACTTCTCGTCCATCGTAAATCCCCGCGGCTTCAGCCAGCACCAGACCGGCCAATATCAGTCCTTGGCCCCCAGAGCCTGCAAGGCGGACCTCTATACGCGAGAAAGGCAACGGAGCGAGGCGCCTTGTGGCTCATATTTTCCCCTCCGCACGCCATTTAGCAGCGGTCTCGCACGCACCCCGATAAGAATCGAGATACGTCGGGAGTTCTCGGTCCACCAAGACACCAATGGGAAAGCGCCCGCTACGCTCTGATTCGCTCATCTTTTCCCAGCGGTCAACCGGCACGCCGGATACCCTGAATTGCTTCATCATCTCCACGTTCGAGCCCAATCGGTTCTGCCGCCCGAAATTGGTATAGCATGGGGACAAGACCTCGACTACGCTGAACCCCCGCTTGTTTACAGCCTGTACCAGGAGTTTATCCATCCGGTCTACATGATAAACAGTTGTGCGGGCTACGAATACAGCGCCTGCGGTGGCACACAGGGCACTGATGTCAAACGAAGGTTCGATTGTTCCGTACCAAGCGGTAGTCGCTTTGGCGCCCAATGGAGTGGTAGGGCTATACTGGCCTCCGGTCATGCCGTAGGTCTGATTGTTGACTACAATCGCGACTATGTCTACGTTGCGGCGTGCCGCGTGAATAAGGTGGTTCCCGCCGATGGCCATGGCATCACCATCCCCCATGACGGTCACGACCGTAAGTTCCGGCTTTGCCAGCTTAATGCCGGTAGCAAATGTGAGCGCCCGACCATGTGTAGTGTGGACGCTGCCCACGTCCACGTATACCGGCAATCTGCCTGCGCAGCCGATACCGGACACCAGAACTACCTGATCCTTGCTCAGGCCACTCTGCACGAACGCCCTGACAAGCGAACCCAACAGTATTCCAAGACCGCATCCGGGGCACCAGACATGGGGAAATTTCTTGTCATGGCGCAGCCAATCGTAGACCACGCTTCTGTTTGGTTGGGCAATCATTTTAATTCTCGCAAGCGGTTAAGTATCTCCTCTGGAGTAATCATCGTTCCATCCACTTTGTTCAGCCCCAGCACACTGGTGCGGCCGTCGTTTACCCGAAGGACCTCTCGCCTGATCTGGCCCAAGTTGAGTTCGGCCACCAGCGCTGCCTTCTTGCCCGTAAGCGCTTCCGAAACCGCACGCCGTGGAAAGGGCCATAGCGACACTAGCTGCAAGAGCCCGATCTTGAGTCCGCGTTCTCGGCCCAGGCGGACCGCGGCTTGCGCGGCCCTTGCCACGCATCCGTAGGCGATGATCACCAGTTCAGCATCCTCAAGTTGGAACTGTTTTACCATCTCCAAATATGCGAATTGACGGCTGACCTTAGCGAACAGCCTGGTGTAAAACGGTGCGGCCTCATCTTGCCTTCTGGTGGGGAATCCTCGCTCATCGTGAGTCAGACCGGTTACGTGATAACGGTACCCCTCCCCGAGGTCTGCTAGGGGCGGAATAAGGCTTCCATCGGTCTTGTACGGCACATACCATTCAGGCGGCACAGTAGGACGGCGACGGTTGATGACCTCTATTTCGTCGGACCCTGGCAGGACGACCTTCTCTCGCGTGTGCGCCACCATTTCGTCAGCGAGTAGTATCACCGGTGTGCGGAATCGCTCCGCGTGGTTGAATGCGGTTACGGCGACATCGAAGCACTCAGCTACCGTAGCCGGACAGAGCACTATGGCCGGGTGGTCTCCATGAGTGCCCCAGCGTGCCTGCTGCACGTCACCTTGAGCCACGTTGGTGGGCATGCCGGTAGATGGCCCAAGACGCATGACGTTTACCACCACCACCGGCACCTCTGCTATGCATGCATAACCAAGGTTTTCCTGCATCAGAGAGAAGCCGGGGCCGCTCGTCGCGGTCATGGCCTTGCGGCCGGCCAGACTTGCGCCGATGCACGCGCCCAACGATGCTATTTCATCCTCCATTTGGATGAAAATGTCACCGCGAACGGGCAATTCGACGCTCATCAGTTCCATGATTTCACTGGACGGCGTTATGGGATATCCCGCGTAGAAGTTGCAGCCGGCTGCCAGAGCCCCTTGAACTATAGCCTCGTTGCCCTGGAGGAGGCGGCCACGGTTCTTACTCATCGGCTTCCTCCTCATGCTTGGGGGTCGGAGCCAGACGCTCCGGACTGTGCTGAGGGCTCACCGGCGACCCTTCCGTGCCGGGCGAGGGGCCTGTCGATGCACGCTGAGCCACCCTGGAAGGAGCCTCTTCCCCTACCGTAATCGCGAAATCCGGGCAGAGCTTTTCACAAAGGTGGCAGGAGATACAGCTCTCTGGTTTGGCCACGTAGGGATAACCCCATTCGTCCATTTCAAGGGTTTGTTTCGGGCAGAATGCAACGCAGTTGCCGCACCGTTTGCACCAGGCGGGATAAAAACTTATGTTGGAACGGGCTTTCTTTGCTTTAACAGGCTTATCTTTTCTTGCGGCCATGTCTCTTTTTTTCTCACAGTACCATAATGGGCACGGTCCAGAGGTTTTGCAATGCAGCAAAGTATTGGTTCACCGCGGAGATCGCAGAGAACGCAGAGGTAAATCCTCTTTCAGATTGTTTACAATACGGCGTATTCCGTGTCGGAGCTCGGTGACATTGAAGTTCAACAGCAAGCCGATAGGAGCGCCAGACAGTTTCAAGTAGGAAAGAAGCTGAGCCTCATGAATGGCCTCCAGTCTTTCGACAACCGTGAGGTCGACGATCACCAGGGTCTCTACCGGCAGGTCAATCCGATAGCCGCAATCCAGATGAACTTCGCGATACTTTACAGGCAGAATCTTCTGTCGCTCCAGTTTCAGTCCTCGTTCAATCAACGGGGACGCAAGGCATGCCTCGTAGGTTGACTCCGGCAGACCTGGGCCGAGTCTCAGGTACGTCAATGGCCGCCCCAATTATAATCTCCGTAATTTTGTTCGAATCTATTGTCATCTCTGCGTTCTCCGCGCACTCTGCGGTGAATCATCACATCCCCAAGAATGCTTTCCGTATCTCATCTGACCGGAGCAGTTCCGATGCGGGTCCCTGCCTGGTGATCCGGCCGGTTTGTATTATGTATGCTCGATCGGAGATTTCCAGGGCTTCCCGTACGTTTTGTTCCACGAGGAGGATCGTCAGACCCTGCTCTTTCAGTCTTCGCACCGTGTCCAGGACCTCATCAACAAGCACAGGGGCGAGCCCGAGAGATGGCTCATCCAGCATCAGAATCTTGGGATTACTCATCAACCCGCGGCCGATGGCCACCATCTGCTGTTCGCCGCCGGACATGGTTGCTGTAGGTTGCGTTCTGCGATGCCTCAGGGCCGGGAACATGTTGTAGACAAACTCCAGATTCGCCTGTTTTCGATCTTCATCCTTCAAAGTGTAAGCGCCCATGAGGAGGTTCTCCTCCACGGACAAGGGCTTGAACAGTTTCCGATCCTCAGGCACGTAGATAACGCCCATTCTGACAATGTCTTCCGTGCGTAGGGCCTGGATTTCTTTACCTTCAAAAGTTATCCGTCCGGCGTACGGCGGCTGGGCCGCCATGATGGCCTTGAGGAGAGTAGACTTTCCCGCTCCATTTGCCCCCACGACGGACACCGTCTCCTGTGGAAAAACATCAAGGCTTATGCCCTGAACCACCGGGACGCCTCCATAGCGTACTTTGACATCTTCTAACTTCAGGATTGGTGGAACTGTTGCGTTCAAGTTCAAGTTGTCCTCGTTTAACAAATGTCTGAGACAGATTCGACTCCGTGTCCATTCGGCAACTTGGGCAAAATCCCCCCTGCCCCCCTTTACAAAGGGGGGTATGAGAGATTTGCTTTATCCCCCTTTTCTAAAGGGGGACAAAGGGGGATTTTGGACGGCACACAGAAGGCGCTGAGAAAACAGCCTGCTCTCTCCGCACCCATAAGTGAATGGTTACTCGACTCCTGAAGATTTCCGTGTCCCGTGCTCGGCCACATAGCGTTCTCCCAGATATGCCTTAATCACCTCGGGTCGCTGTACGATGTCTGACGGCTCTCCTTCGGCGATAAGATGCCCGCAATCCAGGACCAGCACACGCTGGGACAGCTTCATGACAAGTTCCATAACGTGTTCGACGAGCATCACGGTGATTCCCAAATCCCGGTGCACCCAACGAATGACTTCAATCATCTGCTCGATTTCAGTACGATTCAAGCCCGCGGCCACTTCATCCAGGAGGAGCAGTACCGGATCAATGGCCAACGCTGTGGCCATAGCCACCCGTTTCTGAGCAGCCACCGGAAGATTGGCCAATCGTTCACCGGCCACATCGGCCAGGTTCATGTTCTCCATAAGGCCCTCGGCCTTGGCTCTGGCCTTCAGGCGGGAACTGGTCCTCAGAAAGCTCCCCACCATTATGTTTTCCATCACATTCAAGTCGCCTGTGGCCACATAGACCTGGAATGTCCTAGCCAGCCCCAGCCGGGCCATGTCAAACGGTTTCAACCCGGTGACATCTTGGTCGCGAAAGAATATCCTTCCCGCAGTGGGGGTGTAAAGGCCGGCCAGACAGTTAAAGAGCGTAGATTTGCCCGCGCCGTTGGGGCCTATAAGGCCGACCATCTCCCCTTCAGCCACCTGAAACGAAATGTCCCAGTTGGCCCGCAACCCGCCAAAACTCATCCCCAAACCCTGGACCTTGAGAAGAGCCATCACACCCTCCGCCTCTGTCGCAATCGGGTGATCAGGCCCCAGACGCCCCGCGGCTCAAACGCGGCTACCAGCATGATAATGGTCGAGTAGATAATCAGGTCGAGCCCCACCAGACCAGCCCTGGCCCCGAACCACGCGCCAAGATAGTTCTTCATCGGCACCAGAATGGCCGCGCCCAGGATCGGCCCCCACAAGCTCCCCGCGCCTCCCAGCATAGCCATTAAGGCTATCAGGACCGACAAATCCAGACTCATGGTGTCTTCAGGTTCGATATTGAAATTGTAACACGCGTGGAAAGACCCAACAGCGGCCACGAAAGCTGTGGCAGTCGCGTAGGCCTTGATCTTGGCCCAATGCGCGTCGATCCCGAGACTGCGAGCCACCTCCTCATTGTCCCGGAGGCAACGCAGTTGGAACCCGATGCGGCTTTTACGGAACCAATTCAGGTAAAACAGGCCGACAAAAAAGAAGGCCAGTATAATGTAATAGTAGTAATAGTCCTGCCGGAACTGGATGTAGAGGAAGTTCGGCATATCTCCTCTGAGAGGAATCTTCAGGCCCCTTGCCCCGCCTATGAACGACCAGGACTCGAACAGGTCTTTGAGGATCAAGGAAGTGGCAATGGTAGCGATGGCAAAGTAGTGACCCTTCAGCCGGAATAACGGATAGCCTATGATGAAACTCCAGCAGATCGCCAGAGCCATGCCGATGGGGAGCGACACCCAGAAAGGCACATCCCAGCGGATCATCATCACAGCCGTGGTGTAAGCCCCGATGCCTACGTACTGGGCCTTGCCCAAATCCACCTGGCCGCCGTACCCTCCAATGGTGTTCCAGCCCATGCCGTAAACCGAGAACATGAGAAACTGAATCATGGTGGCCATTGCAAAGCTGGAGTGAGGCAAGGCAGGGAAAACGAGCAGAAAGACAGCGACGGTCCTGGCCACCCATAGATCGGTCCTGGGGAAATCCGAGAAATCAAAAGCGCTTTTCAGTACTTCCAACCGAACAGACCCCGTGGCTTGAAGACCATGATTAGGAAGAAGGCCAAGTACACAAAGGAGTATTTGAACTGGTGAAGCTGACCGCCCTTCAGACATTCGATCCCTATGCACGTGCTCAGGGCGTCCCACATCGGAGCCACATTGATCATGAGCCCAACAATCAAGCCGGCGACCGCCGCGCCGGGTATGGACCCGAAACCGCCGAGGGCCACTGTGGTAAAGGCGATCATGGTGAACAACAGGCCAACGTTAGGATCCACCGGCCAGAAATTGACCAGCAACGCCCCGGCAACGCCCACCGTAAGGCCTCCCAGACCCCACGCAAGGGCGTTCATCCTGTCGGTGGGGACTCCCATGTACCGCGCGGCTTGAGCATCCAGGGCAGTCGCTGTAAGGGCCTTGCCCATCTTGGTCCGGTTCATCAACCACCATGTACCGGCAAAGGCTGCCAGCGAGAGACCCCCCGCTGCAAGCTTGGTAAGCTCGATAACGATACCGGGACCGATGACAAATGACTTTCCCACAAGAATGCCCTGGTGAAGGCTGCGGGGGTCAGCTCCCATGACCATCAAGGCCAAGTTGCGCAAGAAGAGCATCAACCCGAATGTGCCAAAGAGTTGTGCCACCACAGGTCCGCGCAAGAGAAAGCGTACCAGCCCGTAATAACAGGCGATCCCTAGCAGGAAGCCGACAACCGCGGCCACCGGCAAACCGAATAGGGGGTCAACATGCAGCCCTGTGGCGGTAAGCAAGCCGCAGTACATGCCTATCATCAAGAATTCGCCGTGGGCGAAATTCACAATGTCCATGACGCCGAAGATGATGGTCAGGCCCAAGGCCACTAGACCAAAGACCATGCCCATCATCAGTCCGGACACCACCGCCCTGGCAATCTGAGTGAAGAAGTCTTCCATAGTTCTTCTGCGGCTCTGCTGGAACAGGTAGGGCGGCCCGTGGCCGCCGATTGCGTCGGGCACGGCCCGACCTACCCAGTAAACTCATGGGCGTTAACTTACCAGTAAGTTCCCCATTTGTTAAAGGGGGGACAGGGGGGATTTTGATCTAACACGTTGAAAATCCCCCTAAATCCCCCTTTAGAAAAGGGGGACTTTGATTGCCTTCCTGGCCTTCGGAGAGGTCCACAACCAGCCATACTAATTTTAGATTAACGGATATCGCCTGTTAATTCCCACTTTTATGCTATGGCAGTCGGCCTTACCACCCTTTGATGGGATAGATCATGTCGGCTGTGGCCAGGTCAAAGGGATAGACGATTTCGAGAGCCATCTTGCCGTCTTTCCCTTTTTGGTACTGCCCGATCATGCCCGTTCCCAACTCATTCTGGCCGATATCCGGCCCGCTCGTGGAGAACTTGATCCCTTTCCAGGGTACAATGAGTTCCACGGGCTCGATTTTGATTTCGTTGGCCGCCTTCTGGATCGCTTCCGGCTTAGTGGACCCGGCCTTCTCCAGTATGTAAACCCAGGCTTGGGTAGCCGTAAATGATCGAGCCGAAGCGCCGCTGAGATCTCTTCCGGTCTTGGCTTTGTACAGGTCGTTCACCTGTTTGGACACTTTCTTCACCTCGCCGACCCTGGGGCTGAAGACGGTACGGGTAAGTATTCCCACCACGTCATCGCCAAGGCTGGAGACGAACTCCGGGCTTTCAAAGCCAGCGTCCTGACCCCAGATAACCTTAGGCTTGGCCTTGTTGGACTTGAGCGTCTTGATCATCAAGATGGCATCCGCGCCGTACCCGGCAAAGAGCATCGTGGCCGGCTTCGGGGCGAGAAGGCTCTGAACTTCCGAAGAGAGGTCTGGGGCCTTGGCCGCGTAAAGCAAACTGACCTGAGGATCAAAGCCATGAGCCTTTCCCAGTTCCTTGATGGCAGCCTCCACGTTGGAGCCCCATTCAGTTTTCTCGCAGGCTGAAACAATCGGGAGGAGTTCTTTCTTGTCCATGGACTTGACGCCCTTTGCCTTGCCCTGTGTCAACCCCTCCAGAAACACAAATAAATCGTTGGTGAAAGTGGTGTCGTGAGGAGTGGTGCGCCAAAACCATTTAAGACCTTCTTTGGTGAGCGCCGGGCTGGTCGAGGATTCGTTAATAATAGGGATGCCGTATCGCTCTGCCACTGCTGCGACGGTCTTGGTGACCGCGGAATGATAAGCACCCATCAGGCCGACAACTTTGTCGTCCTGAATAAGCTTCTTGGCGAGGTCCGCGCCCAGTTGCGGGTTACCTTGATGGTCCTGAATGACGAGCTTGATCTTGGCCCCTCCGAGGGACTTGATGCCTCCATTCTTGGCCATTGCCATGTCCAGATCCGCTTTGACGTTGTTTGCGATCTCCACGGCAAGCTCAGCCCCGTCCCGCAACTCTCTCCCTTCTGCGGCTGCGCCGCCGGTCAATGGATATAGCACTCCAATCTTGATTTCCTCTGCCGCCAGAGCCGGGACGGCCAAAGCCAGAGCCAGCAGCAGCACGATGATGATTGATTTGCGCGGCATGATTGTTCCTCCCTCTTAGGTAACTGAAAAAGTAACTCTGACAGACCCCAACCATTCGTTTTCATGGACTGTAGGTGACCAAACCGCAAAGTGTCAAGGCATTTGTTAACGCTGAAGAATGAGGGCAAATCCTTGACAACCAAAATTCACCCTCTTATAGTTCCACCCTAGACAATGAGCCCCGTGGCTGCCATACAGACGCGAACATAACTAACCTTCTTCGTAGGGCCGGAGCTTGGCGCTTGTCTCTGTCCCCCTTTGAACGAGAATTTGGGTACTTGAGCAGGGTGATCCAAGCTCAAATCAATACCTAATAGTCTTTGTTTGAAAAATCTCTGAAATAAGGAGGTCATCTCATGAAAAATTTCTTTGGAAGGATTCTCCTGGTGCTTGCGATCACAGGGGCGCTGCTCAGCGGCAGCCTCGCCCAAGCCGCTGATGAGATAAAAATCGGCATAGTGGACACCTACAGCGGCCCAGCGAGCACATACTGCAACGATATTCTCGACGCGTTCAAGCTGGCCGTGGACAAGATCAATGCCAAAGGAGGCGTGGCCGGTAAGAAGATTACCTTTGTGACCAGGGATGACAAATTCAAAGTGGACCTGGGGCTCAGCGCGGCAAAAGAGTTGATCATGAGGGAGAAAGTGAACTTTCTCATGGGGACGATCAACAGCGCGGTTTCGCTGGCTATTTCTGATCTCTGCAAGAAGGAGAAGATCCCGTTTCTTGTCACTTATGGAAAAAGCGACAAAATTACAGGCGCCAAAGGCCATCGTTATGTCTTCTCCATGAACGAAAACACGGCCATGATCGGCAAGGGCGCTGCATGGGCCCTGGCAAAAAAGCCCTACGGCAATTATTGGATTGCCGGTGACGACTATGAGTACGGACACGCCGTTGGGGACGAAATTTGGAGTAATCTGCAGAAGGACAAACCTGCAGTGAAGCTCCTTGGCCAATCTTGGTGGAAGGTGGGTGAGCCTGATTTCACGCCGTACATCACCTCTATTCTTGCAGCCAAACCAGAGGCCGTCATCGTGGCCACGGGCGGAGCCGGTTGTGTGCCGTTCCTGAAGGCTGCGAAGGCTACGGGCTTCAATGAGCGAGTCCCGTTCTTCATGCACACGGCGACCGAACTATCCACACTGAGGCCATTGGGCTTGAATGCGCCTGAAGGGGTTCTTGGAACATCCAACTACTACTTTTACTATCCGGAAACTCCGGAGAACAAAACCTTCGCGGAGGACTTCAAGAAGGCCTACGATAGATATCCTTCAGCAGGGTCTCTTGTCGGACACATAAGTGCCCTATTTATCGCCAAAGCCTTTGAAAAGGCGGGCAAGGTGGATACCGAGAAGTTCATAGATGCCCTCGAAGGACTGAGTATCGATAGCCCCATAGGCAAACTGACCATAAGGGCGGAAGACCATCAGGTGATGCTGCCCATGTTCATGGGCGTGACAAAGAAAGTTCCCGGTTATGATTTCCTGATTGCTACCGACATACAAACCATACCCGCGGAAGTACTGATGCCTTCTATCGAAGACATCAAGAAAGCCAGAGAAAAGGAAAAGTAAGATTGTCGGAACCTACGTTTATGCGCAGGTCGGTTCCCAGATGGCTCATAGGCGTTAACTTGCGAGAGGGATGCAGCTTCGATCGTCATTCCGGCGAAGGCCGGAATCCAGTCCCGTCTCAGGCGGGATTTGACCCCTGGACCCCGGCCTTCGCCGGGGTGACGATCAGCGCCGTTCGGCACGAGCCAACATCATTTTCCTCTGGTTCCCGGCTCTGCCTGGGAACCAGGGCGCGGGGCTCTGCCCGTAATGTAGGCGTGGGTTTTAAACCCGCACCTGCCGTCGACGCAGGTGGCAGAGCCTCCTGGCATGCATTCCGGGGCAGAGCCCCGGAACGAGAAATACGGTTTTCCCTCGGTTCGACGACAAACTGGTATTACAAAATGGACAATGTAGCCAACATTACCCTCTCCGGCTTCGCTCAGCAGATCCTGGTCGGACTGAGCAGGACCACCATACTGTTCATTGTGTCGTCCGGCCTGAGCCTCGTGCTGGGCGTGCTCAGGATTCCTAATATTGCCCACGGTTCGCTGTACATGATCGGGGCTTTTCTGGCTTATTCCATTGCCACTCTTTTCGGCGGCGGTTCAACCGGCTTCTGGTTGGCGCTCGTCTTGGCTCCTGTTGGCGTGGCAGTAATAAGCCTTGCAGTGGAAAGAGGCATTTTCTGCCGACTATACGATAGAGAGCACTTGATGCTGCTCCTGTTCACATTCGCTCTTATGCTGTTCTTTCGGGATGCGGTGAAGCTGGTTTGGGGCTCTGATTACCGTTCGCTGGCTGCTCCAGCCCTGCTAGAAGGCTCGTTCTCGATATTTAACTTGCCTTTCCCTCGTTACAACTTGTTCCTTCTGATTGTCGGTCCACTCGTCGCTGTTGGCCTCTGGCTTTTGACCAACAAGACCAAGATAGGCAAGATTTCTCGCGCTGCGGCTGTGGATAGAGATATGGTAGGCGCAGTGGGGATCAATGTGAGCTGGGTGTTTGCCTTTGTGTTCATTATCGGCTGCTTTCTCGCAGGATTGGGTGGCGCATTGGTCGCTCCGACACAGAACATCACGCAAGGAATGGACCACACCATAATCATGGAAGCGTTCCTGATCGTCATCATCGGGGGGCTTGGAAATATCTGGGGAGCGCTGCTGGGCGCACTTATCTTCGGCCTGACCGATTCTATAGGGATCCTGGTGTGGCCTCAATTCGCCATTGTTTTCCCGTATGTGGCGGTGGTGATAGTATTGACCTTTCGGCCGAAAGGGCTTCTTAAAGCAACGTGGTAACAGGAGCGAGCTTGTCTAAGGGATCAACTTATTGGAGATCCATGGTCGTCGGGTTGGGAATCGTAGTCCTTCTCGCAGTCGCGCCGGTGTTCCTGGCCCGGTTCTATGTCTATTTGCTCGCCCTTATTTTGGTCACGGGCCTGTTGGCGACCAGTCTCAACATGGTGCTTGGCTTCGGCGGCATGTATCAATTTCACCATGCGGTTTTCTATGGCATTGGTGCTTATGCTTTCGCCCTGATGCTGACCAAGACGACCCTCTCGCCGGTGTTCGCGTTCGCTGCCGCTCCAGTGGCTGCTGCAATTCTGTCGTTGGTCATGGGTCTTATCTGCGTTCGTCTGTCCAAACTCTACTTCGGCATGCTGCAACTGTCACTGGGATCTCTGGTGTGGGCGGTCGTATTCAGATGGTATTCGTTCACAGGCGGTGATGACGGGATTCACGGGGTTCCGATGCCCGCATTCATCTCATCCATCACCAGTTCGTACTATTTCACGCTGATCGTTGCCGGAATCTGTCTTTGCGCCATGTACTTGATCATCAATTCACCCTTCGGCCGAGTTTTTCAGGCCATACGTGATAACCCCGAAAGAAGCGAGGCCATTGGAGTCAACGTCAGGCTCCACCAGCTTGTGGGCCTGGTGATCGCGGGATTCTTCGGTGGGATTGCGGGCATGCTTTTCGTAACCGTCGAAGGATCGGTTTTTCCCGATCTGATGTTCTGGACCTTGTCCCTGGAAATACTCATTATGTGCCTTCTCGGCGGATGGTTTACCTTTTTAGGCCCAATGCTGGGAGCTGCCATCATCGTGACCCTTCGAACCATTGTGGGTGTGTACACGGGATACTGGACAATGGTCCTGGCGATCGTGTTGATGGTCTTAATCTTTTTCTTGCCCCAAGGCGTCCTTGGCTATCTCCAGGCACGGTTTCTACCGCCAGACACTGCCGTTGTGCGGGAGGAAGAGTAAATGCTCCGGGTGGAAGCCGTCCAGAAATCCTTTGATAGTTTTGTGGCCGTGGCCGAAGCGGACCTGGTAGTAGAGAGGGGTGAGGTCGTCGCGGTAATAGGGCCCAACGGCGCGGGCAAGAGCACGCTGTTCAAGCTCATCACGGGCCATCTGAAACCCGATAGGGGGAGGATCATATTCAAGGATGAGGATATCGGTGGATTACCGCCATATCAGATCTGCCGAAAGGGCATAAGCCTATCCTTTCAGATTGTAAATATTTTCAGTCGAATGACCGTATTCGAAAATGTTCAGGTCGCGGTTCTTTCACATCAAAAGCGGACCTTCAACCTCTTTTCACCGGCCCGAAGGCTCGCTGTTAAGCAAACCAATGAAATCCTTCAAAGCGTCGGCCTTTCTCAGCTCTCGAACAGAGTCTGCGGTGCTTTGTCGCATGGAGACCAGAAGGTCCTGGAAATAGCCATAGCCATGGGAAACGATCCTGAGCTGCTCATCCTGGATGAACCGACCGCGGGCATGTCCCCTGAAGAGACCGCGAGCACAATCAACCTCATAAATCGTCTCACCAAAGATATGGGACTGACCATCCTGTTTTGTGAGCATGACATGGAGCTGGTATTCTCAATCGCTGACAAGATAATGTGTATGCAGCAAGGCGTGATCCCTAATCCAAGGAAAACCCGACGAAGTAAGGTGCAACAAGCTTGTTCAAGAGGCTTACCTGGGAGGCCCCAACTGATGCTGCAAGTGCAAGCAATCCATACCTTCTACGGGTTGAGCCATATATTGTTCGACGTGTCTCTCAGCGTAGCCAAAGGTGAAATCGTCTGCCTTCTGGGGAGAAACGGAGCGGGAAAGAGCACCATCATGAAGAGCATCATGGGCTTGACTCCCCCGCGACAGGGAACAGTAACGTTCAAGGGTGAGGTCATTTCAGGGAAGAAGCCCTATCAGATCGCGCGGCGAGGCATTGGATTTGTGCCTGACGATCGCAGGGTCTTCGCGGACCTGACGGTCGGCGAGAATCTGGAAATCTCGGAGAGAAAAACCGACGAAAACGCAACATGGAATAAACAAAGGGTATATGATTTCTTCCCGCAATTGCATAGGTTGGATTCCCGCAAAGCAGGCTTCCTCAGCGGCGGCGAACAGCAAATGTTGACCATAGCTCGTGCTTTAATGACCAATCCGGAGCTTTTGTTGCTCGATGAGCCGACTGAAGGTCTCGCGCCGCTTGCTGGTGGGCATGCTGGAAGAGCACATTCTCAAATTGAAAGAAAACGGCCTGACAGTATTGTTGGCCGAACAGAATCAAAAAGTCGCCCTAAGCCTCAGTGACCGCGGTTACCTCATCGACAATGGTGTCATACGGTATCACGGCAGCATCGACGCATTGAGAGAAAACGAAGAATTAAGACGGAAATACCTGCTGGTTTGAGAGATGAGGCTGGCCGGGGGAAGAGACAGGTCTTGAACCCTGTCTCGGGGCTCAGATATCAGCCAAAAGCATGCTCGATCCTATCTTCTAAGGTCTTACAAGGTCCTGCAATCTGTCCCACCGAGGATACACGCTAATATTCAGGAAATTATAAGCGGTCATGCCTTGCCAATGCCTTTCAACTACCTCCGCACCGTCATTTGGAGGATATATTACTTTGTCTGTCAATATCACCAAAATGACTTTGTCTTTCACTCCATCAAGGATGTATGCGGCGTTATCCGGAGTCATCACAAATTTGTACCCATCTTTTGCAAAAAAGCTCTTAATATACTTCTTACTATAGTTTTGCCCTTTCATAAAATGGAGGTTCGCGCGTGGAGCGCGTGGTCGTGATTTTTGCGGAGTTGTGGCGTACGCTGGGCTCGCGCGAAATTCTCGGTGCAAAATGTGATCGCCTAGCCTCAGCCAACATGTCGGAGAATGTGATGTTCTTCTTTCCTAAATACCAAGGGGCTCTTTGGAAGAGTGGGACCCTTCCCATTCTGAACTGGCTGACAAACCAGAGCACCAAGAGAGAATAGGCCCAATAGGCGATCAGAGCGGCCCGGGTGACGGATCGTTCTTGTCGGCACTGGGGATCGGCGCTTCCCAGAAGGCTCTTTGTTTCCCGGTTGGTGATTTCCGTGCTCCACCTGTGTGAGTATCTCTGAACAACCTCTTGGTCAGAAGCTTCTCGATCAGTGTCGAAGAATGCCGTGTTAGGGTATTTGCCGCAAGGATCACGAACCAAGACAACGGTGAGGGGCTCGTTGCCGGCAGCACCGTACCAGATGGCGTCCAATTGAAACACTTCTACGATGGTCTCTTTCCCATAAAGGCGGGTCCAGATGCATTCCCATTGGATGCAAGGATGCCTGAAGAGGGTGGGGAGAGAGACCATCCGTGCGCCCTTCTGCCTTGGGCGGCCCTTGGTCTTGGATCGCTCGGGCGCCACCAAGTCGTACAGCGCAGCGTTCCGGGGCAACTTACCGGTGATGTGAACACCTTTGTGTCTTCTCTTGAGCAGCTTCTTGTTTGAATACCCTCCGTCGACGATTACTCGAAGCTTCATGGACGGGCCAAGCCACGAACGTGTCAACTCAACCAACTCCGCACCCAATGCCGATTTGGACCTGTACGTGCCGCCATCGGGTTTCATTTTGGCCTTTTCAGGCCACCACAGACGAGCAGCATACGGTAGGCAAAGACCCTGTCTGAGATGCCCGGCAAACGGACGGCTACTCCTATGATGACAAAGCAAACCCCATATCCGATGGGCTTGCCCCCCTTGGGAGCGTCCCCGTCATGTTGAAATCCTGCCCCGCAGATCTTCTTGCCTACTCGAGGATTCAGCGTGTCGTCCACAATCGTTTCTCCTCGGAGGCATCCGGCAAGAGCGTTTCGACGATCATCCGGAAGATCTTAAGGGCCACTTTGTCCGGCTCCCATCCGGACTTCAGCAGGAATTCGTAGACGTTGGCGAAGTGCTCCGACTCATGCAGCCCCATCGTCAGAATGACCTGACTGATGGCGTGCGTTCCAACGGTGAGCACCCACCCGGTTATCAGCACGACAAAGTGCCGGAGGCTCGGCTCCGTGAAACAGTCCTTGAAACGGATCTTGTCAATCTCGATGGCTCGTGAAACATCCGTTGCCATATGCTTAATTCTTTGATTCAATCCGTCTTGTGGGAGACCGCTTTCTTTGTCGGAGAAGTAGTTTCCAAATCTTTTCCTTCTTCTTGCTTCCGAAGTTTGGTTATTTGAGTGAAGTCATCTTCCGTAAGCCCTTGAACATCCACCGCTCCGTAGGCCGATGTCAAAGTAGTCAGGTTGTGGGCAATGCCAGCCAAGAGGATTGGCTTGATCTTTGAGTCCTCGCAATTGAGCATACCCATCAAACGGATAACCCTTAAGAAGCAGTATTTCGCACGCTCTTAATCGTCTGAACATCACTACATAGTAAACGTATGTAGCGCCATAATTTGGGCAATTTGCGGGCCAACCGTTGTTGGCTACCCATTTGCGAGTGCTTTGACAAAAACAAAAATGGTACCGACTTCTTCATCAAGAAGCTCAAAACTCCACCTTCGACATTGGCAGCGTTTCTTCGGAAAACTGTCCCTTTATATTTCTTGCTGGTGATGTGAACGGTACCACCTTTGTGAAAAGAGATATGATCGGTTATCCCTTGTGCTGAAGTATTACCTATTCATCCGTGGTACTTCTGCTCCACACCTCTAAATTCCACTTCATAACAAATTTTTACACACCTCATGTCCCTTTTTGGTGAAGTTTAAGGCGGCCAGAATGTACTGCCTATTCATCTTGGTCTCCAGACATGCACTGGATCAGAAATTGGCAAATTCTTTGCCTTCATATTAGCTTCATCCCAGATGAGGCGGTTCGCCACCCTCTGTCTGGATTTGTGGACCATCGACCGGTAGTTCGACAGTTCCGCGGATTTGAGAGTCCCGCAGTGTTCCGTCACAAAACTTTTCACGACGGCAAAAAAGCCCCTTCGTTCGCCAAGGGGTAAGCTCTTGTCTTATTTCATAGATGGCACCCGCGTGCCCGTGACCCAAGGATAGCACAGTAATCCTACGTCGTCACTCTCCGGCTTCAATGGTCGCAGCATCCTTACGACCCCAGTTCCCCGGATATAAACCACGCCGCGCATAATTATGAATCGAAATCATCCTCCGCGTTCTCCGCGGTGAAGCCTGCATGGCCTCTGAGCGCTTACCATAAATGAATCGGCTCGACCATGCACGGATGAACCTGAGGCACATCCGTGGCACCATCCGATTGCGTTCTTCGCATGTCGCGGGCAGGCTTAATACTACTCACTCCGCGGACTGTTTGTCACGATTCTCGTACTTGGGAAAGTCGGCGTAGCCAATTTCGTCAAAAGAATACCACACGCTTATATCTGCCGGCGGATTCAGGGGCCAACCATTTGCGAAACGTTCTACCAGGTCAGGATTGCTGATGAAGGGCCGGCCAAAGGAAATCAAGTCTGCACTGTGGCTCTGAATGGCAGCTTCCGCCTTATCCTGGGTGTAACCACAGTTCCCCATGAGTGGACCTTTGAACACGTCTCGGAACTCTGCCAGCGTCATCGCCGTCCCGAGTCCGTGAAAGCCAAATTCGAGGCCATCTACAACATGAAGATAGGCAAGTTCGTACCGGTCAAGCTGCCTGGCAACATACAGAAAGGTCTCTCGAAAATCCGGTGAGCCCATGTCGTTGAAATTGCCGTTCGGCGCAACGTGCACTCCCACTCTGCCGGACGGCCAAACAGTAAGGATCGCTCTGACTGTCTCATCCAAGAACCGGAAACGATTTTCGAGGCTCCCGCCGTAGCGGTCCGTTCGATGATTGGTCTTGGACTGTAGGAACTGATCGAGGAGGTATCCATTGGCGGAGTGTATCTCCACACCATCAAAGCCCGCGGTCTTGGCTCGTTCAGCCGCGCGGCGATAATCCTCCACGATGGCCGGCACTTCTTCCGTTTCCAGCGCGCGTGGCGTTTCATACGGCTGCTTGCCGATAGGAGTATAAATGTGGTCCTCATTAATTATGATGGCCGAGGGTGCTACAGGAAGTCCCTGGTCCGGGTGGAAAGAGCTGTGGGAAGCCCGCCCGCAATGCCAAAGTTGCAGGAAAATCGGTGTTCCTTTGGCATGCACTGCATCGACAACCTGTTTCCAGGCTTGGGCCTGTTCATCCGAATAGATACCCGGGCTGTTCCGCCACCCAATACCTTGTTGCGAAATCACCGTCGCTTCTGAAATGATCAACCCGGCAGACGCTCTCTGAGCATAATATTCAGCCATCAAGGGATTTGGCAGCCGCTGTTCCCCCGCCCGCGATCGTGTCAAAGGCGACATAACGACCCTATTCTTTAATGAAAGCCCGCGGCAGGTCAAATGCGCTGAATAGAGCACCAATATTGATAATCTTAGCCATGTTTTCCCCCTGTACACAATTAGCGAGACATGAACAAACGCAATCCGCCAGTCCGCGGACCTGTCCTCACCTTACACCTTCGGGGAGTTGAGCACTAGGTATCCAGTCATCGGGAAAACTCCCCTGGAAGTTGTTGTTTCGCCAGCGATGCGGTTCCCCAGCGTCTCACGGGGTCGCCACATCCTTCCCTGCACTTGTACACGATTAGACATTACAGTTTTTGGTTGGCCTTGGAAGCCCGCGGCTGCAAGACGTGGGCTTCCAAGGCCACTGATAATGCGATCCAATTTTCTGGACAAAAAGAACCGTTTCATCAATAATACTATCATAGTACAGTGCTCATAATTCTTTAACATGGACCACTGGGGGACAGTTATTGATTGACGTCGATCAAAGCGGCAGTTTGGAAATAGTCACTGTGCTCGTGAGAAAGATAGATTACGCGGCGATGAAGAAATCCGGCGTGCCTCATCCGGATCAGATTGCTTTGGCGCTGTGGCACTACCTGCGTCTCATAGAAGAAACCAAGTTGATTCCGGCAGTCAACGGCTCCGGAACCTTCAATGGCTCTGTGACCACATTTCGCTGTGCCTTGCCAAGAGAGCTTTGTGACCGAGTGAAGAGTCTCGCAGGACGCTTTGACCTTCATATCATGGAAGCTGTGCGCCTTTGGCTACGCTGACCTGAAGTAGCCTCGAAACTGACTGAGATCAATTGGTCGGCGTCGTTCTCGGACCAAAACTCAAAGCCAGCACAGTTATGTCGTCCGCCTGCGGAGCCCCTACGCAAAAGGAAGCAATATCGGCCAGAAGGACCTCGGTAATTTCCTTGACGGACTCTTGCCGGACCGGTGTCACGACTTTCAGTAATCTTTCATCTGAGAAGGCAGTGCCGTCCGCGCTGAATGCCTCTGTCACACCGTCCGTATATGCCAGGAGCACGGTTCCCGCCGTGAAGATCAGCCGGTCCATGGTGAAAACCGCATCGTCCATAATGCCCACCACCGGCCCGCCGGGAGGCTTGAGGAAACTCGGCTCACAGTCCTTATCCCATAGTAACGGACGATTGTGCCCTGCGTTTGCGTAGAGAAACTCGCCGGTCTTCACATTCAATATTCCCATAAAAATTGTGACGAACATGCACGATTCATTGTTGTTGGCCAGATGACGATTGACGCGTGCCAGGGCTTTGTCCGGCGGTTCATCCATGCCTACAGCCGCCTCGATCAGATACTTCGTCACTGACATAAAAAGAGCAGCGGGCACCCCTTTTCCGGCTACATCCCCGACAACCACGCACAAATGGTCGTCATCCAGGAAGAAAAAGTCGTAAAAGTCCCCGCCGACCTCTTTAGCCGGATGCATTACCGCGTAGATGTCGAACTCGTCCCTGTGAGGAAACGCAGGGAAGACCGACGGCAACATGCTCCTCTGAATACGTGCCGCTATGGATAATTCACTCTCGATTCTCTGTTTAGCCGCTGTGGTTTCGGTAAGGTCCTTGATGTATTTCTTCAGGTCCTGCGCCATGGCCGTAAAGGATCGAGCAAGTTGCCCAACTTCATCTTCCCTGCGAATATCTGAAAGATCTATGTCCAGGTCGCCATGCGCAACTCTTTCCGTTGCCGCGGCCATCCGGCGCAAGGGCCGGGCAATGGACCGGGCCACGAGTCCGCTAACCACCAGCAGAAGGATCAGACCACCTGCCGCCACCAGCACGGTGGTTTGGTGCAGGCTGTTCATATCAGCCAGCAGCTCCTTCTTGGGGAAGACTGCTCCCAGGGACCAGCCGGGCGAAAGTATCCGAGCGTACGCCAAGAAAGCTTCTTCGCCGCTCAGGGCCGGCCCTATTTCCACGAAGCCAGATTCCTCCCGGCCCATAGCCAGGCCGATGGTACGCAGCGCTGGGTCGTGCCGCTCCTCTGCGAGACTGAACATGGACTCGTTCATAATCAATTCAGCGTTGGGGTGAGTGACAAAACTGCCCGTGTCAGAGACGATAAAGCAATATCCTGTGCGGCTTACCTGTACGCCATATACCAGGTCCGTGAGCCATCGGAGGTCAACATCGGCTGTAATGATGCCCTTCACCTTGGAGACGGCGGTCTCTCCTCCGCGTTCAAAAAAGGGACGAGCGTACGTGGTCATGATGGTGTTGCCGGCACCTTCATCGAAGTACGGCTCAGTCCACAGAGGCGCCTTGAGGACTCTTGAAACGTGATACCAATCAAGCGTGAAATAGTCGTACGACTCTGACCCGAGCTGTTCGTACGTAAGGCCCGATTTGCCCTTGAAGTAATAAGGCGCGAACCAGCGCAGGTCCTTTTCAAACGCACCCGGCTCAAATGCCACGGCACACCCGTATATTTCCCTGCTCTCCTCGACCATGCGCCTGATGATGCGTAGCAACGTTTCTTTGTCCGGGTTGCTAGTTTCCAGAACAGCGGCCAATGCTTTGGGGACCTTGGCCGCGGCCCGGAATTCCTGCTCGATCCTCCGGGCAACGGACAGGGTGAGACTCCTGGCGTATTTTTCGGCGTCGTCAATGATGATCTTACGGGAATACGAGTAGCTGTAAGCAAGGGCCAGTGCAAAAACCAGGGAGGCGCCGCACAACACCAGCACGGTTATTTTGAGACCGATGCTACTGTGCGGCTTGACCACTATTGCGGCCCCCGATAAAAGTCGTCGAATTGCGGCAGCCTGTCAATGAGCCGGAAATCTTTCAGTATGTCGCCAACCAAGGCATATTCTGTCGGGTTGAGTTTTCCAAGGTTGGTCGTGTCGCCGTCCGGAATGATCAGGTCTTTCATGCGAGCGAGCATCCAGCGTTGATGGGCCTTGTTCGTCCCCGTGTGTGCTGCCTTGGCATGTTTCATGACTATTTCCAGTGCTTCGTCCTGGTGAGCAAAGGCGTAAAGCCAGCCTTGAATGGACGCACGCACAAAGGCCTCGCAAAACTCTGGATCCTTCCGAAGAGTTTCCTCCATACAGTAAATCCCGTCTTCCGGGAAATTGAGTCCGAGCCTGCTGAAGAAGAAAAGGGTAAGATCGTCAGCATTTAACCCGCTGTTGAGAATAGTGTGGTACTCGTTGTACCACATGGCTGCCATGGCATCGACCCCTCCTTTGAGAAAGAGGCTGATAGAGGAATAATTTGGAATAATGTTTACTTGAAGTCCATACTTCTGAAAGAAAACCTTGGGCTGCAGTTCGAACTGCCCTGCCCAGAGACCTACATTCTTGCCGTTCAAGTTCTGCGGCTGCTCTATCCCGCTCTTCTTCTTGGCCACCAGTATCAAGGCCGAACGCTGGCTGATCTGTGCGAGGTTGACGATGCCCAGCCCCGAGGCCCTCTTTTCAATCCCGTTGGAGAGCCAGTCGGTGCAAAACGTCGCCTGTCCCGACTCAAGCATGACAAATGGAGATTTTCCGGGTCCGCCCACGAGAAGCGTCAGGTCAAGACCCACGTCACGATAGAAACCCTTTTCAAGCGCGACCATGTAACCGGCAAACTGGGCCTGTGGAATCCATTGAGGGGCTAAAGAAACTTTCTTCAGGGTGGTCTCGGCTCCGACAACAGACACTGACGGGACCAACAGGAGGAGCAACACGACAATCCAGGTTCTACTGATATGCTTGCACACGGCTTCGGAAATAGCGTTTAGGTGGGCTTTCATGTCACTAAGATGAGAGTTTTCTCCAAGGATTCACTGTTTCAAAGCGTCATCCACTGAATCAAACACGGGGAGCATACTTGTGAACCCTGAAATATCAAAGACCTTTCTGACCATATCCTGAAGGGAACAGCATGAGACGCATCCTCCCAAGGACTTGGCCTTCTTTGCCGCAACGAGTATGGACCGCAAACCCGCGCTGCTGACATATTCGAGCTTTCCGAAATCCATAAGAATCCCTGTTTCTCCCTGATCGAGCAAGTCTTCCATTCTCTCTTGAAATTCGGGTGCGGATACCGTATCCATCCTTCCCTCAACCGATACAATCAAGACATTTTGGCCCTTCGTCACGTTGATTTGCACTTTTGCCTCCTGGTTTGCGCTGCCGACCTCTTGCTCATTTGGTTCTCGCCCAGTCTGCTTTCACCATTGACAGAATCTCTTTCGCCTCGTCCGAATAAAGCTGGATTCCGTCAAAACCTGGGTCGCACACGAGTTTTTGCATCAACAGGCCATCCTCATCGAACCAGCGCGGCAAAACACCGCCAAAAAAATACCCCTTGTTCCTCAGGATGTCTACTGCCTCACCGCTCCACGGATCGCTCAGCTTGACCCAAACCTGGATGACTACGGCCTTTTGAGCCAGAGCCTGGTTTTCGAGATTAGTGAGGCAATCGGCCAGGTCATCCCCCATCTCATAGATTGCGATGCGTGCAACCTTTGCGAAATCAAAAACGGTCATTTCTGCTTTTGAGGAGAGATTCGCGGGCAAGCTCTTTTCGCCCAGGGAAAGGTCGCGGCTATCGTCAAGCCGCAAATAAATCCATCGCAACTCCTTCTCGTACGCAGGAGGCAGAAAGACTCCATGCGGTTTCGACTTATAGCACCTGAAAATAAGGAGAGCGGCCACACGTCCACTGGCGCTCTGCTCCTTATCGTATGCTTCAGCCGGCATCAAAGCTATTTCCAACGCGGTCTCAACGTGGCCCATCTGTGAAACAACTCTTTGCATGTACGGATGATTGCAAACTGCCTCACCAAAGGTGTGCTCGATGGTGCCTTGTTTGGGTACCCACTTATTGAAAACGAAGTCCAGCATGCGCTTGTTGACGCCAAATTGGCGGTACTCCTTCAAAACCAGACCCGCGCCTGCTTCGTATAGCGATTTGTACGGAGCTGACCGGTACAAGTGTTGCACTCCGACCACCCTGCCGGAGTCCGCGCGGGCCACTATTGAGTAGTACTCCCCGTCAGCGTTCGCATCGGTCAGGCCTTTTTCGTCATAAAAGACCTTGATCGGGTAGCCTTCACCATAAACTGCCCTGAAAAGATCTACGATCCCTTTTGCGTCCGCGGGGCAAAATAAGTCCACTTCGATCTGCTCTTCGGAGTCCGTAGTCTGTTCTTTGTTATCCGCTTCCATGGTGATTCCTCAGTCGTCAGCCTTTCGTTCACTATATCGCGTTTCAGCAAAAGCTTTACATTAAAGAAGCTGTTCAGCCGCCCAAATTGACCGGCAAGATGCCGGTCCTACTTTCGGTTCCAGTAGAGCCGGCATCTTGCCGGTTCAATCATGAGGCCGGGTTCCCCGAGGACTCAGGGAACGATTGCCTGTAAAGTTATGCGAGTACACTTTACTAACCTTCCCTACTCTTGCGACGAAGTGCGGGCGCAGTGGCCAGACCGGCAAACAAGAGTCCGGCGCACGCATAGTATAACGTCGTGTAGCCGGAGTGAACCAATATAATGCCACCCGCAAGCGGTCCTACAAAAAAGCCGCATTGAAACATTTCCATGGCTAGGTTGGTGTTCAGCGCCCGGAATCTCGGTTGCGACACATCGAATGTCAAGCCGCTCAACACAGGCATTGCCACGCCCCAACCCAATCCCAGGACTACTCCCATCGCGTAGAACGATATGGGAGTGCCAACATGAGCCATAATCAGATTGCTGAGACCCAGCCACAGCAAGGAACCTAGAAGAACCTTCGCTTTGTCGAGCTTGTCGAACATCTGCCCTGCCACGAGGCGGACGGCGATCTCAGCAAAGGTCGAAATTGTGAAAAACCACCCCGGATTCGTGACGCCTATCTGTTCCCCGTGTCCCTTCAGGAAATAAAACACCGGCGTGTACGACGTCCAAACTACCAGCGAGAGCAGCATTAACGACAAGACCCGAGTGTCCTTGAGATTCTCGACCACCTCGCTCCATCTGATCCTATCCCTAGACGTGTCGTCCATTCCGGCAGGAGCGCTCTCTATTACGGAAAGTAAAGGAAAGGACAATAACATCAATACGCACGAGAGATTCAGAACATTGTCAAAGCTACCGGCCCAGCGGGTCAGAGGCTCCAAGATGGGCGGAATCACTGCATACGGCAAGAGAGTTATTACAGAGATCAAACCAAACGCCTGAGCGCTCTTGTCCCGCGGTATGCTCCCCACGAGCCTGCTCACTACAGCGGTGGCCATCACAACGTATGCAGCGCCGTGAATCAACCGGACTATTGCCATCGTCCAGAAGTCGTGAGCCACATTGTAAAGCAACAGGGACACTATTACCCAGAAGCAACTGATGCCTATCCATCGCTTTGCATTGTCCGGGTGAAGGAGCGGGCTGATAATCGGCCTGATCACCAGAACTGTCACTGAAAAGAGAGCGATCAGTAGACCGAACCATTTTTCGTCAATAGGCAAGGTTCCGAGGTAGTGATGGAACTCGAAGAACACCGCAATGTTGCAGTAAGTCAGGAAAACTATGGCGTTGAGTGCCAAGAAATCCCTTGTAATGAGCTTCTTAGGTTCCAGGGCGGATTGCAAGTTGTTATGACCTTTGGCGACCACGGGATGCCCCACAGGCGCTACTTTAGCGATTTCTTCCCCCCTTTCGTAAAGCGGGGCTAGGGGGGATTTTAGGCTAACCTGTTGAAAATCCCCCTAAATCCCCCTTTAGAAAAGGGGGACTTTGATGGCATCTCACAAGTCCAAAGTGTCTCCCGCCGATGAAATTGTCCTTAGGTTGGGGCATATCAAGGACCGCCCTACGTGGGCTCACCGCGAGAGTATTCGACCAGTCGCAAAAGGAGCGCTCCCGCCACGGTTCGACGATAATCCGCACTGGCACGGACGTCGTCTATGGGGGATACTGCTTCCTCAACATGTCTCACAGCGGTTCTCAAGGTTTCAAGGGAAAGATTCCCGCCGGTTATGCATTGCTCCGCGGAAGCCGAGGTTACCACTGTAGGCCCAACACTCCCCCAGGCCAGACGGGCTTTTTCTATCTGCCCCTCGTGGGACACCTCAAGAATCGCTGCCATGCTGGCGATCGCGCAGGCCTGTGCCTTCCGCCTTCCAATCTTCTCGTAGTGGTGAATATTCCAATGTGGGGCCTTTTTCAGCCACACTGCTGTCAAGACTTCTCCATCCTGCAAATCGACAGTTCCCGGTCCACGGATAAAACTCCTCAGAGGGAGTCGCCTCGATCGACCTCCTGAGCCGATTTCAACCTCAGCTCCAAGCACATAGAGAGGCGGCAATGTATCTCCCGCAGGAGAAGCAGTCACGATGTTCCCCCCGATTGTGCCCATGTGGCGTATCGGTGGGGACGCCAGAAAGGACAAGGATTTGGCCAACACCTGAAAGTGCTCCCGAATGAGAGAGTCGTCAAGAAGCTGGCTGTGCGTGGTCGCGGGTCCTATGAATACCTCTTCCCCAAGATCCCTAACGCCTTGTAAAACCCCAATTCGTTCCAAGCAAACAAAGCACGACGGGTCGATCACCCCTGCCCTCGTCTTTACGAGAAGGTCTGTGCCACCGGCATATATCGCCGCCCCAGGCTTCTTGTCCAGAATCTCCCAGAGTTCTTCGAGAGTCCGTGGCAGAAAGACCTCTCTCATGAATCTTCCTCTTCTTTGTTCGAACTCGCGGCCATCTGAACCGCATCCACAATCTTCTGGTACCCGGTACACCGGCACAGATTGCCCGCCAAACCCTCCCTGATTTCCGCTCTGGAGGGGTTGGGGTTGCGTCGAAGCAAATCCACGGAGGCTATAGCCATGCCTGGAATGCAAAAGCCGCACTGAACGGCTCCGTGATCGGCAAAGGCATCCTGAATGGGGTGCAGAGAATCTCCTTGAGCCAGGCCCTCTACGGTGGTGATCTCACGCCCTTCAAGCTGCGCGGCAAGCATGAGGCAGGAGAGCTTGCTTTCGCCATCCACCAGCACTGTGCAGGCCCCGCAATCACCCGCAGCGCAAGACTCTTTTGTTCCCGTGAGACCCAGATCCTCTCTCAGCACGTCCACCACGCGGCGGTCAGGCGAAACATCCAAATGGGTCTCTATTCCGTTGAGCTTGAAGGTTATCTTCACTCTGCAGGCCCCCCCTTTTCTTTTTCTCGAAGGGCTCTAAGGACCCGCTCGGCCGTGAGCGGCGACCGGAGCACCCGTATGCCGCATGCATCAGCCACCGCGTTGGCCACTACCGGAAGCGGACCATTGGTTGATACTTCTCCTACGCCTTTGAGCCCGAAAGGACCTGTGGGCTCGTAAAGCTCAACTGCAATTGAGTCGATCTCCGGAATATCCACGGCTGTAGGCATAATGTACGTGAAGAAGTCCGAAGTGCGAACCTTCCCGTCCTCAACATCGAACTCCTCGGAGAGCGCATATCCCAGCCCCTGAGCGATGCCGCCGTGAACTTGCTGTTCATAGATCTGGGGGTTCATCACCTTGCCACAGTCGCTTACTGCCAGGTATTTCTTGACATCCACTGCTCCGGTAAGCTCATCAACCTCTACCCATGCGATGTGTGCGCCATAGGAAAACAGGGTATGGGGCAGACCGTGAAGCTTAAGGTTCTCATCCGACGTAACAGTATCGGTGGCAATCGGGGCCCTGAAACGGCTGGTAGCCACCCGTTCCCCCTCGTTAAGCAATGCGGCCATCTTGGATAGAGGGATCTCCCGCCCGCTAACAAGGTGCCTGACAGCGCCCGGAATGAGCGCCATCTGTTCCTTGCCCGGGGCCATGAAAAGATCCGCGGCCCGCTGGAGAATTCGGTCTCTGAGGATCTCTGCCGCGGCGATCAGAGCGTTGCCGAATGTATAGGTGCATCGGCTGGCCGAGGCCGAGCCGCTGGGCAAGGTCCGATCCGTGTCGGGAAGCACGACTTCCATCTGCGCCGTCTCCTGCCCCAGGATGCTGCCCGCTATCTGCAGGTTGGTAGATGCATTCCCCTGCCCCATGTCTACCACCCCGCAATAAACTCTGAACTTGCCGTCTTCGGTAAGCTCAGTTTTGGCGTTAGCTGTGTCCGGAACCACCGGACCGTAGCCGGACGCCTGCATGACTGCCGCAATCCCTACTCCGCGGCGCTTAAAGAGGCCGGCAGAGGACTTCCACGACTTCCGTTGCCGCCAGAGAGGATGCTTCGCCGCGGCTTCGAGACAATCGACCACGCCGGTGGAGCAAACGAGCGTCTTCCCCACACAATTCTTGTCGCCTCTTTTCACTGCATTTTTCAAGCGAAGTTCAAGAGGGTCCATATTCAGCTTATCCGCGAGCATGTCCATCATCTGCTCGATGGCCGCGGTAACCTGAGTAACTCCGAAGCCCCTGAACGCCCCGCCGATAGGATTGTTGGTGTATACGCACCAGGCTCGCAAAGCCGCGTTCGGAATACGATAAGGGCCGCCGGAATGTTCGAGGCCCAATGCCATTACAACTCCTCCGAGATGATCGTAAGGGCCTGTGTCTAGATACAATCGGACATTCAAGTAATGCAGGGAGCCGTCCTTCTTGGCTCCGACGCGATAGTACATCCGCGCGGCATGGCGCTTTGTCCCCGCAAGAAATGACTCTTCGCGGTCCCACCACATCTTGACGGGCCTGCCTTCGGAGTGAAGCGCTGCCAGGCCGAGAAGGCTCTGCACAGTTACACCGTCCTTGCCCCCAAAAGCTCCGCCCACGTATGGAACGATGATGCGAACCATGGTCGGCTCCAGTCCCAGCGCGTCCGCGACTTCCATGCGATCGCGAAACGGGGTCTGTGTGGAGCAGACAATAGTCAGTTTTCCATCGTCCCCGATCTGAGCCCACCCAGCCTCGGTCTCAAGGTACGCATGCTCCTGCCGCGGCGTCTCGAAGCAGGCTTCCAACACAACGTCGCATTCTTTTTCCGCGGCCTCCCCTGCCCCGATTTTCAAGTCACCCTTGAGAAGCACATTGCCCTCGGCATTGTCCTCATGCACCAGTGGAGCGCCGGCTTCCAGCGCCTTCTCCACGTCCAGGACCGCGGGCAATGGTTCAAAATTGAATTTAATCAGGTCAATTGCTTGCCTGAGAGACTCCTTATCCTCGGCCAGAACCAATGCTATCGCATCCCCGCAATGGCGCACCTTGTCATTGACGAGCACTGGCTGATCTTTTCGGATCACACCCTGACGGTTTGAGCCGGTAATATCTTTGTGAGTCAGCACGCGGATCACGCCGGGGTGCTTCTCCGCGAGACTCACATCAATTCCTTTCAGTCGTGCATGGGGGATTCCGGCTCGTTTTACTCCCGCCCAAAGCATGTTCTCGCTGTAGTAGTCCGCGGCAAATCTGGTTTTGCCGGTCACCTTTTCGTACGCATCAATCCTGGGCACAGGCGCGCCGATACTCAATGTTCGGTTGGGCACGGGACCGCCGCTCTTGGAGGCTGAGAATTCTAGATCCTGTTCCAATTCTTTCATGTACGCTTACTTTTTCTTGCTCTGCTGGAGCAAATGTCGCATGTTCGCCCCATCCGGGTTATTCTGGTCCCATAGGGACCGACGAAAGTAGCCTGGCAATTCATTGCCAGGAACAGCGGTGGAGAAAAAGATCAAGTCCTGTAGGGACGTTCGAACATCAGGTGAAAAGAACTGAAAGAATCAGTCGTCCCGAATGGGACGAGCCGAGCTAATTGTCCACCCGGATCCAGGCGATGAATCGCCTGGCTACTTTCGATCGCCCCTCTGGGGCTCCTCAGCGGAGCGAAATAGACAATCCGTTCACGGCGCACGCGAAGCCGCCGAAAAGAGCCCGACGGCGTTCTGAGCTGTTACCGCAGGATCTTCCCCAAGCCTTCGATAAGCGCTTCCATCGCGTCCATCTTGGCAACTGTTATCCTGATATGATTCGGAAAACGGAAGCCGGTCATGGTCCGCACCATCACGCCTTGCGTCATGAGCTTGCGGTAGGCAAGCGTGTCACTCATGGGAAGCTTAATCATAACGAAGTTGCCTTCTCCGGAAATGAAAGGCAACCTCAATCTTGTGAGTTCTTCCCTCAAGAATGCCTTCACTTCCCGAACCAGATGCCGGGTTCGAATAACGTGGTCGTCTTCCGCCACGGCTGCAAGCGCTGCTTCCTGGGCCAGAGACATTTACCGAGTATACGATGCAGGTGCGTCGAATCGCGTCCACCAGCGGCAATTGACCGGCCAAATACCCGATGCGCAGTCCCGCGAGGCCGTACATCTTGGAGAAGGTTCGGAAAATCACCAGATTGGGATACTCCTCGATGAGGGACATCCCATCCGGATAATCGTCTGCCTCGACGAACTCACAGTAAGCCTCGTCCACCACGACGATGCTGGCGGCCGTCTATTGCGTCGAGAAAGTGCCGCAGCTTTTCGCTGTTCCAGTAAGTGCCCGTAGGATTATTTGGATTGCACAGGAAGAGAATCTTGGTCCGCTCGTCGATTTGGTCCAGCATTCCCTGTTCATCGAATGCGTAGTCCTTGAGCGGGACCAGCTTCGCCTCGAAACCTGAAAATTGCGCCACCCATTCGTAAACGGCAAAGGTCTTGTCGGCTGTAATGATGTTGTCACCTTGCTCGCAGAATGCTTTGATGACGAAGCTGATGACCTCATTGGCGCCGTTGCCCACCAGAAACTGCTCCGGATTCTTGTTGAACTTCTCTGCCAGCTTCTGGCGCAGATAGAACGCATCCCCGCTGGGGTACACTGCGGCCCTGGGGGGCGGAAAGCTCTGGAGCACCTGTGCAGCCGCGGGCGGCGGCCCCAAAGGGTTTTCGTTGTTGTTGAGACGATATAGACGTGAACAGCCGTAGAGCTTGATAAGTTCCGAATCCGGTTTGCTGGGGACGTAAGCCTCAAACCGCTTGATATACTCAGGCAGCAGCTTTTCCAGTGAGCAGGTACTCATCAGGACTTGCCACCCGCTTTGTACTGGAAAATAACCAGATCGCCTTTGCCCGCGTAAGGGAGAAGCAGGCGGGGCTCGAAGCCGCACTTCGTAAGGGCCGGCGTAAAATGGCAGTGCCAGGACCTGCCCAAATCCATTTGAAAGAAGATGTTGGGGAGTTCTTCTTTCAGAAGCGTTTGCACGTACGCCCGCAGGGTCTCTTCCGCGTTGCTGCCCCACCAGATAGGACGCAAGGTCACACGGCCCGGAGCACGATCGAATTCTGCAGAAATGACCGAGAAAGGCGAAGAGGATTCGCCCTCTTCAGTTACCGGCTTGATTTCTCTTGCAAAGACCAGCCGCTGGTACTGGCTTGTAAGAAATGCCTGGATCGAAGAGTGAGCCCAGACCGAAAGCCCCAAGTCCTCCGCAAGGTCGCGGTAGTAGGCCACGGTTTCCAGAGCGTCACCATTTCGTTGGTGAAGGGTTAGAGATCCCAGCGGCTCGAAATATGCGGTAGGTAGCTCCGGCGTCGGATAGCGATTGATGAGTCCGCCGGCATCGGTCCTGGCAATTGCTCCAATGCAATGATCGGTCAAGACCTGGGCCATTTCCGATTCTGCCGGTTGATTGAAGACGTACGGACCATAGAATTCCACCAATTGCGTCCCTTCCCAGCGCCAAACAACTCCACCACCGATATGCCCGACCTTATCGACTGCTATGGCAGCGTGCAGCTCACCGCAGGCCATCATATCTACGACCTTGCCGGGAAGCGCAAAGCTCATGGGGATCGTATGCGAGGGATAATTGCCGTTCACCAGTCGGACAAAAATCTTGAGTTCGTCAGCATCAGGAGGCCTGACAGAGAATTCCTGCAAGGGCTTGGAATCGGGAACCGGCAGATCCGATAATGAAGGATAAGATCTCTCTTTCGTTAGAATAAGCCTGAGTCCGGTCTCCTCCTGGAAGAACTGAAAGCGATCGACCATACGTGAAGCGATCAGAAGTCCTGTCTCTTCCTGGCCTGGCTTCGTCATCGAAAGAGGCTGAGGCTGTCAGATTGAAGGCCCGCATATTAAAGTCTTGAGCCTGGAAGACGAATTCCTGATCCACGTAGTAACCGCCGGATCGGCATCGCATGCAGACTTCTTTGCCGGGTGCAGCCACCTGACAGAGGTACGCGAAGATCTCCTCCGCAGCCAAGGTGAGAGCCAACGCTTCCGGCCCGCCCATGCCGAAGGCTCCAGCCCCTTTCTCCACAAAAGCCGTGGCCAAAGGCAAGAAAGCCGGATCAGCCCTGAGGTTCAAAGTGACTTCGCTTGTCTGCGGTGCTCGCAAGAACGGCTCCTGTTGAGGATTCGTGAGAATAATAGACGCGATTCATTTAACACTTCTGAGAGCCGGTGACAAGCATGAATAGGTGAAATGGCGAGCGTTCGGTTATCTGGGGACAGCCCCTTTTGCACCATAGGCCTTAAAGGTAGGTAGGGCGGCCAATGGCCGCCTCCGATTTCCAGCGTTGGCGGACCACGGCCCGCCCTACCGATCTGCCCAGGGCCGAAGTGGGCGTCATTCCCGCGAACCAGCATGACTTATTAATCACAACGGAGCATGATCGCGGCGAGCGGGTCTGGTGCCACGGATGTGTTCCGCCCCGCGGGGCTCATCCGTGCTTCCCGTTTATTGCTCTGCCGCCGATTCTTCCGGTAAGGGAAGTTGATACCACATGCGTACCGCCTGGCACGGATGAGCTGCGCACATCCGTGGCACCAAGCAAGAGCGGCCCTCTCTTGAGAGTGTGGCATTTACAGGTAAATGCGAGAATCCAGAATTGCTGGCCCCAGAAATCACCTCGAACTGAAATGGCCTGGTCGACCTTAATGACTCTTAACCTGGATTCCCGTTTTCACGGGAATGACGGTCTACAATAGTTTTTCACAAATCTGTCGTTATGGTATTGTGGGCCTGTGAAATGGTCGAGCTTGTGGAGACTCGGAATCGGTTTGCAGCTCAGAAGGAGGCATCTAAATGGAATTGACACTGAATCGAAGCGATGGACATGTGACCCGCATTTCCCTTTCTGGAAAACTCGATGTACCCGGGGAAGAGGCAATCGGGGATGAATTCAGGCATCTTATAGAAGCTCACGACACGCATTTCCTGATTGATATGAGCCAGGTGTCCTATCTCGCTTCGCTCGGCATTCGATTGCTGTTCGCGGGCGCAAAGGCTTTGTCCGCAGACGGGAAAAAGCTGATCGTCCTTGACCCGCAACCCATGGTGGAAGAGACCTTAATGTCTTCGGGCACAGCCAAGCTCGTACCAATAGCCCACGGTGAAGATGAGGCCCTGGGGTTGCTGTAGACGATGCGGGCACGCCCTTGACAGTTGCAGATTGACACACAGTGAGAATATTCCTTGGCCCAACGACGGCACGAGATTGGTGTAGGGGCAGACCCGCGTGTCTGCCCATCTTTGATGCTCTATTCATGTGGGGCACGCAGACGCGCAATCGGGTGCCACTGCTGGCTTGACCAGCAGTGCAAATCGCCGGAACACTGCTGGTCAAGCCAGCAGTGGCACCCAGTGGGAACTTCAAAATGAGATTGCTTTCCCGTTCCGCGGACTTCACTCCTCGCAATGACAGAATGAGCAAAACGGACAAGAATCTGGGTATCGAAATGGTCCGTAAAACACGCCCGCAATTTTAGGCCACGGCCTCCCATTGGGCGGTGACAATTAAAAACCGATGAAGCAGATCAACCTGTTAATGCGAAACAATCTCAAGGAGCTGGCGGCTCTGATCGACAAAGCAAGCGCCTTCCTGGAATCTCAATCTTTGCCGGGACCGGCTTTTTACAAGGCGAACCTGGTACTGGAAGAGGTCCTCACGAACATAGTCAAATACGCCTTTGAAGACGCAGCCGCGCATGAAATAAGCGTGCTCCTGGCGGTCAATGATGCCGATCTGATGATTCGGTTTGTGGATGATGGCCGGGAGTTTGACCCGCTTGCTGTTCCCCCGCCGGCAATGAGAGAGTCGCTCGAAGAAAGCTCTGAGGGCGGTCTGGGCGTCTATCTCGTGCGAAAGAGCGTCAATTCAATAGAATATAGCCGGGACCAATCCAAGAATGTCCTGGAAACAAAGATCAGCCTGCGACAGGAATAATCTGTTAGCATCTTATACCAAGCACGATAGCAAGAGAGCCACAACGGAGCATGAAAGTCAGACTTGACCAGCAGGTCGGGCCGTGCCCGACGCAATCGGCGGCCACGGGCCGCCCTACAAGCTATATACAAACAAAAGCTGGTTATGACCCGTAGAGCTTCGGCGGAATCTGACTATTTCTCTTGCTCCAGGTCCCTCATCCGGCGGTCGTAATCTTGCCAGAACTGGCGTTCGCAGTCCTGGACACATCGTGCATAAAGGCGGCCTCGTGGGTCATCTCGACCGCCGGCCCACGGGCCGAACCGCTCCCGGCAGTCCTGCAAACAAAACTCACGATCAGTACCTGCATCAAAAAGCTCAGCATTGCTGCGCAGGGATTCCGCTCCCGCCCGGAGTGGAAACTCCACGGGCTGTGCTTGAAGATGATACTCGAACCCTGAAAAGACCAACAGGGCTGCCGCTGCTGACAACAAAAGACTCTTCCTATTCATGGTGCCTCCCCCGTGAAACTGCATGTTCAAGAGACATGTTAACGCAATGAAGCCGGAAATCAACAACCGGAACTGCCGGTCGTCCGCGTGACCCGAAAGCTCTCGCCTCAAGCTCCGTGCACTAGACGTCGAAACATCTTGTATGCCTCGGGTGAAACAGAGGTGAAACGAACAGTTGCCTCGCAGCCGTCCCCCGTCGTGCCTGCGGAAACCACCTTCGCATAGACTTCTCCAGGTACCAGCTCCATGTCGTCACTAAGGATTAACAGTCTGATGTCCTCCCATTGGCCTATTGCAGACTTCAAGACCATCACTGCTGAAGTTAGGGAGATATGAGTGATGCGGCCCGTTACCTGAGCCTCCCCGAGGATTTTTTGGTTCAACTGGTATACTCTGCACATTGATTGGCCTTTCGAGCGGGACCGGCGTCTCATCCCTGTCGGGCAGATGAGCCTCGTAAGGGCCTTTGATACCGCGGACGTCATACAGGGTTACCTTCCCCGGAACGCCTTTCATCTCGACCTGAAGCACATTCCTGATATCAAGGAATTGAGAAAGTTTTTCGTAGGTCGAAGTGCTTATCAATACCTGCCCCCCAACTGTGAAGGATTCCATCCTGCCGGTGAAGTTCACCTGTGCGCCCACTGCGCCGTATTTTGCTCGCTTCTCGGATCCGATGTTACCGACAACAACTGAGCCGGTATTCACAGCAACGCCCATGTCAAGCCGTGGAAGGCCATCTGCTTCATTAAGGGAATTAATCTCATCCATGGCAGCTTGCATCTTGAGGGCGCAAGCCACAGCGCGAGCCGGGTGGTCGTCCAAGGGTTCAGGAGCGCCGAAAAAGGCCAGGATCCCGTCCCCTATGATTTCGTCAATAGTGCCCTGGTAGTCGATCAGGATTTCCACCATCTTGCCCAGATAGCGGTTGAGAAATGCCAGGACCTGCTGGGGCGGCATGCTCGACGTAAGTGCGGTGAACCCCCTGAGATCAGACATTATCATCGTTATTTCACGGTTCTCGCCTCCCAGCCGCAGTCCGTCTTTCGATTCGAGCAGTCGATTCACCACCTCGCGAGTCAAATAACGACCGAACGTGTCCCTTATCCGGTCCCTCTCTCTCAACCCTTCTGTCATGCGCATAAACGATTGGGCGAGTCGCCCGACCTCGTCACTAGTGCGAATGCTTGTCAGATCTATGTCCAGATCGCCATGCGCAACTTTTTCAGTTGCCGCAGCCATCCTGCGCAGGGGCCGAGCAATCGACCGTGCCACCAGCCCGCTTACCACCAGTAGAAGAATCAGGCCCCCTGCCGCCACCAGCACAGTGGTTTGGTGCAGGCTGTTCATATCAGCCAGCAGCTCTTTCTTGGGGAAGACCGTTCCCAGGGACCAGCCGGGCGAAGGGATTCGGGCATAGGCCAAGAAAGCATCCTCCCCGCTCAGTGCCGGCCCGATTTCCACGAAGCCGGATTCCTCCCGTCCCATGGCCGTGCCGATGCTCCGCAGCGCTGGGTCGTGACGCTCCTCTGCGAGGCTGAACATGGACTCGGACATGATCAGATCGGGGTTGGGGTGAGTAACAAAGTGACCGGTATCAGAGATGATGAAACAATATCCTGTGCGGCCGACTTGTACGGAGCACACGAGAGCGGTGAGCCATTCGAGGGAAACATCGGCTGTAACGATCCCCTTCACCTTGGAGGCAGCGCTCTTTCCTCCACCTTCAAAAAAGGGACGAGCGTACGTGGTCATGATAGTGTTGCCGGCCCCTTCATCGAAGTACAGGGTCAGTCCAAACCGGGGCCCTGAGCACTTTAGGAAGGTGATACCAGTCCTTGGTGAAATAGTCGTACGACTCTGACCCGAGTTGTTCGTATGTGATCCCGGATTTGCCCTTGAAGTAATAAGGCGCGAACCAGTGCAGGTCCTTTTCGAATGCTCCCGGCTCAAAGGCCACGGCAGAGCCGTATATTTCTCTGCTCTCCTCGACCATGCGCCCGATGATTCGCAGCAACGTTTCTTTGTCCGGGTTGCTGGCTTCCAGAACAGCAGCCAAACCTTTCGGGACCTTGGCCGCGGCCCGGAATTCCTGTTCGATCCTCCGCGCAACAGACAAAGTGAGGCTTCTCGCGCTCTTTTCAGCCTCGTCGAGGATGATCCTGCGTGAATACGAGTAGCTGTAAGCAAGGGCCAATGAGAAGACTATGGAGGTGCCGCACAATACCAGCACGGTTATCTTCAAGCTGATGCTGCTGTGCGGCTTCATCATTACTTCGGTCTCCGGTAAGAGTCGTGAAATTGGAGTAGCAATTCAACGGCTAGAGAATCTTGCAGCACATCTCTGACCCTGGCAGAATGAGCCGGCTTGGATTTCCTGAAGCAGCTCCTACTGCCGTCGTAAACATGCACATTCAGTCTCGCGTAGGCAGATGTTGTCATTGCGAGTGCAGCGAAGCAATCTCCGGCGGGATGGGCGTCCCGCCCGGCGTCATTCCCGACGCAGGCCTGTGCCGTCGGCGAAGCCGGCAGACTGCGCATCCCGGATCGGGGTCCGGGATGACGAATGACCGGCAATCCCGCGTTCCGCGCGGGACGGTCCCACCGATGAGATTGCTTTGTCGTTTCACTCCTCGCAATGACAGGGGCGACGAGATGACTTCGGCACAGCAAATGCCATACTCGTCAACAATCAAATCTCACTTGGCCCCATGCTGTTTCAGGAAGTTTCCAACCTGTTCGTTGCCTCGGCTGGTGGCTCTCATCAACGCAGTCTGCCCGTCTTTGCTCTTTGCATTTACGTCCGCACCCCGTTCCACGAGCAGCTTCACGGCATCGAGGTGTGCTTCCGAAGATGCCAGCATCAATGCCGTGCGTCCGTCTTCGCTCTGGGCATCGACGTCAGCTCCATTGTCCAAGAGCATCTTCACAACTTCCGGACTTCCCCGCTGGGAAGCCGACATCAAGGCAGTGAGCCCGGTGTCCTCATTGGCATTCACATCTGCACCGTTGTGCAGAAGGATTTTCACCGTTTCAGCTTGGCCTTGCAGCGCCGCTGCCATCAACGCAGTCCCGCCATGGTCGGTTCGAGCGTTCACATCTGCGCCGGATTCCAGGAGTTTCTTGACAACCGCGGAGTAGCCTAGCATGGAGGCCATGATCAAGGGTGTGACTCCAATTTCATCCTTTCCGTTTACATCCGCTCCCCTGGCAATGAGTCTTTGCACTTTATCCAAATTACCTATGGTGCTGGCATCGCGCAGTGCCTGGTTCAGGTCCTCAGGATTCACACTATCCCAGGCTGCTCCCGTAAGAACAACAGCCGCCACCAGAGGTAGTAACCTCCTAAAGCACGCCGACATATCAAGCCTGCTGCCAACCATCCGGCACCTCCCTCTGTGGGGATCTCTTTTCTCCCGAGAAAAACGTGCGCACCAGAGCCCTTATTTGTCTGCACGAGAGGCTGGATCAAAGGTTCGTCAGCGACTGATGAAAATTTATTCGATTGCGGCCCTGCTGTTTGCCCTCTAACAACGCCATATCCGCCATGTGGATCAAATCATCAGGCCGTTTCACCGTCCGGGCAAATTCGGCCACACCCGACGTACAAGTGACTCGGAAGGACTTAGAGCCTATCTGAAAGATTGTCTCTTCCAGTTTTCGTCGTATGCGCTCCATGCACTCGTAGGCACCTCTCATGCCAGTATGAGGAAAAATCACTAATAGTTCATCTCCTCCGTACCGGCCGGCAAAATCCGCCTGCCGCAGTTCGTTCCTAACGATTTCTCCTAATCGAGCCAGAACACGGTCGCCGGCCCGATGGCCGAATTCATCGTTGATTCTCTTGAAATCATCTATGTCGCATATGCTCAAGCTGACCTGGAGGCCGTAGCGATTAGCGCTTTTCAAAGTGGCATCCAACAGTTGTAGCACCTGGCCCCGATTGAACAGGTTGGTCAGTGAGTCATACGTGGCTTGGCGCTGCAATTCTTCTTGAAGCCTTTTCTGTTCGGTCACGTCTCTCGCCACGAGCACACAGCCCGTAGCCAATCCGAGAACATCGTGCGACGGGAAAGATCGACTCTACATAGAAACCTCCGAGCCGTTTCTTCGTAGTACTCTGTCGAGTGATCCCGACCGTCAGCCATCATTTTCGAATGGGGACAGAAAGACGGCGGCACCTCTCTCCCGTGAATGAGTCGGTAACAGGGCTGACCTACCGCTTCTTGCACCGTAACCCCCGCTTTGTTGGCCATCGCTTTATTGAGACGAATTATCTTTTGTTGGGAATCTATCAGCGCAATCATGTCGGGGACTGTGTCAAAAGTCAGCTCCCATTCTTTTTTTGCTCGGGCGATTGTGTTAAGAAGCAAGAGTTGCCGCTTTTCAAGCGTTAAGTCTTCAACAAGAATAAGAATGGATCTCTGCTCTGCAAGCCTGATTGGTCTGAGGTAAATCCGGGCCCATATCGATCTGTCGAAATGCAACTCCAGTTCCCTTACTTTCGCCTTCCTCTTTTCGAGGATCTCCTCAATCAACGAGTACCCGCTACGAGCGCCTTCCGGGCTAGGAAAGACGGAAGAAAACTCTGTTCCCTCCAGCTTCTCATAATTCCTGCTTATTCGGGCACAGGCATCATTGCAAAAGATTATGGTGTGTGACTTGTCTACAAGTAGAGCAGGTATAGGGATTGCTCTCAGCAGCTTGCAAAATGAAGTGCTCTTAATTCCTGCAGCGTTGAAACTCCCCGAAGTTGTCAGACCCTCGCCGAAAATGTTATGGAGGTCGATGCTCTCCGTTGCTGTGGAGCCGACTTGAAGCCGTTGCGCCAACTCATTCTCTCGGTCCGTGTTATCGAAGCTGGGCAGTTCGGTCAGGGCCATGAGCCAAAAGGTCCTTTGTGTAATGGATTATTTCTCTTGCTCTGCCGGAACCGGATTCGCATCTGCGCAATTTAAGTGTACTGTCTCGTAACTACGATGACGTATTCCTGTGCCACACTCCCCAGTGTGGGCAGTTCCTCCGGCTGACACATGCCAATGTCTTGCGTCACCAACTTTGCAGAACCAAGTTCTACGTCATTCAGGTTCTGAAGGGACCGGCTTCCTACCTTGGGATTCAGAATCAAGACTAACAGAGTCAGACGTGCATGGCAAGGCAAAAGTCCCCATTGGGAGCGAACCGAAAGCAGGGCTGGTTTGCGTTCAAGCGAGTAGCCTCCGCGACTTTCTATTGGCGACCACCAAAACTATCGGTGGGCTCTTGTCTTGTTTTTTGCCCTCAAATTTGTGAATCTACCGGCAGGCTAGTCCCGCGGACATTTGAACAGCCAAATTGTGAAGGCTGACGCGTGTCCGACGTCGGTGTTAAGATGGGGTGATTTTGAAAAAGCGGACGATTAATGCAAAGATGGTTGCGCGAGACGTGCAGGCTGGGATGGGCGACACTCTTCTCATGAAGAAATACGAACTCTCTGCGAAGCAGTTGGAGAGCGTACTCAGGAAAATGGTGGATGCTGACCTTATTTCCCATTTTCAGCTCTATGAGCGAACCAGCTTATCCGACACGCAGATTACCAAGGCCTTTGTAGAGGCGCAGCGGGCCGTCAGAGAATTGGATTAGCGGTTAAACGACTCTCCGTGGCAGAGCGGGGAGCCACTAAACTCACACAGGTAGGGCTTAAGCCGGCGGCAATGGGCATGCGAAGAGCATTCCGCCATGCGGTCCGCATCCAGGTCGGCGGCGCCCAGACATTCGGAACACAGACTCCCAGGTCTGGCGTCGGACCTGCCTGCCTCGCCTCCACCTTCCGTCTTTGCTCTTCTTGCAGCACGAAATGGCGGATATGCGAAAACCACAAATGCCACCACGAAGAAAATTATCGCTGAAAGGTAGCTGATTTCCATTTTTCTGCTCCGCCGAATGAACTTAAATTCTCAGCATATTAGCTGCGTTGGGGAACAATACCGTTCAATTTATGTCAGATCCGAAGGTGTGGCCACAAAGACGCTCGTGGCTTGTGGGTCTGGATTGTTCGGCGGAAGGTCGTTGTCGTGGTTGACCTGGGAACGTATCGAGCATTATGTTTAGAAATTAGGAAGCTTTCTTGACTGGAAAGGAATGAATATGGGCATCGAGCTTGAGAAGCGTGTTGAAGAACGTACCGCCGCCCTGACAGAGGCGAACGAACGGCTTCTCTCGATTCTGGACAGCATGGACCAGGTGATCCAAGTGCTCGACTTGGAAACCTATGAAATCCTGTATGCAAATAAGTTTGCGAAGAATCTGCATGGGAAAGAGCTGATCGGAGGAAAATGCTACGAGGAAATACATGGTTTGGCAGGCCCTTGCGATCCTTGCCCCAAAGAGACCGTCATCAGTATGCAGGGGGAGCCGTATCAATGGGACTATCACAATCCCACATCCCAAAGGGATTACCTGGCGACGGACAGAATCATTAAGTGGATTGGCGGACGTGATGCGAAATTGCACTTCGCCGTAGATATTACGGAACGTAAAAAAGCAGAGGAGGCGCTGCGGGCGAGCGAGGAAAAATACCGTAATCTGTTTGAGAATGCTCCTATTGGCATATTCCAATCAACTCTGGAAGGTACTCTTTTGAGTGTAAACCCTGCTTACTCCCAAATATATGGTTATGATTCCCCGGAAGATGCCATTGATTCCGTAAAAGACGTGGCTAGCCAAATGTACTGTATGCCCGAAAAGCGCCAACAGATCATTGAAATAATTTTGAAGCATGACCGTCTGTTGAATTTCGAAAACCAGTACTTCAGGAAAGATGCAAGCACCTTCACCGGCAATCTTCATATGCAGGTTGTTCGAAACACTGACGGGTCCGTCAGCCACCTCGAAGGATTTGTCGAGGATATCACGGAACGCAAGAAGGCGGAGGAGGCCCTGCGAGAGAGTGAAGAACGATACCGGGCCATCTTCAAGAATGCGGCGGCAGGAATCAACTTGTCGGATCGCGAAGGTAGGTTTATGGGGGTGAATTCCACGGCGGCAAACATGTACGGTTACACGCAAGAGGAGTTGCAGGGCCTGACGCTTTTTGACATAACCCATCCCGACGATGTGGACGCTTCGAGACAGCAGCTCTTAGCGTTGCAGCAGGGGAAGAAAGATTCCTACAGGTTGGAGAACCGCTACATTCGAAAAGACGGCAAGGTGATCTGGGCAGAACTGTCCGTCTCGGCAATACGCGACGCCAAAGGAGAATACGCGGCTACGCTTGCAGTTGTGGTCGACATAACTGAGCGTAAGAGGGCCGAAGCCCGACTCCGAACCAGCGAAGCGAATCTGTCCAACGCATTGGAAATGGCTCACCTGGGCCACTGGGAATATGACGTCACCAAGGATTTGTTTACTTTCAACGATCAGTTCTACAAAATATTTCGCACAACAGCTAAGCAGGTCGGTGGATATACAATGTCGGCGGCCGAGTATGCTCGTCGCTTTCTTCATCCCGATGATATGCATGTAGTACGTGATGAAATTCGGAAATCCATGGAATCCACCTATCCGGACCTTAGCCAACAGTTGGAGCACCGCATTCTGTACGCGGATGGAGAGGTCGGCCACATTAACGTCCGAATCTTCGTCGTCAGAGACAGCCTGGGCCGGCCGGTTAAAACCTATGGCGTAAACCAGGACATCACCGAGCGTGTGCGGATGCAGGAGGCCCTCAAGGAGAGTGAAGAGTGGTACCGCACACTTGTGGAGGAGAGCTTTGACGGCATATTCGTATACACAGGGCCTAAGATCATGTTTGCCAATCGGCGTCTCCACGAGATGCTTGGATATGCCCAGGGGGAACTGGAAGGCAAGGATCACTTGCAACTGTCTCATCCTGACCACAGGAAAGTAGTTCGTGAGAGGTCTTCGGCACGATTGGGGGGTGAAGAAGTACCTTCAAAGTACGGGATCTCGTTGCTGCGTAAAGATGGCTCATCTCTTGAAGTTGAAATTAATGCAAAAGCAATAAGCATAAAGGGAGAGCCAGGTATACAAGTATGGGTAAGGGACATTTCTAAAGAAATCTCATTGCAACGGCAGCTCCTCCAGGCTCAAAAGATGGAAGCCATCGGAACCCTTGCCGGCGGGGTAGCTCACGACTTCAACAACATGCTGACCATAATCCTGGGATATGCCGAAATCCTTCTGTCTGACATGGACGAACAAGATCCTCGTTCGGAGGACCTCGACAAAATAGTCCAGACGGCAAAGAATGGAGCAGACCTGGTCAAACGGTTGCTCACCTTCAGCAGGAAGGCAGACTTAGAGTTCCGCCCCTTGGAGCTAAACGTTGAGATCGAACGCACTCAGAAGCTATGGGAGCGGACTCTTCCTAAGATGATCGATATACGGTTGAATCTGGAAGATAAGCTTGCACCCATTAATGCCGACCCGGTACAAATTGATCAGATTCTCATGAACCTTGCCATTAATGCGAGAGACGCCATGCCGGACGGCGGCAAGCTGGCCATTGAAACCAAGAATGTCACTCTAGACGAACGTTATTGCGACTCCCACGTGAACGTACGACCCGGGAAATATGTCATGCTGAGTATCTCAGATACCGGACATGGAATGGATGAGCTTACCCGCGCACGGATTTTTGACCCCTTTTTTACCACCAAGGAACGGGATGCAACAAAGGGAACGGGACTGGGGCTTGCCGTGGTTCACGGCATCGTGGATCAGCACGGCGGCCACATGATCTGCGAGAGTGAACCCGGAAAAGGCTCCACATTCAGGATCTACTTTCCCGCAGTAGAAGCTACAGAAGGCCCCAAGGACTCCTTTGAGAATCGATTGCTCGATGGCCGTGGCGAGACCATTCTCATGGTCGATGATGAGGAATTGGTGCGAGATTTGGGCGAGCGTACGCTCAAACGAGCCGGGTACCAGGTGATCACTGCCGCCAATGGGAAAGAAGCGCTTGAACTTTATGGCAAGGGGCAAGAGAAGATCGAGCTGGTGATTCTCGATCTTCTTATGCCTGAGATGGGAGGCAAGCAGTGCCTCAGCGAGCTACTTAGAATCCAACCGAAAATTAAAGTGTTGGTGGCAAGCGGACATTCAGATGATGTCTCCATGGAGGAATCTCTTCGGTTGGGTGCCAATGGCTTTGTGAGCAAGCCCTTCAGATTAATGGAATTGCTCCAGAAGGTGCGTAGGGTCTTGGATGAAAAATGAAAGGACCTATGTCAGCGAAGCCGATCAAGGGCTACTAGTGAGTGCAATAGCCCTTTCAAGGCACAATCCCAGTCAACGCTGGCTGTTCCCGTCACCAGCGTGAACTTACCTTTTCCCAGACTGAAGTTTCTTGACCTCTTCAACCGGCATCCAGGCCTGTTCGGCTGGGACCTCGACAACGTTTTTCATAATGAGAAAGCCTTCGTACCTGGGATCTTTCGAGGTCCATCCTACGTAAACTCCGACATTGGCCATGTGATCTTCCGCCCGGATATACCGCGCACCCCGAAGGGATTTGAACGACAACCCCTCAAGGGCCTTCACCACCTGATCGGAATCGGTGCTGTTGGCTTTCTGGATCGCTTCGGTCAATGCCACGAGTCCGTCGTAAGCCATGATCGCCCAGTCGGCAGGCCACTGCTGATACTTCGAGTAAAATCGATCGACGAATTGTTTCATCCGGCGTTCACGGGTACCATAGAAAGGACAGCGCGCGTATCCCAGCAACCCTTCGGGCATTTCGGGACCCATGGATCTGAGCATATCCAGGTCAAAAAGGGAGGTGACGTTTGCACTGTCGAGCAGACCCGCAGCCTTGGCCTGTCTCATGAATTTAGCCAGGGATTCCCCCCAGAGATTTGTGACCACAATCTCAGGTTTATCGGCAATAATCCGTGGAATGTTCTGAGAAAAATCCGTATCGCCAAGTTTAATCCACTGCTCGGAGAGAATCTGTACATCGGGTTTTAGCCTGGTAAGGCTGGACTTGAAGTTCGACCACCAATTCCTGGCGTACTCGTAATCCGGCCCGAGGTAAGAGAACCGCTTGTAATTCCTAACGGCGAAGAACTGGGCCAGCCCTCTCGATTCAATGCCGGTGTTGGGCACTACCTGAAACATGTACGGCTGGAAGTCCTTGGTGGTCAAATCCTCGGTATTCGAAATACTAAACATAACAATCTTTTTGTGCTTATGGGCAACCCGACTAACCGGCAAGGCTACGCCGCTGCTGGTAGGACCGATGAGAAAATCGCAGTTTTCCTTAAGTATCAATTCCTCTGCCGCTGCAGCACCCAGGTCAGGCTTCAGTGCAGAATCACGCACAATAAGCTCAAGCTTCTTCCCGAGGACTCCGCCAGATGCATTGGTCTCTTCTATGAACAGGTCTATGCCCGCTCTCTGGCTTTTGTACCAGGACTCCCCGACCCCAGTGGCATCAGCGATGAATCCCAACCTGATAGTGTCACCAGCGAGCGCAAGGTTGTAAGGTGTGAAGAGCGCTGCCGTGACCCCCAGGATCGCCAAGGCTATTCTCACATTGCGGTTCATTTCCTCACTCCCCTTTCTTCTTAGCCGGAATTATGTGGCGGTACTGCCATTTCGGGGGTGTTAGCCCCGGCGGCGAGTTGTCGGATGGTTCCTCTGCCTCCCAAAACGCCTTCTTATCTCTTCCGGAATTACCCTTTGGAGTCCGAAATCATCGTCCCCGCTGTCCAGGTTTGGGACCTGTCCCACTCAACGGGTAGCAAATGGCATGCCATTGCTTCAAGAACCCTGGGTTGTGAGACGGACGCGTGGCCAATAGCTGATTCCGGGAGTTAGTTGTCTTACGGATATCGCAGGGTGTTGCTACAGTGAATTGGCCGCATCGGCTTGTTGATTTTGGCTGTTTGGAAAAACTCAATGATGACAAGCCCTAACAAGCGGGGCAACGTGACCTATCCCGATGCACTCATGGGTCTTTGTGACCCAGGAAACGCAACGTCGTCATCCGCAGTTTCAATCCGGCGCAAGTTGAGAATGCACTCATAATCCGGTCCGAAGTAAGAGAACCGCGTGTAATTCCTAAAGGCGAGGAACTGGACCAGCCCTCTCGATTCAATGCCGGTGTTGGGCACTACCTGAAACATGTACGGCTGGAAATCCTTGGTGGCCAAATCCTCGGTATTCGAGATAGCAAACGACCATGTGAAGAGCACGTGGTCGTTTACAAAACGATCACCGTGAGTCGTCCCGGACCGTGCACGCCTATGGTGAGGGTCAGCTCAATGTCCGCGGTTCTGCTGGGGCCGGTCTCCAGAGTGATATTGGTGGGAGGGGAATCACCCAGCGTGGCGAAGAAATCGTCCACCGTCTCGTATATGTTTTCCGAAGACACAATTGCCACGTGATGCGCAGGCAACAGACCCGCCTGAACCGCCTTCCCTCCCTGGCTGGAACAGACCAAACTCCCGGTCTCGGCTATCGCGGCGGAGACCTCTTCCACACAGACCGAAGCTGAAGCGTAGTCTTGAGCACGTTTGTCCGCGGGCAATTGAACTGCCTTCTCCTTGTCGGTCACAGCGGGGCAGAAGATCGATTCACTCTCGGCCAGGATCGGTCCCAGGGCGCTGTTCAGTTCGTCATAGTTGTTCACGCGAACCGGTTCCGCTGCCGCTTTGGCAGCATTCCCAATGAAGAGATCGATGATTTCGTCGCGTGTCATGAGACCCTCCGGCTGAATGTTGTTCCAACAGGACGGGGCAAGCGGTCGAGAGCATCCTTCGGTCCCATTCTTGTTGCAAGGGGCCAAAAAAGGTGCGCAGCGGTCTGCCCCAGATGAAAAAGGAACGGCGATTGGACGACCTTGCCGAAACCGGCCATGCCTGTTTGCTCGAGCTTGGGAGTAAACCCTTCTTCCACTCTACGTTCGCGCAATCTGCGCAGAAGTCCGGGGAGTGGCACCTTTACGGGGCAAACGTCCCCGCAAGCGCCGCAAAGGGTGGTTGCGTCCAAGAGCGGGTGAGCCCGCTCCATTCCATCCAGCAGAGTTGTCAGCACGATTCCCATGGGTCCCGGATAGGTGGAGCCGTAAGCATGCCCCCCAACCATGCGGTACACGGGACAGGCGTTCAGGCAGGCGCCGCACCGAATGCACTTAAGCATTTCGCGGTATTCTCCGGTGACTATGTCGGATCTGCCGTTGTCCACCAAAACAATGTGCATCTCTTGGGCGCCGGTGGATTCGCCGGGTTTCCTGGTGCCGGTTATCACCGACATGTACGTGGTGATCGCCTGCCCCGTCGCAGAACGAGGAAGCAACCGGGTGAATTTGGGAAGATCCGCCAACGACGGGACCATCTTCTCGATAGACGTTACCACGATGTGAAGAGGCGGCAGAGTCGTGCACATTCGCCCGTTCCCCTCGTTTGTGAAGAGGACGATGCTGCCTGAGTCCGCCACAGCGAAGTTAGCGCCTGATATTCCTGCTTTCGCTGAGAGAAACTCTTCTCTGAGGACCTTTCTGGCGATTCGCGTCAGGACCGCCGGATCATCTGTGTACTCGCCTCCCAGCTTCTCGGCGAAAAGCTTCCCCACTTGCCTTCGGTCCTTGTGAATCGCAGGGACAATGATGTGAGAAGGCCCTTCCCCCGCAATCTGTATGATGTACTCGCCCAGATCGGTTTCCACCGCAGTGATCCCCTGGCTCTCCAGATAGTCATTGAGGTGGATTTCTTCGCTGACCATGGATTTCGACTTCACCACCTTTGCGATCCCGTGGTCTTTCAGAATTGAACCTATGCGCTCTCTCGCTTCCTGAGAATCCTTCGCCCTATGCACCTTGGCGCCGGCCCTGGTCGCATTTCTTTCGAAGCGATCTACGTAATCGGACAGATTGTCGAGAACGTGCAGACGCATGGCGGATGCCTCTTCCCGCCATTCCTCAAGAGGCAGTCCTGACAACGCGTCCGCCCTCTTGATCGTGAATGTGTCGGTGGCATTGCGCATCGCTCCGCGAAGGGTGGCATTGCGTAACGCCTGTGCGGCATTGGTCCGAAAGGGGATGACTTGAGTGGATGAACTCATCATAGACCCTCCGCCAGCACCACCGCTATGTGCTTGACCTGCACGGCGCTGCCCCGTCGCTTAACCGCGTCGGCGATATTCATGAGACAACCGTGGTCGCAGCCCGTGACCGTGTCAGCCCCTGTGGCAAGAATTGTGTCAAGCTTCTCGTCCGCCAGAGCCATCGAGACCTCGGGAAGCTTGGCCATGAAGATCCCTCCAAAACCACAGCAACGGTCCGCATGAGGGAGATGAACGAATTCCGCCCCCTTCAGAGACTGCAAGAGGAGCAGTGGCTCTTCTCTGACCCCAAGTTCTCTCGTGAGCTGACAGGAGGCATGGTAAGTGATCTTCCCTTTTCCGGACAGATTGGCTTCATGGACCTTCAGGACCTTGACAAGGAACTGGCTCAGCTCATAGGTGCGCTCTGCTATGGCCTCTGCCTTTGCACGCATCCGGTCGTCATCTTTGAACAGTTCCGGATAGTGATTCTTCACCATGGACGCACAAGAGCCCGATGGGATGACAATAGGATCGTTAGTCCCCTCGAAAACGGAAATACAATGTTCCGCGGCTTTCCTTGATTCACGAGTATACCCGCCGCTGTCCGCAGGTTTGCCGCAGCAGGTCTGTCCTGCCGGATATCCCACTTCCACGCCGAAGTGCCGGAGCAGCCTGATTGTGGCCTCCCCTGTTTCCGGATACATTGTGTCGATCAAACAGGTAGCAAAAAGTTGAACACGCATGTGCTTAACCTGATTTCTAAGTGCTCGTTTTCACAGAATGCAGGGACGCAAGTGTGTGGCATGTAAGCAGCAACATCACAACGCGGGTGCACCCGAATACGTCATCGAATTTGCGAAATAGAGCACTAAGTTTGTCCGAAGAGAACAAATCGGAGTAGTTTTCTGCGACAGGAGGCACGAGCATTCATGCTCGCCCCTCCTCACACGCTTCAGAGATTATTCGAGACGACAACAGCCGCTGAACTGTGCGATTGACGCTCCTTGCAGTCAGGTTGACGGCGTCTCCTCATGCCCGTCGGGAGCATGTGCTTCTCGCCGCGAACTCTCCGCCTTCAAGTAGTACTTTCCGCTCCCGGTTTTCCCTACCACGTCTTCGGTCACCATGAACTCGATGGCTTTGGCGTAATAGTTTCTCACTCCGATACGCAGAGGATTCTGCTTCGCATAAGGCAAATCCACTGCAGTGATGGGATCGACAGCTTCGTGGCGCTGCAGATCCCCGATAATTTGGCCCGTGGCACGCTTGATTTGCCACGCCACCACATACCGGGTCAGCACGAAGATGCCGGCGAGGAACAGGATACCGAGAACAATTTGAACGGGTTCCGACATAGTTCCGTGACCGATGTCCTGTTTTATACGCCGAAGGAGAGTTCCGTAACCTTCAGGTCGTTTTGGACTTTTGTGACTCCCGGGTACTCAGCGGCAATCTTTTCCGCGCTCGCCTTGTCTGCTTTTTCGGCAAGATGGCCGGATATGTATATGACGCCTCCGGGCGCGCCGCTGATCTCCACATGGCGAGCTACTGCGGACGTCAGCTTCTTCCGGATGAGCGCCTCTATCCTCTTGGCGAGAGCCTTGTTTTTAAGTGTCTCCACGAGTTCCTTGCCGTCAGGTTTCACGTCCATTCTCTGGACGGCGTGCACAACCACGTCTGCGGCGGTTTCCGCTGAGTAGTGGTCCGTGTTGATGAGCAGATTGTACAGCAACAGGTCCGTAGGGTCCTTTTCAAAAACCGTTTTGATCAGGTTGATTCGCTCCCCATCGTACTTGTCTACGTAGTAATACGCCTCCTCTCTGGAGATGGCCAGCTTCTCCATGATTCGCTGAACTCGTATTTCGAGCGAAGCGATGACGCCCACGCAGAACACGCCGGGCAGGTCGTGCAACACTATTTGCGCACCACGACCAACCATCACCACGTTGCCGCGGCTTGCCTGCTCAAACGTCAGCGCCTCGAAAAGACTCTTGTGTGAAGGTCTGTCGAAGAACAGACGCTCGAAAAAGCTCGGGCCGTGTTCTGTTTCATAAAGAGTGCACGCTTCGCTGTACTCCGGATCGCAACTCATTGCCAATTCATGCAGACCCGTACGTCCGATAAACTCCAGGCCCATTTTCTCCGCCACTTTCGCGGCAATTTCGTCGCCGTACGAGCCGACGAGCCTTGATATGGTTATGATGTTCATTGTCTATCTCTTTCTTATTAGGAATGAATCCGGCATATGCGGCTCATTCACCGAAAACGACTTTGGGTAGCCACGTGATGATAGGCGGGTAGAAGATGCATGCCAAAAGCCCTACCCACTGCAAACATATAAAGGGGACGACGCCCTTGTATATCTTCTCTATAGTCATTTCCGGCGGCGCTATCCCTCGAAGGTAGAAGAGAGAATAGCCGAACGGAGGCGTCAGGAACGCCATCTGAAGATTAACACAGATCAGAGTGCCGAACCACAACGGATCAAAACCCAATTCCTGGGCCACAGGCCCGAAGACAGGCGTTACGATAAGCAGGATCCCCAACCAGTCGATGACGCATCCGAGGAAGAAAATAATACCCATCATTATGAATAGGACCATGTACGGGCTGGCCTGGAAACCCAGGAGCACCTCTCCAACCGCGTCACCGCCGCCCAACCCCATGAACACGGATTGGAAAGCGTTTCCTCCAACGAACAGGATCATGACCATGGAGGTGATTTTCAAAGTGGACAAAGACGCATCCACGATCGCGTCCCAGGTCAATTTCCGGTAGGCTATGGCAAGAATCGTGGCGCCCACCGCGCCGAGACCCGCGGCTTCCGTGGTGGTGGCAACGCCTATCACGAGGCTCCCAAGCACCATTGCAATGAGAAACACGGGAGGGAGAAGCGTAGTGAGGACCATCCACGATTTCTGCCCAATGGTGTGCATGCGCTCTTCAGGCGGCAGAGGAGGCCCCATCGCGGGGTTGAGGCCGCACCGGATAGCGACGTAGGCTATGTACATGGCTGCCAGGAGAAATCCCGGCAAATAGGCCGCGGCAAACAGCTTCCCCACTGATATGTTGGTCAAACTGCCGTAGATCACGAGCATGATGGAAGGCGGGATGAGAATGCCGAGCGTTCCCCCTGCGCAGATGGCTCCCGCGGTCATGGGTATGTCGTATCCGCGTTTCAGCAGATTAGGGACGGCGATGAGACCTATGGCCACTTCGGTCGCGCCGACGACGCCAGTGGACGCCGCGAACACCACGCAGACCATGAGGACGGCAATCGCGAGGCCGCCTCGCACAGGCCCCCATAACACGTGCATGGTATTGAACAGCGCCTCGGCAATCCCAGCGACATCGAGCATCTGGGCCATAAAGATGAACAACGGAACAGCGACCAGGACGTATTCATCCATGACGCCATACGTCTTGTTGGTGAAAAGCGAAAAAACCTGATCCGGTGAGCCGCCCCAGCCAATGAGGCCGAATAAAACGGCTACGCCGCCCAAAGAAAAGGCCAGGGGGTGACCCGAAAATAGGGCCAGAAAGAGGACGCAGAACATTGCAACAGCTACGAATTCCGGACTCATATTTCTTCCCCCTTCAGCCTGTAGATGTCGCGGATGAAGTGGGCCACGCCTTGCACCAACAGCAGGATAAAGCCCAGCGGCATAACGCATTTGTAAAGATACAGAGGCGGCTTCCATGCGCTCCAGCTATGTTCTCCCATGGCAACGGAGTGACTGGCATACAGAATCGTCGACCAAGTCAGACCGCCTACAAAAGGCAGAAATATGATGAAGAATGTCACGATAGACAGCCACAACTGGGCCTTGACGGGCAACCTCGAAGACAGAATGTCGATGCGCACATGCCGATCGTGGAGGTAGGTATATGCCGCGCCGACGAGGAAATGTGCGCCGTACAGATATACAGTCATCTCAAAAGCCCATACCGTCGGTGAATGAAATATTTTCCGGAGGATGACCTCGTACGTGACAACGAGGACAAGAGGTACGATCAGCAAGGCCACGTATTTGCCGAAGAACTCGTTGAATGCGTCCACAGCGCGGACGAACTTTTTCATAGCCGTTTCCCCTCTTATAAATACTATTGCGGTGTAAGCCCCGGGGCCGACAGGCTCTCCGGGGCGCTATTCCACTACAGAAGGCCTGCCGTGCTATTGATAAAGCTTTCCTTTGATCAACTCATCAATAGGCCAAGGGGCAACGCCACCGCGCATCTTGCGCCACGGAGCGAACTCCTTCTTGAACTGCTCTTGCGAATCCAGGACTTTTTTGACATCGGCATTCTTGGCGGCCAGGTCATCTAGGTACTTCTTGCTCACTTTGGCGAATTCGATGATGGTGGCATCGTCCATCTGAACGTATTCCACCTTCTTGCCCATTTTCTCAATGGCCTCTACGTTGAGGTTTTCGATCCAGGGCGTCGACCAGAGTTGCGTCTCTTTCGCGCAGATCTCTACAATGGCCTTCAGATCGTCAGGTAGTTCATCCCATTTTTTCTTGTTTATGAAGATATCGGTTTGACAGCTAGGCTGGTGCACACCCGGCTCGATCACGAATTTCGTGATGTCGTGGAACCCTTGCGGGAGATTGATTGCGGGGCTACTGAATTCGCATCCGTCGATAACGCCTCTCTCCAGGGCCAAGTAGATTTCCGGCCCGGGAAGCGGAGTCACGTTGGCGCCCAGCAGGTTGAGGATGTCCTGGTACCACCCGACTGTCCTGAGCTTCATCCCCTTGAAGTCTTCCATCTTAGTGGCCTTTTTATTGGAATGAATGCCGAGTTCCTGACCGGAATTGCCACAGAAGAAGGAGACCATGTTGTAGGGAGCGTACAGATCGTCCAGCATTTTTTTGCCGCCCCGCTCGTAGTACCAAATGTTGTATCCCTCTACATCCAGGCCGAACGGCACCGAAGCAAACGCGACAAACGCCTCGTTTTTCCCTTTCCAGTAGCCCGACCAGGCATGCCCCATATCAAGGGTGCCTTTGGACACTGCATCGAAGGTTTCCATGGCAGGAACAATCGCGCCGGTCTGGAACACCTTGATATCCAGCCGCCCGCCGCTTGCTGCCCTGACGCTGTCCGCGAAATGTATCAAGAAATCATGGAACAGGAGACCGCCCCAGGGGTCACTTGCACGCCACGTGAATTTCTTGTCGGACGTGGTCCATTTCTTGCCCTTCCACTCTTTAAATCTCTTGTCTTCGCCGAATTTCTCGATCTTTTTTTCCGGTTTCTTTTCCTGAGCGAACGAGTTGGTTGTGGTTACGCCAAACGCAAACGCGGTCACCAGTACAACCAGTGCCAATGCAAATCTTTTCATGCCGTTTTCCTCCCATGGATGTGTTGAAATGTTCAATCGTTTTTGCCTGCAAAACCAGCCTGTTGTGAGGAACCACCTCCCCTCGTAACGGAAACCGGAAATCGGTACTGAGTCTCTGTAAAACAAGGAACGAAAAATGATGAACTTGCGACCGATTATTGCGAGCGGTTCCTGAAGGGTGAACCGACTTAACCCCTGTTTAGGCTTCACTGTGCCCCAACGAGAGCCGAAGAACCTGAGATATATGCGACAAGGACCAAGCCTTGTTCCAGCGCTTCCTGCCGTACTGAAGCTGCATGAAACAGCCTGGATTGGATGTGATTACGCGATCCGCGGCAGTCTTGTCGATGGCCGCGATCTTTGCCTCGAGTATCTTCATGGAGCGTTCCCGATGGGTGATGTTGTATATCCCTGCGGAACCACAGCACTGTCCTTCATCCGCAACCTCACTCAAGACAAGTCCGGGAATGCGCCGCAAGAGATCTCTCTGGGGTGAAACAAGCTTCTGGCCGTGGCGCAAGTGACAGGGATCATGGAAACACACATTCTCCGGGATGGGACCGAAATCGGTCTCAGGACCGAGCGCAGAAACCAGAAACTCCGAAATGTCCTTGATCTTTCGCGAAAAGGCCTCGGCTCTTTTTGCAGCCCGAGTCACTGGAGACATGGTCTCCCGATAGGCCTTGAGTTCCATGCCGCATGCCGCGCAATCACACACAATTGCTTCCACGTCCCGGTCTTCAAACAAGGCGATGTTATGCTCGGCCATTTCCCGATACACCTTGCGCTCACCTTCCGCGATGTTGGGAGTGCCGCAACATTGTTGATTTTTTGGAACAACCACAGTGTACCCTGCTCGGGTCAGAACGTCTATCGTGTCTCGACTTATGTCCGCGAAAATCAGGTTCATCGCGCATCCGAGAAAAAAGCCCACCCTGCCCTTTTCGCGGCCTGCCGCGGGTATCACTTCAGGGATGGTTTCCGACAACGGTCTGGTCGGGAGAAGCGGAAGAAGGGATTCCATGAATTCGAGATCTGATGACAGAAATTTCAGGGCGTGGAATTTACGAACGAGCCTCTGGAGCCCGATATTCTGGTACAGGCGCAAGGGCGCCAGGTACAGAGACAGTCTTTTCTGATCGCGAATGGCGGACTCGAGCATGAAACGCTTCAGAAAGCGCTTGGGGTGTGTGCTGCTCGATTCTGTGGCGGGCTTCCAACACCAGTTCACCGACTTTCACTCCGGCGGGGCAGACAGTCTGGCAATTGCGGCAATCCAGGCAGTGATACATGTGCTGCGCGAATTCCTCAGTGGGAGCCAATCGTCCATCGATCACCGCCTTGATCATGGCTACCCGACCCCTGGGTGACTGCGTTTCGATCCCGTCAGTACGATAGGTTGGGCATGTTGGGAGGCAGGTCCCACACCTCATGCATTGAAGAACGTCGCCATAATCGTGGATGTCCAGGGTCGCTAAAGCCTTGGCAATCTTTTCTGAATCGGCATGCTTTCCCATGGACGCTATTCCGTATCCTAAAGAAATATTTTTCCCGGATTGAGACGGCCTTCAGGGTCGAAGGCCTTCTTTATCCTCTTCATAACTTCAATGGCCTTTGGGCCCACCATTTGAGGCAGATACTTGGCTTTTGTGATTCCCGTTCCATGTTCGCCCGAAATGGTCCCGCCCAGGCTGATGGCCTTCTTGAAAATCTCGTCGTAAGCTTCTTCCACCCGGTGGATTTCTTCGGTATCCCGCTCGTCGGTCAGGCAAGTGGGATGAAGATTGCCGTCTCCCGCGTGCCCAAATGTCCCAATCCTTATGGAATATTTCTTTGCGGCTTCTTGGATGGTGGCCATAATCTCCGGGATGGCCTGCCGAGGAACTGTGACGTCTTCAAGAATCGTGGTGGGCTTGACCCGTGCAAGAGCCGTGAGAGCATTCCGCCGAGCAGTGAATAGCTCCTCGGATTCTTTGAGGTCCTTGGCTACGCGCACCGTCCGGGCCCGGTTGGCTCGGCAAGCTTCTTCAATCGCGGCTGCTTCCTCTCGAACGACCTCGGGGTGTCCGTCCGTTTCTATCAGAAGTAACGCGGCCACATCGCGTGGCAGACCGATCCCCACGTGATCTTCGACGCAGTTGATCGTCACCGAGTCCATCAGTTCCAGCGTGGACGGAATTATCTTGCTGGAGATTATCGCCGAAACCGTCCGCGCCGCATCGATTACGTCATCGTACAGGGCAAGGAACGTTTTCTTGGTCCGTGGTCTGGGAATGAGCTTTAACGTTATCTTTGAAAAAATTCCTAGTGTTCCTTCGGATCCTGTCAGGAACTTGGTAAGGTTGTACCCGGCCACATCTTTGACGCACTTGGTGCCGTAATGGACCTTGGCGCCGTCGATAAGATATGTGTCAAGCGCAAGCACGTAGTCTCCGGTGATGCCGTACTTCAGCCCGCGCAACCCTCCGGCGTTTTCCGCGACGTTCCCACCGATGGTGCATACCTTCATGCTACCCGGATCAGGCGGATAAAACAGGTCCTTGGCTTCGACCGCCGCGTGAAGGTCGGCAGTAATTACCCCTGGTTCTACGGTCACCGAGAGGTCATCCGCGTCGATTTCGATGATGCGGTTCATGGCTGTGGTGACGAGGACGATGCCCCCCCGGACCGGGACCGACCCTCCGCTCAGTCCTGTGCCGCTCCCCCGCGTGGTGACCGGCAGTCCTTCCTGTGCAGCAAATTCTAAGGTGAGACGGATATCTTCTTCAGAGATGACACGGACTACTGCGTCCGGTTTGTGTGAAATGAGGGGGGTGGCATCGTAAGAGTAGCAGAGCAGTTCAGCCTCGGAGGAGAGGACTTTACTCTTACCGACCAGTTCCTCCAGTTTCTGGACAAAGGGGTTTTTCACGACCGTGCGAAGTCCTTGAAAGTGGTTGAGTGGTCATACCATACCATGATATGATATGATGTCAAGTGAATATCTTGGAGGTCCGACAGAAAACTTGACACAAACGTCTTAAACCGCTAAACAGATAGTTATGGAACCAAAATCCCCCGCGCAGGATCCTGTCTTCCGCCCCATCAGACTCGAGCGAGTGGCGGAAAAGGTCGCCAACCAACTCAAGAAGGCCATAGGCAACGGCGTGTTTAAAGTTGGGGACCGCATCCCGTCCGAACGGGAACTCGCGGAACAGATGGGGGTCAGTCGGACCTCGGTGAGAGAGGCGATTCAGCAACTTGAGATGCTCGGCATCGTTGAAACCGTTCATGGGGGAGGATCTATCGTCAGGAACCTGACTGAACAGGAAATCCGCAGCCCCATGGAGATAGTCCTGGAGCAGGACAAAGTGCGGGTCCTAGAATTGACCGAAGTCAGGGCGTTCATGGAAGCATGGGCCGCAAAGCGGGCCGCGGCAAACCGGACCGATGAGGAATTGGAACTGATCCACGGCTTTCTGGAAGAGATGGAGCGAGACCTTGAGAAAGGGCAAATTAGGCCTGAAATTGACTTCAAGTTCCACGCTGAAATTGCAGCCGCGACTCACAATACGATCTTTCTCCACCTGATTCAAAACATTCACCAGTTGATCAGCTATTCCATAAAGGTGCACAGAGAGCAGGTCTTCTTGACACGTGAGGACCAGCAGACCATCTTTTACCATCACCTCCGAGTCTTCAAGGCCATTCAAGACCGAGATCCAGAGGGGGCCGAAGCTGCGATGGCCGAGCACCTCCTCTTTGTCGTTCGGGAATTCAAGAAAAAAATGCTGTCCGGCTGAGACTGGGTCTCGCCAACTCATTTCCGACGGAGTTCTACCTGTTGCAATTCAAGCAATTGGAAGGGATTCTGCGACCAAAACTATCCTTACGTCCATCACATTCGTACGTGTCGGCCCGGTAATTATCAGATCTCCCAACTTCTCAAAAAACGTATACGAGTCATTATTCTTCAAGAATGCGTCGGGGTCCAACCCTGCCTCAGCGGCACGCTCGAGGCTATGGCTATCGACTACAGCTCCGGCCGCATCCGTGGGGCCGTCGGTTCCGTCCGTGGCCGCACTGACAAAGAGAGCGCGGGGCACCTCCGCGGCTTTTCTCACCAGAGACAGGGCAAATTCCTGGTTCCGGCCTCCGCGACCATTACCTTTCAAAACCACAGTGGTTTCCCCGCCGCTGAGCAAGCATGCCGGCGGCTCGATCGGATTGCCCGTAGTCCGTACCTCCTTTGCCAGAGCCCAGTGAAAGAGTGCGGCTTCAGAGGTGTCCCCTTGGATCGAGGAAGAGAGAATGAGAGCTCTTGTATCCAAGTTCTTCGGCCTTGGAGCGGCCTGCGTACAGAGACAGAATGTTGCTCCCGACTACTATGTTCCTAACCTTGTTGAATATCGGGTCTCCATGCTTGGGAGTCTCGGGGACCTTTCCCGCGGCCCCATTTCGAATCCGCGCCGTAATCGCGGTCGGCCCCTTGCTCATGAGACCGTAGCGATCAAGAATGTCCAGCGCTTCCTGGAACGTTGAGCTGTCCGGAGCAAATGGTCCTGATGCAATGGTGCCGGGGTCGTCCCCTATGACGTCGGAGAGCATCAGGTTTATTACAAATGCCGGGTACGCGCGTCTCATGAGGTTCCCGCCCTTTGCATCGGAGAGATGCTTTCGTACTGCGTTGATCTCATAGATATTCGCACCGACCGCCAAGAGCTGTTGGGTAATTTCCTGTTTGTCACCAAGGCTTATGCCGGCTGCCGGAGCAGGCAGAAGAGCCGAGCCTCCTCCTGAAATGCAAGAGATAACAAGGTCTTTAGGTCCGGCAGATTCCAAGATGCCTATGATCTTGCTTACTGCTTCTCGTCCGGCTTCGTCCGGCACAGGGTGGCCTGCTTCAATTACCTCGACCTTTTTCAGTGGTATGCCGTGGCCGTACTTTACACAAATGGCTCCGCCGGCAAGACGATCGCCCAGGAGATCTTCCATGGCCTTAGCCATAGGTGCGCTCCCCTTGCCTGCTCCCACAAGT
>CAWEJR010000017.1:0-189220 GCA_963809365.1 uncultured delta proteobacterium | reverse complement strand
TACAGCCTCTCATCACCGTCTTTCAACATTTCCAGGAGCGGGGTTGACCGTACCCGAAGGCTCTGGAAGACCGGCAGAAGCACCGGTCGCTGTTTCGCTGTTCTTGCTTGTGATTCCGTAGAGTTTCTCCAGTAGGGCCGACCGGTGTGCCTCATCCGTCGTCAGCTTCAGGGCATTCTGGTAATCTTCGGCAGCTTTTGGGCTGAGCCCCTTGGCAGCCAGGATCAAAGCACGGTTCTCATAGAAGGTAGGGTTCGTAGGATCGAGCGTGATGGCCATCGAGTAGTCGGCCAACGCTTTGTCCAGTTCCCCCCGTTCATGATGAACCAACCCACGGTTGTTGTACGCGACAGCATCCTTGGGGTTTAATTCCAGTGCCTTGTTGTAGTCGGCCAGGGCTTTGTCGGCCTCTTTCATTTTGTAGTTCGCATCAGCCCTTACTCGATAAATTTCAGCATTTGACGGGTCCTTTTCGAGCGCGGCATCGAAATCCTCGACAGCCTTCTCGTGCTTCCCGCTCTTGTGATATGTGAGACCGCGATCGCGAAGAGCAGGAACGAAGTCAGGGTCGAATTTCAATGCCTGGGTCCAAAGCTGAAGGGCCTGTTTTTCCTTCCCTTCCCGGTAGTCCTGCAGACCTTGCATGTGCAAATCCGCGGCATAAACCTTGCGCAAATTGGCTATTCGCTGCTCAATTTCCGGAAGGCTTCCGCGACCTCCTGCCAAATCAACAGCCTTAAGGTAGGAGTCCAGGGCCCTGTCGTAGTCCTTCTTCTGTTCAAAGATTTCTCCGAGTCCCTGGTACGCTCTTACATTCTTTTTGTTTAATGAGATACCTTGCCGGAGGTCTTTGATCGCCTGGTCCAGTTCACCTTTGTCTTTGCGGACCAGCCCCAGCGTGGTGTGAAGGATGCTGTCCTTCTTTCCGTGTTTTAGAGCAGCCGTAAGGTCTGACAAAGCTCCGTCCAAGTCGCCTTTCCTGTAACGCGCGTTGCCCCGGTTCGCCAGCGCAAATGGATAATCAGGCTTAATTTCCAGAGCGCGGTTGTAGTCCTCGATGGCTTTATCGAACAATCCTTGGCGCTTGTATGCAATTCCCCTATTGTTGTACGCGAGATGGTCCTGTGGGTCCAACTGTAGAGAACGGGTAAACAGGGCGATCGCATCCTCCAAGTTGCCCTGTTTCAAGGCGTCCACCCCCTGGTTATAGAGATCCACCGCGTCTTGCTGGGGGAACGCCTCCAGCGGCGCGAACAATACAAATAAAACCAAACAAAACAATAGCTTTTTCATATTCTATGGAGTCTCCTGCCACTCTTGCCGCGTCCCTGGTTTAACACAAACTCCCACGCTCAGTCACCTTCCTTTGAACGAAAGGAGGGATAGGGGTCCGGGGAGCCTCTCTCCAGCTCATGACTTAATATATCATATTATTACGTAGATAACCAGTTCACATCAGCATATATGAAAGATTTTATGCTAACATTCGCAATCTATTATTTTTGCTTGACAGGGTGTAAGTCCGATGTTAAAGAGCCTTTTCAACGAAGCCCGACAACGGGCTAAATTCAGTATCCTTAGCTTGAGTCTACGCCCTCAAGTATAGTTTTAAGGATCTACCGAAGGAGGATGAGGTATGGTGACAAGAGTGGCTATAATATTGGTTTGTCTGGGACTTTGCCTGTCTACGGTTACGTTCTCACTGTGTGACGCAAGTGGTCCCGGGGGTTACCCGCAGGCCAATTGTGCTCCAGCGCCTGCACCCTGTGGTCCACCACCCTGCGCGCCGCCCACCTGTGGACCTCCGTCTCCTTTCGCTTTATGCGGAGGGATCTTGAGCGCATGCACGAGCATTTGCGGCACTTGTATCGGAATCCCCGCCGCGATCATGGGAGGTATTCTGGCTCCTCCAAGGATGCCGGCCAGGAGCTGCGCTCCTCCGCCATGCCCGCCTCCGATGTGCGGTCCTCCACCCATGATGTGTGCGCCCGCTCCCTGTCCTCCGCCCATAACCAAGTGCAAGCCCGTGGCCTCCTGCGGACCCGCATGTGGGCATAATGCCGGCGGCTATCGATATTGAGCGATGGACTGTCCCGGCCAGGCCGGCCCTGCAACGGCGAGTCTTAGTTTAGCAACGCCATAAAGCATCTGTAGTGGATTACGGTCGATGTCGAGTTCGGTATGGTCTGAGGGACCATGTTAAAAGCGGCCGTCGCTTAGAGGCCGCGCAGAAATATGAATAGCGAGTAATGGTTAGGAATATAGACGAGCCTGCGGCCTGAATCCGGCATCCTAACACGGTTTGCCTGTTTAGGTACGAGCGAAACTTTGGGCAGGAATCCTGAAAGTCTACAACTGTGGCTCCAGCGGTATCATACGGGAGCCGCCAGATAGGATTGACAGAAGTTCAACGGATCAGGGGCTTCTTTCCGAAGTTGGTGAGAAAAACCCCTGATTAAAGCCGAGGGGGTGAAGTGGGATCCCCTCTATTTGTTAAAACCCCAATTCCTCCTTATCCACGGGGACGTTCGACGTCCCCTTTTTTTATAAGCCCTTCCACGCTAGGTTTGTCTCACCGGTTTTTCCAGTCTTGTTTCACTTCTTCCTTTAAGCGTTTCTTGCGATCTTTCCTCGTCTGTCGAGCGAGCATCCCGTCCCTGATCTTGTCATGCCGCTCTCTTCTTTCCGCATCTTCCAACTCGGCCTGCTCTCTCAACTTCTCAGCGAGAATTTTGGCTAGGTATACCTTCAGTCTCTGTTCGCTTATTATTACGTCCTCTATCTTCTGCCAGTTTTCGTTACCTCCGCGGCAATGAGAAATGTGCTTCTGTACCAGAGATCCCGGAATGGCGTGCATATACATCCGACAATAAGGGCACACCACGACGTCTTCTTCCCCTGCTGCCTTCTTGAGGACGTACCCCTCCGCCACCAGCTCTTCTAGAGAGCATTCTCTTTTGATCCACAAATCCCTTCTCCGCAAGTAACCCCAGCCCTGTCGCTCGGCCCATATGGTCTCCAGGAGCTGGTCGGGCTTGTCGAGTCGGCAGGTGAAACTGGCAGGATGGATCCAAAATGCTTGTGGTTTTCGCATTAGTTTACCTGGCGCGGGCGGGAGAATCTCTCACCTCATGAACTAGTAACCCGTGGCCTAGAAAGCCTCTTAATGGTCCCAATCATGGGGGGTGCGGACACGGGCTCTATCCCATAGGCGCTAACTTAGTGATTAGTTCCCCCCTTTTCTAACGAGGGGTCCGGGAGATTTGAGCTAACCCTTCGAAAATCCCCCTAATCCCCCTTTAGAAAAGGGGGACTTTGATGGCAGATCAGTAGTCCAAGCGCTTACAACAGATGAAATTGCCCTTAAGTTAGCGCATGTGGGCTCTGTCCCGCGTCCGCCGGGATAGGACCGGCCTCCGTGCCGGTCAGAAATTGCCCTATGAACGGTTACACAAAGATCCGCTCACTTGACACACTATGCTGATATTAACTAAGCTGGAAACCGCGGTCAATGCTCAGCGAGATGCTCCCGCATGTAATCCGCTTGGTTACTGAACATCACTGCGTTCAATCATTCCCTGGAAGTTAAGCATGGCAAACACTGGAAAATCCGGGTCACTTCCTTCATTCGTGGCAACTGCGGTCGGAAGCATGCCTCATATTGATCCAAACCAGGCAGTCGATCTTATCCTGGGCAGCCTTGATATATGCCCACATGTGCCGCAACTCTCCCGGGCAGATCTGCGGGAACAGATGTGGATACAGTGTACTGAGGGCTTGCCTCGATTCAGGCTGGATTCGGACAATCTGTCCTATTACTTCGACACTTCCGGCGACCCCGGCCCTGAAGTCGAGCGCTTTTATACCGAATACCTGCAAGTCGTGGAGGGGGCATCAGCAGACGCTTTTGCCATAGGGCCGGAATACGGCAAGGGAATACACTGTTTCCTTGAGAGAGTGCGCCGGGAGGAGAAGAAGCGCCCCTTCATCAAGATCCAGGTCACAGGCCCTTTGAGTTTCGCTCTGACGGTTACCGATGAAAACAAAAGGGCAATCTTCTACCATCCTATTTTCCGCGATATTGCCGTTAAGGGGATGGGATTAAAGGCGGTCTGGCTGCTGGAACAGTTCAAGCCCTTCGCGGACAATGTGATCGTCTTTTTCGATGAACCGAGCTTAAGCGCATACGGCTCTTCCGCTTTTCTCTCGGTTTCCAAAAGTGACGTAATCGAATCACTCGATGATGTGATCTCAATGGTAGTGGAGCGTGGCGGTATCCCCGGTGTTCATTGCTGCGGAAATACCGATTGGGGGCTCCTCATGGAGACTTCCACCCGCATCGTTAATTTCGATGCTATTGACTACATGGAGTCCATGTCGCTGTACGGTGGGCAAATGTCTGCTTTTCTGGCGCGAGGAGGCGTCTTGGCCTGGGGAGCAGTACCCAACACGGAAAAGATTTTGGACGAGACGGCGAATGACGTGATCAACAGGATACGCGGCGGGATCGAGCTGCTTGAGAAATCAGGTGTAGACCGGGCCCTCTTGACGGAAAAGATGCTCGTGACCCCTGCGTGCGGCTGCGCGAGCATGACCGTTGAGCAAACTGAAAAGGTCTACAAGATTTTAACGGAACTTCAGAAGCAATCAGGTGACAACATATTCGGCTGTTGAATGAAGAAAGGATTAATGATGGGAACAACGCTCGCAGTTGCAGGGAAGGGCGGAGTCGGCAAGACTTCGATAACCGCACTGATTATCAAAGCCTTGATAGAAGCTGGTAAGAACCCGCTTCTCGCCATAGATGGGGATTCCAACTCGAACCTGCACGAAGTGCTGGGGATCAAAAATCCCAGGAGCGTAGGCTGCGTTCGCGAAGATACCAGGAAAATCGGAGAGAATATTCCCGGCGGTATGACGCGTGATCGGTTTATGGAATACCAAATCCAGGCATCGCTCGAAGAGACCAAGGACATCGACTTTCTCTCCATGGGCCGCCCGGAAGGACCAGGTTGCTACTGCATGGCAAACAACATCTTGCGTGAAATTATTTCTCGACTCACGTCCAATTACTCGTTTGTAATCATCGACAACGAGGCCGGCATGGAGCATCTCTCACGGCGGACAGAGGAAGAGGTTGACCATCTTTTCATCATATCGGATCCGGCTCCTCGGAGTTTGCGCACAATCGGACGCATTGTCGAGCTAATTGACGAACTGGGAGGGAGGATTCACAACAAGCATCTCGTACTGAGCCGGGTTCAGGGTTCGCCTGACGATTTGCCGGAAGTGACACGCAAGGAGATAGAGGCCCTTCCTTATCCTCCGGAGGGATTGATTCCTTACGACGACACGCTTGTGAACCTCGATCTTCAAGGACAGGCTTTGCTGAAGATTTCGTCGGACGCCCCTTCGTACAAGGCAGTCAAAGAGATGCTCGTGCAACTGGGCATCCTTAACTGATGATTGGGAGCCTCGTTGCAGGCGGATTACTGTGAAATTGCTTGACTTCCCTCACTCCCGCTCTATAATAAAAACTGAATCTTTGTTTATTTAGTTTGGAGGAGGTTCTTGGGCTGCGAAGTCACAGACGTGGTTTCGATTTTGTATGGAGTGTGAAATGGTGTATACCGACGCCCAAGCTTGGTTGGAAGCTCACGAGCTTATCGAGTGCAAGCCCTTAAAGGGTCGCTGGACCCGGGAAACCTGCCTTGAAATCTCCAGGAGGGTACGCAAGGCCCCTAGGAATGCCAAATCTCAGGTGAATCTGGCGGCGGCAAGGACCCTGCCGTGTGCCGATTGTCCCATCCTCGCCGCGCTCGAAAAATAGCAATTCACTGTGATTACAAACAGGTGGAAGTGCAGAGGCGACCGCCGGTCGCCTCTGCACATGTAAAGGCATGTCTGAAACCCTGCACTAAGACAGCTCGGAAGTGATTTTTTCGATCTGCTCTCTGATTACCTTTTCCACTGTGTCCAAGAGTTGCAGATGGATTTCCTCGCGTAGCATGGTCACAATCTCTTCTCTTTTGGGGAGCAGCCCTTTCGTTCGCTCATCGAAAAGCCCGCGAGAGACGCTCTCGAGCCATACCCTTTCGGGCAAAGAATTCTGAATAGCCTCTGCGATGCTGTTGCCAAGGGTTTCTTGGAAACGGTCCCTTTCGGGCAGTGCGCTCTTGATAGTTTCCAGAATCCTGTCTGTGCTCGGAAGAAGTCCGCTGGCGAGTTCCTTCAGATCGACTCCGGCCAGGACCCCTTCGATCCTCTTCTCCAGCATCCTCTGAAACGTGCCGCCAATTTCATCTTTTGGGGGGAGCAAGGCCAAGAGTCGGTCATCAATACGAGCTATGGCTCCTTCAGGCGAAGTGAGGACCTGAAGAGACTCTTCAATCCTGCTCATTATCTGGTCTTCGGTGGGAATGGCCCGCAGAGCGGTATTCAGCCTCTCGTTCACAATATCAGACGACGGCAGGGCAGAAAAGGCATTATCAAGGCGTGTGCGGATGTACTCCTGCGACGGCATCCCGCGAAGGGCCAGGTCAACACGTTCAGCGACGAGTTCCGGCGATATAGCTGTTGAAATAGCGATGTCCAGGCGTTCTTTGATGAAATCTTGTGAAGGAATGGCCTTCAAAACCCCTTCCACGGTTTCTTTGAGTTGGTCGGATGAAATGAGCCTTCCGAGGGCTTCTTCAAATCGTTTTCCGACCTCTTCGCGAGAAAGCATGGATAGGAGCACCTGTTCCAGACGCTCTTCAATCACCCCGTGAGACGGAAGTGCAGACCTAACCGCGCCGTCCAATCGCTGGGCTATTTCCTCTTCAGAGGGCAAAGACCTGCTGATGATCGCGTCGACTCTTGAAAAGATATCATCACGGGACGGTAGTGTGGTTGCCAAGTCCTGCATCATTCCGTCCAAGAGATCCTGTTTAGTCGGCAGTGAGGTTGCCAGGTCCTGCCTGATGCTACCCAAGAAATCCTGTTTAGTCGGAAGAGCAGCCTGAGCAGCTTGTCTGAAGGTTTCAGAGATCTCGGACTTGTCAGGTAATGATGCTGCCTGTGCCTCACGGACTGCATCCAGTGCATCCGCCCGCCCAAGGGCCGTCTCTTTGGGACCCTCGGCATGGAACGCAGGAGCAACCGGCTCAATTTTTTCTGGAGCGGGCATCTTGGCTACAGAAGGGGCCGCTGCTTCCCGTTCAACGGGAGCAGGCGCCTGCGGTTCAGTGAATGGGGCTATTGGTGGGCTCACTTGAGCAGGTTTTTCACCCTTCTCGACCACGCTGGCAAGCTTGCCGGCCGCAGCGGCCACGACTCCCGCTGCCAGCGCTCCGCCGGCTATCCCTGCAATTGTTTCAGCCGTTGAAGGGCCAGGAGCGGCCGCCAATTTTTCCCTCGGGGCCTCTTCGGCTTCGTCCTCCAGAGAAATTTCGTCGAAGGAGATGTCTTCGGTCACTTCCAGCATCGGTTCTTCTTCTCGCGTTTGGTCGAAGAGGATGCCTTCAGCGGAGGCCGCGTCAAGAGTGATTTCTTCAATAGGAATTTCTCCGGCGGCCGGGGTCTGATCCAGGGAGATTTCGTATGGAGAAGTCGCCGCGTACTCCGCGGGCTCTTCTTCCAGGCCGAGGTCACGCGTTTTTTCTTCGGGAAATCTTTCAGTGGGGAATTCTTCGGTAGGGAGTTCTTCTCCAAAAAACTCCTGAGTCGTTATCTCCTCTTCGCCTATTTCGTCCAGGGTCAGTTCTTCAGTGGATTCATACGACGAGGCTACTGCCGATTCAGATTCCACGCTAAGCGTAAGTTCTTCGGAATCGTCAAGCTGAATTTCTTCGAGGTCTTCGTTGGCAAGCAGCTCCATTTCCTGGTCTTCCACGGGGACAGTATCCTCGTCCAGGTCGATGCCTAGAACCTCATCTTCAGCCGCGTGGACGGCCTCCAATTCCTCCATGTCAATTTCTCTGATCTCAGAGTCTTCTTCCAGGTCGATGACGTCAAATTCGGTGGAAACGGCCGCATCTTTGACAAGAGAGTCGTCGTCCAGCATCAAGTCTTCCGAGGTCAATACCGTTGACGGCTCCTGGACATCCAAAATCTGACCAATCTCAGTATCATCCGGATCGATGTGGTTGGGCGATTTGACGCCAAATTCTTCTATGGGCTCATCAGAATCGAGTTCCAGTCCTAGGTCATCCACATCCATTTCAACGGTTACAGAATGCTTGGCACCCTGTCCCGTCTCGGTCACTTCTTCAGCGGTAGTCTCAAAATCAGGCAGAGTCACGTCGGTATCGAGATCGATTTCCATTACTTCCGAGGAACCGGCGTCGCCGAAATCCGTAGGGGCATCCGAAACCAACTCGATTGTGGGCTCGAATACTTCCGTCTCCTCCTCCAGTCCCATATCCTCAAGGTTCAGCCGAACCGTGTCCTCATAGGTCTCCCCTTTAGCCATCTCGCTGGTATGGTCCAGTTCCGCAACAAGTGTTCCCGTATCAATTTCGACTGTATCGCCAACGTCTGTTGACAATTCCTCGGCCCCCAGGGCCACATTGGACATGGCGAGCAACTCCTCGGTCATTTCTCCCGAGTCCTCGTCCGTGAAATCGATCATAATTTCTTCGTCGCCGCCCTCACCTGGGCCACTGACTCGGATGCCGAGAAGGGACTCCACCGTTTCTTTCAACGTTGCCCCGTCGATCGGTTTGCTTAGATACCGGTCCGCTCCCGCCGAGTGAACCTCAGCCGGCGGCGGCCCTCCCGGGTCACCGGTCATCAGCAGCACAGGAATGTGGGAGAAATCTTTGGATCCTTTTATGCGCTGGACAAGCTTCCACCCAGGAGCGTCCGCCAGGACGGAGTTCAGGATGATGAGGTCAGGCTTTTGGCTTTTGATTGCTTCCTTAAGCTCGCCAGAACTGGAAACATTTATGAATTCGTTATCTTCTTGCACGAGAAAGCGTGTTACTGCTTCCCGGCTTTGAGGGTCTTTGTCGGCCACGACGATCCGGTAGGACATAGCGACCTCGCTATTTTTTCCTTGAAAATACAATGAATTCACCCTAAATGTCAAGTCAATTCAAGGTTAGGGCCGTGTCTCTTTTGCAAGGAAATCTGTAGGGCAGGAACATTATCCTTGATAGAATGTCTTTGAGTTTAATCATAAGCTTCTAAGATCCGGATAACAAGCCATTGAAATCCATCCATCGGGCGGAACCGTTTCTCCGATAATTCTATCAGCCGGCGGCTAACACCGAGGTCTTTTTATGGACCACCTTAGGATCAGCGACCTTGCGCCGAAGGCAATGGCTAAAAAAGTAGCTTCATATTAATCATTTAACCAACTGTAACCAAGGTATAAACTTGACTTAATCCTCTACATGGACTAAGGGTACATCTGAATGGAAGAAAGGAGAAATCTCGATGCCCGAGGCTTTTGCCACGGCGTTGCCCGTGCACACTTTTAATGACCAGGGCTTGTTGACCATCATCATGGGGGCCGGATGGGTGGTGAAAGGCGTGATGCTTTTACTGCTCTTGTTTTCGGTCATCTGCTGGGGGATCATTCTGACCAAGGCCATCACCCTGTCCCGCGCTCGTAAAGATACTCAGCTCTTCTTCGATGCATTTCGGGAGTCGCGCAAATTCTCCCTTTTGTACGCAGAAGCCAAGCAATTCACATTCAGCCCACTGGCTCACGTGTTCAAAGCGGGGTATGCCGAACTGAACCGGTTGTCCCGTATACAGCAGGCCGCTCAAAGTTCCGCGGATTCCACCCAAGAACCCGAGTATGAACGAACCGGCATGGATAACGTCACGCGCTCCCTCCAACAAGCGGTATCTGCAGAGAGGAGCCGCCTGGAACGGGGTGTGAACTTCCTGGCTACCACGGGGTCTTCCGCTCCCTTCATCGGCCTGTTCGGGACCGTTTGGGGAATCATGGAGTCTTTCCGCCAAATAGGCGTTATGAAGAGCGCTTCGCTGGCAGTTGTGGCGCCGGGGATAGCCGAGGCTTTGATAGCCACTGCGGCAGGTCTCGCTGCGGCAATTCCGGCCGTAATCTTCTACAACTATTTTTTGGGACGGATAAACACGATTTCCGGGGAAATGGACAACTTTTCTTCGGAATTGATCAATATAATTGAGCGGATTTACTGGGCGAGAAAATGACGGTGGCTGTTCCTGTTCCAGTTGCGCCCCTATCTGTGCACTCAGGAGTAATTAATGGCCTTTAGCATGAGTTCGAACAGAAGAACGGCCATGTCGGAGATCAACGTCACCCCCCTGGTCGACGTCATGCTGGTGCTACTGATCATATTCATGGTCACGGCCCCGATGATGCAAGAAGGCATTTCAGTAGAGCTGCCTCAGGCCTCGGGGGCACCCCTGGCCAAAGAACAGCAGGTGGAAGAGGTCATTATAGCCGTTTCCGGCCAAGGGAACATTTTTGTCAACGAAGTAGCGGTTCAGGAAGACAAACTCCCGGAAAAGATCTTTGAGGCTATCAAAGAGCGTCCCTCGCGAGAAGTATTTCTTCGAGCGGACAAAACCGTTCCTTACGGGACCGTGGTCCGCATCATGGGAGCGCTGAAGAAGGCAGGAATAACCAATCTAGGGATGATAACGACACCTCAAGAGGAATCTGCCCCTGTAAAATGACCAGCTTTTATTCCAGATCCCCGGCTGCGGCCTCACCGTGGGGGCTACTGCTCTCAGTGTGTCTCCACGGCCTGATGTTTCTGGCGGTAATCAGCCTGTCAATTTCCATCTCTAAAGTGAACAAACCTGTGGAAGAAAGCATCAGCCGTGTCAAGCTGGTGGCACCTCAAGCCTACTCACCTGTTGTAGAGCATATCCAGCAAGGTCCCGCTGAAGCCCCGAATGTGCTGCCAGAAGTCCGGACTGAACCGGAATTGCCTGAAAAGGTGTCTGAGAAACCTCGTGCGATTCTCGAGGCTAGGGCCGTGGCGCCACAGAACCGGGATGTCATCACTATCAAGAAACGCAAAAAACCTCCCCGACGGGTTGAAGCGGCAAAGGAGCCCGACAAGAAAAAGCCTCAGCCCGAAACGGTCAAGAAAAAGGAAGACCCTCAATCTTTCCTGGAGAACCGTCTTGCAGCTATTCGCCAGGATGTTGAGAGCAAAAAGACCGACGCCGCGCCGCCACGGCCTTCTCAAAGCGGCGGCTCCCAGACCCCAGGGAGGCCTGAAGGGAAACAGGGCGGCCCTTCGGTTGATGAACCGTCCGCTCAATGGTTTGACGGGGTCAAGACCCGAATAAATTCTCATTGGTCCATTCTTGGAGATGATAGGCAAGTGGCCAGAATTACCATCATCGGGGTCAAGATAGCCGATAACGGTCGTCTCATAGATGCCTCCGTAGACCAAAGCTCCGGGGATCAAGTATTTGACGGGTCTGCACTGAGAGCAGTCGTTCAGGCCGCCCCATTTCCTCCAATCCCCTCGGAACTTAAGGAAAAGATAAGTAAAGCAGGTGGGCTGGCCTTCAGATTCACCCCCAAAGGCGTGCAATGACGCGCAACGTTGCCGAGGGGAGCTATCGCATCACTCCTGGGAATTGCTTTCTTGCCGGACGAAATCGTATCCGAGGCCGCCTGAGTTTGCTACTTTGCTTTCTCGGGTTCCTCCTCGTTTTCTGCCCGTCTTCCGCTCAGTGCAGACTGTACGTGGACCTGGAAAACCCTAATCTGGCCAAGATACCCATAGCAGTGCCGGACTTCGTGGCACAGAGTGCATCCCAGTTAAACGGGCGGGATCTAGCGCGCATAATTAAAAATGATCTGTATCTTACAGGTCTTTTTGACATTGTTGAGGGTTCTCCACCTAATCCTCAAAATCCCGCGGACCCGCCCGATTTTGATGCCTGGTCTCAAACCGGCGCTCAGGCGTTGATCCTCGGAAGATTCCAAGTGAGGGGAGATGAATGGGTCCTGGAAGCCATGCTCTATGATGTGGCCCTAAAGAAACTCGAACTGGGCAAGCGCTTCAGCGGCCGAATAAGCGATCATCGCATCATGATCCACAGATTTGGGGATCGTGTCATGGAAAAACTCACCAACGTTCCAGGCTGTTTCACCACTCAAATCGCTTTTGTGAGTGAAGGCCAGTCCCGGGAAATCTTCTCCATGGATTTCGACGGGCATAACCTGAGGCAGCTTACTCAGACCGGGAGCATCAACCTCTCCCCGGAATGGTCCCCGGACGGCCGCGGCTTAATCTTTACTTCTTATTTGAATCGTAAGCCTGATCTTTGGGCGCTGGACTTCGCCAGTCTAAGGCCGTATGTGATATCTGCGCGGCCGGGGCTCAATGCGTCTGGTCGGTATTCTTCTAGACGGTAAAAACATAGCCTTATCCATGAGTTTTAATGGAACACCTAATATATTTATTATAACACCGCAAGGTAACATTATAAAAAGGTTGACGAGTGGCCGAGGAAATGATATCTCTCCCACATGGTCGCCCGATGGATCGGCCATCGCTTATGTTTCGGATCACGCGGGTACACCGCAGATCTACATCATGCCGGTGAACGGCGGCGAAGCGAGGCGCCTGACCCTTCAGGGAAATTACAATACCGATCCGAAGTGGTCCCCTCGGGGAGATTTCTTGGCTTTCACCGCCCGTATCGAGGGACGGTTTCAGATATGCACTATAAGAACAGACGGCAAGGATTTCCGGGTCCTGACCAAAACTGGGTCCAATCGAGATCCGACGTGGTCGCCCGACGGCAGGATGATAGCCTTTCAATCCGATCGGGATGGAAAGAAGCTGATCTACGTCATGGACGCTCGGGGAGAGACGCAGGTCCCTGTCTCCCCCGTCACGGGAAAAGCGCCTGCCTGGTCACGGACAGGTCGCTAAAAGGGGGAGGGCCGCGGCTTGAAAGGAGAAGACATCCATGTCATCTCGCTACCTGATACTGGGAATGACAGCACTATTGGTCTTCTTCGTTCTCGCATCGGGGTGTGCAAGAAAGATTGTCAAGCCCAATGCGGTGCCTCAGCCAGGGTTTGTCGGCCCTCAAGTCGGCGGACCCGTGTTGGAACACGAGTTACAAGTGGTTCAAACGAACCTCCAACCTATATACTTCGATTACGACAGATACACGCTCTCGCCGGAGGCCCAAGCCGCCTTACAGCATAATGCCGAGATCCTCAGAAGGGCCCCGCAGGTGGCAGTCGTGGCTGAGGGGCATTGTGACGAGCGTGGAACCGCCGAGTACAACCTGGCCTTGGGTGACCGCCGGTCAAGATCGGCTGTGGAGTTCCTTGCAACTGCGGGAATTGTCCCCAATCGACTATCAACTGTCTCATACGGATCGGAACTGCCTGTGGATCCGGCTCACAACGAAGGAGCCTGGGCAAAGAACCGGCGGGTCTACCTGCGGGTCTCCAGATAGTGTGCCTCGCGATGCCCGTATCCACCAAATTACCCTCAGTATCGGACGTTACTTTCGGCAGTCGATATTTGGGCCTCTTCGTGCTGCTCATTCTCTCGTTGCTTTCGCTTTCAGGATGCCTTACCAGACCTGGAGGGCCTTCGCTCCCCTATGTTAAGCCGGCTCAATCAGTGCCTGCTGTTGATCCTGCCCCCTTTCAGCTCTCTTCGCGTCTGCAAGAGATGGACGGTGAAATGCAGCGGCTCAGAGAGATGATGGAACGCCTCCAGGCATCGGGGGGCAATGAAAATGTAATAAGGAACCTGCAGGAAAGGGTAAGCCTTATCGAGCGACAACTCGGAATGGAGGCTCCCAGGGACGCGGGCTCGGCCAATTTTCCCGCGCCGCCCCCTCCGTTAGATCCTCGGGTCCAGAGACAGCCAAGAGTGGAAGTCCGTCCAGCGGACAAACAAATTCCTGCGCCCCCTTCGGAACAGCCGGCGGGTCCCCCTGTTGAGATTACGAATACACCGCTTTCCGCAGATGAACGGGCCTACAGAGACGCCTATGCCCTGTTCAAGGGTGGATCTTTCGATCAGGCGGTGCTTCAGTTCGAGGACTTTCTCAAGAAGTATCCCAAAAGTCAGTTCAGTGCGGATTCAGTCTATTGGGTCGGAGAGGCCCGGTTTTCGCAAGGGCGGTTTGATGAAGCGGTTCTTCAGTTTGATAGAGTGATTAAAGATTTCCCGGGTTCAAAAAAGGAACTCAGCGCCCTGCTTAGACAAGGTCAGGCATTTGAAAAGATGGGCGATTCTCGGTCAGCAAGGATTATTTTTCAGAAACTCATCAGTGACCATCCTCACACAGCGCAAGGCCGCATAGCAGGCGGTAAGCTGAAATCGCTACCTGCGGAGTGAAGGCACACTCGTACCATACGCCCCATAGCACATATAGCATTTATCTATAATTCTGACCGAATGGCACATTCCAGTCGTCCCGGCAAAAGCGGGAATGACCAGAGTGCACTATAGGAAATCACTTTCGAGAATCGCTGATACCAATGAGCGTTCAAAGAAGTGCCATCAGCAATGGCCGGCAGGGACGCCGGCCGCTACCATAATGTGGTGGTGGCGGGCCTCCGTGCCCGCCATGTTCACTTGTATGAAAGCGCATTGGTATGAAGTGGCCGAAACCTAAAGTACGGGCGGGTTTCAAACCCGCGCCTACACTTAGTCTTACTCCAATCAACGGAAATAATCCCCGACGCCCTGTCCTTTGCTAATAGGTCTAGCGCCCTCCCTGATACTGCTGAGCCCCTGCGGGATAAGCTTGTTGAGGTACCTCTTGATACTGCTGTGTTCCAGCCGGATAGGCCTGGGGGAGGGGAGCCTGCTGCTGGGCTACGCCCTGATAGGCCTGAGGTGCGCCTTGATAAGCTGAAGGGGCAGGCTGATACTGTTGAGGTACCTGTTGATACTGCTGTGGGGGGCGCCTGGTACTGTTGAGGCACTTGCTGATATTGCTGGGGACTCGCCTGGTACTGTTGAGGGGCCTGCTGATACTGCTGAGGCGCTCCCCCATACATACCCTGAGCCGGCTGTCCGGGCGCCTGTTGCGGGTAATAGTTGACGGTCGGCGGTGGCGCCTGGGGTGTCCCAGCCGAGGGCGGGCCCATTGGGCTATAGCCCTGAGTGCTCGCGGGATTCAAGGGATTTGTCTGCTGACCCTGCTGCTGATTCGGGCTGGGGTCCCGACCAGTAGGGGTTGAACTGGTAGCCGGGATTGCCCGTCCACCAGGCCCGAAGATCACCGACAGCAGAGTTGTCGATGGCATCTCTGCTGGCAGAGCCCGAAAAGAAATAATCCAGAAAACCGTAGCTAGGCACGGTTGAAGTCATCAGGAACAGGAGCATGCCGAATAGTGCTAACTTTTTCATGGGAGGCTCCTCCTCTCAAATTAATTTAGTCCGATTAACACGCACCAATGATATCCCGTACAAAGGAATTCGTCAAGATTTCAAATATAATAGGCCCTTCCCAAAACCCTAGAGTTAAGGGATTGCCCGGCCTCGCACCTGTTCAAGTGTGTGGAAACGAACTGATTAAACCCCTGGCCGAATTCTTTGTCCAATTTCCTTATCCTGCGAGACGCGGTGTCATTGTGAGGAGTGGAATCCCGCGTCCCGATGGAAAGCAATCTGCGCTGGCATGGGCTTCCCGCGCATGGTCATTCCCGCGTATGCGGAAAGCCAGACTGGACCCCGGATCGGAGTCCGCGGTGACGAATGGCCGGCAAGGTGAGACAGTCTCAACCCCAGAAATTCGGCTAGGATAATGATGCGGGTTTTGTACGGCGCGGTTCTCGAACCGCCCGAAATGAAGGCGCAGCGAGCGGCGCCCCTACGCCAAGAATCTCTTCAGAGGCCATTTTGAGACAGTTTCAGATGCCGGTCCCATCGATGAGATTGCTTCGGGCTTGCGCTCTCGCAGTGACAAGGCGAGTCAGCCTCGAAAATGCGACCTCATGGCAAACGGCTATTAATTTTGGCAATGCTCTTTGTCAAAGGAGAAGGGAACCGAAAAGGATACGCCATAATTTGGTGAAATGTGTAAGAGGGATAAGGAGGAACCGGACCAAGTCACTGAAGAGACGCCAGATCTGCTCGGCCGGCTCGGCGAATCAAGGTCATGCCGTCCAGAGAATGCAGCCGCTCTTGCTTAACTATCATGAAACGGCCCTTCAAGGGGGTAGGAAGCTTGCGGAGGCTCGTAACCAATGTCTTGGTTGAAGGAGGGGGTTTGTGCACGCCATTTGCTAGCCACTCAAAATGAAGATGCGGGCCGGTTGCCAGACCGGTCTGGCCAACGAGACCTATCTTCTCGTCCTGCTTTATCCGCTTGCCCTTCTGAGCATTGATTCTGCTCAAATGCCCATAGCGGCTCTCATTGCCGTCATCGTGCTTGACACACACGTAGTTACCCAACTGGTCGTGCCAACCGGCAGAGGTCACCAGTCCGCTGGCAACACATTTGACAGGCGTTCCCTTTGCCGCGGCATAGTCCACACCTTTGTGGTGGCGCCAGCTACCTAGAATGGGGTGAATACGGTTCCCGTACGGAGAGCTGACCCGGAGGCGAAGGCCCCCGAGGGGTGATTTCAGGAAATTCTTCTTTAATTCCGTGCCGTCCTCATCGTAATACTGACCGTTGAAGAGCACCGCGGTCTTCCTCTTCGTTTTCCTACCTTCATAGACCGCGCAGAGTATCTCGCCATAACCTGAGGGGCGATCATCAGCATACCGTCGTTGGAACAAAACCTTACACGTGTCCCCCCATGAGGCTTCAGACTGGAAATTGATGTCCCAGCGAAAGACTTTTGCCAGTTTCGAGGCCAAATCCTTTCCCTCGCCAATGCTGGCCAGCGATTTCTCTAGGTCCCCTCTAAGCCGGAAGGATAGACTCTCAACCTTAAAGTCAAGAACAACTTCTTCTTTCCAGGAGCGAATTCCATCGTCCTTTCTGGCAGAGTGGAAAACTTTGTCGGGAGCCAATTCCAGCGTGGCCTTGAGGAAGCGGCCTTGGCCGTCGACGATTATGCTGTAGCTCCGTCCGGGCTTGAGCACGGTGTGCCCGTCAAAAGGCAGATCAAGGCTTGAGCGAACCACAGACGCCAAGCTTGCCACCACTTGTTTACAGTCGGATTCATCAGTCAGATTGTCGTGCAACAGAGAGAAGAGCGTATCCCCCTCGTCGGTGACTTCCGCCATTTCCTGGCAACCGTTGTTGATTTGACAAGTGGTATCACCATTGACCGAGCAGAGGGACGCGTCTTTATTAACGCTGATAGATTGAGACGGGAGATTGCAGGACAACTGAGCGGAGTCGGCGCTACCGGGAGAAAGACAAAAGTAGCCACCTGCCGCAACGCCCCCCAGCAGAACAATGAATAAAATCAAAGCTGTTCCTGCTGAGAACCGCGACCGGCGCCCAAAATTCAGGTTGATAGAGTGATGATCTAGTCGCACAGCCTCTTATCCATACCTCTAGTTGAGGAAATGTAGCATCAATCAAAATATCAGTCAACGCCTAATTATAATGCGCCAAGAAGAAAACGCCTAAACCTTTCTTCCGATAGGAACATTTCAGGAATCGGAGTGTCGAGTACCATACCCAAGGGTTACGGGCATACCAAGAATTGTGGGACATCGGCATTAGGGACCTGAATCGGACGGTTCCTGGCGTCCGGAAGGGAGAGGGCCGCCATGAAGGCAGACAAAAAAGTATGGCTGGATGAGTACGCGGTGAGCTGTAGAGTGTTCAAAGGCAGGTGGAATGTTCGCCATTGTATGAGGATGTACAATGATATAAAGGACCTCAAAATTCACATGTCTTCGCGGGCCAAGGGGAAAGTAACACGCTACGAGTCGGCCTACAACCCATGCGAACGTTGCAAGGTCCTGACGCGCTACATAAGTAGCCTTAATGACGAAGAGGAACGTTATACTAACGCCGGCGAAAGCTCTTATAATGAAGTCTGGGCTTCCTGAAGGATATTGAGGGACTCAGACGGAAGAGGCGTCGTATTTCGGCGGTTTAGCGCTGCCGCGAGAGGCACGCGTATGTTATTTACTTAGAGTTTTCCTTGTATGCCACTATTGAGCGCCTGACGGATGTCCATCACACTATCCCAGCGTTTTTCCGGATCTTTCTCGAGACATCCCAGGATTATGGGTTCCAGCCAGTCCGGGACGGTCGGATCGATCAGTCTCGGGGGAGCCGCAAAGATCTTGTTGTGCTGAAATTTGTAATCCTCCAGGGCAGGCCCCTCGAACGGAAACTCCCCTGTAGCCACAAAGTAAATCAGAACGCCTAGCGAATAAATATCTGCGGATCTCTCCCGAATATTACTAGCCTTCGACCGGAAGAACTCCGGAGGCATGGTGGCGGGATTCATGCCTGGATCTTGCCATCTGGGGTGCCGACCTCGGGACAGATTTCGGAAAATCTGCGAATAACCGACCCCTACTATATAGCATTGGGTAAAATCATCGCTGAGAGCTATGCAGGATGGCTGGAGATGCAGGTGATATGTTCTTCGCAACTGGCCATCGACCCCTTTGTAGTTGTGAGCATACACGAGCCCGTCTATTATTTTTCCGATAAGTTTCATCCTGAGACCAAATTCCGGCCTTCTTTCAGCTTTCATCAGATGTTCCAGGTTCGTTGCAGCAAACGGATGCAAGAGGCAGGTGACTCCGCTGGGGCCTGTGACCACTTCCACAATGGGCAAAAGGTTGTCATGAACCATATTGAAGCCGAGCTCCGTGACTTGGGTCACGAAGTCCCTCAAGATGGGCGGATCAAGCAAATCATTCTTGAAAAGCCTCATTAAGAAATGGCGGCCGGTATTAACCTCAATCGCGACGCACAGATCCCCCCACCCGTCACTTATAAGAGTTTCCATCTTTTGATACGCCAGCGATCCCGATACGGGGAGGAACAGCTCCTCGCGAGCGAAATCCGCAACCGGCCTCTTTGAGTAACCGGACACGAACGTAGTCACAGACCTTTCTTCAAAGGAGACGTCCTCGTCTGTCAGGTCAATTGTCTGACCGGGAACCATGGGCCGCGGTGTGCGCGGCTGCTGACGCCTGTGCGCCTGTCCAAATTCCTGCAGGATAGATTCGATGGTTTCTGCTCTATGAGGCTCCAACTCGGCTATTTCTGCAATTACCGGCTCAGTTTTCAGCTCCTCCAAATTGGCCCTCGAGGGACTTTCGCTCGCTCTTTGCCCGGAGTCTTCGGTGTCGTGAGGCTTCGCGGCTGTATCCACCTCGGGTTTCGTTTCTATTACAGGAGGCGGTGGGGCCGGTGGCTTTAGTGTTTTCAGATGGCTGAGTATTCTTGTGTCATCCGGCCGTTCTCTGAGAGCTGCCTCCATTATTTCTCGGGCTACCGGACCTCCAATTTTCCTCTCTGCAATTTCCAGAGCTGTAGCGATGAGGAGGGCAGCCCCGCCCTCTACGAGAACTTGTGACAGCAGCTCCTGCTCCACAGCCATCCCGGCAGCTCTTCGGCACAGTTCGTCATCATCAGGCTTATGTCTGATCAAGACGAGCAGGTGTTGGAGGCTCTTTCCGTATTCTTTCCGATTCTCATGGGCTGTGGCCAACGCACGGCGGATGACTGCATTATCGGGTTCGACTTTGATGAGCTTCTCATATAGTCCTATTGTCCTATCGTTAGAGACGCCCCGTTTGATCAATTGTTTTAATATCTTGGCATTCAGTGCCCGATTGCCTTCTTTGATGGTCTGCTCAATCAAGTCGTTGTCGATGATGCACTGGGCCAGGTCGGTCAAGTAATCCTGATTCTCTCCGTCAATTTCATGGAGAAGTCTCAGCTTGGCTATGTATTTGTTGAGGTCTCCCCTTGTCAGATACACGGTACTGAGCATCTTGTTGATTCCAACGGCATTAGGTTGGAATTCCAGGACCTTTTCGTATACCGCCACAGCATCGGGATGGACTTCCGATCTCGCCAAAAATGTCTGAGCGATTTTTTTGATGATTAACGGATTTCCCTCTGTCAAGGCATCCTGCACACGCTTGTTCTCAACATATATCTTGGCCGCTTCTTCTATGTACTCTTCCGATTGCTCCTTATCGAGTTGATGGAGCATTGTAAGTTCGCTCACTGCGCGCCGGAAGTCTCCGCCACGACTATAGATGTCCGCTAGAATTCTATGGATTCTCGCGTCTGTACGGTCGTATTCAAGGCACTTAAGATAAATTCGTGCGGCCTCGGGGGTCTTAGCGCGATCATCGAGAAACTCGCCACATATTCCCGTGATCAGATCCTTGTGACTCGATTCAATGGCCAGATCAGTTTGTCCTTCGGCGATCAGGAAGCGTGCAACGTCCGAAAGAATTCCTGAGCCCGCCGTACCGAATTTTTCCAGTTCAATGGCGTGAGCGATGAGCTTTTTCGGTTCCTTAATCTTTCGATACGTATTGAAGAGCTTTTCATGAATCTCGTATTGCTTGTCCTCGTCAGACAGACTTTCCAGCAGCGATTCGTAGATTTCCGCAGCGTCGGCCTCCCTTCCCAAGGCCCCCATTAATTCCGCCCCGACTGTATAGTCCTCCAGACCCTTTAACCCTCCCAGAGACCGCATTTTTTCCCAGGCCTTAGCCGCCTCACGGGTTTCATCGGTCTTTTGGTAACAGACGGTCAGCCTGCGGTAGACGTCCGGGGATCGAACTTCTCCCCCCTGCAAACTGATGTAACGATTAAACTCCTTGATTGCGTGTTCATAATCTCCCGATCGATAAAACTCTTCCGCCCGTTTGATTGCCGCCGGAATGGATGCTGCAAGCTTCTCGGCATTCCTCGTTCTTCTCCTCGTGAAGGCAAGAAAACCGATCACACCGCCGATTGCTATAGCCACCACTGCGAGACCAATCAGCCAGGTCATTGAACGCTCTTTGGCCGGCGGTTGCCACGGCAGAGTGTTCTCTTTGGCTACGTACCCGACTTTCTTGGCGGGGAGCCGGACTTCAACGAAGCCGCCTTTCTCACCCGTCACTTCGAGGACATCGCCGTGAAGAGCAATGGCCAGCACCTCTGACCCAATTCTCGGCTGAGTGTAAATCTGTACGGAGAGACGGTCCGGCGCCACGATCTTGATCGCATCAGGAAATTCTTTGGCGCTTGCGGTAAAGGCCAAGAGGTGGCAAAGGGAACAGACAAGAATGATTAAGGTCTTTGCCTTCGTGAGAAACGCTTTCAAGGAGATTCCCTCGTGTTCAGATGGTGGCGATATTGTGATTGTTTCATTAGTCTTAATAGCTTATCATGAATGGCTGCCACGAGCAAACTCAAAACTCAAGAATTGATGTGGCGGAATCCGATTTGGAGTGATGAAAAAGCCATGAATACAGCGCTGGAATTCGAGCAAGGACCGATTCGGCCCCCTAGCGAAGCCGGGAGCTTGCTCATACGCGTTACCCGGAACTGTCCCTGGAACCAATGCGCATTCTGCAGCACCTACAAGGGCAAGAAATTTTCTCGCAGGAGCCTGGAGGAAGTCAAGGCTGACGTGGACGCGGCCAAAGCCGTAATGGATGAGATCGAGAAAATATCGTGGGGAATCGGAGAGGGCGGGAAACTTACTCAGCGGGCTCTGGCCGGCATTTTGAGGGATGCCACTCTTCCCGACTCCTTTCGTTCGGTTGCCCTGTGGATGGCCTCGGGAGGTGACACGGTTTTCCTCCAGGACGCCAATTCGCTCATGCTATCAACAGACTCCCTTGTCTCTATCCTTGACCACATTCGCCGGACTTTTCCAGCAGGTCGAACGGGTGACATCGTACGCCCGCGCAGTGACACTGAAAGGAAAATCAATAGCCGACTACGTGCGCCTCAAGGAAGCCGGTTTGTCGCGGCTTCATGTGGGCATGGAATCCGGCTCTGACCGCGTCCTGAAAATGATCAACAAAGGGGCCCGTGCTGAACAGATAGTGGACGGCGGAAGGCAGGCGGTCCAAGGGGGCTTGTCTGTTTGTCTCTACGTCATCCCCGGGATAGGGGGGATCGAATTGTCTGAAGACAACGCCCTGGAATCCGCCCGTGTAATCAATGCCATCAATCCGGCCTTCGTGAGGTTCCGCTCGCTCTATGTCAGACGCGGGACGCCCCTCATGGAAATGGTGGAAAACGGGAGCTTCCACCCGCCGGACGAAGATCAGATTGTGCGCGAAATCAGGATGCTCATCGAGAACCTGGACGGCATATCCACTTCACTTGTGAGCGATCATATTCTTAACCTGCTCGAGGAGGTGGAAGGAAAGCTGCCTGGGGATAAGCAGCGCATGCTTGCTATTATCGATCGGTACCTGAATCTACCTGACGAAGAGAGACTGCTCTTCCAACTCGGTCGGAGAGGAGGCGCAATCCGATCTTTGGATGATTTGAATGAGCCCGTCGTACGCGGCCGTTTGCAAGAAGCGAAGCGGCAGATAGAAAGCGAAGTTGATGGAGGAGTGCCCGAGCTACATCCAGGCCATGAAACGGCAGTTTGTGTGAGGCACTAATCGGTCGCTTTTGGCGCCGAGACCAGTTTCTTATAATACGAATTATGAAGATATACCGCGGCCAACGGGTTGTGACCGGTTACTCGATCCTTTACAGCCAGAACGGTTGTGTACGCTTCCGCGTATTTGAAAAAGAGGGAATCGTGACCTACGCAAAGACCCAGTAAAATGTTGAAATCGGTCTTCTCCTTATTGACTACCATTGCCTGAAAAACGGGGTTGCACATTGCTTCATCGGTTCCCTGGAAAACCTTATCCCTGTCTCCTATGCCGAGAAGATCTTTTGAGGTTCTTCCCGCCTTGCAACATACCGACACGACGTCAAAGTCATTCTTTTTCAGTATGTTTTCTACAATTGCAGCCTCGTTCTTGAGACCGGCGCAAAAAACAAGACCCAGGCGTTTATAGCCCATGCGCTCTGCAAACTCGCAGATTTCGGCAATTCGAGTCTTGGTGGGCTGCATCACGTACGGACGCTCGTGTCGATTCGCATAGCACGCGGCCTCCTGGATGGATGCCTGGCGCGCAAACAGAGAGGTCTCTGAATTTTCGTATTCCTGGTTTGCCTCGGCCAACAGCTCTTTTCGGGTCAGCGTCGGGCAGCCTTTATGGCCTGAACCATTGCTGTGCATGCAGAGCATGTTCGGCATCTCCTGGGGACAGGCGGCACAAGCAGGAGTGACTTTCTTCCTGTTCTCGGTCACAGGGCGCTCCTTTCATGGCCTGGTAAGTTATTCACCGGTCTTCGTGCGGACTCTGGTTGCCCATTTTAACAACAAAGGGACCCTCCCGTCTAATAAGACAGAAAACCAAACGAGGAGGCATTTCGATGAAGAAATATGCTTTATTGGTGGTGGCCACGGCCGCGTTGTTCACGATGGGAGCTTTGGCCGCATTTGCTCAGGGCGCTCCCGCAGCTCCGGGTGGTCCTCCAGTGATGAAAGGCGCTATGGGCCATCCCGCCGGTCCCCCTGCCGGTCCACCGGAAGAATTTATGGGCAAAGGGCGTTCCGGGCACTCGCTGGAAGGTCTGATGAAGAAACTCGGAATAACAGATGAACAGAAGACTCAAATCCGGGCGCTGTACACGAGTTTCCGGGATCGTACTCGCAAGACCCGCATGGAGTTGATGTCGCTCAAGGACGAAAAGCACACGATGCTCCTTTCAGGAAAGGTGGACCAGCAAAAACTGGCCCAAATGGATGACCAAATCGTCAAACTCAAAAGCGACCTGATGAAGGAGCGGCTCAAACTGAAAAGAGACCGCCTGGGGCTGTTGACTCCCGAACAGATTAGCAAAGTAGCCGACATGATGGCCGCAAAGGCGTTTCGCGGCAAATTCGGAAAGATGCGCCACCACGAGGGAGGCCGAAAAGGCCATTTTGAGGGCTAATTCCCGCACTCATCATGATCCTCTAGGACATGCGGTAAAATAGGCGTGTCCTGAGGGCTTTTTCGTAGGGGCACGGTCCCGCCTGGGCGAGATGCCCCTACTGTTTTTCCGGCGGAAGCCGGAATCCAGGCTTTCAATCCCGCGTCCCGCGGGACTCCTGGACCCGCACTTTCGCCGGGGTGACGACGTGGTCTGACGGGGATTGCCTTCTAGTGGATAATATTACAGACCGCCCGTTTGCCCTAGGCCGTTCATAGCAATAAACTCCACATCTCACATCAAATCTGAACGTCCCTGAATTTCATTAGAGTATTGGCTGCGTAATCAAATTGACTTCTGCGTAGGACGAGTTGCCCTTGCTTTGCAAGAACCTACCTTTGCCCAAAAACAATGACCGCGCTCCCGCAAGTATGCTATTCATTTACATGGCGCGGCGGAGTTAATTCCCAGAATTCTCCTGAAAGGAAAAACCTATGGATCAAAAGACCTTTAGAGCAATGGTTGTTAAGGAATTGCCGGACAACAAATTCGTAAGAGAAATCACGTCTAAATCAGTAGATGAATTGCCTGAAGGCGAGGTTTTGATCAGGGTCAAGTATTCCTCCTTGAATTATAAGGACGCTCTATCAGCCACAGGAAATCGTGGCGTCACCAAGAATTATCCACATACACCGGGCGTGGATGCCGCTGGGGTAGTTGAGGAGAGCACGGTTGACGAATTTCGTCCGGGTGACGAGGTGATTGTCACCGGTTACGATCTGGGAATGAACACTTCCGGCGGCTACGGTGAATACATCCGGGTGCCGGCAAACTGGCTGGTAAAGCGTCCGGAGAATCTCTCATTGCGAGAAAGCATGGCTTACGGCACAGCAGGTTTTACCGGGTCGTTGTCTGTATTCAAGCTCATAGGGAACGGTGTGACCCCCGACCAGGGAGAAGTGCTCGTCAGCGGCGCTCCTGGCGGTGTAGGGAGCATTGCGCTGTCGATTCTTGCTAAGTCGGGCTATCAGGTGGTCGCGGTGAACGGCATTGTGGACGAGAAAGAATACCTGATGAGCCTTGGAGCAAAAGAAGTGATAAGCATCGATGAGGCCACTGACAAGAGCGGAAGACCTCTTCTCAAAGCCAGGTGGGCCGGGGCGATCGACACTCTGGGCGGGGACATCCTTGCCACCACGATTAAGTCGGTCAAATACGGGGGTACTGTCACAAGTTGCGGTAATGCCGCATCCCCTGATTTGCCTCTGTCGGTTTATCCCTTCATTCTGCGGGGGGTCAGTCTTCTGGGGATTGATTCGGTGAATTGTCCCGTAGATATCCGGCGGCAGATCTGGCAAAAGCTTTCTAAGGAATGGAAACTGGAACGCCTCGACCAAATCGCCACCGAGATTTCCTTGGCAGAGTTGGATCAAGAAATAGATTTGATTCTGCAAGGAAAGCACAAAGGAAGGGCCATAGTAAATTTGGCGAAGTGAGCTTGGATGAGGCGCCGGCGAAAGTAACCATTCAGTTATCAGGCGCAACGATCCGCTCCGACCTTTGTCATTGCGAGCGAAACGAAGCAATCTGATTCGTTGAGAGCTCTCAACACCGAGATTGCTTCGTCGCGATGCTCCTCGCAATGACAACATGCCGCCCGTAACCGAAGGATTACCGCGGAAAGGTTTCTCCGCAGTCTTTTCTGATATGTAGTTGTAATAAGTCTATTTGTGGACGTCGCACGCCAACGAATCAGGTAGATCGCGGCATGAGTACATGGAAATCTCCTCCCAAGGCCAAAATATATGAGGCTTTAAGCGCCGTTGCCGACGGCAGGGTGACGCTAATGGGGGGAGAAAAAGCCGAAGTTGTGTCATCTGACGGTACCAAGACGTATCATGTCGAATGGTCCCCTGATCTTAACCAAATCACGTCGAACGATAACGCCTCGTACTGGCAAGGATACATGGGGTATCCGATTATTGCCGTGCTGATGGTTTTGGGAAGACTGGAATATCGGACTGAGGTGGCGGACTTCTTGGCGGGCGTACGCTGGAAACAGATGAATCGGCGGTTTCGCAACGATTACACCAAGGCAATCGACTCGGTCCTCGACACATTGGAGGCTAAAGGTACGCCACGGCAGATTGTGGTGGCTGAGGTTGACCGGATAATGGCACAGATTGAAGGCCTGGAACTGGAGAAACTCCCTCGCCGAAAGCGCCCGCCAAAAAGTTAGCATAAAAGGCATGGGGCTCAAGGCCTGATCCCGGAGGCAGGAATACATGACTAGCTCCAGAGATCGAATCCTGATCGTAGACGACGAAAAGGATATTTGCGACATCCTCTTTCGTTTGCTCGAAAAGAGAAGGTTACACGCCCCTCGTGGCTCATGACGGAGAAACAGCCCTTGAAATGATTCGCCTCGGCATGCCTGAAGCCGTGGTGTCCGACGTCATGATGCCAGGAATGGGAGGGATGGGGTTACTCAGAGAAACCAAGAAGTTCGACCCGACTTTGCCGGTGCTCATGATGACCGGCTATGGCGGAATCGAAGGAGCTGTCGAGGCCATCAAAGAAGGAGCGTCCGACTATCTCTCCAAACCGCTTAACAACCGGGAGCTGATCGACAAACTCAAGAAAGCCCTTGAAGGCCGCAGGCCCTCCCAGAGGAAGTCCGAAGTCTCAGACACGAGCCATGACGCGGTGATATCCCGACTTCGGGAAATGATGGGCCCGAGCGACGCGGTCCGTAGGATTAGCTCAGATGTCGCCCTCGTAGCCCGCTCCAACTTTAGTGTCGTGATCTACGGAGAGACCGGAACGGGAAAAGAGTTGGTGGCCGGGGCCATCCACAAGGCGAGTCTGAGATCAGAAGCCACCATGATACCGGTTGATTGCGGTGCGATCCCTGAGACTCTCTTCGAGAGCGAGCTATTCGGTTACGAAAAGGGGGCGTTCACGGGTGCGGGATCCGGCAGCCCGGGAAATTTGAGATGGCTGACAAAGGGACCCTGTTCCTGGACGAAATTGGGAACATGCCCCTCTCTTCTCAGATCAAGCTCCTCCGTGCAATCCAGGAACGCAGCTTCTTCCGGGTTGGCGGGAGAAAGCCCGTAACCGTAGATCTGCGCCTGGTCGTGGCAACCAATCAGGACTTGAACCGGCAGTAGGGGCTGGTTCGTTCAGCAGAGACCTGTTCTACAGGCTCAGCGAATTCACCATCGAGATTCCGCCCATCAGAGAGCGCAAGGAAGATATAGTGCACCTCGCCGACCGCTTCCTGAAGGCGACAAATGTGGAATTGGCAAAGAATGTCAGGGCCTTTTCTCAACCGGCCATAGATGTGCTGCTGAAGTACCATTGGCCCGGTAATGTCAGGCAGATCATGACGGTGGTTCGCCGGGCGGTGCTCCAGGCGGAAGACGTCATTACTCCCGACCATTTGGTGCTGGGGGAGGCCGCTGTAACGCCTGCGGGACCCGAGCCGGAAGCCGAGGAATCAAAGTGGGACGGACTGCCGCTCAAGGAAGCGGTGCGCCGCAGCATCAGCCAAGTGGAAAGAGCTTGCCTAGTGGAGGCATTGAGAAAGACCGGCGGCAACAAGGCTAAGGCAGCCCGTTTGCTGCAAATCGACCGCAAGACGCTTCATACCAAAATACAGCAGTATGGAATTAAAGTTGACGAAGAGGATGACAGCAGTCTGTAGTGATGTGCCTCACCTCAGGTTTTTTGGACGGGAGAATAATCCCCCTAATTCACCCTTACCCGCATAGGTGCCAAGTGGGATTTGTTCCCCCTTTCGTAAAGCGGGGTTAGGGGGGATTTTGGCTACTGAAAATCCTCCTAAATCCCCCTAAATCCCCCTTTAGAAAAGGGGGACTTTGCCTGTGTCTCAGCAGTCCAAATTGCCTACAACCGATGAAACTGTCGCTAAATTAGCACCTATAGGGGAAGGGCGGACTTTGTCCCTTGGCTGCTCAGCTCTACCCTAATACATCTTGACCACCACGTTGCTAATGATGTTCGCAGCTTCGTCCACCCGGTCCGCACTCCTGTTGAAATGCCGGTAGATTTCTCTGAGGCTGAACATAATGCGTGGATCGTGTCCGGAAAAGAGTTGTTTCAGCGCGGCCAGGTAACTATCATTCATCCGATTCTCTATCCGCTTGGCCCTTACCGCATACTCCACCGCTACATTCGGGTTCTTCTTGAGGTGTCGCATGGCCCCGACAAGTTGCTCCGCGCCTTTTTGCAGCAACTCCGCCATCTGGCAGAGGTGTTCGTTGCTCTCAACCTCGAATATTTCCATCTCCTTCACGGTATTCTTTGCGTGGTCGATGACGTCGTCGATGGCACGAGAGAGGGCAAAGATATCCTCCCGATCTATAGGTGTGATAAACGTCTGATGCAGTTCATCGATCAAAATTCGACGAATGTCGTCCGCTTCCCTCTCCAAGCGGCTGATTTCTTCCGGAGTGCCTTCCCCCTCAAGGAACTTCACGAGGGCATGGCAGCCTGCATTGGTCTTTTCCGCCTGATCCAGCAGCAGATCAAAGAAGTCCACCTCTTTCTTGGAGCCAAACAATTTCCAGAATGCCATGAGATTTCCCTTTCCGCTACTCGACGATTATCCGCTTCAAGATCCAGAATGCACCGGCCCCTAAGCCCGCGGAGACGGGCACGGTCAAGAGCCAGGCGTATGCGATGTTGGCCGCCGCGGACCACCGTACCCCGCTGAGACGGCGGGATGCCCCCACTCCCATAACCGACGATCCCACTACTTGTGTAGCGCTGACAGGGCCGCCGACCAGCGAGGCTACCAATATGACTGAAGCCGCGGTCAACTGGGAAGCAAACGAGTGAACCGGCTCCAGACGGCAAATACCGTATCCTACGCTTTTGACGATGCGCCAGCCACCCGAGGCTAAACCCAGGGCAAGCGCCGCCGCGCAGCCGACTACCGCCCATTCTGGTAGATATAAGGACCCGTGCATCTCACCGCTGCCCGCGGCCAGGATCAAGGTAATGACCCCCATAGACTTCTGTGCATCATTGGAGCCGTGGCTGGCTGCCAAGAAGATCATGGTGGGCTTCTGCATGGTTGAGAAGATGCGTCCTACCCCTCGGTGTGCTCTGTGAAACATCTTCCGGATGATCGCAAAAACAAAGAATCCCAATACAATCCCAATAAATGGCGAAACCAGCAAAGGCAACACCACGCCCGTGACGACCTTTTCGACCGCCACTCCTTGAGTTCCCATTGCAACGAGTCCGGCACCGATAAGACCGCCTATGAGCGCATGGGAACCGCTGGAAGGCAACCCCACAATCCATGTGGGAAGCTTCCAGGCTATGGCTCCCCCCACACCGGAGATCATCATAAGATAGACGGTTCCGGGGCTGAGTTGCTCCAGCAAGTCGGGTTTCAGAATGCTCGAGGCCATTGTTTGCGCCACTGCTGTGCCGAGCACCAGCGGGCCGACAAATTCGGCTATCGACGCCAAAACAAGGGCTTTGAACGGCTGCATGGACCGCGAGCATACTATTGTGGCAATGACATTGCCTCCGTCGTGGAACCCGTTGACAAAGGCAAAACAGAGGGTAAGGCCGATCGAGGTGTAGAGCAGCAGTTCGTTCAAGGGCCAGGTCCGGACATCGAAGCATTTGATCGGGGATAAAGTGCAAGCCTTCCGACACGACAGCTCGCCGGCTGGAAAGCATTGTCTGCTGCAATCATATCATGGTCATTTAAACCGGGCTTAATATTATTCGTGTTAATTAGAATGAAGCCCGGGTAGAATATGGGGAGAGAAGCCAACCGCAGAGCTGGCGAGAAAAGAGCCGTTCAACGCGAACGATGCGGTCCCTTGTCGGTCACCGCATCGTTCGTCCTACGAATCCCGCCTATGAGCAGCCAATGGAAATCCGTCGCCTTCTCGGCAGTCCACCATGCCTCTCAGATTACATAAAGGGGCCAAAAGCCAGAGAAACGCTTCCACCTATCATGTAGACTGTCCGGTTGAGATCTATGTCAAATGTCTGAATTAAAGTTTGTTCACCAGTGGTTGAATTGTAGTCGCCCTCTGAGTGGGCCCATAGGTTGTTGACCGTGGCAAATGCTCCAACCGTGCCCAGGCATGACATCGGGATTGACAATTGCAGAGAGAGTTCCTGAAAAGACGCCCGCTTTGAAACCGTATCCGTACTCTCTCGCACCGCGAGGACCTGACCTGTGGGATCGCTAAAGGTCATTCCAAAAATCGTCCTGGTACTCGCCCAGGGTGCACCAATGCCCTTCAGAGTCAGGGCGCAACGCCTTCCCACCCAGGCAGCCTCAAAGCCAAGATATGGCTCTACGGCACTTATAGTCAAATCCGATTCGTCGAAAACAGAGGAGAATCCGGGAATGGTGGTGGGATTTGCCATGAAAACATATAATGAATCCCAACGTAACCCGCCCAGGACCGACAAGCATGGGGCGCAATCGAACGCCAAGGCCCCGTCGATTAGTCCCCACCGATACTTGGTACATGAATTCCAATCTCTAGCAACAGGAGGCCCCGTACAAAGCGCGGTCACGCTGGTAGCGTTCTCTTTCGATGGGATGAGAACCCTTCCTTCGACCCGGGCGCTGAAACAGTCACTAAAAGGCACGCGTGCGGTCCCACCGACCCAGACTCCATTCACGTTGAACTGGACCGCAGTTGACGAGTCATTGAGTGAAAGGCTTGTCCCCTGGGTGGAGAACTTGATTTTCCCGGGATCACTAGTGACTTGCCAAGCCGCATAACTGCCGAACAGGATTGGCGGTTTGAGACAGGGCGACATCGGCTGACACATAGACGCTCCGCAATCAGGGCCACCGAGCGGGGCCCCCATGCCTGGCATCCCGGCTCCTGGTGGGCCGCCTAAGCCCGGAATCCCGACTCCCGGCGGGCCTGCAAAACCCGGGCCTGGCATCCCGGGTTGCCAATTTTGAGCGCCTGCATAGTTGGCGCATGCGCAGAAGATCAAGAGGTATGTGGCCACGAGGGCGAGTCGTTTCATGTTGACCTCCACGAATCAGCCTTGGATTCGCTTCTATATTAAATAGATAATTTCCAGAATGACTTCAAAAAATTACCTTCGGTTCTTATATCAAATTCGTGCAAAAAGATCAACTAATAAATTAGAAAAATGAAGATAACATATGGATTTATAGTACATATATCTGTGCAAGACGCGATATGGACGGGCTAAGGTCAACCATGAGACTAAAACAAGGTACGCTCCATGGCTGGTGGCGTCTGCTGCGGATTACAAGGAGATGGCGACCTTGCATATTGCGACGGGGAGAATGAAATTAAAGCAAGAAAAAGGTGGGGAGAAAGAGGCTAGTGTTGTGTTTCCATAATAGCTTTGCACGCGTGGGGCGGGCTGTGCCCGCCACGGGAATTTTCCACATGGCGGGCACGGCCCGCCCTACGAAGCGAGTCAAGACGTTCTGTACAGCCTTTGCTGAGACCTAACACTCGGGATTGAGGAACACTGTCATTGGTAGCGGGAGGAAGCAATGACCAAGAACAAAATGAAGGCGAAGGGAACCGTGGACCTGCAAAGGGCGATCGGTTACCTTGAAGATATACTGGAAGGCATGAAGAACGGCAGGGTTGTCATGCACCGAGGCGATCAATCCATCACGTTCCACCCTGTCGACGCTGTGGAAATGGAGATTGAGGCGAAAGAGAAAGAAGGTAAGCAAGAACTCTCTGTGGAGATGACATGGAGAGAAAGTCCGCATTTGAGAGAGATGGCTGGATTGACAATATCGTCAGGGGAATCAATATCGCCAGAAGAATCAATGTCAGAGGGATTAATTATAGAAGAATCAGCATCGCCATAAACGGCACATCAACTACATTTCAGCATGCGTGATCGCGCGTGTTGTCATGCCTATTTATAGGGCTCTGACGGCAACCCCCCGGCGCTGCCGGGGGAGCCGGGGCCGGAAGCTCACGGTTCTGCGGAGAAGCGAAGTTTCTTGTCTTTGCCATTGACAAGGTGATGCCGCTATCTTAGAGTAGATTTAGCCTAATTAGTCTTTATCCAAACGTATCGAGTAACTGCTTCACCGGGAAGCCGGCAACCAGGTTATGGGGGACGCCATGTATTCCGGGAAGAGACTTGATGACTTGATAGAGGCGGGGTGGCATGTAGTAGACACGGAATTTGATGCTGAGGCCCTTTATTATTGGAGGAAGAAAGCTCTGGATTTTCTAACGGATTTTGTCGGGCCTGACCACGCATGCACCCAAAGTTTCAGAGATTGCATTAAACCAACCGAACAATTTGATCCTCTCGACAGAAGCGACATCCTCCCGGCTGCGGGGAATGATGCGCCCGTGATCGAGGAAGACGAGCGAGCGCCTGTTTTGCACTGAGCTGAAGTCGGCCGCGCCTCTCTTTCTTCGCAATCGTTCACCCCGAAGGTCGCAGAGGATGCTGTTGTCTCTGCATTTCTGTCAGTTGCGGCATCTGAACATATCCCACATCTAGCCTCGACACCGTGGCAATGCGCGGAGCAATCGGGAGCACCGATCGTATCGCGCCCCTGCGGGGCAACCCATATAATTCTTGACTGTCCAGCTTGTCTTGCCTGATCTTCTCTTATCCCTCGGTCGCGTGCTATGTTGCTCCCGTGGTCCTGAGCCCGAAAGTAGCCTGAATCAGGCTGCGCGTCTTTCTCAGCCACTGTAACGCTCAAAAATGAGGTGGAGGTCGTCGCAGGTGGTCCGCCCGGCCATTATCGCTAGGTATGTTTTTCGAGAGGCGGTTGTTTCAGTCCTCTTCTGTTTTGCGATTTTCCTCATTACAGGCCTTATTGCAGGTTTTCTCCCCCTTCTGCAAAAAGTCATGGAAGTCGGCGGCCTCGATCTGACGCTCATATTGTTCCTGGTCTTGATTAGCGCCCTTCCGGGCACGCTGGTAACGGTGCTGCCGCTTTCAATGATGATCGGGATCCTACTGGGGCTGGGGCGTATGGCTGCAGACAACGAGGTTGCGGCTATCAAGTCCGCGGGCATCTCGATACTGCGTCTGTTGCCGCCGGTGCTCCTCCTTGGGTTGATCGGCTTCGCTCTTAGTCTTGTCTGCACTCTCATTCTTATCCCCAGAGGAATCTCCGATGGGCGTAGGCTCATGCAAGAGGCAGCAACCAAGCGGGCGGACGCGGGAATCGAAGAGCGAACCTTTTTTGATTCTCTCAAGAACCTCATCCTGTACGTCGAGACAATCGATTCAGCTACGGGAGTAATGAGCCACGTATTCATTAGAGAATCTTCACAGCCTGACGAGGTTACCACTATCCTCGCCCAAAAAGGGAAGGTAGCTCCGGACCCGTCGGGCAAGGCATTCATTTTGAATCTGCGTAACGGCACCATCTTGAAAGAGGACAGACGCGGTGATTCCACCGGCAGCCTTGCATTTGAGAGCTACGTCTTCCGGTACTCGCTGGCACAGTCCGGTATGGAAACTGCCACAAAATCGTTTGAAGAAATGTCCATTGCCGGCATTCGCAATCGAGTGAAGGCGGTAATAGCAGAGGAAGCGACAGGTGGTCCTGAAAAAATAGAGTACGTTCGTCGAGTCGAGAACTTCGGACGCATTCTCATAACCCAACGATTCATTCATCCGCTTGCCTGCCTCGCCCTGGCGCTGACAGCCTTCCCGTTGGGGCTATTGAACATTGGACATAGCAGGCTCAACAACGTGTCCCTGGGTCTGGTAATGATCTTCGTTTACTATGCCTTCACGCTGGCAACCGAGCGAGTGGCCCGTTCCGGATTGGCGCCGCCGGAACTTGCTCTACCGCTCCCGCCGTTGGTGTTCATGGTCGTGGCCGCGTACTTCATTCGCTGCGTGCAAATGGAGCGTATCCCTTGGCTCATCCGTTTTCTCCAGGGCATGATCCTACGGATACGGAGGAGCAGAGCCTAACTGCCGACGCGCTGACAAGACAGTTGACGTCGATTGGTTTTGGGTCAAAAAGGCCCCATGAACTTCTCGCGGAAGGTCAATTTGCCCCGCTATGAGCACCTGCCATCATTGATCTTTTCTCTACTGCAAGAATTAACAAGCCACTCTGACCCGTTCCCCTCAAGCAGCACCCAGAAGATGTGCAATTCAGTTAACACTTAAAGTCGGCCATTGGCCTCGCATTCTCCTCATAACCCCGGACTCGCGAAGCAGTGGCATGCTATTTGCTACTCGTTGAGTTTAAACGAGGGCACTGGCAGCAAGCCGATTTCTTGGTTCTTCAACGAGCGGGAGCGCTAATCAACTTCAGAGGCTGCTCAAGAGGCCGCGATCGGAGTCAATTATTCTTGCTTGATTTCGAGGAGTTGCGTATGATATAGTGAAATGCAGAATAATAGATACTCAACCTGAATCCAGAACCAGAATTGCTGGCAATAGACCGTATGGGATTTCGGTCCCTGACGGCGATCGCTCTAGCAGCAAAGGGAGGGCCCTTTCGAGTGGATTGGCCGCTCGATGCTGCTGAGGTGGGTCGTGTCTTTGTTGCCGCAGATTCTCTAAGGAGGCCGTAAACTGGGACGAAGTAACGCAATGGATACCTTCCAAGCTGATAGCCACCTGGAGGGCGCTGCAAAGAATATACATCCCGAGGATCTCGCGGAGGTCATGGATTTTTCGGGGTACGATCTCTTCACAACTGTTCGATTGATAGTTTCCAGTGGAGAGTCGAGAAAAATCCAAGTCAAGAAGGGTGGCCTGACGGGATCCATGTTTATAAAGGAGGGAGAAATCTACTGTGTCGAGACGGTTGATCGCCACGGAGACGAGGCTTTCTTCGAGATTATCTCCTGGAAGAATGCATCCCACACCGATACGCAAGAAGCTGATCCACCCGAAAGCAACGTTAGAATATCCACCAGTGTCCTCCTGGACCTGATGAAAAGCCGAACCTGACGCAATGATTACCCAGGTAATCGTGATCGCCGGATCGAACGTGGCCGCCTTGTTAATCCCCCTCTGGCGGCTGGTCCGCCACTAAGTGAAACGACGATCTCCGGCCCGCATGCTGGCATGGAATGAGAAGTGAAGATTGATGGAGCCGCCGTTGTCGGATAGAAGGATCCTCATCTTAGAAGACGAACAGATCCTCTATAGATTTGTCGAGGCATACTTTGCCGAGTTGGGGCCCCGATATGTTGTTTCGTCAGCCGGTTCGGTATCCGCGGCCATTGAAATATTCAAACGCTCATCCATCGACCTGGTGGTTTTGGATCACCAGCGCCCCGGCAAGCTCGACGGTTTGGAACTACTGCGTGAAATCCGGCGGAAAGGGCTGCCCATCCAAGTGGTGCTCGTAGCGGACAAAGGGTCGGAAGGCGACGGGATTACGGCTCTTGCCATGGGCTGCACCAATTTCCTAGTTAAACCATTCTCTTACGAAACAATGGCGGAACTGCTTTTCAACATGCTTCAGCCACAACAAGGGTTCAAAGGCCGAGTAATAGGAATCAGGCTGGAAGATGTCATTCAGATGTTCTGCTACCGAAACGAGAGCACGCTTATCAGAGTATTCAGTGAAGGCAGCCGAGGCTCTATTTATGTTCATGATGGCGGAATCGCACACGCGGAATGCGGTTCAATAACAGGAGTTGAAGCCTTTTACGAGATGCTGGGATGGGAGGCTGGGGAGTTTCTCTCACAGGTCGTTTTCACCGTTCCCGAGCAGACCCTGTTTCATGGATTGGCAGAGCTTATTGATGGAGGGGATACGCCAGCGTGACGAGATCCGCCATGCACTCGAACCCTTTCCTCAGCTGGCCGGCGAACCCGTCAAACTGGAGCATCCTGGAAATGGCAAGGCACTTCCTGCGGTACACGCCCAGGCTCAGGCCGTCTCTGCCCAAGCGGAGTCGGCAAAGAGAATAATGATCGTTGACGACTCCCGTTTCATACGGAAGATCGTTCAGGAACTGCTTCAATCGGATCCCGGCCTCCTGGTCGCGGGCTATGCGACAAACGGCCAAGAGGCTTTGGAGAAAATCGACGAATTAAGACCTGATCTTATCCTTCTAGACTGGGACATGCCCGTAATGAAGGGAAGCACCGCCCTGATGCACATCATGATTAGGAGCCCTTGTCCCGTGGTGATCCTTAGCGGGTTTGTCGGTGGGGTAGGAGCAAACCCCTTTGATCTCTTGTGCCTTGGCGGGGTGGATTTTCTCCGCAAACCTCAGAACAACTGGCGAGTCGATGGACGAGCTGAGGACTTGGTCAACCGTATCAAAGAAGCCTGTGGCATCAAATTCAATAGAATCCGGCGGGTAAAGGTACCACCCCCTGTCAAGCAACCCCCGGTATCATCCGAAATATTTGCCCCCAGCAAGTTCTTGTCGGTATTTGCCTCCTCTACCGGCGGGTGCACGGATTTAATCCGCATAATTCCGTTTCTCCCCAAGGAGTTGCCGACGTCTATTGTAGTCATTCACGACATGCAGCAGGAAGCCATTGGCGCCTTTGTCGATTACTTGGATAGAAGGAGCAAACTGGAAGTGCGGCCGGCGGAATCCGGCGCCACCTTGGTTGACGGTGTTTGTTACGTTCATCCGGCCACTGTGCCTCTTGATCTGAGCGAGGAAGACGGCAAGTTCATTTTGAGAATGCCATCGGATGTTCCTCGAACGAACACCCTTGATCACTTTCTCACGTCAGCTTCTAAGGTCATGGGCGAGAATCTCGTGGCAGTACTATTATCCGGAGGGCCGAGCCGTGGGATGACAGGTCTCAGGGCCGTGAAACAAGCCCACGGAACAACGATGGTTCAGGACCCCGTCTCGAGCGTGGATCCGAGGATGGCAGAGGCGGCCTTGCTGGAAGGTATCATAGATCACAAGTGTTCGGCCGACAGTTTGGCCGAGACCTTTCAAAAGCTAATCAAATAGGTGGTGTCAGGCACGCACGTCGCGCCCGGAACAGGAGAGATCTCATGAACGGTAGACAGCAAGCTTTAAAGAGGATCCCAGAGGCAGAAGAATCTGTCCAGATGATCAGCTTTACTATAGGACCCGAGCGGTTCGGCGTGCAAATACTCGTGGTCCAGGAGATCATCATGATGTCCAATATTACCGAAATCCCGAATTCCCCGGATTTCGTGGAGGGCGTCATCAACCTTAGAGGGAACATAATTCCAGTGCTGGACCTTAGAAAGAGGCTCCGCTTGCGGAACTATCCCCAGCCTGACGGACAAAAAGCTGGAACCCGAATACTGGTGGTTGAGATAGAAGGCAATGTGACCGGCTTCATCGTGGATTCTGTGGCCAAAGTCATAACAGTCCCCGCCTCGAAGATCTCGCCGCCTCCAGATATCATCGTTGCCGGGGTGCAGAGTGCGTACATCAGCGGAGTAGTCCATCTCGATGAAAGCATCCTCATTGTCTTGGATTTCAAGAAGATCCTTTCGATAGACGAAAAGCAAGCACTGGACGGCGTAACCCGGCTGATACCCGAGGAACTGGAAGCGTAACGGCTCTAGCCGGCGACTCGAAGCTGACCGGGCGATGATAACAGGTTTAGACAATGCGGCATGGTCATGTGCCGCCGGATGAAATAGCAAGGAGCAGACTCTCAACAGTTTTCAGACGATACTAATCCCAGGAGGAAAGGTCATGAGCATCTTCAGTAAACTACGTCTGGGCGGAAGCGTTAGAAATAAGCTTCTGTTCTGGTTCCTCTTGATAACTGTTCTCCCGTTGGCCGTCGCGGGATACTTTGGTTATCAGATCATCGCAGATGAAGCGGAGAAATCGGCGAAACGGGAAATGAGAACACTCGCTGAATCCGCGGGTCAGTCCCTCAACATCTTCATGAACGACCGTGTTAGTGACACTCTCGTTTGGGCCGACCTGCGGCCGATCAAAGAAGCCATCGACGTGGCCGAGGTCCGAGAGGACGCCTCCCAGATGCTCCGAGAGACGGTCAAGCTTTACGGAGCATACGAGTGCATTTTCCTCCTTGACGCGAAGGGCAACTGCATTGCCTCCAGCGCTCCCGCGCTGGTAGGAATCGACTTCTCAGGAAATGATGCTTTCAAAGGAGCCAAAGGCGGTAAGCTCTTCATCTCTGACTTTCAGAAATCGCCTGTGGTGGAACAACTGGACCCGACTTCCGGCGGGTGGACCCTCGGGATCGCCGCGCCGGTAAAGGTAGGCGAAAACGTTCAAGGGGCCATACTGGCATATCTCAAGTGGGCGCCGGTAGAGAAGATAATATCTGATATTAAGATTGGTGAGTCCGGCTATGTTTACGTGGTCAGCAGCAAAAACCAGGTGATGATACATGGGAACAGGGATCTGTACCTGAAGGATGTGTCCGGTCCGCCGATCAACCTGCCCCAATTGACTGCGGCCATTAAGAAGAAAGACCGCGATATTGTTTACCCGTTCACCAACTTTAAAACCAAGAAACTCGACATCAAGGTGATCGGTTTAGCTTATCCCGGAGGTCTAGGTCAGTTCGCGGGGCTGGGCTGGGCATTAGGAGCCGGTGCTGACAAGAGTGAGATCATGGCGTACCTGCCGACCATTCGCGACAACACCATCGTGGGCATCGGCGGTATCATACTCATCGTTATCATCACGACCGTCGTGATCGCTGCCACCATTGCCAGGCCCGTTACGCGTATGGCGCAGGTCATGGGCCAGGTGGGTGAAAATCTTGACCTCACACTTCGTTCACCGGTTACAACGAGGGATGAAATCGGGAGGGCATCAGAAACGTTCAACGGCCTTCTGGAGCGGCTCCAGGGAGCGTTCACGGCGGTCCTCGAGGGCGTTGGCAGGGTGCGTCAGTCGTCAGTGGTCGTGAACGATACCACCCAGAACATCGTGGTCAATGCTACAGCCCAGGCCGAACGTGCCCGTAACGTGCTCGATCGGGTCGCGGCAATGGGTGAGACGGCTCAGGAGGTCTCGAGTAACGCGGAGGATACGCTGAAATCCGCCACCGTTACGTCTCAGTCGCTTCAAAATATGGCGGCTGAAATCGAAGGAGTGGCCAAGAGCGCCGGTGATCAGGACCAACAGTCCCGTGAGGGAGAGGACGTCGTCGAGGCCATGGGCGCAACCGCCAAGGAAGTTGCCGGAAAGGCCGGCGAGCAGTTCTCAGCCGCTCAGGAGACAGCCGAAGCGGTGGCCCGTATGGCCAAGACGATTGAGGACACGGCCAATAGCGCGGCGGAAGCTGCACGCCAGTCGGAAATGACCGACCGGTTTGCCCGCGAAGGAGGCATTGCCGTCGAGAAGGTGGTGCAAGGTATGAGAGGCATCGCGGACAGTTCCGAACAGATCAACGACATCATGGCCGTTATCCAGTCGATCGCAGAGCAGACCAACCTTCTAGCTCTTAATGCGGCCATTGAAGCGGCACGAGCCGGGGAACACGGCAAGGGGTTCGCGGTCGTTGCCGATGAAGTTCGGAAATTGGCAGAACGAACCGCCGAATCAACCAATGAAATCGCTGACCTCATTAAAGAAAGTAACAAGAGGGTCGACGAAGGGGAGCGCCTGTCGGCCACCAGCCGTGATTCCCTGGCGCAGATCCAGGAAGCTGTGGCCAGAACCAACGCTCTCATCGCCGGTATTTCTGAAGGAACCGTGCAGCAGACTCAGGACGCGGGCAATGTCCAAAAGGCTATGGAACGTCTGACTATTTTGGCCCAGGACATTCTCGGCCTCACGGCTGAGCAGGGCAAACGTAGGGAACGGGCTGCGTCCCTTATGGGAGAGATCAGGGCGCTCAGCCGGAACATTCTGGAGAAAGCCGGGACAGAGGTGGAAACCTCCAACGCTGTCACGGAGGAAATGACAGGTGTTACGGCTCGTGCGGACAACATCACGAAGCTCACTGGTCTCCAGACGGAGAGAGCCGGGGTTCTTCGGCAAATCATGACAGAAATGGCCGACGTCGCGTCCACCAACGCGAAAGGGGCTGCTGCAGCTTCGGAAACTACGCAGCAACTGTCAAGGGTTGCCGATGAACTGGGCGAGTTGGTCGAACAGTTCAGGATCACGAGAGAGATTTAGTAGGTACCGAATCGGTCTACAATTAGTTGGAGCATGGTGAAGTCTATTGTTGCGAGGTGTGTAATGGGCATACGGGTCCTTGTGGTCGATGACTCGGGCTTTATGCGGAAGCGGATCGTTGAGGAGCTAAAGGCCCAGGGCCATTCCGTGGTCGGTGAGGCAAAAGGCGGCAACGAGGCAGTCGAGCTGTACAGGACCCTCAGGCCCGACCTGGTCACCATGGATATCACCATGCGGGACAAGGATGGAATCACGGCCGCGAAGGAAATCCTCAGCGAGGACCCGGACGCCAATATCCTGTTTCTCACCATTCTTAACGATGAGAAGTACAAAGCTGAGGCCGAGAAGCTGGGCGCCAAGGGGTTCATAAACAAGACCGATCACATGACGATAGCACAAGTGATCCGAGAGATGGAGTTGAAGCAGTAAAAGCGATGACTTCCCAACCGCCCAGAGACCAGCCCTTTTCCGGCCGTGGCCGTCACCCATCTCCTCCGGATGGGAAACGGCTTTCCCTCTTGATCAGGGCAGTGGAGCGCAATAAGGTCCTGTTGGTTTTCTGCTTGATAGCGTTGACCGCAGTGGTTGTCGATATGAAGTTCGTGTTCGATGTCAGCGGTGAAATGGCAAAGGCCGGCAAAGTCCGGGTGAGCAATCCGGCGAGTGATCCACTGATGACGGTTCCTGTGCAGGCGGAACTCCTGGATTATATCGGGACTCGCATGTCCCTGGTGCTGGGCGTTACGATTCTGTGCTTAGCATCCATGATTTATCTGTATGTGCACAAGATCCACCGACCGCTAAAGCAAGTGGTGAGAGCCACCAAAGAAATGTCAAATGGGAATCTCAGCGACCCGATCCGGCCAAATGGCCGTGACGAGGTAGGGGAACTCGCTGGAGTCATAAACGATTTGGCGGCGAATTATCAGGAAGTTCTCCTGTTGACTGGAACTGCCGTAGGCAAATCATCGTCCGCCGTTGAGAGGATCGAAAAGGTGCTTGACCAGGGCGACAAATCGGCAGGCCAGGCGGAACTACAGGAACAGGTTGGGGTTATCAAGAGAGATTTGGAGATGCTGGGCTCTGTAGTGAAGGACTTCGAGTTTTATCAGACTCACTTCGATGGTCGAAAAGTCGTTCACACCGCGAGGGGACCTCAGGTTAAGAAATAGGAGGTCCTCAGCCGGTTTTTTTCGGCAGGTTTGTAAAAGTCCATTCGGTCGCATTTCGAGAGCCGCGGCCGATCGAGAGGAAAGAAGATGATTGACACTGAAATTCTTCAAGACTACAGCAGCGAAGCTCGGGAACTGCTGGAAGAGATGGACAACAGCCTTATGCGGGTCGAGAAGGAAGGCGGATCGCCGGAGTTGCTGAACAACATCTTCCGTGCGGTTCACTGCATAAAGGGCTCAGCCGAATATATAGGCCTTGAACGTTCCAGCACGCTCACTCACGGGGTCGAGAACCTTCTGGATCGTGTTCGCGAAGGAGCCATCGGATTGGACGCTCGAATCGTCGACTTCCTATTTCGAGCGAAGGATCTGATCCTAACTCTAATTGCGGAAGTGGCAGAGCAGCACCAGGAGAAGACACCAATCTCAGGCATGATGCAGGAGTTGGAGGAATTTCTGCCAAAGTCTTCCGTCCGATCCCCCATAACTTCGGAACCCGCGGATGAAGCTTTCATCGCTGAGCAGGAACAAATCGATGAAGCAGGTTCCGAGGACGAGGCGTCCTTTGAGGCGAGTGCGGGCATTGACGTGGAAGATACGTCTGCGGGGCCAAGGGTTGCTGAAGAAGGGCCTTCCGTAGACGTGGATGAGGTTATGAGCGAAGGCGAACGATTTTACGAAGTTTTTCCAATCGAGTCCAGCGACCGGGGCCTGGATGACTCAGGGCAAACCGCGGTGGACACGGATATTTCGGCTTCGAGCGCCCAGGAGCTGACAGCTTCTAAGGAAGAAGCAGTTGTCGAAGATTCCTACATGGACCCGACGGCGGTCACAACGGAGGAGTTAAGGGACGCCCCCCGCTTCGCTGCTCCTCCGGGGGCGGATTTGGGAGCCTCTCTCGAAGAAACAGTGCCCCACATTCTCAATATTTCACTCTACCTGGACGATCTAGAGGACGGTTTGCAACCTGCCGAGGTAATTATATCAATTCTCGAGATGATTGGCAGTTTAACCGAAACCATGAGAGGAATCGGGATGCCTGAGGCGGCCGGCATCCTGAAATCCATGGGAGAGCGACTTTCGGCTATCCCGTCTGACCGTGAGCGGCTCTCTTCTGCGGAGATCGAGGATCTGCGGGGGCTTCTGCACGAACTACGGCCCTGGTACCCCGAAGGCCTTTTCCCGTTGGATGAGGAAGCATCGTCTACTCTGGCTGAGGTCACCGAGACCGGACCTTCTTTCGAAGCCTCCTTCGAACCTTCTGCTTTTCGCCGATCCCTGGAACAGATTCCGGGTCTGGACTCGGCAGTGATAGCGGCCCTGGAGAATGCCGGCTTCTCATCAATGGAACAGTTGGTCGGCGCTGATGTTGGCGCGCTAACTGCAATTCCTGCTGTGACTCCTTCCACAGCCGAGTTCATTTTGAAAATTGTGGGGGGGGCTCCCGCTGCTCCCAAGCCGCCACCGCCTTCCCGCAAACCTGGTGAGCGCTCCATGTTGGCGGATGTAGATGACGAGCTTCTTCGCGAATTTGAAGGGATTTTTGGTGATGCAAAGGCTCTGGCAGAACCCTATGCTGCCGGATCCAATCCCTTCCCGTCTTCAATGACCTCCGACTTGCTTGAGGAGCTGGATACGATTGGGGAAGACACTGATCGTGAAATCATAGAGATCTTTCTCTCCTACGCTTGGGAGATCACGGACAAACTCCGTCGGCTATCCGACAAAATCAAACAGGGGACCGCGGACCGCAACGACATGGAGGCCACTGGTGACTTGATCAAGTCGATCCGGTCATCGTCGAGCTACATGGACTATCAAAATCTTGCCGCATTCCTCGACGCATGGCATGAAAAAGTGCTCTGGTGCTCGGAGAGAATGGACTCGCTCTCTTCCAAGAATTTGACCTTCATGGAAGAAAGCATGCTGAAGTTCGAGCATTTCCTGAGCGCGCTGGAAGCGGCCCTGAGTTCTGACGGCCTGCTCGGACTCAACGGCGGCGCAGCGGCGGAAGTGAAGCCCGCGGTAGGGTGGGAAGCCAAACAGCCGGCCCCTGATTCAGCCACCGTAAGGGAACCCCGTGAAGCAGGCGTTACCAGTGCAGGATTCGCAGACGCTTCGCGTTCTGCCGACAGAACAGCCAAGACCCCCATAGAACACGTGGTTCGGGAAATCACTGCCGCACAGCGTGGGGGGCCTACGCAAGAGTCCACTACGGAGGAAATATTGGGTGCTATGAAGCCCGCTCCTTCCATGCGAGCCCCAGCCCCGAGCGAAACTTCATCGGCTCAGGAAGAAACCTCCACCGCCGAGATAACGGGTAGCCATGATTCAAAATTTCTCCAAGACCTCACCACCGCTAGGGACGTCCGCGACAGCGGTATGGTTCGGACTATGCGAGTAGACTCGGGCAAGGTGGATGTGCTGTTGAACCAGGTTGGAGAGCTGGTCGTTAATCGTTCATTCGTCGAGCAACTGTCGCTGGATCTGAAAAACCTGCATCGGGTACTGCTGACTACTCGTGACATCAGTAAGAAGGAAATCCAGTCGGTCAAGGATCTGAGCTTAAAAGTAGGGGAAGCCAGCCAGTCACTGGGACGCGTGGCCAACGACATTCAAGAAGGCGTCATGAAGCTTCGGATGCTCCCGGTCGGCCAGCTTTTCAACAGGATGCCTCGTCTTATCAGAGATCTCTCGCGCAGGGTAGGGAAGTCAGTAAACCTGGAGGTCCACGGAGGGGAGACTGAGGTGGACAAGAGGGTTATTGAACAGATTTATAACCCCCTCGTCCACTTGATCAGGAACGCTGTGGACCACGGCATAGAAGAGAGAGAAGAGCGAAAAATACTCGGCAAAAACGAGGAAGGATCCATCGTACTCAATGCCTACTCCCAGGGGAATCAGGTCGTGATCGATGTCGAAGATGACGGAAGCGGAATAAGCTACGAGGCCGTAATACAAAAAGCCGTAGAAAACCATCTAATTGAACCCCAGGAAGCAAAAAATGTGTCGTCCCAGGAAATATATAACTTTCTGTTCATGCCCGGCTTTTCGACAAGTAAGAGGGTCACGCGAACATCCGGCCGCGGAGTCGGTATGGATGTAGTAAAAAAGGATGTGGAGAAGATCAACGGGCACATCGAAATCGAATCGTGGGAAAACAAAGGCACACGAATTTCCATAAAGATACCGCTGACTCTCGCTATCATACAGACATTGCTGATCAAGATGGGGAAACACATGTTTGCCGTCCCTCTCACGTCTGTAAGAGAGATCATTCAGGTTTCTCCCGCGGACATCTCTACCATCGAGGGCTTTGAGGTAATCAAATTTAGGGACGAGACAATACCGGTACTGAGAATGAACCAAGTCTTCAACCTGAAAGACTACGATTCATCTAAGAGCCTAAAATTCCTTGTTCTTGCCACCACGGGCGTGAAGACGGTAGGATTCCTCGTGGAAGAGCTTGTCGGCGAACAGGACGTGGTCATTAAACCGTTGGCCGAACACGTGTGCGAAAGCAGAGGCATGGCAGGGTCTACGATACTCGGCGACGGAACCATCGCGCTGGTTCTGGACGTCACTGAAGTGATTGAAGACGTCATTTCCAAACAAAGACAGTTCGCGGCGACAGGGAACCGATACGGTCAACAAGCGTATCACACCTCGCTTGCCGGCACTCTGGACATGTAAGAGGATATCCAAGCTTATGGGCCAGATCATTGCCATAGTCAGCCAGAAGGGCGGGGTGGGTAAAACCTCAACAGCGGTAAACCTGGGTGCCTGCATTTCCGCGATTAACAGGAAGGTCCTCCTGATCGGCTTGGATCCGCAGTGCGGGCTGGCAAAGAGCTTTGGCCTGGAGTCCGAAGATACTCCCGCCGGCCTTCTCGATGTGGTCAGAGACGGTGCGGCGCCCCAGGATGCAATTTACGCGGCTAATCCCCGTTTACCTCACCTGAGTCTCATTCCTTCTAACGTCAGGTCCGTTGCCGATGAGGCCTTTTACTACGGCATTTTGCAGCGAGACGTTACCATGTTCAGCCGTGTCCTTGAACAGCTCAGACCTGCCTATGATTTTATCTTCCTCGATTGTCCCCCCAGGATGGACAATCCTACCTATGCCGCTCTGACGGCAGCCGATTCATACTTGGTTCCGATCCAATGCGAATACGCTTCCATGGGGACAGTGGGTCGAGTTTTGAGGGCCGCGCTGGAAATCAAGAGGCTGCACAATACGAAACTAGCAATTTTTGGCTTTCTCTTGACAATGGCTGACAAGAGGGCAGGATTCACCATCAGAGTGGTACAGGAGGTCCGGCAGTACCTCAAAGATCGCGTTTTCAGGACTATTGTTCCCAGAGATCCGCGGTTGGCAGAGGTGCCGTACCGCCAGGCCCCTGTTATTGCTTTCGACATTCAATCTCCCGGTTCAAAAGCTTACATTCAATTGGCACGGGAAGTGCTAAGGGGAGACGCAGGACCCAAAGGCAAGTCGGATGACTCAACAGCGCGGTAACAGCAAAATTAGAGTTCTCGTAGTGGACGATTCCGCGCTCATGAGCCGACAGATAACCGCCATTCTGCAGAATGACGAAAAGATGCAAGTCGTAGGGTGGGCCAAGGACGGACTGGAAGCACTCAACATGGTCAGGAGTCTCAGACCGGACGTGGTCACCATGGATGTAGAGATGCCCAGGATGAACGGTATCACCGCGCTTAAACACATCATGGTGAAACATCCAATCCCTACAGTCATGATCAGCGCTCTCACAGTGGAAGGGGCCAGGACCACTTTCGACGCCCTTAAGTATGGCGCAATCGATGTGATAGCCAAACCCTCGCGGCGTGAAGATGTGAGCCTTGATGCTCAAAAAGCTGAAATTGTCGCCAAAGTTAAGCGCGCTGCTGCAATCAGGACAGGCCGATCCCGATATATGAGGATCTCACCCAGGCCACCGGGTGAGATCCGAAACTCCAAGGGGCCTGCACCGGATCCGGCCACCCGGTTCATCGGTATTGGTACAGGAACCGGCGGTTATTATGCTCTGTTAAGGATAATTCCGCTCCTTGCTCCTGGTTTTCAGGATGTCCTGGTTGCAGTCATTCTGGCTGGTTCGCGCTACGTGGATCCGTTCGTGTCCTATCTTGACGCGCATAGTGCAATTCCCGTCAAAAAAGCCGATGGGTCTACCTCTATCGAACAGGGGACTTGTTACCTTTGTTCGGGAGATTCGGGACCTTTCCTTGATACTGACGCTGATGGTAACGTGAGGTTCAGTTTTGTTCCGAGGGCTTCTCACAACGGCACATCGGGAGCGATTGATAGAATGTTTGAATCCTACGCGCATGTCGCGGGCAGCCGGGCTGTAGGAATAATAATGACCGGTTCAGGGACGGATGGAGCTGAAGGCCTGACTCAAATTCGGGAAGCTGGTGGAACCACGGTAATTCAAGACATAAACAACTGCGTAGATCCTTCTATGCCATTGGCGGTTTTGGAAAAGGGATCCGTGACAAAGATGCTGCCGGATTACCTGATCGCGGATTTCCTGACTAGTACTGTGGCTCCAGAGAACTGAAGGGTTTGTCCGGCCTTAGGGGCCGATGAGACGAGAAGGGGCAGTGTAGTGTCGCAGAGATGTCTTTAGGTCAGAAAGCAAACGATGTGGTAGGGGCGAGCGGTGCTCGTGCCCTACTTTCCAAGCACGTTGATGCGTGGATGTCACCGTAAAGCCGACATCGAAGCACTACATTAGGCTCCGAGAGACGATGGCAATGCAAAACGTCAAGTTGTCAAGTCAAGAGGCCCTGGATATGCTCAGGGAAGGGAATGCCCGCTACGTTAGCGGCAATGAGCAGCGGCCGAATCAGGACCGGCAAAGGCGGAGCTTGACGGCTTGGCAAGGGCAACAGCCATTCGCAGCGGTCCTCGCCTGTTCCGATTCAAGGGTACCGGTAGAGCATTCTCTTTGACAGGGGGATAGGCGACATATTCGTGGTCCGGGTAGCCGGGAACGTGGCCGGCGGCACAGAAATGGGTTCCATTGAATACGCTGTGGAACGTCTGGGAATATCCTTGATCGTGGTGCTGGGCCACACGCGTTGCGGAGCAGTAACAGCGGTTGCAAAAGGCGAAGAAATTTCCGGAAACATGAACGCTCTTGTGGAACTCATCGCTCCGGCGGTAGCCAGGGCGAAGGCTGATTATCCTGGAGCGACCGGAGATCTCCTTGTTTACGAGGCCGTCAAGGCCAATGTCTGGATTGCAGTCGAAAAGTTTTTCAAATCCAGCGCTATCATACGGCGCGAGGTCAAGAGTGGCGGTCTGGCTGTAATAGGCGCCGTATATGATATAGAGTCAGGACAGGTCGATTGGATGGGTGTGCACCCGGCAGAGCAGCAGCTTCTCTACATGTCCGGGTTGAAATAGCTTGTCTGGAGCAACAAACAAGGATTCGTGATTGCCATGTCGGCAAAACGATTGCAACGTAATGTTCGGCCGAGTATCATGGAAATGAAGGGTATAGTCTACCTTCCGACATATGTTCTACATTTCGCGCTTCGGTGAGAACAGAATCAAGATCTCAAGAGACAGTTACGCCGTGTACGAAAGCCACCGGACGAGTGGCTGGTGTGAAGACCAGTGGCAAGTGCAGTTCCGGCGTTCCATAGTTATGAGAGGCATAACATGAATGGTACCAACCAGGGTTTCGGGATAGGCAACCCTGTTGCACGAGGCAACAGTGCCGGCGAGACCGGCCAGCCGCCATGGATGGAATCGAGTCAGGGATACGGTCAAGTCCCCGGGTTCATTGACGTCCCGTTCGAAGAGCGCAAACCGCTTTCGGAATATCTATACGCGATCCTTTATCGAAAATGGATCGTGATCGCCCTTGTCGTCTTGGGCACCGGTATTGCGGCTTCCTATGCTTACTACGCCACGCCTCTTTACCGCTCGCGTGCAATCGTAGAAATTGAAAAGGTATTCCCAACTTCCGCTAATTTGAATGATCTGTTTTCGTTCTTTGGACAATTCGATCTCTACTACCAAACCCAGATCGAGTCTTTGCAGAGTAGGAGCCTTGCGGCAGAGTTCGTCAAACGCATGAACGCACCGCGGTCCGCTGAGGGGGAAAACATGAAGGACAGCGCACCTGCCGCGCCTTCCTCGGCCGACTCCTCGGCGATTGACCCGTCAAAGGCGCATCCGGAATCCAAGGCAGGTGATGCTCAGGAGAGAGAGACAGACGCAGCGATCAACGCCATCCTGTCGCGGATTTCCGTTACCCCCGTTAAGGGGACGCAGTTGATACAGGTGGAAATGGGGGCATCAGATCCCATGCTGGCGAAGAAGACGCTCCAGACCTACATTGAAACGTATGTAGATGAGACCCGTCGAAAGAGGGTGGAGGTGGCCTCCAAGGTGAGGGCCTGGTTGAGTAAAGAGCTTGCCGAAACCGAAAAGCAGTTGAAAGAGTCCGAGACTAATCTCCTGGAATTTACCAAGAAGCACGGGGTATTTTTCTTGGATAGAAGCACTAACCAGGTGTTCAACTCTTTTGAAAAGGCCGGTGAGTCGGTTTTGCAGTCCAAAGACCAGCGGATCAATCTTGAGTCCATGCAATACGAAAAAGAAAAGGTCTTACCGCCCACCGTCGGCAACGAGTATTTGCAGAATCTAAGAGGCCAGTTGGCCGCGCTGAAGTCTGAATATATGGGAATGAAGTCCATATATTCTCCTGAATATTTCAAGATGGCATTGCTGCAAAACAAAATTCGTTCAATGGAAGAAGCCATAGCAGAACTCGAAAAAAACACTTTGACTTCCGCTGTTGAACAAGCACGGAAAAAGGAAGCCGTATCCGAGGAGACGTACGAGAAGACAAAGCAAGAAGCCATGAATGTAAAATCCTTGTCCGTACAGTACGAGATCCTCAAGAAGATGGTGGACGCAAACAGCCAGATGTACCTGATGCTTCTCCAGAAGACGAAGCAGGCCGAACTGGACCACGGTATCATGGGACACAGTGTTTCCATTAATAGCTCCCCGACTCTGCCGATTGCAGCGATAAGTCCCAGAAAAAACAAGATCATATTGATGGGTGCAATGTTCGGATTGTTCGGCGGGATTTGTTTAGCCGTTGGTCTCGCCATCCTCGACACTTCCGCCAAGTCGCCTGAGGAAATTGAGAAGCGCCTCAATCTGCCGATTTTGGGGGCTGTTCCGACTATAGATCGAGGCCGCGGGTTCCTGCAAATTAACTCCAAGAAGACACCGTTTGAATTCACGGCTCATGAATTTCCGTCGTCTCCTTTCACCGATGCAGTAAGAATAGTTCAAAACACTATTTCGGCCTGTATTCCAAGCGATTCAGGTTCTTCAATGATGTGCGTCTCCAGTGCTCTGCCCCTTGAAGGGAAGACTCTTATCTCGATTGTTATGGCGACCGTAATCGCGTCGGAGCGCAAGAAGGTGCTCGTCATTGACTGCGACTTGAGGCGGCCTCGTATTCACGAAGTGTTCAACTGCGATCTCACCGGCCCCGGTCTTAGCGACCTGATAACCGGCAAATGTATAGATGTCAAAGAGGCAATCCGGAAATCCCACGTTCCCGGGCTGTTTTACATGACTTCGGGGACCATACCGGAAAACCCTGTCCCCCTGCTCAAGACCAAGACCGTTCAACAGATTTTTGACGCGTGTAGAAAAACGTTTGATTACGTAATCCTCGATGCTCCCCCGGTGCTTGGATTGGTTGACGCCACAATTCTCTCCGGCTATTCCGACGGTCTTGTCCTCGTGACGAAAGCTGGACAGACCCCGGTCGATGTCTTGCGGCAGGCAAAAGACTCCGTGTTCAGGGGACAGGGACGTGTACTCGGAATAGTGCTGAATATGGCCGGCGGAAAGTCCTCCCGCTACAGCTACTACAGGTACGGCCAGGGCCGATACGGTTATCACTATCACAAATATTACCATAAACGCAGCGCGTGAGGGTTGAGGACGCAGCCCGCTGTCAACACTTGATGAAGAGTAAACAAGCATCGCAAATGTCGGAGATCTCTTGTGACTCGGTAGTGGTGCTCGCCAAAGATCAGGTTTCTTGCGATTTGGACGGCGAGGCTGCAATCCTTAATCTGAATGATGGCATGTACTACGGTCTGAATGAAGTAGGGGCACGAATTTGGAGCCTCCTGAGCGAACCGATCACAGTGAGCCTAATTCGAGATCAACTTGAGCGTGAATACGACGTCGATAGCCACCGGTGTGAAAAAGACCTCGTAAGGCTTCTAAGCCAACTTCAGGACGCTGGTCTCATTGAGGTCAGGGATGAGGGTGCTGCGTAAGTTCACATGTCTTGCACCGGCCGATCGGCGGCTCCTCGTGACAGCCGCACTAGTGTTGGGACTGGTTGGAGCGGCCCTCCGGCTGGTTTCCTTTAAGAAACTGCTCCAATTGACCGAAGAGTTTTCGCACACGACTTCGCAAAGACAGAATCCCCTCCCTCCCTCTTCAGAGCGTATAACCTGGGCCATTGCGGCTGTAAGCAGGCGTATTCCTCTGCTCTCCAGGTGTCTTACTCAGGCGGTCGCAGCAAAGATACTCTTGGCTCGCTGCGGTCATCCTGCTCTCATGAGAATCGGCGTAAGCAGGAACGAAAACGGGCGATTGGAGGCCCATGCCTGGGTAGAGAGCCAAGGAGTGGTAGTCATGGGCGCACCGGCCGTCGATCATTTCATTCCGTTGTCGAGCATAGACAGAGGTAATCGTTGAGTGGCATCGTGGGAATATACTTCCGCGATTCTCGGACCGCGGATCCCTCCCATCTCAAGTTCATGATGAAAGCCCTCGTCCACCGCGGTCCTGACAACAGCCACTTCTGGAACGAAGGTCCGGCCGGTCTGGGGCATGTCATGCTCTGGACTACCCCTGAATCGCTTCACGAGAAGCTCCCTCTCGCCGATGAATCTTCCGGCACAGTGATCACGGCAGATGCTCGTATCGACAATCGTGATGACCTCATTGTCGCTCTATGGGGGTCAGGGGAGCCTGCAAAGAGCATCTCCGACAGCCAAATCATACTCCGGGCGTACCAAAAGTGGGGGGAAGGGTGTCCGGAGCGCATTGTGGGGGACTTTGCCTTCTGCATAGTGGATCGCAGACGCCACATGGTGTTCTGTGCCAGAGACGCATCAGGGGATCGGCCTTTCTATTATTACCTGTCAGACAAAGTGTTTATATTGGGATCGGAAATTCGTGCGCTCTTCGCCCTACCGGAAGTCCCGAAACAGCTCAACGAAACGATGGTAGGCGACTATCTCATAGGAATGTTCGACGACCAGGTAATCACCTTTTACCAAGGGACCCTGCGACTGCCTCCAGGGCACAGCATCACTATCGGACCTGATTGGAGTCGAATTCAGTGCTACTGGTCTCTTGACCCGGGCAAGGAATTACACCTGGGTTCGGATGAGCAATATGCAGACGCGTTCCGAGACGTGTTCACCGAGGCTGTGCGCTGCCGTTTACGAAGCGCCTACCGCGTGGCGTCCAGTTTGAGCGGCGGCCTGGATTCCTCATCCGTAACATGTGTAGCCCGCGACGTCCTTGCCCAATCAGGAAATGGGCCACTATCCACGGTGTCGATGTTGTACGACAAGGTCCCGGAATGTGACGAAAGTAATTACATAAATGCGGTGCTCTCCCAGGGAGGGCTCGATCCCCATTATTTTCCGGGCGAGCAGGCAGGGCCCTTGCCGTACCTGGGCTGTGATCCCTGGGAGCATGATGATCCGTTTGATGCCCCCTCTTCATATTATGCTTCCTTGGCGGAGTTGGTTCGGGGGTTGGACGTTCGCATAGCTCTTGACGGCGTTGATGGAGACACCACCGTGTGTCACGGATACGGACGGCTGCCTGAGCTTTTTCGGTCAGGTCATTGGCGAGAGTTGCTGAATGAAGTGCAAGCTATCTCCGGTAGCCTTCGATGCGGAATTTGGGGTCTGCTATGGCGAAAGGGCATCAAACCGCTCACCCCAGAGGGGATTCGACGCACATGGAGGTTTCTTTCCGGCCGGGGTGAACGGCCGTGGGGTCGGGACACATTTATCAATCGCGATTTTGCAACACGCATCGGCCTAAAGGAACGATTCCATGCGTTGCAGGCCCACCGACTTGGGCCTCCGGGGAATTCGAGGCTGGCACACTGGTATGAGGTGACCTGGGGTGGCATCATTCATCAAATAGAGTCGATGAACAAGGCTGCCGCACGCTTCGGAATCGAACTTCGGCACCCCTTTCGCGATCGCAGGCTCATGGAGTTCTGTCTGGCTCTTCCAGCGGAGCAAAAGCTCCACAAAGGGTTGAACAGAATGGTCATGCGCCGGGCAATGGCGGGCATAGTGCCGGAGCAGGTGTTGCGGCGGGGGGACAAAGTGGACTTTCGGCCCAGTATCAGGTATTGGTTGTTACAGTTAGAGCCGAAGCGGGCCGAGCAAGCAATACTGGGCAATTCAAAAGCGATCCACGAGTACGTTGACGTGGAGGCGCTTACGGCTTCGTATTTTCAATTCCGAGCGTGTCCTGATAGCGCAACTCCCCAATATATGCTGCGCGCAGCATCACTGGCCCAGTGGTTGACGCAGTCGGGTCTATAGTCAGGAAGCAGACACAACATGCTTGCCCGCTCAGACATGACGCGTATAAACTGAGAGTTGACAGGACACGCTGAGCTTCCGAAGGAATCTCGTGAAAGGCGGCAGGGCGATGACAAAAGACCAAGAGGAATTCCCAGCCTCAGAGCTGACAGAAGAAAAGCACAGGAAGCCTTATGCCACTCCCGAGTTGGTCGTTCACGGCGCTGTTGAGAAGCTCACAGAAAGAACCGGGCCTGGTCAAAACTTCGATCAGTATGCCAACAATAGGTCTGCTCCTTGACGATGTATTCCTATGTTGCTTATGGAATGGGAATTCGATGCGATATTCCGCTGCCTGATTTGATCGAGCAGGAAGCGCCCGCAAACGTGGTGATGCGCCTGGGAAAGCCAGTCCCACTCGAGCCGATGCATCCGGACACCCGCCTCTGTCTTCAGTTCAGGCCTCGTGACGCCTATTTCTACTATCACAAGATCGGCGCATGTCGAATACGTAACGGCCGAGAGATCGTAGGCGAACCCATACCCGGAATTGACTTGAAACAGCTCGGTGGTCTGGCGCAGAGCCTGGGAATTTCTATTTTGCTCCATCAGCGTGGTTATGTGACCTTGCATGCGAGTTGCGTGAATTTAGGCCCAGGGGCTGTCGCGTTTCCTGGGAGACTCCACCGTGGGCAAATCCTTCATGGCCGCGGCGTTGCACTGCTCAGGGTCACACAGTGATAGCGGACGACGTCACCGTAGTGGACGTTGACGGTTCTGTTTCTTCAGTTTATCCCGGCTTTCCGGTTCTGCATCTGCTCCCTGACGCGGCGAAATATTTCGGTCACTGTGTAGAAGAATCCGAAGGATTCGATCCTCTTGAAGAAAAAATTGCATGGCGCTTCCCTGGTGAATTTCCTCAACACCCTGTGCCGCTGCGCCGTTTGTACCTACTGAGCGATGGCCCTTCAGTTCGGATTGAACGTTTGAGTCGCCACAGGGCGGTGTTTGAACTGGTACGCCATTCGTACTGGATTCAGTTGATCCACGACGCCAGGCCCGCCTCCTACTTCTTGCAATGCGCCAGGCTTTGTGAAGAAGTGCCGGTGCTGCGATTGGTACGGCCGCGATCCGCATCGGCGATGTCTGAGGTCCTTGGCATTGTGGAGGAGGATCTATTGCGGGATACCCCGACTACCGAACCGTGGGGGGAAGCATGAAAATACTTCTGATTCCTAATCCGATCTTGGAAGCAGGCCGTCCGGAGTCGTACGTGCCGCTGGGCCTGCTGTCCCTCGCCACAGTGCTTCACACGGACGGCTTTGACGTAGAGATCCTGGATACCAACAACATAAGCTCTGACCCGACTTTTCGAGATCTCCCAGATGCGATACTTCAGCGAAACCCGGATGTGGTAGGGTTTTCAGCATGGTGTAACTTTTATTTCGACCTAGTCAAATTCGCAGGGATTGTTAAGGAACAGACGCCGCATGTCAAAATCCTGTTCGGCGGGGTTCAGGCTTCCAACGTAGACAGGGAAACCATAGACGTCTTCCCGCAGGTGGATGCTGTAGTTCGGGGGGAATGCGATCATACCATCAGCCGAATCATCGCAGCGCTTGACGATCCGGAAGCCTTGAGCCAAGTACCGGGACTCACATTCCGCCGTGCCGGCAAAGTAGTGAGAACTCCTGATTCCCATCCTGTATTGGACCTGAACAGCCTTCCTTTGCCGGACTACAGTCTGTTTCCGTCAGTGGGATCGCTGGAGTTACGTCTCCATAGATGCAGGCAGGGGATGTCCTTTCAGTTGCTCTTATTGTGTTTCCAACAAGATGGCTGAAGGAAGGTTTCGGCAGCGGTCTGTGGAGAGTGTGATCAAAATAGTGAAGCAAGTCGTTGCAGAGTTCGGTGCCAGAAAGCTTCGGTTCGAGCATGATCTTTTGACGCTGAATCGGAAATGGATCTTTGAGTTATGCGATGCGCTGATACAGAGAAAAGCTCGTCAAACCGTGGAGCTGTTTCTCAAGGATCGACACCGTGGATGACGAAATCCTCTCGAAGATGTCCGAGGCAGGGTGCGATCAAATATTCTACGGGGTCGAGACAGGCTCACCGAGAATGCAGCGGACTTTGAACAAGAAGCTGAAGCTGGATAAGGCCGCGGAAGTTGTTCGCAAGTCTTGCGAACTGGGAATTCGTTCTACCTGCGGATTCATTGTGGGATTCCCGCAGGAGCGGATGGAAGATGTGGCCCAAACCATGCGCCTCATGCTGGAGCTGTATTTCGCTGGTGACAGAGATGTGATCGAACTATATCTTCGCCTACTCGTTCCCTTTCCGGGAAGCCCCCTGTACGAGCAGTACGGGAATTCCCTCGCCGTTGACCAACATCTGTCGGATTTTTCCGTTTACCCGTCAACTCCCGTTGATATGGAGTTCATCAATAGATATCCCAAAGTATTTTCGACGCTCTATCATTACATTCCCGAACACGTTGACAGAGAGGTCTTTGTCCGGGTGACCCATCTGATGCTAAACCTCTTGTACATGCGGCACACGGCTTTTTGGCTATTGAGAGACGTCAAGTTGGGATTTCCGGAAAGCCTGCTCGAACGAATAGCCGATTTGAATCTCCCATCAGACAACATCTTCAGCCACTTGGGCGACACGCAGTCCCTACTGGCTGTTTCAGCCTTCATAAGACGAGTGGTTAACGAACTGGGATTGGAAGCTCACCCAATTCACGATTTCATGAAATTCGATTTGGCTTGGCACGCAGTCGGCACGTCTGAAATCCCGGACGAGCAGATGCGCGTCGAGGAATTCTCTCACGACGTTATGGGATTTATCGCGGAAGCGAAGGGCGGCCGATTTCAGTATTTGCCGGAAACGCGAAATGACACCCCTTGTTCCGTGCTATTCAGGAAACACGGCACAAAAGATGTGCAAGCAGTGAAACTGCCGGAAGTATTCAGGGAGAAGTTTAAGAATAGCGGTCTCTTGCAAAAAACAGCAGGCTAAGCACGCCTTTTCGCAAGTTCGGAGACGTATTGTCGGACTCGTGACGCTAAAAGAAGGGTCGAAACCATGGTATTGGTGGGACAGGCATCTTGCCTGTCATTTCTTGATAGACAGGCAAGATGCTCGTCCCACCAAAGCTTTCCGAAATACGTGACCGAATTTAGGAAACAGAGCACTAAGTCAGCGCCGCCGATAAAAAGTCAGGAAAATGGTTATCTTAGACGCCACATGCCTTAGCCACCCTCGGACCCCCAATTTGTCCTCCTCGTGAGTAGCTGTAGGGAACAGCCTCTGGCTTAAATAGCGCAGTCGAAGGCTCAAACCGGGTAAGAATCGAAGCCTCGACACGAATCGCCAGATGTACCGGAACTTATGCCTGATAACCCGGTCTTCCATCCGACGGGGGACATACGCGACGAGGGTATCAGCAAACGACTTCGGGGGCTCAACGCCCCAATCCTGCTTCAGGTTATGGAAAACCCAATAGAGGGGCCTCAATACCCCGAGCGATCCGGCTAGTGAGGCAAGCTTGTCCCAGTCAAGGCCGATTCGGCGCAGGAAAAGGACAAGGTCCAGCCAATCACGTATGAGGTCGATGTGGGTTAGCGTATGAATTCCAAGGTGGATAAAATTGAGTTCATTCGATAGGAAGAATACGGGCCGACCATAAAGTTCCCCCTCTACCGCCTCTTGCCACACGAGGGAAGAGGGCAGGCGGTAATAATCCATGGAGAACAGCGCACGGTGAAGGTCTATTGCACATGGCAATATTCCCGGGCGCACGTGGGCGAGGGCTGGCTGCAAAATACGATACTCGCCCTCCAGCGGCTCGGCGCTGATCCCGAATCTCAGCCTGGTCAAGAGCCGTCTGGCCTGTTCAAAATGCTCGTCTCGAACCAACAAGTCCATATCGCTCATGGGCCGCAGAGCCGGGTTCCGGTAAATAAAAGTCCCGAGATAAGCCCCCTTGAGTACCAACACTGGTATCTGTTCTGTCGTGAAAGCCCCCACAACTTCTCGAAAGCACGCCTGGTTAGCAAGGCTCAGTATCATGGATTGGGCGTGAGAACGATGAAGCTGGTCCCAAAACTCAGCGTCAAGGCCGACCTCATGATGATTCTGCAGCGTCCTGTATAGCCACGGGCCGATCCCCTCGGCTAACGCGATTGAGATATGGTGCTGAGTCCAATTGCGGCAGCGATCAGTGCCTACCGGCTGATCCGAACTCAAGTCGGCCACGAGCCGGCGAATTTCGGCCCGCAATGTCTCGCTAGGAAGCATGGACGATCCTGGTCAAACGAGGCGATTCATGTTTTGGGGATTCGGGGCTGAACCGATTCAATTCAGGTTCTCCGGGGGGCAATGGCCGTTTGTCACCTATGATGATTCCGTTGATAAAAGCATTACTTCGCGGCAAGAAAATGATCAAGCCCTTTTGGGGGTCATGACAATAGGATAATGCCTTTCGCTCGCCTTTATCAAAAGCGGCCTTAGGGAATGACGGTCTCATAAGCGGGTTGGATAGCCGGAATAGCAATGAAAGGTGGCTTGCTTTTGCCGGTCAACCGGTACATAATTTATCGAGCAAGGATCAAAAGGGCTGTTGCCGCGCCAATCCGGCGGCGACATCCATTGCAAGGTTGAGGTCTGCAATGACGGTCCCAGAAACTTGGGCCAAGACAAGTAGCCTTCTGACATACGTAGAAAGGGCCTTGAACTTTGTGCGACGCTACGTCCATTTCAATTATTGGCTGTTTGCCATAATCCTTGCGCTGTCAGGAATCAGCTTCTGGTATTCTTACGAATTCCGCTTTGATTTCCAAGTGCCCTTCAGCTTTTCGCGCCAGCGCTTACTTCTGCTCCCTTACGTGGCTTTTCTAAAAGTGTTCGTCTTTTATCTTCTGAAAGGACATTCGACGAACTGGCGTTACGTGGGCTTGAGCGATATTCCCACGCTGCTCCTGCAAGGTCTTATATGTGGTGCTGCGCTCTTTTTGTTGCCCTTGATCAGGGAATATCTGAGAATTCCAAGGGGAGTGATTCTCATAGACTTTTTTACAAGCGTCGTACTGATAGGCGGGGCCAGGATAAGCATGAGACTTCTGCGTGAAAGGACCCGGCTCTATGTGGGATGGGGCGAAACCGATAGTAAGCGGAAGGCGGTCGTGGTCGGGGCGGGAGATGCCGGCGAAATGATTCTTCGTGAGATCATTCGAAATCCGGGCACCGGGTTCGAGGTGGAGGCAATCTTCGACGACGACCCGAACAAACAGCGGTTAACTATTCACGGGATCAAGGTTAAGGGAGGCGTGGAAGACATTCCCGCCTACCTTCAAGCTAATCCCATTCATCTGGTGATAGTGGCTATTCCTTCAGCAAATAATATCCAGATGAAGCGCATTTATAATACCTTGAAAAACCTGAATGTAGCGGTCAAGACTTTGCCCTCGCTGGTGGAAATCATGGGAGACTCATCAACGCTGACTCAACTCAGGGACATCACTGTCTCTGACCTGCTGGGTCGAGAGGAAGTCCGGATTGATACGGAGCAGGTACAGAATCTTATCGCGGACAAAGTGGTTGTAGTCACAGGCGCAGGGGGGAGCATCGGGTCGGAGCTTTGTCGCCAGATCCTTAAACGGAGGCCGAAGAGCCTCATCTTAATGGAACGGGCCGAAAACAGCCTGTTTTTTATTCATAGACAATTGACGGAATTTGCGCCGGATGGAGTGGTGGTCCCGCTGTTGTGCGATGTCAGAGACCGTACCAGAGTCTACTATGAATTCGGCAAGTTTCGACCAGATCTGGTTTTTCATGCCGCAGCCTATAAGCACGTCCCAATGCAGGAACTCAATGCGGTCGAATGCTTTAAGAACAATGTGGAAGGGGTCCAAACGCTCGCGGGCGCATCGGATCAATTCGGCGTATCCCGGTTCTTGTTGATATCCACGGACAAAGCGGTTAATCCCATCAGTGTCATGGGAGCCACTAAGCGAGTGTGCGAGATTTACTGCCAGGCCTTCGGCCGCGTCAGTCGCACGCGGTTCTTATCAGTCAGATTTGGGAACGTTCTTGCCTCAGAAGGTAGCGTGGTCCCAATATTTATGGACCAGATCGCCCGGGGAGGGCCTGTTACCATTACCCATCCTGAGATGCGAAGATATTTCATGACTATTCCGGAAGCAGTCACGTTGGTGCTACAGGCTACCGCCCTTGGCGAGTCCGGCCAGATCATGGTTCTGAATATGGGGGATCCGATCAAGATTGTTGACCTGGTGCACCAGTTGTTCCAGCTTGTGGGAAAGCAGGAGGGTCAGATTCCTATAGAGTTTATCGGCCTCAGGCCGGGCGAAAAGATATTCGAGGAGCTGTGTCAGGATAGTGAAATATGCCTCGAGACCTCGCACGCCAAGATTAAGATCTTCAACCAGAGTGATGATCCGGGGTTCAAGGTCATCGCGAAAATAGATCATGCTGTTGACGTAGTGCGGTCACACAACGATGAGATAGAAGTACGCCGCATCTTGAAAGAGATTGTCCCGGAATACAACCCAGCATCGCCCGATCCGGCTGTTTCAGGACAAGCGGCAGCGCCGGGCAGTACAATAAAATTGCCGATCTTTGGCAACCGAGTCACGAGAGTGGTAAAATAGCCTCGTGTAGCAGGAGCGTGGTGATAAATTTGCACGCAAAAGAACCCGGATCGAACCATATACGGGCAGTGCCACTATAGGAGATCCAATGAAACGGGCAAGTTTGGCGTTAATCTTCGTCCTCGTGCTAGCAGCGCCCGATGCCTGTTTGTCCTGGATGGGGAAAGCTGTCGGAGTTGTGCGACCGGACGAGATAAAAGTGATGACAGAAGACGGGCAAGGTAGAAAACGTCCGTCTTTATGGGATTGACAGCCCGGTGGAACCGCAGGACTTTGGGAAGGCGGCTCATCTGTACACATCCAGGCGGGTCCTGGGGGGTGTGGTGGAGGTGAGGCCCCTTTTCCGCGATCATTTTGATAGAGTCATAGCCTGGGTTTTCGTAGACGGCGAATGCCTCAACAAGGAACTCCTTAGGAAAGGTCTAGCGTGGTGGTACAAAAAGTACCTCACTTTCGAGAAAGAGCTGGAAATGCTGGAACAGGAGGCGAGGAAAGCTCGAGTCGGCCTATGGTCCGGCAATTCTCCAATACCGCCGTGGGAGTATCAGCCCTTGCCTGGAGGAGGTCCCGAGAACTTGTCGCAAAAGACCAGCCCGATTAGAAGAGGACGAGTAAGAGAAAAGATCATCTCAGAAACAGGAGCATCGAAACGGGTTATTGGAGACGCGGGATCGGTGAGGGAAAAGTTGATGGGCCCGGGGGAAGGTGAGGGGAAAAAATAGCTATGACTGACATGAACAGCGGATCCGGCCCCGAGTTCGCCCGTGATTACGTGGAACATCTCATTACGATCCTGCGCGGCCTGGATTACGCTGCTGTTGGCCGCGTTATAGACCTCTTCCTCGAAGCCCGCACGGCGGGCAACACGATCTTTTTTCTAGGCAACGGCGGCAGCGCCGCGACCGCGTGCCATTTCGCGAACGATTTCGGATTCTGCGCATCCCCCGAGGGACACACGCCTTTTCGCTGCTTGAGCCTCACAGCTAACAGCGCATTTATCACGTGCCTGGCCAACGACATTGGTTATGACAACATTTTTTCATGGCAATTGAGGAACTTGATGAGACCCGGTGACGTAGTGGTGGGAATTTCAGCCAGCGGCAACTCGCCGAACGCAATCAAAGCTCTCGAATACGCAGGCCAAAACGGCGGTATACCGGTGGCGATCGTAGGTTTCGACGGGGGAAGGATGAAAGAGATCGCCCGGCATGTGATCCACGTGGAGACAGACAAAGGCGAATACGGGCCCGTCGAGGATGTCCACATGGCACTAGACCACTTGATCACGAAATACTTGTCGGCCATAACTAAGTAAAATACCTCATAGCGAATGACAGGCATCCTGCCTGTCATTCTTTCAGGCCATGTGGCTCCCGGACAAGTCAACACCCCCTTCAATTCCTATAATTTACTTTTACGTTACTTTATAACTACCTTCATTTAATAATAAAAATATTCTTGACTTCTGCCTAAAGGAAGGCTAAACATGGCTCCGTCTTAACGCACCGGAGAGACCCGAAAAAAGAGGTCCGGATGCCGAGAAAGCGTTTGTTCAGTAGATGGTTGCCTCGTCTCGCCGCTGGCATAGTCTGTGGAGTGTTGCTATTTCCTGCCGGCGGCTCACCGGCAGCAGCCCAGGAATTGTCAGGGCTCGTCGATGGTTTTTCGCCCGTTATATCCTTGCCGAGGCTTCAAGGGGAGATGAAGGGCCGTCTGACCTGGGTCCAGCTTGTCAACGGGAACCAGAGTATCCCCGACCTGGGAATAAACTGGGACCTGAAAGACAACTTCAACTTGTCCGGCGGACACCTATTTTTGGACTACATGCTGAGGGTACAACTGAGCCGACTCTCAGGACGTCTCTACTATGAAGTAAGGGATTTCGACGGGATCGCGCCTTTTCAGAATATTGCAGGTCAACCGAGCGCCACTGCTAGATTCACATATACAGGGATACGACTGGGCGCAGACCTCGATATTTATCAGCGAAACAGGTCCCGATTTGGGGTGGATATGGATTTTGACTTGTATTCCCCCAACTTTACGGAGTCGATTCAGACCCTAGGCGGGAAGAGCATAACGGGCCCTGCCGCGGTCACCATTGGCATACACGGGGTCTATAATCCTGTCTTTTGCTTTTGGGGTGTGTCCACCATGTTGGAAGGACGGGTTCGTTGGCCACTTTCAGACACAAAAGTTACTGATTGGGAGCTTTCCGCCGGATTTGTCAGCCCGGAAACCATGCTTGGGACTATGGCCCTGAAGGGCGGTTATCGGCGCACACGCGTGCAGTTCAAGGACTCTCAGCTTTTCCAGAATACGGGGGCTTCAACCGATTTCGACATAACAATGGGCGGAGTGTTCGGGGAATTAATCTATTATTATTGATCGCTCAGTCTACGCGGACGTACACCGAGAATCCGTGCAGCGATCCCGTCAACCTGTAGCTGTTCATAAAGCTTTGTAACCATCCTGCGGTCGCCAAATACTCTTCGACTCGGAAATTCTTGGGACAAGCTTGGCAATTATTCTTAGCATCAATAAAGACCAACTTGGGACGGTGCTTGAGTATATCGCTCCCTAGCTCGTTGAGAAATCTTCGCTCTTCAGGAGTCGCTTCAGAGGGGGAACGGTACGGGGGACTCCCGTCCTTGTCGGGACGCATTCCCTTGTATAAATAGGCAATGGGGAATGCCTGTAAGAAACGCGTCCCAGGTAGTCGTTTTGCGTAGATCAGCGTCGGATATGCCGGTGGCACGCTCGTAGATATGAAAGCAACGGTCTCGTCCGGTGCAACCTGTTGTTTAATGACGCGCACAAAATCGTTGACGGAATCCGGAATTTTCCCGGACTGGAAAACGGCGTAGGCCATAGCAATACTCAGTAAACTCAGACAGAAACAGACGAACAAGAACATCCCCGTCCTGACTGCAGGCCCCATTTTCGAGAAGAAATTCATCGTAGGTGCCCGCTCCAGGAGCATGATGACCAATGTGGCAGCCAAGAGAATCTCGAGAGAGATTGCGGGGATCAAGTGGTATGTCCATCCCTTGTGCTGGGCAACAAAGATTCCCCATGCCAGTAGTGTAGAAGCGACTAACCCGTGCAACTGCAATTTCCAGTGGCTCGGCAGCCGCGGCTTGGCCATCAAAACCAACGCAGCGAGGATCACAGGAATCTGTAAGAGCCAGAATTTTGCAGAGAACTGCGTTGCGATGTCGCTCATCGGATGATCGTAAACATCATAATTTGCGATTATGAATGGAAGCCAACGGAAGAAGAATGCGTCCCGCATTTCAGACGGCAAAAAACAAAAATGAACCGCATAGGCAACCACCCAGCCTGCAAGAGCTACAATTTCCGGACACCATAGGGTCGAGAACCTGCGGCTGAGGAACAATAGCCAGGCTTCCACCAATGCGATGATCACGCAGAAATGTGGCTTCAGCAAGAACAGAGGTCCGCTGATCAGGCCGATGACGATGCCGACCCAGGCCGGCACGCCGCCGCTGCCATGTCTTATCAGACGGCAGTAGAGCCAGGGAATGTAAGCCAGCGCAAACAGGTGGTCTTTTTGGCCAAATTCGCCGGCTCTTAAAACCCAAAGTGAAAACAGGAGGCAGACCGCGGCCAAGACAAGGCGCGATGGAATCGAAAAAACAGGGGTGAGTCTCGACAAAAGAAACAGGAGCGCGGTCGCAGAATATATCGCGAGTGCCAACACAAAAATATAAAAAGCTGTCGGTAATTCAACGCCCGATAGGCTCGCCAGGTAAATTGGCAATGTATTGATGTAGTGTGCCATCGGGGGGTTCATTTCGACGTAATCCACGTACGGAAGCCACCCGTGGAGGATCAGCCTTGCGCAGTCAAGCAGGATCCCCGCGTCGTCTCTGAGAGGCGCGCCGGAAAATAGTGCGGCACCGACCAAGCTGGCCAATGTTATTAAGAGAGTTAAGATCGCGAAGACACGAGCCGTGCCCGATATGGCCAATGAGTCTGGTTGGCTCGCTTCTCGCGGCGCAGTGTTCGAGCAATAATAATGACGTTCAGTCATAGAGGTGAAATCGCTTCGATCTTGGCGTTTCAACGTTTCTTAATAATTGTATTACGGTAGACGCGACAACTTAGCAAGCAGAGTCAATATTGGGCGGGTAAACATCAACTACTGGCTGATCGCCGCGACGGATAGCGAAGGGTACGCCGTACGCGATGAGCCCTTCTTCATCTCTAGTACTGCCGCAATAAACTTATATTCGACCCACATCATTGTATTGTCCCCGTCAAACCCAGCAGAAGGCCCATCAGGAGGTTGCCTGTGAAGAGAAGTGACAAAACTATCCGGGCTATAGTCTTGCTCCGGGAGCCAGTGGTGACGCTATCCCAGAATACGGCCAAGTTGCAATAAGCGAGAACAAACAGTATAGGAGTAAAATCGTAATAATAGCGGGCGGTAGCTCCGATGAACGAAGAGACAAAACTGCAAGGACCGCCACAGAAGATACTCCAAAGAAAATCACAATCAGAGGTAGCTTATTCTTTGTTTGAAGGCGCCGAATGAGCAAGGGGAACGGCAGCGACAGCAAAAGAACAGGCATGGTGATGAACACGGAGCAGACCAGCTCCTTGATCATATAGGTGCCATTAATCCAGAATGCCTCGTAAGGATAACGCAGAAAAGGGAATTTACTGACTATCGAGGGAAAGGAGAGAAGGTAGTGGTAAAGATGATAGGGGACGTGTTTCCAACTGAAGAAGTTGCCCCCCACGGAAAGGTACAGGTAATCCGGGAAGGCCGGAAAGATAACGTGACCCTTGCCGAAATCCAGACAGTTTCCGAATCTGAAATAGTTGTAGGCGAAGAGCCCTCCGATGGACAACGCAACCGGGGCGGCAAACGATAAGGCCCATTTGATGGCTGCTACGGACTCCCGGCGGAGCGCGGAAAAGGCGAGGAAGCTCAGCAAGAAAGACAGGGGATACAGAACAAGAAAGGCCCTGCAGGCAACAGCCACGGCGAAGCAGAGTCCGGAAAGGCATGGTGTCATGAAACCAGGGCGCGCGCCGCTCAATCCACTGACCAGCAACGTGCATCCTGCCAAGACGAAAAAACACCCTTCCGCAATCGCTTCATGATAAACCACAGGTCGGCTCACAATGTAGAGTTGTATCCCGGAAAGGGCGAACGACAACCAGATATACCATAGCATCCAGGCGGGAGATTCCGGAAAATAATGCCGGCGCATGAGGCAAAGCAGTGTACCCAGAAGAATAAATACCCCCAAAGCAAACGTGACCACGATGGCGCCTGTGGAGAGAGCAAATCCCGTAGCGGAGAGAACCATGGCGCGAAGAAACCCCGGCAAGGGTTCGTGTTGGAAATAATATTTGCCGTTCCAGATTATGGCATCAAACATGAACGGGTAAGGGGTGCTGGGATCCAGAGGATCACGCGACCTGAGGCGTTCCGGGTCCACTTTCTGTTTCAAGTGAAGCTGTCCTGAAACAAAGGCTTCGGCCAGCATTCCATAGTGCATGAAGCCTGGCCGTTCCTTGAACCGGAAAGAGCCTGAAGTGTCGAGCGCTGCGTAAATGACCAACAGGATCAGGCACGCTGTGCAGACGATTAAGACTTTCGGTGGTGTTCTCGTTGTCATGACGAACTTCACAATTAACTGTCATCCCATTAATAAGGCCTGCAGAAGGGTTGAAGCCTTGCGTAGAGGGGCTTAAAAGCTGGTTTTGCAGCACCTCCATAGTCCACTGTCATGGTTCTCCATCCTCCATTACGTAATATCCAGTAGCCGCAGTCCGGAATCTCTCTCCCTTATTTCGTAGCGGTTTAAGGGCTGGAGGTCAAGAGAAGGCGCGGGCGGGAGTTGGAGCGCATTTAAGAACTGAGAGCTTCGAGCCAAAGTCAGCGTCAGATTTTCCAGTGTTTGGAGTTGTCAGTCGTCGGCACTTGTCTGTCATGTGCCACGCAAGTTGTCGGCGAAGGCTTTGATGTTGGTAATCGCATTGAGGTACTGAACGATGAAAAGGTTGAGGTCGGAGATGTAAGTCCTTGGAACATAAATGACATCATATGGTTTGATCATGATGTTGGAGCCCAAGTCTCCCACATCAAGAATTCTCTTTAAGTCCAGCCGCCGACCGATGGGTTTGCCGTAAACGTTCTTGGATATGAGGATCACGCTGGTGAGGTCCGCTGTGTCCCGGGTCGGCCCTCCTGCCATGGCGAGAGCATGCAGCGCTGTGACGGGCTGGGTGTAGGGGATGGCCCCCTGACTGCCCACTTCGCCGAGCACATAGAACTTGCGCGACTTGGCTGAGGTGAGCGAAACCGAGGCAACCACATGCTCGAGCGGCCCGGACCTGTACAGCCTGTTGATGGTGTTCTCCACCTCTCTGACAGTGTGCCCTACGCATAAAACTCTTTCATTTATTAGAGGGAGATCGATGGTCCCGTCAGGTTTTACAGTGAGACCGGTCTGGCTGCCGCCGGTCAGGGTTGTCAAAGAGTCTGTCAGCTTCTTCACCTTTTCATAGAAGGTGTTCACATGAACCGTTACCAGCCGGTAATTCTTCAGCTCTCCCCGTGTTTCGTCTTTGCTGAATATGTGAGCGTCCAGAAACTTTTGTTCGATCCGTTTGGCGAGTTGGTCAGGGGTCAGGCCTACGGCTTGGACCTCCCCAATGGCCTGAAGAGTGATCATTCCATCGGGGCGGATAGTCACAGTCTCATTGAGTTGGGGATCAAGGATGAACTTGATGCCTATCTGATCGAGCGTATCGAGCTTGTAGGTCCCCACGGGGATGTTCCATTCGGTTTGAAAGAGCAACCCGATCTGGTCATCGGGCCCGAGGCGATAGTTCCTGCACACGATGTCAAAGGCTTCGGCAAGGTCAGCGGCCTGCGGGGCCTTCTGCGGTCCGGGGGAGGGTCTGAAAGGGGAAGGAATCAAGCCGATACACCCTCCGAGCATGAGGCCCAGGAGACAGAGGGCGGTTAGTTTCCACTTAGGAAATATAGTCAGCAAATTCAACAAAATATCAACCTTGACTTAGCGACAACATTGATTACTGTCGATATCATACCATAATTGAAGGATAATTGTAAACAGACAATTTTTATACTCAATCCTTTTTCTCTGTATTACTGATAATACCATGATATATCATGATATTATGCTTACAGGCTCTCTAAGTGAGGAGGGGTGGGAATTAGGCTCAACTCAAAACATTAGGGAACAGTGGCAATTATTATAATTATTTATCTCAAAAGCCTTATATTTTTGGCCGCGCTTGTGGTATGGTCTGCCGAAAGGGGCGGACCCAAGAATTATGGTGAGGGACAACCCGAAAACAGAGCCGGTTCCTATGACAGACCGACGCATTCACCGCTGGAAGCCTCTAATCGTGGTGACCCTCTTTCTCTGGTGTATGGAAAGCGTGCCGGGGGCGGTTGGCCATCCAGGCGGGATGGAGCAAAAGACCACTGAAATTGGGAGCAAAGCTCCTGAAAGTAATTTGGGCGCGCTGCACGGATGGCCGCGGGCGGTTCAAGATCCTCCACGGCCCCGCTTGACTTACAGTGCGGATGAACTGAGGGACCGAATACGGAGGGTCCCCATAGCACCACACAGTCGGTCGGGTGAGAAGCAACAACCTCCCAGGACACTCGGAGCAATAAAATCCAGGACAGGAGATCAAGTAACTGGGAGCTGCGCTGATCTCAGGCTGACGCTGGTTCAATTGTTGCGCAAGGTCAATGCGCTCAAAAAACGGGAACACAGCCTGTTTTCCGGTCTTACAGATACCGAAAAACAAGAGCTGGACGAAGCAAATCAAAAACTGACTGCAGTGAGGACGGTGTTAAACGCTCGCTGCTCCGCGCTCACTTCCGAATGATGATGTCCACCGTCGATCTCCACGATTAACCTTATTGCCAAATATAACTTGCTCGGTAAGGGCGGGTTTCAAACCGGCACCTAGGGGACTAATCACTTGAACAGCCCCTTTATGGTGAGCCACAAGGTCCCCACGTACTCGTGGATTGCCGTTTGGGACAACTCCAGGGCCATTGGGGATGGCAGGCAGGTGCCGACGCCTAGTTGGAAGACCCCCTTTTTCATGAAATCTGCCGGCGTGGGGATTGGGTCCAGACCCATGCGCTTGAAACTCAAGACCGATCGCCTCATGTGGTAGGCGGACGTTACCAACGCAAACCTATTTTCCCCCAGGATAGGCTTCAGAAGCCGTGCCTCGCCTTCGGTATCCCAAGACTGGTTCTCCAATACAATCGCGCTTTCAGGCACGCCTAATTCACGAGCCAATAAGGCCATCCCAAGTCCCGTGGTCATCTTTCGCGGGGAGTAGGTCCCGCCGGAAAGCACCAGCTTGCTATCGGGCATGGCTTTCCACAAACGTATCCCTTCCATCACCCGCACAAGCGAACTGTAGGCTACGCGATCTGCCGGCGATAATTCCCCTCCCCGAAGGTCTCCTCCGAGAACCACGATCCACTTCACATCGTTGCGCGAAAGTTCTCCCGGATCTGCGTATTCTCCTGCTTTGAGTTCGAGTGAGCGCACCAGCCGATCTCCGGTCAAAGGCAGGGACATGACCAGCAACACTAGTGATCCGCTCATCACCAGGATGACGCCGACACGCCTACGCGGCCGCAGAATCCAGAGAGTTGCGCCGGTCAGACAAAGTAGGAGTGATATGCATATGGGGTTGAGAGCGCCCCCAACAATGCTCTTCGCTACAAACAGCGGCCATTCCATGAGTGCTCACTTTCGCGGGACTATTAATCGGGTGTTACTATTACCACCAGATAGAATCGGTGGCACAAGATTGTAAATCATCCGGGATTTAAGGGCCACAAATGATCTTGTGGCAGCGGCCATTTTTCGGAGGCTATCCCTCTTATGAGCGTTTTGCAGGACATTTTATGGTCAAGGAGATATATGCTTGAAAATAAGTTCTTGTTTTGATATAATAGACCTATATCACATTGAAATAATAACAGGGTGACGAAATGAAGACTCTCACTTTAGTTTCAATTACCATTGCGGTTCTCCTGCAATTGTGTGCGGCATCCCATGGCGGCGGTACGGGGGGCGCCTCTACGCCTCCATTGGACACCACCCTGATGGGCATGAAAGAGCATGGCGCCTGGTACTTTTTGTGTGTAGCCCCGACGTTTCCCTGTCGCATTCCACCCCATTATCTGACGTACAGGACCGCCGCCTCCGCCGTACTGTCCTCCGCCATGTATACCGGCGCCACGGAAATCCGGCAAGATCCAGTGACCCTCCGTTTGCGCGATCACGGGGCAAGGCCCTTGGTAGATAATTATTGACATTTTAGATGAAACATTATAATTAATAGCTTAAAATAATGGTGGAAAGTTTGTCATGAAAACTAAAATCTTGATAGGGATCCTGGCGGTTATGTTGAGTTTTCCGGCCTCATCCCATGCGCTCGGACTTCTCAGGTACGTTTTTGATGCTGTGGCCAACCAGTTCGGTCTGGATAGAGGCCCAATTCCCAAGGCGCTTCCGCAGATGCCCCCCCCGGGGTGCGGTCCCTCGGCTCCCGCTGCGAGCAAACATCCTGATGCTCACAGGATTTACATCCAAGCAGAAGGTTTTTGAGGGCCTCTGGATTCAAAGCGGGGGGCTTTCTTGCGATAAAGGGCTCCCCGATTGCCGTTCCTCTGGAAGCAGACTCGTATCACCCTAATCATTCAGCCATACGGGGGGTTCATCCAGTAAGACGGGAGATCTCTCACGACTGAGATCGCCGAGATCGCAGAAATCGCGGGGCGGGTCGTTTGGTTGGGCTCTTCTCAGGTTTCTCTGCCGTTAGATAGACATTCTGCATGTTTCGATGCTCCCCGCGTCAGTGAATGGTTACGTATCACCCATTTTTCTCTGGTCACCGCAGGAAAATCAGACTAAGTATAACCCCCGGGCATGAGGGCCCGTGTGGCCACTGGTAGCCTTGTCCTTGGCAGGCTGGTCACGCAAAACCGCATAGAAATGAGGTCAGCAGAAACTCCATGAGGCGCGGGGTTCTCATTACAGGTCTATTATGGATTGGTGCGTTGTGCGGTTCAGGATGCATAGTTCCTTCCCAGGAAGCAATTAGAAACGCCGGCGAGCCGTTGCAGAACCAGAGTACCTCCCAATCTGAAATGAGGACTGAAAGTGGGTCTCTGATCAAACCCATCATCCCCCAAGAGGTCGCGCCGACTTCACAAGCCGCAAAGACCCCGGAGTATGGTTCTGTCAAACCGGGGCCCGCCGCGCAGATGCCGGCAGTGAACGCTGACAACCCTTTCGCGGAGAAGCCGGAGCCAAAAGACCGGCAACCAAAACTAGATGAGCCGCTTCAGCCACCTGGTGGGCAAAGCGGGCCTGCAAACAGGAATGGGAAGATCAGAAAGTTAGAGATGCGGCGATTGTAATGGCAAAGGCCTCTCCCGAGGTGAAGAAGATAAAGATTTGCTATGCGGTCAAGCAACATGAATGGTGGGTCATTCTCTATGAACAAGGCCAAGGCTTTTTTGAACTGAAACAGTACATCTGGAACAAAGAATCCGAAAAACTCGAACCCTTCCTTGTGCTCAAAAGGATTCCTGCCGCCCGTCTCCAGCAGCACTTAACCGAGCAAGAGCCCGGTAAAGCCTGCGAGATATTGGAGCCCCCGTCCCCGGGCCCTGGGGGACAAGCGGTCGGACCGGGCGCCTGATCACCCTCTATTTTACATTATCATTTAAGCATAATTTATTGTATTTACATAATTAGTTGACTTGGCACATCTCCATGTGATAGTATCGCGCCAAGCTTGGCTCCCTTCTGGGAGTTCTTGCTCATGAGAGGTTGCCATGATTTTACGGATCAAAGTTCTCATTCCGATCATATTTGCTGTATGCTCCCTTTCTACAATCATTTGTACTTCCAATGTGTTGGCCTCTAATGCGATAACTGAAGTCAGCGCCTCGCCCGACTTACGACGCGTAGCCATAAAATCAGAGAGGCAAATTGGGAGCCATACGGTGGGCGTAATGGCTAGTCCTTCGAGATTAGTAATAGGCATCCCTGCCGCCGGCGTGACGCAGGAGCCTCGGGTCACGGGATTGGAGAAGGATTCCGCCCTGCAGGTCCGAATTGCCAACACCCGTAACGGCGCGCAGGTCGTTTTGGATTTCGGGACAGCTCCGGTACCCGATCACAAGGTCCGCCAGATAGACAACTACGTTATTGTTCTGTTGGGAGAATGGCAGTCCCAGCCGCGAATCCAGGGAACTGCGGAGCCCGTAAAAGCGCCTGCCAAGCGCCCCATTTCTGCGAGTCCTCAAAACGCCCCTGTTGTTGCTCATGCTGTCGGTTCGGAACTTCTCATAAAATCTGTGGAGGAGGTTAATGGGTTGATCGTTCTGAAGGTAGCAAAGCGCACTGAGCCTCAGCGGGTGTACCGGATTGAGCTGGGGGTTGACTTCCAGCATCTCGGCTTCAATGGGGCGAATGTATATCCGGTCGGGGGACGGCGGGATGGAATCGACCCCCTTGCCGTTAAAGCATCGAGTTGGGCCAAACCCTCTGCTCACGGTAAGAAGATCGGCCCTCGCAAAATGAGTGTGCCGGTGGCTGTGGTTCCAAATACAAAGGTTGCCACAACGATTCGGAAACCGGCCTCAAATTCCCGTGTGCCAACCATGGTGCAAGCCCGTGGCAATCGGCAAGGAAACCTCAATAGAGTCGAACTCGGCCGCGTTCGACCTGTACACTCGGGCCCGCAGGCGGTATAACCCCGAAGAATCTTTAGTGATAATATTCTGTTCCTTCGGCAACTCAAAGCGTTAGAAGCATTCTTAGTAAACTTATACGGATTCCCAATCCAAAAGTAATGCCCGTTTGATCTCGAAATCGGCAACACGAATGTTCGAAACCGTCATTGCGAGGTGCTTGCCGGAGCAATTCCTTCCTCGGTGGGACGGCCGCGAATCTCTGCCCGTCATTAAGCGACAGGCAGGATGCCTGTCCCACCAGTCCGGAGTGGCCCCGGATCGACTGGACCCCGGATCGGAGTCCGGGGTGACGAATGACCGGCAAACCCGCGTTCCACGCGGGACTGAGACATGGCAATCGCCAAGAATCGTGTCTCTGATTCCATTCCGGCACAAGCAGTTCGAACAAAACTTTTAGAAACCGCCATATTGCCAGGCTTTTCGGTCTCCCGGCCTCAACCTGGCGGGATGTTGGTGGCACGAAAGTGATGCTTCGCGAATGCGATACGCTGCTCAACGGTGTGCAATTCGGAGTGGCACTGTTCTACCAGCTCCAGTCGCAATAGAAGACCCGCGTTGTTTGCTATCTGAATGTTCAGACCCGGGCGGGCATTCAGTTCAAGAATCAGAGGCCCTCTGTCTTTGTCCAGGACTATGTCGACACCTTGATATCCCAGGCCTGTCAGGTCACAACACCGTGCAGCCAGCTTCAGCAAGTCGTCCCAATCCGGAATGGTCAGGCCGGTGACCGGCCGCCCTGTGTCCGGATGATCGGTCACTATATCGTTTCCCAGGACCCCGCCTAGAGTAGTCCCTGTGGCTATATCGATTCCCACGCCTATAGCCCCCTGATGCAGATTGGCCTTCCCGTCCGACAATCGAGTGGGCAGACGAACCATAGACATGACGGGAACGCCCATCAAAACAATGATGCGAATATCAGGCACGCCCTGATAGCTGATCTCCTCGAACACCGGCGCGAATTTGACTCGGTATTCCACCAGCGCTTGGTCAGGTTGGCCTCCCAAACTGTATAATCCACTGAGAACATTAAAGACGTGGTGGTTCACTTCCTCCCAGGTTATGATGACCCCATCAGGCTTCTTAAGCTTACCGTTAAGACGGTCGGCAATAACCAAAATCCCCTCTCCGCCGCTCCCCTGAGCAGGTTTAATCACGAAATCAGAATGCTCCCTGAGTTTTTCTGGTAATGTGTGGACCTGTCCCGCCACCTCGACCACTGCGTACAGGTCGGGTACCGCGATACCGTTGGCTTGAGCTAGCTGTTTGGTGCGCAGTTTGTCGTCAACGAGCGGATAAAGCCTTCGCGGATTGTATTTCAATGTGTAATCCGCATTTCGCCTGTTTATGGCCAGCACACCTTTCTTCTTGAATGCCCTGATAGTTTCAAACATCGCTTTCAGCCTTTAGCCAGTGCGCTGAATCGATAGAGGTCCATCAAACGATAGCCCGAGTACCGTCCCAGAAGCAGGGTGGCAGCCAGCAGGACCAGTAGCAGTTCAGGAAATACAAACACCAAATGCTCTACATATTTCACGTTCATAACCAAAAAGGCCAGGGCCGCGGTCACCAGACTGCCAAACCCTGCCACTAGGGCTTCTCCGGGGCCTCGCTCCTCCCACACAATAGACATTCTTTCGATGGTCATGGTCAGAATGACCATGGGAAACAGGGCCACGGACAGCCCGCGATGTATACCGAGACTGTTGGTCAAAACAGTTAGGGCAGCCATCAAAAGGACCACAACAATGAGCACAGCGGCGAGCCGCGGTACGAGCAACAACTTGAGCCGTTCCATATAGAATCGTATGGCTAGTCCCGTCGCCACTATCAATGTGAATAGGAAAATGCCCCATAACAGCCCAGTTTCCCGGAAGGAAAGGGCAATGAGCACCGGCATAAAAGTTCCGAAAGTTTTGATTCCCACAATATTGCGCAATATTACCAAGATAAATGCCCCGATAGGAACGAGGAGCATGACCCGGTAAACGGCCTGAGTGTTCACGGGCAGGCCAAAGAGAGAGAGTTTCAACAAGAGCGGTTTAGAGATCTCTCCCCGCAAAACCGCTGCTGTGATCCCCTCCTCAACTTTGGGGCTCACCGAGACCACCACATTGAGCTTGCTTCCCCCTTCCAGGTGCACCAGGTTCTGCGATCCGCTCCACCAGCGGAGCCAGTCATCCGGCACAGGGGTTTTGCCGCGCAGGGGATCGAAGGAGAGCCACTGCTTCTTGTCGTAAACCTCCAGCCAATGCAGCAGATTGGTTTTCTTTGAAAAATCGTGCTTTTCTTCCTGAAGACGTATGCCTTGCACGACCCTGGCAGGTATACCGGCCTGCGCCAGTAATCGTACAGCCACCTCCACCTTCGTAGGCAGAGTGGGCTTCGGACCCAGAAGCAGGGCCACATTGTCTCCGGGCTCAGCGTGATTTAGCCTCTTGATCAGTTCCGCCACAAAGCTTTGAGTATCCGCGGACTTGGCCTGGATTTCGGCAATGAGAGATTTTGCCGCTTCAAGACGGGGGCCCTCAAAGCCGGAGCTGGTGACCTCCGGTGCTTCCTCTTCTATTCTCGGAGCCTTTGTGCGCACCGCACGCACGACTGCCTGATAATAAATGTTTTGCTCTCTGCGTGCCTGGCGGATCGACCAGACAGCCTTCCGGTTGCCTTCTTCTACGGATGCTACGAGTCCGTAGCCGCTGGAGATAAAGTGTTCGTCCGCGATCGCGAAGCGTCTCGTGCTGCTGGGGATAAACATTGAGAGCTTAACGGGTTTGTCCTGGGCCACGAAACTGACACGCGCCTCAACATTCCAGACCTGGACTTTCGTTCGGGGCGCCAGCGGGAAGCCAGAAACATAAGCCTTGTAAACAAACAGTCCAAGGCCGAGAGCCGTCAGGACGACGGCCAACACATAGAGATGAAGTTTATTCAACGCTCGGTTGCTCCCCGCATCCGGGTTCCAGGGTAAATTGTGCGGAAGGATCTATTAACAGCCTGTCCCCCATGAAGCTGCGACCGATGAGCAATGGATACTTGAACTTGCTGCGGTCGACGAGATTAACTTCAGCTTCTTTGTAGTAATTGCCGACGCAAATGCCCATGCGCACGACCGGCCTTTCCTGACGCATGCCTCGATGGCGCTTTATCCTCGCGATGCGCACTAGCCTTCGTTCGATGACCACGCTTTGGCCCAAATCGTTGACTAACTCGAATCGAACCCATTTTTCACCGTTACGTTCAAACTCAACAACGTCCGGGACGTTCAGGGAAGAATTATCAGCGCCGCTGTCCATCTTAGCTTGAAGCACCAGATTACCGGGGGAAATCCGAGCCTTTTCCACCCAGCCGACAATCTGCTTGTTTCCAGCCGAGACGGTCGCGGCCAGAAACAAGAGATCCAATTACGGTAAAACACAAGTAAAACAATGTATTCATGTGCCCTCCGGCCATTCGAATGCCGGGTATATACCCCGCACAAACCTTTGTCAACTCGACCGAGCCTTATGTTCCGAGCGTGGAATCAGTCTGCTCCAAAAGCACGTTTGCCTCAGGCCGTGGAAATTCACAACCAGTTCTTGCGCCAGAAATAAATCAACATAGTAGTCGCCATCGTGAGCGCAATACCAATTACCATAGGATATCCCCAACGCCAGGCTAGTTCCGGCATGTCCTTGAAATTCATTCCGTACCATCCGCTCAAAAAAGTCAGCGGTATAAAGATCGTGGCGATGATGGTCAGAACCTTCATAATTTCGTTGAGCTTATAGCTCACACTCGACAGATATATATCCAGCATGCCGGAAACTATATCTCTAAACGTCTCCAGTGTATCGATGGCGTGAATCGTATGATCGTAAACGTCTCTGAGATATGGTAGCGTGGAGTCCTTGATCAGTGCCGACTCGCCGCGTCCCAATGTGTTGACCACCTCTCTCAGGGGCCAGATGGATCTGCGGAGGTAGATCATGTCGGTCTTCATCCGATGAATCCCTTGCAAAGTTTCACGGCCGGGGTTCTTTACCAGCTCTTCTTCCATCACTTCCATTTTTTCGGAAAGCTTTTCCAGAATAGCGAAATAGTTGTCAACCACAGTATCAATGAGGGAATAGGCAAGATAATCTGCTCCACCTTTTCTGATACGAACGTTACCCCCCTTCAGTCTTTCCTTCACCGGATTGAACAGGTCTCCTTCTCTTTCCTGAAAGGAAAGCAGAACCGTAGGACCCAGGACGAGGCTTAGTTGCCTGAGAGCTATCTCGTCCGATTCCTCATTATAATCGAGAACTTTCAAAACGATAAAGAGGTAATCCCCGGCATCTTCTATTTTCGGCCGCTGAGTGGCATTCACAATATCTTCGAGCACAAGAGGGTGCAAATGAAACAACTCGCCAAGCGCTTCAACGGTAGTCACATCGTGGATACCGTCAACATTGATCCAGGTCGTGGTCCGGCTATCTTTAAATGGCGCCAGATCGGAGACATTCGTAATTTCCTTCTCTTGGCATGACGTTTCGTCGTAGGCGATGACGGAAATCTTGCTTTTCTCGATGAACTCTTCTCCCACATGAACGAGCGTGCCCGGCGGCAGGCCGATCTTCTTGGACCTTTTCCCCTCCAGGCGAGTTGCCAAGATCCTGCGGGCCGCCTTGGCCTTTTTGGCAGTCGATCTGCTCATTGCAAGCCACCTCCAGATTGAATTCCCACCCTAACCCCGGACAAAAAACAGCGTGAAAGTTGCCGGTGACTCTTCCGAGTTAATCAGATGTGGAGTCTTTTTGGAGAAGAATCCGCGACCGAACTTATGAACGAGAGCGGTCAGAGGCCGCGTATGCTCTTGGCTTGGCAATGATCTATGGCATTGTGAAACAACATCGCGGGCACATAGCATGTTACAGCGAGCCTGACAGAGTACCACGTTCAAGAATTTACTTTCCTGCATTGTCTCGGAATCCCAAGCCGAAGAAGCATTGGTAAAGCCGGTTCCGCGAGGAGGCAGCGAGACCATTCTTCTCGTGGATAACGAAGAGTTGATCAGAGACCTTGGCGGAAGGATTCTGACCCGAGCCGGTTACAGAGTGCTTACGGCAGTCAACGGAAGGGACGCCTTGGAAGTTTATACGACTGGCCGACAAGACATTTCTCTCGTGATTTTGGACCTTATTATGCCGGAAATGGGCGGCAAACAGTGCCTCGAAGAGATCCTCAACATTGACCCACAGGCAAAAGTATTGATCGCGAGCGGCTATTCCGTCACCGGTTCCAGCAGTGAAGCCTTGGCCATGGGAGCCAAGGGCTTCGTCAATAAGCCGTATGACATGCGAGAGCTTCTAGCTACGGTGCGCGAGGTTTTAGATGAAGAGTGATAGGCCCTTTGTCAGCGCCTCGAACGCCTTCTTGTTGGCAAGATATGATGAATGCCTCTGAACACTTCGAAGTCTTTGTAGCCTTTCTGGACGACCAATGACTGCACGAGGTGCCATTGTCGATAACCTTCAAGGTAATTGGCGGCTTGTTTGGCGCTTCAGCCGCCCGAGCCATGGTGATGAGAGCGCATACAGAAAATAGGGCTGAACGTGACTTATCCGTCGACGTGGGCGATGAGGCTTGGGCTAAAATGGCCCATTGGAGCCTTGGAAGGGCAATGAACGCCCAAAGAGGGGTGATTCGAGAAAAGTTCCCAACTTAGCGGCATGTCTCTCAAGCAGTACAAGTCATCAATAAAACAGGCTAATTTGGTTTACCATAAAGAGCATAGAGGCTTGGCATAAGAAGTGCAAAATGAGTAGCCAAGACTAGGCTCAAATTATAAATAAAAGTTAGGGCCTAGAGTGGAATTGCGGGAATGAACTAGCAGGCATACAGCATCCTCGTGGCGGCAAGCTTCACAAAGGGGGTTTAGCTTGCCCAACAATTTCTTGAAGGACACAGACATAAAAGGTTCAGATACCATTTCACTTGAAAAATTGTCAAGTCACCGAATCTGAATCGGATTTCCGGCATCAAAGTTACCAACAACTGCTATATCGCGCGAGCAAAGGGCTGTAGCTTCCTGGCTGAGGCGCCGATCTAACATCGCGAAAGGAGAACATCATGTCGAACCATTTTACTGGACTCAGTCTCGGTCCACCTCTCGGGGACCAAAGACTCGACCTCTGCGACCTCTACGCGTTCCAGTCGCCCACTGACCCGTCGAGGACTGTGATCATCCTCAATGCAAATCCGAGTGCCGACGCGCTCCATCCTGACGCCATCTACCGCCTCAACATTGACAACGACGAAGACTGCCTGACGGACATCGCGATCAGTTACGTGTTCTCGCCACCGCAAAACGGTAAGCAGACCGTGAACGTCTTCGTGGCAAAAGGTGCGGAATCCCGCTCGGTCGAAGCTGTTGGGACGAAGATCATCGCCGATGCCGAGGTCTCCTTCGGCGCCAACCCCAACATCGTCAAGTCCGGCGCCTACACGTTCTTCGCCGGTACTCGCAGCGACGCTTTCTTTTTCGACTACGACGGAATCAAGAATCTGTTCGATACCTCGGGCGGCAGAAATTTCACCGCACCCCACCTCGGCGGCAAGTCTCCGTGGACCGGCGTGGATTCAAATACGGAAGCCAATGTGTTCTCGACAGTGATCGAGCTGCCGACAAGCGAGCTCGGCGCGAACCCGGAGATCCGGATCTGGGGGCGGTGCAGCGTGCGCAAGGACGGCAAGCTGCTTCATGTCGATCGCGCTGGCCACCCGAGCGTCAGCAGCTTCTTCAATACCGACGACACCAAATTGGAATTCAACGCCAGCGAGCCGGTCAACGATCGCAAGCGTTGGACGGATCAGTTTGTTCACTTGATGGGGCATACGGGCAATTACACCCGCGAAGAAGCAATCGCCGCGATCGATGCTCACCGCATTCTGCCCGACATGCTGTGCTTCGATCCTTCGAAGCCCGCGAAGTATCCAAACGGCCGCGTTTTTACTGACGACGTCATCGATCATCGCCTCGCCTTCCTCTCCAAGGGCGATATTCCCCCCACCGGCCTCAAGCCGCACACCGACATTCTCACGGTTTTCCCATACCTCGGCACACCGCACGCGATCCCCTGACCCGCCCCCAGAGTAGGGGACTAGTGGTCCGTCAACCCTTATGTGGTAGGCATTTGCAACTGCAAACACCTACCACATCACCTGTTACAAGGCACTAGACGCATTTGGCCCAACGGCCGCTCAAGCGTGCCGATGGAGCGCATCATACGTCCCTGTTTGTCATGGGAAGGGCTTTGGCAAGGAAGCGCCACAAGGCCCAACGCCTACACCCAGCGATAGCCATGAAGACTCCGCGACTGATCATGTGCAGCGGAATGCTTCTCTATTGGGGAGTGAAGGGTGACCCCGCGTTCATACTCGGAGTTTCGGTAGCAGCTTCTAACGGCGGGTGACGGCACCGAGAATTAAGTATGGTGTCCCCAGAATTCCTAGAATTCCAGGAACTTTGCCTCAAGTTGTATGTCAATCATAAAGTGAAGATTGAAAGGAGTTAGCTAAATGGTAAATTTAACATCACTTATAAATTCTGCTAAAGTTATTTTAGACAAGAGGTTCGATGCAGAGGTCTTCCTCAGTTGGCAATCCTTGGCTTTTATGACCCTCGCGAACTTGTTGGGTCCTCTTCACTACTATACCCAAAACTTCAAACTCCTCACCTCTGAGAGAAATGAACGTAGCCTACTGACCGGCGAGGGCATTCTCATCGCAGCTCGTGAAATGACTAGGCCACAAGTGCAAGCGATATAGAGCCGATCAGATGGTCACAACGCATGATCTCGCTTAGGTTTGAAGGGTCTCAAAGGTACCCCTGCTCCTTCCACGATCGGCAGGGCGCTATTCAGGTCGCTTTTTGGGGCCCAGTACATCGGGGAAAGGTAATGAATCTTCTTAGACGAGCAAAAGCCCGCTTCCTGTGCTAAGATGGTTCATGAGTCTCGCGGCACCCGTATCTGGAAAGCGCAGCCAAGACCTCTTGCACTCCTCCAGCGGTTGCCCGCCAGGCTTTAGCCGTCCTTAGAGGAGATAATGATTCTATGAAGTTGCTCTTGGTGTTTCCTAAAAGTGAAGGTGGTTATTGGGGAAAGGTCCGGCACGGGAAAGCCGGCATTGTTGCTTTGGGGTTGCCGACAGTGGCAGCGCTCACGCCGCCGGGTTGGAATGTCGCCATTCATGATGCTCGTGTGACTCCGTTAGATTACGAACAGAAGGTTGATCTGGTAGGCATCACCGGCTATACGGCGGAGATTCCCAGTACTTATGCCATAGCCGATGAATTCAGGAAAAGAGGTATTCCCGTGGTTTTGGGCGGTGTCCATGTCAGCGCGATGCCGGAGGAGGCCCTCAAACACGCCGACGCAGTCGTGATCGGGGAGGCCGAGGAGATATGGAAGCAGCTATTAATCGATTTTGAATCAGGATCAATGCAAACCACCTATCACTCAGACACGCTGTGCACGATGGAAAAGATGAAAATTCCCAGACTGGAGCTGCTCAACAAGGCCATGTATACGAATTATTACACAATTCAGGCCACAAGGGGCTGTCCTTACAATTGTGATTACTGCGCCGTCACAGGTGTATTCGGACGTAAGTTCCGAACGCGGCCCGTAGCAGAGGTGCTGGATGAAATCCGCACATTCGACTCAGGGCACTTTTTATTTGCCGATGATAACATTTGCGGGCAGCCCGATTATGCGAAGGAGCTGTTCAGCGGTTTGATCCCGTTGAAAAAGAAATGGGGCGGGCAGACCTCCATTACTTTTGCCAAGGATGATGAACTCCTTCGGCTGTATGCAAAAAGCGGCGGGCGATATGCCTTTATCGGTCTTGAGAGCCTTTCCCAGAATAATCTCAAGGGCATCAACAAACCATGGAGTAAGGCCGAAGATTACGAAGAAGCCATCAGCAAAATTCATCGTGCGGGTATCAATGTTATCGGGAGCTTTATATTCGGCCTGGATAATGACGATCCTTCCGTTTTTCAGCACACCCTTGATTTTGTCATGAAAAATCGGATTGCCGTTGCCCAGTATCATATCCTCACACCATTCCCCGGGACGCGCTTATACGACAGAATGGAGAAGGATCAACGCATTCTGGAACGAGATTGGTCAAAGTATCACACAAGTGAGGTTGTATTTCAGCCTGTCAATATGACTGTCGAAGAACTGCAGGAGGGCTATAATTGGATTTTCCGGCAGACGTACACCCTTCCCAACATTCTGAAACGAGTGTTCCGCAGCTGGCGGGGGATTCCGTATCGGGTGGCCGTGAATCTCAGTTACCGGAAAAAGGCCATACAGACACCAGTCCGAGCTACAAACGATAAAGCAGTGGTAAGAAGAAGCACCTGACGCGTCAACACAATATCAGTATTCTGTCCCCGGCTTACGAAGCGCCTGGTTGGGCCTGTTGGAGGTCACCGGCTGCGAGCCAGCCGCAGGCGAGCCGTACAGTGGACCCTCTACGTTCTGCAATCCTATTTCAGCGCTTCCTTGGACAGAACAATGTCGTCAACCCAGACGGTCCCCTTGCCGTTGATCACGATGTTGAGCGTGACCTTATCGGGTTTCTGGCCCTTCTGGAACATGAACGGGGTCTGGATCGTCTTCCAGTCTGACTTGCCCTTGACAGGGTCGTTCATTCCTTTGGAGAAGTACTGGCCGCCGCCGACCTGAACCCACATTTCGAGGAAAGCATCGCCGTCGAGTTCAGTTTTCACCTTCGCCTTGTACACGAGCTTGGCTTCCTCAACATCCAGTCCCGTGACTTCGCCCAAGCATACTATAGTCGGCCAGGCCGTCGTGATCTTGATGGATGCTTTGCCTTCAGTCTTGACCTGCTCATCGGTCTGGATTGTGAGTCCAATCACCGAAGCGTCGTCGAGACTGAGTTTCTTCAACTCCTGTGCCTGTGCCGAAGCATGAGCCAGAAGCGCGACTGCAGCGACTGCCGCCACCACCAGACTTGTGTGTCTCATTCCTTGCCTCCTTTTTCTTGCAGAACCTCTTTTTAAACAGATTTCGCGGAAATGCGAACGGCCGAGATCAGCGGAGCGGCCTGCCGCATCCGCTGCATTGAGTGGTTAGGATGTCTTGGCGTTTCTTTCTCAGCCAATTCTCTTTGGTAGGCTTTCCAGCCCGGACACCACCCGGTGTGCCATCGCCAAATCCGGGCAAGTAATGAATTTGGCTTTCGCTCCGCATAGTTCCGAAACCTGCATCTTGCACATCTGGATTTCACTGTCGTGTTCTCCTCTATGATGCTCAGTTCGCAATCTATAAGGCCTCCGCATCCTAACGCCGCCGTTCAGCCGGAGCGCGTTCCTCGCGCGATGGGCTGCAATGGCTTGTTCGACGATTCTATTTGACTCACCAACGCCACTGAGGCCTCTCGCCCTTGATCCAACACACCAACAAGAGTGCAGCCGTCAGAATTGCGGTGCAGGAGAGAAATGCGGCGATCCGGTCGTGCCGCAGGAAGAATGCTGCACACAACGCGATTAGAAGGAAATACAAAATCAGAACAAGCCATCCCTGCCAACGCTTGGGTGGGCCCCACCCCCATCCATACCGTTTGGCGGGAAACCAGAATGCTTCACGATCTCTCGTCATATCTGCGTTCTTGTCGAAGTGCTGTTTAGATGGTTTCCACATAAACCCGCTTTCGCGTTTTGCTTTCAGATAATACGCTGCTTCCGTCTTCGGGTAAATTCTTTTATCAATAGGTTGTGATTTCGGGGGACATAATACTGTCTTTTTGCGGCAGCGGCATCCAGTGGATTTACCGGAGTTTAAGAGAATGTTTCAAAACCCATGACTCGGTCAGAATCGTGCTACCCTTGGGGCGATGACTTTGCTTGGGTGGCCCGGACGTAATACGTCCGGGTCGCGAAGCGGCAAGAGGTCTGAAGGCTGTCACCCACTTAGGCAGCGTGTTTGGCATAGGATTGAAGTCAAGACCTGGGATCTCTTGTTCCTTCGGAACCCGGAGGCAGTCGCCTCCGGGCCACCCCAGGTAACACGATTTTTCTCCTGCCGAGTGTTTTGAGACAGTTTCTTCATCTTCAGGTCCCGCGGAATGAAAATATGTTCCATCGACTGAACGCCACGCTGCGTGCCATGTAAAGAAAGCTGTGGATCAACTTGCTCGAGCTACAAACGATAAAGTGCTGGCTAGAAAAAGCACCTGACCTGTCAACACAATATTGGTATTATGTCCCCGGATTACGGACACCTTCGAATAAGTATGATCGGGTCAAAAGGAAGGCGCGAAATGGAGTTGCTTGAGGAGCGAATACAGACAGCGGTGCAGGAATATGTTGCCGTCGTGCCCTATGATCCTCGATGGCCCTCCATGTTCCGCCAGGAGAAAGAACACCTCCTATCCTGCCTCCCTGGTGAGCTGATCGGAAGGATCGAGCATTTCGGGAGCACCGCTGTGCCGGGGCTGGCGGCCAAGCCCATTATCGACATGATGGTGGAAGTCACTGACCTGCAGGAGACCAAAAGAAGGATAGTTCCAATCCTTGAGTCCCAGGGGTATGAGTATTTCTGGAGACCCACTTGGGCAGGCAATATTCCTCCATTCTACGCATGGTTCATCAAGCGAGATTCAAGGGGTAACCGCACTCACCATATTCACATGATTGAAAGCCATTTCGAGCACTGGGATAGGCTGCTTTTCAGGGACTACCTCATCGAGCATCCCGACGTGGCCGAGGAGTACAGTCAGTTAAAAAATCGGCTTGCAGCAACGTACCCCCATGATCGCTTGGCCTACACCGAGGGGAAGACGGAGTTTGTCGTCAGAGTGATGGAAGAAGCAAAACGATACTATGGAAAGACGTAGGCCTCGGCTGAAGGCGACAGTGAAGCCTACTGATGGGCCGGTTAGTCGCCGCATGATTCAGGTTAATATGTGGCACACAATTTGCGCTTACTTTAGGAGGACTGATCGTGATCCAAAATGCTCCAATAGATGCGACGCAAGATGAAGTGATTTTTTCCGCCAAGTATTCTATCGGAAAAGTAAGCTTGAGTCTTATTATATGTTGCTTAGTTGTTTATCTGTGGAGTGGCAATACTTATGGCATTGCTCATGATATTTATGACGGCATCGTCGTTGGAAGGGAGGGTCTCTTACATTTCATGCTCGTGGGATCCATAATTCCGACTCGTTATATCGCTAAATTTCTTTTTAGATCCAGTGAGTTGCTCTATAATACCAAATCATCTCTGAAGGAGACGAACGAATATGACATTAATTCTTACGGAGTTGACTAGTTTCGGAATCGCAATGGCTGCCGATTCCGCGGTAAAGGTAATTAATACCCGCACTGGCTTGGCTCAAATTGTTCCTGGCGTGGCCCGCAAACTGCAACAAGTGCCGTACCTCAATGCTGGAATTTCTTGCTGGGGAGAAGGTGAAATTGAAAATACCCCGACCGATCAATGGCTATCCACATTCATTGCGTCCAATCAGGGGATTGATAATTTGCATGACTTCGCAGGCGAGTTGGCTAGTCAGTTGAACGACAGGATTCCATCGCCCCCAAGGGGCAACAGGTGCTTAGGCTTTCATTTGGCAGGTTTTGACAACTTTAATGGAATGCCGACTCCCTCTTTTTACCACATACATGATGGTTTCTGCCGGACTCTGGAATCTCGCGGTATCTACGTTGATGCTACTCGTTTCAATGCCAATCACAACGTACCGCCGGACATTTTTGTGAAGAATCCGGCATATTTAATTCGCAACGGGGACATCCGCTTTCATGCCGAGATTTTTGCTTCTTTAGAAAGTGTATTTACCCACTTGCGCCCGATAGGAGTCTTAATCCCCCATTCTCAAGACCTCGAAGATCGTGCCAGCTATCTAATCTTCCAGATCAAAACGGTTGCAGAGATTTATCGTCTGAGCAACCTGCTTCCTGGGATTGGCGGTCAAATTCACTACCTGACCATAAACCCGCAGGGGTATCACAGCAAAGGAATTCGGTATTTCTGACCGCTTTCGATATTCTCATGTGTCCACGACTGCTTCCTTGGGTTCATCCCCGACAAACGGAATAGTAATTGCAAGCCACTTGTCCCCGGTTGTCTCAAACATGATGTCCCATTCCACTGGCTGAGCCTGCGGGTCTTCAACACCGAATCCTGACAGTTTCACAACCGTGAAGATGTCGTCCGGCAACTCCTTTTGAAGCCATGTCTTGAATACCTTGGCCAGTTCGGGTTTGGCAAGGTCCAGAATCCGCGAGAACCGGGACGGAAGCTTCAAATGCCACTGGCGGGCCTCGGACCTAGGTCCCGACTCATCACCATCGATTCCAATGCTGACTGGAGTTCCGGTTGGCGGAAACATCCACTCAGCTTCCCAGTAGGAACGCTCGGGATGGTTGGAGATATACATGAACGTGAGGTGCCCGAAATCGGGGTCGTGCATCTTGGGCGGCCTGAACTGGAGCTTGAGCGATTTGAATATGTTCATGTTCCCACACCTAACTGCCTTCAGATATCGGGGGACATAATACCATCTATTTGCGGCAGCGGCTTCCGGTGGATTTTCCGGTGTTCAATGTTCAGGTCCCGCGGAATGAAAATTGGTCCCATCGACTGAACACCACGCTGCGTGCCATGGTGGAGATGGTTGGCGACCAACCTGCTTGAGCTACAAACAATAAAGTAGTCGTAAGAAAAAGCACCTGACATGTCAACACAATATTGGTATTTTGTCTCCGATTACCGACGTTCATGTTCCGAGTTTCGGTAGCAGCTTCTAACGGCGAATGAAGACGCTGAGAATTAAATATGGTATCCCCAGAATTCCACATGGCTCAGGCTTTTGAGTCCATAGGCAACGTTTGCCTTTTTGACTTCGGGCGTTCTCTGCCGCAAAATGGTGCTGACGGGGTTCTCATGCGACACTGGACAAGGATCCGTTGAGAACCGTGGTACGGATTTCGCGGGCACTGCCGGTGGCAGGCGCCATGAATCGCCTCACAAAATCCCTCGGAGGTATCGATGTCCTCGTACTTGCCTTTTGTGGTGGTGGGACTCATCGCAGTTGGCCTTCTGCTCTGGAGAGTTGTGTCCCAACGCAGGGCACATTTGGGCCAGAAGGTGACACTGGAGCAGCTCGGTTTCCGACCGTGCCCGGACGAAAAGAGTTGGCTGGAGGAGACAATCACCCGTATCGAGAATAACCGTGAGTTCCGTTACGAGGTACGAGACCCCAAGCGAATGCTGGGTGAGCCGGCCGTGTATCATTACGTCAAGATGCGTCATCGGTACGCTGACGAGGCCGCTGTCGCTGAAGAGGAAATCCTGTTCCCGGTGAAGCGTCCGTCTGTGTCTGGCCTTGTCCTGACAGTCAAGCCTTCTTCGCTGGCACCTGGGATCGCCACGCGCTTGATGGGCGCCATTGCTACAGGCCCGTGGGATGCGCAGCCCGACGATCTCCATCGCCTCGAGGTCCCTCCTGACCTCAAGGACACCAATTTGGTGGGAGCGCTCGGCCCGCAAGGCGCGAACCTCTATGACCTGGTCGATACCAGCATGCTTAGCGTAGTGCAGGGGTTAGGGGATTCCGGCGGGATACTGGTGCGGCTCCGCGACTCGTGGTGCTCTGTGGCCAGTACCAGCGCTCAGATTCCTTTCCGAGTGGACGAGCTTGTCGCTCGCATCCGGCCACTGCTTTGATGTAAGGGCGCCAGATGGCCTCGGAACTCCGACCATGAAAATGATTGAAAGGCGCCTGAATTTCTGGGAACACTAGAAATTCTGGGGACAATATGCTTATTTCGCTGAGCGGGAGCTTCAGCTTTCGGGCGTGAGGGTCCTGACCGGGCATTCTTTGCCGTTGCTGAGGGAGAATCTGAACAGGGATTTCGGGGGAAATAATACCGTTTTTTTACGGCAGTGCCTTCCAGTGGATTTCCCGGTGTTAAATGTTCAGGTCCCGCGGTATGAAGAAAGGTTCCATCGACTGAACAACACGCTGCATGCCATGGTGGGGGTAGCTGGGGACCAAAATGCTCGAGCTACAAACGATAAAGCAGTGGTAAGAAAAAGCGGTTGACAGATCTAAACGATATTGGTGTTGTGTCCCACAATCAAGGTCGATCAATGTCCGCAGATTACCCCCCTTGTGACTCAGGCGTGATTACCCTTTCCAAAATTTGGATCAACGGGGGAAGCGAGACTGTAGTTGTATACCAGACGACGTCCAGGTCTATCTCGAAGTACACGTGTACGAGACGGTTTCGCATACCAAGGATGGATTTCCAAGGAACTGTGGGCAGAGCATCTCTGCACTCGGTCGAGAGGTTTGCTGCGGCTTCCCCTACAATTTCAATGCACTTCATCAATGCCAGAGCCAGCAATCGGTCTCCGCCGAGGTCCTCTCTAGACTTTCCTTCCGCGAAGTGGACCGCTTCGCGGGCTGCGTCTAGCATATGCCTCAGCCGAATCTCGTCAGCCTCTCGCATATTGCACCTCTGCTTCAGCCATTACTTTGTCTCTGAAATAACGGCTGAGTTCATGAGGTGTCCGAAGATCCACCTTGCGGCCGCCAATAGCTTCTGAGAGTTCCTGCTCCATATCAGCAAGCTCAAAATAACCGGGAGTGCGTCCTTCCTCGAACTCTACGAGGAAATCCAGGTCGCTTTCAGCGCCGAAATCCTCTCGCAAGTACGATCCGAAGACGGATAGCTTCTTAATATGGTGCTTTCGGCAGAAGTCTTTGATGAAATCACGTGGAATAAGCGGGCGCACTTGGCTCATGGAATCCCTCCTGCCCTCTTCGGGCCACTGGAGCATAGCTTCGTCCACGAAAATATCCTTTTCTGGGATGGAAGGCAATCAGGAATATCTGGAATTCGGGGAACAAAATACCCAATTGTTGTTGACATGGAGACCCCAGACCTACTCCAACGGCCTCCCAGAAGAAGACAAGGTCTGGGCGGGTCTATTGCCGATTTCCAAAGAATACAGGATTTCGCTGCACATAATCCCGCTTTGATCCAGCAGCGGCTTCCGGTGGATTTGCCGGTGTTCAATGTTCAGGTCCCGCGGAATGAAAATAGGTCCCATCGACTGAACACCACGCTGCGTGCCCTGGTGGAGATAGCTGGGGACCAACCTGCTCGAGCTACAAACGATAAAGCAGTGGTAAGAAAAAGCACCTGACATGTCAACACAATATTGGTGTTATGCTCGCCCGAATACGATTGGAAAATAGACAAACCACTTTCTTTCGAAAGCGCAACACCTCGCATGAGGTCTTTGCCGATGCAACCCAGCCGCCTTTTCAGCGATTGAAGGACATTATCGAGATTAACTCGTCCGCTCGATCTCTTGTAAGTCTGGTCGAAGCCGTGCATGATGAATCCGTCGCCCTAACCAAGACGGTGGAACGTCTCCAGACGGCTACTCCCGGCTCCAGCGGCCTTCCTATCTTTCCCCAAGTCGCCCCCTGACGAGTGCTGCCTATGATGTTTGCCACTTGAAAAAGGAGACCCTTTGGGGTAGAGGCCCCGTGAACGGAGCTGCATGCCCTGCATAGCCGGCATGCAATGCCTCCAACAGAATCAAAGGTATTTTGTGGGCTGCGCGGCCACGAATCTAATGGATTCGGGGGGAACCGGAGCGCCCTAACAACAGGGAAAAGGACATTCAATGAGCGATTCAGACCCCATAGTCATGATTTCAAGCTATCCGCCTCGGTTGTGCGGAATCGCGACTTTCGTTGAGGAAGCAAGAGAATTCGTCCAGAAGGCCAACCCGGCAAGGGAAGTATTGGTAATAAGTCATACTGACGGCCAAGGAGAAGGAGTATTTCCCATTATTGACATGTCCCAGAGGGATTGGTGGAAAACCGTTGCGAGAAAAGTGTATCAACTGCGCCCGTACGCAGTCCATCTGCAACACGAATATGGTCTGTACGAGCACTATGACTCAAGGGGACATGGAGACGGAAACGAAGGGTTCCTGGATCTGCTCGACGCAATCAATGAATTTCCTACTATTGTTGAGCCCCATACCGTGCATGGTAGGCTGACGGATTTTGAGGCGGATTTCGTCTACAAGATGTGCGAACGAGCAAGGGTAGTACTACTCAAGTGTCATTATCAGAAATGGCGCTTGGACTGGATTTTCGTCGGAGAAGGCTGGCGAACGCCGAGGAACGTCATGGTTGTGCCTGAAGGCGCCAGGCCTGATAGGCGCTGGGGAATGGAGGATGTGCCAGCGCTCAAGGAAGAGCTGGGCTTGGACAAGGTCCCATTCCTCGGCGAACACCTTGTGGGCATGGTCGGATGGATACAGTCAAACAAGCGATGGGATATCCTGACTTCCATGTGGGAAGACATTCATGCCGAAATCCTTAATTGCTCGGGACAAAACTGGGACCTCTTGGCCGCGGGATCAATGAGAGATCCTAAGCACCAACCCGACTACAATCACTACCGCGAGCAATTGAAGGTGCTGGAAGGGAAAGGGCTTGCCCATTACTTTGAGTTTGTTCCACGTGGAGAAATAGCTTACAAGGTTATGGCCATTTGTGATTTCATAGTCCTGCCCTCTACCGACGAGACCCAATCCGGAACACTTGACCGGATTATTGCGGTCAACAAACCATATATAACCACAGCCCCAATGGAGGGACTGACGGCTCAAACGCTGGAAAGTGGAGGCGGGTTGCTGTTCACCAACAAGGATATGTTGAGGGACCACGTAGTCACGATGGCTTGTGACGAACAGCTCCGACTGCGCCTGGGCGAAAACCTCAAGAAATATCTTGACGAGGTAGTTTCATGGGAATTGGTGGCCAATCAATACAACGAGGCCTACGAATTGGCTCGGCAATCCGTGGCCACTGGACGACCGGTTGAGTTGCCACTTGAATTCTGATGAATGTATCTAAGGACATCTGAAATATGACGTAAGTGCCGGGCAACCGTCATCGCGAACTATTCACAAGGTTTGAAGCAAACCCAATCCTCACCTATCGCGACTGGTCGTATCCTGTAAATTCAGTGTTCAATCCCAGCTCAACGATGGTCAATGGCCAATGAGGAGCCGAAACTCCCCTCTAAATCCTGACTTCACACTAAAAAGGGAAAACAGATTGCCCTTAAGGTTCAAGGAGTTGCGCCAACGGGTTCTCAGAGTGCTAGATGAGGAATAAACCGGTATCCCATACTCGCGCTGCGTTCCTTCGAAGCCTAATAAAACTGCCGCGTGGCACCATTGGAAAATGATCAACCCCCTTCGAGAGTGCAACGATCTCGCCTCCAATCAAGCAGCTTAGATCATCCATTCCAACGGTCCTCTTGATCACAGACTCGTCGGACCTCTCCTCCATAGGATTTACGCCGACTGACCTATCTGCGCTTCTCTGTTCGCGGCCAGATCTCCGGCCCGCAGAAGGCGATCTACTCAGATGTATTCTCCCTTTTCGTCCTTGACCTCTATCCGGCATCCGAGCTCGAGGTCTTGGTCTCTGAGGAAGATTCTTTCTTGGGCGGGGTCTGTCTAGAAGAACTACTGTCTTTTCTTCCGTAATCCGTAACGTACCACCCGGTTCCCTTGAGCACGAACGTAGACTGCGAGATCAATCTCCGCGATTTTTCTCCGCATGTCGGGCATTTGTCAGCTACCGGGTCTGAGAATTTCTGCCATTTCTCAAATCCGTTACCACACCTCTCGCACTGGTATTCATAAATCGGCATTTTGACCTTCCGTTGAGATTCGGTTGTAAATGGAACCCTCCGGAATCAATCCGCTGAACATTTCGTACAAATCGATGAGATAATCGGTTGCACTCTGGAAGTGACACACACGGAAGGTTTCCAGGGAATGAATCAATACGCGAACACAATGCTGAGCGGAGCCAAAATATAATGCGTCACGTGCCACTGCTAGAATTTGAGCCCCAATTTGGGCCGGAAAGTATTCGCGAGCTAACCATGCTCGAATTTACGCGCACGCCCTTCTTGCTTCATCTCATTGAAGGCCTCTATAGCCTCCTGAAGAGTTTCATCAAAAACACCACAATGTGTCGCAGTAACAAATCGGTACGTTTTCGTGGCTCCACCTCTCTATATATTTTGACAACTGCGGCTGCCAGATGTTTCCCGCACTGTGAGCTGCTGCGTGGAACCCAAGCTACCAAGTGCTCTCTCTAAGTGTCCCTCAGGCTTAGCCAGATCAATTTTGACCGCCTCTTGCAATGCGATAAAGCAGTGGTAAGGAAAAGCACCTGGCATGTCGACACGATATTGGTATTATGTCCCTCGATTACGATTATTTTATTTTTTTATTTATAAAAAACTCTATTTAATATCCAAATCATGCTAAAATTATTACTTTTTAACCTAATTAAATTAACACTAAGATAATATCATTCGTAATAATTTGTATTATTATAACATATCTTACCTATACTACTTACATCCAACAAATAAATTTTTTTTTATTATCTTTAAAAATTACATTACTAAACCTCAAATACTATTTTTTATATATTAATTTTAAAACTTTACTATTAATTTAATAATTTATATTTTTAATTATCTAAATTTAATTTATATTACACCTTCTCATCATCAATATATAACTTCATTATAATGATTTTATCTATATTCCATTCTATAAATCTCATAACAATAAATAAAATTTTTTATTTATTTTATAAAATTTTTTAATTTATAATAAAATATTTTTTATTTAATTTTGTTATTTTTTTTTTCGTAGCGATTCAGCCCGTCGCCTGCGCCTCGCTACTCCCACGAAACAAAAAGGTCAACACAAACCCCGCCACAAATCCGCCGATGTGCGCCATGTAAGCGACGCCACCCGTCTGCGCCGTGTTGGCAATGGAACCGATGCCGCTAAAAAACTGCAGAACGATCCAGATCCCAATGACTATCAGCGCGGGCACTTGAATCACTCGTTGGCCCTGCAATACTCTGACCTTTCCGTGTGGGAACAGCAAAATGTAAGCGCCGAGCACCCCCGCAATCGCCCCCGATGCTCCCAAATTCGGCACGTTTGATCCGAGGCTAAACGCCAACTGTGCAAAAGTTGCCGCAAGCCCACAGAGTAAGTAGAAGATTGTGAACTTGATGTGCCCGAAACGGTCTTCCACATTGTCACCGAAGATCCATAAGTAAAGCATGTTGCCTCCCAGGTGAAGCCACCCGGCATGCATGAACATGGAAGTGAAGAGCGTCAGAAAATCACCGAAGGGATTGGCAAGAAAGCGGCTAGGAACGAAAGCCCACTTCCCAATAAAAGCGTTACCGCCACTCTGCTCTACAAAGAAAAACAGGACGTTCAGAGCGATCAAGGCATACGTGACCAGCGGAACAGTTCTGCGAGAAGTATCATCATCACCGATTGGGAACATAAGCTTTATCTCCTTTCACTCTGGTTGGATTTGTCACAGCTTCATATTAAAATAAGTCAGACATTTTCTCAAAGAAATGAGTTACTCGCAGCGATTTACTCGCAGATTTCGGGCGACATGATACCGTTTTTTTGCGGCAGCGGCTTCCAGTGGATTTCCCGGTGTTCAATGTTCAGGTCCCGCCGAATGAAAATAGGTCCCATCGTCTGAACACCACGCTGGGTGCCATGGCGGAGATAGCTGGGCACCAACCTGATGGATAAACAAACGATAAAGCAGTGGTAGAAAAAGCATCTGACGTGCTAACACGGTATTGGTGTTATGTCCCCCAATTACGCGCCGTCTACTGGCAGCGCAGCGCTAGGATTGCCACTAAGAGGCCGTTGCTGACTATGAGGAGCAAGAAGCTTCTCTATTGATGGTTGGTGACCCCGACGTTCATACTCGGAGTTTCGGTAGCACATTCTAACGGCGAATGACGCCACTGAAAATTAAGTATGGAGTCCACAGAATTCCTGGTGACGTAGAAATATTCGCCAGTCTTGAAGAAGGCTTGCAATGGATAGAGATTGAGCCGCTATGAACTCTCAGCAGACCTACACCAACGGGAAAGGAGACACGGCCCATGCAGGCGAGAGCCCCATTGATGATCGAACACCGCCTCATTGAAAGAATGCTCGCATTGATAAAGAAGGAGGCCATGCGTATTCGGGCAACGAAGGAGATCAACCCTGTGTTCATCGACAACGCAGTTGATTTCATCCGAGTTTATGCCGACAGGACCCATCATGGTAAAGAAGAAGACATCCTTTTTCGGGAACTTGCCAAGAAGGAGATGAATAGTCAGGAAGAGAGGATTATGGGCGAACTCATTCAAGAGCATGTTCTGGGGCGGAAGACGGTCGGCGACTTGGTGGACGCAAAGAAACGCCATTTCGCCGGGGACAATTCAGCCCTTGAAATGGTAGTAGAAAAACTTGAATTCCTGGTGAGCTTTTATCCCCGACACATCGAAAAGGAAGACAAGGTATTCTTCCCCGCGATGATGAAATACCTTTCTGTGGAAGAGCAGGAGCGAATGCTCAGCGAATTCTGGGAATTCGACAAGAACATGATCCATGAGAAATACAGGCACTTGGTTGAGGAACTTGGGAATTGACAGGACATTCAGGTGAGCTGACAAGGCATCATGTCACCATGTCATTCACTTGTCGGATTCGGCCAGATATCGTCAGCCAGCAGATTCTGGGGACACCATATCGGCTGAACACCACGCTGCGTGTCATGGCGGAGATAGCTGGGGACCAACCTGCTCGAGCTACAAACGATAAAGCAGTGGTAAGAAAAAGCACCTGACACGTCAACACGATATTGGTATTATGTCTCCCGATTAAGAGTCAGTGCGCGGATGTTTTCCGGGTCTGAACTGAGAAGGTACCTGCAGGAACTCTCCGGACCCAAAGAGGAGCACCATGATACGGATTGAGGTAAAAGATGACGGGGGAAGATTAACGAAACGGCTTGTTAAGGACGTTCATGCCGATTTGAAGGAGGCACTGAAGGGCGCGGGCCTATGGGATTGTCTCGATTATTTCGAGATCGCCATCGGAAAGAAGAAGACGGAAAATGTTCTTTTTCCCTCTTTCGAGTGGCTTTCGTGCTCTCCTGTTACCAGTGACGGGCATCATTATATCTACATCGGGACGGTCACCAAAGGCAGGCACAATTTGGTTTTCGTGGGTAAGAGTTCCAAAGGATTCCAGGCCGCATGTGAAGTGGCTAACATGTGTGCCGACGAATTGAGAGCCTAATTCAAGTTCAGAACGATTCTCCGCGAAATTCAGACTTGTTTCTCTTCGCCCTATCTTTCCCCCCTACCTTCAGAATTCTGGGGACACAATACCGTTTTTTTGCGGCAGCGGCTTCCAGTGGATTTCCCGGTGTTCAATGTTCAGGTCCCGCGGAATGAAAATAGGTCCCATCGACTGAACACCACGCTGCGTGCCATGGTGGAGATAGCTGGGGACCAACCTGCTCGAGCTACAAACGATAAAGCAGTGGTAAGAAAAAACACCTGGCATGTCAACACAGTATTGGTATTATGTCCCCCCACTACGAAGGGGGTCTTGCTACTGCGCATGTGTGGAGCACGCTCCCCATATGTGAGGACCTCGGTCCTCTTGATCGCTGCACCATGACTAAGATTACTCGAGCCTTGCCAAACATAATGTCGGTCATCCCATGAATTGGCATCCGCCTTTCTCGTGGCTCTTACCCATCTTGTCCCAATGAGGACAATCCTGAAAAGCCCTCTCGGATCGGCAAGTCGAGTGAGCCAACCTGCTTGGGTTATTTGGCGATCCACGCCACGTGACCCCTGACGTTGCACGCAGCAGTGGGGCCCGGTCGAGTGACCGCACGCGTTACACGCACCTGACTTATGAGTAATCGTACGTTTTCAAATTTGGTACGACTGTTGCAAATGGGTTTTGGGAACAAACCTCTTGTTGACGATATTGCTTCAGGGCCAAGTACAATCGGAGAAAGGATATGAAATCATGACTCAACAAGCACTTCCCGTTTTTGATGCCACCAAGGAGGAGTTATACCCCTATTTGAGCTTGCATAACGAACCCACAGAAACCATTGACCTCCAGGGACTGTTTGCATCCGAGTTTTCTGCTTCGGGAGTGGTCGACCTGAGAAGCATCGGCAGCACCGCACTGGGCAAGCTACTGGAAGCATTGCCCATCCCTATGATGCTTGTCGACCAATGGTTTTGCGTGGCATTTACCAACAGCGCATTCAGTAAAATAAGCCCGGATTACAGAGAGATTCATGGAGAGCGATTTATTGACGTGCTACCCTCTCCAAAAGACGAGCAGCGGGGACGAGTGCTGATGGAGAAAACTACAGCGCTGCTAGAGCGGGTTTTCGTAGACAGGAAACCGGCAAGAGCCGAGGCGATCCTCGAAATAGGCGGTAAAAGGATCTGGGCCAGACTGCACCTGCGATCGATTCGAGTAAACTCCGACCGACACATCATGGTCATGATCGAAGATGTGACATCGGAGCGGAGTCAGCATCGTGTAAGCCAAAGGGACGAAAAGAAACTCCTACAGATAGTTCAAGAAATGAGGGCTCGCATCTGGCAAATGAATGAGGAGCTATCCCAAACCCGCGAACGACTGGACCGCGAAATCGCTGAGCATGCCAAGACAAAGGACGCTCTCAGCAAATGCCTCGAATGAGGGACTATGCCGCAATCCGCGACGGAGCAATAGCGTACTCGGCGGAATGTAGGCTCTGGTAACAGGCATGCCGCTCTCTTTGACAGAAAGATCCGGGGGCACGTTTCTTGCCACTTGCCCGGAGTACCCTATGCCTTTTTCAGCAGATATTACGGAGAGATGAACTCTATCCGCGTCAAGGCGCCGGGCATGCCATCAGCTCACAAAATAAAGGGTCGAGATCTACTACTCGACATTCGCTCTGGAATGACTGATGCCCAGTTGATGGACAAGTATGAGATGTCGTTTAAGGCCCTTCACGACGCTTTTGAGCAATTATTGCAGGCTAAGGTCATAAGCCAGAGAGAGTTGAGGAGCCGGTTCGTAGCCGCTGGCGGCACAACCCCCAGTGACGCGACCCGTCGACTGCCGCGACACTATCTCGTGTGCCAGATCCCCATTTATGATGCCAAAGATCCGGCAAAGAGGGGAATGGTAAGTGATCTCACTCCAGGCGGCTTGGGAATAGTAGGCATTGAGGCCAAACTGGACGAAGTTAGGACTTTCTTAATATCACCCGGTGGAATGATTTCTGTAGGCAATATAGCCTTAGATGCCGAATGCAGATGGGCAAGAAAAGATGACCGGGGTCACTACCTTGCCGGGTTTCAGGTAACTGAGATCACAAGAGAAGACTCAGAAAACTTACGACGCCTGATTGAGGAATTGACCTTTGGGGATTGACAAGGAAGGCGCTGGGAGCCTCAACCGCCCAGGTAGTCGATCGGACAGTCGTTTTTGGTGGATTTCTGAAAACATACTTGGATTTCGGGGTACATAATAGCGTTTTTTGCGGCAGCGGCTTCCAGTGGATTTCCCGGTGTTCAATGTTCAAGTCCTGCTGAATGAAAATAGGTCCCATCGACTGAACAACCCGTTGCGTGCCATGGTGGAGATAGCTGGGGACCAACCTGCTCGATCTACAAACGATAAAGCAGTGGTAAGAAAAAGCACCTGACACGTCAACACAATATTGGTATTATGTCCCCCGATTACGTACGCCAGTGAGAATTAAGTATAGTCTCCCGAGAGTTCCCGACGGTATAATGATACCCAAAGGCGGTTGCGCAGAATCAAATGAATTGGGAGGTGCCTTATGAGTGATCTAGCAGATCATGGCAAGACATTCCAAATCATTATGAGGGGGATGATGGACACTGGTCACGCACCCCATTACACGGACATCGCGAAGGATTTGGGAGTATCACCGGACGAGGGCCGAAAAAGACTCCATGAACTGATCGACCTAAGGATTCCCGGTTGTTGGCTCTACCCCAATACGAGTCTGATAGCTTCCTTTGCGCCCTTCAGTAATGTTCCGACTCAGTATAGGATCACCATTGATGGCAAGCAAAAATGGTTTGGTCAATGAGGATTTGAATCGCTGGCAGTTTGCTGGCTGTTTCCGGGGAAGACCGTCCGAATTGATAGTGTGTGTTTAGATTGCGGCGATCCCGTGGCTGTGGAAGTGTCTGATGGGGATTTCGTGAAAATCGAACCGGCGGAAATAGTGGGTTATGTTGCAGTCCCGTTGCGAAAATGGATGGAAGACTGGGCGCACACCTGAAGCACCATGAATCTCTTCCGGTCGGAAGAGCATGTAAGGAATTGGTCTCAATTTGATTCCACGACCGCTGAAGGAATTATCCCTCTGAAGGACTTGTTCAAACTTTTCTCAGGGAAATTCTTTCGCAGGCGTCTTGACGACGATTGGCTTGCCCGCAGCAGCGAGTACCTCCATGAGGTACCGGCCACCCTTGAGGAAATCGGAAAGACTGGGCCATTCTGGCAGCCGCCCCAGTAGAGATCAGAGCGAACCCGCAACCGCCTAGGGTTTCTTGAGTTGATAAATGGCTTTGAGATTTCGGGGGACATAATACCGTTTTTGCGGCAGCGGCTTCCAGTGGATTTCCCGGTGTTCAATGTTCAGGTCCCGCGGAATGAAAATAGGTCCCATCGACTGAACACCACGCTGCGTGCCATGGTGGAGATAGCTGGGGACCAACCTGCTCGAGCTACAAACGATAAAGCAGTGGTAAGAAAAAGCACCTGACATGTCAACACAATATTGGTATTATGTTCCCCGATTACTAGATTACTAAAGGGCCCACGTGAGAACATCAAAAGCGCTACTAGCCAAGGCCGACCGCTTGTACTAAGTGCTCTGTTTCATAAATGCGGTCACGGGTCCTTCTCAGTCAGATCATGGTACCCGGCGCTTCTGTCTTTGGTGGGACTGGCCTCCGTGCCGGTTATTGGCCAGCCGGCACTGACGCCGGCCCCACCGATCTGCAAAAGAGGCTGAATTACAACGTACGTCACCTTATTTGCGAAAACGAGCACTAAGCGACAAGTGAGCGAGCCTGTCTGCAAGAGTTAGTCTCGTATGCCGGGTCGACAAGAAAAAGGTGAAGCCGGACCAGTATGATTGGCTTCCCGTCGTTTTCGTACGGAGAAAGGATAAGCCAAATGGGTACAAAGTCTTGCTCGATACTTATTAAGTTGGTGCTGGTCATAAGCCTCACGGTCATGGCCACGGCAGTCGCCTGGACCGGAGACGCTCTCATCCAGTTGCCCGGCCCGAGTCTCGACGGGGAGGTGGCTGTGGAGAAGGCCATCGCCACATGGAAAACAGCCCGTCAATATGCCGACGCACCGTTGACCATGGCTCAAGTGGGCCAGATGCTTTGGGCCGCAAACGGCAAGATACCGACGGACGCAGTGTCAGGTGCTACCGGCAGGGTGATACCCTCTGCTTGGAAAGTCTATCCTCTAGAGATATTCCTGGTTACAGGCGAGAAGACTGTGGAAAATCTCCAAGCAGGCGTTTATCGTTACGATCCTGACCAGCATTCTCTAGAGACCCTGGCGAAGGGTGACAAGCGAGGAGGTTTGTCGGACGCGGCCCTCGGCCAGAAATGGATGGCCAAGGTCCCTGTCGCGGTAGTTATCGGTGTGGATTTCGACAAAACCACCGGAAAGACCACTGCTGAACAGAGAGCAGAGTGGGGACGACTCGAGGCGGGGATGGCTGCCCAGAATATGCTGCTTCAGGCTCGGGCTCTTGGGTTGAAGACCAATACTCCGGCCCTGTTCAAAGCGTCGGAGCTGGTAGGTGCTCTGGGCATGCCCGCGAAGTTCAGGCCCGTGCTGATTGTCACCGCGGGGAAATAGGTCCGGGCAACACTACTGTACAGGCTGCCCCATCGAGATTTCGGGGGACATAATACCGTTTTCTTGCGGCAGCGGCTTCCAGTGGATTTCCCGGTGTTCAATGTTCAGGTCCCGCGGAATGAAAATAGGTCCCATCGACTGAACACCACGCTGCGTGCCATGGTGGAGATAGCTGGGAACCAACCTGCTCGAGCTACAAACGATAAAGCAGTGGTAAGAAAAAGCACCTGACATGTCAACACAATATTGGTATCATGTCCCCCGATTACGCACAGGAATGACCGCAATGAGAATTTAGTATGGTGTCCCCAGAATTCTTGGCTCGAACGAGGACTTGGTCACCTCCTAGACAGAGAATTTACGAATAGCCCCATAGTTACGACTGAAATGAGCAACTGAATTGTCACAATGGTTCGTGTCACTGTATGATTCGGAATGCTGTCACCGAATGTTGTGGACGTGGAAACGCCCAGACGAGGCTGGGGAAAAATGTAGACGAAGGTCCAGCAACCCGAGCCGTCCGTACCCGGTCGTCCTTTCCAATCCTGCTCCACGGCTTTTGCCCCCAGCACCGTCTGATACCGAGAGAAATCCTGGACGTCTTTAGGCTCATCAAGGCAGTGGGTGACCTACCCAACCTTATGTATTTTCTGGCCTTCGATAGACGCGCCGTAGCGTACCTCGAAGATCGGCCTTCTTTCCTTATCAAGGACGCTGACACGATCCTTTGCATTCGGACACTTCGCCTGTTCTTGCAAGGCGTTTCCACTTTTGTAGATCCTCGGGTTCGAGCAAAGCCTCCTGCCGTATTTCCGAACCACTCGATCGGATTTTTCTGCCACGCTTTTGCGCCATTCGGAGCTCGTGCTGCGCTAATCTCGACGCGCCTATCGACGCAACTACAACCCTCGGGCCAAAGCGCGCCACGGAGCGCGGGGACGGCCCGGCCTGAAGAAGGCGAGTCGATCAGCTCCTTGAATCTGCGCACGCTCACGCGCATTTCAGCCTCTGGTTCATGACCAACTCCGCGTCTCGCCCTGAGCAATTCACAGGATCTCATATCGTCGACAGTTGATAGAATTCTTCAATGCGCTTGGCCTGATTCGCCTCCGACACTTTTGAAATTTCGCCTAAGTCTTTCTCCAGTCGATCTATATCGATCCCGACACGCACTTGTTCATCGCGGAGACGTTTTGCGATCGTCAGTAACGAGCACTACTTCCTTATACATATCGGTGAGACCAGTAAGCTGATCCGGCAAGTCGCTCGGTGGCTCCTTCCACATAAACGTCTGAAGGCTCGCGACCGGGTATAGATTGACTTCCTGTTGCACCACAAAATAATCCGGATTCTGCATCCAGATCGCCCAGTAGATGAGCGCAGCAATGACGGCAGTCAAAGAAGAACACCGCTACCAGAGTTTTTCGGGTGCGGCATGATTCTCCTCCGACAACGCTGTACCGCTTAACAACGATTATACAGTCTGGCATAAAACGGGAAACGCAGACTGTTTCCTACCGTATAAGAAGTTCCCACTTCTTCTTGTATTCCTGTAATGTGATTCATATCAACCACATGTCAGATTCTTCCCGATCAACCTTCCCCGGTTTATGCAGACTGCATAACACTCTCGAAACCTGGCTGACCGGAGTCTGCGATCCTCAAACTAATTCTGTCTGCAAAGACACCTTATGTTCCATATATGTCACAGCCCATACAACGCCATCGATGCCCCCGTCGGCGTGCAACAAATGGCGGAGGCTACTGGTGGTGAAATCTTGATGCTTGACGGCTTTGCCGCGACAAGGATGAGCTGACGTCGCCCATGTGCGCAGCCTCCTGATGCTGCACAGAATTACGCAATCGTCCTATATGTGTGGATGGAATGACCGAGCTAGAAACGACTCGCAAAGTGCCTACCCGAATTACTGGATAAACGTAATTTCCTGGATTTACGATGATCATACCCTCCGTACCCTCGTCGACCGATGACCCGAATTCGATCTCGAGAAAGACGCTACCTGATCGAGTCCAAGATTTCGCCAACATTGATGCTCACGTGACCGCAGCGGCTCTCAGCCAACGAGATGACTTACGGACGAGTGACTGAATAAGATTGAAGTTGCTCATGCTTGGCAAGTCCGGAACAACATACCGTGTGAAGGGATCTGATCTGCGGGGCAATTTCACTCATTGACGGCGGGCTCTTTCCAGCCATCATAGGCCAAGTCACGGCGCTTGGATTACGCAAAATTGATTGACAAATCAATCAATAGCTGATATTTCCCGCGCATGCAGCCAAACCCGCGCACCGAGAACGCCAAGAAAGACAAGGTGGCCGTCATCTTTGACGCCGCGTGTGCAGTGATCCGCGAAAAGGGCTTCCACCAGGCACGCATCACGGACATATCAAGGGCCGCGAACATCTCGTACGGGCTTGTCTATCACTACTTCAAGAGCAAAGCAGATTTGTTCGATGCCATCATTACGGAATGGTGGGAGGGCCTCTTTGCCATGATGGACCAGTGCGGCAATCCGTCCGAGCCGGTGGAACAAAAACTCGGGTCCATCGTGAAATACTTTCTCGACCAGTACGAACAACGCCCGGACCTGGTCCACATCTTCATTACCGAAATCTCCCGATCGTCAGCCAATCTGACTCCGGAGCGTCTGGAATGGTTCAAGGTGTTTATGGACCGAACGGAAAAAATCATTGCCCAGGCCCAGGCTAAGAAGGCTCTGCGGGCCGACGTAAAGGCTCGGTACCTGACTTACTTCTTTTTGGGCGCATTAGAGAGTTTTGTGTCTGCCATGGTCCTTGAAAACCAGCCCCTGAAGGGTCCCGGTCAGAAGGACCGAATCGAAAGAGGACTCATGGAAGTTTTCATGAACGGCGCTCGGTCGGAATCAAGGCGGTAAGACTGGGGGAAACTTCTTTGTAAAGAAGGTTCCCCCAGACCCCCTTCAAGAAACTCTAACACTTGCCTGAATGCTCATTTTCCCGTGGGAAAAAATGAGCATTCAGGCAATAGCCAGAAATTCTTGGAGAGGACTTCGGGAAAGACCTTTTTACAACAAGGGCTTCCCGGATTCTTACCGTCTTGAATGCGAATTCGCATGACATGCGGCTGGTTTAAACAGGTAGGTCAGGCCGTGCCCGACGCAATGTGGCGGCCACGGGCCGCCCTACAGGCTAGTTCGCCTTCAAAACAGTAGGATTGGGCGAACCTTCTTTGCAAAGACGGTTCCCCCAAGCCCTCTCCTAGAAACTCTAACACTTGCCGGAATCCTAATTTCTACTGCGGGGAAATTAGGATTCCGGCAAAGGCTAGAAGTTCTTGGCGAGGGGTTCGGGGAGGACCTTCTTACAAGAAGTGCCTCCCCGATTCTCACCGCTTTGAATGTGAAGGAGATTTGATGGATTTCGCGCTCACAGACGAGCAGATCATGTTCAGGGAGCAGGTCCTCAAGTTTGCACGACGGGAAATTGTCCCTCGCGTCCAGGAGCATGATCTCAGGTCTGAGTTTGACAGGCAGTCCTGGAAGAAAATGGGCGAATTCGGAATCCTGGGCCTGCACTTCCCTGAGGAGTTGGGAGGCGGGGGAGCAGACGTCGTCACGTCGGTCCTGGCCGCGGAAGCCCTTGGCGAAGCCGGAGTGGATGGAGGGCTGACGTTGAGCTACGGGGCCCACACGTACCTGTGTGCGGACACGATTTTCACCCACGGGACCGACGCTCAGCGCGGAAAATATATACCCAGGCTGGCAAGCGGGGAATGGATCGGCTGCATGGGGTTGACTGAGCCGAATGCCGGCTCGGACGTGGCTTCTCTCAGGACTCGGGCTGAGCGGAAGGGCGACTCCTGGGTCCTTAACGGCACGAAGATGTTCATCACCAATGGAGCCATAGCCGACGTGGCAGTGGTGTATGCCAAGACCGATCTTTCCGCGGGTCATGCGGGCATATCGGCCTTCATCGTGGAAAAGGGCACGCCCGGCTTCTCAGTGGGTCGTCAACTGATCAAGATGGGGGTTCGGACCTCACCGACCTCAGAACTGATATTCGAGGATTGCGTCATTCCCGCGGAAAATCTGTTGGGCTCCGAAGGCAACGGATTCCTGATGGCCATGCAGACAGTGGAGTGGGACCGGAGCGCCCTGCTCGCACCGTTTGTAGGCGCGATTTCCTTCCTTATCCAGCGCTGCACGCGATATGCCCAGGAGAGAGAGCAATTCGGCAGGCCCATTGCCTCTTTTCAGGGAATCAAACACAAGTTGGCTGACATGAAGATTTTCCTGGAGGCTGCACGGTCGCTGGTTTATCGGATTGCCTGGTGCAAGGACCAGGGTCGGCCGCTGAATCATCTCGAGGCCGCGGTTGCCAAGCTCTTTGTGGCAGACTGGTCGCTCGGCCCGACAAACGACGCTATGTTGATATTCGGAGGCTATGGTTACTGCCACGAATATGACGTCGAGCGGGTTTTCCGCGACGGCCGCCTTGCGCCCATCGGCGGCGGCACATCTGACGTCCAAAAGGTGATCATCTCCCGTCTCATGTGAGGATTCGCCTCGTGAACTTCGATTGGACCGAGAAAAATAAAGAGTTCAAGAGCCGCGTGGCAGGCCTTTTTGATCAGGCTGGTCGGACGATGGCAGAAAGTCTTGAGCACGCGGAGCTGCCCGAACTGGAACGCCTGACAAGAGAGTATCTGGGCAAGCTGGCGGAGGTCGGATATCTCAGCGTCGGCATAGGACCTGCGGCCGCATCGCAGACTATGGAACTTATGGCCGGCCAGGAGGAGTTGGCCCGGGTATCGAGTTCACTTTTCCTTGCGGTGGAGACATCTGCCCGGCTTTTCGGGGGATTGGTCGCGGGCTTTGGTGAGGCAGCCCACGTCCAGGAGATCCTCGAACCGCTTTCGCGCGGCGAATTGATTGGGGCCGTAGCGGTGAGCGAAGCTGAGGACACTCAAGATCCCTCCGGTTTCCGAACGACCGCATACCAAGACGGCCAGGAATTCGTGCTGACGCGGCAAGAAGAGCTTTGTCACGAACGGCCCCATAGCCGACTACCTGGCCATTGTGGGAAATATCAGTGAACAGCCTGCGGTTTTTCTAGTCGAGAAAGGGCTTCCCGGCCTGATCATGGGTCCAAGGCTTCAGACCCTCGGGTACAACGGGCTGGCCGTGGCATCCATCGAGCTGGACAATGTGCGTATACCTCGATCACGAGTCCTCGGACCATTCGACGATCAGACCCCTCTTGATTTTCTGCGCAGCGTTGAAGACATGGTATTGGCTGTGGGCTCAATAGGGCTTATGCAGAGCCTTGTCGCGGAAGCTCGGCAATATGCAGGTTCCAACAACCGCGGGGGGAAGGCGATCTTCAGCTATCAGGAAATAAGATTCAAGCTGGCAGAAATGCTGACTCTCACTCAGACGGCCCAACTTCTTACCTACCGGGCAGGGTGGATGGCAGCGGAAGCAGATCCCGAGGCGCGGACCACACTCCATTGCGCCAAGGTTTTTGCAGCGGAAGCGTCTGAAAAGGTGGCATCCCTGGCAATGCAGATCATGGCCGGAAAAGGGTACGTAAGTGGAAACATGGTCGAGCGATGCTATCGAGAAGCGAAGTTCGCCGGGATTGCCGGCACCACATGTGAAATCGCTCGTATGTCCATAGCTGAGGATCTTTTGAGGCAGTACCGGACTCACCGCAGAGAGCGCTGAGACCGCAGAGATTGAAAATGGACTATAACAAAACCACGGAAACCATAATTGGTGCGGCGATTGAAGTTCATCGCCACCTCGGGCCAGGTCTGCTGGAATCCACCTACGAGGCTTGTCTCGCGTATGAACTGACTGAACGGGGACTCAAACTCGAACGACAAAAAGTTCTACCGGTGAAGTATCGAGAGATTCTTTTGGATTGCGGTTACCGGATTGACCTGCTGGTAGAGAACTCGGTGATTGTTGAACTCAAGGCGGTCGAGAGACTGGAGGCGATTCACGAGGCTCAGCTTCTTTCCTATTTGAAACTGTCGGGCGTTCCCATCGGTTTGCTGTTGAACTTTAATGTCATAGAGCTGCGACGCGGAATACGTCGTCTCGTAAACAATTTGAAAGAGAATTCTTCTCTGCGGTCTCTGCGCTCTCCGCGGTGAATGATTCTGTATTCGGTGTAGTCTTATGGAAGTTATTGAAACTCGCATCTCGACGGCAAGCGATGAGTACAAGGCCAATTATGCGCAAATGGAACGACTCGTGGCCGAACTCAAAGCTGAGATGAAAAAAGCCCGGGAAGATCGTTCGGAGAAAGCCCTCCGCAGAAATGCCGAGCTGGGCAAGCTCCCGGTCCAAAAAAGGCTCGACCTGCTCCTGGACCGGAACACGCCTTGGCTGGAGATCGCTCCACTTGCGGCCAAAGGGCTTTACGACGGAAAGGTTCATGGCGCGGGCAGCCGCGGAGGAATTGGGCTCGTTCAAGGCCGCGAGGTCTTAGTCCATGCCAATGATCCCATGATCAAGGGCGGGACGGTCTATCCGCTTGGAGTCAAGAAGACCCTTGCGTTTCCAAACCATTGCCATGGAGAACCGGCTGCCGATGATCGTGCTGGTGGATTCCGGCGGGGCTTATTTGCCGCTCCAGTCGGAGATTTTTCCGGACGCGGATGATGGCGGCCGCATCTTTTACAACCAGGCTTTGATGTCGAAGATGAATATTCCGCAGATAACCGCGGTCATGGGGTTATGTACAGCGGGCGGAGCTTACATCCCGGCCATGTCGGACCATGTGGTTCACGTTACCGGGACGGGCGCGATCTTCCTCGGAGGGCCGCCGCTCGTTAAGGCAGCCACGGGTGAAGAGGTTACGGCCGAAGATCTGGGCGGCGCAAGAGTGCACTGTCAGGAATCAGGCGTTTCGGATTACTTCGCTGAGGACGACGAGCATGCCCTGCAAATCGTCCGTGACATTACCGCGATTCTGCCTCAGCAGGAAAAGGCCCGAGTGCCTATGCGGCCTCCTAAGAATCCGCTCTATGATCCTCGGGAAATCTGGGGGATCGTTCCACAAAGTATCTCTACGCCGTACGACGTCAGAGAGATTATCGCCCGGATCGTTGACGGCTCCGAATTTCTGGAATTCAAAGCGCTTTATGGTCCTACTCTGGTTTGCGGCTGGGCTTACATTCACGGATATCAGGTCGGAATACTGGGAAACAACGGCGTGCTCTTCTCGAATAGCTCGCTCAAGGCTACCCAATTCATCCAACTCTGCGATCGCCAGGGTATCCCGCTCTTGTTCCTCCAGAACATCAACGGTTACATAATCGGCCGGGAATACGAGCGGGGCGGCATTACGAAAGATGGCCACAAGATGGTTCACGCCGTCTCCACCGCGACGGTGCCGAAATTCACCGTCATTGTAGGGGCATCTTTCGGCGCGGGTAATTACGGCATGTGCGGGCGAGCTTATTCGCCTCGCTTCCTTTGGATGTGGCCCAATGCACAGATAGGCGTGATGGGCGGTGAGCAGGCTGCGGACGTCCTGGTATCAGTGAAGAACGACCAATTAGCCAGGGAAGGCCAGCCGCCCTTGCCTCCTGAGATAGTCGCGGGGATACGTGGGCCCATCATGCAGTCGGCCTTGAATGAAGGTAACGCATACTACAGCACCGCTAATCTGTGGGACGACGGCATCCTGGACCCGGCCATGACCCGCGATGTGCTGGGCCTTGCGATTTCCGCTTCTCTCAATGCCTCTCTGGACGACCGCGACCAGGGGCACGGCACGTTCCGCATGTGAGGGACTGTAAGATGTTTTCGAAAATACTGATCGCCAACCGGGGCGAAATCGCAGTCCGCATCATGCGCACAGCCCAGGAAATGGGAATTCGTACTGTGGCTGTATATTCGGAAGCCGACCGTCAGGCGCTGCACGTTCTGACTGCCGACGAAGCGGTGTTCCTGGGAGAATCCGATCCGGCCTCCAGCTATCTCAACTTCGACAAAATTATAGCCGCGGCTCGAGAAACCGGCGCGGAGGCGATTCATCCCGGGTACGGCTTCTTGGCCGAGAATCCGGCATTTGCAGAACGTGTAGCTTCGGAAGATCTTGTCTTTATTGGCCCCCCCGCGGAAGTCATGGCAAAGCTCGGCAACAAGACTACAGCCCGTCGGCTGATGATCGAAAATCGAGTGCCTGTCATACCGGGCATGACCACGGCTGCCACGGACGTAGCTAGTCTCAGTGCCGCGGCGGACGAGTTGGGTTATCCGGTCCTTGTGAAGGCCGCAGCGGGCGGCGGCGGCAAGGGAATGCGCATTGTCGAGAGCCGTGATGCTTTGGCAGAGGCTGCGGAGACGGCCGCGAGCGAGGCACTGGCGTCGTTCGGCGACGGGTCCATCTACCTGGAAAAATATTTAGATAAGCCTCGGCACGTCGAATTTCAGATATTGGCCGATGCTCACGGTAACGTGGTGCATCTCTTCGAGCGTGAGTGCTCGATACAGCGCAGGCATCAAAAAATCATCGAAGCCGCGGCTCGAGAAACCGGCGCGGAGGCGATTCATCCCGGGTACGGCTTCTTGGCTGAGAATCCGGCATTTGCAGAACGTGTAGCTTCGGAAGATCTTGTCTTCATTGGCCCCCCCGCGGAAGTCATGGCAAAGCTCGGCAATAAGACTACAGCCCGTCGGCTCATGATCGAAAATCGAGTGCCTGTCATACCGGGCATGAACACGGCTGCCACTGACATAGCTAGTCTCAGTGCCGCGGCGGACGAGTTGGGTTATCCGGTCCTTGTGAAGGCCGCAGCGGGCGGCGGCGGCAAGGGAATGCGCATTGTCGAGAGCCGTGATGCTTTGGCAGAGGCTGCGGAGACGGCCGCGAGCGAGGCACTGGCGTCGTTCGGCGACGGGTCCATCTACCTGGAAAAATATTTAGATAAGCCGCGGCATGTCGAATTTCAGATATTGGCCGATGCTCACGGTAACGTGGTGCATCTCTTCGAGCGTGAGTGCTCGATACAGCGTAGGCATCAAAAAATCATCGAAGAGACCCCTTCAGTCGCGTTGACCGATGACTTGCGGGACCGTATGGGAGCTGCCGCAGTCGCTGCTGCCCGTGCCGCGGGCTATGTCAATGCCGGCACGGTGGAATTCCTTTTGGATGGGTCCGGAGAGTTCTACTTCCTCGAGGTCAATACCCGGCTCCAGGTCGAGCACCCCATCACGGAACTGACCACCGGACTTGATCTGGTTCGCCGTCAAATCGAGATTGCCGCGGGGCGGCCTTTGCCTTTTACCCAGGCGGACGTCAGCCGTCGGGGGCATGCCATCGAGTGTCGTATCTACGCGGAGGATCCTGCATGCAACTTTATGCCGTCGCCTGGGCAGATCCTCTTTGTCAGGGCGCCGGAGGGGCCGGGGATTCGGTATGACCACGGAGTATATGCAGGATTCCAGGTGCCTCTTCAATACGATCCGATCCTGGGTAAGCTCGTGGTATGGGCAGAGGATCGCTCCTCGGCTGTGGAGCGAATGATCCGCGCTTTGAAAGAGTGCGTTATCTTGGGCGTCAAAACTCCGATTGAATTCTTGGTGGATGTGGTATCCTCGGAGCCTTTTCGGTCAGGCCGTACCCACACGGGGTTCATCGAGGAAAACTTCGCTCAATGGCAGCCCGACCGGGTTTTGGATGATCTGGCCGTGCTGGGCTTCGTGGCTCATGAAATGGCTGGTCCCGGATTTGCCCCTCAAGGGAACGAGCGAGCAAGGGCCGATGAATGGCTTTCTCCCTGGCAGCGACTCGGGACCTGGGACTTAGGCCACTGATTGTGGGTAGTCATTGAGCTTGGCCGCAGATCGCTCTTCCGTAGCAGGCACGAGTTCAGGTTTAACGCAAGTTTCGTTGGATGTGAGTGGTTCAGGCGGCCGAAAGGCCGTCAAAGTCCCCCTTTTCTAGGGGGATTTAGGGGGATTTCATGTGTAACCAATCCCCCCTGCCCCCTTTAGAAAGGGCGGGTCTGTCTTGCTGTCAACGCCGTCGTGCTTATGGAGGCTTTCGGGAAGGTACTATGGAATACAAGGTCAAAATAGGCCCGGAAATCTACACGGTTGACGCGGCCCCTTTGGACGATTCAGGCTCTACCAACATGGTACTGGAAGGCGAGACACGAGCTGTCACTGTGAGCGCGGTTGCACCCAACCATCTTCACCTCCGTGTCGGAGGCCGGGCTGTGAACATTTTTGTGGCCCGTACCTCGGAAGGGAGCTGGATTTGGCTCGATGGCCGGGCGAGACTGGTTCAGGATGCCGGCATAGTCGAACGTCGGAAGGCTCGCGGTTTTGCTGATACACCGTGTGAGGTCACGCCTCCCACCCCGGCGTCGGTGGTGCGGGTGCTCGTGGAAGTGGGCCGTGAAGTGGTAAAGGGACAGGGTCTGGTAGTGGTGTCGGCCATGAAAATGGAGATGACATTAGTCGCGCCATATTCAGGCACGGTTCGAGCCGTCAACACGCAGGTTGGCGCTCAAGTGAGTCCTGGAGAGATCCTCGTCGAAATCGATGCCCTCCCGGAAGGATAACCATGCACGGGACAAGGCGCATTCACCGCAGAGGGCGCCGAGAACGCGGAGACAAGAAAATGGTTTACGCAAAATCATATAAGCCATCGGGAAATCTGGACGCTCAATGAAGAATTCCGAATATCGCGTACCCGCATTCGCTATGCCTCATATACGCGAAAAAGCATCGACAACGGATTCCTCTGCGTTCTCCGACGATCTCCGCGGTGAACTTCCCCGGAAGGTGCTAAAGATGAGTGAACCGGTTCTGCTTTACGAAGTGAAGGACAAGATCGCGTGGATGACCATCAACCGGGAGTCGCGAAGCAATGCCCTGAGCCCGGAAATGATCGATCTATTTCTGGAGTACCTGGATCGTGCCGAGGCGGACGACAACGTCCGGGGAGTGTGCATCACCGGGATCGGCGAAAAGGTCTTCTGTTCGGGCGCGGACCTCGTCTCAACCATCGGAGGGGAGGGTCGTACAGAAGGCATCGAGAAATTCATGGCACTGCTCAAGAAATTCGCCTCATTCTCGAAACCACTCACAGCCCGAGTGAATGGTCACTGTGTGGCCGGCGGCATAGGGCTGATACTTTCCTGTGATATGGTCTACGCACGGGAGGGGGCCAAGTTCGGGACCCCGGAACTCAATGTGGGCCTATTCCCCATGATGATAACCGCGCTGATATTCCGCAACGCGAGGCGGAAAAAGGCGCTGGAAATGATCTACACTGCGAGAATGCTTTCAGCTCGTGAGGCAGAGGATATTGGATTTGTTACGAGGGCCGTTCCCGCCGAGGATCTGGATCGGGTTGTGGACGAAACGTTGAAGCTCCATCGCGACAAAAGCACCGCTGGCGATGCGGTTGGGTCGAAAGGCTCTGGCAGCGACCCAGGACATGGAACTGGATGAGGCGCTGGATTATCTTTGCGCCCAGTTCGGCGTCGTCGCAGGGACCGAGGATGCGAGAGAAGGCCTGACCGCGTTCCTGGAGAAACGAGAGCCCGTGTGGAGAGGGCGCTAAGGGAGGTCGGCGAGGCATGCCGTCACTGTGGATAAAAGACAACCAAGATTTTGAGCGGTCATGCATGATTACATGCGCACTGTCGGGTGTCGTGGCCAATCGTGACCAGTGCCCGGCCATTCCGTACGCACCGGAAGATTATGCGGCGGAAGCCAAACGTGCATACGAGGCTGGGGCTGCTGTCGTACATATCCACGCGCGGACTCCTGAAGGTCTCCCGAGCTATGAAATCCAGGACTACCGAAACATCTATGAAGCCGTCACCGCGGCCTGCCCGATCATCATCAATTTCTCCACAGGCGCAATCAACATCACCACACAGCAGAAGATTGCGCACATTCAAGCAGTCAAGCCCGCGATCGGCGCCCTTAATATGGGGTCGATGAACTACGCGAAATATCATTCCGAAAAGAAGAGGTTCGTCTTTGAGTTCGTATTCCCCAACCCCTTTTCCGAGATCATAGAAATCGTCCGTGCCATGAATGAGGTCCGTACCAAGCCGGAACTTGAGTGCTTCGATCTTGGACATGTCGGCAATTCTTACCCGCTGATTGACATGGGGCTCCTTCAGCCGCCGTACCAGTACAGCCTTATCATGGGCGTGCTGGGAGGAATCCCCCCTACGACCCCCAATCTCGTGCGCATGGTGGAACTCTTGCCTGCAGGAAGCGACTGGGAGGTCATCGGGATCAGTCTCGATCAGTGGCGTCTTGTGGCCGCGGCAATCGGGCTGGGCGGCAATATACGGGTTGGCTTGGAAGATAATTTTTACTTAAGTCCCGGTATTATGGCAAAATCCAACGGCGACCTCGTCGAGAAGGCGGCAAGAATGGTCCGGGACCAGGGGCGAGAGCCTGCCACAGTAGAAGAGTGCCGGGCCAGGCTCAAGCTTGACAACAAATGAGGCTTTGGGAGACAAATTCGCATGCAATTTGAGCTGGGTTTGAATTACGATCAACTTCAGGTCGGCATGAAGGCGTCCTTCAGCAAGACCGTTACCGAGACCGATGTGTACCTTTTTGCCGGGATAAGCGGTGATTTCAATCCCATGCACGTTAACGAGGAGTTCGCTCGTCTTACATCTTTCGGCACACGCATTGCCCATGGCGCTCTCCCCCAGAGTCTGATCGCTCCGGTCCTGGGAATGAAGCTTCCCGGCTTGGGGACCATAGCGCTTGAGATAACCACACGCTTTCGGGCGCCTACGTTTTTTGGGGACACAATTACCGCGACGGCCGAGGTCGCGGAAAAGTTAGAGGACAAGCGGCGTGTGCGCATGTCGCTTGTGTGGACCAACCAGCGGGAAGAAATTGTGGCCACGGGTGAAGCCGTTGTCATTCCACCGCCAAAACACGAACAACTATTTTCAAGGAAGAAAAACAGAGAGGACAAGAAAATGGCACTTAGTACTGTGAACGAGGTTTTTGAAAAGATGCCGGAGGTGTTTAATCCCTCGGCCGCCGCAGGTCTAAACGTGGTCTACCAGTTTCATATCACGGGCGACCAAGCCGGTGACTGGAATGTGGTCATCAAAGACAGCGCATGCCAGGTTAGTAATGGGCGTGCACGAGAGCCCGAGCGTGAGCCTTACAATGGCTGATGTGGACTGGCTTGCCATGTGCAACGGTACCTTGAACGGCATGACTGCGTTCATGACCGGCAAGCTCAAGGCCACAGGGGATATCATGGCCGCGCAGCGCATCCCGAATCTCTTTCCGTTGGCTTGAGCATCTAGCTGTAAAGCGGCAAGGAACTGGGTATGAACGCTGGTCTGGATTACTTTCAGGAGACCCACCACATCCTGAGGCAGACGGTCGCCAGGTTCGTCGAACGGGAGATCAAGCCTCACGTGGATTCATGGGAGGAAGCGGGAGAGTTCCCGCGGGAGCTTTACCGTAAAGCCGCCGAGGTTGGCCTGTTAGGTGTTTGTTATCCACAGGAGTGGAGCGGCATCGAGACCGACATCTTCCACGTGGTGGTGGTAACCGAGGAACTGATCCGGTCGGGATCGGGCGGAGTGACGGCGGGGCTTATGTCTCACGGGATTGCCCTGCCGCCCATTCTGGCCCTTGGCAACGCAGAGCAGAAAGCGCGATTCATACCTCCGGTCCTGCGGGGAGAAAAGATTGCTGCCCTTGGGGTTACCGAACCCGGAGGTGGATCGGACGTGGCCAACATCCGCACGCGTGCGGTGCGCGATGGCAGCCATTACATCGTCAACGGCTCGAAGACTATGATCACCTCCGGAACGCGGGCCGATTTTGTGACTATGGCCGTTCGTACAGGAGGGCCGGGCCATCGAGGGGTCAGCCTCCTGGTCGTGGAAACCGACAGCCCAGGTTTCACGGTCTCCAAGAAACTTCGGAAGATGGGGTGGTGGGCGTCGGATACTGCCGAACTGGCTTTGGACGATGTGCGGGTGCCTGTGGAAAACCTCCTGGGTGAGGAAGGGTCGGCATTCTACGGTCTGATGAACAACTTCCAGAGAGAACGGCTCTACATGTCCCTCATGGCCAACGCCACCGCTCAACTGGCTCTCGAAGAGTCCATCAAATACGCGCGGGTCAGGGAAGCTTTTGGTAGGCCGCTTACAGGCTTTCAGGTCACAAGGCACAAACTGGTGGACATGGCTACTTCGGTGGAGATCAGCAGGGAATTCACATACCGTGTTGCGGCTAAGATCCAAGCCGGCGAAAACATGGTGAAAGAGATCTCCATGGCCAAGATTTTCTCCGCGGAGATTTGCGACCGTGTCTGCCGTGAGGCGGTTCAGATTCACGGCGGCTACGGGTACATGCGAGAGTACCTCGTGGAGCGGCTATATCGAGACAGCCGCATATTGTCCATCGGCGGTGGGACGACCGAGATCATGAAAGAGATCATCTCCAAGATGATTCTCTAATGCGTTCAGCATACCGAACTTTCCTGAATAAGATCCTGTTTAGAGATGGTTTTGACGTGATTTCTGTTGATCTCAGAGTCGGGATCGTGTACTTTTTACCAGCGCCTCTAACTTTTCTCGGACAAATTCAAATTCCCGGTCATATTAGCTTAGCAGCATAGGTTTGTGCGCTCTCTGCAACGTGAGTAGGATACAGGTGGAGTCAATTCAGGCCACACCTTTGAAGCGGAACACGTTCCCTAGAATCTGCCGACAGGCACTTGAGAATGGACTTTCACGGCGAAACGCTCCTCAACATCTGACACCGTTTTGAGGTCGAAGAAATATCCCCGCGCTCGGGGGTTCGGCCCGCATTCAACGCACTCACGGTCGCTCCATGAAAGCGACTTTCTGTGAACGATCTCTCCGTAAATACAAGGAGGTGTTGTCATGAATGTCAAAGGGTTGATTTTCCTTTTCACAGCGCTGCTTCTCCTCACGCCTGGAATCGTCCCGGCGGCCGATGTTCCCGGGGTGACCGACACGGAAGTCGTTGTCGGGGTGACCACTCCGCTGTCCGGCCCCGCTGCTCTCTGGGGCGTCACCGGAGCGGGGATGAAGGCCTGGGCCGACTACGTCAACGATCAAGGCGGCGTCAATGGCCGGAAAATCAAGGTCGTTTTGAAAGACGACGGTTACAATCCCACGCGCGCTCTGGCCAACCTTCAAGAGATGAAGGGTAATGTCTTCGCAGTCTGCGGATTGCTGGGCACCGCCATCCTCAACGCCTCGAAAGATTTCTTCGCGGAAAACAAAATCCCTTTGATTACGGCTTACGGAGACGTCCGCATTTGGGTCGAACTGCCCAAAGACAAACTGAAATACGTTTTCGTAGCGTATCCGGATTACGAAGATGAAGCGGATTACCTCACGAAATACGCGGTCAATAAGCTCGGGGCAAAAAAAATAGCTACTTTTCTACCAGAATGACGACTACGGAAAAATGGCATTGTCCGGTGTGAGGAAAGGGCTCGAAGCTGTTCAGGGTAAAGCGCAACTTGCGGGAGCCGTTCCCTATGAAGTTTCCGAAGCGGCGTTGAGCACCCATGCGCTCAAACTGAAGGAGACTGGAGCGGATGCCCTTCTGATCTACACGACCATGAAGCACGGAGCACTCATACTCAAAGAAATCGCAAAGATCGGTTTTAGGCCCAAGACCTTGGTCACCTTTACCCTGGGCGATCCGATCATGTACAGCCTCGCCGGCGAAGTCTGGGAAGGCACATATATCGCGCTTCCCGGCAACTCCGGTATTCCGGGAGCGGATGCTGCTTCAGACAAGGCTGTGGAGATCATGAAGAAGTATGACCCTAAGATCCAGGGAAAAGAGTATCTGGCCCTTTTCGGCGCGGTTTCGATGATGCACTTCGTAGAAGGTCTGAAGAACGCAGGCCGTGAACTGACCCCCGAAAGCATGATCAAAGGGATGGAGAAGGTCAAGGACTGGAAGCCTGAAGGCATAGGCGCTCCCGTCACATACGCACCGGATCGCAGGCATGGGGTGAACGCCTCCCGAATGAGTCAGGCCCAAAAAGGGAAACACGTACCCCTAGAAGATTACACCATCTTCAAGCCGCGGTTCTAGGAATGGATCTCCTTAGAGTCAACAAGCTGTTCATAAGCTTCGGCGGGATTCAAGCCCTTGCGGGTATAGATTTCCACATCGAAGAGAATGAGCTCCTGACCGTCATAGGACCCAACGGGTCAGGTAAAACCACGCTGTTTAATTGTATCTCAGGCGTGTATCAGCCCACGTTCGGCGAGGTGCTGTTCAAGGGAGAAAGCCTCGTTGGGCTCTCTCCCGACGCCATAGCATGCAAAGGCATTGCGCGGACTTTTCAAAACCTCCGGCTCTTCATGCACATGGACGTCCTGGACAACCTTATGCTAGGCCGCCATGTGAAGTTCCGCAAAAACCCTCTGCACGCATTCTTCAGGATAAGGAAAGAGGAGTTGCGACACCGGGAAGTCGTAGAGGAGATCATAGATTTCCTGGACTTGCAGGCTTACCGCCACGTCCGAGTGGGGGACTGTCCTTACGGGGTCCAGAAGAGAGTGGAGCTTGGCCGGGCCCTTGCTCTGGAACCGAGCCTGCTACTCTTGGATGAGCCGATCGCGGGCCTGACTTCGGAAGAAAAGGAAGAAGCAGCCTATCGCATCATGGAGATCAGGGGCAGATTCAAGACCTCGATCCTACTGGTGGAACACGACCTCCGCATTGCCTCACGACTAGCGGACCGCATGGTGGCCTTTGAGTCCGGACTTGAAATCGCTCAGGGGACCCCGGAGGAAGTGCAGCGTCACCCGGAGGTCATCCGAGCATATTTGGGCGACCAGTGAAGAATTAGGAGTTTTTGGGGAGGGGTCCGGGGAGGACCTTTTTGCAAAAAGGTCTTCCCCGGCTACTCTTCCCAATTCTCATACGGTCTAAAGTTCCTCCAAGCCAGCCTCAGCAAAGGAATCATTTCATGCCGGGTGACCAGACCACGACACCTCTCCTCAAAATCGCCAGCATTGAAACGCTCTACTTCGACCGAATTTACGCTCTCCACGGCCTTTCCCTGCAAGTGAAGGAAAAGGAGATCTTTGCGGTCCTCGGTCCCAACGGCGCGGGGAAAACAACGCTGCTCAAGACCATAGCGGGCTTGCTCAAAGATCAGCCGAAGAAAGGGACCATCGAATTCGCGGGCCGGCGCATTCACAGGGTTGCCCCGGAGCGCATCGCCTCCCTGGGCATAGTGTACGTGCCGGAGGACAGGGGCCTGTTCCGAGAGCTGACCGTGAGGGAAAACTTGGAACTGGGCTGTTGGGGCCGGAGGGACAATGCCATTCAGGATGATCTTCAAAACGTGTACGAACTGTTTCCCATCCTGAAAGGCCGTGGAAATCAGCAGTCCGAAACGCTTTCCGGCGGGGAACAGCAGATGCTGGCTATGGCAAGGGCTATGCTGCGCAGGCCCAAGCTACTGATGCTGGATGAACCGTCGCTCGGGCTCGCGCCAATGGTAGCCCGCGTCGTCTATGACGCTCTGGTCAAGATCAGCCAGGCGGGGACAACCATCCTGCTCGTCGAGCAGAATGCTCGTTTGGCTCTGAGTATTGCCAATTACGGATACATAATGGAGGCTGGACGAATAGTCCTGGAAGGCACTTCCAAAGAGCTATCGGAAAACGAAGACGTTCAGGAGCTGTACCTGGGCCTGGGCGGAGAGGCCGCGGCTTCTCCAAAAGGGTGGCGGCTCTATAAGAAAAGAAGGAGATGGTAATTCAGCGTCCGCAGGACAGGGCAAGGAGGGGCAGGTTTCAAACCCGCCCCTACCCCCAGATGCATTCCGCCCGTAGGGGCACGGCATGCCGTGCCCTTGCAAAACAGAAAAAGAAGGAGATGTAATGCCGGCCGCACCTGTCAGTTTTCCGGAACTATTCTTCGAGCAGGTTGAGCGCCGAAAAGATCGGGTTGCGCTCAGGCACAAAGAGTACGGCATTTGGAAAAGAATCTCCTGGAGCCAGTACGGGAAGCAGGTGCAGGAAGTGGCCGCGGGTCTTATCGCTCTGGGGCTTGAGCCGGGGAACCGTGTAGCCATACTGGGAGACAATCGGCCCGAGTGGCTGATCTGCCACCTTGCGGCCATGTCCGCAGGAGGGGTGACGTGCGGAGTGTATCCAACCTCGGCTGCGGAACAGGTCGCGTACGTGGTGGGGCATTCCGAGTCCAAAATCCTGTTCGTTGAGAACGAGGAACAGGTGGACAAAGTCCTGCAAATCCTACCCGACTTAGACTTGGCTCAGGTCGTGATCTGGGACCCCAAAGGGTTGTGGGGTTTTTCTCATCCCAAGCTCATCTTTTTCGACGAGTTCGTACGGCAAGCACGCGAAAAGCTCAAAGAAGACCCGGAGATCGTCAACAGGCGGATCGCGGCAATTCAACCTGACGACACGGCCATGATTATCTACACTTCGGGAACCACCGGCCGGCCCAAAGGGGCCATGATCACGCATCACAATATATTGACGGTGACTGAATCCTTCATGGCGGCCAACCAGGCGCACGAGTGGGATGAGATGGTCTCGTACCTGCCCTTGGCCCACATTTACGAAAACCTGATCTCTCTCTTCCAGGCGGTCTGGTCTGGAGGGACCGTGAATTTTGTGGAGAGCATGGATACGCTGCCGCAGAATCTCAGGGAAGTATCCCCCACAATCTTTGCCAGCGTGCCGCGTATCTGGGAGAAATTCGGCTCCATGATCGAGATTCGCATGTCCGACTCGACTTTCTTGAAAAAAAGTCTTTATCGCGTGGCGGTTGCAGTCGGCATGCGGTACGTGAGGACTCAGCAGGGCAGCTCGGAACGATTCCAATGGGCACTCCTCTATTGGCCGATGTACTGGCTGGTCCTCTGCCACCTGAAGCGGCAACTTGGCTTCGAGAGGATACGATGGGCCGTATGCGCGGCTGCGCCCGCGTCGCCCGAACTCTTCGAATACTATAACGCTCTGGGTATCCCGTTAAGAGAGGGCTACGGGCAGACCGAGAGCACGGGTGTCATCGCAATTCAGCGCATCGAGCGTCCTCGTTGGGGATATGTGGGTGAGCCGATCGACGGCATGGAAGTCAAAATTGCCGAGGACGGGGAGGTTCTGGTTAAAGGCGGACCGGTCTTCAAGGGATATTTCAAGGAACCGGAACTGACCGCGGAGACGATCAAGGAAGGATGGCTGCACACCGGCGATGTGGGCTCTCTGGAGGACGGATTTCTCAAAATCCTGGATCGGAAGAAGGATATTCTAATCACCGCGGGGGGTAAGAACATCACTCCGGCCTTCATAGAGAACAAGTTGAAATTCAGCTCGTACATCCAGGATGCAGTGGTCATCGGAGAAGGGCGAAAATTTCTCGTTGCCCTTGTCCTCATCGACGAAGACAACGTTACCAAGTTTGCCCAGGACAACCGAGTCCCGTTTACCACCTTTGCCGACCTGACCCGCAATCCGGAAATCATCAAGTTAATCGACCAGGAAGTTGCCAAGGTCAACAAAACACTTTCCCAGGTGGAGAGCATCAAGAAATTCGCGCTGCTCCCCAGGCGCTTCTATGAAGAAGACGGAGACGTAACGCCCACGAAGAAAGTGAAGAGGCGTTTCCTTGAGAAACGCTACGCGGACCTCATCGATTCCCTGTATCGGAAATGAGCCTGAAGCATGGACCTGATTGAGAGTTATCGAGAAGAGCTGCAACTCATCCGGAAACCTTGGACCCGCGTGTGGGTCGGTGCGCTGGTTGTGGCGCTGTTCCTCCTCCCGTGGTTCCCGCGACAGTATGTGCCGGAACACGTGACATACATTGCCACCATCATCTGCATCTACGCCATCGGCGCCATAGGTCAGAATTTACTTATCGGCTACACGGGCCAGATCTCTTTCGGTCAGGCCGGGTTTCTGGCCATCGGAGCGTATACCTTCGGGCATCTGGCCCGGTTTGGTATGCCTTGGCCGGTGACGCTCCTTTGTGCGGGTATGACCGCGGGGCTCTTCGGGATTATTGTCGGTTTTCCTTCTCTTCGGCTGAAAGGGCCCTATCTGGCAATTGCCACTATGGGATTCGGCATCGCGGTGTACCAGATCTTTGCCAATTCCGAGCTGCTCTCCGGCGGGCGAATGGGACTCACCATCCCCAAGATGACGCCAATACTGGGTCTGTCGAAGATCAGCTTCAACTATTATTTCAACTTAATCATCGCTTTAATCTTTGCCCTCGTGGCATACAACATCATTTCGTCATATATGGGCCGGGCCTTTATTGCGATCCGGGATAACGACATCGCCGCGGAAGTGATCGGCGTGAATCTCACGCGTTATAAACTGCTCTCGTTCGCCATCAGCTCGTTCTTCACCGGAATTCAGGGTGGGCTGTATGCTCTTTTCATAGGGTATCTGGAACCCAATATGTTTACGTTCACGGAGTCCGTAACCCTGTTCGTGGCGGTCATCATCGGAGGGCTGGCCTCGGTGGAGGGCGCTATAATGGGCGCAGCCTTCGTTATTCTGATGCCGCAGCTCTTCAGCTCCTATAAGGAGTTGGTCCCCGTAGTGTTCGGGGTGACGATCCTCGTGGTCCTGATTTTCGAGCCGCAAGGACTCGCGGGCAGGTGGATGAAGATGCGACTCTATTTGCGCAACTGGCCTCTCAGGTAATTCTCCCGCAAAAGGAAGCATATATGGAACAGTTTCTGCAATACACCGTTTCGGGATTGTCCACTGGTGGTATCTACTCTCTTGTGGCCCTCGGGCTGGCATTGATCTATCGTTCGACCCGCATCCTGAACTTCGCTCACGGTGATATCACAACTATCGGGACTTTAGTGGCTTTCACTCTGATCGGGATGAAGGTCCCTTTCGCGGTCGCGGCTGTTTCTGGCTCTTTTGTTCGGCGCGGGTCTGGCCATGGCGTTCTATTTCTGTGTCCTTGTGCCTGCCCAACGCCGTGACGCTACGCAACTCGGGCAGATCATCCTCACCCTCGGACTGGGCCTGATCATCCAGGGGGTGGTTTCCTATACAGGCGGTACTGAACCGCAGGCGTTTCCTTTCCCATTGTCCGAATTCAAGATCTATAACATCGGCTCGATAACCATAAGTCAGTTGAGCCTCGGGACCCTTGCCATCAGTCTCTTCAGTTGCTTCATATTCTATCTTCTCATTCAGAAGACACGGCTCGGCCTGGCCATGCGAGCCACTTCCGAAAACCTCCCCGCTGCCCAAACCCTTGGCATACCCACGAGAATGGTGCTGGCCCTTTCCTGGGGGCTCGCTTCTCTCCTCGGAGTGCTGGCAGGGCTTTTTCTGGCCCCTGTCCTATTCCTCGATCCTTTTTTCATGCTGGAGCCGTTTCTCAAAGGTTTTGCCGCTGCGATTCTTGGGGGTCTTAACAGCCTCCCCGGCGCGATTGTCGGCGGCCTCATTCTTGGCGTTGCCGAAGCCTGGGCCGGCGGATTTGTCTCCATCGCGTTCAAGAATACGTTCGCGTTCCTGTTGATTATTATCGTGCTCCTGCTTCGACCGGAAGGCCTGTTGGGAGTCGAGTTCAAGGAGCGGGTGTAAAGGTCACCAATTTCCTCTTGACTTCCATTTTTCACGTGGTTCATGTCTTCCATCAATTGATGGAATACTTGACTGGAATAATCCGATGGTGTCGCCGCTCGAAAAGGCCCGAAAAGACCCAGACTCCATGAAGGGGAGAATACTGTCAAAAGCCCGCCGAATATTCGGAGAATACGGCTTTCACGGCGCAACTACCCGCATGATCGCGGAAGAAGTCGGGATTGACATCTCCACCCTCTACTATCACTGGGGTGAAAAGGGCGATCTGTACGAAGCCGTTATCCTGGACATTAACGAAGACCTCCGACAGAAATTCGCGGAAGTGGAAAATATAATGCACGGCCTTCCCCGAGGAGATAAGATTGGCAATCTCCCTCGATCTCATGACCGACTACCTCTTCGAGCACTCAGAAATATCCAACCTCATACTTTTTCGTTACTTTGGAAAGACCAGGGATGAATCGATCCTCGATTTTCACGTGCCGGAGCTTGTGTCCGACATTGCCCGCTCCTTGGGCCTTTGCAAAGACAAGAAGAATGTTCCCGATCATGTCAGGATGCATGTTCACGCGATGATGAATTCTATCCATAACTTCGTGTCGGGTGAGAATTTCTTCCGATCCATGCTCAAGATGCCAAGAGACGAATACATTCCCATGGTGAAGGAGACCTTGAAATTTCATCCTTTTGCCGGCATTTGTCGGCCACAGGCACGAGACGGTGCGGAAGAACGAGCAGGGCCTATGACTTTTTGAAGAGTGGCGGCGGAGCATCTAGCATGGTCGATCATTCTAGTTGCTTAGCTGGAGGGCCCCAAAAGGTGATTGGAAGTAGCTCGACGATTCAGAGACCGTCTCAAAGCCAGCAGATTGGTTGAGATCGTGGCACGAACACCCTCACCCTGTGTCCCTCTCCCAGAGGGAGAGGGCTGGGGTGAGGGTATCGAAACTTGTGCGCGAATCCAGCTTTAACGGAGCAAGACATAAAGCCATTACTCAAGCATCATTCCCCCAAGCTTGCCGCCTTTACCGAGAATTCAGCCGTAATGGAGGGACTCGATGGCCCTAAACCTCGACAGCATCGGGAAGAAAATCGGCCCTGTAACCAAGGACTATGACTGGAAAGACGTGGTCCTTTACGCCCTGGGCGTAGGGGCGGGCTTTGATGACCTGGACTACTGTTACGAAACCCGGCTGAAGGTGGTCCCCAGCTTCTCCATCGGCGCGGTCTTTGACTTCCTCGCCCAGGTGGGGCTCAGTTCGAACGCGGACTTGGCCGGTATCCTACACGGTGAACAGGACATTATCTTCCACAATCCCATACCCACCGAAGGACGTCTGTCCACCGAAGGCGCGATCACGCACATTTACGATAAGGGCGCGGACAAAGGGGCGCTGGTGGTAGCTGAGGCCGAAACCTACCACTCCAACGGCCAAAAGCTCTTCACGAACATTTTCACGCTATTCTGCCGACGTGACGGCGGCTTCGGCGGTCCGGACGCTCCGAAGGACCCGGTGGAATTCCCCGATCGTGCACCCGATTTCGAGGAAGAAGAAGTCCCTTCACCTGATCAACCACTTCTGTATCGACTTTCGGGTGATATATTCGCGCTTCACGTGGACCCGGATTTTGCTCGGGCGAGCGGGTTCGAGAAGCCGATCATGCATGGGCTATGCACGCACGGCTACGCTTGCCGTGCCGTGATCAAAAAACTCTTCCCCGGTGAGCCGGAGCGCATGAAGCGATTCAGGAATCGCTTTTCTCGCACGATCTATCCAGGCACCCCCATCAAAACCCAGATATGGAAGGTCGACGAAGGCCGCGCCCTCTTTAGGACCATCAGCGGCCAGACCGGCGAAGTGGTCATAGACCGGGGCATCGTGGAATGGCTGAGCCAAGAAGAGATGGACAAGCGCTCGCGGCGGAAGGGCATTCGGTTCGACGATAGAGTGGCCATCGTCACAGGGGCAGGCGCGGGCCTCGGCCGGCTATACGCCCTCGAGTTGGCGAAACGAGGCGCCAAAGTGGTGGTCAATGACCTGGGAGGGGCAAGGGACGGTTCAGGTCAAGGCGCTACCGGTCCCGCGGACAAGGTCGTGGAGGAGATTAAAGCTTACGGCGGCGAAGCTGTCGCGAGTTATGATTCCGTGGCCACGCCCGAGGGTGGTGAAGCCATAGTGAACAAGGCCGTCGAGGTCTTCGGTCGCGTGGACATTCTCATCAATAACGCGGGGATACTCAGGGACAAGACGTTGGCCAAAATGGAGCCGGCTGAATGGGACGCGGTTCTTTCCGTGCATCTTGACGGGGCATACAACGTTAGCCGTCCTGCTTTCTTGAAGATGCGGGAGACTGGATACGGCCGCATCATCGTGACCACCTCCGCTGCCGGACTGCACGGCAATTTCGGTCAGACCAACTATTCCTCGGCGAAGATGGCTCTCGTGGGAATGATGAACACCCTCAAACTCGAGGGAGAAAAGCACAACATCAAGGTAAACGCAATAGCCCCGATAGCCACTACACGGCTCACTGACGACATTCTTCCGCCGGATCTTCAAGACAGACTCAAGCCCGAATTCGTGGCTCCGTTGGTTCTCTATCTCTGTTCAGAGCAGTGCCCGGTTACGGGCTCCATATACAACGCGGGAATGGGCTATTACAGCCGAGCAGCGATCATGACCGGATCGGGTACGGTCATCGGTGACGGCAAACAGGTCCCCACGCCCGAACAGGTAGCAAAAAGCATCAAAAAGATAGTGTCTCTGGAAGGCGCTGTCGAGTCACAGAATGCAACAATGGCACTGGGAGCCATGCTGGATGCTCTCGCTCCCAAACAGGGAGAGCAGGCGCCGGCCCAAAGCATGACCGTTAAGAGCGTGTTTGAGCGCATCACCGAAGCGTTTCAGGCGGACAAAGCAGCCGGAGTGGATGTTGTCTTTCAGTATCGGATTTCCGGGCCGGGCGGCGGCGACTGGAATGTGACGGTCAAAGACGGGAGCTGTGAGGCGGGTGAGGGCGTACATCCGAGCCCCACTACAACCATTCTCATGTCCGCTGAGGATTTCCTTAGTCTCATGCAGCGCAAATTGAACGCGATGCAGGCTTACACCTCCGGGAAGCTCAAAATCCAAGGTGATCTCATGAAATCCCAGCTCATCGAGAAGCTGTTCAGGTTCTGATCTGACACGGAAGAACGCACCGCAGAGGTCACGGAGAGCGCAGAGAATTTCAATGTTCTTTTAGGAGAGCAGAAGGTACGCGCGTGATGGCCCGAGGATTCAAGAGCTTGGCGATCAAGGACCTGAAGTCGATACGGCACGTGTGGGAAGAAACTGGCAAATTCTCTCTGCGGACTCTGCGTTCTCCGCGGTGAACTATTACAGGAGACCCAACCATGATCGGCGTCACTTCATACGGCGGCTATATCCCAAGGCTGCGCCTCAACCGCATGAGCATATTCCAGAGTATGGGATGGCTTGCACCTGCCATCATCATGGTTGCGCAGGGTGAACGATCATTCTGTAACTGGGATGAAGATAGTCTTACTATGGCCGTGGCCGCGTCCCAGGACTGCCTTCAAGGGATAGACAAGACAGCAGTAGATGCAATATATCTCTGCTCCACTACGTTGCCGTTTGCGGACCGTTTGAATGCGGGTGTTGTCAAGACTGCCCTGAATCTCAGTGACAATATTATCGCGCAGGATTTAACGTCCTCGCTCAAATCAGGCACGACCGGCCTGATCACAGCGCTATCCACTGTTGGGCACGGTGATGCCAGGCAGGTGTTGGTCACGGCTTCGGATAAAAGAGAGGCCAAGGCCGCGTACTTCTACGAAATGTGGTTCGGGGATGGCGCAGCGTCTGTTTTGGTGGGTGATACGGATGTCATTGCGGAGTTTAAGGGGTCGTACTCAGTTTCTTGCGACTTCGTGGATCACTTTCGAGGCGACAAGAACAAATACGACTACATGTGGGAGGAACGCTGGGTCCGAGACGAGGGGTACTCCAAGATCGTACCCCAGGCTGTTGCCGGGCTGTTTAACAAGCTCTCAATCTCTATGGACGATGTGGACAAACTTGTTTTCCCCTGTTTTTTCAAGGCGGAACACAGAAAGATCGCCAAGAAGCTTGGTGCAGGCGCGGAAAAGTTGGCGGACAACCTTCATGAGGTTTGCGGCGAAACCGGCGCGGCCCATCCCCTTGTCATGTTTGTCCAAGCGCTTGAACAAGCCAAGCCGGGCGACCGGATTTTGCTCGCGGGATTCGGGCAGGGGTGCGATGCCCTCTATTTTGAGGTCACCGAGAACATACGGAAACTTCAGAAAAGATCAGGCATTACCGGATGTCTTGAGAACAAGAAGGTTGTAGACAATTATCCTAAATTCCTGAAGTTCAGAGACCTGATTCAGACAGAAATGGGAATTCGTGCAGAATTTCCGTCCCAAACCGCAATGACCGTGCTCTGGCGGAAGCGCCACATGATCCTGGGCATGGTCGGCGGGAAATGCACGGAATGCGGGACCCCGCAATTTCCAAAGATGGACATCTGTGTGAACCCGGCATGCCACGGCAAGTACACCCAGGAGGACTATGAGTTCGCGGAAGTCCCTGCGACGGTGAAGAGCTTCACAGGAGATCTCCTGGCGGTATCGGTGGATCCTCCCGCTGTCTACGGCATGGTGCAATTTGAAGGCGGCGGCCGATTCATGGCCGACTTCACTGATTGCGAACTTTCGGATGTGCGAGTGGGCCAACCGGTGAAGCTCTCATTCAGAAAGCGGCTCACCGACAAGGAACGCGGCTTCACCGGCTACTTTTGGAAAGCAATCCCGCTTCCCGTAAAAGAAGCGGAGAAAGGCGAAGAGGCTGAGATCCGCTTTGACGGCAAGGTGGCTGTTGTGACCGGGGCTGGGGCGGGCCTCGGGCGAGTGTATGCCCTGGAACTGGCAAAACGAGGCGCGAAAGTCGTGGTCAATGATCTTGGCGGAGCGCGGGACGGCTCGGGTCAAGGCTCCACCAGCGCCGCGGACAAGGTGGTCGAAGAGATCAAGTCTCTAGGCGGCGAAGCCGTGGCAAGCTACGATTCCGTGGCCACGGTTGACGGAGGGGAGGCCATAATCAAGAAGGCCGTCGAGACGTTCGGCCGAGTAGATATCCTCATCAACAACGCGGGAATTCTCCGGGACAAAACCCTTGCCAAGATGGAGCCTGCCGAATGGGACACGGTCCTTTCGGTGCATCTTGACGGCGCATACAACGTAACTAGGCCCGCTTTTTTGAAGATGCGCGAAAACGGTTACGGCCGGATTATAGTGACCACCTCCTCATCCGGCCTGTACGGCAATTTTGGTCAGGCCAACTATTCTGCGGCCAAGATGGGCTTGGTGGGGCTCATGAACTCATTGAAGCTGGAAGGCGAGAAGCACGGCATCAAAGTGAATGCAATCGCACCCACAGCAGCTACGAGACTCACCGAAGACATACTGCCTCCGGATCTTCTGGCGAGGGTGAAGCCCGAGTTTGTGGCACCTCTGACTCTCTATCTATGTTCCGAAGACTGCTCGGAGACGGGGATGATCTTCAACGCGGGCATGGGCTGCTTCAATCGGGCCGCAGTAGTTACCGGCCCGGGTGCGGTCGTGGGTGACGGACAGACAGCCCCCACCCCGGAACAGATCCATCAACAGTGGGAAGCGATCAACAACCTTGGCGGAGCGAAGGAGCAGTACAACCTAACCGCAGCCCTGGCCGCGATGCTGGACGCTTTTGCCCCCAAGGACCAAGAAGCCGCCACGGGTTCGGGGATGACAGTCAAGGGAGTGTTCGACCGCATGCCTGAGGCGTTTCGACCGGAAAAAGCTGCCGGCGTGGACGTGGTGTTTCAGTACCGAATCAGCGGCCCTGGTGGCGGAGAATGGGTTGTCTCTGTGAAAGAAGGCTCTTGTGAAGTCAAGCAGGGCGCCCACGAGAAGCCCACAACCACAATCATCATGTCCGATGAGGATTTTCTCACCCTGATCGCGGGAAAGCTAAATGCCATGCAGGCATTCACCGCGGGCAAGCTGAAGATCGAGGGAGACCTGATGAAATCGCAGCTCATCGAGAAGTTATTCAAATTCGGATGAGAATGGGGAATTCGATGAGGGATTATTTGTTGTGCCCTGAAATCCCCCTCTCCCTTCCCTCTCCCGCCAGGGGAGAGGGTTTCCTGATCCCCCTCCCCTGACGGGAGGGGTTAGGGGAGGGTGATTTCTGGCGCAACACTCAATGCTGTTTCGCTATCCGGCGCATCTCTTCAAGATCGTTTTCTAAGCCCCAGGAGGGTTGAACATGGCCACGGGAATCAAGGACAAGGTTGCAATTATCGGCATGGGCTGCACCCACTTCGGCGAACGCTGGGACGTGGGAGCGGAAGAGCTGATGGTGGAAGCTTTCACCGAATGTCTGGCCGATTCAGGCATCGGGCCCGATGATATTCAGGCTGCATGGCTGGGGACGTGCCTCGAGGAAGTCAACGTAGGGAAAAGCGCTCTCCCCTTGTCCACAACGCTCCGGCTACCATTCATCCCCGTGACCAGAGTAGAGAATTTTTGCGCGAGCGGGACCGAATCCTTTCGCGGAGCGGTATATGCCGTTGCCTCCGGTGCTTATGACATCTGCCTGGCCATGGGAGTGGAAAAGCTGAAAGATACCGGGTACGGCGGCCTGCCGAACCCCGGCTCCGGCTGGGGTTCCCTGAGTTGGCTATGGTGGCCCAACGTTACCGCGCCGGGAGCTTTTGCCCAGCTTGCCACAGCGTATGCGGCAAAGTACCGGGTCCCGGATCAGGAACTCAAACGCGCGCTGGCTCATGTTTCCGTGAAAAGCCACGCGAACGGTACGCTCAACCCTAAAGCCCACTTGCGGAAGGCTGTCACCGTGGATCAAGTCATGGCGGCTCCAATAATCGCACACCCTCTAGGACTCTTTGATTGCTGCGGGGTGAGTGACGGAGCGGCCTGCGCAATAGTTACCACCGTTGAAAAAGCCAAGGAGATGGGCAGGAAGGATTTTGTCACGGTCAAGGCGCTCCAACTGGCCCTTAGCAGCGGCGAAGAGATGGGATTCAACAGTTGGGACGGGGACCATTTTATGACCACGGACCAGTGCAGCATCAGAGCGTACAAAGAGGCCGGCATCACTGACCCAAGGAAAGAAATCAGTATGATGGAAGTCCACGACTGCTTCTCCATCACGGAACTGGTCACATACGAGGACCTCCACATTTCGGAAAGGGGTCAAGCTGTAAAGGACGCTCTTGACGGGTTCTACGATCGTGACGGGCACGGGGTCCCCTGTCAGGTGGACGGTGGGTTGAAGTGCTTCGGCCATCCAATCGGCGCATCAGGACTGCGCATGCTGTATGAGATGTACTTGCAGCTTCACGGGAGGGCAGGGGAGCGGCAGATCGCCGATCCCAGGTTCGGTCTCACCCACAATCTGGGAGGCGTGCCTTTTATGAACGTGTGCAGCATCGCGATCATCGGAAAGTATTAGAGGTAAACTTCCTTAAGAGGGACCACTTGCCGCGGACAAAGAAGGAGATTGGCCCTGTAGGGGCAGACCTGCGTGTCTGCCCTGGAGCGCACACACAGGTGCGCCCCTACCGAGTCTTGGGCTATGATCCGGAGCAAGCCCATGTTCCGGAGTGGGCATCGAGAAGAAGTCGTATTGGCATCCCATGCTGGACATCCGCGTCATAATGAATTCACCCGTGGAGGACATCCTGGCCTTCAGGACGTGCTGCAACCTCAAGATGTTCGATCAGAACCTTGAGGTCCACGTCGCAAACCGGGGAACCGGTCCAGTGACCGTGCCAAGCTACTTTGATATTGAGGGTGAAAGAGGATTCCATCAGCGAGTCGATACGCTGACCCCTCCTGGAGAGCATCAGATCAAAGCCGGTGAAATCATCGCATTTTACTGCTACATGGACGAGCCGCTCTGGAAACGGTCTCGACGCATGGTTTTCTATGACAGCGAAGGGAATAAGTATCCGGTGGAAATAGTCCACAAAGGAGAAGAGGGCTGACCAATGGAAATCATAAAGTATACCGAGGAACACAAAATCTTCCGGCAAGCTATAAGGAAGTTTTTTGAAAAAGAGGTCACGCCGTACGTGGAGGAATGGGAAGAGGCCGGGATCGTCCCCAGGAGTATCTGGAAAAAGATGGGTGACCAGGGGTTTCTGTGCATGGACGTGCCCGAAGAATACGGCGGCATGGGTGCGGACTTCCTCTATTCCGTGATTCTCTCTGAGGAACTGGTCAGAACCAACCATGCAGGACTGGCCGCGGCGCTCCATAGTGATGTAGTGGTCCCGTACATCACGGCTTACGCTTCAGAGGAGTTGAAACAAAAATACCTTCCGGGATGCATATCCGGAGACCTAATCACAGCAGTGGCAATGACTGAGCCCAACGCGGGGAGCGACCTTGCCGCAATGCGGACGACCGCGGTCGAGGATGGCGATGATGTGGTGATCAACGGCCAGAAAACCTTTATTAGCAACGGTATCATCTGCGACCTTATCGTGCTTGCCGCGCGAGATCCCAAAGAAGAGAACCCACATCAGGCCATTGACCTTTACTTGGTGGAAGCCGGAACCCCAGGCTTTGAGAAGGGAAGAAAGCTCAAGAAGGTCGGTTGGCACAGCCAGGACACCGCGGAACTGTATTTCAATGACTGCCGGGTTCCCAAGGCCAATCGGCTGGGTCAAAAGGGGTCAGGGTTCTTGATGTTGATGGAAAAGCTTCAGCAGGAGCGCCTCATGGTCTGCCTTGGGGCAGTCCCCGCCGCGGAATATTTGCTGGAGATGACCATCAAGTACTGCAAAGAGAGGACCGCGTTCGGTCGCCCCATCTCAAAGTTTCAGAACTCGCAGTTCAAGATCGTGGAGATGGCGACTGAAATCAAGCTTGGCCGGACTTTCCTCGACAAGCTCGTCGTCGAGCACATGGAAGGTAAGAATATTGTGGTAGAGGTCAGCATGGCCAAGTACTGGACCACGGAGATGGCCATGAGAGTGGCCGACCGCTGCATGCAACTCCACGGGGGGTACGGCTATTGTGAGGAATACCCGATTGCACGAGCCTGGAGGGACCTGAGAGTCATGCAGATATTCGCGGGGACCAACGAGATCATGAAGGGAATAGCCGCAAAGTTCATGGGGCTGTGAGGCGGATCTGCGTCATTTTGTAGGGGCGTCCTCGCCGCAGGCCCCGGACTGCGCATTCCCGCTGCCACCGGAATCAGGGAGGCAGGGCGGGCCTTGCACGCCAATGCCTTGAATCCGACGGCTGCCCATGGCCGACAGTCCCCGTGGCCGTCCCGCACAAGCGGAGATTTGGTAGGACCGGCCTCCGTGCCGGTCATATGCCGCCGGCAGGGACGCCGGCGCTACCCCCGGATCGAGTCCGGGGTGACGGAGGTCTTGGGTGCCACGGACCTGGGCTCTGTCAGGTCCGTGCCGGGCGCAGTCCCGCCTCGGCGGACGCCCCTACCGACCCGATGGCGTTGTAACCCTCTATGATACAAATCGAACAAATCGGTGAAGTAAGAAAATTTCGCTTGGCCCGCACGATGGCCGGCCGAGGCCTTTACTTTACTGCTGCCTACTGGGTTGACGGTCTCATGGTGGATACCGGCTGCGCCTACACCGTCCGTGAGTTGCTCGAATCTTTGGACAACCTCCCGGTTCGCTGCATTGTCAACACACACAGCCATGAAGATCACATTGCGGGCAATGCGGCATTGCAGACCAAGTTTGGAGCCGAAATACTCGCGCACCCGGAAGCCTTGCCGATTCTCGCCCGGCCTCGCAAGAAGAGGCTGCGGCCATACCAATTGGTGATGTGGGGCTACCCGGAACCGTCAGATGCAAAGGCTATCGGAGATGTCGTGGAAACCGAGCACCATCGCTTTGAGGTAATACATACGCCGGGCCACAGCCCCGATCACATCTGCTTGTACGAGCCGAAACAGGGATGGCTCTTCACGGGAGACGTGTACGTCGGCGGCCGCGATCGTGCTCTCAGGGCTGATTACAACGTCTGGCAAATCATCGATTCCCTGAAACGCCTGGCGTCCTTGGACGTCAAAATCCTCTTCCCGGGAAGCGGTACTGCACGCGAATCTCCTCATGAGGAATTGTTGCTCAAAATCAAGTACCTGGAAGAGACAGGCCAACGAGTGCTGGCTCTGCACGGGCAGGGTTGGAGCAGACGGCGAATACGCCGCCGCCTATTCGGTGGGGAAATGTCGATAGCCTATTATACCCTGGGCCACTTCAGCGGCAGGAACCTGGTCCGTTCGTACATAGAAGACCGGCCCGCATAGTAATTGCCAAAAATAATGTCCGAATCTGAGTATGATTCGGTGGGGACGGTGCGAAATTGGTGGGACAGGCATCTTGCCTGTCATTCAGAAGACAGGCAAGATGCCTGTCCCACCAACCTGTGTCCTAGGTCGGTCCCGTTAACCAGGAATCGCTCTAAATACGGGAATCAATCCCACTCCAAGCCCAGCGACTTCATATAATGTTTGAGGGAATAACGGGAAATGCCCAGCAAGCGGGCCGCTCCCTGTCTGCTGCCACTTGAGCGTCGAAGTGCTTCATTCACCAGGGAACGCTTCACATTGTGGGTTATGTCGTTAAGGGACTCCTCGGTGGGGAAGCATACCGTAAGTGACCAGTCCTTGGCATTTCCGTTGTTTGTGTCCAGTCCAAGGCCCGAGAGACTTATGCATTGTCCGCCCGAAAGCATCAGGGCCCTCTCCAGGACATTGCGGAGTTCTCTAACATTTCCGGGCCAGTCGTAACCCTTCAGCGCATTAACAGTCCCAGCGTCGATAGTAGGAATTTCCGGAATCTGCATGTCCTTGCAAAGCTGTGCCATCAGCTCTCGGATAAGAATTGGGATATCCTCACGCCGTTCCCTCAGAGGGGGAACTACTACGGAGAGCACGTTCAGACGGTAAAATAGGTCGTGCCTGAAGCGTCCGTCCTCGACTTCCTTCTCCAAATCCCTGTTAGTGGCTGCAATGAGCCGGGCATTGACGGTGATATTCTTTTCACCCCCCACGCGGGTGAACTGTTTGGTATCAAGGAAAGTCAGCAGCTTCGCCTGCAGCGGCAGCGAGAGTTCCCCTATTTCGTTCAGGAGCAGGGTTCCGCCTTCAGCCAGCTCCAAGAGTCCTCGCTTGCGGCTCTGCGCTCCTGTGAAGGCACCCCGTTCGTGACCGAAAAGCTCGGAATCGGCCAGTTGCCCGCTCACCGCAGCGCAGTTGATTGCCCAATAGGGCCCATCCACGCGTTTAGAATGATCGTGGATATATCTAGCTAAGTAATCCTTCCCACTGCCGCTTTCGCCTAACAGGAGCACTGTGGATTCGGTTTCCGCCGCGAAGCTGACTCGAGTCATAATCGACTTCATGGCCTTTGAAGGGTATTCGCCCGCTTTCTTTGCACGAGGTAGCTCTACAGTCCTGCGGTCCGTTATGTTACGACTGATCCCGAATACGCCGACAATCTCTCCGGAGCTGTCACGCAAGGGGACCCTGATGTCATGAAAGGTAAGGGGGACGCCATTTATCGGTCTGACACGTTCTTCTTCTATGGTCTGCCCGCCCAAGACACGAAGGTCTATTTCCCTTATATGCTTGCCGATCTCCTTTCCAAAGATCTCCGCGGAGGTGCGGCCCACTATTTCAGAGGCACGACGATTCAGGAGCTTCTCCTTGGCCGGATTGACCATTGTGTATTTCAACTGACGATCTTTAATGAAGATGCAGTCCTGAGCGCCCTCGAAAACGGCACGAAACCGCTCCTCGCTTTGGCGTAAAGCTTCCTCGGCTTGCTTGCGCTTGGTGATGTCACGCAGGATGGCCAAAGATGCCGGGTTTCCATTCCAGTCAGTGGCTCTAACCCTCATCTCCGCGATTCCCGTGGTCCCTTCAGGGTGCATCACGTCTACTTCGGTCCTCTCGCCAGGCACCGAGGGAAGGGGAAAGGGTGTTCCGGGAAGGGTGTCCCCGGATTTTCCCATCAGTTCACCCGCTGCGCTGTTGGCATAGAGCACCGATCCGTCGTCCCCAAGCACGAGTATGCCGTCAGCGCTCTTTTCCACTATGCTGGTGAAACTAGCTCGGCTCACTTCAAGTTCGGCCAGCAGTCGCCGCCGCTCGACAGCGTAATGGATGGAACGTACAAGCAGTTTCTCGTCCACCTCTCCCTTGACGAGGTAATCTTGTGCCCCTTGTTTGACGGCTTCAATGGCTATCGCCTCGTCCCCATGACCTGTGAGGACCACGATAGGGATGTCGGAAACTCGGGCGTAGAGCCGGCCCAACGTAGCAAGACCTTGGCTGTCAGGCAGCCCGAGATCCAAGAGGACTACGTCGAAACCGCCCGTGGTGAGGAGGTCAAGACCGGCTGAGAGGCTCTCTGCAGATTCAATTCCGATATCTCTCGTTTCCGCCTCTGCCACCATCTCCCTTATCAGGCGGACATCTCCCGGATTGTCTTCGATCAGCAGCACCTGGAGTCGATTCTCTGTCATTTCAGCTCTCCGGTGGAAGCTTGACGACCGTGAGCCAGAAATGTTCAATAGATTTCACAACATTAATAAACTGGTCCAGGTCGACGGGCTTCGTGACGTAGCAATTTGCGTGCAGGTTATAGCTTTTGACAATGTCCTGTTCGGCCGCGGAAGAAGTGAGAATGACAACGGGGATGCGCTTTAACTCCTTGTCGGCTTTGATTTCAGCCAGAACTTCCCGTCCATCTTTCTTTGGAAGGTTGAGGTCAAGAAGAATGAGTTCCGGCCGAACCGCATTGTGGTACTTCCCCTCCCGCCTCAGAAATGCCAGGGCGTCCACGCCGTCCTCTGCTACGTGCAAGTTGTTGACTATCTTGCCATCTTTTAGGGCTTCTCGGGTCAGGCGAACGTCACCCGGATTGTCTTCAACCAAAAGGATCTCAATTCCTTGCATGTCACTTTTCTCATACATCACTATGCCTCTCTCTCCGGGATTGTAAAGCAGAATGTTGTGCCCTTACGATTTCCGAATTCGACCCAAATCTTGCCGCCGTGGCGTTCAATGATTTTCTTACAAATTGCCAGTCCTAAGCCGGTTCCGGGAAATTCCTCCCTGCTGTGCAGGCGCTGGAATATGATAAATATCCGATCAGCATACTCCGGATCAATTCCTATCCCGTTGTCGGTTACTGAAAAGAGCCACTGGCTGTGTTCCGGTCGGGCCGACACATGAATACGTGGGACATTATCATCGCGAAATTTGCAAGCGTTGTCGATCAGATTTTGAAAGAGTTGCAAGAGCTGCGTGGAATCCGCCATCAATGTCGGGAGAGGGTCATGGGTAACCTGTGCCCCGGATTCGGTGAGCAACATCTGGAGGTTGGCCAAGGCCTTGTTTAAGATCGTATCGCAATGAACCAACTTGAATGGCTTTCCGTGCGTTCCCACACGCGAATACTGCAGAAGCCCATTAATAAGGCTCTGCATGCGTTTGGCTCCGCCAACCGCGTAGGCCATGAACTCGTCCGCGTCCTCATCGAGTCTGTCTCTGTACCGGCGTTGGAGGAGTTGCACGTAGCTTGAGATCATGCGGAGCGGCTCCTGCAGGTCATGTGACGCGACATAGGCAAATTGTTGCAGGTCTGTATTAGAGCGCTCCAGTTCCGCCAGAGTGCTCTGCAGAGCCTCTTGCGCGCGCTTGCGGGGGGTGATGTCGCGCAGGATGCCGGTAAAGAATTTTCCTTCCCTTGTTTCCCAATCGGCAATGGATAGCTCCGCGGGGAATTCATTTCCATCTTTCTTGAGACCGGCTACTTCCACGGTCCTCCTGGAAGGACGCGATCCGAAAGTTGAAACCATCTGTCCCAGCGCCTGTTCATGAGCTTCGCGGAATCGTTCAGGCATCATGAGGGAGAGAGGATTGCCCACTGCTTCCTGCGTCGAATAGCCGAAGATATGCTCAGCCGCTTGGTTCCAGTGAACCACGCTGCCGAGGCTGTCAACGGAGACGATAGCGTCGTTTGCGGTCTCTACGACCGTCCGAAAACGTTCTTCGCTATGCTTCAGGGATTCCAGGGTCAAACTGTTAATCAGGCCGATTGAAGCAAACTCGGCAAACGCTGCTGCCGAACGGGCGTCATTATCATTGAAGCCGCCCGGTTTGTTTGCCAGGCCGAGCAACCCGACAGCTTTTCCCTCGACCATAAGAGGGGCAAACATCACGTTTTCGAGACGCACATGCCCGTCGGGTAGAAACGCCATCCATTTGCTGTTCGAAAAGTCATTGTCGAAGGCTACTTTTCCGGTGCGGTACGCTTCGGCGCGGAGACCTCGTATGGGCATGGGAAGCGAAGGATCAACGGTGCAGGGCAATCCGCCCGAATCAAGAAACAGCACCTCATTTTCCGTGCAGTTCCGGTCCAGCAGCGCAACATAGCCGGACGTCGCTCCAATCGCCTGTTTGCAGATGTCGAATATAGAGCGTGCTGATTGAGCAAATTCACGCTGCTCCAGAAGCGCCCGGGACGCGGCCAGCAAAGCGTTTGTCTCAGCGCTGGATTTTTGCAGATCCGCCATGCTGGTGGCCAGGGCTTCCTGCCCTTTCTTAAGCTCCCTGAACACCAGATCGTAAGGCTTATTCAGGCCGGTCTGTATGATCGCCCTGTAGACCAGATAAAAGGAAATCACTTTCAGGAAATGACCAATTAGATTGAATAGCCCGTACACGTCTACATATAAGGTAAAAGCCAATTCAGAGGCGACGGTAACGCCCATGGACGCAATCAGGAGCTTGAGCACGCCGGGCTCGAATCGATCCTTCTGTCTGAACAGCAGTATGGCAGCACCGACCAGAATCAGACAGATACCATATTCACTCCATATCTTGAACGTGGTAAGTCCGACTCCCTCCAGGTGCGTGTCAGGAAAGACTTTCCAGTAGAAGATGGATGCGAGCAGGGCCGCGGAAACCAGTGAAAAGGCTGCAATGACCAGATTGACTCTGAGCCGCCGTCCCAGGAACAGAGGGGCAATCAAAAGAGAGACACTCTGGACAAACCTGCCCGCTATCCAGAGTTGGGAGGCCAAGTCTGATCTGGAGGCCGGGAAAACGCCCATGCCCTTGTAGGCCAGAGTGTGCAACAGATCAATGCCGCCGACAAATAGATAAGAAATACCGAGGAATAGAAGATAATTGTTGGCCAGCAGCCGGCGTGAATTCCAGGCGATGAAGAAAATGTCCCAGGCCACCGCGATGCTGAACAGTTCGACCGCTGTGTGGAACAATACGTAGCCTTGCAGGCTCATGAGATACAGGCCGCAGAATATGGCTGCCCACACGGCTACGTGCCCGTACATGCCGGTCTTTGACGGTCGCTCACTCATTTTCCTAGTCCCATGATGCGCTCATTATATCCGATACTCTTTCGCTCATTTCAAGCTTTCTAATTTCAGGTTTGTATTCAAGTACATAGGACGGAATTTCCGAAGTTGAATCGACCTTGACACCCGAACCCGCTTCTCCTATCTTTTTAGTTGATGAATTCTGGAATTCTCAACTGATAATGAGGAGTGTGGGATGCAAATCTTTGTCTCCGGGTCTTTGGCCTATGATAGAATAATGGATTTTCCTGAAAAATTCTCAGACCATATTCTGCCGGATAAAATCCATATACTCAATGTCTGCTTCATGGTAAACGGCCTAAAGGAACAATTCGGGGGGACCGCGGGAAATATAGCCTACAGCCTTGCTCTGCTGGGAGAACAGCCGTTCATTCTGGCTACGGCGGGCAAGGATTTCCATAGCTATAAGAACTGGCTGACTGAGCACGGACTCCGTTTGGACGCGATCCGCATCATTTCGGATGAATTCACTGCCGGAGCATACATTACCACGGATAAGGCCGACAATCAGATCACCGGGTTCAATCCGGGCGCGATGAAATATCCCTGTCTCTACCCAGTTGACGGCGCGGAACCCCAGGAGACCCTGGCTATTGTGGCGCCGGGGAACCTCGACGATATGCTCACGTATTCAAAGAGTTACAGAGAGCGAAACATACCTTACATCTTTGACCCGGGGCAATCCATTCCCGCGCTCTCTACTGATGGGCTGATCGAGGGGCTCACCGGCTCGAGGTTGTTCATCTCTAACGACTATGAGCTTGAGATGGTCATACGGTCTACCGGAATGCAGAAAAGCGATCTGCTCAAGAAGACCGGGGCCGTAATTACAACCCTTGGTGAAAAGGGGTCCCTGATCTCCACTTCCGAGGCAGACGTCCAAGTCCCAGCCGTCCCGGTGGAGCGAGTGTTAGACCCCACAGGCGCAGGTGACGCGTTCAGGGCCGGCCTTATCAAAGGTCTGGTAATGGGAAAGAGTCTCGTGGTAGCGGGCCAGATGGGTGCGGTGTGTGCCGGCTACGCAGTGGAATGCCAAGGCACGCAATGCCATCGCTTTTCTCAGGAAGAATTCTGGGCGCGCTATGAGGCAAACTTCGGAAGTATGATTTAGGCAAAGCGCGTAGAAATCGACACATTGTCCTGCGCCCTACTAAGAGGCCCAATTCGTAATTCGGGTGACGTATTCTCGCACCGGAGACAATGAAGGAGGATTCGAGATCACGGTATTGGTAGGACAGGCATCTTGCCTGTCTATCTTGAAATGACAGGCAAGATGCCTGTCCTACCAAAGCTGTCCGAAATGCGCCACCGAACTTAGGAAACCAAGTAATAAGCGATCCGTTACTCTCTTTGGAGTCATGTCCAACGCCCGGCGGCCCACCAGTCCGGAGGTAGTCCATGCCGACCACATCAGAAGCTCCACCGCCAAAAAGTTCCGAAAGATCGCCCCATGTGGTCTTCGCCCGCATCCGGAAGGTATTCCAGGATCTGGGGATCTTAGGCTCGAATTTCTCCCTGGAATACGAGGGGGTTTGGTACCGAGTCTCCTGCGATGATCAGGCGTTCATTGTCTATCGGGTCAACAGCCACAGCGGAGCGAGACATCACCTCCCTGGGTGGCCGGTCTGCCTGGTGAATTCCGACACCATCTTTGAAGAATGCTTCTCTCCTGGGCTCAGCCGTGACCATTACGATTGCGGAGTGGACCTGGAAAGATGGCTGGAAATTATCGACGGGCATTGCCGGGGCAATTAGGCGTCTGGTTGGTAGGGCGACTGTTCCCGCCGGCGGTTTGTAGGGGCAGGGCTTGCCCTGTCCAGGGGCGCAGTCCCGCGTCTCGCGGGACGCCCCTACAGTTCTCACCAGAAAATGGTAGGGGCGGGTTTTAAACCCGCCCCTACCATCGACCCAGGCCTCTAATCAATTCAATCCTGCACCCTGCTATTTCACCAAATTCAGCCGGACGGGGGACTTAAGGATAACGTACGTGCCATTTTCGGATTCCCGGCGCTCAGCCACTCCCACGTGTTCTTTGATCAAGTTTGCCACTTGGCGGGCATCGTCAGGCAACATCCTCACGCAACCATGGGATTGATTCTGGCCGATGCTTCTGGGCGCGTTCGTTCCGTGGAACCTGTAACCATCGTCATTCAGTTGGACCTGCTCCGCGATCTTGTCCTCGGGGTCAGGCGTCTGCTTCTTCGCCTTCATCTTCACAGGTCTCTTCTTGAGGAGCGGGGCCATGGTCCCGCCGTACACCTTTTTACTCGGGGATTGCCCTGCAGCCCAGTCTCGGTTTGTTGGCGGTATCCACCAGGGACTGTCATCGTAGATGTGAGTTACGAAATATACCCCGACAGGGGTAGGGAATTCACTCTTATTTCCCAGGCCGACTTTACATTCGTGGAGCAATTCTTTCTTACCGAACAAGGAGCTGGCGTACAACCTGAAGACGTGCGAAGAATGGCCCACTTCTATTTCGATGTAGCTCAAATCTCCGCCTTCAGGGCCTGTAGGGAAGTTCCCGACTGCCTTATGGGGCTCTGAGGGCCTCAGCAGAGTCTCCATCCTGTGTCGGTCCACCAGAGACGGGTTCTTTGCGGTTCGCGTCGGTCCTGCTGATGCGCGCACGGGAGTTACTCTATTCGGCGAGGCAGATGAGGCCTGAACCACCAGATCTTGCCCGCCAGTAGACGGGGCCACCTCATGGCCTTGTTGTGTTGTATGGTTGAACGTGGACGGTTCTGCGGCCTCGACAGGCAGTACGAGGAGAGAGAACACAACCAAACCTATACCCATCCCAAGGAACAACACACGAAACATGACAATCTCTCAACGCTCTACAGGCGCATTATGATAAAATGAACTGTATATCTAGCACGTTATGGCACAAAAATCAATAATAAAAAGCATTGTCACCTATAATGAGTGAGTTCTACTCTCCAAAGCGGTGTACCAGACGCATCAATTAGCGAACCTTCACGCTTTAACCGACGTCCGAAAAAACTTCTCAGCGACGTTCCTCCTCTTGTAAAAAACAGCATCTCCACAAAGATGCAATTCCTATGTCGTAACAGGATGCTGTTTATCTATTTAGCAGTAGGGGCGGGTTTCAAACCCGCCCCTACATCCCCGTAAATCCCGCGCATGCGGGAATCCAGTTCGGGCGGCGATACCATCTATTCTGGATTCCCGCGTGCGCGGGATTTACGGAATGGGGTCCTCCAAATCGGACAAAACTTCCGGCAACACGGTATATACCTTGTGATCCAATATTCTGGCGCTCTCCTTTGATACAAGCTGTTCGCCATAATGAACCGAAAAGCATGGCACCTTTCAGTGCCAGTAGCCAATATAATGGCTCCTGTGGCTTATTACAAACAATTATCTGCTTGGTCATCTTTGGAACTCAATTGTCTTTTACTGAACTTCTTGACACTGTTCTCGTCCAGGTCTAGGATGAGAAGCAACGGACTGCTCCGTTCTCGGAATCCCTCACGCAAAACGCGCGTAACTCATTGAAATATAATCACAAGCTGCGCCTGAATGGTTCAAACCCCTCGCGGGTTCATCATGAGCCGACAATGCCGGAAATCAACGAAAGGTGAATGAGCCGTGAAAGAGCTAATGTCAGGAAATGAAGGCATAGCACGCGGGGCCTATGAGTATGGTGTGCGATTGGCCTCCGCGTATCCGGGAACTCCCAGCACGGAAATTTTAGAATTGATCGGGGAAAAATACCGGCAAATCAAAGCCGGTTGGGCTCCCAATGAAAAAGTTGCTGTGGAGGTTGCTGCAGGGGCTGCCTATGGCGGCTCAAGGGCCATGGCCGTAATGAAGCACGTTGGACTCAACGTGGCGGCAGATCCCTTCATGACGCTCTCTTACACGGGAGTCAACGGTGGGCTCGTGCTGGTCGTGTGCGATGACCCGGAGATGCACTCCTCACAGAATGAGCAGGATACTCGCAATTTTGCGAAATTCGGCAAAGTGCCTTGCCTTGAGCCTTCCGACAGCCAGGAAGCCAAGGACCTCATAGGGGCGGCACTGTCTATAAGCGAGGAATTCGATACGCCGGTTATTCTCAGGAGCAGCACCCGCGTTTCCCATTCCATGTCGCTGGTTGAACTGAGGGAGCGGGTGGAAGGACCCAAGGAACTCGGGCTGAAAAAGGACCCGGCAAAATTCGTCATGCTCCCGGCCATGGCAAGGCGCCGCCACCCCGTTGTCGAACAGAGGCTCAAGGACGTGGCCGCGTTTGCGGAAACCTTTCCGTTCAATCAAGTGATCATGGGTGATGATTCCCTGGGAATTATCGCGGCCGGGGTCGCGTTCCAGTATGCTCGGGAGGTTATGCCGTCGGCTTCTTTCCTGAAGCTCGGTATGGTCTGGCCGCTTCCTGAGAAGATGATTCGCGACTTTGCTTCCCGTGTGAAGCGGCTCGTAATCATAGAGGAATTGGACCCCTTTATCGAAGAAGCGGTCCGTCTGATGGGAATAAAAGTGGAAGGTAAGGAGCTTACCGGCCTGTGCGGGGAGCTTTCCCCGGAGAAGGTGGAGATTGCCCTCACCGGAAAGAGCACTGCCAAGGGTATCGGCCCGATAGAAATGGAATTGCCGCTAAGGCCACCGAACATGTGTCCCGGCTGTCCACATAGGGCCACCTTCAGCGCGTTGAAAAAGAGGAAGGTCTACGTGGCCGGAGACATCGGCTGCTACACTCTTGGTGCGCTTCCTCCCGTGGGTATGCTAGACCACTGCCTTTGCATGGGGGCCGGAATCGGCATTGCCTCCGGATTGGACAGGTCCCTCGGAGAACTAGCCAAGGGCAAGGCAGTTGCCGTGATCGGCGATTCCACATTCTTCCATTCGGGGATGACGCCCCTTTTGGAATTGGCTTACAATGGCGGTTCCACAACAGTCGTCATTATGGACAACCGGACCACCGCCATGACAGGCGCTCAGCCGCATCCCGGAACCGGCTTCACCCTACGGAAGGATCCTACGATTACCGCGGATATGGTCAAGTTAGCCGAGGCGTTTGGGTTCAAGAGAATACGGGTCGTGAACCCCTATGAAGTGAAGGAAACGGACAAGGTAATCGGCGAGGAGCTGGAAGCGAACGAACCCTCAGTAATAATTGCCCGTGCCCCCTGCGCCCTATTGAAGACCGACCGAATCCTGCCCGACAAGCCCCTGAAAATTGACGCGGATATGTGCAAAGGCTGCAAGAGCTGCATCAATACCGGCTGCCCGGCACTGGAATTCGTCAAGATAGACGAGCCCGCCGAAGGCGAGAAGCGCAAAGGCTTTTCCAGGATAAATGAGGCCCTTTGTGTGGGGTGCCGCACCTGCCAGGAAGTCTGCAAGTTCAACTGCATCGAGGAGGCATCATGAGCGAAAACCGCGTTTACAATGTCCTCATCGTCGGGGTCGGCGGCCAGGGGATCATTTTGGCCAGTGATGTGCTTGGGCGCGTGGCGGCTCGCCACGGATATGATGTGAAAAAAAACGAGATCCACGGGATGGCGCAACGCGGAGGTTCGGTCTCCAGCCACATACGCTTCGGGAAATCCGTCAGTTCTCCCATAATCAAGGCCGGGGAAGCGGATGTGCTGCTTTCCTTCGAACAGATAGAGACCTTGCGGTACTTCCATTACCTCTCCGAAAAAGGGAAGGTGATTGTGAACGACCAGAAGATCCTTCCCCCCGCGGTATTTACCGGGAAGCAAGAGTATCCGCCTGATGTCTTAACTAGAATCAAAGAGAAGGTGCCCGACGCAGTGGTCGTCGACGGTGCTGAAGTGGCCCGGCAAATGGGTAACCCCAGGGTGCTCAACGTGGTTTTCCTCGGGGTGCTCTCCAAGTACCTGGATATACCTGCCCAAACGTACGAGGAGGTACTGAAGGAATCGCTGAAGCCGAAACTGGTGGACATCAACTTGAAGGCGTTCCATGAGGGGCGTTCACTGGCAGCGGTCTGAGTGCTTCGCCGGCGTTAATCCGAAAGTTTCTCCCTCTCAAACAACTGGATCCCAAGCGGTAAACATTGTATGGGGCGGCCGATCGGCCGCCCCATACTTCGCCAAGCAGCCCCTTTCAAAAAAGTGGATTATTTCATTTGCTCCGCTGAAGTAGGAATAGCGTGTGCCCCTTCGTCCCGAATGGGACGAGCGCATTTTGGTAGTTCACCCAGATCCCGGCGATGAAGAAACTGTCTCAAAACCCTCGACAGGAGAAAAGTCGTGGTACGTGGGGTGGCCTGGAGGCCACTGCCTCCAGGTTCCGAAGGAACAAGAGGTCCCAGCTCCCGGCCCCAGTCCTATGCCAAACCCGCTGCCTAAGCGGGAGAGAGACTTCAGACCTCTTGTCGCTTCGCGACCCGGACGTATTACGTCCGGGCCACCCAAGCAAAATCGTCGCTCCACGGGTAGCACGATTCTGGTCCGTCTCCGGGTTTTGAAACACCCTCTGAATCGCCTGGCTACTTTCAATCGCCTCTATGGGGCTCCTCAGCGGAACAAAATAAACAATCCATCCTTTATAAACGTAAGGCAGGCTAAACGGACGTGGGTGTAAAATAACCGAGGATTGCTTCATGGGGAAAAAAGACCCATGCCTCTTAAAGGTATCTTCCTGATTTTGCTGGATTCACAACTATCTGTTGCGCTTTCGCCACACTACTGCGTAAAAGTGGACCCTTTTTTATCGAGGTACCCTACCGACCGAATTCAGCAATCCCCTGATTAGACAATACATATGCAAAACTTTGAAATTTCAATGAAGTTGGCACGGAAAATGCTTATGTAATTAGGCGCGGGCAAGCCGCACCAAAACAGAGCAACACAAAAAACGGGGTTACGCCCTCGGCAAGAGGGCGGTAGAGTCGGGGAAATAGTTTCCAACCAAACCGTGAATTTTTTACGCAGAGAGCCGGTTCAACAGGAGAGAGCCGGTTGCCTGCACTCCGGACTTACCGTTAGGTAGGGATGTGCAGCCATTGTTACGCTAAGTAAGTGAGGCACACCTATCGAGTCGGTAAGGCTGCGAGCCGGACAATTGATCGGATCATTTTACCGAATTGTTGATTTACCATAATTGTTAAAGCGCAAAATTGAGGATTGAGAGGAGGATGGCAAAATGAAATGTTTAAGCAAGATGACAATGGTATTGGTCCTCCCGCTACTTGTACTGTGTTGGTATCATATCTATCACGGCAAGCGCCATCTGGAGAGCAACCTCATGGAGGTGTCCAGGATAGGAGACTATCTCGCGGTTGACAGGTATTTGCAGGAAGGTGCGGACGTGAACTGCAGGGATAAGGACGGCCTTACCCCTTTGATCTGGGCCGCAATTCAAGGCCATGAAGAAGTAGTCAGGCTCTTGCTCGAACGAGGCGGCGATCTCGAAGCTAAAAACCAAAATGGGGACACCGCACTGATGTGGGCGTCTCTCATGGGGCATAAAGATGTCGTGGATTTCATGCTTGATCGTGGCGCAAACGCGGACCTCGGCGAGCCCAAAAGCGGGGTGACCGCGCTGATGGCAGCCGCAGCGAAAGGACATGCCGACGTGGCGCAAGTTCTGGTGGAGAAAGGCGCGGCCATCAATGCTAGAGATCGAAATGGGAACACGGCGCTGACGCATGCCTCTATTAAAGGTTACGCGGAGGTGGTGGATTTGCTCTTGGCCGCGGGTGCAACCTTTAATGGGACCTGTCCCACGGAAGTTGCCACAGCGGTAATCTTTCGTATCCGACAACGGCCGTCCCACCGGGATGGACCTCATACGCTTGGGGACCAATCATGGTCTTCGGCCCGGCAGCCACTATGGAACGCCAGTGACGGATGCTTATCTGCGAGAGGCGCCGCAGACTGAGGATTGGTGCTTTATCGCCAGCGCAACTGCTGAAGCTAATGTCGTTCCCGCAGTTCTCACGATCACGAGAGATCTTGGAGCGTTTTCCACGCATTAATTTTGGACATGGTCACTTAACGAACGTGGTGGCTGTGAGCCCGCGTGCAACGCGGAAGTGTTCATCGCGGGTCTACTAACGAAATCCTCTGGCGTAACAATCAGCATTAATATATTTAGAATAGGGGAGGGAACACTCATATGTCGAGAGAAGGATAACACATGGCTTCCGATGAAATACGGCTGACCACGCTGTCCAAATCGGCCGGCTGAGCGGCCAAAATGGCTCCAGGGGACCTGGAGCAGGCATTGTGCGGCATTAACATTCCTTACGATCCTAACGTCCTGGCGGGAGTTGCCGGATCCGAGGACGCGGGTGTATATCGTCTCAGCGATTCCCTGGCGCTTGTCCAGACCCTGGACTTCTTTACCCCTATTGTCGATGACCCGAGGATCTTCGGCCGGGCCGCGGCCGCGAATTCCCTGAGTGACGTGTATGCTATGGGCGGGCGCCCCATTGCTGCTATGAACGTGGTCTGTTTTCCCATCAAGAAGCTTGGGATCGCGATGTTGAAAGCCATCCTCCAGGGTGGCATGGACATCCTCCGAGAGGCTGAGGTGGCTCTAGTAGGCGGCCACAGCGTGGAAGACGACGAACCCAAGTACGGACTGTCAGTGGCCGGTCTTGTCCATCCGGACCGCATAATGACCAACTCGGCCCTGCGCCCAGGTGATCGTTTAATTCTCACCAAAGCTATCGGAACCGGCATCATTGCCACCGCCATCAAGGCTCAACTCGCGGCAGCCTCTTCTATGGACGCAATGATTCGTTCTATTTGCACGATCAACAAGAAGGCCTCGGAAGTTGCCTCCCGGTTCGATGTCAAAGCCTGCACGGATGTAACAGGGTTTGGCCTTGCCGGACATCTCGTGGAAATGGCCCGAGCCGGCAAATGCAGGCTGAGGATACAGTCGCAGGCGGTCCCAATTCTCGAGGGCGCGGTAGAAGGGGCATCCATGGGACTAATCCCCGGTGGCGGGCACTCCAATCGAAAATTCTTCGGTTCATGGATAACTTTGGACTCAGGTATTTCCGCTGAAACCGCGGACTTGATGTTCGATCCTCAAACATCAGGGGGGCTGATATTGGGAATCTCGGCCGAACGCGCGCGTGATTTGCTCGATGCTCTGATCGCTGAAGGGGTCGAGCCTGCTGCTGAAATAGGCGAGGTCCTTGAGCCGGATCTGGAGGGGCATCTGGAGATAGCCTGAAGGCTAGGAACGTTATCAGTAATCGTTCACCGTGGAGACCGAGGATTTTGTTTTCTCTGTGTTTCTCTCAGTTGAGGCATAGCGCATTCGGGTCTGTGACAGTGAAGAGGGTGCCGGCCTGAGTGGGTACACCCTTGGCTTATGCGGGGGTGTTCAAGCCGTTTTTCCTCTCTGCATTCTCGGCGCGTCTCGCGGGACTGGTTGACGGCTGAACCCTTACGTCATTAAATTTGACTTCTTAACTGCCAGGCCGAAGGGGGCCCAATCATGAATCCGAAGCGGAGCATCAAGGCCAGGGACATCATCAATGACATTCGCGGTGGGATGGATGTTTCCGATGTTATGTCCAAATACCGGTTGACGATAAAGGGCCTGCGGACCGCCTTCCAGCAACTGCTGCAAGCCAGTGCTATGAGCAAAGAGGAACTGAACGACTTTAAGTCCTTGCGCGATGCCTCGGTCAAGGGGTTGCGACAGTTGCCCCGTTACCCTATGAAGTCCCCGATAAAAATATTTGATGGCGGCGACCCCTTCAAAGGCGGCGTAGTAAAAGACATGTCGGAAAAAGGAGTTTGCATACAAGGTATTGAAGCGCAAATAGGCGAGGTCAAGAATTTCATCATCCGGCTCGGTTATTTGGGCGCGGAGGGAACCATCGTGTTCGAGGCCAGATGCCGCTGGGTGAAAAAAGGCATGACGTCCGGCAAGACGGAACTCGCCGGATTTGAGATAACCGACATTTCTAGCTTAGATTCAGGAGCATTTGCTCGATTCATTTCCACGTGATCGAGTCTCCGTTCCGAATTGAGATTTGGACACGATCATTTACTTGTTGGGTTTTCTTGAGCAAGACTTTGCGGTGCGAAATCACAGTTTGTCCCTTCAACTGAGAATTCAGGTGAAAAGAACCCAAATTATGCCTCCCGAGAAAAATCAAAGGGAAGGAAATGCTTAGCAGCCGGACAGTGGGGCCTACTTTCTTTACCTTCCTTGGCATTTTGCAATATCGCTGAATATCCGGCTGATCCGCGTAAAGCCAATCGCTTACCAATATGTCGATTTCTTTTGGTAGAGAGTATTTCTTGTCCGGGCATAGGGTGCAAGTCAATCCTCGGCGGTCACCGTGTTCCTCCCCTTTCGCTTGCTCTGATACATCAGATGATCCGCTCTATCTACTAGAGACTCTAATGACTCGTCTTGTCTTGCCAAAGCTGCCCCGATTGAAACGGTCACCCTCAAAGGCCCGTCGGGGGTATCCAGAGAAGATTGCTCGATCAGCGACAGAATCTTTTTCCCTATGATTCCAATCTCGTTACGCCCCACGTGAGGAACCACCGTCAAGAACTCTTCCCCACCCCAACGACTCGCAACATCGGATGTTCTGAGGTTGTGTAGCAGCGTACCGGCAACCATCTGAAGCACTTTGTCTCCGGTTTCATGCCCGTGGGAGTCGTTCACTCTCTTGAAGTGGTCAACATCCATGAACAGGACGCCAAAGGGCCAACCATATCGGTTCAAATGGCTGAACCCATTTTCAAGATGAATCTCTCCATACCTTCGGTTGCCAATCCTGGTCAGCGGATCAATGAGGGCCAGCCTCTCCAGCTCCTTTATCCGATGCGTCATCTCGTGTATGCGACGGTTGTCGCTAAACACTTCTACGGCTCCCGTAATATTGCCGGAGTCATCCCGTATGGGCGATATTCGGGCAATTACAGGCAGCCGATAGCCTTCCTTGTGATGGAGGTAAACTTCAGCCTCGCGTTCCTGGCCGTCCATAATGCTCGCAAGAGCGGGACACAACTCGGCGAGGCAGAGGCTTGTTCCCGCATCATCTACGTGCATAAGCACATTGTCCCGGCAGGCCTTTCCGATGACCTCATCTTTCTTGAATCCCGTGATTCTCTCTGCGGCGTGATTCCAATACCGAATGATTCGGTCGCGGTCCATGAAGTACACGCCGTCAGAGATCCCATCCAGTAGCCTCTCATAGAAGTTTCTTTCCGTCGTCATTCCTTAGCCTCCTCATCGTGATGCTTGCAGATGACGCAAGAGTCGGCTCCTCATGTTTCATGGGACTTGCTGTTGAACCGTGCAGCGATATCCTGGATAGTGGCAAGTAATGCAGCGGAATCAATTGGCTTGGCGACGACAGCGTCTGTGCCGGACTCAACGATCTTCTCCCTTTCCAGTTCTTGACCGCCCCATCCCGTCAGCAGAACAAAGGGAGGCTTGGTGATTCCTTTTTCTTGGCAGACTGACCGAATGGCCTTACCGACATCCCAACCGTTCATCCCTGGCATGCCAAGATCGCAGATAACCAGGTCCACAGGTTCCTTGTTGAAGATGGCAAGCCCTTCTCCGCCAGAAAGTGCTTTGAAGGCGCTATGGCCTGCGTCCACAAAAATCATTTCCAAAAGTGTGGCGATGCGCTGATCATCCTCTATGACCAGGATGGACAGTTTGCGCTCAGCAGGTCTCGTGGCTGGCTCTGCTGTCTTCCTGATCGGCTCCTGGGCAAGAGGTAGCCTGATGGTGAAGGTGGTTCCGTTTCCTACTTTGCTTTGTACGTTTATGGTGCCGCCATGACGTTTCACCAGTCCATGAGTCACGGCGAGCCCCATTCCTTTGCCTATGCCCACTCCCTTGCTGCTCCAGAATGGTTGAAAAACCTTTGGGAGATCCTCTTCGGCTATTCCTGACCCGGTGTCTTGAACCGTGATAAGCACTTCATCGGCTTCTCTATGCGTCTTGACTTCTATGTCCCCACAATCCGGCATGGCTTCCGCAGCGTTTATTATGAGATTGACGAGTACCTCGAACATCTCATTCTTTTGCCCTTTCACCAGGCAACCGTCCTCCAGGTCCAAATGCAAATCAATCTTGATGCGCTCCTTTTCGGGGTCCGATTTCCATAACGGCTCTGAGACTTCCGCTGCACTTCTAGCCGTGGCCGCGATATCGAATATTGCAGCCTCTTCTTTTGTGATGTCGGCTCTTATGTTCGCAAAGGTCTGAAGACGGCGCACCGTCTCAGCGCCAAGTGTGGCCGCCTCAAGCATCTGTTCCAGGTTTGTCTTGACTTCGGAGAGGTCTCCGGACTCCAGGTCCGCAAGGGACAAGCTCGTATTTCCAATGACGATCTGAAGAAGATTATTGAAGTGATGAGCCACTCCTCCCGAAAGGTCGGCTATCGCTTTGAGCCGTTCCGTTTGTACGGCAGCCTCTTCCGCCAATTTCCTGTAGCTGGTGTCGGTCAGAAAAACCATGGCCGCCGGTTTTCCTTCCCAATCAATCACCACCGAGTCTATTTCTACCCATTTCACTCTGTTCTGCTTGTCGATGATCCTGATTTCATAGCGGCTCGGAAAAACCTCTCCTTTTAGTCTTCGGTAATGTTTTTCAATAACCGTTTCCCTATCGTCAGGATGCACAAAACTCCCGAAGGAGTTCCCAATGAGTTCATCAGCGGAGAAGCCCACAATCTCCTCCAGGCTGGGGTTGACAAAGCGAAAAACCGTGTCCTGAACCACGAATATGGCTTCCTGCGCCTTTTCGACAAGCAGCCTATATTTCTCCTCGCTTGCTCTGAGTGCTTCCTCCGCCCGCTTGCGCTCGGTGATGTCCATGTGTTGGATCACCGCATTACTTATTTTCCCACCTGAATCCGTGATGGGAAACACGGTGACGTCGAGGATGAGGAAAGCGGAATGTATCAATTGGAGGTGCTTAAGCTGTGAGCTGTCATACTTGATCTCGAATCGTACGGTGTTGCTTCTGTCAAATACGTTCCTTATTAGAGGCAAGACCCCCTGTTCTTCAACAATGTTGTCCCTGAGAATGTTGTACTTGCCGACGACCTCCTCATCAGATATCTGCAATAAGTCCCGCAAAGCCTTGTTGGCCCTTATGAGCGTTCCTCGATCGTCGGAAATCCACATGGGATAGGGGCTCTGATCGATGACATTGTTGAGAAAAGACTCCGATGACCGTGCCGCCTCCTCGCTGTCTCGGAGAGACTCCTCCACACGTTTCTGCTCGGCCAATGCCTTTTGCAACACGTCAACAGTCTTCCTTAACTCAGCCTCAGCTTCCACCAACTCACTTTCCACACGCTCACTGTTCAGCATCATAAAGGCGAGAGTTTCTCCTAGTTGAAGAACAACCACTGAAACAAAAAAGATGAACTCAACCGGAGAATCCACAAAAATCTGGAACTGTGGCTCACGGAGCGACCATATCCCCCTGCCGAGGATCATTACTCCACCCAACGCCAGCAGGGACCCGATCACGCCATAGAACATTGACCTCGGTCTGACGGGGTGGCGCAGAATCAGGAAAGCCATTGCAAAATGGGGGGCGGAAATCGCTGTCGAAACGATTAAGGTGCGCCAACCTTCTGAATCATGCCCGTAGTAGAAGACAGCAGCGGCGGCGAGAACTCCTACAGGGAGGACGTACCATAACCTCGACATGAGAGTTAATCCCAAGAAACGTCGCATCCCGTCGAGCTGCAACACCATGCCGAGTGGAAAGGCGGCATTCACCACGAGGATCGAGACGGAATCTGGGACGGATCCCCTCAGACACAACGAGAGATACCCCAGACCCAGCATGCTCACCCCAGTGGTCCAGAGGCCAAAACCTGGGTACGTTTTGCGGGTCGCTTGGAAAAAGACTAGGCTCAAGGCCAAGAATACGTTGATCACCAATGCAATGACGACCATTAATCTCATTGGCCGTGCCTTTCTTTCTACGCTTCACAGTGGATTGCCAAGCGTTCCTGCGATTTCGAAGCCCGAACTCCGAGACGAGGTCAAACACCGGAGTCTTATATCAGAGCCTTTTCTTGACTCAATAGCAGCACGGAAATATGGCTCTTGAAAAATCAGCTTTGGTCCAAGGTCTTGCGAACCTGCCTCAACAGTTCCTCAAATCTGAACGGTTTGCTGACAAATGCCTTGGCACCCAGCCCAAGAGTCTCATCAGCGGAGGCGTCTGCTGAAAACCCACTTGCGATAAGTACCTTCGTCTGCGGGTCGATCTTTAACAGCTCTTTGAGGCACTCTTTGCCACCCATGACGGGCATGATGAGATCGAGAATGACAAGGGAAAGCTGCCTTCTCTCCTTCTCGAAAAGATCCAGGGCCTCTTTACCGTTCGTGGCGGTAAGCACTTGATAGCCGGCCTTACTGAGAATCCTGGCTCCCAGATCCCGCACCAAATCTTCATCGTCAACCAGGAGAACCGTTTCCGTTCCAAACGAGGGTATCACTGGGGTCCTCTCCATGTCAGGCTCTACTTGACCCTCAAGCGCTGGAAAGTAGACATTGAACGTCGCTCCACGTTCGACTTCACTGTAACATGTGATGTAACCCCCATGCTGCTTCACTATTCCATACACCATAGCCAGTCCGAGCCCAGTTCCTCTTCCCAACTCCTTTGTGGTGTAAAACGGCTCAAATATGTGATCAATTGTTGCCCGATCCATGCCATGGCCCGTGTCCGAAACTGCTAACAACACGTATTTTCCGGGCTTGGCCTCAGAATGAATCGCGCAGTATTCCTCATCGAGAGTGACGTTCTTCGTTCCAAGAGTGACCTTACCACCATCAGGCATTGCATCGCGAGCATTAACACACAGATTCATCAATATCTGTTCCATTTGAGTCGGGTCAGCGTTGATTTCTGCAAGGTCCTCCGACAAATCCATCTGAATTTCGATCATCTTGGGAATGGTTCGCCGCAGAAGTTTCCCCACTTGTACGATTTCTATGTTGAGATTTAGGGGTACAGGCTTCGGCTCCACTTTCCTACTAAATGTGAGCAATCTCCGCACAAGTTCGGCCCCGTTCTTGGCCGCATGGAATATTTTCTGGAGGTCGGCATACTCCGGGTCGCCCTGCTCCTTCTCGGCCAGCAGCAGCTCCGAAAACCCTATGACTACCGTCAACAGGTTATTGAAGTCATGAGCAATACCACCGGCAAGAGTCCCCACAGCCTCCATCTTCTGGGCTTGAGCGAGCTGCAACTGGAGCGCTCTTCTCTCTGTGACGTCTTCGACTAACTCGACCACCAACTCAACGTGGCCTTGCGCATCCTTGATGGGGCAGGATACGATCCTGTAATTGCGTATTCGATCCCCAGCAGGTGTTTCTGTCACGCTCTCATGGACCATTCCATCCTGAAAGGTTTTCACACAAGGACAATAGGAGCATGGTGAAGTGCCGGCGGGGTCATTATATATTTCGTAGCAATGCTGGCCCAATCCTGGTTGCACATGGGGATATATCTTTTGAAAGAATCGGTTGATCGCGATGATTTCCATTTTCGGATTGATAACAGAGATTCCGATCTGAAGATTCTCGACTACTGCACGGTACCTCTGCTCGCTTTCTTGTAATGCGTGCTCCATCTGCTTTCGCTCGGTAACATCCCAAACAAATCCCTCCAGCTTGATTTCGCCTGCTCCCTCCAATGGAACCCCGATCCCTCTTTCCCACACCCACTTTTCGTGTCCAGATCGCGTCCGAATCCGGTATTCCAGCTCGAACGGCGCCGCTGCTGTCAGCGCCTCTTGGACTTGATCCCACACTCTCTCTTGATCTTCGGGATGAATCAGGTCAGCGTACGATAGGGTCCTATTGCCCACGAGATCCTTGGGTGAATATCCTGTAAGGGTAGAACATCCTTCACTGACATATTCCATGGTCCACTCTGGGTCATTGATACATCGGTATGCCATACCGGGGAGGTTGAACATGAGAGTTGATAGGCGGCGCTCGTTTTCATTTAGTGCTTTCTCGGTCTTTCGACGTTCGGTGATGTCCACAAACATGGCCCGCGTACCGGTCACTTGCCCAGAGGAATCCACTTCAGGTGCCGTGTACAATAGAGTTGGGATGAGCGTGCCATCTCTCCTCACCAGTTCTCGCTCACCTATCAGGAATTCACCCGCCAGAGCCCTTGCGTAGCCGCCACGCGTAAGGAGTTCTGAGCGCGACCCGGGCGAATAAAAGTCTGCCAGGGGTTTTCCTTGCACTTCTCCCCGCGTGTAACCCACGGAGTGCAGAAACAACTCATTGCAGTCGCTAATGAGCGGTACGCCCCCTTCATTCCGAGTGATGACATAGATTAAGGGCGCATCCTCAAACAAACGTCTATACCGTTCCTCGCTAAGACGCAGGGCCTTTTCCGCACACTTCCTCTCCGTTATGTCCCGATCCGCGGCAAGGATGTATTTATGGCCTCCAATAACAAGTAATTGCGCGTTAATATCAAGGGAGAACACTGAGCCGTCTTTTCTGCGATGGGTCACCTCCTCTTTAACCGTTTCTCCCTTCAAAAGCCGCTCTATCCGGGCCTGTACGTTTCTGGCAGATTCTGGGCTGTCAAGATCTGCGATGTTCAGGGATAACATTTCCTCCACAGTATATCCGTGCATTCTTGCGGCTGTGGGATTGGCTGAAACGATTTGTCCCGGTTGCTCTCCCTCGGCATCCAAGATATAAACGCAATCTCCCGCACTTTCGAACAGCATACGGTACCGTTTCTCGCTCTCACGAAGTGCCTCCTCGGCTTTCTCGCGATCCGTAATATCCTTGTCCGCGCCCAGATAACCGAGGAGATTTCCTTCACTATCCTGGATTGGCGAACCGCTGGCTTCGAGAATGCGTATTTCTGCATTTTTGTGGACATTGGGATTAACTAGGTTTCGGAACTGTTCTCTGCGCTCGAACGCCGATAGTACGGCTTCCTTCAGGTCTTCTCGCACCTCCGGAGCAAAAAGGTCGTAAAAATGCTTCTGCCCCACCAGTTCAGCGGGTGAGTAGCCAAGAATGCTTTCCACGGCGGAACTGCAGTATCGGTAGGTGCCCTCTGCGTCCACTTCCCATATCCACTCGCCTGTGCTCTCTGCAATCTGTCTGAAGCGTTCTTCACTTCTACGCAGGGCTTCTTCAGAGCTCTTGCGATCAGCGATCTCGCAATGCAATTCTTCATTCAACTTTCTCAGTTGTTCGGTGCGCTCTTTGACACGTTTCTCAAGGTCGTCCTTATATTTCTTATCCAGCAGGTGTTGTTTCTTCTCCAGAGAGAGGTCTTCGACGAGAACCATTAGACATCTTTGGTCCCTCATTCTGATGGATCTAAAGGTCAACCGGCCCCACATGCTGTTCTTGTCAATTTTGAGTAGTGCTTCCCAGACTGACGTCTTTCTGGTGGAAAAAACTGTACTGACAAGAGATTCGCATTGCAAAGCGTCCGGCGGATTGGCAAAGAGGCGGGAAAAAGGTTTGCCTACCATCATCTCATATCCGGCACTTATCTTCCGGCAGGCTTGATTTGCGGCTATTACATTCCGGGCCTGGTCAATCAACAAAACGGGAATCGGCAGACCTTGAATCACTCTCCCAAAGGTGGTGGTCCAGATTTCGCCTTGGATTTCGAAGCTACCCGAGTCAGTAACGTCTTTGGGAAACAGACTTTCAAGATCAATCGTTTCTGTGCTGACGCCTCCGTGCGGCAGGGACTCCCGTTTGTTATCTAAGGAATCTCGTTGTCGGCTTCTTTTGTCTGTCATGTCGAGCACCCGCCCATTTATATTTACAGATTCAATTTGTTCAAGCTCTGACCTGGCTGTATCCTAATTTCCTCGTGAGTTTTACATGTAAATTTTTCTTGCGCAACGGTCGTGCCAAATCCGAAGACGGGGCACAAATATGGTCTTGAGCCACCGTTATAGGAAGCGATGTCTATGACGTTGACGGCCACAGTTCAGATCTGCTTGTGATAGCGTGTTCAGTGTCGGCGAAAAGGAAGATCGCTTTGTCTATTTCTCTTGGATCACGGCCGTGAAATCAACGCGCGGATCCGCCTCATGTGCGGCATAGCCCCGCCGCGGTTCGAAACCGTGCCTCATTCTAGGCATTTGCTGAGGGCATCCTTTGTCTTGGCATGCTCAGCGATCTCGCGTTTCAGGCATTCGCTGGTTTGGTATAGCTCCTCATTCATTTGCCGCAAGCGAGTCTTCGTTTCTTGAACGATCTGTAGAAGTTTCTTTTCATCCCTTTCGCTTATCCGCTGTTGACTTCGTTCCGATGTCACATCTTCGATCATCACCATGATATGTCGGTCGGAGTTTACTCGAATCGATCGCAGGTTCAGTCTGGCCCAGATCCTTTTACCGCCTATTTCGAGTATCGCCTCGGCCCGTGCCGGTTTTCTGTCTGCAAAAACTCGCTCAAGCAGGGCTGTAGTTTTCTCCATCAGCACCCGTCCCCGCTGCTCGTCTTTTGGAGAGGGTAGCACGTCAATAAATCGCTCTCCATGAATCTCTCGGTAATCCGGGCTTATTTTACTGAAGGCGCTGTTGGCAAATGCCACGAAAAACCATTGGTCGACAAGCATTATGGGGATGGGCAATGCTTCCAGTAGCTTGCCCAGTGCGGTGCAGCCGATGCTTCTCAGGTCGACCACGCCGGAAGCAGAGAAATCAGGAGCGAACAATCCCTGGAGGTCTAAAGTTTGTGTGGGTTCGTTCTGCGAGCTCAATTGGGTGTAAACCTCCTCTTTAGGAGCGCCAAAAACGGCAAATGCTTGTTGAGTCATGATTTCATTACCTTTCTCCGATTGCTCTCGGACGTGAAGCAATATCGGTAACAAGAGGCTTGTTACCACAAGCAGTTGCAACAGACGTACCAACTTTGAAAACGCACGATTTCTCATAAGTCTAAAATGTGTAACGTGTAAGGTTACTCGACCGGGCCCCATTGCCGGGTGCAACATTAAGTGTCTCGTGGCGTGGGTCCCAAATTACCCAAGCAGGGTTCCACACTCGACTTGCCGATCCGAGAGGGCTTTTCGGGATTGCCTCCATCGAGACAAGACGGGTAAGAATTACGAGGAGGGGGCATGTCCATTCATGGGATAACCGACGTTACGTTTGGCAAGACTCGAGTAATCTTAGTCATGGCGCAGCGATCAAGAGGACCGAGGTCCTCACATATGGGGAGCGTGCTCCACACATGCTCAGTAGCAAGACCCCCTTGATCGTGCTCGTTCAACGCACTGTCTGAAGACATTGCAGTGCAAAAGCAGACATGGTTTATAAGCCGCGTGATACCAATGCACTTTCATACAAGTGAACATGGCGGGCACCCCGCGTTCTGCGCGGGGCCGCCATCACCACATTATGGTAGCGGCCGTCGTCCCTGCCGGCCATTGCTGATGTCACTTCTTTGAACGCTCATTATGAAGCCAATCTTAGTGGGAAGGGTATGCCTACGGGAGCAGTTCATCGTGGGAGCTGGAGGAAAGGAAGCTGGAACGTAAGATGATCCGGAGATAAACAGATCCACGGTGGCTGGGCATTGGGTGAAAATCTCAGTTGCTCCTCAGCACATTTTCCACACACAGCGGAATATGCGAGGAACCAATCAGAGGCGGGATCTGACTCGTTGCACGCGTATCTTGAAAAGGCGGCGGCGTGCGTACTGAAGGGCCACATATTTTGGGCCACGGAGGGACGCCAGGGCCGATTTGAGCCGCGTCAGTTGAAGCGTGGAGATCAGACCTGACGTCCATGCGTTGCGAGCGAGTCTTGCCTCGGGTGAGATCGCGGTTGACCAAGCCTCGATCCGACCGAAATTGGACGTAAGGTGTTCAACACCTCGCCACGCGATGCCCGTAGGAACTGAGCCATCTTGAGCGGTAATGTTGTCCAGAAGGACCAACTCCCGCCCCGACCTCTTGAACAGGAGTAGACTTTCGTGTGGGGCTGGTTCGTCTTGCCTCTGGCCTCGGCTCAAAAATCCCGAGGGCATGGCTACCGCCTGTTGGTAGACATGGCCGGGCCAGTGATATGCGTAGCGATAGACGCGCCACGCACACAGAGTATGATCCGCGTAGAGCATCCCGATCAGTTCGCGCAGACCGTTCTCCCTGCGAATGACCTCCGCGCGCTTGTGCGAACAGTTGAGATCCAGAAACACAAAATTCGTGCCGGATCTCACTTCGGGGACCTGACTGACCAGACTCCGTACGAGATCGTTGCGGATTTCCGCTGCCTCTCTCCAGTCCAAACTTAATCCCGCGTGGAAAACCGCCATGAAACCGATGATAACCAGGGCCGCCGCCTTTCCGAGCAGCCTGGCTGACGGCTTCCGCCACCCACTCAGTCCCACGGCCAGCAGAATGGCCACGCCAACGGAAGCCGAGGAATAGATCCTGCTCGCCCAACTGAAATTGAACCACGAGAGATCGCCTTCCGGCATCAGCCCACATTTCGCCATCACCGTCTCGGCCAGTCGTGGAGTGAAACTACCGTACCCGGCAAGCTGGTACGGCAGCATCCCCAGGACCACTATCGCCGCTCCGAGCACAACCAGACACCATTGTGACCCCGGCTCGAACCGACTTTCGGCCGCCACTTGCGCCGCAGACCGGCCTCGACTCGAGAAAAGGAACAGACCACCGGTCCCCAGCACTACCAGGAAGCCAGCCAGGAGCGCCCATCGGTCCCCAGACAGGGACGTGAACGGTGCGAGCAGATAGAACGGAAGCAACGCAAGATATGACCAGAGCAACTCGAAGGGCGGCAATAGATAACTGTGGCCCACCGCTCCGCCGTTCAGGGAGACGAATCTGAGCGCCACCGCCGCGGTAAACGCGGCGAGGATCCCTATGCAGAGCTTGATCAGAAAGGCGCGATCGGAAGGCCGGTCGGAACAGCCCCGATGAACAGGCCAAACCAGCAACGGCACCGCGAAAATGAGGAAGCCGGACGTCTCATAGGTGATGAACGAACCCACATATAGACCCATAGGCAGAGCCAGTCCGTGCCACGGTGACGACTGCTGTGCCCACCGCTGGAACGCGAGCACGGAAGTCCAAAACAACAACATACTCAGCCGGGAATTATCGGTGAACATCACGTACGTCAGGCAGGAAACCGGGGGCAAAAAAAACGCCAGCAACACAGCAATGGAAACACAAACCCGCCGACCGGGAAAAGCCCGATCCAGGCACACCCCCATGAGCGCCGCGGAGCCGGCCAGCAGCAACAGCGAACACAAGTGGAACACAACCTTGCTGAAGCCGAACAACTCGAAGAGGCTGATCCAGTAGAGCCCTTCCACCGGCCGCAGGAACTTGCGCGCGTAGAGAACCAGCGAGTCCGGAAAGCTGTTCCAGTACGGGATAGCAAGGACCCACCAGTCGTCACCGTCGAAGCCGATATCGCCGGTTACCACAGTGAGGACAACACAATAGAGAGCCAGACCCACTGCGACAAACCACAGGTATGACTTGCAGCCTTCAGGTTGTTCCGTGGACACAGTCCGAGGGCCTCCGCTATGGTTGAGACATAAATTAATGCTGCACTGTGCTCGTCAGGGATACATTTGTCATATATCAGATCCGCAGCTGCGTGAAAAGAATAAAGCTTCATTATCTATATTTTCGCGATTCTCGCATCAACAGCCCGCGCTATTCGCGTGGTCTCGGTCATATAAGAATCCCGAAACTATAGATAATGAAGTAATACCAATGAGCGTTCAAAGAAGTGACATCAGCAATGGCCGGCAGGGACGCCGGCCGCTACCATAATGTGGTGGTGGCGGCCCCGCGCAGAACGCGGGTGCCCGCCATGTTCACTTGTATGAAAGCGCATTGGTATAATCCAAACAAGTCTTCCCATCAAAAGACGCATTTCAGCAATAAGCATATCCCGACGAACCGGGAGCCGGCCTGCGTCACCGGTCACGCATAAAGCTGGTATTCGGGATAGTACATGATCGACCTGATCGAGGCCGCCAGATCGTCCGGCTTCGGCTTGCGGGCAAGACCTCGCTGGTAGGCCAGTTCAGCCACCTCAGTGGCAATGGCCGCAGACACTTCCCTGATTCTGTGCAAGGGGGGATACACGCTACCCTGCTGGAGGTCGGCTTCTGATACATGCCGTGCCAGAGTGCGGGCGGCAACCAAGAACATCTCGTCGGTCACGTGTTTCGCCTCGCAGGCGAGGACGCCCAGCCCTACACCAGGAAAGATGTACACGTTGTTCCCTTGAGCGGGCACAAAGGTCTTTCCGTGGACCGTCACCGGATCAAAGGGGCTGCCGCTTGCAAAAACCGCCCGACCTTGGGTCCAGGTGTATGCCTCTTCCGCGCTGCATTCGGTTTTGGAATTGGGGTTGGACAGGGAGAAAACTATGGGTCTGTCGTTGAGCGTTGCCATGGCTTCCAGCACCGGTCGGGTGAACATCCCGGGCTTTGCGGACACTCCAACAATCGCGGTGGGCTTGAGTGCTTTAGTAGCAGAGAGAAAGTCAGACATGAACTCATGATCGTGCGCATAGAGAAGTTTGTGTCCGGTCAGATCGGCGCGGCTTTTTACTACAAGTCCCTTGGAATCGACAAACCAGCACCTCTCTCTCGCTTCCTCCACAGACAGCCCTTCATCAAGCATCGCAGAGACCAGCAGGTCGCCGGTGCCAAGTCCAGCCTCACCTGCTCCCAGAAAGAGAAATTTATGGTCCTTGAGCTTCCCCCCTGTGATGCGCAGGGATGAGTAAAGCCCTGCCACTGTCACTGCAGCCGTACCCTGAATGTCGTCATTGAAGCAGCAAATCTCACTCCGGTATCTCTGCAATATACGAAACGCATTCCGATTGGCAAAATCCTCGAACTGGATGAGAGATCCGGGGAACACGTCCTGCACCGAGGTGACGAACTCATCAATTAACTCGTCGTATGCCTCCCCACGGACGCGATGTTGTTTGAGGCCAATGTACAGGGGATCATTGAGCAGCGCTTCATTTTCCGTGCCCACATCAATGGTAACCGGCAGGACTTGAAACGGATGAATCCCGCCGCATGCGCTATAGAGCGCAAGCTTCCCCGTCGGGATACCCATGCCATGGGCCCCGACGTCGCCAAGGCCGAGGATTCGCTCTCCATCTGTAACCACTATAACGCGAATATCCTGAATCCTTGCGTTGCGAAGAAGATGTGTGATTCGACCCCTGTCGTTTGCTGTAATAAATAGACCGTGCGGTCTGCGTAGAATATTGCTGTATTCAAGGCATGCCTGTCCCACCGTGGGGGTATACACGATGGGCATGAGTTCCTCGATGTTTTCCATGATGACTCGAAAGAACAAAGTCATGTTGCGATCCTGAAGGCCGGCGAGAAAGATGTATTTTCCCAGGTTGGTGGCCTTCATTCTAATGTTCCCCAGAACCCGCACAAGCTGCTCCTCGATGGAAGTGACGCGGGGCGGCAGAAGACCTCGAATGCCTAATACGTCCCGTTCCGCTTCGGTGAAAGCTGTGCCCTTGTTGAAGGCCGGATCTCTAAGTACCGCAACACCGAGGGGGAGGCGTACCATAAGATTTTGTGCGTCTTTCTTCCCTGGCGCACGTGATGTCGAGCCTCGTTTGTTTATGGGTTTTTCCGTGCCGGAATCCGAGCATCCGGAGGCGTTGCAGCTTTCAGACTGACGTTGAGTGCACTGAGCGACGTTATCATTTGCGTCGGGTGTTAGACTTGCCCATCAAAATCTCCCATTTCAGGTACCGATCTTAAACTCCGACAAACAACCGCTTGTCGTCTTCTCACTTTACCACAATCTTTCGTACGGAGATGAGGGAGGTCTAAGACATCGCGACATTCGGGGACGGGGTTGCCCATTGAAAGGCCCTCTGTCGAGAGTAATACTCGGCCGCTTGGAAACTGTCCATTCCGTTCCGGAAGTTAATTAACAGAAAAGCATATTATTCTGCACAAAGAACAAATGTAGGGGTGTTTTAGTAGGCATCGCGGATATAGGTATTTCCGATATGCCAGCAAGGAGGATTGAACAATGAAATTCCTACCATTGCACAATTCGGTTTCGGCAACCAAGCGAACCAGGGAAAGGACACAGTCTCTTATCTCCAAAGGGAAGAGCTTTAATTTGGATGACTCCTACGACTTCGCCCCCATCTTGAAATGGATGAAAGAGTCATATCGCCAACTGGCTCCTTTTCCTGAAGAACAGGATCGGTTTTCTTTATTTTGCTTGAATTCCTATGCTTTTCCAAAGGACCGCGTGAAGTGGGGATTGCAGATACTCACGAATGCATATCAAAAAATCATGTACAGCGAAGAGCGGACGCTGCCCTTGTCTCTCCGCAAACGGCCTGTTTATCAACGGACAGGCACGTGAGAAAAAGCGAGGACGTCATGGAAATAGTGGCTGATATTCCGGTACCGGAAGGCTGTGCGGGCCGGATATTCGACTACAGCGGCCGCAAATTCGGGTCGGAACTCGCCGCGGAGCTGTGGATGAATATTCTGCAACACAAGTGGTTCCTTTCCGAACAGCTCGGAAGAGATGTGGGAATAAAAGTAGCTTGCCTCGATTATATCGAGAACATGGATTCCATCCGTACGGCGTTGGAAGAGACGGAAAGAGGCAATCTCCTCAAAGAACTCGGGGCGCGACTCGAGGACGGGTCCGTGTGGGAAACTATTTCTCAAACTCAACCGCCCAAGCAAATCGTCCGCCAACGAATCATTCTTCCGCTTACTGAGGCCGATCTTGCTCAGAAGCATGGAGTTACCCCGCCCAGGACAATCATATTCTTCGGCCCTCCGGGGACGGGCAAGACGCATTTCGGCCGTGCCATAGCCGGGGTCCTTCAGTGGTGGTACATAGAGATCAGTCCCGGCACCTTGGCCGCGGACGGCGCGGATCGCGTGGGCGCGAATTTGAAAAATGTTATGGAAAAGGCCCGTAAACTTGACGAAGCGGTAATCTTTGTAGACGAATTCGAAGAGCTGGCGGGGAGTCGTGAACAGGCTTCCAGAATCGACAAATCAATAACCAACGAGTTCCTCAAGCAAGTGCCTCTGTTGAAGAGGCAGGATGCTAGGATTTTACTTGTTTGCGCCACCAACCACATTCGTGAACTGGACGTGGCTCTGTTGAGACCGGGGAGGTTCGACCTTATCATCCCCGTTGGCGGCCTGGACGACGAAGGCCGTCGCACCATTTTCAGCCACTACCTCTCCAAGACAAATCACGGAGAAGTGGATTTGGACAAGATAGTGTCGGCTATTCCGTTCTTCACGCCGGCAGACATAGAGTACCTTTTCCAGAAGGTCACCCAGCATGCGTTCGAGCGGGAATACGTGGTTGGAAAAGACTACCGCATTTCCACGCGTACCTTTCTTGAGATAATCCCCACAATCAGGCCCACCTTGACCGAAGACATTATCAAGGAACTCGAGCAGGATGCCCTTGATTACACGCGGTACTGACGGGAAAGACCGGGTAAATGAAAGCTTGCTGGGCCCCGACTTCCTGGATGTCCGAACGCAAGTAAGCGCACAGCTTGCCAATGGAACATCAGGCGGTTTAACGAAAGACCCAGAGCGGTTTAGCACATTCTCCTTCTTAACCACGCACGGCACGCCTTAGAAGCCAACAAGAAGATCGGCTTTACTCCGGGTCCCGTTAGAAGGTCGGCTTCCCGCCGTATTTTTTCAGTGTATGAAAGTATGTGTGAATTACGATGGCAGACATCAGCAGATAAGCAAAGGTGAGGTGAAAGCCGTCAATGACACGTAGGCCGCCCAATTTCTCAATGATGGGCATGGTCCTGTACAGGTCGTACAAGAGAATACCAGTCAAGATCTGGCCCGGAATCAACACGAACATCATCCCAAAGAAATAGAAATTTTTCCAATGATTCCAGTACGGAGGCAGAATCAAAATTTCTTGGGCAGTTCTCGTGGACGAAGATCAGATAACCATAATAATGCAACATCTCTATCGAATCCTTAAAAAAGCCCCTTGGAAAAACAAAAAACCTGCTCCTTAGCCTCCCGCTCCAAACCTCATAGGAGATCCAGCACACATAATCCACGAGTATTATGGCCCCACAAATGTTGTGAAGATTAACAGCATTCAGGAAAGTGGCGAAGATCGGCAGGAGGTCGGGAAGTCTGAGCTGTAGGCCGGTGAGCAGTAACAGGATGACGCAAAGCCCATGTATCAAATGCCCCACGGTCTCGGCTAAGGGGTGCTCTTGGGCCGCAATAGACGCCGCCCTCTCTGAGTTTCCGGGTGAAAAACATCACCAGAGCATGAAGAGACACGGCGACTAGGCTAGATAAAACAAGCAGGATACCGAATAAGTCGATCCACTTGAATCCGATCTGCTTCACTATTTCAATTACATCTCTCAGATCTTTCTTGTGAATCTTTGACTCACCAAGCAGATAGAAATCCTCAGACAGCCCCCCAGGACCGTGCAGGAGGAAGATTTGACGTTCCACTGGAATCGTTATGGAAGCCCCTTCTTTTTCAGGAAGTTCCAGAACCAGTTTGGAATAGAATCTGGCGTTTTCAGAATGACAAAGCGAACAATCCCTGGTCTGTTCTCCTTTGTCAGTGAAGTTGTGGGTCGGCCTCAGCACTAGAATGCTCACATCCAGCGCTGCCTCGGGGATTCCATTTTCACGTAGTCTTCTCAGGAAGGAGCCGATCTCTGCAGGCGAGAGCCTGCCGTTGGCGTCCTGGTCCAGCGTTCTGGCAAGGTCCTCCTTTCCTGGGTCTACGAACGGAGCAAGCCGCCCATAATTAAGGATGTTCTCTCCGGAGGGTTTGTCCTTTTCCACAATGCGGAACACAGCCCCGATCTCCGCGTTCAGGTCATGGCACGAGGCGCATTCCAGATAGTTGAAGTGAAGTTGCTTCTGAGGCATCCATTTGTGCGTGTTGTACGCGTCGTGACACTTCAGACACCTCATTTTCCTGTCTTCAGTGGTGAGCTGGTGGAACGGAACGCTGTAGTGGGGATTGTGGCAGGAATAGCAAATTTTCTTGGAGATCTGAGCGTGAAGGCTTTTTGAGTATTGCTGGTTTACCTTTTCGTGACATTCGCTGCACTTGGGTTCGATCCCAATGGGATGCGGGAGCGTCTTGTCCTTATTGTATGAACGATATGGAATCGTGACAGGACGTGCAACTGATCCCCTTTCCCGCGTGAGCGGATCGGCCGAATTTCACCGGATCGATAAAAAGACTCTTTCCTTTTCTGGATGTCAGATCCTGGCGCGCATGACATTCAAAGCATTCATCGTCCGAAGGGGATTCCGCCTGTGGAGTACCATGCATACCCACAATCATGACAAATAAAAGGATCGAGACCCTCAATAAGAAAATAGTCGGGACGTTCATGGTGGGGAATTTTTGCATTTAAGTCGCTGGCGGTCAAAGATAATAAAAAAAGGAGAGCTGCATTACTCTCCCTTTCATGGCGACCACATACCCCGAGAGGATCTCGGTCGGTCTCACCGACAGAGCGCAGGTTCAATCTGCACTGGCTGTTTCCAGCGCAGACTCCGAATTCGGTGCCGTCGATGGCGCCCTCTTTTCCCTGAGAAGACCGAAGTAGACAACCGGAATCCACGCCGCTGTTAGTACGACGGGAATAGCCAGCAGCAATCCGCCGACAATGCCCAAAGCCAAGTCCTGAACGATCATAGCATAGGCTAAGCCTAGCAACAACACGAGGCCCACAGGTCCCAGGAACAGCAGCCATGAGACAAACATGGCCGCTCCGATTCCTGAGGTCAATCTCTGCACGGCTGTGTCTTCGTCTCCCATGATTCTCCTCCTTTGCGTTTAAGCGGAGTTCTCGACGCCCCCGTAGGCTCCCATCACGAAGGAGGCGCAATTGCCGTGTTTGTGAGCCTCGTTGCGCGAGGATAGCCTTCTCCTACGCTTTTACTAAAGAATACTTGATCGGTCTCTACAAATCAAGTCAAAAATATGGGGACTTTTTCTTGAAGTTGAATCAAAGACTCATGAGAAAATAAGTGATTCAACCCGCTCTATAACCTCACTGTCCGGTCGATCCGTGTTAAGCCAATCCCATAATAATAATTCACTTACTTTTGGGAGAGTTTGATTCTTGTCCCGGCAGAGTCATGCAACTCAGCCAACGGACAAGCCAAGCCCGGTCTTTGTCTCCTTTCAGCGCAATGGCAACTCGCTAGCCCTGATCCCGTTCTTGCGGGGTTGGGCGAAGTCCTCTATTTCTTTCTGGGATCATCCTCCGGGTTGACGTATGTGATACCCCACGGGCCGGTCCCGTGAAGTTGAACCACTGATTCCGTTTCGGTCCACACGAAATGATTGGTCTTCGGTTGAATGATCATCATACCGCCGGGACCCAGGGCCGTCGTCTTTGCCTTATCGAATTTGTCTCCGAGGCCCATATGGAACGTTCCTGAAAGTACCGTGACTCGCTCAATCGCCGGGTGCCAGTGAGGTGGAATCTTGTAGTTGGCCGGGACTTTGAAACGGGCAGTAAAAGGGACTGCTTGGTCCATCGGCCCTTCAATCACCGCGACCATCGCACCCTTGGGGAGTGACGGCACCTCCTGCCACTTCAAATCTGCGGGCATGACCATCTTGTGATCACGCGTGACTGAGACCAGGCCGTCGATGCGGTCCAGCAAGCGAATGCGACGCAACAATAAAGCCACACTTATTCCAGCTATACCCCAAGGCGAATTTGTCATTAAGCCCAAGGCAGCCATCTTTGAATTGTTCATTTTGCCGCCTCCTATCTCCGGGTTTTTGTAATTTCATTAATTTATAGATGCCAGGACCGGTCGTAGGATTCGCCTGGGTTAAGTGGGGTGGGTCGCGGTGCCCCCACGAGACGCGGGACGGTTTCCGTTGGTCACCGTATCCTACGGACCTTTTTCACTTTCCCCTTGTCTCATTGTGTATTGTGCAATACACTACAGGCCATGATTAGGAGTTTCAAAGACAAAGAGCTGGAGAAGCTTTTCGAGGGCAAATACTGAAAGTCTCCGCAACATCTTCAAAAGAGAGCTGAACTCATGCTGCTTTTCATGGAAGCCGCGGTGACGGTTCAGGATTTGAGAGCCATCCCCGGCGGTTTTCTCGAACAACTGAAAGGAGACCGAGAAGGTCAATACAGTCTCAGGGTTAGCGGCAACTGGAGACTATGCTTCACCTGGGATGATGGAAACATCGACGCTGTAGAACTTGTGGATTACCACTGAGGAGAATTCATCATGTCTGATAAAATCATAAGACCGCCGGTCCATCCGGGACAAGTTCTCCTGGAGCTTTTCATGGAACCTTTGGGTTTGAGTCAGAACAAGCTGGCCGAGGCCCTCGACGTCGATCCCGGCAGGATCAACCGCATTGTGACGGGGAAAAGCAGCATCACCGCGGACACCGCCCTTCGCTTGGCCAGGTACTTCGGAACCACGCCCCAAGTCTGGATGAATCTTCAGTCCAAGTATGAGCTTGAGGTTGCCAAGGCAAAGAAGGCAGCGGAGATCGAAAAGAACGTCCAGATCCGCCAAAGGGATGAGGTCCGTGTAACGGCCTAGTAAACGAGTTTCCGGGGTTGTTTCAAATGAACATCAAACCGATAAAAACAGAAGAAGATTACGAGGCGGCCTGCAAGAGAATTGATGAAATCTTTCAGGCTGAACCTGGAACACCTGAGGAAGAAGAATTGGATCTTCTTGTGACCTTGGTCGATGCCTACGAGGAAAAGCATTTCCCGATGGGAAAGCCGCATCCCATCGAGGCGATCAAGATCCAGATGGAAGGGTTAGGGATTTCGAGAAAAGATTTGATGGAACATCTGGGGAAGAGCAGCGGCCGAATTTCGGACATACTGAATTCTAGAAGGGCGTTGACTCTCAACGACATCCGCAAGCTGACTAAGTTGTTGCATATTCCTATGGAGGTATTGTCACAAGAATATCAACTGGAAACGCCTGAACCCAGGGATGTCCACAACGTTCCGATGAAGCATCAGGCAGTTTAACGAAAGACGGCGAGTCCTGGTGCCAGGTACGCCTCAAATAAGCCAGACCTGATTCTGTCATCGCAAATCTCAGCAGCTCTTTTGGCCAATCTTGAATCCAACCTTGCACTGCCGCATCTATAGTACGTGAACCAAGGAGGTTCAAGATATGTCCTTCAGAAAAGACATGATGGACGGAATCAGCGACACGGAGGGGGTCAGGATCACAAACGAAGCATATCGACCATCTGTGGAAGTTTGGCCAGATGATGACTTTGCAGAGTGGGTATCAGCCCATGAAGATAGGGTCAGAAACATAATCTGCAACACCCCGGAATTCAGAGCCGCGCCATACTGCGGTGTGGGTTATCACTAATAATGTGTAGAAGGCGTTGAGTCGCCGATAAGGCGGTCTGAGGTTTGGATCGCCTTTTTTGGGTGGGGGAACATCCACTGTTTACATGGGGTCACGCCTATTTCCTTTTCCTTCCTAGGCCCTTTCCATCCTCGCTCAATACCCGTCTGATCCGCGTCAGCCCAATCGACTGATAATAAGGCACTTTCTTTTGGGGCGTTTAATTGTTGTCCAGTCAGATTGGTGCAACTCAGGCAACGGACGGGCGAAGCCCAATCTTCAGCCCCTTTCAGCCACCTTGGCAACTTCGCGGACATGGCCCCCGCTTTCGAGGCATGTAATCAGAGGTTGAACCGAGATCGTAACGAACGCATCCTTAACTTAAGAAGGCTCGTACCTATCAACTGAGTGGCTTCGGTATGCCATGGATTCAAAAGAATTTTTCGGAATGAAGCCTGTAAAGAGGACGGGGTGATGTTCGCTATAAATCACGCAGCTACCGCTCTGATTATCAAGAAGATATTTCCCGATGTACCGATAGCCGTAATCTTGGTGTCAGTCCAACTCATAGAAATCCTCTGGGTCGCATTAAACTTTCTCGGCGTAGAAAAAACAACAACGGAAAACAGCGTAAAATCAGTCAGTGACGTACATCTTTCGTATATGCCATTTTCTCACTCCGTTGCCTCCACGATTGTTTTGGCAGCCGGCGCATGGATAATTATTGTTTTGGGCTTCAACGCGGTTGATTTAGGAACAGCGGTTGCGCTGGGGATATGTTCTCACCTTGTGCTTGACCTGATCAGTCATGCCCGTGATATTACCATCGCGCCGTTTCTGGCCGGCAGGAAGTTCGGCCTGGGGCTCTATGAGAAGCCTGCCGTTGCTTTCGTGTTCGAGACCATCTATGGGATTTTCTGCTGGTGGATATACGGAGGCAGCAGCGCGCTGTTGTGGATAATCGTACTCTTTAATCTGGCTAATGCCTCTTTCTTTTTGAAAGCCATACCCGGCCCGGAAAGATTCTTGGCACATAGGCCGATGTGGATCACGGCCGTGGTTGCACTGCAAATTATTGTGACAGCGGTACTCGTTGGGTTATTCAGCCATAGTTGACTTGAATTCCTAAATTCGAGGTAAATTCGGAGGACACCATACTTAATGCCCAGCGGTCCTATCTATAGTCAAAAGCACGGACCGAAGCGCGGGAACAGAGAAATAGGGATGGTGTCCCCAGAACCCCAGAACTCAACTCATGGTCTCGTCGCTTGCAACTCGTCCGTACCGGCATTAGACTGCTGATAGAGGAGAAAAATCGTGTACAGCCACTTGCAAGACCTCTGACAATAAAACGAGGCTTGCAACGTTGGTTAGGTAAGGGATTGGCATGCCGCGTTCTGCACAGTGGAAGTGACTGCACTTCCCGGATGTTTATAATTGCTCAGAGTGCCGGAAGGTATGCCACGAGGGCTTCGCAATCGACCGCAATCTGGAGTGAGGAGGAGGTTTTGGGGGTCCCGCTCCCAGGACTCGGCCATAACCACGTTTACTAAGATTGACCGAGGGCCAAACAGGGCAGCGCATCGCAATTGAGACATAAGAGTTCGCCGGGAAGCGTCTAACTCCTTGGCATCACAGCGGGCGAAGCCTGAAGAGGGTGATGTGTCTTCCCCTCCATCCTCACTTGGCGCTGAGACGCCACAAGCCCGGTGAACTATTACCAAGAGACCTTTAATCGGAGACGCAATGCCTGAGGCAATCTTCAATATCGCGAACAAGATCAAAGCATGGAAATCTCGTGCCCGGCACCACAAGAGACGGGTTTCCCGAGTCTCCCAGTTCAGGTATGCCAGCTTTAAGGAATTATTGGCATCCTACACGGAGCTTTTGAATATAATTTCTGATATTGAAGAGAAGCTCCGAGAGCAGGCCATCTTCGGCATGTCTTATATCAGGTCCCAGTCCACCCGCGCTGTTTTCCACACTCTCCGTATGCTCAAGAGTTTCGATGATCTGTCAGGACAGAGTTATCTCACCCTCTTTGACGTACTGGAACGGATCAACCAGGCCATCCAAGAGGAAGTGAGCAAGAGAAAGGAATTATTGGTTTGCGAGTGGGTGCTGCCTTATTCCCGAATCACCAGAGACATGGTGGATTGGGTCGGCGGGAAGAATGCGAATCTTGGCGAGTTGGCCAACAGAGCGGGCCTGGCCATCCCCGAAGGGTTTGCCATCACCACATGCGCATATGATTTCTTTCTCCAGCAGAACGCCCTTGGCGATGAGATCAGCCGGATCAGGAGGAACCTTGACCCTCATGACACGAAGGCGCTCAATAAGGACAGCGAGCAGATCCGAAGGCTCATAATGTTGGCTCGGGTCCCCGAGGAACTTGAAGAGGCCATCCTTTCGGCGTACGATGACATGGTGGTCACCATCCGTCAAAAAGGAGGGGAGCCCAAGTTGCTGCCGTCAGTCGCCCTCCGTAGCACTGCCATGGGCAAAGATGGCGAGCATTCTCACACAGGTCAATACGTTTCCATCTTCAATGTGCAGCGAGACCGCATCATTCAAACGTACAAACACATACTGGCCGGCCTTTACACCGCTCGAGCCATTTCCTACAGGCTGAACAAAGGGATGCAGGACGAAGATCTTGACATGACCGTCGGATGCATCGAGATGGTGCAATCTGTGTGCAGCGGCATGGTTCATTCTTGGAATGCCTCCGACCTGTCCTCGGACACTATCCTAATCAACGCCGTATGGGGTCTGGAGCCCTATGCACTGGGCGACATCGTCAGTCCGGACAGCTACGTGGTTGCCAAAGACCAGGACCTGACAATACTCAGGACCACCTGCTCCCATAAATCGGTCCAATTAGTAGCTGATGAGGGGGGCGGTCTCAGTGAAAGTCCGGTGGATGCATATAAACACGACACGCTGTGCCTTTCTCCCGAACAGGTCAAAACTCTGGCCGGCTACGCCGCAACACTGGAAAAACACTACGAGTATCCTCAGGATATCGAGTGGGCCCTCGATTCCCTCGGACGCTTGCTTGTGCTCCAGACGCGGCCACTCCTTCTGGAGGCGGTGGAAAAGGAGCGTCTTAAGAGGTTCCCGGCGGTGGAGGGGTATTCTGTCCTGGTTGAGGCCGGGGCGGTGGCCTTTCAGGGAGTGGGCTCTGGGCCGGCCTTTCACGTGCGCTCCGATGAGGACCTCGCTCATTTCCCGGCGGGCGCTGTGCTTATTGCCAAGCATTCCTCACCGCAATTTGCCGTCGCAATGCAAAAGGCCCGGGCTATAGTGACAGATGCCGGAAGCGTGACGGGCCATATGGCTTCTCTGGCGAGAGAATTCGGCGTCCCCACCGTGCTGAATGCAAGAAATGCCTCCGCCGTCATCGCACAAGGCACGGAAGTCACTGTGGATGCATATTCGGGAAGGGTGTATCAAGGACCCGTGCCGGAGTTGATAGCCTTGCAAAAGGGCAGAGCATCGGTCATGAAAGATACGCCCGTATGGCAGACGTTGAGGCGGGTGGCCGATTGGATCGTGCCTCTTCACATCATGGATCCGAACGCGGCCGATTTTTCGCCGAAATCGTGTAAGACTCTTCACGACATCATGTGGTTAGTGCATGAACTCTCGTACAAGGAGATGTTCAGAATCAGCGATATTGTTGCCGACACCAAGGGCGCCGGAGCCATGAAGCTGAAAGCACCCATCCGTCTTGACCTCCACATCATCGATTTGGGAGGGGGCCTAACAGGAACAAATGCTTCCACACGGCGGGTGACGGTGGATCAGGTCACCTCGATCCCCTTCAAGGCGTTTCTTCAAGGGATGCTGCATGAAGACTTGCTTAACCAAGGCCCCAGACCCGTCAACCTGGGGGGCCTCTTGTCGGTAATGAGGGAGCAGATGCTGGCGCCTACTCATCCGGCGGGCCGGTTCGGGGAGCGAAGTTATGCCCTCGTATCTGACAAGTATCTGAATTTCAGTTCTAGAATCGGGTACCACTACAGCTTTCTAGATGCCTACGCAGGGGAAACTGCCGATAAGAACTATATTGCCTTCTCTTTCAAGGGGGGCGCGACCGACGATGTCCGCAGGGAGCAGGCGAACTCGGGCTATTGCCGCGATTTTCCAGGCATTCGACTTCTCAGTAGAGGTTCGGGAAGATCGACTTGACGCCCGTTTCCACAAATATGAGCTTCCGTTGATTGAAGCCAGGTTGGACATGGTCGGCCGCCTCCTCCAGTTCACCCGGCAGGCGGACATGCTGATGCAATGCGACGATGCCGTTGAGGTTCTCTGCAAGAGCTTCCTGAAAAGGAATTACGACCTGGATGGTGAACTTCTCTGTCCGGTGAACGGCTCGACTGTTGATTAGCTCCGGCGAAAAATCCGTTTTCAATTGATTATTGCCGCCTTTTACCAGGTTGCTTTCCAGGGAGTGTAGCGGGGAATTCCCCAATTCCGAGAACCACCAGAACCAAATGCCTCTTTCTTTTTGAAAGCCATACCCGGCCCGGAAAGATTCTTGGCACATAGGCCGATGTGGATCACGGCCGTGGTTGCACTGCAAATTATTGTGACAGCGGTACTTGTGGGGTTATTCAGCTATAATTGACCTGACTGTGCAACAGCCCTCGATTACCTGACAGCCGAAGCCTACGTAGGATGGGGTGAGAAAAGCGAACCGCATCCTACGGCCCTGAGATTTGCCGGATGCAGGAGGCCTATTGAGTAGCGGCTCAAAAGGGGAAAAGCAATTGACAAATTGCATCGCCGACCTTCGGCAGAGATTGGCCCTTGCAGAAGGGCTTTTCCGTCAATGTGAGCAGCGTGCGAGTGATCCGGGCGGAGTAGATTTCGCCCCCTTGGCCTTGTTTCTTCACATTATGCAAATGGGGGACGGCATACTGATCCTGGCTGAGGCAATGAGTTCAGCTCCCATGTTTCCTTTGCTGAGATCAATGGTGGAGAGCCATTTCAGTCTGGAATACATTATCGGCAAAGAATCGAACTCTAGAGATCACGAAAAGAGGTCACTTGCATGGTTGGTCTTCTGTATTAATCAGGACATAGCCCTTCAGGATATGATCGACCCGTCCACTACACGAGGCGACACTTTCAAGGCGGAATTAAAGGCCGGCTGTGGTTCCATTGGCCAGGAGATATGCAACCATCTCGACCGTCGGCCCTACCCCCAACACGGCTCTCGACCGCTGCATGAACGACTTGGAGAACCCGATCTCGTCATTCTGCAGGAGGAGTATCAGAAGCTCAAACCTGGTTACTTTTTTCAATTAATAGACCGCAACATCCCAGGAATCGAAGGTTTGGCCAGAGAAATTGGGCAATGGCCAGAGTATAAAATCTTTTACAGACCGTTTTCGCACACAGTGCATGGCACTGATCCCCTGCGATTGCTTGAAGTTAAGGGGGAGGGTGATGTAAGGTTTGGCGCACTGAGAACCACGGATGAGCAAGAATTTCTTGTAGGACTAGCCGAAGCGGTCCTGCACATGGCAGGCAGCACACTGGCCAAGCACTACTTCCCTGAGCTATCCAATTCTCATAAAAGGGATGATCGTACGATCACCTAAAGATGTCGGGTACAAGGACGGACCTAGCGATCTGCCCGTGGCCGCCGGATTCGTCGGGCACGGCCCGACCTACGCAAACTTACCGGGCGGAGCCCGGCATCATGGATTACCAGGCAGAGCCTGGTAACCAGGACGCGGCGGGGCCGATGTCCCTTTAGCCTTCTCCCCCTCTGCTACTGGCCTGACTGGCCCCAGTCGCAGGCTATTGCGTAATCGATCAGCTTGTTGGCCAGCTCCTCGGTTATCGGCGCGGGCTTGAGATCCGGCACAGCCGCGTCGGTATTGGTGCGGTCAAAGGACGGGTTATTGGAAAAGTGAAAGAGGATGGTCTGCATCTGGCGCCACACCATCCGCTCAATCCTGTTGCGGGGCTGAGTGAAAGGAGCGCCTGCTCCGGCAAAGTTAATCCCGGCCACATTGAATCTGTTGCAGATAAAGTCCAGGGTCCACTGGTGCGTAGGCGGATCGGGGTGGCTGAGGTGATAGATCTTCTTGTGATTGGCCGGGTTTTCTATAATGCGGATCGCGGCCTTGGCCAAAGAATCCACCGTAATGATGTTCATGGTCCCGGTTGCGTCCGCGGGAACATTGATCTGCAGGTCGAGGCGGTTGGCACCATTAGCATCCCGCATGAGCCTGTCAAGCAGATGAACGGCCTGGAAGAGGATGTACCAGCCACCGAATGAACCGCACCTTCCGGTCTCCGAGTCACCCACGATGATGGATGGCCGCAGGATGGTCGCGTCCCCCATCCAGATCTGTTCAGCCTCCCATTTGCTCTCTTCGTAAACGTTGACGAAATCGCCCCTCGGGTGGTTGACCTCCTTCATCATCTGACCCTGGGTGAAGCCGCACACATAGGCTGTGCTTATCAGGTGGACATTCATGGGCTTGCGGTCCACCAGTCTGCGAAGGACCTTGGCGCCTCCCAGGTTGGTTTTCAGAGGTTCACCGGATTCATCCATGTGAAGCCGTGTTGAGGCCGCGCTGTGGAGCAGCGTGTCCACCTCGTCAAGGCCCTCACACTCGCGGCACCAGTTATCCCATTGATCTTCCGCTTCCAGAACTTCCCCTTTAAACCAGTGTAAACTGCCGGAACTTCGGGGGAGGCCCATGCTGCTCAAATAATGGATGGTATCCAGCTTGCGCGATTCACTCCGATAGAGAGCCCAGACGCTATGGCCTCGCTCAAGTAGTTCTGCCAGAAGATATTCGCCCAGGAAGCCTGTGCCTCCGGTCAGGAGCACCTTCATCGGTGCGCTCATCAGCCCTCCAATGTACCAATTTATTATTCCGGTCTTGGAACCCGGTGAAAATCTGTTCACCGGTTTCGTACCTAATCTTTCAGTTTAGAACACCACCGCATTTCATGCAAGGGAAAAGCCGTTGAGGTAGCAATCACTCAGTTACAGGGGGAATCGGTGTTTCCGTGTCATTGCGAGGAGTGAAATGACGAAGCAATCTCAGCTTTGGCGGCGCCGGAGATTGCTTCGCTGCGCTCGCAATGACAATCTCTTGCCCGCACGTAACTGAGGGATTACTTGAACCCACAACCGAGGCGCCCCGCATGGTTGAATGGTCAATTGAGCAGAACAGGAGCCACCGGCTGCGGGGTCGCTGATTCGGAGTCTGGGAGTATCTCTGGAATTCCACGGGTCTCACCTCGTGGCGATTCATTGGCTCGCCGCCTGTCGAGGCTTGAAATTCGCTCTTCCGCTCACGTAAGTGAACTATTACGTGAGCCTGCAACCATTCGTCTTCCAGCGACGCAAGATTTATTCACTTGCTGATGGCAGGCTTTCCAGCCTGCCTCACGTAACTGAAAGCTTCGCTTGAGCAGAAACAGGAGCCGCCGGCTGCTTTGGGCTTCCGGTCACGGTAAAATGTGCTATATTAATGGATTGTGTAAGGACCATAATTTAGAGGTAGTTAGATGACCCCCGACCATGTGCGACCCATAATTGCTTTTGTATGGCGTCAAAAAGAAATCACGTCCTCCATTGTGGAGACGGCCCGGAGTACAAGAACCCAGGCGATATTCGACCTTTCGGCAATCCAACCGGAATCGGCCGGCATGGCGCTTCTGCAAGCCGATGCCGCAGGTGATGCGGTTGATCTCAAGATCTCTGCGGCCTCCCTGATGGATCCCGGACTGGAGGAGTTTCTCAAAGAGACAGGCATCAGAAGACTCTGGATCGAACTCCATCCTGTGCTCCTGGAGCAAGACCCCGACCATTTCCTCCAACGGATCAGCGAACTGGCCGGTGATTTTGACGTCTTCCCTGTCGTGGGATCTGTAGATCTCGCATCCCGCATTCTCGATAAGCACCCCGGCATCAAGAACATCGCACTCAAAGGGAACGAGGCTTCCGGATTCACAAGTACCGAAACCACACTCACCCTGTACGGCGCGGTCCGAACCATGATTCGGGACAGGAGCGAGAAGCCTGATCTGGTGATCTGGGGAGGCATTGCAACTCCTGAGGCCGCGGCTGCTTTCTTGTCCGCGGGCGCCCAGGGGATCGTCTTCGAAAGCCTCCACTGGCTGACCGACCTGGTCTCCGCAAACGATGATCTTCGCCGGCGCATATCTAAACTCCGGCCGGATCATACCGACCTGACCGGATTGAACCTCGAAGTCCCCTGTCGCCTCTTCAACAAGGGTAATTCCAAGGCCGTGCGGGAATTGAAAGACTTTGCAGGATCGCTCTGTGGCTCGGAGATCCGGGACGAACAGCGTCGATTCTTTGCCAGCAAAATCATGCATGAGGCTCACCAAGCGCTGGAAAGCGAATTCGGTCGGGAAGAACTGATACCTTTGGGCGTTGAGGCGGCTTTTGCGGCCTCTTTTGTCCGACGCTTCGGTGCCGACACCGCCGAGGCCGTCGGTCGCTTTGTCAGCGCGATTGACGCTTGTCTCGCGGCTTCGGTGGATAAGGAAAAAGCTTTTGTAAACAGTCCTGTAGCCAAGGGAATGGGCACGCGGTATCCGTTCATCCAGGGTGCAATGTCCTGGATCACTGATGTCCCTGAATTTGCCCTGAAGGTCTCCGAAGCCGGCGGCCTCCCCACTATAGCGCTCGGACTGATGGACGGGAAAACGCTTGACCGGAAGTTCGGGCGTATGTCCGAGATAATGGGAGATCGCCCCTATGCGGTCAACGTCATTACGCTCTCGGAAAACCCGTACCGGGACATTCAACTGGCCTGGATCAGGGAGACGAAACCGAAATTTGCCGTAATTGCCGCGGGCGAGCCGTCTCATGCCGCGTCACTGATGGAAGACGGCATAGAAGCCATTTACATTGCTCCCTCCGAAGAACTTCTGCACCTGGCCTTGGACGCAGGCATTCGCTACGTCATCTGTGAGGGGCATGAGGCCGGAGGTCACGTTGGGCAGCACAGCACACTGACCCTTGCACAGACTATAGCTGACCTGAAAGAGCGCGACCCATCCTTATTTGAAGGGCGTCGGATTATACTGGCAGGCGGGATCTGCAACAGGGAGACCGCATTCATAGCTGCGATGCTCGGCGCAGATGCCGTGCAGATGGGTACCTCGTACCTCGCCACCGAAGAGATAGTTGAAACCGGTGCGCTGACAAAGCTCTATCAGAGCATGATTCTGAACTCAGCGCCGGGAGCGACCGTAGTAACAGGTGAAGGGACCGGCCTAAGAGTGCGCTCTTTGAAGACCGCGAAGATTGAGGCGATATGTTCCCTGGAACGCGAGTTTGCAGCAGGCTCCGAAGATGAATCGTCTTTCCGAACCAAGATTGAAGCCTTAAGTGCGGGAAGCCTCTTCGTGGCTGCGCGCGGGCTGGATAAACCCGGCGGGACGACTTTGGACGAGCCAAGTTGCGTGGATCAAGGCCAGTTTATGAGTGGGGCCTGCGCGGGCACGTTGAAAAAAGTGTGTTCCATTGCAGAGTTGCATCAAGAGCTGGCGGAAGTCCCTCTGGCAGTAGGTTTGCCAATAACAGGTCCGATTCGTGAGGTGACGGCGTCCCGGCCGCCAAAGGAAGAGACGCGTGGCGAGGCGCCTGCGTGGAAGAGTCCGCGGACACCCCGGCCCGCTTATCGTGAGCCGGACGTGGAACGAATATCTGTGACCGGAATGAGTCAGGTCAACTCTCTGGGGAACAGTCCTGAAGAGGTGTGGGCCGCGTGTCTTGCCATGAAAAGCGGCATAGTTCCGGTCCCGCAATCCAAGTGGGACCACTCACTTTTCTTTAATCCGCGGCCTCGAGTCTCGGAAAAGACATACTGCAAAGTCGGGGCATTTCAAAACATTGAAGTCACCCGCAAGGAGATTGGGATTCCGCCCCAGGATTTCAGGACCATGACCGATGCCACCAAAATCACCATGTGGCTTGCGGGCAGGGCAATTGAAGAATCCGGGATTCTCGAATCCGATACCCCGCGGGAACGCATAGCAGTATTGATTTCCCAGAATTCAGGGGAAGCTGCTGCCACCTTACAGGACGTCATAATCCGCGGGTCCTTGTCCAAGATTGTCTCTGCGGTGAAGAGGGTCCTTCAGCTCACGCCCGACACGCAAAAGGCCATTGAAGAGGAAGTTACAGCCGGCCGTATAGCCATTGACGACACCACTCTTCTGGGGCGGCTCAATTGCTCCGCGGGCGGTTTCATCTGCAACAGGTACGGATTCATGGGACCGAGTTTTTCGGTTTCCGCGGCATGCGCAACGTCCCTCGTGGCGCTGTACAGCGCGGTTCAGATGATACGGAATGGGATCATTGATGCGGCAATCGTGGGTGGCGCGGAAGAATACCTCACCCCCATGCACTTTCTTGAATTCTCAGCTCTGGGCGCTCTTGCGGGTCTTTCAGGAGTTGACCGATCTGCCGCCGAGACCAGCCGTCCTTTCGACATGGATCGGGACGGAATGGTGCTGGGCGAGGGCGGCGGAATGATCGTGATTGAACGGGAGTCTGTGGCTCGCAAACGGGGGGCCAAGGCTCACGGGTACATCACCTCGATGGGGGCCAGCAACAACCACCTCGGGATGGTGGAGTCATCGAGGATAACTCAAGAAATAGCAATACAGTCTTCCTTCAAGGACGCTTCCTACGGTCCTGACAAAGTAGACATGGTGGAATGCCATGCCACCAGCACTCGGCAGGGGGACGTGGAAGAGGTACAGGCACTGAAAGCCTTCTTCAATGCAGGCCGAGGTACTGTGATCACCTCATTCAAATCTCAAATCGGGCACACTCTGGGCGCGTCCGGCGTCAACTCTCTCATCAGAGGGATTATGGCAATGAAGGCCGGTATTTTTCCGCCCACGCTGAATTACAAGAATCCTGACCCGGACATGGGAATTGAGGGCTCAGGGTTGACGATCCATCCGGAACCGGCAGACTGGAGGCTGAAGAATGGGGATCCACGACGTCTCCAGGTAAATGCCTTTGGCTTCGGAGGGTCAAATTATGTGGTGCAGGTGGAAGGAGCCATGGAACAACAAGATACGATCTTGGTATCTGCCCGCGAACAGGCGGACCGAAAGATGGATAAAGGAGAGTCCTCTCCTGAGGGCGTGCACTTTTTCAGAACCACAATCGGTGAGAAGCCTTATCGTCTATCCACGGTGGCGGACTCGGAAGCAGAGGCTGTTGACCGCATACAAGGCGCCGGGTCCCTTGTAAACGGCGGACCTGTACCCCCGAAGCGTCTCAAGGCACTGGCGAGGCAGGGCATTCATCTAGGAGGGGAGGAGCTTGCCGCTCCGCCCCTGGCTTTTGTTTTTCCCGGCCAAGGCTCTCATTACGCGGGAATGGGGCATGAACTCTATCAAACCTTTCCCGTTATCCGCCACTGGATGGATCGTGCAGCAGAAGTAGCTGAATTCGACCTCTTGCGGTTGCTGTTCCAGGATCAGGAGGAGGACCTCCAGAAGACCCGTTGGCAACAACCGGCGCTCTTCACCATGGAATACGCCATGGTCCAGTATCTTGTCTCTCTCGGGATCCGGCCTCAAGCCTTGGCCGGCCACAGTCTCGGCGAACTGACGGCCCTTTGCCTGGCAGGGGTGTATTCCTTTGAGGATGGTTTCCGCATTGTCAATATGCGGGCGATATGCATGGACAAGGCCTGCGAAATGCAACGTCGATCCAGGCGTGATGATGGCGGTGGACGCTCCCATGGACGCTCTGGAAGAGTTGATGGGCCGGCGGGAAAAAGTCTACATAACCAACATTAATTCGCCTCATCAGTTGGTCGTGGGAGGGGACACCGAAGCGGTTAAGTCCATGGGGGTGGAGCTGAAGGAACTGGGTTATCGAAACACCTTGCTGCGAGTCAGCATGGCGTTCCACTCGCCTATTATGAGGTGCATTCACGACGAACTGGAAGAGTTTATCGCGGGCATTGAATTCCATCCCCCTCAGATTCCCGTGATATCAAACACCACAATGGAGCAGTTCCCTGCCGATAGCAGCGAAATCAAGAGCATTGTCATGGCCCATCTCGAGTCGCCGGTGCACTGGATGCAGAACGTTCGGACCCTTTGGAACGACTATGGGGTGAGGCTCTTCGTGGAGGTGGGACCGAGGGCAATTCTGAGCAATTTGATAGCGGACAGCATAGAAGAGGCGGAATGTATTCAGACATGCCTGCCTTCAGTGGAGCCCGCGGTGTACAGGACTGCGCTCGCTCAACTATTCGCGACGGGCAACCTCCCGGCGCGTGGTCCGGTTCGATTCGTCTCATTTGGCAAGGCTGATGAAGAAGTGCAACCTGCCCCGATGGTCCCTGCGAAAGCCGCGCCGCGAGGCGCGTTGGCGTTGAGCGCATCCGGATCTCTCGAGCATATTGTCCAGCGAGAGATCAACTCTTTCGTAATGGAAAGCTTCGGACGATTTCTCAGGCCGAACCTCTTGGAGGCAATCCGCCGAGATCACGACCCAAAATTCTCCGAACATAGCCTGGATGGCCTGCTTGGGCAAATGTTCCCCGGCATGGGGGCCCACCTGGTTCTTCCTCAAAGTCCTGCGTTGGAAGCAGTGCCGGTGACCCCCGCGGTTCCCGCAATGCCTCAGCGAATGACTGCAGCCCCGGTCAGTGCGCCGCTCGTTGAACCGGAAGCTTTGGACACCACCGAAACCGTTATACGGATCATTATGGAGGCGACAGGCTACGAGAGGGACGAGATCGAGCCGGACATGGACCTGAGAGAGGACCTGTCCATACGCTCCAGCCGCCTACCTGTCATTATGGATGCAGTGGAGAGCCACTTCGAGATCAAGATCGAGCTTGAAGATTTCATGGATGTCCGGACGATCAAAGATATTTCTGACCGGATTGCCGCCGTAATGGCCCGGTCCCAGCCAAAGCAGTCCTCCGTAAAGAGCGGCGCTCCATCTCTCAAGAAGGAAGAACAGCCTTCACCGGAAGTTTCGGAAGAGAAACAGAGCATACGGCGAGTGGTTTTCAGAGAAGTTCCACTTCAAGCCGGTTCTACTCAGTTGGTTGAACTCAGTCCTCTGGAATCGGTGACCATCTTCTCCGCGACCGCAGGAACAGGCCTGCGCAAGATGGCCGGGGACGTGTTTCGTAGGGATTATGGGGTAAATATTGTTCCTTTGACCTTTATTGAAGATGGAATGGGGCCGGAGGACGAAGGGTTCGACCTTCGCACGGATGAAGGAGCTTCAAAGGTAGCAGAAAGGCTCGATCAGACAGAAGGCCTGGCAGGACTGGTCTTCATAGTGGACGAGGCGCCGGCAACGAAGCAATTGAACATGCAGGACGTCTCTAGCCTTCTTAAAGGGTTTTTCTCCTCATTGAAGACCTTCTTGGAATCCCCTGCAAAGAAGTTCGTGCTACTGCTGCATAAGACCGATGAAACCGAGGGGCCGAGTCGTCTACTGGCCGAAGGTTTGCTCGGAATGTTTCTTAGCGCGGCACAGGAGTTCGGGTCTGTTCAGTTTCGCACGGTGCGGCTCAATGAGAAGAGCCAACTGAGGGATGCAATTCGGGGATCTCTCGATCGGAGTCAAAAAGTCATTGAGACTATTTATCGAGATGGGGGACCTGTTTCCCGCAAGGGCGTGTGCCTCCCGTCGGCTTATCAGGAATCGGAGAGGCTTGAACTGGGTCGGGATGACGTTGTGCTCTTTTCCGGCGGGGGTTACGGCGTAACTTCCTTCCTTGCTCGTAGTCTGGCTTCCTCTGGGTGCAAAGCGATCTTCCTGGGGAGGACTGTGCTTGAGCCCGACATCAATTTCCGCCATCTTCTATCCGAGCGAGATTCGTTGGAAGAAGCGATCGGGAATTTGGTTGCCGCGCGCAATTCAGGCCTGACGGACCGGGAGCGGGAACGAGAGATCGCGGAGATTTCCAAGGCGGTTGAGATAGTGCGCACCGTTGAGGACCTGCGATCATCAGGGACTGATGCAGCGTACTTCAGGTGCGATGTGACCGATCCCGAAGAGGTCAGCCTTGTGGTGCGGGAAATTATCGAGCGTTATGGGAAGATCGACGGCATAGTACACGGCGCGGGAATTCTTAGGGACAATTTCGTCAAACAGATGACTCCCGACGATTTCGCCGCAGCGGTGGATGTCAAGTTCTTGGGCTCGTGGAATCTCTTCTCGGCAGTTGAGAAATCCTCCTTGAAATTCTTTACTTGCCTTTCGTCCGTTGCGTCCATTCAGGGGAATCCGGGTCAGGCCAATTACGCCGCGGGCAACAGGATGATGTCCGCGTTGATGTCGCATCTGCGCGACCAGTACCAATCAATACGCTTCAAGGCTCTTATGCTGCCTCCCATTGAGGGAGTCGGTATGGCCGAAGACCCGGAAATACGAGCACTTATGAAACGGATGAAGGCAGGGTACATCCATGCTGACGAACTTGCGGGCCTTTTTTGCCGTGAGCTTTTTGTAGCGCCGGCCGACGACGTCTGGGTTCTGTTCATGCGCTCACTCCCTGACTTGAGCACTGTGTTGTTGGATGGCGCGGTGGCCACACCTGCCAACGGCGAGATCGAGGCAGCCACAGTGGCATTTAAGCTGGAAGATCTGCCGATGATCGAAACCATCTCCCGAATTGACATGCAGAAGGGGGAACTTCAGGCCTCCCGGTCTTTCACACAGGCGAAAGACTTGTGGATCCAAGACCACAAGCCGTTCAAATTTCTGAAACATCCGTTAGTCTCTGCCATCATGGCCGTGGAGACATTCATGGAGGCCGCGCGGGTGCTTTATCCTCACCTGGAAGTACGGGGGATTAGGGACGCTCAATTCCTCGATATCCTTGAATGCCCGCCCGGATTAACCAGGTCTTCGGAAGTTTCCTGCCGCCGCGTTCATGCCTCTGCAGGGGAGGTGATATGCGAAGTTTCTCTTTCAAGCACGGAAATCTCCCCTTCAGGTCGGGTCATGGAACGGATGCAGGCAAACTATAGGGCACTTGTGATCCTCCACGGAACCGAGCCTTTTCAAGTTGACGAACTCCCTGGGTTTCCGGTGAAGCTGGATGAATTAGACAGCCGTCCAATGGATTCTGCTGAAGTGGTGCAATGGTACCAGGACCGCACGGATCTGCGCGGCAGATACCGGGTGATCGAAGATCTGAATGGCACGTCCCTCGGGGCCATTCGCGGGCGGATGATCTATCGTGAAATCCAGGACTTTGCCGATCCACGGCAAACGCGGTTCCAATACTCGCCTTACCTTCTGGAAGCCCTGATGCAAGTGGTCAATTTCTACATCGTGATGCGGGACCCATCACAAGAGCGATCCATGATACCGCATAGAATTGGAGAGATGCAGTTCTTGAGAAAATGCACTCATGGAGAACAAATCACTATCGAGGCTCGAATGCAGGATCAGAATGAAGCAGGCATAAGCTGGAACGCTCGGGCCTTGGATGAACAGGGAAAAGTTGTGATGCAGGCCAAGAATATTATGATGCGGTGGTTTTCCAAATGATCTCTGTCCCATCTAGGGCGGTCACGCATGTCGCTGATCCGATAACCGTTCACCCACCCCCCTTAGTAAAGGGGGGCAGGGGGGATTTTCCCAGGGAAACTGCGCTATTACAGCCCCAAACGACTCTCGTCTCGGAGTTTTTGAGGCGCGATGCTGAGGTGTTGTGCGCATGCATCAGGTTGCCCTATTCCGACAGGAACAGAAGCCTGCGGAATTGGGCCAAACAAGCTGCGGTGTCTGAGCTTCTCCCCTTTGTTTCGGAAATGAACGGCGAGTTCCGCCGGGAAATGGCCGCAGGCGCCGCGAACATGGAAATAGTGTCGGACTCTCTGGGCAAACCGCACCTTCTAATTGACGGATCAGACGGCCCCGCAGTGAGCTTCGCTTACGAGGGGGATACGATGTGGGTGGCAGTAGGCCGGGAGGGTTCAAGTGTCGGAATTGACGCAGCGGAATCTGCCTCATTTAGCGGCAATTACCCGTTTCATCGAGCGTTTCACGAAGGGGAACTTGACCTTGGAGGCGAGAAAGATGAAGTCGCGGCCCTGATATGGTCGGCCAAAGAGGCTGTTGTGAAGGCGCTGGGTTGCGGGTTCCATCTTGTCGATCCCCTTCACCTGCGCGTGGAGCCATGTTCTGGAGATCACGGAAAATCTTTGCTGATGGTTCATCTTATTGACAGGTCCCGGGAGAGACTCCGTGAGCAGGCCGAAAATCCTGTCCCTGTGAGTGTTTTCCGGTACAGCAGGACGTGGGTCTCCGTGGCCTCGGTTAGTCGAGATTGCTGACCACAGCCGGGCCCCGGTTGCACGCTGGACCTAATCATGTTTTTTAGGGGTGGTCGATTTGCGCATATTGCTAATTAATACGAACAGGAAAGGCGACCTCCTGGCAGCGCCGCCTCTTGGTCTATGCTACGTTGCCGGTGCGGCTGAGGCAGCGGGCCATGAGGTCAGGATGCTGGACTTATGCTTTGCGGCGAACAATTTAAGAAAACTGTTGTCTAGAAACATCCGGTCATTCGAGCCTCAAGTAATTGGTCTTTCCATTCGCAATATCGACAACGTCAACATGTTGCATCCGGTCTCCTATTTGCCGGAAATTGTGCGGATAACCGGATATATCAGAGAGATTACTTCTGTTCCGCTGGTAGTCGGAGGATCAGGGGCCAGTCTGATGCCCGCTAATGTGCTCAAGCTTTTGGGAGCGGACTTCATAATAGTTGCTGATGGAGAAGATAGCTTTGCGAGGCTGGTCAAGGCTATCGAGACCGGAGACTCTACGGACAACATTCCTGGCGTGGGGAGAATGATCGCGGGCAAGTTTCACCTCACTGAGCCGAGGCTCGCGGAGTTCAATGGCGGAAGTCCTGATCTAGGGCGATGGATTGACACCAGGCCTTACCAGAAGATCGGAAGCAGCTACAATATCCAAACCAGGCGCGGGTGCAGGCAGCACTGTATTTACTGCACGTACAATCAGTCCCTGGAAGGCAACAGCATGCGTCTTCGCTCGCCAGTCGACGTGGTGGACGAGATTGAGGAAGCTCTTTTCAAGTATCATCCCAAGACCTTTGAGTTCGTTGATTCTGTGTTCAACGATCCCCGAGAACATTCCATAGCAATTCTGGAAGAGATCTTGCGCAGGCCTTGGAAGGCCAGCTTCACCGCTATGGGCATGCATCCGAGAAAGCTCGACGCGGAATATCTGGCTCTGATGTGGCGGGCGGGGTTCCGATCGTTCATGATAACTCCTGAGTCCGCGTCGGACGCAATGCTAAAAAGTTACAAGAAGGGCTTTACTCGTGATGACGTGGTCCACGCGGCTGAGGCCATAAACCGGACGTCGTTTGCGGCATGGTGGTTCTTTATGATCGGTGGGCCGGGTGAAACCAACAAGACCTTGCAGGATTCACTCGACTTCGGGCTCAAGTACCTGCAGAAGCAGGGACGCCCTGTCACCCATGTGGCGCATTATTTCCTCGGCGTGCGCATATACCCCGGTACTGCACTGTGGGATATAGCACTGAAGGAAGGCTTCGTGTCGAGCGTGACAGACCCTCTGGAAAGCCTGTGGTACCTCTCCGAAGACCTGGATCTGGAGAGTGCAGTGAATCAGATGACGCACGCGGCTTCGCTTTGTCCTGAGGTCTATCTCGGATTTGATGAACGGGTTCTGGTTTTTTCCCGTGCGGCCGTTTTCCTTTTCAAGTGCCTAGGGTTTCCGGGTCCGTATTGGCGTTATTTTCGCGTCATGAATAGCTTTGGGCTGAGCACGGGGATTCGCTTCATGTACCGGCCGCCGGACATGGCAGCTATGCTGAAAGCTTCATTGAAGCGTCAGGGCTACGTGGGCCGGCTTCTTGGAGAGACGGCGACCTGAGAACCGGCAACTGTCTGTGGCGATATATGAGCAAACAATACTGCTTTCGAAGCATCACCTTGATTTGCGCCGCGTGGCAGAAGCATTACCGGAAGTTTGAGAAATGTCTTGCCTTTTGCCGCGTCGGTTGTTATAAATAACCAACCATTTCATTCTCGTTTTTTGTTATTTGGGAGGGCATCGATGACTCTTACGAAGGCTGATATCGCGAAAAAGATAGCTGACGATTGCGGATTCATGAAAGGCGAGGCCACGGAGATAGTTGAAAAACTGTTGGACATAATCAAAGCGAGACTCATTGCCGGCGAGGACGTCATGATCTCTGGCTTCGGTAAGTGGACCGTGAAAGCGAAGCACTCCCGGCGAGGAAGAAACCCGCAAACCGGCGAGGAGCTTATCCTTGACGCACGCCGAGTAGTGACATGGAAGTATTCTCCTGTGCTGAAGAAGGCGGTGAACGCCTCCCTGTCCAAATAAGATCTTCCGGGGCCCACGTCTGTATGGCTTCAAGAAGGGGCCCGACGCCCCCCAGTCCGTCAAGACCATCGGCGCTGTTAAGCCATAACCGTGAAACCACAGGGTGTGGAACTCGGGCCCCTGTGTTTCTTGAGGGGCGAGTTTGCCTCTCCACTGTTAATCCGAGCCATCGTTAATGACTGATCCGACTCAAGACAGCCCCGGAAAAGTTCCCCTGAAGCCTTTTCTTGCTGACTTTCGATCCACCTTGACGGATCATGAGTTGAGGGAGAAATATGGGTTGTCCGCAGTCGGCTTCGTAAGCCTCATCAAGGCCCTGCTCGCTCAAAAGCTAATCACCACGGATGATTTGGCCAAACGTCGCGAGGTGGCGGTTCAGAGAGACTTGGCCAAGCAGTCCAAATTCCTTTCCGGCCTTACAATCTGCCCTAATTGCAACCATCCAAGCCCCCACCCTTTTAAGAAGTGCCCCGCTTGCGGCGCGGATGCCCCTGGGCCCGCTTCCCAAGAGGAATTATTGGATAACGTGCCTACCTCCGGTGACTACGCTTATGTCGGAGCGGACGGGGAAGATGTGGAAGTTGAGCTAGTCGAGGAAATCGACGAAAAGCCTATAAAAGAAGCTTCGCGATCAGAGCAAAAAAAGGGATCTTCCCCTAAGAAGGGTACCCGTGAGAACGGTAGCGCAGGACAAGGAGCAGGTAGGGAGGACAAAGCCACCGGCAAACCTAAGACCTCTGCTCTCGGAGAAATCCGATCCATTTTCTCCAAGTTGAAAAAGAAATGAGGTAATGGGAAGTTCCAAACCTGAGCGCCTCGTTTCAAAATGTGGCGATGATCGGCGAGATTCGATTTCAGACGTTACAATATCCGGGCTAACCACCGAAGCCGGAGGGTACAGGGAAGTCATCCGTATTGCCCTCCCTCTGGTTCTTTCCACTGCATCGCTGACCCTGATGCTGTTCGTGGACAGGATGTTCCTGTCATGGTACGGCCAAGACTCAGTCGCGGCCGCGACGCCAGGCGGGATCACCTATTTCACCATCTGTTCGCTCTTCCTGGGCACTGCTCAATACGTCAATACCATTGTGGCTCAATACCATGGATCGGGAGACAAACCCGCGTGTGCTCGAGCTGTGTGGCAGGGCGTCTTCTTTTCCGTTGCGGTTGCGCCTCTGATCTTGGCGTCAATACCTATAGGTAAGATTGTTTTCACATGGAGTGGGCACGGTGTGGCCGTTAGTGAGCTTGAAAAGCAGTATTTTTCTATTCTCATGGTAGGTGGGGTAATGCTCCCGTTGAATGCGGCCTTGTCTTCCTTTTTTTCCGGCCGCGGGCGGACCGCTGTTGTGATGTGGGGCAATCTCGCGGGAAATGCGGTCAATTTCGTATTGGCCTATGTTCTCATTTTCGGCAAGCTGGGTTTCCCTGAAATGGGCATATGGGGCGCGGGTCTGGCAACCGCGATCTCAGGGGCTATACCGGCCTTGTACTGGGGCTTTGTTTTCTTGTCACCTCGATATCAGGCAATCTACAGAACGCGCAAGGAGTTCAGATGGGACTCTAAGCTTTTACTTATGCTCCTGCGTTATGGAGTTCCTTCCGGGGTACAATTCTTCTTGGACATCGCGTCCTTCACGATGTTTATTCTTCTGGTGGGACGTCTGGGCGAAGCCGACCTGGCTGCAACAAATATTGCGCTCAGTATTGAGATGCTTGCCTTTCTGCCCATGGTAGGGATGTCCATCGCCACCGCGACTCTTGTCGGTGGGTACATCGGCCAGGGCCGGCCCGAAATAGCGCAAAAGAGCGTCTATTCTGCGTTGAAGCTGGCAATGGCTTATACTGCGATTCCAGCGGTACTGTATCTCCTTGTCCCCGACTTTCTTCTGGAATTGTTCAGGCCGGCGGCGCCTGCGGGCCAAGGATTTGAACCAATAATGGCCAAGGGAGTGGTTCTGGTACGCCTCATTGCAATCTATACTCTGTTCGACACCATGTTCATTGTCTTTTCGGGCGCCTTGAAGGGCGCTGGGGATACGCAGTTCGCCATGTGGGCACAGGTCCTTATGGCTTGGATCTTTTTCGTTCCTCCTGTCTATCTGATCGTCGAGTACTTCCATGTAGGACTCTTTGCAGCGTGGAGCTGGGTCCTGGTCTATGTTGTGGCACTGGGGCTGATCTTTTGGCTTCGTTTCCGTTCCGGGTACTGGAAGACCATACGGATGGTCGAGCGATTTCCTGCTTGACGCAGCAGGGTGAATGTGGTTAATACTACCAGTTTATCTGTACAGATCTCTGTCCGAAAAATCAGGCCGAAAGGAGAATTGCTGATGGGGATGAAGAGTTATCTGTTTTCATCCGAATCTGTTACTGAAGGCCATCCCGATAAAATAGCCGACAGGATATCCGATACCGTTCTGGATGCAATGCTGGCCCAGGACCCGAAATCCCGGGTGGCCTGCGAAACGCTGGTCACCACAGGTTTGGTCATGGTGGCAGGAGAGATCACCACCAAGGCTACCGTGGACATTCCTCATCTGGCTCGAGATGCAGTCCGGTCAATCGGGTACACCGACGCAGCCATGGGGTTTGACTGCGAAACCTGCGCCGTGCTGGTAACACTCGACAAGCAGTCGCCTGACATCTCCATGGGAGTCACCGAAGGTGAGGGACTATTCAGCGAGCAAGGAGCCGGCGATCAGGGCCTGATGTTCGGGTACGCCAGCGATGAAACACCAGAGCTTATGCCAATGGCCATAAGTTACGCGCACTTGCTGACCCAGAGACTGACCGAGGTGCGCAAGGAAGGTATCCTTCCGTTCCTCCGGCCTGATGGGAAGTCCCAAGTGACCGTCAGATATGAGAACGGCAGACCCCAGAGAGTGGACACCATTGTGGTGGCGGCTCAACATTGCCCGGACGTCACGTACGAGCAGATCAAAGAGGGGATCATAGAAGAAGTCATCAAGAAAATGATTCCTGCAACATTCCTGGATGCTGACACGCGTTACCTCATCAACGCTACAGGAAGATTCGTGGTAGGCGGACCTTTGGGTGACTGTGGACTGACCGGTCGTAAGATCATTGTGGACACTTACGGCGGATACGGGGCTCACGGCGGCGGCGCTTTCTCGGGCAAGGACCCTTCCAAAGTGGACCGTTCAGCCTCGTACATGGCCCGGCACGTTGCGAAGAACATAGTCGCGGCAGGATTGGCGGAGAAATGTCTCCTTCAGGTGGCCTACGCCATCGGCTTCCCGGAACCGGTATCGTTAATGGTGAACACTTACGGTACAGAGAAGGTCCCGAACGAAAAAATAGTCGAAATAGTCTCCAAGCTTTTCAGCTTCAAACCGGCGGGAATCATAGAATACCTGGATCTGCTGAGACCCATTTATCACAAGACATCGGCTAACGGTCATTTTGGGAGAGAAGATCCTGATTTCACGTGGGAAAGCACTCACAGAGCAAAGGAGATCAGGGAGTTGGCCGGACTGTAACCTCTTGCCTGCATGGGTTGTCAAATTGCCGTCAACCACGGGGCCACACCGCAGGTTTGGCCAACGGAGTCGAGTTCGATTTATCAAAGCAACGTAGTATGAAATGCCTTCAGGGCACGTCGCATAACGTCCGGGGGCTGAACTAAAGGAGATTCTATGGATTATCACGTTAAAGACCTCTCTCTTGCCAGAAAGTGGGAGGCTCCGGGTCGAGTGGGCCGAGCGAAGCATGCCGGTCCTTCGCATGATACGGGAGCGATTCGCGGCCGAAAAACCCCTTGCCGGGACCGTTCTAGCCGCTTGTCTCCATGTCACAACAGAGACGGCATCGCTGGTTCATACGCTCGCCGCGGGTGGAGCTGAGGTGTACCTATGTGCCTCAAATCCGCTTTCCACGCAAGATGATGTGGCCGCGTGTCTCGTGGACGAAGGCTATCACGTCTTTTCCATTAAAGGAGAGGACACTGAAACCTACTATAAGCACATAGACGCCTGTCTCGACGCCCGCCCGCACATCACGATGGACGACGGCGCCGATCTGGTGAGCACCATCCACTCGCGGCGGACTGATCTGGTCAAGGACATCCTCGGTGGAACCGAAGAAACCACCACAGGCGTGATCAGGCTCAAGAGCATGGCGGCCAAGGGGGTTCTCCTTTTTCCGGTCATAGCGGTGAACGACTCCGATACCAAACATCTTTTCGATAATCGCTACGGCACCGGCCAAAGCACTGTAGACGGGATCCTCCGGGCGACCAACCGGCTGCTGGCTGGTAGCTGGTTTGTGGTGGCCGGGTACGGCTGGTGCGGTCGCGGCCTTGCAATGAGAGCCTCCGGAATGGGCGCCAAGGTCGTGGTGACTGAAGTGGACCCCTTGCGGGCCCTGGAAGCTGCGATGGACGGTTACTATGTGATGCCGATCGAAGAGGCCGTCCCTCTCGGTGACTTCTTCTGCACCGTGACCGGTGATATGAACGTGATCCGAAAAGAGCATTTCGAGCGCATGAAAGACGGAGCCATTGTCTGCAATTCCGGACACTTCAATGTGGAAATCGAGATCCCCGCGCTCGAGGAGATGGCGATATCCCGAAGGGTGATAAGAGACTTCCTAGAAGAATTCACCATGGCCGACGGACGCCGGATCATCCTATTGGGAGAGGGGCGCTTGATTAACCTTGCAGCCGCCGAAGGTCACCCCTCCTCCGTAATGGACATGAGTTTTGCCAATCAGGCACTGGCTTCTGAATTCCTGGTCAAGCAGGGCAAAGGGCTCGGCCGGGATGTGCACAGACTGCCCCAGAACGTAGACAATGAGATCGCCCGCCTCAAATTAGCGGCAATGGGCATCCAGATTGACGTTTTGACACCTGAACAAGAAAAATATCTGGCTTCCTGGGAAATGGGAACCTGATTCCGCATCCTTAACGTCAACAGTTTCCCCTGCCGGCCTGACATCCGGCGGCAGGGGATCTTACCAACTCCCACGGCGTAGAGCGCCACAACGAAGAAAGAAAATGCCGCAAAGGATTGGTGCCACGGACGTGTCGTCCGGCTCGTCCGTGCACGGATCAGTCCCGCGAGGC
>CAWEJR010000016.1:0-110780 GCA_963809365.1 uncultured delta proteobacterium | reverse complement strand
GCTTGGACTGCGGAATCGACGGTTGGATACGCGGTGACCATGATCATGGATAGATCGGGGTCTACTTCTGCCAGTGCCTCCATGGCCTGAAGCCCGTCCATGCCCGGCATCTTCAAATCAGTGATCACCACGTCGAACCCCCCTTCTTTGAGGAGTTCCACGGCTGCTTTGCCGCTGCGGCAGGTTTTCACCTCATAGTTCTCATCTTCGAGAATACGCGTGACACTATCAAGCACGATTTGCTCGTCATCCAGAACCAGCACCTTTCCATTCTTCTTGTCCATCTTCTCCTACTCCTGACGAAGATTGCATGTTTCGGAAGGTTCAACAGCCTTCCAGGGCAAGTCGCGCCTCCGGCCCGCTTGACATCTCAGGCACAACATCCCGATAAGACTCGGGGGAACTATAACGCTCATGAGATTGACCGCGCAACCGCAACAGCCGCTAACTCTGTTCCGCTATTTTTCTGGCGAGAGGTCCGGGAATAGATTGCTTCATCCCTTCAATGTCGTTGCGAACTCTTTCATAACTCATGGCATTTTCTACGGCTTGCGCTCCTTGCTCCGCGAATTTGACCAACAAGCTCATCTCTTCGGGGTCGAAGCTGCGCTTTTCGGTACTGTAGATCCTGAGGAAGCCAAGTATAGCGTCGCCGAGTTTCAGCGGAACCGAAAGTATTGAAACTATACCCTCTTTCCTGGCTTCACCAGGGTAATGAAGTTTCGCATCAAAATCCGTCTCTTCGATTATGACTGCTTTTCCAGACTCAAAAACTTCGGCGATGCTCTTTGAGCTGTCCATCATTCCCTTTTGTAGGTACTCATCGCTAAGGCCAAATGAGGAGGCTATTTCCAGAGTCTGGTCCTTCTTGCGGTACATCAGGAGAGAGCTGCCCTTCACCTTAAAGAGCTTAACCACACTGGCACAGATCAGATTCAATATCTCTTTCAAGTCCAGGCTGGATGCAATAGCCTTTTCCGCTTGCGCGTAAGTCTGCTCAATTTCCCTGTCACGTCTCGCTTTCCAGGTTTTCTCAAGGGCTTTCTCGGTCACCTGAACCAACTCTTCCGGAGTGAACGGTTTGGGGAGGTAATCAAGCGCCCCCAGTTTCATTGACGCCACTGCCGAGTCCACGGTGGCGAAGCCGGTAAACATGACCACTCCCGCATGGGGATGATCTCGGGCAACGGCCTCGACCGCGTCCATTCCACTGCGGTCCGGCATCATCAGATCTGTGAGAACCAGATCGTATGACTTTTTGGCCAGGAGGTCCAGGGCCTGATCCACGCGCAAAGCCCCTTCCACCTCGTATCCCTCTTCCACAAGGATCCGCTGGACACTTTCGTGGACGATCTGTTCATCGTCAATGACGAGTATCGTCGCCTTTGGTTTCCCCCGGACGTTCATGCTGACCTCCTCATATTTTTGTAACCTTGATTCGTATGTAGCCCCACGGCGAAATAGTGGAGCACAGGACCGGTGGTTTTATTGCCTGAAGGAGCGCATGCCGCAAACATGCCCAGCGGCCTTGCCTCCATCCGATGAGGAGTGTCACTCCTCGTCCCTGATAATTCCGTAACTAATCACCCTTCTCACGGGTGAAGCATCCACCTCGACTGCCAACAGGTCACTGCGCAGTAGCCGCTTCCATAGCGGTCAACTTGACCCTGCACACGGTAGTGTTTTCCTCGAACAATCGGTACACAGACTGGTTGGGGAAGTTGGTAGGGACAAAAACCATCCCCCTATCGACTTTGTCCGACGACTTGGTCGGTGCAACAAAAAAACCGCTGCGAGAGCTGACTTTCACTTGGTCTCCTTCTTTGAGGCCAAGCGCCTCGGCGTCCTCGGCGTTAATCTGCAAATATCCCTCCGGGCAGAGCTGGAGTAGGTTCCTGGACCGTGTTGAAGTTGACCCGAAATGAAACATGCACCGGCCGGCGATCAGCTCAAACGGATACATCGCGACATCCTCCTTCTCGGGCCCTTCCCAGGTGCGAACCGGCGCAAAGGAGTACTCTGTCTCGTCCTCGCAGCCCTACATTGTTCTCCCCAAGAAGGGGAGCGATTTTGCCGTCTCCTTGCAGGTCTTGTAGCTTGAGGCCCTTGTAGGTAGGTATGGTAAGGGTCATTTCCCTGAAGACGTCAGCCGCTTTGAAAAAGCCCATGGGTCGTCCCAGGGCCTTTGCAACCTCTTCGAAAATACTCCAGTCCGGAATGGCCTGCCCCAACGGAGGGATTACCGGATTCAGCCTTTGAATGCGATGCTCGATATTGGTCATGGTCCCTTCCTTTTCGGCAAAGGAAGCCGCGGGAAAAACGCAATGGGCCATCTTTGCTGTCGGGCTCAGAAAGAGATCCTGCACTATCACGAGATCCGCCCTTTCCAAAGCGGACGCGAAACGCCCCGCATTGGGATAATCGGTGAGCGGATCTGCGCCGGCAATATACATAGCCCTAAGCTCTCCGGTTTCCAGCCCCCGAACCATCTCAGGCACCGTTCTCCCTTTGCCGTAGGGAAGGTTTGTTTTCCAGACGCGCTCTAGAAGGTCTCGCGCGTACGCTGCGTCCTGGAATCCGGGAAGGTATTCCGGAAGGGCACCCATGCCGCACATCCCAATCATGTTCCCTTTTTCAAAAATAGGGAATATCCCGGCTCCGACTCCTCCGACATTCCCAGTCAGAAGGGCCAGATTCGCCAAATTCATGGCGCACTGGAGGCCGTTTGCCTGTAAGATTACGTCTCCGCCGAAGATTATGGATGCTTTTGGGGCTTTGCCAAGAACCCGTGCCGCTTCCTCAAGAGCCTCACCCGAAACACCTGTGCTCTTCAGAATGCCTTTAAGAGAAATCTTGTCAAGCAGGTTCTTCATGGGAAGGAAATTGACTGTCCGATCTCGGACGAATTTACTGTCCCACAGGTCCAAATCCAGAATGATTTTCATTATCCCGAGGATTAGATCGCTTTCGGAATACGGACGTATTCTCAACTGCACGCGAGCAAACTTTTCCAGGCTGGTCTTTCGGGAATTGGCCACAATCACATTGCTGTCATACCGCCGCGCCGCCGCCTTGACCTTCCACCCCAAAGCGGGTGTTTCTTCCAGGGGGTCCACGCCTATCACGAGCATAGCCTCTGCTTCAAGCAGGTCTTCTAGACTGCCTGTGGCGCCTGCAAGGCCAGTCAACTCGAAGGCCCTTTGGACTCGCAGAAAGCTGAACCTGGCCTCGCTGTCGATGTTATTTGTACCTATAATTGCACGGAATAACTTCTGGAAAGCGTAGCAATCTTCGTTAGTCAAGCGCGGTGATGCCAATCCCGCAACGCTTTCCGGACCTGAGTCAAGTATTATTCCTTTCAGTCGATCGGCGACAAAAACCAGGGCATCTTCCCAAGATGCAGGCTTGAGTTCTCCGTCACGCCTCAAGAGGGGGGAGACCAGTCGGTCTTCATGATGAACAAGGTCGAACCCGAAGCGACCCCCCGCGCACAACGTGCCCTTGTTGTGGCTTTCAATGTCCGTGGTAACGCGGAATATACGGTTGTCTTTGACGTTCATTTCCATGCGGCAGCCCGCGGAACAGAGAGGACAAATGGTGGGTGTCTTTCTCAGTTCCCACGAGCGGGCCCATCGTCTGGACACCTTATTCGACATGGCGCCGGACGGACACGCTTCCACGCACTCGCCGCAAAAATCGCAATTAAGAATGCCCCCGTCGCGCGTATCTATCCTTGCATTGTACCCCACATCGGTGAGAGCGAGCGCGCTGGCTCCGATGACTTCGTGACAAACCTTGACGCATCTCAAGCAGGTTATACACAGATTCTGATTGTACTCGATTAAAGGCCAGTCCTGGACGACAGGACTGTTGCGTTTCGTCACAGGGTAATCTGTGCCACCGATGCCTAGCCGATACGTTAAGTTCTGGATTTCACATTCTCCAGCCGCGGGACAGGTAGGGCATTCCAAAGGATGGTCCATAAGGACCAATTTCATGACTTCCTCTCTAATGCCCCGTATCTGAGGGGTCTCCGTTCGAACCCTCATCCCATCCGTCACGATCGTACTACAGGACGGTACGGGACGCGTGACGCCCTCCACTTCTACCACGCACATGCGACAGGAATCAGATGGGCTGATTTTTTGGTAGTAACAGAGAGTCGGGATCCATATCCCCGCCACTTTGGCTGCTTCCAAGATGGTCATCCCCTCCGGAACCGCAACATCAACGTCATCGATAGTCAGTAGAGGCATTGTTTGATCCTTATCTTCTCAATAGAAGAGTCGAGTGCCGGCATCATCGGCGCCTTCAACGGCTTTTTTCGTGCTTGGCGTGATTCCGGATAATGCTTTAACATTCCAAGGCATTAGGAATGAAATAGCCAGGAAAGCTTCCCTGCAAACAGCGGCCCTTGTGACGCGGTTTTCATCGAGAGTCACTCCCGCTCTTCTCATGCCCCGGCTTCCCTGACAGCGGCGAGGATCAGGTGGAAGCAACGAAGACATCGGCTGGCCTCAATGAAGGAACTTCGCTGAGTGAACCCCGAGTCCACTTCACGAAAACTCGCCACCCGCTCCCTGGCGTCAAGTTTCCTTTGAGGAGGTTTGCCCCCCTCCCGTCCGGGAGTTCTGGCGGTAACCAGCACGCCATGGTCCTTTTCTATGCCGGCGATAAGGTCTTCCATCCATTGCTCTTCCGAAGGAGAACATTTCCCGAAGGTCACGTAGTCATGGATCATTCTCGCGGCCCGCTTGCCTCCAGCTAGACCGTGAACCACCGTCAGAGGGCCGCTTACAGCGTCTCCGGCCGCGAAAACACCTGGTCGCGCAGTCATCATCGTTTGTTTATCAACCCTTATCGTGCCACGGCGAGCTATCTCGATGCCATCGTCCGACGAAATGAAGTCAAGATTGGAAGCTTGCCCGATGGCAGGTATCAACGTGTCTGCGGCCAAGTCAAATTCCGAATCCTCTACAGGAACCGGACGTCTCCGGCCGGTAAAGTCCGGTTCTCCCAGTTCCATCCGGACGCACTTCAGCCCTGCCATTTTCCCTTCTTGGGAAAGAATGTCCGTGGGCTGAGTAAGGAAGTAAAAGTTGATTCCTTCCTCGCGAGCATCCTCCACTTCCTCCGGATCCGCAGGCATCTCCGCTTCGGTTCGTCGGTAGACGATGCCGACCCTAGAAGCGCCCATTCTCAGGCACGTCCTCGCGCAGTCAATCGCTGTGTTGCCTCCGCCCACAATAGCAACGTTTTCGCCAATGGTTACGTCACGGCCCAGATTAATGTCTCTGAGGAAGTCTATACCGCCGGAAAAGACACCTTCAATGCCTTCGTCTTCTCCTTTGAGTCCAAGAGGGATGGAACGGTGGGAGCCGATGCCGAGAAAGACCGCCTTGAACCCCTCATTGAACAGATCCCGGATTGTAAAATCCCTACCAAGTCGTAAACCGAACTTAAATTCTACACCGAGATCCTTAATGATATCGACTTCTCGCTGGAGCACGTCGCGAGGTTGGCGGTACGGCGGTATTCCTACTCCGATCATGCCCCCGGAAACTTCGAGCCCTTCCAAGATGGTTACCGGGTGTCCCAGGCGGTTCAGATAATAAGCCGCGGCAATTCCCGCGGGGCCGGCTCCCACCACAGCTACGGGTGGGCCGGTCAAGTCCGTTTTTTGCATCGGCGGCTTTAGGTGATGGAAGAATTCATAGTCAGAGGCCACACGTTTGAGTGTCTTGATTGGAATGGCCACATCACCCATATTCGCAACACTGCACGCTTTTTCACAGGGAGCGGGGCAGATACGGCCGGTTATGCCCGGCAAAGGCATTTCCTCCCGTATTATCTTGAGGGATTCCCCGTAACGGAGTTCCTGGAGCGCCTCAACATAACCGGGTATGTTAATGTGGCAGGGGCAGGTATTCATGCATGGCGCGGAAATGTTTCCACGATAACGGACTGAATCTACAGGTACCCCATCGCGGACGGCCGCGAGAAAATCGTCTCGAAAATGAGTGAGGCCGTCCCTGAGAAGTTCCCCGGCGCTCTGGCAGACTGAGCATTTGGCGGCGTCATTGAGTAGATCGGCCATGCGGGACAAGATTTCCAGATCGGATTCGGTTCCCTCACCCTGCAAGATCCTGTCAAGGGTGAGAAGCAGCATCTTTGAACCCTTGATACCGGTGATGCACTTCCCGCAGCAGTACTTGGCCTGAATCTGCCCGATATACTCCCTTATCATAGGGACGAAATTGAAATCCTCTTCAAACTGCAGGAACCCTTTGCCGCTCATGAGAGCGACAATGTTATCGGGAAACCCTGCGGCGCTCGGAAATCCAGCAGGCTGATCGTTGGGTGATTCTTCTTCTTTCCGGTGGTCACTCAGGACGTGACCCCAGCGTCCAAACATGATCTGCTTCATCTGGCCCTCCGGTTCGAGGACTCCCCCGCACAGTGTTTATAGCCTAGCATTCTTTACAATGAAAGAGAAGAATCCCCCTGTCAATAGGATTTTAGATGCCAGACCAATGTTATAGGGTAATTGTGCCTGAAGTCGTCAACCCTGTAAAAATGCTCATCATGTTCTGTAGATTCGCTTTTTTCGAAGCCATGCAGGTCTGCCGTACACGCGCCCCTTCCGTTGCGAGACCTTTGCCCTGAAGAAAAGTGTGGAACAACTCGACTCAGGGAGTCTGAATGCGCCCTCGGCCCGCTATAGGCCGCTTGACATTCATCACTGCTGTTGTTAAATTGGTTCTGAATCAAGCCCATTGCTAATCCGCAACTACGCATCCTTCTTAGATAATGGGAAAGAAGAGATGAATCCCTTTGAGTTGTTCGAGTCGTCGGGTATTTACAAAGTCGCTATCCTGTACTTCTCACGATCCCGGGGACTGGCCATCGTGGGCCGGTATGCCTCCGGCGATAATGTTGAAGTTGTGCAGATCTCCGGTGAAGTCGATCCCCATACGGGGAATTTCACCGCGCTGGACTACGCCGGTTCCGAGGGGACTGACCAGTTCCCCGTGATTACCAAGCAGGATTTCGAGAATCTCGTTTCATTCATTCAAGCCAAGGTCGACGACCAGACACACATGAGCGTCATCGAACCCGCACTGATCAAGGCGGCAGGGTCCAAGGACGGTCTCCCGCAGCAGAGTCACTACCTGCATTGAGCCGGGCTCTGGTCGGGCTTCTACAGCAAGTACCAAAACAATGTCCGAAAATGAGGATGATCGGGTGGGGACGGCCCCGCGTCGTGCGTAACGTCGGGGGTTTCGACATCGGAATAGGTCAAAACATTCGGCACATGCTATAAATCATCACGCCGCACTACGAGACTTGCAGGTTGGCGGGGAACTTTCCGCCAAAAGGCCTACGTGCTCCTACTCCGGAATCGTCTTCTTCGTGCCTATCTCAAGATCGTGTATGGGGATGATGATGTCGGCGGCTTCGCGCACTCGTTTCATGCTCTCATAGGCCTGGATCAGGTTGAGATGGACACCCGGCGCGATGATCCCGCCACCGGAGGGAAAGTTCTCGGCATTGCAACATAGACCCGCGATAACAGCTTTGCCTTTAGAGGTTTGTACCACTACAGACTGCCCCCCAGGAGTGTGCCCAGGGGTGAATAGCACGTCAATGCCGTCAACAATTTCAGCGTCACCTTCAACGGGCACGACGTTTACGCCATCAAGAACGTCGGGATAATACCTGTGATCGACCGGATGGGGGTTATTGAAGAACTCCAGTTCGGCCTTTTGCACGTATACCCGCGCATTCGAGCATAGGCAGTCGTTCTCACAATGATCGTTATGCAAGTGCGTATGGATAATGAGGTCTACATCTTCAGGCGTCCATCCTACAGTTTCGAGAGCCTCCTCAAAGCTCATGACGGGAAATCCCATTCGCTCTGTTAGATCGTCGGGGGCGATGAAATCCTCTATCCCCGTGTCCACGAGTATTTTCAGGTCTCCCCCTTTAAGGGCAAACGAATAGATAGGCAACAAGATCCTTTTGCCGTAAAAGCGAAGATACGTCATCACTCCTTGATCGGTTTCGTTGAAGCCTACTGCCAGTGGATGTATCGTGTACTCGGCCATCTCTTTCTCCTTATCCGGCGCAGATCTCTCCAGTGTTGATTCCCAAGCTTTGATGTCTCCGAAATCGAGCTGTTAGGTCTCTTTTTTCATACAACCCGCGGACGTCTCGGCAGATTGTATTTTAGACCGATCGTCGGCCCATCGCAACCGGAGCTAAATCACCCTCTTCGGGTAAGGCCCGTTCGCTGCTCAAACAATGAATAATCGGCCAAATCAGACACGGATCTGACAAAGCCTCCCGACGAGGTGCGGTGGCACCCCCAGCCCGATGTTGTTCGGATGCTGGGTGCCACTGACCTGGGCTTCAGGTCCGTGATGGTTTTGCTGTAACCATTCATTGTTTGAGAGCGAACTGGTGCAAGACCGATTCATCCTAGCTTGCACGGGACCGCCCGCACCCTCCTAGTTGCCCCGTCGCTGAGCCGGACAACTCCAGATTTGTAGACTAGAGCGGTTCTCAAAGTTTTTGAATTTATTTAGAAGACGCACCGCAAAGAATCGGTAGGGCCGGCGTCCCTGCCGGCCGAAGCGGTTGATTTATTTATCAATGGTCCACCGGCACGGAGGCCGGTGGCTACCAATTTCGAGAGATCGCTTTTCACAATCCGTCATTACTTTCGAGAATCCCTCTAAATTGTCCGGCCATTTGGCGATCTGGAGACATCTTTATTTTGCTGCCATATTACTTTAATTAATTGTTGCAAATATTTGTATTTCAAGCTAATATAAATCAGGAGCAACCTTCAAGTTCTCCTTCCCGAAAGGAGGGTTGTTGACTATGTGTGAAATCGTAGCCTTTACCGGTGGAAAAGGATCCCCTGGAAAAACGTGTCTTGCCTTGAATACGGCCGTTACGCTGGGGAGCATAGGTGCCACTGTTTTACTGGTGGATATGAGCGGTTCGGCAGCCAACATAAGTGGCGCCTTGGGATTACGACCCCTGTACAATTTGAACGACCTTGTCTGGGGCTATTGTTCGGCTGAAGAAGTAATTGTTCCATGGGGAGAAAATGTGGGCCTCGTCACGCTCGGGGAACCAATAGGATGGAACGGTGAGGATAAGATGTCCCGTTTTCTGTCACTGGCGCCACTCCTGAACCGAAGAAATTTTGTTCTCATTGACACCCCTGCGGAAGATAGTGAATGTCTCGCGCCGCTGATTGAGGGGGCTGAGCACGTGTTGGCAGTGGTGACGCCCGAGCAGGTGGCAAGCGCTGAAGCTCTTGCGTTCATCATGAATCTACATCGAATTGCAGGCGGAAAGCATATTTATGTGATCCTCAACAGGGCCCCTTCATCCGAAATTTCAGACCTTATTTGCAACCGACTGGAACATGATATTGGCAGGATATTGGGGGTCCCCATGACCTGTCTCGGGTATGTGCCCGACGAGCCCCTTATGGCTTCGGCCGCGCAATCGCGGTGGCCTTTCGTCGTCATGGCGCCCGAATCTGAAACGTCGTCGTGTTTGGCGCATGTGGCTGGAGCTATCACCGAGATATGCGGAACGCACCGACAAAATGAGGGCTCGGAAAGGTTTCTGGGGGATCTATTTGGCTGTCTGCAGAATGACAGACCGTTGAGCTTGGCCATCCAGGGTCGACGAAGCGTCAGAGAGAGCTTTCCTCAGGCATCACAGGAAGAGGTCGAACTTTTTCGGCAGATTATCCTGGAGGCCCTGGATCCCAAGAAAGCGGATTCTCTCGATTTCGAGACTATGTACCAGCATGTGCGAGAAGTGGTGGAAACTTCGAAGAGAGTCAATCCTGTGGTGGCGGGCTTTCCTTCTCCCACAGCGTGATCACTCCCTCCCTCAACCTTGCGGTTAGACCCGGCATTGTTATATCTTTTTAGTGCTTAGTGAAATGCGTTGTGAATTGGGCCGAGATCACCCTCCCCTAACCCCTCCCGTCAAGGGAGGGGGACAACAAAAGCCTCTCTCTTGGCGACAGAGGGAAGGAGGGGTTACCCAGGTTACTCACCCGCGAAGCTAAAGGCGTTTCACTGTAGTTCGGTTCTATCCGGCCATCTTGAGGGATTCCATGGAAGAGAATAACGACCTTCAAAACCCTTTGCCGCCTTTTCTTGTAGATTCCCATGCTCACCTGGAATTGGAACCCCTAGTGGCCGACGCAGAGGCAGTAGTGCAAAGAGCGTCCACGGCGCGAGTGGCCTACGTTGTCACGGTAGGGATAGACTTCGATGACGCGAAGCGGGCTCTGGCATTGGCCGATCGCTTTGAAGGGGTCTTCGCTTGCGTAGGCTTCCATCCTCACAATGCCAAAGAAGTGGATGAAGAGGCCCTCCTGAAAATAGAGGCTCTGGCTCATCACCCGAAAGTAGTGGGATATGGAGAAATAGGGCTGGATTTTTTTCGGAATCATTCTCCCAGAGAGCGCCAAATAGAAGTTTTTGCGCAACAGTTGTCTATTGCCCAAAGGCTGGCGAAGCCGGTGGTAATCCATTTACGCGACGCGTACCGGCAAGGGCTCGATATGCTTGAACAGGCAAGCCCGTTTCCCGCGGGCGGGATAATCCATTGCTTTTCAGGGAGTGATGCTGACGCGCGGCGTGCGCTGGATCTCGGATTTCACATTTCCATACCAGGCACCGTGACGTACAAGAAAAATGACGCTGCTTCGATCAGTAGTCGCTTCTCTCCCGGATGAGAGGCTCCTTTTGGAAACCGACTGCCCTTTCCTTGCTCCGGAGCCCTTGCGAGGGAAGGATAACGAGCCCGCGTACATTGTGCATACTGCCAGAAAAGTGGCTGAGGTAAGGGGAGTTTCCTTCGAGGAGATCTGCCGGACAACAACGGCAAATGCCGTGCGGGTTTTCGGCTTGCCGGCCATCACAACCGACTAGCGGTGACGACTCGGCTATTGTGAGGACGACTTCACGGTAAGCACGGGACAGCGGGCAGTCCTGACGACATTTTCCGCCGTGCTTCCCATTATCAAATGCTTAAATCCGGTCCAGCCATGGGTCCCCATCACAATCAATTGGATTGACTCTTCTTCCGCGAAGCGTACTATTTCACGTGCAGGGGTCCCTATTCGAACAGAAGTTTGAACTTGGGCCAGTTCCTTACGACATTCGGTTGCAATGAGACTCAGGGCTTTTTCAACGGATTGTTGAATATCGGACAGGGCCGATCGTATATCCGCTGGCATGCCCTCGTCAAGCAACGGGTAGCCTATGCGTGAGGAGTTGATTACGTGGAAGATTATGAGTTCGGCTTCGAAGGCCTTGCCGTAATCAGTTGCATGTTGGCGGGCAGGCTTGGAATTGTCCGAGAAGTCGGTGCACAAGAGTATTTTCTTGGGGAGCATTTCTCTGAGCCTCTTTCCGGATGCAGGAGTTGCCTGATAAAGTCTTCTCGCCTTTCAGGTTAGAGCCTCTTGTTCGAGAGATCAAGCAGAGATCGCGTCGTAAGACCATTTTCTCTGCACGTCCGGCCTAAAGGGCCTGGTTCTCATAAATAGCGTTTTGATGGAATTCTAGGAATTTGTTCCTTATGAAGCGAGACGAGTCAAAAAAGGGTCTTCTGACTTCCGTAATAAACGTCATCAAGCGGTACGGCATGATTCAACGGGGTGACGGGGTCGTGGTGGCAGTTTCAGGAGGGCCTGACTCCACGGCATTGATGCACATTTTGAACATGTTGAAGGCCGAGATGGGTTTTTGGATGGTGCCGGCGCATTTGGATCACCGACTTCGTCCAGAATCCGATCTGGATGCTGAGTTTGTGAGAGAAATGAGCCGAAAACTCGGTCTGGAAGCTCAGGTCAAAGTTGTCAATGTTCGGGATCTTGCAGCCAGGCGAGGGATAAGCCTGGAGGAAGCCGGGCGGGGCGCTCGATACGCGTTCTTTGAGGAGATCAGGGCTTCTTCGGGAGCCAGGGTCATAGCTACAGCTCACCACATGGATGATGTGCTTGAGACTTTTTTCCTAAGGATCTTTCGCGGGTCATCGCTTAAAGGGCTCACGGGAATCGCACCCACCCGAGCAGGCATAGTGCGACCCCTTATAGAGACATCTCGGGCTCGCATCATCCGTTTCTTGGAAGAAGAAGGCATTCCCTACAGGATTGACCCCACCAATCTCGATATCAACTGCGATAGAAACTTCGTCCGGAATCGTCTCATCCCGACGATTGAGCAGCATTTCCTTAATTTTAGAAAACCGCTGCAACGCACCATCGAACTTCTCGGGGAGGAAGAGCAGTTTGTGAAAGAGATGGCTCAGGAACTCTATTCGCAAACAATTTCACGCAGCGAGGCCGGATTGGAGATGAGCATCCCGGGATTGCGTTCAGCTCCGATGGTTCTGGCTTCCAGGGTGATACTTCTCGCTCTCTACACTCTTTCAGGACCGGACGTGCGGTGGACGCGGTCTCACGTCGAGACCATCTGGAAGCTGCTCCGTTCCGCGAGCCCTTCTGCTGTGGCTCATCTCCCCGGGGGCCTCATGGTGGCCAGAGAGTATGATAGGCTCGTGCTGTCCAGGCGTACAGCGGCGGAATTAACGCCCCAGCCGGTCATCCTGGTCTCAGGACCAGGGACTGTGGAAGTTCCGGGTACTGGCCACATCTTGAGATTGCAGCTTCGTGAACCAGAGGGGATGCGTCTACAAGAATATGATGGAATTACAGCGGCAGCATTCGATGCTGACGAGGTCTCTTTTCCGCTGACAGTCCGTAATCCCCTGCCGGGCGACCGCTTCAAACCTTGGGGGTTGCAAGGAACGCGGAAGCTGAAAAAGGTGCTGATAGACCTGAAGATACCCAGGGACCTTAGGAAAAAACTACCCCTGCTGTTGAAAGCTGACACGATACTTTGGATACCGGGAGTCCGCAGGAGTGACGCGGCTCCGATTCACAGCGCAACTCGTCGCATTCTGGAGGTCAGCATCGCACAGGTAAATCATGACCCCTCCCGCGAAAGAGCGTGAAACATGGCCTCTGATAATTCTTCGAGGCGGTAAGGTTTTTGGATAAACCACGCGATGCCCTCGTCCAATGTTTCCTGAACTGCGCCTTCCTTTGTGAAGCCCGTGGAAAGTATTACACGAACTGACGGATTGATCCTCTTCATTTCCACAAACGCTTCCCTGCCGCTCAGCCCGGGCATAATCATATCTACAATCACCACGTCAATCTCCTGCCACTGCATGCGATAGATTGCCAGGGCCTCTCTCCCGTCCCGGGCCGAAATAACGGTAAAGCCTAACTCTTCAAGCATTTCACCCAGAAGTTCCCGGATAATATCTTCATCGTCTACGACCAGAACCGTCCCTGAGCCCAGGGCAGACCTTTTCTTAAGGACGCTTACGGAAATTGGCACAGAGTCTTTTTTTAACGGCAGCAACACTTTGAAGACCGACCCGCGTCCCACTTCGGAATACACTTTGATAGCGCCTCCGTGGCCCTTGACGGTGCCGTAAACCATGGCCAGCCCCAGTCCCGTACCCTTACCGTCCTCCTTCGTAGTGAAAAAGGGCTCGAAGAGCCGGCTCTTAACCTGATCTCCCATCCCCTCTCCGTTATCCTCAACATTTATCTCCAGAAAAACCCCTGGACACAGCCCATCGTGACCTCGGCAAAAGGCCTCGTCCAGCTCTACCATTTTGGTAGACAACAGTAAGCGTCCGCCTTCGGGCATGGCGTCCTTCGCATTGATGCAAAGGTTCATCAGCACCTGCTGGATCTGGCCGGGATCGCCTTCCACGGCGCTCGAGTGCGCCTCTTTGCGGCACCGAACGGAAATTTTCCGATCGAGGGTGCGCTTTAAGATCTCGACTACATCATCAATCAGTTGATGCACTTCGACGGTCTGAATAAAGCGTTTACCCTTCCGGGAGAACGCCAGGAGCTGTCCGGCAAGAGTTGCCCCTCTCTCGGCGCTCTTTTCTATCATTTCCGCGTAGTGCGCCAGTTGGGACTCGGGGGGTGTGTGCTTTTTCAGAAGGGAAGCGTACCCCAGAACTCCACTCAATATGTTATTGAAATCGTGTGCTATTCCTCCTGCCAGCGTTCCTATGGCCTCCATTTTCTGGGACTGCTGCAGTTGGGCTTCGAGCTTCTTAAGCTCGCTGACATCGGTATAGACCCCAATGGACCCGATATAATTCCCTTTGCCGTCTAAATAGGGTGTTCCGCTCACGACCGTCTTGTGAGGGTTGCCATCCAGGTCCGTCAGCGTGACAAGGTAAGTGCTACTTTCACCTTTTGACCTCACGGCCAGATGCTCCTCCAAAATCCTCCTGTTTTCCTCGTCATAATATTCCCTTAAATTCTTTCCTTCCGGTGCGGGATCCCCGAGTATTTCTTTCATTCTCGGGTTGGCGAATTGTATGTAGCCGCTCGTGTCTACATAGGTGATCCCGTCATGAGCGCTTTCCACGAGGAGCTTGAATTTGGCTTCGGATTCCTTCAGGGCCTTCTTCGTTACTATGCGATCCGTGACATCGCGAGCAACTCCCACGACGTAGGCGGGTTGGTCGTCAGGCTGGATTAAGGTGCTGCTGTACTCCAGATAGAATATGGATCCGTCTTTTCCTCTGTACTGGGAAATTCCCTGCGCAACGCCCTCTTGCAGGACCTTTTGGAGATTGCCGGGAACGTGTTTTCGTGCCCACTCTGGAATGACTTCCGCGATATTGCGCCCGATCACTTCTCCCTGCTCATAACCCAGGAGCGTTGCTGCCGATTTGTTGACGCTCAATAGTGTGCCGTCAACGTCTAGGCAGTAAACAACATCAGTCAAGTTTTCCAAGAGCCCGATGTACTTTTCTTCTGAAGCTCTGCGCGCTTCCAGTGCTCGAACCAACTCGGAATTGTCCTCGCAAATGATGACGCGTTTTTCTTCATCGAGGGAAAATGCTCTGAAACGAACGTTTCGCGATGAGCCGTCTTTACACAGCACAGTAACATGCGGTTGGTCCTCCTCACCGGCTTCCGAGTCTCCCTGACCGCGAATGAGCCCAACAACCATGTTTCGCGATGCCACATCCGGTATCATCCTGTCCAAGCATGCTTGTAAAGTTGGGGTTTCTTGCACGGAATACCCGAAGAGCGTTGTGAACATGGGATTCATGTACTCAAAAAGGCCCTCGTGATCCACGATCGCCATGCCCAAGGGAGTCTGCTCGGCCAGGAGCCGGAATCTCATTTCACTCTTCAGCAAGAGGGCCTTGTGGTTCATCTCACGCTCTTTGAGGAGCTGATTCAGGTCTCCGGGGCTATCTTGGGAGGCTTTAGGCATGGTCACGGCCTTTCGTCTAGCTGAGGGCAAGGTCTATGATGGAGAAAGCAATCCTTATTTTAGCTTATCGCATTTTCTGTGTCAGGGGCGCAAGGTTAAGAACTAAGTTTTGATATCGAGGGCTACCCTTACCGCCAGGTGTCGCCTCCGAGGCTCGGGAGGGAACCTTCATTTTGGGGTGGGGTTGATACGGCATGCTTGGCGTGTCATGATGTGATGTCGAGCCTGGACAAGGCCGGTTTGCATTTACGCTTTCATACAAGGAAGCACTCTTGGCGAAAGGGCGCGACTTTCTAAGCCCGAAAAGGCGGGCGGGAAAGTGCGTACTGTAGGGAATCCGACTTGCTCAAGAACCTCATTGTCATCATAGTGATCGTCTGTCAGTCGTGTCTTCTTGTCGAAGCCGGAACTTTGCCGCGTATATCAGATCCTCCGGAATCAGATCTGATCGCCCGGGGAGAAAGCTTGAATCTACCCATGGGTGGTCAGACTCCTGGCACTAGGCTCTTGGCCGGGGCCGGAGGCGGCTTCGAACTGATTGGGGCCGCGATGCATTTGATAGTGGAGCATTATGTTGAGCAGATTTCCCCCGAAGACCTTTTCAAAATGGTTATGGACAAATTAGCGCTGGTCGTGCTCCCCCAGTGTGTTGAGGACATCGACAAATGTTCAGGGGATGTCGACGAGTGCTTTGTAGCTGATATCAATGCCATGGCTACGCGGTGCAACCTGGATGTCAATCGACTGCTCAGTGCAGTTTTGAACATTTCATTGCAAGAGCTGGATGCCAATTCATGCATGATGGATGCAGGAATGCTCAAGGAACTCGAAATCGGCACCTCGGGCAAGTTTGGCGGGGTCGGTATGGTGGTGAGCGCCAAGGGCGCAGACTATGTGGTAGTTTCACCATTTGGGGGTTCACCCGCTTATAAAGCAGGTATAAAAGCCGGCGACACGATATTGGCGATCGATGGTCAATCTCTTCACGGTTTACCTTTGCTTGAAGTGCTACGCAAAGTTCGAGGCCCCGCGGGTTCGACCATGTCCGTCACGGTTATGGACAGCAAATCGGGCAGCGTCCGGCAGATAAAGATCCAGCGGCGAACGATTCGAGTCCCGCCTGTCCGCTACCTGTGGCTTGAGCCCAAAATTGGCTACCTGAGGATCGTGAACTTTCAGAAAGGCACAACGGGGGAGGTTTATAAAGCTCTAAGCCAGCTCCAAGGGCACGGGGTTGGAGGATCAGCCGGTCTCATTCTGGATCTTCGGGACAACCCGGGTGGAATCTTCGATGAGGCAATCCAGGTTGCTAATCTCTTCAAGAGTTCCGGAGTCATAACCTCCGTAAGAGGGCGCCGCAGCCGATTGAACCGCGATTTTAGAGCCAACGGGGACAGCAGGCTGCCTCAAATTCCTTTGGTCATTCTAATTAATAAAGGAACTGCCAGCGCGTCCGAAATTCTGGTAGGGGCTCTACAGGGTCTACCGAAGGTCTTGGTAATGGGCGAGCGCAGTTTTGGGAAGGCGTCTGTTCAAGCAATATTTCCGCTGAACAAAGGGGTGGCGATACGTCTGACAACTGCGCATTACTATACCGCCGACGGTCGCGATATCGACGGAAAGGGGCTTGAACCGGATGTTGTTATTCATGACTCGGATGAAGATCCAACTATCGGGAAAATAGACCTCTTGAATTCCGACCAGCTAAGGAGTGATTCTGATATCCGGGCCGCGTTGGCATATTTGCACTCCGGAGTGACACCGACCCGTTCACCCTTCTCTTCGTGGTACTAGCGAGCCAGGGACAGAAACGGCTGCATCTCTATGCAGGCGATGACATATTGACGGCTGATCAGAAAAAGGGGACCCTGGTGGCGGCCCATTGCGGAGAAAGCCTGTACGAGGTAGGATAGCAATTCTCGGCTCGTGCAAGCACGGAGCAGGCATATTGCTACCGGCTAATTAGGATGAGGGCGACATGAAGAAAGAACAGCACTTGTGGCAGTGCCCCTGTGGCAACCAGGTGTCGGTATCTGCGGAACGAGTCAAATTGGGTCTGGAAAGCTGCCCCGGTTGTGGTCGTGTTATCGGATCCCCTAGTGAGAACCCTTCCTCCCCGTCGGTCGCGGATACTCAGACGATCAACGTGAAGGACATGGCTCGCATGGCGCAAGAAGGAATAGACGTGGATGTCTCAGGCGAGTGGAATACTTCCACGGGCAACAGGCGTGGAAAACGCACGAAGAAGGACCATGCCGAGTGACGTCAGAGGAGAACACAGGCATACGAGGGTAGGCTCGCCGCTGGATAGCCACAGGAACGAATCGTCCATGGCGGCATAAGCCGAGAAGAATCTCTCAGCGCCCTCTCGAAGATGATCTCCTATTTTGTCCTTGACTGACAAGCTCCCATTGTGGCAAGAGAGGGGACCCGGTTGTCACGATGGAGTGCTTCGCAACGGTTTGGAGTCAAAAGACGGACAGAAGAAACCTCCCAAAAGGGCTGCATCGCGCGGAATTGGAGTATTTTTTTGTAAGGCTTTCAAGAAAAACCATCTTGTGCCTTGCTTTTATTCCAAATTTTGTGTATAGTTAGCACGCCTTCCGCAGAGAAGGGGCTTTTTTTGTTGTATTTTTCAGAGGTGAAGGAGGTTGGACGAGCATGACATTGCCCGCGGGCCATGCCAGAAGGCTTTTTCTTGGGTTTACTTGCTCGATAATGTTTCTCGTGGTCTTCGCTCTTCTGATCGCTTACAACACTGAGGCCGAGTCCTCGGCTCTCATCCGGTCAGCGGTCGAAGATTACCCGCTTACCATCGGCATCCCTACCTCGAATCCTGAGGGAACCATCAGCTTTTATAAGAAGCTTGGCTTTAACCCCAGTGAAGGCCTTTCCAAGGGTCTCGATGTCGTCTGTATGGAAAAAGAAGGCACGCCGTATAAGTTGGAAATTTGCCACAATAGGTTTGCCGACGCCAGTCCGTTGAGCGTAGGCGTATCCGGCATGAGCTTTCAGGTTAAGAATCTGGCGACTTCAATTCGAGATCTCAAGACAAAGGGCCTGACCTTCTCGGAGACCCACGGTAAAAGAGATGGCGTAAACTACGCTTCCTTGAACGATCCTAACGGCATCAGTATCAAGCTCTTTGAGCCCTGAAGCCTGTCAATATCTGTATATTTCGCGTAATGGAGAGGGAACTGTGGTTCCCTCTCACTGCGTACGCGCCCCAACAATCATTTACTGAACTCTCCCCCGCAATCCTTCAATTCCTCCACAATCCTCTGTAGATCCTCCTCGTCAGGGGAGAATGGGAAGTTTCGTATGGCGGGACCAGGCTTCTCGTTCCCGTAGGGCCGGTTACAGGCTACCTTTCCGTCCGGACCGGGACAGCCGGAGGTCTCGAAGGGGGAACCTTCGGATATAGCTTCCGCCAGTTCGGCCTCGGATAGGCCGAATTCCCTTATCCTACCCATAGGGTCAAATTCCATGAGTTCCAAGCTACTCCGGCCATTGTCGATCAACCAACGGGCTAATTGGATTCGGCGATAAACTCCAATCGGTGGAACAGGATGCGGCTCCATCAGGGAACCTCTCTCGGGAAAGAAAGAGAAGAGGTGTGTGAAGCCGCCCATGAGTTTAGCCCTAGATATTGCGCTTACCAGCTCTTGCTCCGTCTCCCCGAGTCCGCAGATCAGATGAACCCCGGCCATGCCTTCCCCGAAAACTTCAAGGCTCTGCTCGTAAGTACTCCAATACCTCTCCCAGCGGTGCGGGCCACCGACCCCATTGCCTCGGAGGCGGTCAAAGATTTCTTGTGTGGCCGCGTCTATTGCCACACCGATGCGTTCCGCGCCTGCATCTTTCATTGCTTCCAAGTCATTTCTATCGACCAGGGTGGGCGCGACTAGGATCGATACTGCCTTTCCCGTTTCATCTACAACTCTGCGGCATATGGTTAACACGTCTTCTCTGCTGCGCGGATGCGTGATCATGGACACACAAACCCTGGTCACATGGGCCGGCGCAACCTTGATTGCCTCAATCACCTCTTCGGTCCGCCAAGTCTTCCATGGAACACGGATAAAATTATTCTTGGAGGTCATTGCTTTCTTCTCGGCCGCCAGACCGCAGAAAGCACAGCTGGCCTTGCATCCCCCTGAGTACGTGAGCAGCAGGTTGATACAGCCAAGCCGCGCATTTCTGTAGAACCATCCGGGAACAAACCCCAGGGTCATTGCCGCGGCCAAAGAGACCCTGACGTAATGGGGACTCTCCGCTACCGGGACTGGAGCTGAATCAGGCTTGGAAAACTGCATGAAAAATGCCTCCGGACAAGATAATAGGGCTATAGTCTTCGACACTGAGGATTGCGTCAGAAATCACCCTCCCCTAACCCCTCCCGTCAAGGGAGGGGGATGAGAAAACCCTCTCCCCTGGCGGGAGAGGGAAGGGAGAGGGGGAATTTCAAGTCATCCAATAAGGCGCAATTCGCAATGCACTTCACTGTAGCATAATACCTACGCCCGTTACTGGGGAGCTACAGCGAACAGCAGGTCTCCTTGTATATTACGTTCAGCCCCCTCTGCCGCGCTTCTTCCAGGGCCGGTTCCGAGGGTAGGGCCAGGGAGTTGATGCCGGCCCGGACGGCCAAAACATCGAGGTCGCGGCGATAAAAACCTCGCGGTCGGGCACACCCGAGAGATGCCTCAAGCTCCGGGAGCTTAAGCCGAGCCCGGGCCAGAAACGCTGCGACCCTTTCAGGCGGGGGAGGCTGAACAGCAGCCATGGGAGTCCCCCGAGCCGGCATGATGACTACGACAACATATTTCCTCAGAGGGAATTCCCCCAGCATCTCCAGCGCCGCTGATTCACCTTTTTCCCGGCCATAGTGGATGCCGAACACGACATGAGGGATAATTTCAAGTCCGGCCAATGCCAGAGATTCCATTGTGCGCCGTATGGCGGAAGTACCCTCTGAAAGGTGATAGACTTCCCGCGCAGTGGCATCATCTCCAATGATATCCACCAAAGCCTGGTCGACGCCGGATTCCTTCAATACATGGGCCGTTTCTCGGTCGATTTGCCCAGTGTGAACGCTGATTGCCAGGTCCGTTTCTGCTTTCAGCGTACTGATCGCCGCGACGAATTCATTCCACGGTAACCGACCATCGGAATCGCACCCACCTGTCACTAAAATCCCGCGGTCCCCTCGCTCTGAGGCCTGCCGCCCGAGGCGCAAAAGCATTTCAGGTGTGGCCGCGGCAGGCATTGTTTTGAGGAGCGACCCTTTGCAGTGTTCACAGCCCAGGTCGCACTTGTCTCCGGTTATGGACACGGCCCTGTATTTTCCTCGCCTGCCGTTAACTACGAACATACCGGGAATATGAACGGTCAGACAGTTGCCGTGACGGAAGCGGGACTCGCTCCAAGCACTGTCAAGAAGGTGTGACAAACCTTCATCATAACTTTTGGGTTTGATGGCATCTTTCATGCCGGAACCCCGATCCTGATCCTCTTTTTGTAGCCTTTGAACCCGATCCAAGTTTCCTCACAGAGTGCTTCAAAGTCCGGATCATCCCAGCGATCCATCATGAGGGCTCGCTTGCTTAGAGCGTGACTGATGATCCCCTCGTAGCGACTCCTGATTTCAGCCTCGTATTCCCTGAGATAACGTCTGTCACTCTTCGTTATGGCAGCCGCTGCAGCGCGACCGGCCAGCTCACCAGAGAATAAAGCCTGGGGGATGCCGGCGCCCGTGATCGGATGCGTCAATCCGGCCGCATCACCACAGAAGACGACCCCGTCCAGAACGAGCTTTTCTCTGATACCGGATACCGGAATCAACCCGCCGGAACGGGCCAAGATGCCTCGCCGGATTAACCCTTCTCTGCATAGCGTTTCCAGGAATTGATCCAACATCTTGCCCATGCGGATCTGTTTGCCCGGAATTGCGCCGATTCCCACATTGGCTGCTTTTCCCTTTGGAAACAGCCAACCGTATCCTCCCACAAAATTCTGGTCGAGGAAGACAAGAGTTTTGTTAAGCGGCTCAACCAGAGGGACTTCAACCTGCAATCCTCTAAGGACCTGCGCCGGCTTCATCGCCATCGCAGCAGCAACGGTGGAACGTGCTCCGTCGGACGCGATAGTCAATTTTGGCCGGAAGACCTTCTTTTCGCCGCCATGTTCGACAATCCAGGCCCCATCTTCGGCACGAACGAGTCTGGTCGAACAAAAGACCGTAACCCCTTGGGCCGCGGCTTCGCGGGCCAGATCTCGATCGAATCTCACGCGGTCTATCAAGAACCCTGGAGAGAGGATTTCGCTTCTCTTATATTCAGAATTCTCGACACCTCCGGACGCCTCCTGCGAGGCAGTCCGTGTTTCGGCCACTCTTCCTGATGGAATCGCATCACGGGCTACAGTTTTGGCCTTAGTGATCAAACGCGTTTCGAGGTAGTCAACCCTCTGAATGATAGCGGTCTTCTCGATGGCAATTTCGCTGAACAGGCGCTCCGGCACGAACTCGCCACAATGAGGCTGCTCTCCGATCCTAACTTTGGCGTCGATCATGACCGTTTCGGCCCCTTCGCGGGCCGCTGCCGCGGCTGCCGTGGAGCCTGCAGGTCCTGCTCCGACTACTAGTATGTCACACAGGAGAATATCGGGCATGAAGCTGCCTGAGGGTTTTGGTAATCAATTTCATATTGAGTGAGGTTTTGTTGTCGAAAAGACCTTGATAGGCTCGGCTTCCTTTACCCAGATCATAGCACGTCGTGGAGTCGAGATTTACCAAAATGCCGCTAGCGTTGATTTCTTCCATCTCCCGCTGGTGCTTAGCATAAAATGCTTCGCAGCAGGAGCCGACATAGATGCCATCGCTGTCCGCGCACTTGTAACGCAAAGTCTCCATAAGATGCTCGAAGCTCTGTATAGTGATCGGTTCGATATTGAGCGAACGTGCCAAGCCAAAGCATTCTCCGATATCGCACCGCCCGCATTCTTCGCAACCTGGAATCTGACGGAAATCGCAATCAAGGTCTTTCGAGCAATAGGGGAGCAGAAGCCATCTGGGCCTGCGCCTGTAGATTTCTTGAGGAGAAAGGTTGAGCAGAAACAGCTCGTTCACGTCGGATCCGGAGAGGTTCTCGTCGACCAATAACCGGCGTTCTCCGGCCGATGCGACGGCATCCGCCACCTTGTCCGTACCGATACCCGGTATTTCACCGTCGCATTGCTGAAAGAATGACATCACGCATTCTCTTAATGCCTTCGAGTCGACCAATGTTCCCACAAGCGCCGCTTCCAGGTCGTGGACGACTCTGCCCGGAACAGCAAAAAAATCTCCCGAAATAAGGGCTTGCCGTACTCTCTTGCCCCCTGGGGCCAACCATAGGTGCACCCTAAGGGTTCCAGCCTCTGTCTGAGAAATGGAACGGATCGCTCCCATCGTGGACGACTCTACCTGGAACAGCAAAAAAATCCCCCGAAATAAGGGCTTGCCGTACTCTCTTGCCCCCTGGGGCCAACCATAGGTGTATCCTAAGGGTTCCAGCCTCTGTCTGACAAATGGAACGGATCGGCTCCCCCTCATGGGGAGGGCGTGAACGAGACATGATCCATTCCGGGCTCTCAAAGTAGGGTGTTTCTTCTCTGAGGCGCCGGCTTTCCCGAGCTGTCAACGTTCCGGGAATCAACTGGATCCCCAGCTTACTGGAGAATTCAGCGGCCATGGTCTGCTTGATCCGGGCCACGGTCGGGGTGGGCTGAACCAGGTCGGACAGGAAGCAAATCCGTTCCATCAAGGACTCAATCTCGCGTTTCTTCAGTTTTTCTACCGGGACCCGCAAGGCCTTCAGGAACATCTCGACTTCGTTTTTCACCAGGAGCGTCCCCTGGAACATAAAGCCTCCGGAAATCATCATGCCACCGGTTCCGGAGATTTTTCTTCCATCAACCTCGATATCGTTGCGCGGCCTGAATCGGGCGGGGATGCCAAAGCGAGAAATGGCCGACGCTGCTATGTGGCAAATTCTTTCGAGTACGACCGAATAGCCGCCGTGGAAGGGTTCCTCACCGGGCACGCCGTACAGCTCCCAGCCGAGGGCCGACTCTTGGAATAGTATACTGCCTCCTCCGGTGTGCCTTCGATTGATGTCAATGCCGTGGCCGCGGCAATAATCTTGCCTGATTTCAAGATCTACATCCTGGTGATAGCCCACAAGAGCCGCCGCGGGTTTGAACTGAAGGAAACGAAGAGTCGGGGGGCTCTCCAGACCGGCAACCTCTTCGACAATGATCTTGTCCAGAGCCATGTTAGCCGCGGCGGAAAGCTCACCCGTATCCAGAAGTCGGAAGGATTTCAATTGATCACCCGCAACAGGCCGCCATGGTAATCGTTGCCTAGCCTTTCAGTTGCCAAAGGATCGCGTCCTGGGCTCGGAATGTATAGGCCCGTCAGCAAAGCCCAGCGCTGCCTCTCTCAAGCCTTCGGACAGCGTGGGATGAGGAAAAATCGTCTCAATGATATCAGCCGCGGACAAACCCTTTCTGATCGCCAAGGTAACCCCGCCGATAAGTTCCGATACCTGAGGCCCCAAGAAGTGGGCCCCCACGAGCCGGCCCGTTTCCGAGTCCTCGACCAGCTTGAGCCAGCCTCTTGCCTCACCCATAGCTTGAGCCTTGCCACTGGACGCAAGAGAAAAAATACTGGTTCGGAATGGTCGGCCCGATTCCTTGGCTTGCTCTTCAGTCAAACCGACCCAGGCAATTTGTGGTGTGGTAAAGACACAGCCAGGTACCAGATCGTCCTCGACGTCCCTTTCGCGACCCGCGATATTTTCGGCTACTACTTCCCCATGGTAGGACGCCACATGAGCCAACATCTTGCGGCCGGTTACATCCCCGATGGCATAGATGCCTTCCACGGACGTACGTAAGCATTGGTCGACGTCTATAGCGCGGTTTTTGACTTTCACGTCCGACTCCGACAGGCCCAATCCTTCCAGGTAGGGGCGGCGACCCGCTGCCATCAGGACCGCATCAGCTTCGCAGATCTTCTCTTTGCCTCTTTTCTCGTAAACCACCCGGAGAAGGTCCCCTGCCTTTTCGATAGCCTTGACCTGGGCCGAGAGTTCGGGTACTGACCCCGTGTCCGGGGAGGAGACTGGCATACCTACGTGCAATTTCGGCATCAACCTCACTGAGAATCCGGTCCAACACCTCCACAACAGTGACCTTACTGCCGATAATGGAAAATATCGCGGCGAATTCTTGTCCTATCACTCCGCCGCCGATGATTACCAGCTTTTCCGGGATCCGTTTCAGCTCCAGAATCTGCCGTGTCGTCAGCACGCCGGGTAGATCGGCCCCTGAAATTGGTGGAGTCCACGAACTGGAGCCGGTGGCGAGAACTATATTTTTGCACCTGATAAGTTCACCGGTTTCGTTCATTATGGTCCCAGGCTCGACTACCTTAGCAGCGCTGCGCATCAGTATGACGCCTTTAGCCGCAAGCAGCTCTTCGAGGTTCGCCACCATCTTCCCTACCACACGGCTCTTGCGTTCCATCATGCTGGAGAAATCGATCCTGGGCGGTTGGTCGATTATCCCCTCTTTGGCCGCGCGGCGAGCCCATTGAATACCCTCTACGTCTGCCAAGAGCGCTTTGGTGGGGATACAGCCTCTGTTGAGGCAGACTCCACCCACTTTCTCTTTCTCGATTAGGATAACACTGAGGCCCAACTGTCGTGCCCGGAGAGCCGCGACGTAACCACCCGGCCCTCCGCCGACGACGGCCATGTCATAAATCTTGACCATGAAAAATACTCATGAATTGAATAAGCTTGCGTGGTCCGTCTTGAATTGTGACGTTCAGAACCACTGGTTAGACGCTGAAGCTCAAGGGGACTCCATAGTTCTCGACTCCCTATCTATGCGTCTCTATTGTGTACCTGACTCGAGGGGCGGCATCGAGTCTATGGCCTTGGTGACCTTGTCTGTGAGATCGACTATCCCGTCCGAGTAGAGAAGCATTTCACTCAAGAATACCGCTGAAACACCCTCTTCCTTGGCGATTTTTTCAATTGCCTGATTGATTTGGCCTTTGACCGCATTTTGGATCGACTTTTGTAGGAAGGTCGTTTTTATCTTGGCTGCCTGTTGTTCCGCCTGCAACTCCTGTTTCTTGTCTTGCAACTCTGTCTCAAGCTTTTCCCGTTCTTCCTTCTTCAGAGAGTCTTTCTGTGACTTAAGTTTTTCCTGGAGTTTTTCGGCCTCCTGTTTGAGGCTATTGATCTTGGCCAATGCTTCGGTCTGCGTCATTTGTAGGTTTTCAAGGGATGCTTTGACTTTGGCTGAATTCTTACGAACGTCCGCGAGACTCATCTTGCCAAACTTAACTTCCGCGGCAAAAGACAATCCGGCAATGCCGATTAGTAGGAGAAGGCAGGTCGAGAATATGCCGAATGTTTTCATGAAGCCATGAGTCATGGATTCAGCTCCTTTCCACAAGAAAATTACTGGGAAGATAGTAGAAACTCGGGCCTGTGTCTACGGAGAAAATGGAACGGCAATGGTCCGTGTTGATGGAGTTCTTCGCTAAGGTTAGGAAGCTGCTGCGTATTCACAGCGTTCCTGGTGCCATTTCCCGAATTCGTGGCACGAAGGCGTCTATTGGGTCGGCATATCTGAGGGGCTACGAGGACCGAACTAGCATGCCGGTCCTACTGAGTTGACGCAGCAGATGCGGTCCGTAGTTGTCTAGTCTCCATGGCCACCGGCGGGAATGCGTCACCGAACTAGCAAAAGAGTACAAGTCTGGAGAAGGAGAAGGATGCAACGAACCAGTGACAGATTTGAGAGACACTGAAGAAGTGGGAAAGACTCTCCACTGGGCACCGAGTGAGTTCAACGGAGTAACTAGAGCAGATGAAACGTTCCGCCGCCCTGTCAAAGACTGCTGGTTCCCCCGTTAACGAATCGGGAATGAGGGATGTCTAACGAGGTCCCCAAGATGCTGCCTGACAATCCCTTTTTCTGGTTCTAGCGCGAATCGAGCTTCTTTTCAATTTCCGACAGCCGAATATCAATGGATGTGACTTTGGCAAGGATCACGTCGAGAACGTTCTCAGTGCCTGCTGACTCCGGAACGATGCTTTCTTCGAGACTTGCTGCGGCGCTGTCGAAATCTGGAAGGGTATCCCCACCACTCTCTGATTGGGCCGCCGCCTGTGAAAGTGACTTGACTATTTCCGACGGAGGTTCGTATTCGATCTGCGGCGCGGAGCCGTCGTCGGGCGCGTCAGGTGGCCGAGTCTCATCCTCGCGTTTGATGGGTATCCCTTTGAAAAAATTGTTGAACTCCTCTTTGGTGAACTCCCCTCTCCGATACAGCGGCAGTAACATCATCGCGAGTTCTTGTTCGGAAGCCCTGTATTGCTTCACGAGTTCGTCTTTGGCCGCTCCGTCTCTGATGGCGTCCACAAGCTCGGAAGGGGTCATCAGCTCTTCGAGTTTGGCCATGGCAGTATCTCCGGCTGACGAAATAGTTATGCCGACATCATATCGGCAAGTTTTTCTAACATCAAGAACAAACCTATTCCCAATGCCGGAAAACTTGTCACTCTTTGCGAAGGCCCAGGTTTTCTCCCGCATTCTGTTTCATGATCGTCGGAAAAAGGTTGCATTTGGTGGCATTTTATACGCAAATCTGGCCCAGCCGTCGGGCTGGGGCCTATGGAGGTCAGCAGCGGCACGGAAACGTCGACCGCGTAGGAAACACACACTGCCATTTCGGTTGAAAGGAGTCGCTGTGTTACAAGGAGCGAACGCCCTGACAAGATGGCGTATTTAGCTGGAGCCGGCCGATAAAAGGGGAGCGAGCATGAGTGAAAATCTACCCCAATTTCAAGCTATGGTTTCAACGGATTGGAGTGAGTGTCTTTCACCGAACGGCCCGTTCGATCCGATAACCTTTAATTACCCCGAATCTGGAACCTGATCTTGGACGTATCTTCAGAGAATACACGTCCAACGTGATTTCACTGACGCAGGCGACGACCCTTATAGAAAAGCTGCTGCCGGAGCCCCTGACGCAGGAGCAGATGGATGCTTACCTGGATGCCTCATTCAAGACCTATATGGGGGTACCGAATCTCATTGAGTGGTGCGCGGGCCGCGGCATCCTCTTCATGATCAATACCACAGGGACTCAGGGGTATTTTCAGCGCGCCATTGCAAAGTCGCTCTTGGCCCCAGTTCCGACGATTTCCGCCAATCCGATGATCCGCTTCCCGCAAGCGACCGACGGGCTGCGGTATGTTCATGAGATCCGGGAAATCGCGGATAAGCCGCGGAGTACGGAGGCTGTCATGGGGGCATTGAATCGTGCCACCGGGTAAAGTCCTGCTGATGGGAGACAGTGGTGGCGACGGCCCTCATTTCGAGTGGGGGGCCTCCCGGGGAATGTTTCTCGTGGGGAGTATGACGAAGCACTCGCTCGCCACTTATTGCCGATCGAGGGGTATCGCGATAAGCCGCCACTTCGGCTTGATCTATGGCCCTGAGGAGAAGAGGGATCCGGAGAGAGAAATGAAGGTGGATTTTATGGAGCTAGCCCGCCTTATCGAGGACGCGCTGGATCTGTAGGTTTGACGGAAGGTTTCTGGGCTCGTGGGGCAGGAATTGGATCAAGTCGCCAGAAAGATAACTCGGAGAAAATGGAAAATCATGAAGTCGATAGTAGTCTCTTTTTTGGTTTTGGGCCTGGCCGTGGCTCTGGCCCAGGCAACGGACTTTGGCTTGGCTGAGAACTCGCTCAGTGTGTTCAGGGCCATAAAGTACGAGAATATGTACACCAAGGTCCCTACTACTGGGAAGCTGGTGTCGATCAAGATGACCGATTCAGGGAAGACATATTACATATGCCGTGAAAAGAGCGGATATGTGATTTACAGCTTGGAAATCAGGCCAATTCCGGGCCTCAAGGAAAAGATGGAACAGGAATTGAAAGACACGGGCAAAAAATGGGATGGAAGGCATCCCGACGACTTACTTCTTACTAAAGAAAAAATCGACTACGACCAGAAGAGAATAATATACAAATACAGCGAGGCTGTGTGGATACGCAACGAGATCGTAATAGAGGAACCGCGCAAGCCCGGAGCTCAAGGTGAATAGCTCTGCTCCCTCGGCGGAAATAAAGTATAGCGATTCTTAAGAATCATCACGTATTGTGAAGAATGATTCGTGTGAATCGGTAGCACCGGCCTCCGTGCCGGTGACCACAACATCAGAAAGTTATGGCCGGCAGGGACGCCGGCACTACTGATTCTTCTCTATGCCGGTCTTAGATTACTTCAAAACTTTCGAGGACCGCTCTAACCTCTCACGGCGGATCAGTTCGGCTGGCATAACAAGTTAGAAAAGTTGGTTGGGCAGGAAATCCCTAAGTTTTTACCACGATACTGCTGCTCCCGCTTTCCACGGCTTCCGTCAGAGCGGCTTGAGCCCGATTCAACAGTGTGGGCACTGAGGTCGCTTCTCTCGAAAACGCGGTTATTCCAAAGTGCAGCATGACTTCTTGATCAAACTCCTCTACCACGCTTCTGCTCAGTCGCTCGGCGACTACGCTCGCTCCGTTGGCGTCCGTATCAGGCAACAGTATCCATAGGCGGGCCGAATCATCCTCGGCCGCCACGTCCGAAGATCGGAGTTGTGCCCGGATCTGTTCGGCAACCTCTTCGAATGATCGGTCTGTAGGGGAAGAGGTCCAGGAAAGCGCCATAAGGGAGAAAACGTTGCGGCTGCGCCAGGACCGGTGGAACTCTTTCGCGAGATATTCCCTGAAAAAAGATTCACAGTATATGCCGTCAACACACCCCACGAGAGACTTGCGGGCCCGGCTTTCGTGGTCCCAGGCGTTTTGGATTCCCAGTGCGATTTTGTCGGCCAGAGACGCTATGAGATCCGTATTCATTCCCCCACAATAGCGATTGGGGTCGTCGCTCCCCAGGCACAGCAATCCCAGCTCGTTTCCGTCCACGCAGAGATTGGCGGCTACAGCAGAGCAGAGAAGGGGCGTAGCTTCGCCGAAGAGGCTACGGGACAGGTCGCCGTTCGGGTCGTCCAACACAAAGGGGCCGCTGGGGAACAGGCTTTCACGTTCAATAAATCCGGGAGGTGTGATGCCGGTCCCTATCGGCGCCGCCCACTTGAAAATTTCGGCGACTGGGTGGTCTTGCCTAAAGAGTATGCGTGCCGCGGTGAGGTCGAACTCACTTTCCAAGAGCGGCTATCAGTCTTTGCACCAGGCCTTCTAACTGTGCGTGATTTCAAGAGCAGACGATCGATATGGTCCAGGTGTGAGCGGATCTCCTCGGAGCGTTGATGAAGTTGAAAAATCATGTCGAAGGATCTGATCAGACGGCAGTCTTCCTCATTATCAGCAAATGCGGGTGGATCATCTTCATATAGGTCGCAAACGGCACTGTCCACGGCAGTGTGTAGACCTGCGGACGGCGTATCGCCCGGCCCGGACTCCACGGGGCATCTTGGCATTCGGAGACTGCCGCCGACATCATCGCTTATTTGGGTGTGGACAGAGTGGCTGCCGGGCGACAAACCTGTTGTCGAGAAGCCGTCCATGGCGCCTCCTCCCTCGAACCCGTGGGGGCTAGAGGTTTGACTTTATGTACGGCGTATATCATATTGGATTAAATAGGCAAGCTGAATCGTAAATTCAAATATATTGCCTGATCTTGGAGGAAAATGATATAAAATAGGGTTTTGTATCAAAGACAGAGGCGAAAAATGGGAATCCTCGATCTTATCGGAAACACACCTATGGTGAGAATTGATTACCCTAACGGCTCCAACGGCGTGCGCATACTGGGTAAGCTTGAAGGTAACAACCCCGGTGGATCGGTCAAAGACCGCATTGCATATTACATGATCAAGAAGGCCGAGGAAGAGGGGGTACTCACCAAGGATAAAATCATACTTGAACCCACGTCCGGAAACACGGGTATAGGACTGTCGATGGTGGCCGCGACCAAGGGATATCGGTGCCTGCTGACACTTCCCGAATGTGTGAGCCTTGAGAGGCGAAATACACTGAAGGCCTACGGGGCGGAGCTGGAAGTGACCCCCCCGAACGAGGCCACTGACGGCGCGATCAGGCGCGCCCACCAGATCTATAACTCCGATCCCGACAAATATTTCATGCCGAACCAGTTCGAGAACCCTTACAACATCGAAGCCCACTATATGACGACCGGCGTGGAAATACTCGAACAGACAAAAGGCGAGATAGATATTTTTGTAGCGGGCATGGGAACCACCGGCACCCTAATGGGAGTTTCCCGCCGTTTAAAAGAACACAATCCTGCGATTGAGATTGTCGGGGTGGAGCCTGTCGAAGGTCACACGATCCAGGGTTTGAAGAATATGAAGGAAGCCATTGTGCCTCGTATCTACGACCCTGGAAAGATAGACAGGATCATACTCGTCAACAATGAACAGGCATACGATACCGCTCGCTGGCTGGCCCTCACGCAGGGGATTTTCGTAGGCATGAGTTCCGGGGCTGCTGTTTACGGCGCGATGCAGGCTTCGAAAGACCTCAAGAGCGGGACGGTTGCGTGCATACTACCTGACCGTGGGGACAGGTATCTCAGCACGACACTCTTCAAATCGATATGCGCCAAGTGTCCTCCCTGATCGGCCGGCGGCTGGCTAAATTGGGGACTCAGGGCATCCACCCTATCAAAAGAACTCGTAGCACTCCCCTGGGGCAGGTCTAGTGTCGTCGTATAAAAAGATTTTGGACGCATTCTGGTCGGGCAGGGAGAATTTTACTGTATTTTTCGCCCCGGACTTTAGATACGCGGCACCGTTGTAGAGTTCAAAGGCGATAAGGCGGCCGCGTTCGTAAACAGCCTGCGAGTCTACAACTGTTCCATTGATGGTCCAAACCGGGCGAGGTATGTAAAACGAATACACGGGGTAGGTGCCGATCGCATCGACATTGGAACTGAGACTCCCCCCGGGATTGCGACAGAGCTTTATACTGGTTATCTTCCATTGAGTGGGGACGGCAGTGTCTGCCCCTTGCGACAACGAAGAACCAACCAGGAGAGCAGTCGAAATGAATGCGACGAACAGGAGACGGACGCTTCGAATCATATCCACATCCTTGTCAGCCGACCATTGCCTCGGAAATCAGTTTCTCTCTGGTCTAACCTGTGGCCACGACTCAGCGCGACGGCGCACTGCCCTTGGATCTCAAGGGCTCGAAAGATGACTTAACATATAGCCGAGAAGCTGCTGAAACACAAGGGAAGAATATTATTCCGGATTGACGGAGTGGGGAAAATCAACTAATATCCGTTCGTTTTGTTAGCAAAGAAATCGGAGGCATATTATGGCCGTTAGAATAGCAATTAATGGATTCGGACGCATCGGGCGGATGACTATGAGAAACGCCCTTTCCAATCCGAAAGTCGAGGTTGTGGCCATCAATGACAGGATGGACGCGAAGCTGATGGCCTTCCTCTTTACACATGATTCGGTTCACGGCGTCTACCCGGGCGAGGTTTCTTTCACGCAGGATACTTTAACAGTTGACGGCAAACAGATTCATGCTTTGAGGATCACCGATGACCTTCTCAACCTGCCGTGGGCTGATCTGAAGATAGACGTGGTATTGGAGTGCACCGGCCTCTTCCGGGATCGCGAAAAAGCCGGAAAACACATTCAGGCGGGCGCCAAGAAGGTAATTATTTCGGCTCCCGGCAAGAATATAGACGGAACTTTTGCTCTCGGTATCAATGAAGAGACCTACGATCCCTTGAAGCATCACGTGATCTCCAACGCCTCGTGCACAACGAACTGCTTGGCCCCGCTGACGAAGGTCCTGTTCGACGAGTTCGGGATTGAAAAGGGTCTTATGACGACTATCCACTCGTACACTATGGACCAGAGTCTGTTGGACACGGTGCACAAGGACTATCGGCGTGCGAGGGCCGCGGCAATGAATATGATTCCAACGAGCACGGGCGCTGCTTCAGCGATTGGGTTGGTTATCCCGGAGCTTGTCGGCAAGTTGGACGGGCTGGCCATCAGGGTCCCTACGCCCAATGTTTCCTTGATGGACTTGACGGCAGTTCTCACTAGGAGCGCCACGGTCGACCAGGTCAATGCTGCCATGAAAAAGGCGGCAGAGGGCCGGATGAAGGGAATACTGGCATACATGGATGAGCCGCTGGTGAGCACCGATTTTGTAAACAGCACCTATTCGTCTATTTTTGACGCGCCCTCCACCTTCTCCATAGGAGACAACATGGTGAAGGTATTGGCATGGTACGACAACGAATCGGGTTATTCGGCTCGAATGGTCGATTTGGCCGCGTATGTGGGAGAGCGGCTAGGCTGAGTTGGTGCAAGATTAGCGGCGCGGGCCGGAGAGATCTTATCCGGGAATGTGACAGCCGGGCTAGGGGATGGAATTGTAGCAGTCCGGAGGCATGGAATGTCAATCAAGAGTATTCGAGACATCGACATCAAGGGGAAGAGAGTTCTTTTCCGGTTTGATTTTAACGTTCCCCTGGACGAGTCCGGAATTATTAAGGATGACACGCGGATCCGCCGGGCGCTGCCTACGATCCAGTATGCGATCGAGCAGGGAGCCAAGTCGATTCTGACCTCACACCTCGGGCGGCCTAAGGGTGAGAAAAAACCTGAGATGAGCCTTCGTCCGGTATCGGTTCACCTCGGAAAACTCTTGGGACGGGATGTGGGCTTCGTTGACGATTGCGTCGGCAAGCAGGTGCAGGATGCCGTGTCAGTGCTCCCCGACGGAGGCGTGCTTTTACTCGAAAACCTGAGATTCCACGCGGAGGAGACGAAGAACGATCCGAAGTTTGCGGCCGAACTTGCGGCTTTAGCGGACGTATATGTGAACGACGCATTCGGTACCGCTCACAGGGCGCACGCGTCCACTGTCGGAGTTGCCGAATTGGTCAAGGCAAAGGCGGCGGGATTGTTGATGAAAGAGGAGTTGGAAAACCTGGATAGGGCGCTTTCCAACCCGGCTAAGCCTGTTGTTGCCATATTCGGCGGGGCTAAGGTTTCAGACAAGCTTGAGGTCCTGCGGAACATACTCCAGCGGATGGACACAGTCCTGATCGGCGGCGGTATGGCGAACACCTTTCTAAAGGCTCGGGGCATTGATACAGGCGCTTCTTTTGTCGAAGAGGAGATGCTGGGCACGGCTGCCGAGATTCTAGAATTAGCTCAGAAGACCGGCTGCGCGGTTATTTTGCCTTCTGATGTTCTCGTTGCGGAAAAGATGGAGGCCGGGGCCCACACCGCAGTTGTAGAGGTAGAAGCCATTCCCAAAGGCGAGATGGCCCTGGACATTGGGCCCAGGACGGTCGAGCGATTTGCCAGGGAAGTGCGCCAAGCCGGCACGATTGTCTGGAACGGGCCTATGGGTGTCTTCGAGATAGATGCTTTTAAACGCGGCACGATGGAGATCGCTCAGGCTGTGGCCTCTGCGCCCGGGTTTTCGCTGGTTGGCGGAGGCGACACGATAAGGGCCGTTCAACAGGCTGGGGTGGCGGACAAGATTTCGTACATCTCCACCGGAGGCGGCGCGTTCATGGAATTTATGGAAGGTAAGACCCTGCCGGGAGTCGCGGCCTTGGAGGCTTCCTGAGTAATCGGGATAAGGCTTCAGGGGACTTGCCCGACTGCGGACGAACTGAAGATTAGGAAGGGGCGACGTTAGGATGGCGCGTAAACCGATCATCGCGGGGAACTGGAAGATGCACAAAACTTCAAGCGAGACAGTCCGCTTTGTGCATGAATTGCTCCAGGGCCTGGGAAATGAGAGGCCGGCATGCGAGGTTATTGTAGCTCCGCCTTTCACGTCGATACGGTCTGCTGTGAAGGAGGCCGAAGGCACGTTCATCCGGGTGAGCGGACAGAACCTTCATTGGGAGGACCACGGCGCGTTTACCGGCGAAATCTCAGGAGTGATGCTGAAGGATTTAGGCTGCAGTCACGTCATCATAGGGCACTCGGAGAGGCGGCAGTTCTTCGGCGAAACTGACGAGACCGTGAATCGGAAGATTAAGGCAGCGATGAGGAACGATCTGGTTCCGATTTTCTGTCTGGGCGAAACCCTGGAAGAGCGCGAGGACGGTATTACCTTCGATGTCCTGACCCGCCAGTTGATGGGTGGGCTAGCAGACGTGAGTGTATCCGATCCGGTGCATTTTGTTGTGGCATATGAGCCGGTTTGGGCCATAGGGACCGGGCGGACCGCGACGCCGGAGCAAGCCCAGGAGGTTCATGCATTTCTGAGGCGCAAGCTGGCCGAATTGTTGCCGCACGGGTTTTCTGACCACGTACGGATACTTTACGGTGGCAGCGTCAAACCCGACAATGCTCGTAGTCTCATGGGATGTGCAGACATTGATGGAGGACTTGTAGGCGGAGCGGCCTTGAAAACGGACGATTTTCTTGGGATAATTAAAGAAGCAACTTGAGGACAGGGAGAGGATAGCCAGTATGTTTACAACTTTGGTGCTCATCATTCACGTTATAGTGTGCATCGCACTGATTCTCATTATTCTTTTACAGTCCGGCAAGGGTGCGGACATTGGAGCGGTATTCGGTGGGGGATCCAGCCAAACCGTATTCGGTAGTACCGGAGCTTCAACTTTTTTGAGCAAGGTGACGATAGGCGCGGCTGTGGTGTTTATGATGACGTCCATCATTCTGACATATTTTTCCGGAAGGGGTGGTCTGGTCGCAGAGCGTTCCATTGTGACGGAACAACCAGCAACTCAGGCCCCGATGACGGCGCCTGCTCCCGGCCCTGAAGCCTCTCCGCCGGCCCAGGGAACTCCGCAGACTCAGTCAGTTCCCAAGCCGACAGAGTCAGCCCCTGCCCCAACACCGACGCCAGCGGCAGAAAAGCCCGCTGAAGCTAAGTAGCCGGTTCAACAGGGCGTGATCATGTGAACGAGCGGTTGTATGTTTCACGTGAAACATACAACCGCTCGTTCACTTTCTACCCACCCCCGAGCTGCATATCCCAGGACCTTACACTTCCCCCGAAACCCGTACCCAATGCTCTCTATTTATTGACAAAGACCCTATACCCGCGTATAAAAAAATAGAAAAAACACGTACAAATCCACCAAAAAAGGGCGCTCAGATGGAAAAGAGAGACCTGGATCTGATCGTGGCATGGCAGGAAAGAGATCCCGAACTCAACAAGCTCTGGCAGGAGCACCTTGAATTCGAGGAACAACTCCAATCCTTCAATAAGAGAGTCTACCTCTCACCAACTGAAGAGATGGAACGCAAAACCCTTCAGAAGAAGAAGTTGAAGGGCAGAGACGAAATCGAGCGCATTCTTGCCAAGCTCCGCCAGCGGGAATGACCAACTTCCAGCGCTCAAAGAGGCGCCATGCATCAACAGGAAAGAAAGTGACAATAAACGGAGCCCAAATCCTTCTCCAATCCCTCAAAGAAGAGGGAGTAACCACAATCTTCGGGTATCCCGGGGGGATGGTCATCGACGTTTTCGACGCGCTCGTACGAGAGTTCTCCCACGACTTTCAGTTCATACTCGTCCGTCACGAACAAGCTGCCGTCCACGCGGCCGACGGCTATGCCAGAGCTACCGGCAAGCCCGGCGTTTGCTTAGTCACCTCCGGCCCCGGAGGGACCAACACGGTCACAGGCCTGGCCACCGCGTACATGGATTCCATCCCCGTAGTGGTCTTCACTGGCCAGGTGCCTACGCCGCTCATAGGTAACGATGCGTTTCAGGAAGCAGACATAGTCGGCATTACCAGACCCTGCACCAAGCACAACTATCTTGTTGACCGAGTGGAAGATCTGACGCGGACGATTAAAGAAGCCTTCACCATTGCAGGCACGGGACGCCCCGGACCTGTCCTTGTCGACCTGCCCAAAGACGTGCTCCAAGCCCCAGGGCTCTTCGAGTACCCTCGCGTGGCCCTCCTTCCCACATACAAACCGACCGTAAAGCCGCACCCTCCCTCGATCAAGAGGGCCGCGGACCTGATGGCAAAAGCCCAAAAACCAGTGATCTATGCCGGAGGCGGGGTCATCACAGCCGGGGCTCATGAAGAACTCCGAGTCCTGGCAGAAATGACCGGATTCCCTGTCACCATGACCCTGATGGGTCTGGGCTGTTTTCCGGGAACTCATCCACTGTCCCTCGGAATGCTTGGAATGCATGGGACATATCGCGCCAACATGGCCGTCAGCCACTCCGATTTGCTCTTCGCCATCGGCGCGCGCTTCGATGATAGAGTCACGGGAAAAATCGAAGATTTCGCTCCCCACGCAAAGATCATTCACGTAGACATAGATCCTGCTTCCATTCAGAAGAATATAGCTGTAGACGTTCCCATTGTCGCGGATGCGCGCCAAGCCCTGATCAAGCTCATCGACACTTTAAAGAAACGGGGCCATTCGGCGAAGGAGAGGAAAAAACTCAAAAAATGGCACGCGACCATCACCGCCTGGCGAAACGAACAGCGCCTGCGGTTTGACAGAACCACGGAAGTCATCAAACCGCAGTACGTTGTGGAAAAACTCTACGAAATCACCCGTGGCCGCGCCATCATCACTACCGAGGTCGGTCAGAATCAGATGTGGGCGGCGCAGTACTACCTCTTTGACAAGCCCCGAACATTCTTATCTTCCGGAGGCCTGGGCACCATGGGTTATGGCTTCCCCGCGGCAATCGGAGCCCAGGTGGCGTTTCCCGACAAACTCGTAATAGACATTGCAGGCGACGGCTCCATTCAGATGAACATTCAGGAGCTTGCCACGGTGGCACAGTACAAACTGCCCGTAAAGATCGCTATCCTCAACAACGGATATCTTGGAATGGTTCGCCAATGGCAAGAGCGCTTTTATGACAACGTTTACGCTCACACCGACATAATGGCCGCACCGGATTTTGTGAAGCTTGCCGAGGCATACGGTGCTCTCGGCCTCCGCGCCCGGACCACCGCCGAGGTGGAACCCATGATCAAGCAGGCATTGGACACGCCTGGGCCTGTCATAATGGACTTTATCGTCGAGCGCGAAGAAAGTGTTTATCCTATGGTCCCCGCAGGCGTCTCAATGAAAGAAATGATTCTGGCATAATATGGAAACTCGCCATGTTATATCCGTGCTGGTCGAGAATAAGCCCGGCGTGCTTGCCCGCATTGCCGGCATGTTTTCCGGCCGTTCCTTCAACATCCATTCTTTGGCGGTCGCCCCCACCCTGGATACAGACTACTCCAGAATGACCATAGTGACGCACGGCAGCCAGCAGATCATTGAACAGATCATCAAGCAGTTGAGGAAGCTTATCAACGTGGTCAAGGTCCAGGACCTAACCTCAGGCGACTACGTGGACCGAGAGATGATCCTCATCCGTGTCAGGGCCACCGCTGGCAAGAGAGCTGAGGTCCTTAGGATTACAGACATTTTTCGAGGCAAAGTGGTGGACGTGACCCACGACACGATTACTCTTGAGGTCTCCGGCGCGCAGGGCAAAATCGACGCCATTCTCGAGCTTCTAGCTCCCGTGGGAATCATGGATCTCATCCGAGCCGGTACCATAGCAATTCCGAGAGGCAAGAAGTCCCTCCGGACAGGAGGGGCTGATCAATGATCGCCAAGGCCGGTCACTACGAACTCATCGCCCGGGAAGGCTATCCCTTCATTGTTCCACCCGCTCTGTTGGCCCTGGTATCCTGGTGGCTCGGTTATCCCTGGGCATCCTTGGGGCTTCTTGCTCTCGCCGTCGCGGTGATCTTCTTTTTCCGCAACCCGGAACGAATCCCACCGGAAGCTGAAGGTATTATTGTTTCGCCCGCGGACGGCACTGTCATGCAAGTTTTGGAGAATGTTCAATCGGACAACCTGCCCGGTATGACCCTCAAGCGCATGAGTATCTTTATGTCCGTCTTCAACACGCATGTGAATCGCTGTCCGGTATCCGGCATCGTCAAGAACATTAAGCACGTCCCCGGCAGGTTTCTCGATGCGCGCGAACCGGCCTCTTCTCTGGTGAACGAACACAATTCTGTCGTGCTCCAAGACCATGATGATACTATCGAAGTCGTTCAAATAGCAGGAAAGGTTGCCAGGCGAATTGCCTGCTGGGTAAGCGAAGGGGACCAGGTACGGCAGGGAGAAAGATTCGGTCTCATTCGCTTCGGGTCCAGGCTCGATGTCTATTTGCCCGAGAGAATGTCCTTCGTAGTAAAGGTTGGAACCACGGTTAGGGCTGGAGTCACAATAATTGCCACGAAGTCCGCTCCGGCAAGCCCAGGCTCTGATGTGCCAAAATCTTAGTTAATCCCTTGCCATAACGTCACAAAAACATTATGATGCCTTTAGCCGCCCTCATGGCGACCCTTTGGCTGCCGTGAGGTTCATTACTTGGCTTTCGTTGCGGCAAGTTTCGTCTCGGCGTACTCGCGGGACTTCGGGCATCGGCTCCTGGCAACACCCTCGAGTCTCTCTCTCGAATGATTGAAAATTCGTGGACTTTGCTTCGTCAAAGTAATGATTGCTAGCCACCTGACTGAGGTGCCGACTTATGACAACACGACCTCGAAACAGGCGACCCTTTTTTAGGAACCGTAGGCGCCAGCAGGACGGGGGTGAGTTCCCCGCAAGACCGCCACGAAAGAGAATCCCCATCAACAAAATGAAGCAGGGGATTTTCATCCTCCCTTCCCTTCTGACCCTAACGAGCATCTTTTTCAGCTTTTACAGCATAATTGCCTCCATAAAGGGTGAGTTCTTGTTGGCAGGAGCTTTGATCTTAGTCGCTGGCTTCTTCGACGGCATTGACGGAAAGGTGGCCCGTCTCACCAAGACCACCACGCGTTTCGGGCTGGAGCTTGATTCCCTCGCGGATGTTATCTCCTTTGGGGTAGCCCCCGCTCTCTTGATTTATATATGGGCCCTTGCCCCGTACGGACGCATAGGCTGGGTGAGTGCCTTCGTATTTGTCGCCTGTGGAGCTCTCAGGCTTGCGAGGTTCAACGTTCAATCCGGCAGCATCGACCCCAAACGATTCAACGGCCTGCCCATACCAGCCGCGGCTGTCATGGTTGCTACCACGGTCCTATTCTTTCACAAGCTTCAGTTGAACCCTGCGGACTTTAGAACCCCGCTCCTCGTTCTGACCTTTGTGATCTCCTTCTTCATGGTAAGCTCTGTAAAATTTCATGCTTTCAAAGATCTTACCCTCGTTAAACAGAAGCCCTTCAGTTCCACTGTTGCCTTCGTGTTGCTCTTGGCTTTGATCGCCGCGGCTCCCCTCGTCGTCCCGTTTTTGCTTTGCGCTGCCTATGTCGTTTCGGGCCCCATTCTGACCATCATATTGCACACCCGCAATAAAAAGCGACTGCTCGAACGGCCTGTTGATGCCCCACCTCCCGAAGCGAGCATAACTCCAGTCGAACAAAACCCTGCAAACTGACCATCTCAGCCCTACCTGTTGATTTCCACAGGGCCGCGATCGCCCTGCCTGACATGCCAAAGGCGGCAGGTGCACTTACAATATCGGCCATAGATGTCATTGCTGCGAGACGCCCAATTTACCCCGAAAACTGCTCCTACCGCGCCCTCCCACTATTTGTTTTCAGCAACACGTTGCAAATCGAGCCTCACGGGTGATACACATTCCTAATGATCCGTTGAAAGGCGCGTCCGTTAGGACTCGGGGGCAAATGCGACTCCGAACGCGCCTCGACACACTTAGGAGGAGAGCATGTCAGAAAGAGTCTTGATATTCGACACCACTCTCCGGGACGGCGAGCAGTCACCCGGCGCCACGATGAATCAGCAGGAAAAACTCCAGTTGGCCAGGCAACTTGAGAAACTTGGAGTAGACATAATCGAGGCGGGCTTTCCGGCCAGCTCTGAAGGTGACCGAGAGGCTGTAAGCGAGATCTCCAGAGTAATTAAGAATGCCCGCATCGTTGGCTTGGCTAGGACAGCCGCCGAAGACATCGAAACCGCCTGGCGCGCAGTGGAGAACGGCAATCTGCCGGGCATTCACACTTTCATCGCCACCAGCGATATACACCTTGAGCATAAACTTAGAATGTCGCGCGACGAAGTCATTGAGCGTGCCGGCCAAGCCGTACGTTTGGCCCGGTCGCTATCCGACTGGGTGGAGTTCTCTTGCGAAGACGCCACCCGCAGCGATCCCGACTTCCTTTGCCGTGTGGTACAGACCGCTGTTAATGAGGGCGCGGGCACTATCAATATTCCCGATACGGTGGGATATTCTTACCCGGAAGAGATGGCGGGCTTGATTCGGACGGTACGGGAAAAGGTCAACGGCATCGAGAATGTGGTCATCTCAGTCCACTGTCACAATGACCTCGGACTGGCGGTAGCAAATTCTCTGGCTGCCATCAAGGCCGGCGCCCGGCAAGTGGAGTGTACTATTAACGGAATCGGCGAGAGGGCCGGAAACGCGGCCCTTGAAGAAATCGCAATGATCCTCAAGACCAGACAAGATGTATTTGGCGCGCATACCGGAATAGTCACGCAGCAAATTTACCACACCAGCCGCATGGTCACCGCAATAACGGGCATTTCAGTCCAGCCGAACAAGGCTATAGTCGGCGCCAATGCCTTTGCTCATGAGGCTGGGATACATCAGGATGGGGTTATCAAAGAGAAGTCTACGTACGAAATTATGGATCCCGAATCCGTGGGGATAGCCAAGTCCTCGTTGGTGCTTGGAAAGCACTCGGGACGTCATGCGCTCAGGGAGCGAGTAAAAGCATTAGGCTACCAATTGACCGAAGAGGAACTCAATCGCACCTTCCAGCGATTCAAAAGTCTTGCGGACCGTAAGAAGACCATCTTCGACGAAGATATTGAAGCGATCATAGCCGAGGAAGTTCTGCGGATTGCGGAGACTTACAAGCTCCTCGCCGTCACAATCATGTCCGGCTCACATGTCGTCCCTACCGCGACAGTAAAAATGGAAATAGAAGGAGGAGAGTACCAAGGAGCTGAATTGGGTAACGGCCCTGTGGATGCAGCTTACAATGCGATCTTAAAGCTGACGGGCCGCAATCCGAAGCTCCTGCGGTTCTCAATCAGTGCCATCACCGACGGCACTGACGCCATGGGCGAAGCGACAATTCGTCTGGAAGAGGGCGGAAACGTGGCCGTAGGAAAGGGCGCGCACGAGGATATCCTCGTCGCCTCCGCTAAAGCCATGGTGAACGCCCTTAACCGGCTGGACTACCTGGCAAAGAGATCTAAGCCCTCGATAAGACTATAGCTCACTAGCCGGTGGACGCCACAGCGCGGCCTTAGCCGCGCGGCTCTTCCCCCGGTCACTAATACCTGTTATAGTATTTCTGGTATATACGTGACCCGGGTTAGCGCAGTCATCTGGACTGCCGGTCACATACTACGTGTTTATACCCGGACCCCGACGACCGGATGCAGCTTAGCCTGAACCATCAATGCAGAGTGGCAGAGAGGTCTTGTTTCAAGGACAACACTGGCGCGCCAACGCGCGTGTTTTGCCAAAACGTACTATCGACGGCAAATTCCAAAAAAAATATTGCAGTTAAGACCACCCTCCGGCATAATATTAGGGCTTACCCATCGCAGTCTCCGGTTTCCGGAAAAAGCAAGACCCCTGGCAGCTTTTTGCCATAGTAAATCAAAGATCTCGACGCAAGAGAGGAGTGCGGTTATGTCTGGCGAGAAGTACGAAGAGAAAGAACGCTTTGACGGGCAGAAGGTTAAAATCCTGTTGCCCACCTATGCTCAGGGTACAGATGAGGACCGGTACCACTGGCGAAAGAATATCAACTTTGTCAACATTGGTGAGGCCGCTAGCCCCGTCAAAAAATACCTTACCACCGCGGAAAGATACTTCTATTCCACAGAGTGGTTTGGTAGCGAGAAGAGAAAGAATCCCGCCTGAGAAGTTGTTTCTAAGAATACCAAATGACTCTAGTCAGTCTAATAACCCGGCTAAGGAAGGTGGCGTATGGCTGAACTGCCAAAGACAAAGTACTCCGGAAAAATCCGTGAAATTAAGATAGGAAAACCAGGATGTGAAGTGGTGGTAGGCGGAGAAACTGGATACAGTTTCTACTCTTTCGAGGGGAAAAACCCTAATCCTCCCAAGCTCGCCCTTCAGATTCTGGACATCGAACCAGAAGAATGGGCCGCAGAGGCGCGGGAGCCCTTCAAAGACGTGCTGGGCAATCCGGTTGCCTGGGCCAAGAAATGCGTTGACACGTATAAGGCAGACATAGTTTGCCTTTGGCTGCAAGGCACTGATCCCAACGGCAAGAATCTCTCGGCGGAGCATGCCGCCAAAGTGGCCAAGGAAGTGGCTGAAGCAATCAGTGTTCCATTGATTGTCTGGGGAACCTCCAGTGATGACAAGAACACTGAGGTCCTCAAGGCCGTGGCAGAGTCGTGTACTGGCCTGAACGTAGTGATCGGCCCCGTCACCGAAGGGAACTACAAGCAGGTAGGGGCCGCTGCCATAGCATATAAGCACGTGGTTGCCGCCAACTCCCCCATTGATATCAACCTGGCCAAGCAACTGAACATACTTCTCGAAAACCTCGGCGTACCCAACGACAAGATACTGATCGACCCGACCACCGGCTCCGTCGGCTACGGCATGGAATACTGTTACTCGATCATGGAGAGAATACGTCAGGCGGCTTTGACCCAGAATGACGACAAGCTCCAGTATCCCGTTATTAACAATATCGCCGAAGAGGTGTGGAAGACCAAAGAGGCAAAGCTCCCGACCAAAGAAGACCCAAAATTGGGAGATGCCGGCGTACGCGCTATCAACCTTGAGTCAATTACAGGATTGAGCGCTCTTCAGGCGGGCTCTGACATTCTGATTCTAAGGCACCCCAAGACGCTGGAACACATCCGCAAATACCTTTCCAACGTGATGATCGAGACGACTCTCGACGCTATGGGCGTAGACATGTCCTTGGCCGGTGAGGCTCCTGCCGCCGAAACCAAGGCAGCCCCGGCAGCGGCCAAACCTGCCCCTGCCAAACCCGCCGAGCAAAAGGTCGCGGCTGCCGCAAAACCTGCACCCGCACCCAAGGTCGAGAAAGCACCCCCCATGAAAGAAATGCCTGCCGCGGCCGCCAAGCCGGCAGATGAACAAGAGGAAGCGGATATGGCAAAATTGCCCAACGAACTAATTGATGACCTCAAAGAGATGGTGAGCGTGTTCAAGGCGCTGAGGTCAGCTTTCGGCGGCGAAGCGAAAGCAACAGGCCCCGCTGCGGTGGCGGCTCCACCGGCCAAGAAGAAAGAGATTGGCCCTGCCGACTGGACACAGCATACCATCGACCCTGTTACTCTCGAAGGTCTAAAGATAGCTGATCGAGAAGGCTATTCCACGGCTTTCCATCGATCCCGCACCATGACGGCCTGCCCCATAGGCAAAGGCGGGACCTGCTGCAAAATCTGCAACATGGGCCCATGTCGGGTTCTGCCGCCCAAGGGTAGAGAAGAAACCCCGGAAGAGAGAAAGAAGAGATGCGGTGTCTGCGGAGCCACTCCGGAAACCATTGCCGCTCGTAACTTCGCCAGGATGATCGCAGCCGGGACAGCCTCCCACAGCGATCACGGCCGACACGTGGCCCACACCTTCCTGCACGCGGCCAAAGGCGAACTTCCCGACTATCACATCAAAGACATTCCGAAACTCCTGGCAGTGGCTATGGATTATGGCATCGAGACCGAAGGTCGTGAGGTCAACGACATAGCTATCGAGGTGGGCGAAAAGGCTCTCCAGCAGTACGGCCAACAGGACGGCGAGCTGATCAATATCAAGCGGGCGCCCCTGAAGCGTCAGGAAATCTGGAGAAAAGAGGGCGTTGTTCCTGCGGGTATTGACCGATCGGTTGTGGAAGTCATGCACATGACCCACATGGGCGTGAACCAGGATATGGAACACATCATCCGACTGGCTACGAAGTGCGCTCTGGCGGATGGCTGGGGCGGCTCCATGATAGCCACCGACCTTTCCGACATCCTGTACGGGACTCCTGTACCCATACTCGGCAAGGTGAACCTCGGATGCATGAAAGAGGACACAGTGAACATTATTGTTCACGGTCATGAGCCCTCCCTCTCCGAGATCATCGTCCAGGCGGTTCAGGATCCTGAGATGATCGCGTACGCCAAGAGCAAGGGCGCCTCCGGCGGCATAAGCCTCGGCGGCATCTGCTGCACCTCAAACGAGATCCTGATGCGTCACGGTATCCCCATTGCGGGCAATTACCTGCAGCAGGAAATGGCCGTGATCACCGGCGCGCTTGAAGCCATCGTGGTTGACGTCCAGTGTGTCATGCAGGGTCTTGCCGAACTGTCCAAATGCTTCCACACCCAAGTTGTCACGACCAGCCCCATCGCGCAGATGCAGGGCGCCTACAAGCATTATGCTTTTGACGAGCGTTACGGTCTCGAGACTGCGAAAGCCATCGTCAAGGACGCGATTGACAACTTCCCCAACAGGGACAAGAGCAAAGTCTCAATCCCCACGGAGCAGCAGGACATGGTGGTCGGCTTCAGCCACGAGACCATCACCTATATGCTGGGCGGAATGTTCCGCGCCAGTTACCGACCGTTGAACGACAACATCATCAATGGCCGTATCCGAGGTCTGGCCGGCATAGTCGGCTGCGGGAATCCGCGTGTTCAGCACGACAACCTGCATGTCGAGCTCGCCAAAGAGCTTATAAAGAACGATGTTCTCATCCTCACCACCGGTTGCTCGGCCATAGCCCTCGGGAAGCACGGCTTGCTCACACCGGAAGCGGCCACAAAATATGCTGGTGAGGGCCTTGCCGAGGTCTGCGAGACCGTAGGCATACCGCCCGTGCTACACATGGGCTCCTGCGTTGACAACACCAGAATCCTCATGGCCGCTACTGCGGTCGTAAGAGATGGCGGACTCGGCGACGACATCTCCGATCTACCCGCTGTGGGTTGCGCGCCCGAGTGGATGAGTGAGAAGGCGGTGGCAATCGGTCAGTACTTCGTAGCGTCCGGCGCTTATGTCCTCTTTGGCGCTGGCTTCCCGACCATCAACGAAGATATCTGCACCAATTACCTGTTCAAGGATATCGAGAAGGTTTACGGCGGAAGGTGGGACTTTGTTGAGAAAGACCCATACGAGATGGCCAAGCGGATAATAGCGCAGATTGACTCCAAGAGAAAAGCGCTCGGCATCGACAAAGCCAGAGAGCGCGTGCTCATGGATATGGCCATGCGCAGAGAAATAGCCGGATAATTTGTGAGTTTCGGCACAACCCGGGGAGGGGGCCAATCCCCTCCCCTCTGATTAGCTCCAAAGTCTCCATAGGAGGAAATGAACAGTGTCAAAGATAGTCGCAGCAAATGTCATATCCGGCGCTCACAAGGTCTACGAGAAGGCCAGGAAGAAATACGAGAAGGCAGTCAAGAAGTACGGGAAGAAACAAGAGATCTCCTTTCCTAATACCGGCTACTATCTACCCGTTATCTACGGTATTCTCGGTTTCCCGGTCAAGACCCTCGGCGATGCCGGAGTAGTCCTGGACCGCTCTGAGCAGCTTATTCCGCCTCCCGTGAGGGAAAAGACTCCTCTCCCCTACTTGGGACCGGTTCTGGACGCGGGGATGGCGAGTCTGTTCAACTATGAAATCATCGAAGCGATTCGTTACCTCGAAGAGCCTAATTTCTACTTGCCCGCAGAAGACCCCACCGACGATAAGCTCTGGTTGGGTGCCGCTGATGACGTCATTCTGAGAAAACGTGGCGTCGAGTTTGTTGACGGCACGGCTCCGGGATTCGCGGCCATTGTCGGATCAGCCCCGACTAAAGAGATAGCCGCGGACATGGCGCTCGAACTCCAGAAGAAGAACCTCTATGTCTTCATGGCAGCCGAGCATAACGGAACGAGCTTCTCACAGCAGCTCCGTCAAGCCGGGGTTCAAATCGGCTGGCCCACTCGTCTGGTCCCCTTTGGACCCGACATTTCGTCAGCGATCTTCGCCGTCGGATTTGCCACTCGCGCGGCATTGAGCTTCGGTGGTATTGAGCCCGGCGATTTCCGCAAGGTGCTCATTTATAATAAAGACCGCGTTTTCGCGTTCGTCCTGGCTCTTGGAGACGTTTCCGATGAGTGGTATGCCGCTGCAGCGGGAGTCATTAACTACGGCTTCCCGACAATAGCAGATACCCCCATTCCGCAAATTCTCCCCACCGGCGTGTGCACGTACGAGCACGTCGTTTCCAACATCCCGCACAAGGATATCGTTGCCCGCGCTATAGAGGTCCGCGGTCTGAAGGTAACCGTGACGGAAGTTCCTGTCCCGGTTGCTTACGGTCCGGCCTTCGAGGGCGAAAGAATCCGCGGGGAAGACATCTACATGGAAGCCGGCGGCGGCAAGACCCAGGCTGTCGAGCTGACTCTCATGAAGGACATGAACGATGTCGAGGATGGCAAAGTAGAGGTTATCGGGAAGGACCTCAAAGACATTGAACCCGGTACCCGGATGCCGCTGGGTATCCTCGTCGAGGTTGCCGGCCGTAAGATGCAGTCCGACTTCGAGCCCATTCTCGAGCGTCAGATCCACCACCTGATAAACTATGCCCAAGGCATCATGCACATAGGCCAGAGGGATATCGCGTGGGTTCGTATCGGAAAAGGCGCTGTGGAAAAAGGCTTCAGCCTTGCACACATAGGCTCCATACTCCATGCCAAGTACCACCAGGATTTCGGGTCGGTGCTCGACAAGGTCCAGGTAAAGATCTTCACAGATCAGAAAGAAGTCGATAAGCTCCTCGCAACGGCCAAGAAGACATACACGGTCAGAGATGCCCGTGTAGAGGGCATGACCGACGAAGACGAGCCCACCTTCTATTCTTGCACGCTGTGCCAGAGCTTCGCTCCGTCTCACGTCTGCGTCGTCACACCCGAGCGGACAGGACTCTGCGGCGCGTACAACTGGCTGGACTGCAAGGCCTCCAACGAAATCAATCCCACAGGTCCGAACCAGCCTATCGAGAAAGGTAAAGTCATCGATGAGCGACTCGGCCAGTGGGAGGGCGTCAACGCGTTCGTGCAGCAGGCTTCCCGTGGCAAAGTGCAAAAGTACAATGCCTACTCGATCATGGAAGATCCCATGACGTCCTGCGGCTGCTTCGAGGCTATCGCCGCCGTGCTGCCTATGGCCAACGGCGTCATGAGTGTGGACCGGGACTACAAGGGTCCGACCCCCTGCGGCATGAAGTTTACGACGTTGGCAGGGAGTGCCGGAGGCGGGAACATAACCCCGGGCTTCGTGGGCCACAGTAAGCTCTATATCGGTTCCAGGAAGTTCGTCTCTGCCGAGGGCGGCATCTTAAGGCTCGTTTGGTTGCCCAAGGCGCTTAAAGAGATGCTTCGCGACAAGATCGATGTTCTCGGCAAAGAACGCGGCGTCGAGAACCTGACCGACAGGATTGCCGACGAGACCGTGGGAGTCACGGAAGATGAGATCCTGCCATTCCTGCAGGAAAAAGAGCACCCGGCGATGACTATGGATCCCATTGTGGGGTAATGTAGCCAAAACGGGTATATCTTCGCCTGTGCGATCCAGGTAAATCGGGGGCTTCGCCGTCGGGGCCCCCTTTAACATATTCAATTTCTCGACAAACATCTTTATCCTTGGGGATAACGCCTCGAGAGGGAGGTCTATTCAATGGCGCTTTCCGGAATACAGATTTTCAAGATGATGCCCAAGAAGAACTGTGCAGAATGTGGGGTTCCCACATGCCTCGCCTTCGCCATGAACCTGGCTGCGGGGAAAGCCGAGTTGGACCAGTGTCCTTATGTTTCAGACGAAGCCAAGGAAAAGCTTGCATCCGCTTCCGCTCCGCCCATAAGAACCGTTCAGATCGGTACCGGGGACAGCGCGGTGAAGACCGGAGGAGAGACAGTTCTTTATCGGCATGAAAAGACCTTTAACAATCCAACGGCCCTTGGCTGCCTCATTGCCGCATCCGAAGACGACGCTTCAGTGGATGGAAAGCTCAAGGCATTTAAGGAACTGAAATACGAGAGAGTCGGCCTCACCCTGAAGCCGGATTTGATAGCAGTGAAGGACGGAGGAGATCCCGCACGGTTTGCCAAGATCGCCAAGAAGGCTTCTGATGCCGGGGCTGCTCTGATTCTTATGAGCGACAATGTGGATACCCTCAAGGCCGCTTTGGCCAAGGTCGGTAAGAGCAGGCCGCTCATCTACGCCGCGACAGAGGCAAATCTGGACGCGGTCTCCGCACTGTCCAAGGAATTCGATTGCCCGCTTACGGTCAAAGCGAGCAAAGTGGGAGACGTCGCCAGCCTCAGCGCCAAGCTTATAGAAAAGGGGCATAAGGATATTGTCCTAGATTCGGGCACACGAAATCTTGCGGAACTCTTGCGGGACAACGTTATGATCCGCCGCCTCGCGCTCGAGAAGCTCTATCGTCCCCTGGGATTCCCGACTATCGTATTTCCGTGCGATATGACGGATAACCCGGTAGACGAAGCCATTGTCGCCGGCACTTTTATATCCAAATACGGCGGAATAGCGATACTGAGCGACCTCCGCGGTGAACTCCTCTTCCCTCTGCTTCTCCAGCGGCTGAACATCTTCACGGATCCTCAGCGGCCCATGACCACAGAGCAGGGGATATACCCGATCGGGAACCCGACAGACAAATCGCCCGTGCTGATCACGAGCAACTTCTCCCTGACATACTTTATCGTCTCGGGCGAGGTCGAGTCGAGCCGCGTGCCGTCCTGGCTTTTGGTGCTCAATACGGACGGTCTATCGGTGTTGACAGCATGGGCTGCCGGCAAATTCGTGGGCGATCTCATCGGTCCTTTTGTCAAAAAGTCCGGGATCGAAGAGAAGACTAAGATGAGAAAACTGGTCATCCCCGGCGCGGCAGCAATCATCAGCGGTGATCTGGAAGAAGAGCTTCCGGGTTGGGAGATTGCCATTGGTCCCAGGGAAGGCGCCCACATTCCCGCCTACCTTCGTCAGAATTTTGCTAAGTAAAGGTCTCCTAGGCCTAGAAACCGACAACGGGGAAGAGACGACGCCTCTTCCCCATACCCCCACAAGTCCCCACACCGGCAAGAAAAAGGCGACATTCTCCTTTGATCCTGGGCCGGAGTGTGCTAGTGTTTCTTTTATTTTTCCTGCTTTTCCAGATAGGAACAGGAGTCAAATCAGGAGGTGCTGATCCATGATAAAGGTGGTGGCTGAGAACATTAACATTATGTCCAAGTACACGGGCAACGCCATGCGTGAGAAGGATCCCAAGCCCATACAGGAATGGGCTGTAAAGCTTACGGACCGAGGGGCCGATCTCCTAGACCTCAATCTCGGCCCGGCCCGAAAAGGCGGGTCCGAAATGATGCAATGGCTCGTCAAAACTGTTCAGGAAGTCACAGATCTTCCCCTGTTCCTGGACACCACCAATAGTGAAGCCGTCGAAGCGGGGCTGCAGGTTTACGTTCCAAAAAAAGGTCCGGCAGTGATCAACTCGATCATGGCCACTCCCGAACGCATGGCGCTGCAATTGCCGCTTGTCAGCAAGTATGGATGCGACATGGTCGGCTTGATGTGGGGCCCCGAGGGAATACCCCGTGATGAGAACGAGCGCGCGGTCCTGTTGGACAGCATGATGACAAAAGCCGCGGAGGAAGGCATCGCACTAGAGAGGATCTGGTTTGATCCTATCGTGGTGCCGGTGTCGTCTCAGCAGCAGGAACTCCAGGGATGCACCACGTTCATGCAGTGGCTGCCGGATCTCGCGCCTGGATCCCAGTCCACATGTGGGCTGTCCAATGTTTCAAATGGCTCGCCCGACGAACTCAGGGACATTCTCAATCAGGTTTATCTTTGCATACTCAAGAAATGCGGAATAACGTCGGCGATCCTCGACGGCTTCGATGACGAGATCGTGAACATAGCCCACGACAATTCGATGGAACTCGAGAACCTTGTGACCCGCGTCTTCGAAGGCGAGGACGTTGACACTGCCGGCATGAGTAAACGGGAGATAGGATACGTCAAGACAACGAGGCTCCTCCTGGGCCAGTCTCTTTACTCGCACTCCTGGCTTGAGCTCTAAGTCCTGGTCGGCTCTCTCTGTGAGAGGGTTTCGGTGCCTTGCAAAGATTCCGGGAGAAGCTTCTCGAAGTTTCTCCCGGCCCTCAGCGCTAGCCCCGGCGGCAAATCCTCAGTAAGCTATCTTCAGATCAGATAGACGGTCCCCTGCCTATATCCCACCAATACCTATGTGCTTTTTCTCTATTGTGAGCAGATTGATCTCACGGTGCCACGGATGTGTACCACCCTGGCCGTGGGAGTCGGTATATAGCGGTTCTCAAAAGTAGTGGCGGAAAAAGAAAATGATTTGGTGGCGACGGGCATCTTGCCCGTCATTCCCAATAGACAGGCTGGAAGCCTGTCCCACCAGCCTATATCAGGCGTCGGGTGCCACTGCTGGCTTGCCCAGTCCCGCGTGGCGGGACACCCACATGTCAATCCGTGATTACTTTCGAGAACTGCTATAATCTTGCGGACTCTCTTTCACTAAGGGTGGAATGATACGGTTTGCTGACTCGCACCTTCGTACGCTCGGTTCCTGACCTTCTCACCCTGATGGTGGCGTAGTGCCGTCCTTGGCAGGCCTCTCGACCTGGCTACCCCCGTTTTCAGCGCAGACCCCGACCGTCGGCGTGGGTGCACAGGCAAGCGCTTCTATCTGGAAATCCACGTGAAACGGCAGCTCGATGATACGACTTAGCGCACTGTCGATCGACTGTGTTTTCCTTGCTTCGATCAGGTAGCGAGGGCCAGCGGTTCCAACCGATTCGGAAATGGCCTCGGCCCAACATACTTCCACGTGGAACCTCTTGGCAGCGCGGGGATCCTTGGCCCAGGCTGCAAATTGATCATCCACCGCTTGAGCGACCTTCCACCTCATTCCTTCCGATGCGCGGCGACTCCGAGACCGCGGATTCGCAGTCCCTGCCAGTGGTTCACCGACGGACTGCCCTTCCGTGTGACAAAATATAAGGGCGGAACGGTATCTGCGCACATCGAACAGCTTTCGGGCCCATTCAGCAAAATACAAACCCGAAAGTATCAACCCCAGTCCAAAGACCAGCTCCAACAAGTAATCGAGAGAATGCACGGTTAGGAACTCCATATAAGCCATAGGGCCGATGGACCGCTGAAAATGTATTAGCCTAGTAAACCCCATTGTGAGCAACAGCAAGATCAGAGGCAAACAGACATATCCTGCCGGGGTAATCAGTCCTCGCACGCCTTCGGGGAAATTCTCAATTAAAGTCCCTTTCATATGCGGCCGAGTCTCCTCTTCCAGACGCACGGCCCCACGGCCAGGTCGCCCCCTGGCAGTCAGCAATTTGCACCCTTCCTCCAAAAGCGCGAAGAATACGTGAGGATCACCTCTGCCGCTCACGGGCGCAACCTCGCAGCTCCGCATGAACTCCACCCTCTTGAAAGGGACAAGATTCACAAGGATTAAGCAATTGATGAATGCAACCAGCCCAAGAAGAAAAAACAGCGGGCCGGCTGACGGCACAACTACTTTGAGGCTGATGTGGAAGTACCTTTCCAGCAAGGCAGGGGTGGCCCTCAGGAAAGTAAATATCAGAGCAATCAGGACCGCAAGTAAGGCAATCTTGAGGAATGACCGGAGCACTTCTTTCATGAATTGATAAGATATAGGGCTCATGAAGCGAGCCGGGGACCAAAGTTTCCACAAGCTCCGCATCAGGCGAGGGGTTGACGTCCAGTACAGGGTCCTACCTGATCTGATAGATTCCGCAACCAACTCGGGCTTCTCGAAATCCGGCGGCCGGGGAATTTTCCTGCGGGCCTGAAATAAGTCTTGAACTCCGGAAACGGCCCATAGGGCCCCTACAAGAATAGCGCAAACCGAACTTACGAGCACCACAAAGAACTTGAAAATGTCCGGAACAGAGTGGATCGCCCTTTGAGACACGTCATCAGGCAACGATAAAGGGAAGAAGGGCGCGAACTGCTGCCATATGTCCCTAAGCTTCAGAATGCCTTCCCGGGCTACAAACAATCCTGCAATCACAAAAATTACTCCCAGGAGAACCCGTCCGTCACCCAGAAAAGGCATTTTTCGTATGATGCTTCTCATGTAAACCACCTGTTGGTTCATACGCACCCTATCATTCCCAGGTCAAGCGAACAAGGTTGATCTTGCAGAATCGGGAGGCTTGTGCTAACTTCCGCCGCCACGAGATGTTATCTTCTTCCTTTACCAACCCGTGATCAACCCTGGTTGGAAGGCTTACCAAAACATAAGGCGCGATTTTGGCTAAGGAGTGAACCGTGACTATCAGGCGAGTAGCTCTGATCCTTTGTGCGGGCGTCATCTTGAGCCTGTCCATGCCCCCCATTTATGCCCAAGAGGGGAAGCAGATCAAAAAGCCCGCGATGAACGGAGATTCAACCAAGCTTCTCGGCGTCTGGGAGATTTCTCAAACCAAAGAGCCGGGTAAGCCCTACAGACAGGCATACAAGGGGCGCTCATTCGTTAGCAGAGGTGTCCATGCCTTTACGCTAATTTTGGAATATCGAGATGACGGGACGTTTCGTCGTGTCTCGCGAATCGGCAACGATGAAAAAGTCCAGGACGGGACATGGAAGTTCTCGGGGAGTGAGCTTCGCCACAAGCGAAAGGGCTCGTTCGACGAAGAAATTATGTACGTGCGATTCGACGACCCGAACCAATATACATCCATTGAGGTGTTCGAGGACACTCACGATCCGGGGCTGTTTGCGCAGTTCAAGCGACAGCAGTGATTTTCTCCAGGTCGGCGCTCGTGCCCGTGGCTAAACAGGTAAAATTAAGTCACGTGACTATTCAGCCTGACAGGGTCTGTTTCCGAGAAAACGCGAACTTTTCAGGGCCTCCTCTACGTGTATCTCCAAGCCTCGTACAATAAGCATCCCCCTGAAAAAAATGTCAGGTGCCCGCCTGAAGCAACAGAATGGTCGCGGTCAGGCCGAAGATGAGGTTAGCTGCCCAGGCTGCCATAATCGGCGGAATGTACCCGCCGTGGCCGAGTGCTATGAACATGCTGTGCACTATCCAGAAACTGAAAGCCACAATCAGTGACAAAGCCAATCCTACCGCCACTCCGCCTCCTCGCGGATTCACTCTGACGGCAAACGGCACGCTCAGGGCCGCCATGATTAGACAAACTAACGGAAACGCGATTTTGTCGTGCCAGTCTACCACGTATCGGGTAGGCGCCTGCCCTTCGTCAGTGAGTTTATCTATGTAATCGCCAAGCTGTGTCAGGTTCATATCTTTTGCGACTTTCTCCACTCTTTCGAAATCTGCGGGAGATTTCTTCAGCGCCACTACCGCGGAGGGCAGACTCTCCACGTGGAACTTTCCCTCACTTGTACGGCTCGTGCGGTTTATGCCATAAAAGACCCACTGATTCTCCCACCACTTTGCCTTGTCTGCAAAAATCCTCTCGGTGAAGTTGTAATTTTCGTCCCACCGGATGATCGAAACATGCTCGAGCGTCTGTTGTGAGTTATCGAACTTGCGAATTTCGGTGATGGAATCAGGCGACCGCATCCAGATGTGATCCCTCTTGAAGACCGTTGTGTCCGCTTTCCCCGCTATTTCCACATTCTGAATGTGCTCGCTGTAACTATTTGACCATGGAATAATCGTTTCATTCGCTACAAACATAATCAAGGATGCCGCCGATCCTATCAATAGCACGGGTCGGGCAACGCTGAGGGCGTCAATCCCGTTGGCCTGCATGGCAATGATCTCGGAGTGACGAGCCATCAGCAGCAGTGAAAGCATGCCCCCCATTAAAATTCCTAACGGGATGGCGAAAAATAGGTAGCCTGGCAGCTTCACGAGGAAGTACTTCATCATCAGCCACCCTGAAGGATTGTACTGGAAGTAGTATTTCATCTTGTCGGTGAGTTCCACCAACAGGAATACCATGATGAATCCAGTCAGGCAGATGGCGAAGATCTTTAGGAATTCGGTGGTTATGTATCGATCTATAAGTCTCAATGTTTGACCGTTCAGAGCAGCCGTGACCGTTGCGATGGGCCGGTAGAACGCCGATGGGAATGCTTAGCTGCGTCGAGATGCCAAGATCCAGGGATTTTCCACGAGGTATCTCACAGTCCGCCGAACCCCTTCTTCGATGCTGATTCTCGGCCGAAAACCGATGGACTGCAACTTGGATATGTCGAGATGCACGAATGGGCTGTCACCAAGCCACCCTCTGGGGCCACCTGTATAACGATAGGCAACGTCGCTCAAACCCAGTTCTTCACAAACGATCTCGGCTAGATTCTTGACGTTCATGTACTCGACATGGCCGAGGTTAATGACGTTTTTTAGAGCGGTCATCTTTTCCAGAGCCATAAATATTCCTCGGATCCCGTCCTCAACGTGGAGATAAGACTTCTTCTGGTTTCCGTCGCCGAGTATCTCCAGTTCCTCCGGTTTAGCCCGAAGCTTATTTACGAAATCGAAGATCACACCGTGGGAATAACGCTCTCCTATCCACGAGACGAACCGAAAAACATGGCTCCGTATGTCGAAGTACTCTCCGTAGGCTTGAATAATGGCTTCGGCTGCCAGCTTGGAAGCGCCGTACAGAGAAGTCTGGAGCGGGGCGTAATCCTCCGGGGTCGGGAATCGATCCGGCTCTCCGTACACGGTTGCCGAACTGGTGAACACAATTTCCTTCGCTGACACGGCCTTCATCGCCTCCAGAACCCGATGAGCACCAATGATGTTCTGCTGCAGATCTACGTTTCGGTCGATCTGCCCGCCTCTTACATCAGCGTTGGCGGCCAGGTGGAATACCGTCGTAACACCTTCCATGGCCTTTGTGAGTCTCGATGCGTCAAGAATGTCCCCTTCAACCAGTCTTATTCTTCCCTCACTAACGGCAGGTTCCAGATGCTGCCCGAAGCCGGTGCAAAAATTGTCGTAGACGACTACCTCATTATTGCGGCGGAGCAGTTCATCGACGATATGACTGCCGATGAAGCCCGCACCTCCAGTCACAAGTGCTTTCATCGGCTGCCACTTCGCCTTTCAGGCAAGAAATCTATCATCAACAGGGCACCCCCTGATCTTACTAATCTTCACACAGCTTCAACGGCACGCTGTCAGCTTCTATGATCTCATCGACTATATACAATGGACGATCCCGTGTCTCTTCATAGGCCCTGACCAAGTATTCCCCGAGAATTCCCATGGCTGCAAGCGTAATTCCCCACATAACCATAAAAAAGAGGACAAGGACCATGATCGGCCATTTGTCTGAAAAACCCTGCAAAACACCCAAAATACTCCAAATGAGCCCTCCGCCTGTCCCGAGCACCGTCAGCGCCAGACCCAGCACAAAGATCATCCGAATCGGAACCCTCGAAAACGGCACAATCCCGTCCAGAGCGATGTTCAAGGCGCCCATGAAAGAAATCTGGGTCCGCCCGCTAAATCGCGGGTCCCGGTCATAAGTAATGACAGTAGTACTGAATCCAACAGCAGAAGTGAGCCCTCTCAAGAATCCGTGGCGCTCCCTAAATCGACATATTTCACGAACTACCCTGGCATCGAGCAGGCGAAAATCACCCGTATCCTTCGGTACCTTCACCTCAGAAACCCTCTCCAAGAGCCAATAAAATATCTGCGCAGCCCTAAGATAAAGGTAGCTCTCGCCTTTTCTGGAAGACCGCCGCGCGATCACCACATCAAATCCTTCCCGCCATCTTTCGACCATTGCCTCGATCAACTCCGGCGGGTCCTGGAGGTCCGCGTCTATCACCACGGAAACGTCGCCTCGACTATGATCAAGTGCTGCGATTAGCGAAAGCGGCTTCCCAATCCTGCGGGAAAAGGTGACGAGCCGAATCGGATGACCTGCATCGACGAGGTCCACAATCGTGTCGTAGGTGTTGTCTGTGCTGGGATCCAGCGCGAAAACCACTTCCCACGGACATTTTAGCCTGGTGAAAACCTGCTTCAAGCGGTCCACAAGGGGCTTAACATTTTTTTCTTCATTGTAGAGAGGGATGACCACACTGATCACCGGCGGATCAACAGGACGTGTATGTTTCAACAAAATCCCTCCCCTGACAATTTGCCTCTTGGCAAGAGCCTCAGGAATTGGTAGTCCATCTGTGCACGGCTCCTGCCGGGGACCAAAAAGCACTGCGGCCCGAGTCGAAAGGAAAGCCGGATCTCATGAGTGGACGTCGGCATGGTGCTGGGCAGGCGGATTCACCGTAGATGGACAAGCTTGGTTGTTTTCTAACAGAACTGCCTGTATCGTTCAAGAGAATAAGAGTTGGAATCGCCTGGAGGTTCCTTCCCTTCCCTTTTGGCGCTGTTTGCCGTATAATATGAACACCGAATGTCAGGCCCCTTGAGGAGATTCTTTCCTGACTGTGGTCACAAAAAGGTTGTGAGGGGGCGCACTAAACTCCTTGCACGGCTGCTATTCCGAAAAATGAAAGAGGAGATATGACTAACATTCAGGTTGAAGATCTCACTGAGATCAAGAAAAAGGTCACTTTTGAGATTCCCCAAGAAAAAGTCCTTGAAATGATGGACGCTGAGTACAAGGATTTGAAGAAGAACGTCCAGATCAAGGGGTTTCGCAAAGGAAAAGTTCCGCTTGACATTGTGCGTGGCTATTTCAAGACAAAAGTTGAGGCCGACATAGCCAGGAAGATTATTGAAGAGACTTTTCAGCCCGGCTTGGACGAAAAGAAGATTATCCCCGTTTCAGTGATCAAGATTGATCCGGAGGTTGTGGAAACGGGAAAACCTTTTAAATATACCGCGGAAATCGAGGTTCCGCCGCCTATTGAGGTAAAAGACTACCAGGGATTGAAGCTTAAGAAGTACATCCGTGAAGTAAACGAAGAAGAAATAGAGAAGAGAATTCAGACACTCAGGGAGCGAAATGCTACTCTGACGCCAATTCCTGACGCACGAGGCGTGGCTGAGGGCGACCACCTCGTGGTGGACATCAAGGCTGAGAGCGGCGGAGCCGCCATACCAGCCTTGACGGTAACTGACTACCACATGGAACTGGGACGAAATTTTTATCTTCCAGACTTTGACGCGAGGCTTGAGGGCCTCAAGCTTGACGAAACCAAGGAGTTGACGATAAGTCTCCCGGAGGATTTTCCGCGCAAGGATCTCGCCGGAAAGACCGCCGCCTTTGAAGTGAGAGTGAAGGAGGCTAAAGAAAGGATATTACCCGAACCCGACGACGATTTTGCCAAGGATTTGGGAGAATTTGAAACATTTGCAGCGTTGAAAGAGGAGATCGAGAAAGACCTGCGTAGGTCGTTGGACAACCGATCCCAAAAGGAGATAGAAAACCAGATCATCGACGCTCTTATAGAGAAAAATGACTTTGAAGTTCCCGAGTCCATGGTGGAGAGCCAGATAGATAACTTTCTGGAGCAATCCATGCGGAACTTGGCAGCACATGGCATCGATCCAAAGAGGTTCCCCGCACCGACGCAGGCCCAGCGCGATCACGTGCGTCCCTCGGCTGTCCGAACAGTAAAAGCGGGCCTGATTCTCAAGGCTGTCTGTGAACAGGAAAAGATAGAGGTGTCTGATGAAGAATTACAGGCCGGCATAGCCGAAAGGGCCGAACAGATGGGTTTGTCGGTGGACTACTTGAAAGACCAACTAGAAGAGGGCAAAATGCTAGGAGAGCTTCGCGAAACCCTCCTTCAAGAAAAGGTCTACAAGATGATCCAGGAGAATGCTGAGGTGACGGAGGAGGAGCCTCCGGCCGCCGAACAGACTGAAGAGACACAATCTGAGAAAGAATAAAACATGCTGGTACCTATAGTTGTTGAACAGACGAGTCGCGGCGAAAGATCCTACGACATTTATTCGAGGCTTCTGAGGGAGAGGATAATCTTCTTGGGAACAGCGGTAGACGACATGATTGCCAATCTGGTGATCGCGCAACTTCTTTTCCTGGAGAGTGAAGAACCCGAAAAAGACATCAACTTCTACATCAACTCGCCAGGAGGAATAGTGACATCGGGCCTGGCGATTTATGACACTATGGAGTATATCAAGCCGGAGATTCAGACCATTTGTATCGGCCAAGCGGCGAGCATGGGTGCTCTGCTGTTGGCTGCCGGCACAGCGGGCAAGCGATTCGCACTTCCCCATGCCCGCATTCTGATCCATCAACCCATGGGGGGGTTCCAAGGCCAGGCTAGCGATATAGAGATACATGCAAGAGAGATTCTCCGAATGCGCAGCGAACTTAATCAGATCCTTGTGAGACATACGGGGCAACCTCTTGAGAGGATAGAAGCAGATACGGAAAGGGACTACTTTATGAGTGGCGCTGAAGCCGCCACATACGGAATAGTAGACCAAGTGATCTACCAAAGGGAGCTTACACAAGGCCCTGAAAAACCTAAAACTCTTCGCTGAGGAGCAGCAACGCTTCTTGGACGAACAAGGGAAATCAACGGTCTGCCTGCGAAGACCGAGGCTCAAGGAGGGAATTTATGGCGGGCAGAAAAGGCAATTTTTCTTCACTATACTGTTCGTTTTGCGGGAAGAGCCAGGATGAGGTGCGCAAGCTAATTGCCGGCCCTACGGTGTATATTTGTGATGAATGCATCGAACTCTGTAACGAAATAATAGCGGAAGAGTACGAGAAGGAAGAGCTGGGACGCGCTCGTTCAAAAGTACCGACTCCTGGTGAGATCAAGAAGGCATTGGACGAGTACGTGATTGGCCAGGAGCAGGCAAAGAAGATCCTTTCCGTCGCGGTTCACAACCATTACAAGCGCATCGAAGCCAAGCCAGATATTGATGGCGTGGAGCTTCAAAAGAGCAACATACTCTTAGTCGGGCCCACAGGTTCGGGTAAGACCCTGCTCGCTCAGACACTGGCCAGGATTCTCAACGTGCCCTTCGCAATAGCTGATGCCACCACCCTCACCGAGGCCGGGTATGTTGGCGAGGATGTGGAGAACATCATTCTCATGCTCTTGCAGAACGCGGATTATGACATCGCGCGCGCTTGTCGCGGCATAGTCTATATAGATGAAATCGACAAGATATCCCGCAAGACGGAAAATCCGAGTATTACCAGAGACGTTTCCGGTGAGGGGGTCCAGCAAGCCCTTCTGAAAATTGTTGAAGGCACAATGGCCAATGTCCCCCCCAAAGGCGGACGAAAACATCCGCAGCAGGAGTTCCTCCAGGTCGATACGACGAATATTCTCTTTATATGTGGCGGAGCGTTTGTGGGTCTGGACAAGGTCATCCACCAAAGGATGAACATGAAGTCCATGGGATTCAACGCTCAAATCGGAGGCCCCAAGTCCGACGCCGTGTCAAACATACTCGGACACGTTCAGCCGGAAGACCTGATCCATTACGGCCTGATACCCGAGTTCGTCGGTAGACTGCCGGTAGCGGCCACGCTGCACGAGTTGGACGAGGATGCACTCGTGCGCATACTCTTGGAGCCGAAGAATGCTCTCGTCAAGCAGTACAAGAAGCTCTTCGGGTTCGAGCACGTCAAGCTGCGCTTCACCGATGAAGCCCTTCGAGCCGTGGCTGCAGAAGCTCTGACGCGCAAAACAGGAGCCAGAGGACTGCGCTCCATACTGGAAGCGTCCATGCTCGACATTATGTACGATCTGCCGGAATTCAAGAACCTCCAAGAGGTCATTGTGAACGAGGATGTCATATATAATAAGGAACAATGCATCCTCGTGTTTGAAAAAGAGGCTGAAACAGCCTCCTGACCCTGGGACCATCTCTTTTCAAGTCCGGTGTTTCTGCCCGCCGGAACCGCAACAAAAGCAACCTTCGAGTCGGAATCCGATCCGCGTTCGGAAAAGGACGGGACGGGTTCCGTCTCCAATAACCCAATTATGAGGAATTAAAAATGTTTTTCGCGAAGAAGGAAGGGATTCCTTCAGCTACGCCGTTGTTATTACCCCTTCTTCCTCTGAGAGACATCGTGGTGTTTCCATACATGGTGGTGCCCCTGTTCGTGGGAAGGGAGCGTTCAATCAAGGCCCTTGAATCGGCAATGAAAGCCGACAAAATGATATTCCTGGCCTCCCAGAAGAACGCCCAACAGACCAACCCGCAAGAGGAAGATATTTTTGACATTGGAACCATCGGACAGATCATCCAGATGCTCAAGCTGCCCGATAACACGATCAAGGTTTTCGTGGAAGGAACACGGCGCGCCACTATACGACGCTTCATTGAAAGCGATCAGTGCTTTCAGGTTGAAGTTCAACCTGTTGGAGACGAGGTCAAGGAAAGGGAAATAGAGACCCAAGCCCTGATCCGAAGTCTCAAAGCCGTGTTCGAAACTTACCTGGCCCATAATAAGAAAATACCTCAGGAATTTGTTTCCTCCGTTCGCTCCATGACCGATGCCGCTAGGCTCGCGGACACCATCGCTGCCCAGCTCAATCTGAAGGTTCAAGACAAGCAGGAACTACTGGAACTCGCCTCAGTCAAGGAACGCATAGAAAAGCTGCTGGAGCTGATGCAGAGCGAGGTAGAGATCGCGGAAATAGAGAAGAAGATCCGTGATCGCGTCAAAAAGCAGATGGAGAAGAGCCAGAAGGAATACTACCTGAGCGAGCAAATGCGTGCCATCCAGAAGGAGATGGGAGAAAAGGACGATTTCAAGAATGAGATAGCCGAACTTGAAGAACAACTGAGCAAGAAAAAGCTCCCGCCTGAGGCAGAAGCCAAGGTTCGCAAAGAGATTCGCAAGCTCAAACTCATGTCGCCCATGTCCGCGGAAGCTACGGTGGTCCGTAACTACGTGGACTGGTTTCTAATTCTCCCCTGGTCCACAGCTTCTGAAGGCGACCTTAATATTGAAGAGGCCCAGAAGATTCTGGACGAGGATCATTACGGCCTCAGAGAGGTCAAGAAGCGCATTATCGAGTATTTGGCAGTCCAAAAACTCGTGGGCAAGACCAAGGGGCCCATCCTTTGCCTGGTGGGACCGCCGGGAGTCGGTAAAACCTCGCTGGCAAAATCTGTTGCCAGGGCAACCGGAAGAGAATTCGTTCGCATATCCCTGGGAGGGGTGCGGGATGAGGCTGAAATTCGGGGCCACCGTACGAACGTACATAGGGGCACTGCCCGGCAAGATCATTCAGAGCATGAAGAAGGTGCAGACCGTCAACCCTGTAATGCTATTGGACGAGGTTGACAAGATGAGCATGGACTTCAGGGGAGATCCCTCAGCGGCCCTCCTGGAAGTGCTCGACCCTGAACAAAACCATACCTTCAACGACCACTACCTGGATGTGGATTATGACCTGTCCCAGGTGATGTTCATTACTACGGCGAACACACTTCACGGCATTCCTGCGCCGCTGCAGGATCGGATGGAGATCATACGCCTGGCGGGTTACACTGAACTGGAAAAACTCCGAATAGCCGAGCGGTTTCTCGTGCCAAAGCAGATTGCCGCGACGGGCTTGTCTGAAGAACAAATCGGATTCGGCCGAAAGGCTATCCTCAGGATAATTCGACGCTACACTCGGGAGGCCGGAGTCCGGGACCTGGAACGCCAAATCTCCAAAGTCTGCCGAAAAGTCGCCCGAGAAGTCGTGGCCGGCAGGACCGGAGAGCGTTTACTGATCGAATCGAGTCATGTAGGCAAATTCCTCGGAGTTCCTAAGTTCCGGCATGGGACTAAAGAGGAAAAGGAGAAAATCGGCGTAGCGACAGGACTTGCCTGGACGGAAGTTGGCGGTGAACTGCTCATTGTGGAAGTGGCTCCTATGCCGGGTTCCGGTAAGCTCATCGTGACCGGCAAGCTTGGCGAGGTGATGCAAGAGTCGGCCCAGGCTGCTCTTAGCTATGTTCGATCCAGGGCGTGGGGTCTGGGCCTGAAGGCAGATTTCTATAACAAAGTTGATATTCACATTCATGTCCCCGAAGGCGCCACCCCAAAAGACGGGCCGTCCGCGGGGATAACCATGACAGCCGCTCTAGTGTCGGCCCTCACCAAGAAGCCTTTCCCTAATGATGTGGCGATGACTGGTGAGATCACATTGCGAGGACGAGTGCTCCCTATCGGCGGCCTGAAGGAAAAGCTCCTGGCCGCGAAACGGGGCCTGATAGCTCGAGTCATTATCCCTCGCGAAAACGAGAATGACCTCAAAGAGGTCCCCCGCCGGATCCGCGAGGGACTGGAAATTATACCTGTGGACCACATGGATGAAGTGCTCAGTATAGTATTTTCGGAAATGCCACAGACTGTATTTCCGGAGGAACCTCTGGCCATTGAACCTTCCTTCCACCTAAAACAGTGAGCCTTGGTGCCACGGACGCGTCCCGCGATGCGCGGGACGCGTCCGTGCACAGATGAACCTTCGGTACATCCGTGGCATCGTGCTAAGCCTGTGAGATCAAGAAGGAGAAGACTCCAAGCCTCTCCCTCTCTTCATCTTTATCGGTGCGTTAAATTCTTGACATAGTCGCCTGCTTGATTGTACACTGATATGATTCTGTTACGTGTTGCAAGCAAAGCGGTTCATCCCTCCGGGGAGCAGAGTTAATGACCGGTCCCATTTTTTAAAAAAAAAGGGAACCTTCAGCATTGGCAGAGAACATATATACCAGTATGTTAAAAAGGGGTGACTTATGCTGAAGATGGAAGGCGCCAGAGTCCGAATGACTCCCGAAAACATTCACAGTATGCTCAAGCAGGGTCTTACCTTTAAGGAAATAGCAGCTCGATGCGATGTGTTCGAAGACGCCATAGATGCCTCGCTGGTGCGATGGCTGAATCAGGGGCGTTGGCCTATAGAGGACGATGTAGCTGCGTGAGATAGGTGCTGCTGAGATCCTGTCCCAATTCCTCGCCCAACGGACCTATTCCTCTTACCTGATCAAAGTTTCATCTAAAAAATGAGTCGGCGGCTTGGCCGGCTCTTTTTTTATGGGCGCGTGGAACGTCCTTCCCCGCACTACCACGCGGTTCCTCGTGATCCGCGCCTGACCATTCTGCCGGTTCGCGCTCAATCAGTGAGAATCGGCTAGTAACAAAACCAGCACTGACCTGGCGGCCAGGTCAGTGGCACCCAACATCCGGTCGGCATCAGGCTTTGGGTGCCACGGATCTGAGCTTTGTCAGATCCGTGTTTCTTTTGGCGAATAATCATTGGTTGACTGCGAACTGGCATTACGCAGCGCCTGTCATTCAGTATTGACGGGCAGGATGCCCGTCCTACCGAAGAAGGAATTGCTTCGCTGTGCTCGCAGTGACAACTTCCTCCTCGCGTGACAGATCGCGCATTTTTTTTATTTTCGTTATTGCTCGTCGGAGAGGAACGGTATATAAACTGCCCGTCACGAATAATGACTCCTTCGTGGGGAGTGATATCGACATGCCCTTCAAGAGACGCCTTCCCGGCTGCCTCGTCGCAATTTCAATAATAATGATTGGTGCCGCAGGCGCGGCATGCGCCCAGGAGCCATTCAGACTCACTCCTGCAGCCCGTTTTCTCTTAGGCATGGAATGGAGCTATCTCTGGCTTTCGGGAGAGATGCTTGTCCCGGCGGGAGGGAGACCGGGTTCAGGCTCAAGAGTCGATGTCCCGGTGGAATTGGGAGTGGACCAGGGAGAGGCTACGTCAATCACGTTCGACGCGTCCATTCTTGATAATCATCTTCTCAATTTTGATTATCTCATGTTCGCCCCCACAGGTATCAAGAGAGCCCCCAGGACGTTCCGTTTCCACAACAAAACTTACTTGAGCGGCACCTCCCTGGAGACTCAGGCTCGATTTCAATTGGTTCCGGCTATCTTACGGGTATAAGCTTTGGGATCTGACGCCGTGGTGGATCATTCCGAGGATAGGAGTCCACCACATCCGTTATTCCGCGACGCTGAACGGGGAAACCGATGAGGAAGGGATTATGTCGAACACCAGAAGCCTGGATGGCACCTATCCCGTAGTGGGCCTCGAAACGCGTTATTCGTCTCCATACGGGGTAGACTTCGGCCTAGAATTGGAGGGAATCCATCTGATCACTGCGGGATTTCTCTCGATGGCTCGAATGCGCGTCAACTGGGAAATCTATCCTGACGTGGTCATAACACTCAATGGTTCGAGTCGAGTCGTCCAGTATATAGAGGACAACCAACGTCTGAATAATGAGTGGTTTTATGTGCTATCGGGTTGGTCCGCGGGAATATCCTTCGCGTTTTAGGACCGGCTGACTCGGATTAAAGGCTGCATGGCGCCAGTTCTTAGCCAAGGCGGCTACTCTGGGCTCCACATGAAATGCATACAAACTCTGCATCTTCCTCACGAGAGCATTGTGATTGTGGAGAACTTCAGGGAAACAAATTGCATCATACGTGATATCGAGTGAGGTATATTCCTGTCTCTCCAGGTCCAGTAAGCGTTCTTCATTACAGTAGTTGGGGTCATAGATCTTCAGGATATGCTGTTGGGGGTGCCATTCATACGCCAAGACCGCGTGCAGAACCGCCCCGCGTGGTCCTTTGTTCATGAGAAGCACAATTCGAGGTTCCCCCATTGCCAAGCCTGCTGCAAAGCGCTTGAACGATTCACTCTGGTTGCCGTGATATTTGTTGCAGTAGGATGCTTGGAGGGAAATCAAATTCTTGCTGTAGAATTCTTGCAACTCTCGAGCGATCTGCTGTTGGCCCCTCTTGTCTAATATTTTTCTTAACGGCGGCTCGCCCTGGTGAGTGAGATAGTACCATCGGGAAAAGGCTGCCATGGCGAAACAGTACCCCGGCGCGTTCGATATGGAGAAGGCATCATCGTTGACACAAAAAGAGGGCTGCGCCTGCGTAGTCCCGGAGAATAGGAGCAAACCGACAAGAGCGACGCCTACCGCACCATACCTCAACAGATTCCCTGCCAGAGATATTCTCATTAATCCTGTTAATCCTGTCCTGATTAAAATGCAGTCGTAGATTCATATTATACCTAAAATGACTCGAAATGACAAGAGATTTAGTGACAGATCTGCTCTGGCAGGTAGTTTGGGCAATTTACTGCTGTAAGAAGGTGGGGCCGTTTCCAGTCGTTCTCAAAGGATTTGCCATATTTGCTAATAATGATTGGCCATATTAAGACGGGAATTAGACACACCATTCTCGGCAGCCGGAACTCGGCTGCACTGGGTGTCGTGAGAGTTTTCGGACACGTGTCCGCGGCTTTGGCAATAACTTTAAGTACTTCGCAGTATCAGACAACCCAAGGGAGGAAGGACTAGGCTAAGATATTGATTGTGCCCGTGGTGAGGGCCGTCTTTCGTGGGCACCAAGCCCGCATTTCCTACATTACTCCCACCGTAAAAGAGCGAGTCGGAGTTGATAACTTCGTGGAATGCCCCTGGTTCCGGTACGCCGATGCGGTAGCTCTCTCTTACCACGGGGGTGAAGTTCAGCACACACACTAAATAACCATCCGGGCCTCGCCGGATATAACTCAACACACTGCTAAGGTAATCATTACAGTCAATCCAGGAAAATCCGTCGGGCCTGTCATCCCATGCCCAGAGGGAACTGTCTTGCAAATAGAGCCGCCCCAGGTCCTCTAAAAAACGGGATGCTTGTTCATGTACAGGATACTGCAAAAGTTCAAGTTCTAGTTTTGACTCGTGGTGCCATTCGTTCCATGTGGCTAATTCGGAGCCAGCGATCAGAAGTTTCTTGCCCGGATGTGTATACATATAGCTCAAAAGGAGACGGAGATTCGCAAATTTTTGCCAGTCATCACCCGGCATCTTTTTCAATAGCGATCCTTTTCCGTATACTACTTCGTCATGGGACAGCGGTAAGATGAAGTTTTCGCTGTATGCATACATCATGGAAAAGGTCAGCTCATTGTGGTGGAAGCTCCGATGTATCGCCTCTTTTGAGAAGTATTCAAGCGTGTCGTGCATCCAGCCCATATCCCACTTGAATCCAAATCCAAGCCCGCCGAGATACGTTGGTGTGGTGACCCCCGTCCAGGCCGTTGACTCTTCAGCCACTGTGAAACAGCCGGGAAATCGGCCGTAGACCATGGCATTGAACTCCTGGATAAATTGGATCGCAGCGAGATTTTCGTTTCCTCCAAAACGGTTGGGGACCCATTCTCCTTCTTCACGGCTGTAGTCAAGGTAAATCAGGGAAGCCACGGCATCGACCCTCAAGCCGTCGATATGATACTTATCAAGCCAGAACAGGGCGTTGCCCACCAGGAAATTTCGAACCTCATTCCTGGCATAGTTGAAGATGAGCGTGCCCCAATCTTTGTGCTCTCCTTGGCGGGGATCTGCGTGCTCGTAGAGCGCTGTTCCATCGAATAGACGAAGACTGAAGTCATCCTTTGGAAAATGAGCCGGAACCCAATCCAGGATCACTCCCAAGCCGTTTCGATGAAGCACATCCACCAAGTACTTGAAATCATCGGGTGTGCCGAAGCGGCTCGTTGGAGCAAAATAGCCCGTGACTTGATACCCCCAGGAAGCATCGAAAGGATGTTCCATGATGGGCATTAGTTCCACGTGAGTGAAACCGTATTTTTTGACATGATCTACCAAGGGAAGGGCGACTTCGCGGTAAGTAGCCCATCGGTTCCCGTCTTCAGCGATTCGCATCCAGGAGCCTAGATGAACCTCGTAAATGTTCATGGGGCTACTGAAGAGGTTCTTGGTTTTCCTATGCTCCATCCACTGATGATCTGTCCACTCATAGCCGTCTACATCCCAAGTTATGGACGCTGTCCCCGGCCTCAACTCCATTGCAAAGGCATAGGGGTCGGTTTTGATCCGAAGCTCGCCGGTCGGTGTTTTGATCTCATACTTGTACACTTCGCCGGTGCCCCTGCCCGGGATAAACAGCTCCCATACACCGGTACTACCCATCGCCCTCATCGGGAAAAGACGTCCATCCCAGTTATTGAAATCGCCGATTACGCTCACCCTTTTGGCATTTGGGGCCCAAACCGCAAAAGAGACCCCTTTCTCCCCTTCGAATTCCCTAGGGTGAGCCCCCAGTCGGTCGTAAAGGTTGTAATGCTTGCCTTCTCCAACGAAGTAAAGGTCCTGCTCGCCCAAAGTTGGCATGAAACGGTAGGGGGTATCATGTTCCCATGTGGAACCGTCTGTGAACGTGAAGGTAATCAAGTACTTAATAGGAAGAGACGTATCAGGGAGAAAACGCCAGAACAGCCCCTTGGCCCCGGACGTTTTCATGGAGAGCCTTTCCGAACCGACCAGTAGGTCCGCAGCGGCAGCATCAGGATGAAAAGCCCGTATGATCACCCCCGATTGACCTTTTATCATCGCCGGATGTGCCCCCAGGACACTATGGGGGTCCGAGTGTTCCACGCGAACTATTCGATCAACATCCTCGGGAACTATCCCCAACAGCAGCTCTTTTGAATACATCGGTTTTCCTCTTCAATAATTCAACCGGCCTCCAGGCGTAAGACGTGCCACGCACAACCACCTGGAGAGAGCTAGGGCAGCCGCAATGCGTCGACGGCTTGGCCGCCCACCTGTTCACCAGAAGTTCATGAGTCTATTTTATTGTACTCTGGAATATTCTCCGGCTTCACATAGAGTATTCTATTGCAATTGGGACACAGAATCATCTCTTCTTGCTTCAGTATCCGTATATTGAGCTGAGGTGGCAAGGACATGTGACATCCGCTGCAAGAGCCGCCGTGTAATTCCACCACAGCATTGCCTCGCGCTTTCTGGACAGTTTGATACTTTTTCAGGAAATCCCGATCTACCCCCTCGGAAATTTCTTGCTTCTCAGTTGTCAGGGAAACCAGGGCCGTCGTGGCTTTAGCGGTAATAGCCTCCATCTCTGCCCTCTTTTCAAGCAAGCTCTTCTCAAGGCCCTCGTATTCTCGGTCTTTTCGATCCAAGGTTTTCTTGATTGCCTCAATCTCGGTCATGAATCCCAATATCACATCTTCTATTTCACCCGCGACCTTCTTGCCGAGTTTCACCTCTCTTGATAGGGCATTGTACTCTTTTTGGTTCTTTATGCTGAGAAGTCGCCGTTCGGAACGTTTGATTTTGTCCTGTTCCACAGCGAGGTCCTGCTCTTTTTTCTGCAAATCCTTTTCAAGCACCGCGAGTCTCTCGCGCCTCGGAAACCTCGCGCCGAATGACTACCAGATTTCTGGCAATGTCCTGAACTTCGAGCGGTAATCTGGCCAGGTCACTTTGGTGCTGGTCTATCTCATTGTCGATTTGCTGGAGCTTTTCAAGAAGTAATAGCTGTTCTCTCAACGAAAAATCATTCTGATGGGTTGCGTATCTCAATGAATGGCTCCTTCTCTGACCTACAGTTAATACAGGTTATCGCCAAGCCAAGCATGGCGAATTCAGCTTCGAATGCGGTACTCAAAAGCTCAACCGCACCTTTTTCAAGCCCGTAATGACCCGCGTCAATCACAGGCATTCCCATTTCCAGTGCCTCGCGGGCCGCGTGGTACCGGACGTCGCCAGTGACCATCACATCGGCATGCTGGCGCAAGGCTTCCTCAAGGTAGCTCATCCCGCTGCCGGCTGCCAAAAAGAGTGTTCGAACGTCGCCATCCTTCTCTGAGATTACTCTCACGTGAGAGATTTCCAGATCCTTGCCAATCTTGCGAGCCAATCCAAATACCGTTGTGGCTACCGGAAGTCGGCCGACTCTGGCGCATTGCGCGGACACGGACGTAGTGACGTTTTCCAGGCCCAGCTTGTCAGTCAGTTGATCGTTCAACCCTCCGGGCGCCGCATCCAGGTTGGTGTGAAGGCTTAGAATGTCCACGCCCATTCTTGCGGCGTCCAGCAGAGTCCTACCAAAAAGGGAGTCGGCAACAATATTGCGAAACGGCTCCAAGAGAACTGGATGATGAGTGACAAGAAGTTCACAAGACGAAGCGGCTGCAAATTTCACTGTCTGAGGAGTAGCATCGAGGCTGAAGGCGATTGAGTTGACCCGACGAGTCGGATCTCCGATCTGGATGCCGCAGTTGTCCCAGGGCTCCGCAATGTCAAAAGGAAAGAGGCGGTTCGCAATCTCAACTATGTCCGATAAACATTGGCCCATCACCGCTGTCATGTGCCTCTCTCGTCCTGGGAAATGCACCGCTCATTTGTTGCGCACGGTGAATAACGACTCTTTCGCGCTCGCCATACCCGCTCGCTGCCCAGCGGAGACCAAGATCGGGAAGAAATGGGAAAGACCGACTGATTCCTGTTATCAACTCGGGAACCCGCATCCCCAATGGTCAAGTGGCAGGTTTTCCGTCTCTGAAAAAGATCACGGGGAGCTTGATAAAGCTCCCCGTGATGAAAATCCAGGTGCGGTTTGTAAACCCGTGGTGGTTTCATTAGCAATCTCTCGAAAAAATGGTGGGCCCACCTGGACTCGAACCAGGGACCAACCGGTTATGAGCCGGTAGCTCTACCAGCTGAGCTATGGGCCCGAGCCTTTTCAGCAAGAGCTGATGATAATAGTTCCCTTAAGGGCTGTCAAGGCTCCTCAGCGCTAGTAGCCCCACCATCGGCGATACATCTGCTGATAGTTTTGCCACTGATTATTAACGCTCTGGCGGTAAGGGTCTTGATCCCGCATGGCTTCCACATAAGGCAGCGAGGTATCTTTTCCCTCCACCTCGCGGACCTCTGAAAGGGCTATGGCGGCCTTCTCAACGAATGCCTGCCGCTTCTTGATCAGGTTCTTGACATCTTTATCTTTCGACCCTCGACCATTATCCGCACAGCGCTGGAATTCGGCAAAAGCCCGCTCCTCCAGTTCCAGGACGCTGCGACATTCTTTCCTTTTGCCATTTAGCATCTCTTCCTTGATTTGAATTGCCTCAGAGACCTGTCTGGCAATGGTCTTCCTCTCTGTCCTGTCGACAATAGGACGCTGAGTGAGTCGTTCCAGCGATGTCTGTTGAATGGTCGAATAATCCTGTATTCTGTCCCTCAATTCCTGAAAGCGTTGTTCCCAGCGCATTTGCGCCGAAGGGCAGTCTCCGTCCTGTGAAAGGCAAGGGAGGCTCAGTGCCACGACCAATATGAATGAAAAAAAAGGCACAAGGGGCACTAAGAGCCTATTCATAACGCGTCCATCATGCACGTGCAAGATCTCCTTTCACCAAAGCGTCCCGTAACGGCACGGTGAATAAATAACCGAGATCAATTCCGCTTATTATATTAAATCCTTTCACTAAAAAAGGCCAGCCAATAGTTCCTGCTTCTGCTTAGGACTTTCATCGTACGCGGTCTACTTTGAAAGCTCTTAATCCCCACCCACAAACCATGTTCGAGCTTAAGAATTCGGGATACCCAACTCCTCTCCCACTTTCTTGTAAAGTTTAGGAAATTCGGGCTGAAAGTTTTGGTAGAACGTCACGGGATAACGCGCGCCGATCTTCTTTCCGGCCTCCTTAAGACCCTGCACCAAAAGTTCCAGGCCGTTGCCGGGCAAAGCGAAGACTAGTTCGTCATCCTGGGTCATGGAAAAAATGCGGTCTCCGTTTCCCGGAATTACCACTCTGGGAGCCGCATTTTTGAAGGGGGCGATCAAGTATTCGCTACACTCTATCTTTCCTCCAAAGTTGCCGGAGATGCGTTTCCCTTCGTGGTATACCCACCCCTGAATCATGCGCATCACCTGTGCAGGATTTCCGTAAATGACTATCGTGTCCGGTTCATAGGCGCTCTCACCCAGGGGAGCCAACAGAAGTCCTTCATATTCGCCGCGTTCGAGAAAAGACATGCAAATGGGCTCCTGCCTGGCGGCTTCTTCGTCTTTCAGGAGACTCGCGTCGCACATCAGCTTCCCCAGCGTATTCCTCTGATCAGAAGCACGAGTGAGTCCAAAGGTTATCATGGCCGGTACACAGATGAGGTCTTCCTTAGTAAGTCCCATAGTCCATCCGTAGACCCGCGCCATGGTGACCGCCTGACAGATAGTAATCCGCTTACCCAAGGCCGAGGCAGGCCGTCGAGTTTTCTCCGGAAAGGTGGCTTCTTTCAAAAACTTTACCTCCAAAGGCAAAGTTTTGAGCCGCAGATCATTCCTTATGAACTCCGCCGCTTCTTGACGACTCTTCTGATCCATCCTGATTTTACTCCCTTCAAGCGTTTCAAGAATGCCTGTTTCATCGATGCCCCACAGACTCGTCACGGATAGCTCAGTAATTCTGTCGGCTCGGTCTCGGACGGTTCGAGCATTTTGCTTCGCAGTTCCGGTTGAGAATTATTTAGCCCCGTAGGATTGCAAGAGCTTGACAATCTGCATATGCCCCATTGAGGTAGCCCACATTAAGGCTGTCCAGCCGTTTCTGTCCTTGGTATTGACATCTGCCCCTTTGTCCCGCAGCATTTTGACTACATCCACACGAAATTCAGACGAAGCAATGATCAAAGCCGTGGCCCCATACTGGTCCCTGGCTTCGAGATCGGCCCCATTGTCCAACAACAGATTCACCACTTCCAGGTATCCCCGGCGACAAGCCCGCATCAATGGGGTCCAACTGTAGTCATCCGTGATGTTGACGTTCGCTCCCGCCTCAAGAAGAAGCTGCACCACTTCTATGTGGCCTCTTCTGGAACCCTTCATTAAGGAAGTGGCGCCGTACTGGTCTTTGGCCTCGGGGTCTGCTCCTCTCTCCAAAAGCAGTTTCACTACATCGGAGTAGCCCATGGAGGAAGCCCATAGAAGCGCCGTCCAGTTTGACGTGGTCCTGGCATTAACATCGGCCCCCTTATCAATCAATTGCCGCACCATGTCGCTGCGACCTTCGGAAGCAGCCAAAATTAGCGGCGTGTAACCGTATTCGTCTCTGATATTGGGGTCCGCTCCCTTGGCCAACAAGCTGTTGACCTGGTTCAGATTCCCTGCTGCGGCCGCGCTTAAGAGTTTGTCGTTCATGGCTCAGGTCACTCCACGGGTTGTAAATCATCAACGGAACTTGAAAGGAGGATGTGCGGACAAGTCAACAACTATAACATGCACAGGCTGGGGCTCAGCCTCGGGTCAACCATCTTTCTCTTAGTACTCCGGCGTTCTCACTTCTTAGCTCGCGCCTTCAACACGTCGATCACGTCCGTGTGGCGCATGGAAGTGGCCCACATGAGGGCTGTCCAACTGTTGCGGTCGCGGGCGCTGGGGTCTGCGCCTTTGGCCAAAAGCTCACGGACCACATCCGCGTGGCCTTCAGATGCGGCCATAATCAGTGCCGTGGCGCCGTACTGGTCGGCATCCTCGATATTTGCCCCTCGGTCCAGGAGAAGTTTCACCACATCGAGGTAACCTCGTCGCGACGCTCTCATTAGAGCTGTCCAGCCAAATTCGTCCTCAGCATTGACTTTGGCTCCGGCATCCAAAAGATTTTTTGCGACGTCGGCAAACCCGCGGCGCGAGGCCTTCATTAAGGCAGTGGCTCCGTATTGGTCTCTTGCGTCAGGTTCGGCTCCGGCATCCAAAAGCAGCTTCACTGCCTCCGAGAACCCCATAGATCCTGCCCACATGAGCGCGGTCCAGCCAAATTCGTCCTTTGTGTTTGCGTCAGCCCCCTGCTCCAAGAGTTTCTCTAGTTCTCCCAGGTCTCCGGATGTGGCCGCATTCAACAGTTTTTCTTTCATGATCCCGCTCTCCTCACCATAATAACTAAATGACAGCCATCGTCTTTCTTATAACATTGTTTTTCGGCTGGCCGGCAACATAATTTCGGGCCTTGGGGAAGGATCACTCTCATGTTGGAGGTTTCGGTGAAAGCATATTCACGGAGCAAACACAGTTGTGTATATGCAATCAACGGGTCCACATCCACCGCGCAGAAAGCTGATGGCAAACATGGCGTGAGGCGCTAATCACACATCTATCGTTGTTTCTTTCTGTAGGAGAAGATTTGGAATTGGGGAGGTAATCAGGAGGTCCGGAACGGTTTTCTGCATCGCGCAACGCTCGGGCAATAAAGCCTTCCGGCGATTGGAAACGGATGGGCGTATCCTAAAGCGGAGAAGCCCATTCGTTCTGAACGATTTCGGCTCGCTGTAATAGTCTACCAGTTATAATAGGGCGGCTTTGACGATGCGGCTTAACGCCATCGCGATCCCTTGCCTCCGCCACCACCACCACCGCCTTGCCTGTCAGGACGATCGGTGCGCGGCCGAGCTTCGTTCACTTTAAGGCTGCGGCCCATGAAGTCCTTTTCATCCAACTCCTGAATGGCACGGAGCCCCTCTTCACGTTCCGGCATCTTAACAAAACCGAATCCTCTGGGGCGACCTGTGAACTTGTCCGATATTATGGTGGCAGATTCCACCTGTCCAAAGCTTTCGAATAGTTCCTTGAGCTGGTCCTCGCCTGTGTCGAAAGACAGGTTGCCCACATAAATGTTGATTGCCGCCACTGTTTTGCTCCTTTTCTTAGAAAAGTACCCTTATTGAAAAAGCAAGAGTACGTTGGTAGGAGGGGATTTCCATTGCGCCGGTGGGTAAACTGAACATAACGAAAATGGGTGAAGGCACGAGCGTTTTCGTCCTACAATCTTGATTCTTGCTTCACGCCCGTCCTCCTGATTGGCCGGGAGGGAAAGACAAGTCAGATTTTGTCGCTATCTTATAATTTAGGCCGGTCCGGTTGTCAAGATTTTTCATCAGGCCGCGTCTCAAGTCATTAATACCCGTCCTCTGTCAAACAAGTGATCCCGCCGGCGGCGGGACTGATTGCCGTTGCGGCTGAGTCTCCGGAGCGCAGTCAGTCAGGCCGTAGATGCGTGGCGTTCGTAGCGTAGGCAGTTCGTGCGCCGAAACGGCGTCTATTGCTGTGAGGCTGTGACGTACTCGCTGGAAAGGGCATTGGTATAAGCATTTGCTGTGCAGTCCGTTTCCTTTTGATTTTTGAGATCTTTGTGGTAGGGTCCCTCTTTTCATTGGGCTGGGAGGGCCGGCTGACAACGTCGCGCCTTGAGAAGGCTTTGAAGCAGACCTTTCTTTCCCTCGCTCATGAAAGAAAAAAAGCGAGATCGGCAAGAAATTGCTTGATCGACTACAAAGTCTGAAAGCGAGGTACGATGAGGTATTTTCTGTTCTCTTTGTTAATTGTCGTTACGGCGACTTCGGTTAGCGCAAAAAGTATAGAGGAACACGTCTTGGTTCATTACAAACTAGTGTGCGATCAACTGCAAGAGCGAGGCTTCCATGGCCCATTTGCCAGAGAGGTAGCAAAATTCGCTCTCATTAGGCAAGTTATCGAAGACGGTCAAACCAGGGAGCATTCCGTAAGTATAGTGGGCATGTCCCCGGGCGGCACAAATGCCGAGGTCTTGGACGAACTCGGTCTCGCGATGGGAAAATCAAATCACGATGGTCTCTCCTTGCAGAAGTTGACCTCAAACGCAGGAGAAACATTCTATTGCATAAAAGGACCGCGTGCCAACGTGTGTTCTGCTATAGCGATCACGCTCCTCTGGGACAAGTACGTAAACGGAGCTCAGAAACAGTGGTTCACACCATCAGAGGTTCTGGCCTGGAACGAGTCTAAAACCATATCTCAGAGGATAGCAACCAATAGTGCTACAAAAGAAGAGGTTGAAGCTTACGAAGGTGAGCTAGCGGCTCCTCGGAGAAAAATCATTGAGAAAGCGAACCGGATATATAGCCCTACCGCGGCCCAGGCGATCACGAAAATCGTCAGGGACATGGAACCACTCTTTGAGTTCGTGAAGTTCTAGTCGAGCAGGATAACAAGGGCGCATGGCGATTACCGATGCGCCTTCAATCAAGTGGTCCTTCATCAGAGGAGTTGTCATCATTTCGGGTGGGTCTCCGGAGCACCCACCCTTCAACTATTATTCATAAATCTCCCTTTTATTTTCTCGATGATCAACCATATACAGCATTTTGGCCGCGGCTTTGAGTTCTTCCTTCAGCCGCGGTAGGGCATCGCGGTCAATGTCAAATGACCTGATATAGACATTTCGGAGGCCTTCAGGGGCGTTCTCGTAAGAACTCAGAATGCTGACCAGCCTGCCATTGTACTTGCGAATGATGTCCGTAACTACTTTAATGGAACCGGGGTTGTCCTCCAGAAGAAAACCGAACTGGAGGCCTCTCTTGGTTAAGCCGCTCAAGGATATCATTGCCTTGAAAAGGTCGTTCTTCGTTATGACCCCTCGTATCTCCCCTTTTTGATCAACTACAGGTGCGCCGGAAATACCATTGGTGAGGAGCACTTCCGCGGTCTCTTCCACAGTGAAATCCAGAGGCACCGTAATTGGATATCGACTCATTATGGCGCCAACTTCCAGGCGAGAAAGGTGATACATGATCTGCTGGATATCAAGCAGCGTGGCATCAGAAGGGGAGGCGCGTTTCAGATCTCTATCGGTTACTATGCCTACCAGCTTACCTTCCTCCATGACAGGCATGAGGCTGATGTGGTGCTCCATCGAGAGATTGATGGCGTCCTGCATGGTATCATTAACATTGAGAGTGATGACGTTCGTGCTCATCCAGTCTTTGACCAACATATCGCTTCCTCCTTAATGGGATTGACCGTCTCTTGCACAGTCATAGCCCAAGAGTTCAATAATCACGGAAAACCTGCCGCATCATATATTCTGCCGCCGCGACCCCGCAAGAGAGTTATCGGCTTACCCCGTTTTCGGCCTCACGGAAAGCACAGGACAATTGGCAGTCCGGACTACATTTTCCGCCGTGCTTCCGAGGATCATATGTCTGACCCCGGTCCAGCCATGAGTGCCCATGATAATAAGATCGACCGACTCCTCGTCGGCAAAGCGAATGATTTCCTCGGCCGGTGAGCCCGCACGAGAGTGGGCTTCGACGTTGGAGAGACCTTTCCGACACTCATTGGCAACTGAATCTAACTCCTCCCGTACTCCTTCCTCGATATTTTTTTGGATCAAAGCCATTTCCATGGGAACCCTGTCGGCGAAAGTGGGATAACCGAAGAAGCGGGAATTGACCACGTGGAGAATTGCTAGTTCGGCCTTGAAAGCCTTGGCCCATTCGACAGCACATTGGCGAGCGGGCAGCGAGTTCTCAGAAAAATCAGTACACACCAGGATCTTTTTTGGTATCACCTTTCGACCTTCCTTTCGCAACATTAAAGCGCTTTCCAAAAGAGAAAACGCCGTACGGCTCTAGAGTGAGTCGGTGCGCCGCGTTTCAGCGTCGCACGTGCATCATCTCCATCCTCTTTTGCAAGGTGTTTTCAATGTAGGGGCACGGCCGGCGTGCCCCTACGACGGACGATGCGCCTGGCTTGGATGACGCATCGATGGGGCCGAGAATTTCGGAGGGCTTGAAGGAACGCGAAAGATGTATTTCAGCTACGCCAAGGAGCAACTTCCATGCCAGCTCATATTTGGCGCCCCTGACCCACCTAATCCTCCGAAAACAAGCATTTTTCTCTTCGTCGGACAAATTGTTCCTACCAACCGCAGCGTCGCGCGCTGTCAGTTTTTTTTACATTCTGTAAAACGCGATCCCTGTGGGGAGGCCGCCAAGTCTGCAAGCTGCATGTTTTCAGTGGCCTGTGAATACTCAGTGTTTGGGGGTTCAGTCCTCGGACCACGGAGGCAGCCTTGGGTCTCGGTAAAACCAAGTCGGTCCTCTTTATAGCCTTGAACTTACCTCAGCCCCCTTCAGCCGGCTCAATTTCTGTTCCGGACCACCGGCTCCAACAAGTTTTCTACGGGCGCGTTGTCGTCAGTTAAGATCCGGCCGCGACACTTTTCTGCAAGTTCCTTAATGTTGTCATCATTCAGCAACGAGCCCGGGAAATCCGTCTCGTGCCCCGGCCGCCAGTCGGAGACTGCAATGGGCCTCATAGAAGCTGCAAGCACGAATGTCTCCCGGCCGTCCTCCACGCCCCCTTGCTTGGTACAGAACACGTAAACGTGCTTGAACGTCTTCTTGAGGGTAAGAACATACGCTCCCAGAAGCCGGCCGAACCTCCAGTCGTCGATGAGATTCACCAGATACACGCCGTGCGGCGTGAGATGGCGCGCGACCTTTTCGTTGAACTCCAGGGTTGTCAAATGAAACGGCACTGACAGGTCATTGAACGCATCGCCTACAACCAAGTCGTAACGGGCGTCTACGGCAAGGTCGTCCACGACCTTCCTGGCATCTGCGGGAAAAGAACGGATGGGAGTCTCGCGGGGCAAGCCCAGAACCTTGTAGTTGACCTCAACCACCATAGGATCGATTTCGGCGACGTCAATCCTAGAGCCCGGCCATTCGTGCAATACCCAGCGCGGGAATGTGTAGCTTCCTCCTCCTATGAAGAAGGCCGAGACTATTTTCCTGTTTTCGACGAACCTCCGCACCACGTCGCGGTAAAGAAGTTCATAGTGATATTCGAGATGCCCGGGATCGCTTAACATCAACATAGCCGTGGATTAGATAGTCCAGTTGAAGCATTCGAACCCACCGGGAAGAGTCCATTTCGCTTAACCGTTCCTCGACGTTGATGAATTGATAATTGCTATCGAGGCAGAGAAGACTAGTGCGGTCTTCCCGCAAGCCCAAAGCTTCAAAAGCGTCTTCAGTCCTCCCCGAGGGGCCTGGCGGAAGCTGCGAAAGGATCAGAAGGCCCGCGAGCACTACCGCTTCGAATGCTGCCAGCACTCGTAGCGGCCCCAACACCACTGTCATCATTGCCAGCGAGAACGATACCGACAGCACCACGCCTTTGGAACCCAAGGCAGAGATCAGCCAGAAGCCGGTGAGAAACGTGCCGACTATACTTCCAACCGCTCCCCAGGCGTACACCGACCCGATGGATTTTCCAATGGCATCCCCTCGCTCGACTGCCATTTTTGCCGCGGCCGGGCTGATCGTACCTAGTGCCAAGGCCGGTAAGACAAAGATCGCAAGCACAGTGACAAACGTGCGCATAGGCCACATCAGATCGTGCAGCAGATACGAATCCGAAAAGAAATGGTTCAGGGGGAGCACGCTTAGACACACTATCGAAGCAAAGAGAAACAGAGGGCCCAGAAGCCTCTCCGGCCGCCAGCGGTCGGCCAACCGTCCACCCAGGTAATTGCCGATGCTCATTCCCGCGAGTATGACGCCAATTATGCTAGTCCACGTGTACAGAGAATTTCCGAGGTGCCGCGCGATCAACCGGCCGGCCACCAGTTCCACCACCATTATAAAGGCTGAACTGAAAAACACTATGACGTGGGGCGCATAGCGCCAGCCTTTCTCTTCAGACACATCCATATTTTCACCCGTGCCCCTATGGTCAGGACGGATTATACCTGTAGTATCAGCCAATATCCACCTCTCCGCGAAAAGAAACATCAGGCTAGGGTGTTACCAGCCGAAGTCTATGTCAACAACGGAAAAATAATGCTTGACACTAAAAACTGTGGGTGTACTATTTTTGAAACGCCAACGTGCAGAGCGTCTTTCGATCTGTTGGGCGGTGGAGCCCGGCTGCACGAGCGCATGCGCGGGCTGGGGGTTTTTCGCCCTCGCTGTGCCACCGGAAAGCGACCCACCCAAACCTCATCCAAAGTCTAATGCGGTTCACCTTACCCGGCGAACGAATTTCGAAATCTACGCGTAGTATCGTCTTCCGGCGCCAATTTAGGTCGCTGGCGACCTGAACGAGCTGATAGACAGAAGAAAGGGGTCAGATCATGAACGCAGTCTACGTCATCATCCTCGGCTTTCTGATAGCCTACATCGGCTATCGCTTTTACGCAAAATACGTCGACGCCAAGATCATTCAAGCTGACGCGAAAAGGGCGACTCCGGCCAAGATGTACATGGATGGTGTGGAGTTCATGCCCACCAGTAAGAACGTCCTTTACGGTTATCAGTTCAAATCCATTGCCGGAGCTGCTCCTATCATAGGTCCTATCCTCGCCCTCCAGTGGGGATGGCTGCCTGCCCTGATTTGGGTTCTGGCAGGGACGCTATTCATCGGCTGGGTGCATGACTATTCCAGCATGATGATATCTGTGAGGCACGAGGGACAATCCTTTGGAGCATTGAGCCACCGACTGATTTCCCCCAGGGCAAGGGTTATCCTTCTCTCCTTCATCTACTTCTATTTGCTGCTCATTGTGGGAGCATTCGGAAATATCGTCGTGAACACCGCGGCAAATCTGAAATCTGCTCCCATGGCATGGCTCTTCCTGACCATAGCCGGGGTTTTGGCAGGTCAGATGATCTATCGCTGGAAGCGTGACATAATTCTGACGACCGTAGTGACGGTTCTCATAGCTCTGCTGGGTGTGGTTGTGGGAACTCTGGTTCCTTCCGACAGCATTCTCGGCGCTGCTGCGTCCGGCAACAAGTGGATTTGGGCGATAGCCGCGTTCGTGTTCTGCTACTTTGCATCAGTCTTACCGATCTGGAGATTTGCACTGCCTATCAACTACGTAGCAGCGTATATCGTGTTCATCGGCCTCTTCTTCGGTATAATCGGGGTTTTCGTGGCCCGTCCGGATATGGTTCAGCCTGCGTACACTCAGGTACTGGATCCCCATTGGACCACTGTGGCCAATGTTGTTCGTCACCATAGCGTGTGGGGCAATCTCCGGATGGCATAGCATAGTGTCGAGTTCCGGAACGGCCCGCCAGCTCGAGAGCGAATTGGATGCTCGACCTGTTGGCGCCGGGGTGATGTTCCTGGAGATGATGCTGGCGCTCTTTGCCATTGTCATTGCAGGTACGGTTGTCGTATCTTCAGGCGGCTATGCCGAGGCCCTGAAAATCGGTCCCGCCGGTATCTTCTCTCAAGGTGTGGGCAGGTTTCTAAACGTGGTGGGACTTCCTGTACAATACGGAGTTGCTTACGGAAGCGTAATGATGATCCTCTTGGCCATCACCATCATGCAACTGGTGGTTCGTTTCATGAGAGTGGCCACGTCCGAGCTGCTGGGCAACGCGAGCCCGGTCTTCAAGAATATCCATGTCGGCACAATCATAGCAAGCATACTCGGGATCCTTCTTGTTATGACCGGCTGGTGGCAGTATTTGTGGGTCCTCTTCGGCGGCGCAAACCAATTGATGGCATCACTGGCTTTGCTCCTGGTATCGGCCTGGCTGGTATCTGAAGGCAAGTCAGCGGCATTTGCCTTTTATCCCATGATCTTCATGTTCATCACGACGATTGCCGCCTTGGTCTTCACTTCGTACAATCTCCTGGTGTTGAAGGTCCTTTCCGGCGCGGTGAAAGGGGAGGCGCTTATTGGGAACACCTTGATGGGGATCGTCGGTATCTTCCTTGTCGTGGCCGCGTTGATACTGGCCTGGGAAGGATTCAAGGCTTTCCGCAGGTTCCGGGCCATAAAAGCCGAGGCGGCTCCTTCTCGAGCGTAGAGAGAGCTATTCTGAACACAAATCCTGTGCGGGAGGACCCTTTGTTATGAAGGTTGCCTCCTGCACATATTTTTCCATAAGGAACATGCCTTCCTGGCCGTTAACCTCGTCGGTAAGTGGCAGCGGCAGGGGAGAAATCACTGAGATGAAACGATGGGCGTCAAGCTTGGTCGACTTGTCAATCGGAGTAAACGTATGTCGGCAGATGAAAAGAAGAAATCAGGATTTTTTCAATCAGTCAAAGAGTTTGTCTATGGGGTGGCCGCGCATGACTCCGCGCGATTTGCACTCAAGACAAGGGCCAGCATGGAACATCTCTTCATCCTCATCACCATGGGAGACATGCTGGGCGTCCCGATATTACCTCCGTACTATTCCCTCAGGCTTCTCCCCTATGTGGTGCCTCAAATCTCCACGTGGAAGCGCAGAATGCTGAGGGAGAAGGACTTGACCGACGCCCTCGCCTGACAACGAATTGGTTGCTGACCGCATTTTTCGCGGGCCGATGGATGGGCTCGTAAAGATAGCGGAGAGCGGACGGCGAGATGGGAACAACAACCTAGAGCAAGAAGGGACTTATCCGCATGTCTTTAACCAAGATCTTCGAACAATATCCTGATCGGCGGTACATCATGTTCGGCGGGAAAGGAGGCCTGGGCAAGACCACCTTTTCCGCTGCCGCCGCATACTATCTGGCCAAGAAAGGTAAACGGGTGCTAGTTTTTTCCGTTGATCCTCAGGCCTCACTTACAGACATATTCCAGCAGGACATCTTCGGTAAGGGACCCACAGAGATCATACCGAATCTCTATGCGCAGGAGATTGACGCGGACCGCCGGGTGAAGGAGTATCAAGGGGAAATCCGGCAAAAGATCCTGGATATGTACGGAATGGACCAGATTCCCGAGGAAATAGAGAGTTACATCCAGGCTGCGGCGGCTGAACCGGCCATGGAAGAGAGCGCTATATTCGATGAAGTGGTGGACATCGTCGTCACGGGCGGATACGACTACTACATTTATGACCTGGTTCCGCTGGGGCACGCGCTTTATTACCTGAGCATGGCGTCGGTTTATGACGCTTGGATCGACAAGATCACCCGCCTCCGGGAGCAGATGAGGGAATACGATCAGGTCGCTGCTGTAATGCGCCGCGACAAGGAGGAATTGGATGAGGACGCCATTCTCAATGAGCTGCTCTATATCAAGGAACGAATTAACAAATCGTCGAGCATATTGACCGATAAGAACAAGACGGCCTTCTTCTTCGTTCTGGCCGCCGAAGAGATGGTGATCAGGGATACGGCGAAGGCCGCGGAACTATTCGCCAAATTTGACGTTCCTTTGAGCGGTTACATCATCAATCGGGTGTTGCCCAAGGAGTTGAAAGACCAGAACATTCCTGAGTACTTGAAAAACCGATTCTTGATGCAGGAGCATTATCTTGAGGTAATAGAAAAGGATTTCGCGGGCCAGATCCTAGCGTCTGTTCCGGAGATGGAACGTGACGTGACCGGGCTACCCATGATCGAGAAGATGGCCAAGGCCATGTTCGGAGACTTTTAGAAAGACCTCCAGGGGGTTAATGTGGACAAGATTACTATCAGTATGGACCAGTACATCAAGAACCATCCCCGACTGAAATACATCTTTTTCGGGGGAAAAGGAGGAGTGGGCAAGACCGTAATGGCCGGTGCAGCGGCCCTGTGGTCGGCCAAGCAGGGGAAGAAAACTCTCCTGGCCTCTACGAATCCTGTTCATAGCTTATCGAACCTTTTTGAACAAAACGTTTTCGGCAGGCCGGTGGTCGTTTGCGACGAAGAAAAGTGCCACGCGTTCGAGATCGACACACGTGAAACCATTGAACGGTCCAAAAAGAATATACGTGAAAAGATTAATTGGTTTCCTGAAGTTTGCCGATATAACTACCAAGGCTGAAGACTTCATCGAATCCGCCACCATGAACCCGGCCTTCGAGGAATCCGCCATGTTCGAGAACATGATAGATCTCATGTTCAAGGACGAGTACGATTTCTATGTGTTCGATACTGCGCCGACTGCGAATGCAAGGCGGCTGCTGGGCATGTCAAAGGTTTACGGCTTGTGGGTCGACAAGATGCTCAAGAGCAAGGAAGAAGCAACATCTCTTCGAGATCTCCTTTCTTTCACCAAGAAGAAGGAGGAGGACCCGCTTCTGGATTACCTGCTGAACTTCAAGGACCGGATGGCCCATGCCAAGGATCTTTTGACCGATGACGCGCTTACCGCTTTCTTCTTCGTGACCTTGCCGGAAAGCCTCCCCATTGCGGTAATCACGCGGTTTATCAATTGGTTCTACGAGTTCGGCATTCCAGTGGGCGGAGTGGTGGTCAATGGAGTGATTCCGAAGGAACAAATCGTGGTGGATACCGCAGAATTTGTTCAGAACCGAATCAAGATGCAAGAAGAGCACATGGAGCAGATTTGGAAGATATTCGGCGACAAAGTCCGCGCTGTGGCCCCTTTATTTGAAACCGAAGTCAAGGGCACTAAAATGCTGAATAGAATGGTTGAGCAGCTTCTTAAGAATGGAGGCTGAAGGCCGATCTGAACGACCGCGGTGTAATTTGGGGGGGGGGACCGCTTCCCCATGTAGCATGGGTTTTTGGGCAAGGGTCACTTGTTGCTACGGCAAGGTATGCTGCACATCTTTGTCTATATCCTGCATTGATCAGTTAATCTCGGCTGTACGGTTCGTTCCCATTATCTCCGGCTATGCAAATTTTTCATGAAGGACAAGTGGGCAGAGGTTCGATAATGCTGCCTTCCACCGCTGAGGACAAAAGAAAGCTAGTATTGGCCCTGTGCATTTTAGGGGTGTTGATTATAGCCACGATATGGCTCGCTGTCTCTGGTGATTTGCAGGGTTTCATAAGAAAGATCACGGAGAATTTTCACAACAGAGAGGAGATGAGGAGGTATCTGAGAAGCTGGGGAGCGTGGGCGCCCCTGGTCTTTGCTCTCATTCAGGCTGTTCAAGTGGTTGTGGCGCCGATTCCCGGAGAGTTGACCGGGGTTGTAGGCGGCTTCTTATTTGGCACGTTTTACGGAACCATCTATTCTTCCTTAGGCTTGACACTCGGGTCTCTGATAGCCTTTCTCACTGCCAGAGTTGTCGGCCTCCCACTTGTCAAGCTAGTGATCAAACCGGAGACTCTTGAAAAGTTCCACTTCGTGACCGAACCCCGCGGCGAAATCGCCACTCTAATCCTCTTCATGATCCCGGGTTTTCCCAAGGATATCTTATCATATCTCCTGGGCCTCAGTCCCATGCGCTTTTTGACTTTCCTGGTTGTTTGCGGCCTTGGTCGGATTCCGGGAACGTTAATGCTGGGCTACAGCGGATCGGTCGTTTACAAAGAACAGTGGCGAATGCTGGGGATAATAGGGATAGTTAGTCTTCTAGGCTTCATCGTGTTTTACCTAAAAGGAGAAAGCATCAAGGTCTGGATAAGGGAAAAGATCCACCCCCACCGCAACAACGGCTCGTGAGACCAATCATTCCTTGGCCAAGCCGGCGGAAGCTTCGCGTATCCGCTCGTCGATCAACGTCTCCAAGCGATCCGTGTCCCAGCCCGAGTGCGTGCTCTTGTTGTCCACGATGAAGGCCGGCATTTCGGACAGTCGATGCCGAATCTTCTTCCAGATCCCCAGGGGGGAGAAAGCATCAATGACTCGGATCTGAACACGATGCTTGTACAGGTGAGAGGCGTTTTCGATCCATTGGGATAATTTTTCTACGTTCTGTTTCCAATCCTCAGGGTATTCTTCGCCACAGTCCCGTTGATAATTCTTATGAATGTCGAGTTGTCCCATCAGCGGTCCGCACCTCCGGCAAGTGAACGCGACGCTGGTAAGAAGCGGAAAGACTACCTCAATTTCAACTGGGGTCATGGCATTGCTCCTCCGCGTGCTCCATGGCACAAACACGACCGGCAATCTTTGCGGTTCTCTTGTCCTCTTTTCCGCGAAGCCGACGTTGTTGCCTGTTATGTACAAGTATATTAGTCATAACTTCTATGTGCAAGACCCGCGTCCGACTTTGGTTTTTGACGCCTGCGTCGAAAAAAGTTGAAACAGCCCGCACAATAGGTCAAGCTGAAAACATCGGTTGCAGTCTTCAGTGACTGAATAGTAGTTGCTCGAGAGAGGTCGCCATGTACAAGAAGATACTTGTACCTTTGGACGGATCCAAAAATGATGAGGTCGTGCTGGAGCATGCCAAACGGCTTGTCAGGGAGTTGGGAGCGGCCCTGACCTTGATCCTACTCCACCGCTTGACGCCGGCGGATGACCCTTTTGAAAGGCAGATGCAGATGGAAGAAGGGTCGTGGGGGTACAAGGCCAAAGAGAGAGCGAAAGTATACTTGCCACAACTGGAGGAGGTCCTGAGCCAGGAAGGGATCCGGATCAAGACTGAATTTCTCACAGTGGAAGAGCCTGAGGCAGATGCGATCGTAAAATACGCGGAGAAGAACGACTTCGACCTGATCATGTTGGCAAACCGGGTGAAATCCCCCATCGGCAGCTTTTTCTTTGGTAATATTGAAGAAAAAGTGAGAAGACGGTCCTCCTTGCCGGTGCTTTTCGTTTCCGCGCCCAAGGATAAGGAGAAGAGCCGATGAACCATCAAGATAAGATAGATTTACTTAACCGACTTCTGGAATCCGAGTTCACGGGCCTGGAATGTTATCGCACACACGCTTCAGCGATTTCGGAGCCCGAAATCGCTGAGGGTATAACAGCGATCATTCCTGTGGAACATGCTCACGCGGTAAGCCTGACCACGAGAATCAGCGAACTTGGCGGTAATCCGGCAAGGCCAGGCGGCCCGGCCTCGGTCCGAGGAAGAGATTTGGCTGCGGCGTCGAGGCAGCAAGGCACACAGGCCATGCTGAAAGTGGAATTGAAGCTGGAACAGCAGGCCATCAAGGAGTATGCCGAGGCTGTTGCGGACATTGTGGATGACATGATCACTGTGGAAATGCTGGAAGAGCAGTTGCTGGATGAGATGCGGCACGCCAAGTGGTTGAAACAACAAATAATCACGTGATAATAGCTGCTGCATTGGATAGCGGAAGGTGATCAGTCTTCAGCCGAGCAATTGCCATTAGCTCACGCCGCTTGTCAGCGGAGCTCTTTCGTCCTCGCCGGACGGCGGGAATCGATGAGGATAGCACCTTCTTAGAACTGTCAATACCGTTTCTTTCAAATGGTCGATGTTATTCCCCCTCTTTTCGAGAAACGCCGCTGCGCGTCCACACATCTCCTGAGCTGCTTCTTCAGTGAGAAAGGTGTGAACCACCACCGGCAAGAGGGGGTTGCGGGCCAGGAGCGTTTCTATGGCATCAGGGCCTCCGGAACACGGCATTTCCAGATCGACAATCAGCAGGTCCGGCGGCTCTTCGGCTTCCATGAAGTATAACAATTCTCTGTCGTCCCTGGCCAACTCCACCGCATAGCCGTCAGCCATAAATTCCCGACGCAAGAAGTCTCGCACATGTCGGTTTCGGTCGGCAATTAAAAGAGTAAATTGGTTGCTCATGGCGGGGCCCCTTAAAAATTAATTCTTGGTAAAGCAATGGGCGTGCCAAGACAGAAAAGCCGCCCCCACTGTCATACCGGCTTGGAACTACCGGCTATTTCACGGGCATTGGCGAAAGGGAAATCAGGCGATGCTGTCAATTTTTCTGACAGATCGTAAAATTAGGTCTCGGCCCGCAAGGTTTTTAGAGGAACCAAGAAGTCAACATCGGGAGGCAATCGAGTTCGCATTCAAACAGGCAACGAAACTGGGAATGGCCGACAGGAACACCGGCCCTACCATGATTCTGTAGGGGCAGACCTACGTGTCTGCCCTGGGCACACACATGGGTGCGCCCCTACCTCCCGAGCAGACCCCACGAATTCACGGAGCCAGCTCATTCACTCTTGACTGCGGTTTCTATCTTGATTCCGTATTTCTCAATTTTTGCCAAAAGAGTCGGCCTTGACAGGCCGAGAACCTTTGCTGCCTGGGACCGGTTTCCGCCCGTCAGATTAAGCGCTTCCGTTATAATAAGGCCGGCAAGTCGATCCATGACGTCTCCGAATGTCTTGTCAGCCTCAGCACCCGACAGGGCCCGGCGCACCCATTGGCGGATGGCCTGGTCCTCGCGCGCCGGGCCATCCCCTCTTGCCGCGCTTTCCCCTCGGATGGCTTGAGAGATCTCCTCTCCTGTGATGGGTGCCCCTCGGCTGAAGATCAGGGCTTTCTGCATGGTGTTGGCAAGCTCCCGGACATTCCCCGGCCAGGAATACGAGGCCATCATGGCTTTTGCTTGCTCGGTCATTCCAGGGCTGTCGACAGTCATTTCTCTTGCAAATCTTTTGAGAAAGTATTCGGCCAGCATCGGCACGTCCCCGGCTCGTTCCCTCAATGGCGGCAATCTCAGCGTTACTACTTTAAGACGGTAATAGAGGTCCTCGCGGAATCTACCCTCTGCCAGAGCCGTTTCCAGGTCCCGGTTGGTGGCCGCGAGGTACTCGAACGTCCACAGGTATAGGGAAACGGCCGCCGAGACGCTCGATGCTCTTTTCCTGCAGCAGCCGAAGGATCTTGGCTTGAATGCTGAAGGGCATGTCACCGATTTCATCCAACAACACGGTCCCACCGTTGGCCTGCTCTATCTTCCCCACGCGGCGGGTCACCGCGCCTGTAAAGGCCCCTTTTTCGTATCCGAACAGTTCGCTTTCCAAAAGCGTTTCGGGGATAGCGACGCAATTTATCACCAGAAAAGGTTTATCAGAGCGGATGCTATGCTGATAAATGGCCCTGGCCACGAGTTCCTTGCCGGTTCCCGACTCTCCTCGAATAAGTACGGTGGCGTCCGTAGACGCAACGCGGCCGATTGCCTTGTAAACCTCCTGCATGGACCTGCTTCGACCGAAGATAACATCCGTTGAACTTGCTTCCGGAGCCACATCCATCTCGACTCGAGAACGCATAAATCTGCCTGCTTCGAGAGCCTTTTCGATCGTGGACAGCATCTCCGGGATCTCGAACGGCTTGAGGACGTAATCGAACGCCCCGAGCTTGGTGGCCTCGATCGCCGTGTCAGTGTTGCCGTAAGCAGTCATCACTATGACCGGAAGCTTCGGCTCAATTTCGTGCATCACCTGAAATGTCTGCAGACCGTTCATGCCCGGCAAGCGCACATCTATGATGACCAGGTCTGGAAGGCTCGCACGGACTACTTCAAGTCCTCCTTCCCCTGTGGGGGAAGTACGAACTGTGTGTCCTTCCGCTGTCAAAAGTTTTTCAAAGCTGTGCCGCAACTGTGCATCATCGTCAACTATCAGAATTGTTCCCACGTCTATTCCTCTCTTGCCGGCAGCGTGATGATGAAGGTCGTTCCTCGCCCTTCCTCGGATTTGAGGTCCAGCCAACCGCCATGTTCCTCCACAATGCGTGTGGCTATGCTGAGCCCGAGCCCCGTACCTTCTTCTTTGGTACTGAAAAACGGCTGAAAGAGCTTCTCTTGAATGGCGGCCGGGACACCGGGCCCCGTGTCGCTGACCCGCATCACCACCACAGGGCCTACGCTGTCGGTGGCACTCTCTTCTTCCGCGATAGAAATAGAGCCGCCCTCTACCATGGCTTCGCAAGCATTTACGATGAGGTTCACCAGGACTTCCTTTAACTGATCCGGATCAGCCAGGATCTCCCTCAGCCGTTTGTCTCGTTTTACTTCCGTCTTCACATCGTAAGATTCCAGGCGATGGCGGAGCAGTTGTAGCGCCATGTCTACCGCATCCGAAGGACTCACTTTTTGCATTTTCAGCTTCGGAGGTCGGGAGAATTCCAAGAAGTTACCCACTATTGTGTCGATATGCCGAATTTCCTCCGAGATAACCTCGAAGTCTTCTTTTTGGCTGGAAGTCAAAGCCAGCGTCCGTTCCATAGAGAACAACCGCATTTTGACCGAAGTCAAGGGATTGCGAACACTGTGAGCTACCCCTGCGGCCAATTTGCCGACCAGGGCCCACTTCTCTGCCTGTTGGAGATGTTCTCTGCTCCATTTGAGCTTTGATTTGGTCTGGTCCACGTCATCGATGAGGTTTTGAAATCGGCGGCTGAGGGCTTTCACTTCGTCTTCTGCTCCGAAATCACCTCTAGGGCCTTCGCTTGCCAGGGCCAATTGTCGTATCGGTTCCAGACACGTCGTTGACCAAACTGTAGCCTAGAACTATGCTCAGAATAATCACGCTTATCAAGGCCAGAGCCGCCAAGACATTAATTAATGCAGCTTGATTTTTGATCTTTTCGCGGGCCGCGGAGAGCCTTTGTTCGTAGGTGCTTCTATACTGGCGGCAAAGGTCCATTATTTGAAAGAACTGGCCGCGCATGCTCTTCTGAAGGTTGAGTCCCTCTTCTTTCTTATTCTCTGCGTAAAGCTTTATCACTTCATCACGGGCATGGCTGTAACGAATGTAACCCGATTCCAGTTGATTGAGAATTTCCCTCTCTTTGTCTGTTTCGGCCCACTGCCTCCCTTTCTTGAGCCACTCTTGGAAGGCCGTGTGGTACTTCTGGAGTTGCTCCAGCCACTGAGGATCGCTGTCCTGAAAGAAGTAAGTGACATAACCTTTTTGCATCACCAGCGCGGTCTCAAGCTCTTGCGAAGCCTGAAGGGCCTGGACGTCCGTCTCTGTGACCGCAGTGACAAAACCATCCATGATGTATGTGTATCCTATGGTGATCAAACCACCTGCAACAGTTATGGAGACCAATGCACACAGCATAACAAGGATGCGCGTTCGCAGACTGGGTTTCTTCCACCACATATATGGCCTCCATTGCTGATGGTTTCTTAGTGAAGTTTTGACACAAACCTATCCTTGATCCGTGCGATAGTCAATGCCGAAAACCCGTTCCAGCATTCTCTTTTGGTCAAAAGGGTTGTTCTAAGTAGAGGGGGTTCGCCGCGTTGGAAACAAAGAATAGAAATAAATTAGATTTGCCTTCAAGAGGTCGTGGATACCGGCCCGGACGCTTAATCACGCCTCGCAAATAATTCCATTCTTGATCTTCAATATCTTGTTGGTAGTCTTTTCGAGGAACTCTCGGTCGTGGGATATAAGGATGAAGGTAAGATGGGACTCGTTGAGAATGTGAATAATCCGTTCTGTAGTTTCTTCGTCCAGACCGCTGGTGGGCTCGTCGAGGATCAGCATATCCGGTTCCATGGCCAGCACTGTCGCCAACGAGACCAGCCGTTTTTCGCCCCCGGAAAGCTGATAAGTGATCCTCTCTTCGAATCCCTTCAAATTCAGCGAGGCCAAAGTTGCCGTGACAATGCGTTTGGCTTCGGTAGGACTCTTTCCCATGTTCAGCGGCCCGAATGCGACATCCTCCAGCACCGTGGGGCAGAATAATTGGTCGTCCGCATCCTGGAAGAGAAAACCGATCCGTCCGCGGATCTCCTGAAAATCGTGCTCTTCCATTCTGGCCTTGCCAAAAATCTCTATATCTCCGGACTCGGGCGCCAGTAATCCCATGATGATCTGGCAAAGCGTCGTCTTCCCAGATCCGTTGGGCCCTACGAGGCCAATGCGATCGCCGGGCGCCACGCTTAAATCCAAACCATTCAAAATGTAGCGGGAGTTGTACTTGAAGCGAACGTTTCTCAAATGAATCATTTTACCACCAGGAGCGCTGCGGAAAACATGACGCTTGATATTGCCACTAGATAATCACATTTTTTCATTTCATAGTGGTGAAGTATGTAGAATTCCCCCTTAAATCCACGGCACTTCATAGCAGCCAATATCCTCTTGGACCTGTCGAAACTCCTTACCAAAATCATCCCAACGAGATAGGCGTATGTTCGATAGGTGTGGATGTTGGACCTGGGCTGAAAGCTTCTTATCTTCATGGCCTTGGCTAGCCTGTGGTATTCCTCGTGGATCACGTGAACGTACCGAAAACAGAAGAAAAATGTGTGCACCAGCTTATCCGGGATACCCATGTGGCTCAGTGCGTGAACGAGATTGAAGACAGGCGAAGTCCCCAGGAGAGCTATCACCATCAGGACAATGGCGTTTGATTTCAGCGTAATGAGCAGAGCATACAGCAGCCCTTCTCGGTGAATCTCCAGGGGGCCCAGGGAATAAATCACTTCACCGGGAAATGTGAAAGGCAGAAATAACCAGAGGAACAGGACAAAAGTATTGACCACGGCCAGCCTCGACAGCACGCGTCTTACCTTGATCCGCGCGGCCACGATAAGAACCATTGGGAAGACAATTGCCAGTGCCGCCGCCGGTATCCAATGGCTCACTGCGACTACCGTAGAAAAGATGACGGCACAAACAATTTTGACCCTCGGATCCAAATTGTGAACAAATGAATTACCCAGAGCAAATTCTTCTATGTCCATTGTTCGCTCAGCCCGGCAAGATTACTTTTTTTCCGTACGCTTACGGCTAATGAAATATGCCCAAACACCGACCATTCCGAAAATCCAGCCAATCCCTCCGATTACTTCCGTCACACCGGGGCCCTTCATCTTCTGTTCCATCAAGAGCTTCTGCTGCTCGCCGAGCATTCGTAAAATCGGCTGAATCTTGCTATCCAATCCTTCTTCCACAGCTTTCTTCAGCGCAGACGCATCTTGAAGTTGAATGGGGCCAATCTCGGGCGCACTGATTTCAGCCGCTATCTTCGCCCCTTTCGCACCAGTCAATGCATTCGAGGTCCCGACTTTCTTCGTCGAAGAGGGCAAGTCATCCGCGGCCAGGTCATAGACTGCCTGATGTCCCATACCGGCCTGGAGTACGATCTTCAAGTCCCCATTCGCAGCGGGAAGATCCGCGGCATCAAAAGAATAAACCCCATTGCCGTCTGTCATGCCCTCATGGATCTTGGTACCGTCTCTGTCCAGGACCTGAACAGGGCAACCTATTGCCCTTCCCTTACTGCCGAAATATCCTTCCACAAGGATCCGGTTCCCCTCGACGCGCGCAAACACACTCACCTTGTGAGCCCAAGCTGCGGGCGTGACGGACAAGATCAAAGCTAACGCTGCCAACAGGACCATGCGGTTTCTCAGGTGACCAGTGGATGAATCCCTCGGTGCAAGCATCGGGTCGGATTCGCGTGCCAAACCTGGAGTTGGGCCGCGGAATGGATCTATTCGATAGCAACAGTTCAGGTTCAGTATTCGGGTCATGTCATGATTTCTGAAAAAATAACATTCGGATGCGGCTTTGTCAAACAGCCTCTGCTACGGAAAAGATGCCTCCGGCAAATCTTCCCTCGCGCCGCAGGTCACTGTGGGAAAGTGCCTCCCAACATCTCCGGCCTGACTCGTTTCACGAACTCCACAACAAACACTGTTAGTATGCCTTCGATCACCATGACAGGCACATGGGCTGCGACAATGAGCCTTGCGGCTGCATTGAACGATTCTCCAGTAGCCATAAGGGAAAAAGCGACCAGCAGCCCGGACAAAAGTATAGCACCTGCTCCCGCTGTGAATTCTGCCAGACCTCTCACCACGCGACTGGGGCTTCTTATGCCTCTGCCGCACGCATAGGCGACGAGTACTCCTGGAAAAGCCAGGTTAAACGTGTTGACCCCCAGTGTTGTCAAGCCACCGAACTGGAACAAGAGCGCCTGGAGAGCCAAGCCCACAAGAATGGCCGGAAACGCGAGCCAACCTAGTAACAAGCCGCAAAGACCGTTCAATACCAGATGAACTGCTGCCGGCCCAAGGGGAACGTGAATGAAAGAAGCCACAAAGAAAGCGGAAGACAACACAGCTACCTGTGGAAGTCGCTCATAATCCATCTTCTTGAGCCCTATCGCTGTCCCCAATATGGCGAGGCCCGTTCCGGCAGCGAGGACCGGGACCCCGAGAATTCCTTCAGATATATGCACCGGCTGACCTACTGCATCGGGTACGCATGCACCCAGATAACCGCTCCAATTTCCACTTTTTTGGGCTGGTTTTCGCGCTGGATAGTATCCGGCCCTTCCATGATCGCCGAAAACCCCCACCATCCGGGTTTGGGCATAGCATAAGAAAAGACACCGTTCACGTCGGTTTTAACCACCTGAGTCACATGGGAGTCAGTAGGGGCCTTGCTCTTCCCTTTGCCCCACAACTCCACTTCGACTTCCGCGTCGGCCAGCGGTTTTCCTTCTTTGAACACTTGCCCGGTGAAAATATTCCCCGCGTATAAACTGTAAGGCCGGCTCAGGGGAATGATCTCTGCCGGCAACCCGGCTGTCTTTGCAATGGGTTTGTCCCAGCCCTCGTACGCACCAAAGCCGTTCACGATGACCTTGGTAAAGTGAAGAATGAACTTGTCTTCTGCCTGTTCCCAGTAAGGTTTGGGATGGAGGAAGAAAATGCAATCGGCCGGCTTGGTAATCCTGTAGCTGGTTTCCCAAGCCCTCCTGCCTTCTATTCGTTTCTCTCTGAGAGTGTTTGTCAGGTCCGTGACCGCGTCTCCCACTGCTACTCCGAACTTCTCCGGCCTTTCCAGGTCCATTTGAGGACCGCCTTCGAAAGGGTGAGTGAATTGCAGCATAAGGGAAACATCTTTGGGGTCGTCGTTTCCTACCACATCCGTGGAAGGTACTATCATTGCAAAGTGCGCTGCGGCAGGCGACGCTACGATGAGCCCAATGAACACTGCGCACGCGGCGGCGATGAGAAACTGTTTCAAGTCCTGAACCTCCTCTGCCCACTGAGCCGCGGGCCACGCCTCATGTTATCTTATCTAATATCGTGCTACGTTGCAAGCTCTTTTTTTGAGTAAGTGCTACTTCCGCGAGCCTTTACCCCGTGCAAACTTTCGAGTATCGTAATGCTCATGGGAAGTCCCGTTGCGCATAACAGCGGCTCACCTCAAGAGCGAGCACACATGCGCAAGCAGGGAACGAGACAGGGGGATGCAAAGATGCGAACGATCGTGGCATTAGTGCTTGTTTTCTGCCTCGGCTTTTTGACGGCATCATGCACCTCTCTGAGCCCGTTCCTGGACACGCATGTCACTGATACTGAACGGCCTCAGGACACCCGCGCAAACAAGAGAGTGCCTCTTCCGCCGACGGTTAAAGACTTCGATGAGGCGCCCACCGAGTGGTGACAGAACCGCGGCCGGTTAGAGGACCATGATCGTGCCGTTCCGCTACGCTCTCCGGGAAAGCCTTCTCCTCAGTCACGGTCAGGATTCTTCGACAGGCAATCCCTGAAGTTGACACATCTTTGAGGGTAGTTTACTTTGGTTTTATGCAAGACTCCGGTCCGGAACCACGTGCGATGAAAGGGGTGAACCGCCGGGCTTTCGTGCGGTCCTTTTTTCTCGAAACTTTGTGGAATTACGAGAAGATGCAAAACCTGGGCTTCTCGTTTTGCGTCTATCCCGCGCTGGAAAGGTTGTACCCGGATCAAAATGACAGAAAAGGGGCCGTATCGCGGCATCTGGAAGCCGTGAACACTCACCCTTCCATGGCCCCTCTGTTGGCAGGACTTACGGCCCGATTGGAACATGACCTGGAGCCGGCTACCGTTATTCCCTATCGCAAGCGAGTCATGTCCGCCTTGGCCGCGCATGGGGATCGACTTTTTTGGACCCATGTCAAGCCGCTGGCAGCCGTTTGGGCTTCGCTGGTGAGCTTTTGTCTTTTCGGGTCCGCTTTGGGGAGTGCACTCCTGCTCGTCGTATACAATGTTCCGCACCTCGTCATGCGGGCTGGAGGATTCAGATGGGGCTGGAAGGACGGGCTACAAGTCCTTCAGGCATTTAAATCACCACGCACCGAAGCTGCGATGCTGGTGATGCGCGGGGCCACCGCGTTAGGGCTGGGGCTCCTGGCTGGCGCTGTGGTATTGGCCTCCGGCAGATCCTACGAGGGGACTATGGCTCAGCTGACTCTTGCCGCATGCCTGCCCGGTGTTGGCGGAATTGCCTTAATTCTGCTTCGCCGGAGAGTGTCTTTGACCGTAGTTATCTATCTCACGGCGCTCGCGGCGGTAACTCTTTTTGTGATATTCCAAGGAGGGACATCGGTTGGATGATCGCTGAAGAGGAAATAGTGGAAAAAACGCTGACAGTGGGTAATCGACTGGGCCTGCACGCTCGGGTTGCAACGATGATGGTTCAAACCATGCGGAACTATTCCTGTCAGGTGACGCTCGTGAAAGACGGCGTTGAAGTCGATGCCCGGAGTGTGCTGGGGCTGCTCCTCTTGGCAGCTTCACCAGGCAGCGAAATTGTTGTCCGAGCCCAGGGAGTGGATTGCATGGAAGCTATTAACGAGATAGGCCGAATTATTCAAGATGAAGAATCCGAAGAAAACTAACAAGAAAAAAGCGCCCGACCAGCCTAAGCTCAACAATAACGGCATCAACAGGATGATGAAGGGTATCGGTGTTTCGGGTGGCGTGGGTATCGGGCAGGTCGTGGTAATCGAGCACCTTACCACCGATATCTGCCCCAAGCGTGTGCTGAAGCCCGAAGAAATCCCCGCGGAGATCCAACGGTTCGAGTCCGCGGTTAAAGAAGCAGCAGAGCGGCTCAAGCAGATTAAGAGCCACATAGACCCTAATCATCCGCTGGGGGACCACGTATATATTCTCGATACCCATCTTCTCCTTTTAGAAGATCGAATGTTCTTCGAAGGGACCAAGAAAGCGATAGCCTCGGAAAGGCAGAATGCTGAATGGGCTCTGTCGGAGATCATGCTGAAGATCACCTCTGCTTTCGACAGCATTGGGGATGAATATCTTAAGGAGCGTGCGAGGGACATACACTTCGTTGGGGAACGGGTACTCAAGAATCTCATGGGGATCTCTTCGGAAAGCAAGATCCACCAACTTCCTCCGAATTCGATTATCATCGCTCACGATCTATCCCCCGCGGATACAGCGCAGATAAAGCGTGAGTGTGTGTTCGGCTTTGCCACCGATATGGGCGGCAGGACTTCCCATACCGCGATCATGGCCCGGTCGCTGAAGATCCCGGCTGTGACGGGTTTGGAGAATGTCAGCCACCAGATTCAGACTGGCGACACGATCATAATTGACGGCAGCACCGGGATTGTGATCCTCAATCCTGATCCGGAAACGATCTTACGCTACAGGCAAAGGCACGAGGTCTACCGGAAGTACCATCAGTCCCTGCTTGCGTTCGGCCGTCTTCCGGCGGTGACTAGGGATGGTGGCACGTCGGTCAGAATCACCGCGAATGTCGAACTCGTGGATGAAATCGCTATTGCTGTTGAGCACGGATCGGAGGGCATCGGCCTCTTCCGCACCGAATACCTCTTTTTGGGCAGGAACGATCTACCTTCTGAGGAAGAGCAGTTCGAGGCTTACCGTTATGTTTTGGTCAATACCGCCCCAAATCCGGTTACCATACGTACCCTGGATGTGGGTGGAGACAAAATTGCCACGAGTCTCAACTTATCGCCGGAATCGAACCCGGCATTGGGGCTCAGGGCCATTCGGCTGTGTCTGACAAGAAAAGACCTATTCAAGACTCAGCTCCGAGCTATTCTCAGAGCCGCTGTGCACGGCAACTGCAACCTGCTGATCCCGATGATTTCATGCATCACGGAAATTCATGCTACCAAAGAGATCATCAGAGAGGTCAAGGAGGAGCTGGACGCAGAGGGGAAACCTTGCGACCACGCGCTCAAGCTCGGAGTGTTGGTGGAAGTTCCTTCTGCAGTGGCTATTGCCGACATGCTGGCCAGAGAGGTCGATTTTTTCAGTATCGGCACCAATGACCTCATTCAATATGCGCTGGCTATCGACAGAGTAAATGAGCATGTCAATTATTTGTATGACACACTTCACCCGGCTGTGCTCAGGCTGATACGTCAGATCATCAACGCAGGGCAGGCCAGGGGCATCCATGTGGCCATGTGCGGGGAGATGGCTGGAGATCCTGTTAATATTCCAATACTTTTGGGATTGGGGATCGACGAGCTATCCATGAATGCTCTGGCTATTCCCATGGTAAAGAAGTTGATTCGCTCCATAAGCATGGAGGAATGCCGCGATCTCACCTGGCAAGCCTTTGAGATGCAAGAGGCTCAGGAAATACACGGGTTCCTCGATTCCTGGATCAGGGAGCGCTTTCCGAAGGATTACTTCGTTGATGCCTCTTAGTATTTTTATATGACTGAAAATGACAACGTGAAGATAATTTGCAAGAACAGGAAAGCTCGCTTCAACTTTGAAATCGAGGACACCTTTGAAGCGGGCATCAGCCTTTGGGGATCGGAGGTGAAGTCCCTCAGGAACGGAAGGGCCAACCTATCCGATTCGTACGGCAAGTTCCGACAGGGCGAATTATTTCTGGTAGATGCTCACATTTCGCCTTATGAACAGGCAAGCAGACAGAATCATGAACCTCTCCGGGACCGCAAGCTTCTTCTTCATAAACGAGAAATCAAGAAGCTCTTCGGCAAAGTGGCGGAGAGAGGTTTTTCACTTGTCCCGTTGAAACTCTACTTCAAGAATGGTAAGGTAAAAGTTGAACTGGCGCTTGCGAGGGGTAAGAAAACCTACGACAAGCGCGAAGCCATGAAGAAGAAGGACCAGCGCCGCGAGATGGAAAGGCTGGTAAAGTACCGACAACGGTAGTCCTGACGGCTGTGTCTTTCCAACTTGACGAGAAACTAAAAGTGGCAATGGTTGTCTTTAATGTCGTGGCTCTAGATCTGGCCTGATAACCGAAAGGGGGCGCCCTGGTTTCGACGGGGATAGTTGAGGTCAAGGTTGCATGCCGAGCACTCCGGTGACTCGTTAAACCGCCGGTATCAATAAATACTCGCCAATAACTACGAGTACGCTCTAGCCGCGTAAGGCTAGCGTCTCTCTGTCTCTCTCCTGCGGGGGCGGAAGAGGCGACTATTAGCGGGATAGCCAAGCTTCCGTACCTGTTGGAGGCAAGGCGAAACAACAAGCGGGTTGGTCTGGTGAGAACCTATTTCGAGGGGGCCTCTCCGGACGAGACGCAAAAACTCGAAATAAGCATGTAGACACCTTGTGCTGAAGATTCTCGGACGCGGGTTCGATTCCCGCCGCCTCCACCAGTTAACCAGTTGTAATTATTCAAAACAGACCCCCAAAACGCCGGATGCAATCCGGTTTTTTGCTTTTTCAGGTGAATGAACTTCATCTGTCCCCGCGCCGTAATGGGGGGAGCCCAAAAATCTCCTGGCCTTCGGCTCATCTTCCTGAGGCATCTCTTTCAACCTTCGTACAACCGACTGCAAAAGCGTTGGCGGATTGGATCAAAGTCCTGGGAGAGTAGGATGGCCCCCTGTTCGTAAACTTCGACCGAGCGAAGAAGGGCAATCGTCTAACCGGAGCCGCAGACGCAAAGCAATTCCCCCCGCCTTTGTCTTCAGAGAAAGTTCTTGCTCCTGAGTGGCCACGCCCACGGCAGAGTACGAGGCTCCAGGACGTTCAAGTGACAGGGGTCTGTTCGAATAGACCCTCAAAAATTCGCTTGGATGTCAGATTTCAAGACCTGACCCACAGGCTTACGGTTCCTGATGATCCGGTATCAAGCGGCAGATCCCTGTCATAGACTCGTCGAAACACACAATGGGTCTGCCTTGATTCGGGTTCGCCGATCATGTACGATGGCGCACATGTCGCTCCATCTCGAAAATCCGCTTACCTTTCGCTCGCTATACGACAGCCCTATTGTCAGGGTACGCGACTACTGCTGCAGTGCAGGTCGCGGTGGACCAGCGGCCGAGGAACATTCAGGCAGCAACGACATTGTCCTTATGAGACGGGGAGCATTCTGCAAGCATTTCGGTCGGCGAAGCGTGACCGCCGACGTTAATCAGACCGTATTCTTCTCAAAGGGATCGACGTATCGCGTCAGCCATCCGGCTGACTGCGGCGACCGTGGCACCGTTTTCACACCGTCGCTGTGCGTGCTAAACGATATTGTTCGGGAGCTCGATCCCTCCGTCGACGAGGACCCAGAGCAGCCGTTCCCCTTCATCACCGGCCCCTGCGATGCCGGCATTTACTGGAGGCACCACGAACTGATGCGGCGGCTGGACGCCGGAAACGCATATCTGCTCGAACCCCTTTGGGCTGATGTGACGTCGCTTCAACTCGTGGCGGACATTCTCGAGTCAGCGTTCGCGCGACACAACCAGTCGCACAAGCCCCGCCGAAACGGCACTGTCGCCGATCACGCAGAGCGATCCGAGGCCGCCAAAACCTACCTCGCCAGCCGACTGAGCGAGCGTATAACGCTCGACGAAGTGGCCAGCGCCGTGCATGCGTCGCCTTTTCATTTCGCACGTTTCTTTCATCGCCAAACCGGGGTGCCCGTACATCGCTACCTCACCCGGTTGCGCCTGCGTGCTTCGCTCGAACGACTGGCCGACGGCGCGAACGATCTCACCAGGCTCGCCCTGGAACTCGGGTTCTCCAGCCACAGCCACTTCACGGACGCCTTCCGCAACGAATTTGGCCTTACACCCTCCGATGTGCGCAGGGACGCCAGCCTGCGAAAACTTCGTGAAATGAGCAAGAATATGGAAGTCTGAGGTTTCCTGCCTTGCTACCATGTCTTCATGGATGGCCGCGATGATCATCGTGGCCGCTGCGTTCAATTACACATCAAAGGAGATGTTCCATGAAGACGACAAAGTGTCCCGTGTGCGACTGGGAAATCAAGGACGGCGGACTCAAGGTGCAGGTCGGCGGCAAAGAGATCGTCGTTTGTTGCGACGACTGCGCAAAGAAGGCTAAGGAGAGTCCGGGGAAATACCCCAGCGAAGTCAAATAGTCCCAGGTCATGGTTCGACCCGCCTACGTCCGGGACCACCACTCGAAGGACGCAGGCGGGCTTCCAGGGGTTGGGCAGGGCAAAACCTATGACGTTGATCACAGTTATTGGAGATGATGCTCGGCTATGATGCACTTGCCGACCCATGAGACTGATGCGGCTGGGTTTTGAGATCCAAAGGAGTGAGCTCAGATATGGAAAAGTTAGATGCGGAGTGGACAACTTTTTCGGCGTCCCTTGGGGTTTGTGGAGTGGGTTGGACCGCCCGAGGGATAGAATGGTTCCTTCTTCCGGAAGCATCGAGAATTTCTGTCGAGACACGTCTGAAAAAGGTTACAGGAATCACTAAAGCTTCCGCTTCTCCGCCCCTTTGGGTAAGGGAACTCATCAGAAAAGTAAGAGCGCACATGAAAGGTCATACTCAGGATTTTTCAGCAATTCCTTTGGACCTTTCCAGGATTTCCGGATTCATGCTTTCGGTCTTCCAAGCTGCCCTGAAGATTCCTTCCGGAACAGTCACGACATACGGTGAACTGGCAAATCTTGTTGGAAAGCCAAATGCAGCACGAGCGGTGGGAAGGGCTCTCGGCAAGAACCCGATACCGCTTTTAGTACCCTGCCACCGGGTGATCGCTTCCTCGGGGAATCTTGGCGGTTTTTCCGGACCAGGTGGTTTGGCAACGAAAGTCGCGCTCCTTGAGTGTGAGGGAGTCCATTTGGCAAAAGCGCGCGTGCTAACTACGTCGGCCCAATGGCGAAGTGCGGTCAGCGCATTGCAGAAGCGAGACCAGCTTTTTGCAGAACTTGTAACAGGGCTAGAACCATTGCAGTTTCAGCCTCTGCTAGACAAGGAACCATTGATGGCGCTTATCTCGGCGATTGTAAGTCAACAACTTTCGAGCAAGGTCGCTGCTACGATTCTAAAGCGCGTGAACGCCCTGATTTCGGAAAATGGACGTCCCAGTCCGCGGAAACTCTTGAACACGGCGGATGCGGATCTGCGCGCAGCCGGTCTCTCTTTTATGAAGGTGTCCTTTTTGAAAGACCTGGTAGAAAAATACCTGGAGGGAAAGCTTTCCCCTCTGGAAAAACTGAAGCGCATGTCCGACGAACAGATCATAAAAGAGTTCACCCAAATTAAAGGAGTGGGGCGGTGGACGGCCGAAATGTATCTCATCTTTAATCTCGGCCGTGCGAACGTCTTCCCAACACTGGACTTTGGCTTGAGAAAGGCTATTTCTCAGGTTTTCGGCCTGCCCAAGGTGCCCGAGCCAAAAGCGATCGAAGAATACGGAGAGCTTTGGAAACCGTATCGAACAGTCGCTTCTCTTTACCTTTGGCATTCGTTGGACAACAAGTAGATTGGGCGGCGACTGAGCGCAGCATTGGTCTGTTCGCTTCACACATTGATTCGGGCGCTCGCTGCCTTAGTCTGCTTCAGCGCCAGAAATCAAGGAGAATTACAAATGGCTTCCATCTGCAGAGAAATCGTCATTGAGGCTCTCCCAGAGAAAGTCTGGGAAGCCATTCGTGATGTTGGTGCGGTACACCAACGCCTCGCCGTGGGCTTCGTCATCGATACTCGCCTAGAGGAGGAAGCTAGAATCGTGACCTTTGCCAACGGTATGGTAGTTCGCGAGTTGATCGTCGACGTTGACGACAAGGCCCGTCGGATCGCCTACGCTGTAGTTGGAGGGCGATTCAAGCACCACAACGCGTCGATGCAGGTCTTTGCCCAGGGCAAGGGCCACACTCGGCTCGTATGGATTACCGACCTATTGCCAAACGAACTTGTTGGGCCAATCGGGGCCTTGGTCGAGGAAGGGGCAGAGGTCATGAAGAAGACGCTGGAGGTTGGTTCCGCTTCTCGTCCGACTGGATCCTCGAAGGAGCCTGAGTCATAGCCGAAGGAATTATCCGCTCCCCGACTCGAAACACAGACTTGTGGGGCATCAATGGGCTTTCCTTTGGGGACAATCCCCGAGGGATCAGTGTTTAAGGCGTTAGACTCTTCCCGCGTCCCTGCCAATCGCCGGCAGAAACAGCCCACTTGAAAATCAGGTCGTTCAGCGGAAAGAACGCCGTGGATTTCATCGGATGCAAACCGGATGCAATCGACCAGGAGACAGAGATAATGTGTTTATATAACCGCATTTAATGACTTGTAAATCGGGTTCGATTCCCGCCGCCTCCACCAGTTAACTGTTTGAAATTACTCAAAACGGCCCCCGAAAAACACGTCAGTAAATCGTCAGTAAATTTTTCGGGGGTTCTTAGTTCTGGGATTCGTCCTTCCCCCCACGCAATCTTGTCCTCGTGGTTCATGGAGTCAGTGCAAAAAAGGGGGGGCCGCTTACTACCCATCTCAGTTACTCGGATCAATCAAGACCTGAGAGCAGCTCCCACTAATAGAGATGGCGCTACGGCGAAATCGGTTCAGGATGGAAGGCTTTAATCCAAATTGATCCCGATTGATCCTGATTAGTCCGTTTTGATCCTCAAAAACGTGTACAAAATGTGTACAAAGCCCGTTGAGTCAAAAATGCGCTACTCGCTCAGTCTCAGGTCATGGGCATTTTCTGTGCCGCCGAGCGTTTTCCAATGACCTGATTCACTAAGCAGCAGGAAAGTGATGAAGTTTTGGAGCGAGTTCCTGCCATTCGCCGGCAGATCTAATATCTCGAATCCAGCTACAACGTATTCTTTCATCTTGCCCGTCGGTTTAGCCCATTTGCACTCGGCAACAATCAAGAGCGGGTCGGCCTGCATGAACAAATCTATGGGAATCTGAAAGGTTGTGGCTTGCCCGACACTTGCATCAATACCTGCCACCCGCATCCCTTTTTCCGATATGTCTCTCAATATGCCGATAGAGCCGGTCCCCAAATCATAAATGGGCACATTGGTGGCTAGGTCCGCTCTAGGGTAGCTTCGTGATTCCTTGTAATGCGTTCTGAGGGTGTACAGTGGAGACCACCGGGAAAGTTCAGAGTGACCAATGGCTCCTCGATCCACGATCTTTTCGTAAATCGTGCAAAGACCATTGGTCGAAAGCCCGTATTTCACTTGTAATTCCCGGTCGGTCATTCCGGATCGGAGATCGTTGATGACCTTCGTTCCGTTAATTTGCCTCCTTTTCCCCATCGTGCCTCCCGTGGTCCTAAATAAATTACAAAATCTCCTGAAGAAGCTGGGCCTCAACAATTAGCTACATTGTCTTTTCCCTCGTTAAGATGTTCATTAAGGCCACCGGCTCTCAGGTAACTCTAATGGCTCCACTCATGACTCCGTTATAGTAAGAACACTGAGTTCTGCACGCTCCAACTTTACTATGGTAATCGGGTTGCTTTTCCCCTCTGCACAGCGTGCCCTCGACTCTCCAACACTCGTACCCCTTATCAGGGTGTGCAGGACAATCGGCTTTTGCGGAGCAGTTCAAGTGATCCCAACACGACGTTCCGGGCATTTAATCTCCCTCTTCATGCCAGATTTTCTGGTTTTATACATGCTATGACTTCTACCAATATTCTCGTCAATATCTGAAGATTAACTAGAAATCAGGTAGTGAATATACCTATTCGCTTATTCCTTTGTTCGAGGCGGACCATTCCATCAGAGCACGACAAGTCACGACTTCTCACAACCGAAAGACACAAAACTGACACAGTAGAATTGGAGAAGGAGACCCTTCAGGCTCTCCTTAAGCACTTGAGCACATAATGAATTCGCCTTGAACCCTCGACCCCCGCGTTGCGAACGCGAAAAGAAACGTTTTGAATAAAGATTCGATTCCAAATCCTCAACCATTTCAGGCCCTGTTTGTTCTTTTCAGCCCTCTTTGATCCTCTAAGGGTCAAAAAATGTGCGAAAGAAAGTGTCGGAATATAGTTATATCTTTGCTCTTGACATGTAACATGGCAAAGCGCGAAGGCTGCGGATACAAGCCTAAGTTGTAGAACTGGAAATGGGCCTATCCCATTAGTCCTCTTCGTATCAGGTGGATAATGCGGTTCTAGGATGCCGAGATGAAATCGAGTGAGCCACTGATTAGTTCGATGGGATTTGAACAATTTCAAGAGTACCGCCAAGAAATGCTCGCCAGGTACGATTCGGAAAAAAAGAAAACAGCAAATGACCCAGTCCAAGTGTGGCACGGGGAAGTCGCAGAAGCCGAAATTAGACGATGGCTACGCGCATTCCTGCCCGAAAAATTCGGGGTGACAAAGGGCTACGTGGTTTTTCCCAAGGTTGGCAAGTTCTATAAGTTGACGGAATATGACGTAATTATCTATGACAAGAATGAAGCACCCGTACTCTGGCATAGACAAGCCTCTAGCCAGTCCTCAGACGATACAATCAAGGGCATACCCGTACAGCACGTAGAAGTGCTATACAGTCACACCTAAGTTCCGGGGACACCCTACTTAATTCATTGCCACGCTCCAGAAGCTGTGCACTCTGTGATGTCACAGTACTCGGAGCGAGCTTTGGGATCCAACGAGTTTTTTGAGGATTTACGGAGGCGGCTGGATGCGCTGGAAAGGAAATCCGAGATCGAGGGCTCAAGCCGAAAATACTGAGAATGGTGTCCCAAGAACCAGTCGATAATAAGTTCCCGCTCAACTTTGCAGAAGTTGAACCACCCAAAGAGCCGCTAGGCAGGAACATCTCGAGAATGGATGAAGAGTATCCGTTATCCCAAGGCAAATCGGGAAGTTGCGAGCAGCGTCAGAGCGGGGAAGGGATCAAATCAATTTGGCGTTAGAACTGGCTGTTTTTTGCTGCTATGCTCAAACCTGGTACAATCAAATTAACCCATTCCCTGGGAGTCATCACTGTGAAAGTCCTTCGCTTCCTGGCCCTTGTCCTTGGCGCAATCTGGTTCTTCCCGGTGAGCTGCACCACCGGCCTTGTTGCCGGAACGTTGGCGATCGCACGGCTCGATTCACGCGATATCGAGAAAGGACAGCAACCTCACCCGTGGTTTTTCGTAGTCGCCCGGCCTGCCGAAGCCAACAGTCCGTTTTCGGTCATTCCGCTTAAAGACCTGCCCAAGTTTAAGTCATCCACCCCTCATCTCTCATTTCTTATGCCTCAGTCATCGGTTCGGATCAAAACAAACGAGTACACATACGTTTCTTACCGCGTGATCTCAGACAAAGGGACAGAACAGACGATTGAGGTTGAGTATTCTGACGACGACAAAACTATTTGGAGCCGCTATCGGGCGACACCTTCGGATGTTGTGCCCATGTTTTCTCGGATGTCCCAGCCTGGGTACATGTTTAGGGCGTTACCCACTGCCGTAATTTTTGCTTTGTTGATATTTGGGGTCGGAAGACTTCTTCGTAAGAGGTTTTCCAGCACCACTGCCGAACCGCACAGCCCGTAAGCAGGCAAATATTCTCTCAGAGGCAATGAGTTCCAAGTTCCGGGGACACCTTACTTAATTCATTGCCACGCTCCCGAGGGTGTGTGCACTCTGTGATGTCACAGGTACTCGGAGCGAGCTTGGGATCCGACGAGTCTTTTCGAGGATTTGAAGAGGCGGCTGGATGCGCTGGAAAGGAAACCCGAGATCGAGGGCTCAAGCCGAAAAAATTAAGTATGATGTCCCCAGAACCGCCGGCCACTTTGATAAGCCAACCTCTGGGATACTCTACCTGATCCGATAACCCTGCGTCCGTGCGGTGACAATCCGGCCCTTTCATGGTCCTGTCTTGGCTGTGAACGGTTGGCGCAAGAAAGTCCCTGAGACACCGAATAGTTGCCCTCCTCCGTTATATATGATATACTGATAACGTCAGTAGTTTTATCCTACCACACTGGCACGCCATCAGGCGTAGGGGGCGGAATCATGAAAGACCAGGACAAGAGCTCCAAAGAGAAACTCTCCGAACCCCGACGGCAGACGGATGATGCCTTCCATGCTTCCGAACTGCGTTATCGGCGGCTATTTGAAAGTGCGCAAGACGCGATTCTGATCCTCGATTTCGACACTGGTAAAATACTGGACGTGAACCCGTTTCTGATAGACATGTTAGGTTACTCTCACGAAGAGTTCATAGAAAAGTATCTCTGGGAGGTCAGTCCATTCAAAGATACTGCTCTGAACAAGGAGGCTTTTGCAAAATTGCAGCAAGCGGGCTATGTCCGTTACGAAGACTTACCCCTTGAAACCAGCGACGGACGGAGAATTGCCGTTGAGTTTGTCAGCAACTCTTATCCGGTTAATGGCAAAACCTTCATTCAATGCAACATCCGTGACATCACAAAGCGCAAGCACGCGGTGGAAGCAGCAAAGCGAGCTAACGAGGAATGGCAACGAACTTTCAATGCCATTTCAGACCTCGTTATGGTTTTGGACAACCGACACACAATACTGCGGGCAAATAAGGCTATGGCTGATGCCCTTGGAATGACGGAGCAGGAGGTGGTAGGGAAATCCTGCCATGAACTTGTTCACGGGGGAAAGGAACCTCTTGCTTTTTGTCCCCACTCCCAGCTTCTTGCCGACGGTAAAGAACATTCAGTGGAAGTGGAGGAGCCTCGTCTTGGGGGTATTTACGACGTTCGGGTGTCTCCTCTTTTCGGCCAAGATGGTGAGATCATAGGCTCGGTTCATATCAATCGCGATATAACCGTCCAGAAGAAGGCAGAGCAAGCTCTGAGGGAAGGCGAGCAACGATACCGCACCCTCTTTGAAGAATCGATAGATGGGGTGTACTCTGTCCTGAGAGATGGGGAGATAGCGGATGCCAACCCGTCTTTCTCGGAAATCTTCGGCTATACTAGAGAGGAGCTGATCGGCAAGGACATTCGTGACTTGTTCGTTGATCCTGCTGACCGCCCGAAGTTCCAGGAGGAGATAGAGAAAAAGGGATTCGTGAAAGATTATGCAATCAAGTATCGGAAGAGAGACGGAACAGAGATGGAATGCCTGAGCACCTCATCTGTGTATTATAGGGAAGATGGAAGCATCGCCGGATACCGGGGCATCATGCGAGACGTGACCGACCAAAAACGACTTCAGAGAGAACTCCTTCATGCACAAAAGATGGAATCCATCGGCACTCTTGCTGGAGGCATTGCTCACGATTTCAACAACTTACTCACCGTAGTCCTGGGTTTTTCCGAGTTGCTCCTTATTGGGAAAAATGAACAGGACCCGTCTTATGAGGACCTTCAGAAAATACATCAGGCAGCTAGAAATGGAGCCGACCTGGTTAAAAGAATACTTGCGTTCAGCAGAAAGGCGGAGATCAATCCCCGTCCCGTGAATCTAAACCAGGAGATTGAGCGCATCCGACACCTCCTGACTCGAACGATTTCAAAAATGATCGGGATCGAACTGGTCTTATCTGATGAACCAGCCATCGTCCATGTTGACCCCTCGCAGTTAGAGCAGATTGTCTTGAATCTTGCGGTGAATGCTCAAGATGCCATGCCTGATGGGGGTATACTCACCTTTGAAACGATGCACGTCACTTTGGATGAAGAATACTGCGGGCTGCATGTCGGAGCAAAACCTGGTGATTATGTAATGCTTTCCGTCTCAGATACAGGTCATGGCATGGACCATGAAACCTTGAATCACATATTTGAGCCTTTCTACACGACCAAGGAGACAGGCAAGGGAACGGGTCTCGGCTTAGCTATGGCCTATGGTATTGTTAAACAGCATGGCGGTTACATCATTGGCTATAGCGAACCTGGAATGGGGACCACGTTCAAAATATATCTGCCGGTCATCCCAACGGAAACAAAGCCAGAGACCCCTACAGAGAAGTTGATACTCCCACCTGGTACTGAGACAGTTCTGTTGGTAGACGATGAAGAGATGTTAAGGGACCTAGGGAAAAGGATTCTGGAACGATCCGGTTACACGGTGCTTGCGGCTGCCAACGGGAAAGAGGCTTTGGACTTGTACGAGAAAGAGAGAAACAAGATTTCATTGGTGATTCTTGATCTCATCATGCCGGAAATGGGGGGCAGGCAGTGTCTTGAGGAACTGCTGAAGATTGACCCACAAGTAAGGGTTTTGATAGCTACCGGCTATTCCGCAGTCGGAGAGACTAAGAAAACCATTGAATCAGGGGCCATGGGCTTTGTCGGCAAACCGTATGATATGAGGCAAGTGCTCCAAGCGGTTCGTCAAGCCTTAGACCAGGACTAGACTAGGCAGAATAGCAGGCCATCTTATGTTACCCCGTTGAATTGGGGGGACACAACACAGATTTATTGTTGACCCCCCTGGTGCCCTCTCATACGATCGCTTTATGGCTCGTCTCTCTCGGGGAGTTCGGGGGACACTTTACTTAATTCATTGCCAAGCCCCAGAGGGTGTGTGCACTCTGTGATGTCACAGGTACTCGGAGCGAGCTTGGGATCCGACGAGTCTTTTCGAGGATTTGAAGAGGCGGCTGGATGCGCTGGAAAGGAAACCCGGGCTTGAGATCTCAAGCCGAAAAAATTAAGTGTGGTGTCCCCAGAACCCTCCCAGAATCCTAAAATCCCTGGGCATAGATCGTCTCCTCAAGGATTGTGGAACGTATTCTCGGCTTGATGGTATCGGCGATAACGAGGTCGACGGGTCGCCCAAATAGATCTTCTAAAAAGAATTTCAGATCGAAGTAATTGTCAAACGTGGGGTTCTCAAACTCCACCAGGAAATCCATATCACTCGCTTTTGTGTGCTCGTCGCGGGCATACGAACCGAAGATACCTAGACGGCGTAATCCAAAGCCACGGATGGTCTCACGATTTTCTTCGAGTTTCTTTAAGATTTCGTCACGGGTCATGTTCACTTTCCAGAATGGTCTCACTCAAGGCATAACACGTTTCGGTTGTCCAGGCCACAATTTCCGCCAGCAAACCTCCGACCAGAGATTTGGAGGAGGATGATTGAATGAAAATCATGATTGATCGAGAAGCCTGTAGAGAGGTATGTCTCAAAAACGGGACCTGAACAAACCCTACATAATTGCGGCAAGAGGTCAAAGTCCGCATGAAAAAATACGAGATTGCAGTCATTCCCGGTGATGGAATTGGAAAAGAGGTTGTGCCCGCGGCTCTGCACGTTCTTGATGCGGTCAGCGCCAAGTTCGGGACAGCGTTCGCGTTCCGCCACTTCGACTGGAGCTGCGAGACCTACAAAGCAACAGGCCGTATGATGCCGGAGGACGGCATCGCTCGGCTCCGGGACCACCACGCGATCCTGCTGGGCGCGGTTGGCTTCCCCGGCGTGCCTGACCATGTTTCGCTCTGGGGATTGCTGATCCCGATCCGCCGCGACTTCGATCAATATGTGAATCTCCGTCCTGTCCGGCTATTGCCCGGAATCACGCCCGCGGTACGTGACCGCAAACCAGGCGATATAGACTTCTGGGTGGTCCGCGAGAACACCGAGGGGGAGTATTCTCAGCTAGGCGGCCGATTTGGCGTGGGCACGGATGCAGAGATGGTTCTTCAAACCTCCGTTTTCACGCGGCGCGGTACCGACCGTATCTTACGCTACGCCTTCGACCTCGCGCAGCGCCTGGGGCGGCATCACGTCACCTCTGCAACCAAGTCGAACGGCATCTATCACTCGATGCCGTATTGGGACGAGCGCTTCCACGCGATCGCGAGCGATTACCCTGACATTCGTGTTGACCAGTACCACATCGACATCCTCTGCGCTCGCTTCGTAATGTCACCAGAGCGCTTCGACGTAGTGGTGGCAAGCAACCTGTTCGGGGACATCCTCTCCGACCTTGGTCCCGGCGTCACCGGGACCATCGCGGTTGCGCCGTCGGCCAACATCAATCCGGAGCGGCGCTTCCCGTCCATGTTCGAGCCTGTTCACGGCTCTGCACCGGACATAGCCGGCCAGGGGATCGCGAATCCGATCGGCCAGATCTGGGCCGCAGCGATGATGCTCGACCATCTGGGAGAAACAGAAGCGGGTAGCGCTGTGTTGCACGCAATCGAAACCGTGCTCAGTTCGGCCGGTGCGCCGTTGACGCCCGATCTTGGCGGAAGGGCGACGACCCAGGATCTGGGAGAAGCCATCGCGGCCGCTATTTAAGGGCTTGGGCGACAAGGCTGGATTTGAGGGGTGTATCGTCAGAGCAGGTCTATTCTCTGGTCAGACGTTCAAGCCTTGGGCTCTTGCGGAAGCTCGGCCCCATGCCTGACTGCAACAATCCAAATGACCTCCCCTTTGACTCGGTAGAAAAACCGATACGGTGAAATGACCACTTCTCGATAGGGAAGCTCAGGGAACTCGGGAACCACTCTGCCGGATTCGGGGAACTTTTCCAGTCTGCGCAAGACCGCCTCGGCTCCGCGACGAAAGCGCGGCGCTGCCTGAGGATTATCCCGGCGGATGTAAGTCAGAGCCGAGAGGAACTGGACCCTCGCAGAAGGGGTGAAACGTATTCTCACGACTATTCTTCCGCAAGGAGCGCATCGGCCTCAGCGAGGATCGAGCCGAGATCATACCCCTCCCCAGCTTCGATTTCTTTCTCTCCTCTAGCTAAGAGCCGCAGCAGCTCCTTATCCCGTTCTGAGCTTTCGTATGCCTCAACACTGAGCATGACCGCGGCCGCACGCCCTCGTTGCGTGATGACAAGAGGTTCTCGGGAATCGCGGGACCCTCTGAGGACTTGGGCCGCGTCTTGCCTGAGATCAACTCACTGGAATAATGTCGACCAGCTTTCCCATAGCGCCCCTCCCTGTAGTCTTCAAATGTACGTACCAACTGTATCACCAAGCAAGACATTCCCGGGGATTCGTTTGACTTTCGCTTGACCGCCGGATAGGAAGGGAACTGGAGAAAATCCGATTTGAAGATGCCTCTTATGCGAACTGGCATTTATGGCATAAGAGCGAAAACCTTCATGCAACGACCCCAGTCTTCGCGAGGTCCTCCATCATTCCGACTTATATACGAATTCGTATTACT
>CAWEJR010000015.1:0-42483 GCA_963809365.1 uncultured delta proteobacterium | reverse complement strand
CCACTTCTTCGAAGTCAATGCTCGCGGCGCCCATTTGTGTCAGAACTGACATAATGCCTATGTCTGACCTGACATAGCTGAAGCAATTTGTCAACATATTATTTTTGCTAGGTTTTTAAGTACACGTAATGGCGGGAATTTGTGCTCTCAGCGGGCATTTCTTGTTATGCAACAACGGGTATAACCTCTTGCAGATCTACGAAAGAGGGCCTTGTGGCTCTTCAGGTCATTTGGTTGCAATAGGAGACAGAAACGCGTCAGGGAAGCTTTCAGGGGCTCCTTATGAACGAAGTCAGGCTGCGCCGCGGCGGACACACTTGACAATCATGCTCGTAATAGTAAAAGAGGAAGTTCGAGACGAGGCGCCAAGGAGGATAGCCAATGATCGAAGTGGAGGGGCTGACCAAGTTCTATGGTCGGCTGGCCGCTATCAAGGACGTAAGTTTCCGGGTGGAATCAGGGGAGATAGTGGGCTTCCTGGGGCCTAACGGCGCGGGAAAGACCACTACAATGCGGATCCTTACTTGCTTTTGCCCCGCGTCTTCCGGTGAAGCCCGTGTTCTCGGCATGGATGTGAGGACCGAGTCGCTAAAGATCAGGGAAAAGGTTGGCTATTTACCGGAAAACATCCCTCTTTACGACTGGATGCGCGTCAAAGCGTACATGGACTTCGTGGCCAGAGCCAAGGGAGTTGCCGCGGCTGATCGGCCCGCAGAAATTGGCAGGGTCGCTGAATCGGTGGGCCTTACACAGGTCATGGACAAGATCATTCGATGGCTTTCCAAGGGTTATCGCCAGCGGGTTGGTCTCGCTCAAGCCCTCATAGGTGACCCGCCCATCCTCATACTGGACGAGCCTACAATCGGCCTGGACCCGAAACAGATCCGAGAGATTCGCCGGCTAATCAAAGGATTCTCGCAAAATCGTACCGTGATTCTCTCGACCCATATACTGCCAGAGGTAAGCCAGATTTGTGACCGGGTGATAATAATCAACAAAGGCTCTATCGTGGCCGAGGATTCGCCGGATAACCTGACCAGGGGCCATGGGAAATCGTCTAGGACGCAATTAGTGGTAAGGGCGCCCGAGGATGAAGTCAGATCATTTCTATTGACCCTGGACGGGGTTCTGTCGGTCTTACCCTCGACGGCACCCTATGACGAGAATGGGGTCATTGTTGAGGCTGCGTTTGAAACCGATGTTCGCCCGGAATTGGCCAGGGCCGTTCTTGGCAAGGGATGGGACCTGCTTGAGCTACGACCGATCCATGTGAGCCTCGAGGACGTATTCATAGATCTGGTCACCGAAGAGACGGAGGATGAGGCCTCCGCAGAACCGGAAAGTCTGAAGGAGGTGGCTTCATGAAAGGACTTTACGCGATCTTTCGCAAAGAAACCGCTAACTTCTTCGTTTCGCCCATTGCCTATGCCGTCATAGCTATCTTCTTACTTGTTTCCGGCTTCTTCTTTTGGGCAAACGTGTCGTTCATGAGCCTCGTCAGCCTTCAGGCTGCCAACAATCCGATGATAGCTGAACGCATAAACCTGACGGATGTTGTGATCCGGCCTCTGGTGCAGAACATGAGCATCGTGTTGCTTTTCGTGATGCCCCTGCTGACGATGCGGCTTTTTTCTGAGGAGAAGAAATCGGGAACCATTGAATTGCTGCTCACCTACCCTGTTACCGATTTGGCGATTCTTTTCGGCAAGTTCCTCGCCTCAGCCTTGCTGCTCATCGTAATGCTGGCCGGCACACTGCCTTTTGTGGTCCTGCTCTTCGGAATCGGCGATCCCGATCCTGGAACCTTGCTTAGCGGCTATTTGGGCCTTCTGCTCATGGGAGCGGCCTTTATGGCTCTGGGGATCTTCATATCCTCACTTACCGAAAACCAGATAATCGCCGCTGCCGTTTCTTTCGGGTCGGCGCTTCTGTTCTGGGTGTTGAGCTGGAGTTCCACTCTTTCGGGTGAAAAGGTTGGCGCGGTTCTCAGGCAGTTGTCAATTCTGGAGCATCTGGAATCTTTCAATAAGGGGATACTGGCTTTGTCCGACTTGTCCTTCTTCGTCCTATTCATCGCATTCTTCCTCTTCTTGACACTGCGCTCTCTGGAAACCAACAGGTGGAGGGGGTAAAGAATGACCATCAACAGTACATACAGAAAGCTCTTTCTCGGGGGCGGCACAGCGGCCGGCATCCTGATCTTTTTGGCCATCGTAGTGGCAATTCAGTACATTGCTTTGGAGCACCCGAAGAGGTGGGACCTCACTCGAGCGGGAAAACATACCCTTTCGCCCCAAAGCAGGAAAGTACTCGACACCTTTAGAGAGAAGAGCCTGCCCATAGAAGTGCTCGCATTTTACGAGGCCAAGGACACCGGCGCTCGAGATTCTGTTCGGGACCTCCTTGACCAGTACAGGGATGTCTACGGCGCGTTCACGTACTCGTTCGTCGATCCCGATCAAAATCGGACACTTGCACTTCAGAACAAAATTGATTCGTACCCCTCTATCATATTGAAAGCAGGGCAGAAAGAGGAAAGGATTAATACTGCGGACGAAGAGACCCTCACAAATACCCTTACCAAGCTTCTCAGAGCCGAGGTCAAGAAGATCTACCTCGTGAAGGGGCACGGAGAGCTTTCTCCGGACTCGAAGGACCCCGAGGGTTTGACCATTGCAAAGGAACAGATCGAAAAACAGAACTACAAGGTCGAAGAAATAGTGCTGATGCAGAGCGCGTCCATACCCGAGGACGCCACGATTCTGATGATTGCGGGTCCCAAGACGGATCCGCTGGATAGTGAACTGGATCTGATGCGCAATTACATAAACCGGGGGGGAAGCCTCCTCGTCTTGCTTAATCCATTCAAGACCCCGAAGCTGGCTGCTTTCCTGAAAGACTATGGCTTTGAAACCGCAGACGACATAGTAGTTGACCGCATGAGTCGCGTGTTCGGTGGAGACTATCTGATGCCGGTCATCACAACTTACATCAACTTCCCCATCACCAAGAATTTCAACCTGGCCTCCTTCTTTCCTGAAGTCCGCTCCGTACGTGCCGCAGAAAAGCCAATCCCCAATGTGACGGTCCAGGCCCTTGCCCTTACGAGTCCCGTCTCATGGACGATTAGTGAGGAACAGCTCAAGTCCGGCAATGCCAACTTGGATGAAGGGACCGGGCAAAAAGGACCTATTTCAGTGATGGCGGTCTCGACATACAACGTTCCCTCTCGGAACAAAGAATCCGGCAACGGGGAGAACTCAGCTAAAGACTCCACGGAACCCCCTACCAAAGCCGACGGAAACAAAGCCGGGGAAAATCCGGCCAATACCGCCAAAGCGCGCATCGTGGTGTCCGGAAGCTCCCTTCTCGCAGCCAATAAGTACTTCAAGTTACAAGGAAACGGCGACCTGTTTATGAACTCGGTGTCATGGCTGGCCGAAGACGAGAATCTCATTGCCATCCGTCCCAAGTCGTCCAAGTCCCAACCAATTGTCCTGACAGGAAACGAGTCTTTGGTAATCCTAGCGGTGCCCGTGGTGCTCGTTCCCCTCTCCTGGATCATACTAGGAGTGGTGGTTTACCTTTATCGCAGAAGGACGGTTGCGGCCTGAAAAGCCTTGAAAGTAGACGAAGTGGTCCAGTTCGTAATTCGGGTGACGTATTCTTGGACTCCAGACGATAAAAGAAGATTCTAGACCATGGTATTGGTGGGACAGGCATCTTGCCTGTCTATCAAGAAGTTACAGGCAAGATGCCTGTCCCACCAAAGCTTTCCGACTGTTGGAGGAGGTTTCAGGCGTGAAACTGGGTAAGCTTCTGATCTATCTGTCAATTTTGGTAGCGTTGGCCGCTTATGTTTACTTCGTGGAGATAAAACATAAGCAGGAGCAGCAGGCAATCGAGGAGAAAGCCGCCAAAATAGTCCATCTGGAAAAGGATAAGATAGTAGCGGTTGAGCTTCTATCGCGAGACAAAGAGAAGATCGAACTCCGAAAGCCGTCGGACACCTGGGTCCTGACCTCCCCGATCCAAACGAAAGCAGACGAGTCCGCAGTGGCTTCCCTTCTTCATTCAATTACGGATGCCAAACCGGAAAAAGTAGTTTCGGAAAAGGACGTAAAATGGGAAGACTATGAATTGGACAAACCTGAATTTGCAGTCGCTCTAGGCACCAAAGACCAAACGGTTGAAATCCGTTTCGGCTCAGCCAATCCAGCCAAGACTTCCTACTATGTCAGAGTTGACGACCAGCCAAAGCTTCTCCTTGTACCGGACACCTTGAAGACCAGCCTTAATAAGTCGGCTTTTGACTTAAGAGATAAAACCGTCGTGGGCCTGTCCCCTGACCAGGTGGACCGTATAGCCATTTCCAGTGAGGGAAAGGAAATAGAGCTTCAACGCGAGGCTAAAGACCAATGGATGATGGAAAAACCTGAACGGATTCGTGCGAAGGCCGCCATCATCGCCCTCAACTTGAGGACGCTCACCAACCTCACGGCGAGGAGCATCATAGACGACCCCGCTAAGGATGGAGACCCATACGGCCTTAATAACCCGCAAGAGACGATTCTCATGGCGGGAAAGGAGCGAGAACAGACGCTACTTATAGGAGCCCCTCAAAAAAAAGAGGGTGGCCCCCCCAGCGCCGAACCGGACCGCTATGCCCGCATAAAGGGCCAGGACACTGTTTACGTCCTCGATGGAAGGGCATTGAAGAGCCTGAAGACGAATCCCGATGAGCTTAGAGACCGTTCACTGCTGACGTTCAACCCCGCGGACATCGAGAAGCTGGAAATCAGTCTGGACGGCAAGACATGGCTTGCGGCCAAAGACAAGGACAATAAATGGAGTTTGGAGCAGCCTGAAAAGAAAGAAAAGCTGGACGCGTGGCCTGTCACCGCCATACTCTGGGATCTCAAAGACCTCGAATGGAAGTCCATGACCAAGCCGGCGCCAACGGACCTCGCTTCTGTTCACCTGGACAAGCCGCAGCTTACGGTCTCTCTTTTCAAGAAGGGGGAGAGCGAACCCTTGCTTTTGAAAGCCGGCTGGAAAGTCACCGCCGAAAAAGAGGGGCAAGAAGAGGGGACGAAAAAGGACGGCCAAACGCCTGGTCCTGAACAGCAGCCGTCAGTCGAGAAGAAAGTAGAGCCACCCGTCAAAGGAACAGCCGCCGAGGTGACCCCTGGCAAAGCGGCCGCCCCTGAAGGGGTTAGCGTCTTGGTCCAGCCTCAGGAGGAACAGGGAGCAATATTCGCCATAGATGGCAACTTTGTGTCACGTCTGCGTACTGACCTCGAACGGCTGACGGAAAAGAAGTGATGATACCATTTATAGCGATTCGCGAAAGTTCTGTCGGAATTGGATCGCACTCCCAGACGAGCCGGCAGTTGCCTTACCAGTTAGCCGAGCGCCACTTTCAGTAGACTTTCTCTGCGTTCCGGAATTCCCCGAAGGGGAATACTGTGAGTAGCCCTGGGTGAAACCCAGGGGAAAACGCCCCCACCACCCTCTCGGGATCGGCCATGAAGAGGCCAGCCTCTTCATGGCCGAAAGGGACTAATTGTTGGTGCCGCGTACCACGGGTTTACATCCCGCGTCCCGTGGGACTACTCAAAGTGCTCCCCCTTCGGGGGAAAGACAAGAGCGAGATCTCATTTCGCGATTGTTATTGAGAACCGCTGTAGATCACGCTGTTGACAAATTACTGAGAGCCTGTGTGCCGCGGTTCATGAATGTGGAGGCGCATTGGTATTATGCGGCCGGGGCGGTTTTCCCTTTTTCGAGTCTTCGCCGTTCTTCGTCACGTATTTCCCGACGGAGCAGCTTTCCGACCTTGGACTTGGGCAGCATGTCACGAAATTCTATGTACGAAGGGACCTTATACGAGGCCAGGCGCTCTGAACAAAATTTTATCAACTCGGCTGCACCCACACCTTTGGCATCGTCCTTCAACACAACAATAGCCTTGATACGTTCGCCCACCTTCTGGTCCGGGATCCCCACAACACAAGCCCCTACTACCACTGGGTGATCTTGTAGGACAGCCTCGACTTCCGACGCAGATACGCGGTATCCTTTATGTTTGAGAATGTCGGCAGATCGTTCGACGTAAAAGATTTCCCCGTTGTCTCCGGCTCGCACAAAATCGCCCGTCCGGTAATAGATCTCGCCCGCGATAGGCACGAAGGAGGCTTTCGATTCATCAGGCTTATTCACGTACTCCTTGAGAGCTGAACTCCGAGGTGACCAGAAGCTCCCCAACTTCACCGGGAGGTGCGTCCTCCAGTGTGGCAGGGTCGACGATCTTGACCTTTCTGGATGGTAAGGGAATCCCTATGGACATGGGGTTCGGTTCGCCTGCGTCCGGCCGAGAATATGATACGTGTCCGGCCTCGGTCGAACCGTAGACCTGATAGATGGAGACTCCGACACGTTGCTTCCACCGGGACAGGACTTCTCTGGGCAGGACGTCGCCTCCGCAATAGCAGTAGGTCAGCGAGCTGAGGTCATATGTCTCTTGCCGGTCGTTTTCCAGGATCATGCGGTAGAGAGCGGGAACGCCCAACATCATGCGCACGTGATACCTTTCTATAGCGGAAAGGATGGCATCCACTTGAGGCACCGGCATCAAAACAGTTGTATTGCCCTGATTGAGTCCCACTGCCATCATTAGTCCCAGGGCCATGATGTGGAACAAAGGGTTGACGGCGATGTACACGTCTTCGCCGGGCCTCAGGTGACCAGCGAAAACGTGGTCGCTGACATCATTGACGTAGGAAGTGTGCCCCCAGTGGTTGCCGGGTACCCCTTTAGGAAAGCCCGTCGTGCCCCCAGTGTACAAAATGTAGGAAAGATCCGTTTTGGGCTCGATTTCCACTTTGGGCGGCTGAGCGCCGCTCTTTAGCAAACTCTTGAAGGTTACAGTTTCAGGCCCGCCTTGGACTTTGCCATGAGGAGCCTTGTCGAACAACATGGCCACAGATCTCTTATGCCAAGAAAGCAGATCCAAGAGATTGGTCACTATGACGTGCTCAATAGCTGTAGTGTGCAGTATCTCCCTGACGTACCCGTAATTGGTATCGTGACAAATAATCGTACGAGCACCGGAATCTTTGACCATGTACTCGAGTTCATGGGAAGTGTAAATGGGGGAGACGAGCACAGCGGCGACGCCGATCTTTTGCGCGGCCAGAAAAGCGATCACAAACTGCACCGAATTGGAAAGGTAAATGACTATACGGTCGCCTTGCTTAATTCCCAGTCCCGCCAGTCCTGTGGCAAAACGATCCACCATGTCCTTGAGGCCGCGGTACGAGAACTTGTCTCCAAGGAAAATAATTGCCGTGTGGTCCGGGTACTTGGCGCATGCCTGCTCGAACCTAGTGAAAGTGTACTCCGCCTGCACGGGAGGCCTCCTCGTCATGACCCGAAGTAGGCTGACTTTACGTCAGGGTTGTCCATTAATTCCTGTGTGGTTCCTTCAACGACCGAAGCCCCGTTCTCGAGGATGTACCCAAAGTCGATGATGGGCATGATGGGGCGTGCATACTGCTCTGAGACGATTATTGATGTGCCACGCTGGTCTCGGATTTCTTTTATGGCTTTGGCCAACAGGTATTGAATGGCAGGGCTCAGCCCGAGGAGCGGTTCATCCAGAAGCAACAATTTCGGTTGTGCCATTAGGGATCTGCCGATTGCGAGCATCTGCTGTTCCCCACCGCTGAGGAATCCGCCAATACGATCAACCAAACGCTTGAGCGGAGAGAAAATGGTAAAAACATAATCGAGCGTTTCTTTCGCCTGTTGCTTGGTCGCCAAGTAGCCCCCTATTTTAAGGTTTTCCAGAACGGTGCTCTCAGGAAAAATCCTCCGACGCTCGGGACAGAGGATTATCCCCGCGCGTGCACGGTCCGAGGGTTTCCAAGCCATTACAGACTGCCCTTGGAACGAGACTTGACCGCGAATGGTGATTCTCTCACCTCCCGCCATCTCTTCCTTTCGCTGGATATCCAGCATGATGCCCGAGAGCGTGTACATCAAGGTGGACTTCCCAGCGCTGTTAGCTCCAAACACCCCGATAATTTGATTCTGTTCGCAACGGAGGCTGAAGTTGTTCAGGGCGAGCATGTTCTCGTAAAAGACCATCAGCCCGCTGGCTTCAAACATAGGTGTACACCTCCTCCGATCCGAAGTAAGCCTCCTTGACTTCCTTGTATTCCATCACTTCTTCGGAGGTACCTTCAGCGATTTTGCAGCCGAAATTCAGGACGACAACCCGCGTGGTCAGTCGAAAAAGCTCGCGCAATCGGTGTTCCACCATGATTAGGGTTATGCCTTCCATCTGCAGTTTTTCCATGAGCGGAACCATGCTGGCCATCTCACTCATGCTCAGGCCGGATAACACCTCGTCACAGACGATGACTTCAGGTCTGAGAGCTAGACAGCGGGCCAGTTCCAGCCGCTTAAGGTAACCGGTTGGCAATGAAGAAGCCATTTTATAGGGAACATAGGAATCCCGTTCAAAGCCAATCTCTTCTAGAATATCTACCGCAACGGTGTCGCGGCTACCACTTTTCCCTCCGCCTCTCCATCCGCCTGTGCGACGGGCGCGTGGAGAGAAAAGCGGCACTATGAGATTCTTGAAAGCAGGCAAGCTGAAGTAAGGTCGCATGACCTGGAATGTGCGGGTTAGACCCAAGTCGGCGATTTTGCTCGGACGCCAACCAGTGATGTCTCCGCCCTTGAAGAGTACTCTACCTTTATCCGGCTTGATAAAACCTGTGATAGTGTTGACCAGAGTTGTTTTACCCGAGCCGTTGGGACCAATAATTCCCACTATGTCGCCTCTGTTGACCTCGAGGCTAACGGCGGAAAGGGCCAAAACTCCTCCGAATTTCTTGCTCACATTGTCTACAACCAGCAGAGGACCGGCGTCCGAAACTTGCCCTATGTCTGCAGACATACCTTATCTCCTCGGGTATTTCTGTGGGAATCTGTCTGGACCTAAGGGACTTCCGGAGTTGCACGGGAAGTCCTGATCTCTACAATCGTCCCGGCCTGATTTCTATCCGCCTATACTTCCACCCATCTTTCGAACTGTTCATATTTCCTTGTCGCGTAGTTCATGATCCCTTCACTTTTGAATACGATGAACATCGTCAGGATGATTGCATAGACCGCGATACGCAATGTGCCGAAATCACGTAACAGTTCTGAAATAGGAACGAGAACCAGGCATCCGATCACCGGGCCGATGAGTGTTCCGCCTCCTCCGACCACTGTTGCTGCAATCGGAATGATCGAGAAATCCAGAGCGAATTGTGAGATCCCAGCCCACATGTAAATGTGCGCGAGACAAGCACCGCCGAAGCAGCCCAACGCCGATGCCAGATAGACCCCGATCGCCTTGTAGGTGATGATCTCAATACCAGACGCTCTTACCGCCTGGTCGTTATCCTTGACCCCGCGAAACACGAGTCCGATGTCCTCTTCGACAAGTCGCCGAAAAGCAAAGACGAATATCAAGACGCTCCCGATCAGGAGGTACTGTTCAACCCATTCGTTCGGCAATCCGCCGACGCCAATTATGCCGTCCGTGCCCCCGAAGATGTCCAGTGCCTCAATGAAACGTGCCGCTAATAGAGGATACATGAGGCTCACGATCGCGAAGTAGACTCCCCGCAGAGGCAGACACGGCAGTAGCAGCACGGTGCAAACGGCTGCACCGCAAACGGTTGCCAGGGGGATCGTCAGGAAGGGTGAAAGGCCCAGCTTCATGTTCAGCAGTGCCGCAGTATAGGCTCCCACGCCAACGTAAAACCCGCCTCCCAGGGAAACTAGCCCAACGTAGTTTGCAAGGAAATCGAAACTGATCGCCAGTAGAGCGTACACGCATACGATTGAGAGCACTCGCTGCCAGTACGGGAAATTGTATAAGAAAAGGGGCGCGGTGGCGAGACCGACAATGAAGAGCAGCCGCGGGGCTAACAGATAACTCATCTCTCTCCAAGAAGAGATGGCATACACCCCGTCGCACCTGACTTTTATTCCTCGGTCAATCCTCTCTTTGCGACCACTCTTCTTGTCCACGGACATTTAAACCCTCTCCTCCAGCTCCTTTTGTCGACCGAACAGGCCGCTAGGCCTTAATATCAACGCTAAGATAATGGCGCAGAGCGCTACCACTATCTGATAATGCGCCCCGAAGTAAGCCACTGTGAGAATCTGGGCAAATCCAATCAGGAAAGCCGCCATGATCGCGCCTGTCCAACTGCCCAGCCCTCCTACTATGCAGACCGCGACCGCCATGACTAGTACGTTATAACCGGCCTCCACAACGATGTTCCCCAGCGGCAGCAGGATCAATCCAGCCGCGCCTGCCAGTGCCGACCCAAGGCCCATGGCCACCACTGCCATGCGATCGGAGTCGATCCCCAGGGTCAAGGCCGCCCGCTCGTCCTGAGCCATGCCCTTGAGGGCAAGGCCAAGCTTACTCTTATTGACGAAAATCCATAGCAGCCCCACCAGGAGGGCTCCCCCCAGCACCACGATGATACGTTGGAAGTCCACTGATACACCGAATATATCAACGCTGCCCTCGACGAACGGCCTGAGGATAAACGTTCCCCCTTTGAGGCCTCCCCAGCGAAGTCCTTCCAGAATTGCCAGACCAATAGCGTACGAGGCTATGATTTCCGAAATCGGCATACCACGAACCCGAACCAGGATCAGTTGGTACATGGCAGCCCCTATGATTCCCGTGCAAAGCAGCGACAGCAATATCGCCAGCGGGTAGCTCAAATGTGCGCGATTTACGAGCAGCCATGCGATATAGCCGGTTAACACGTATAAGGCGCCATGCGCAAAATTAGGCAGCCGGCTCACCCCATAGACCAAAGTGAAGCCAAGAGCCATCAGAGCCAATGAAACGCTGTTTATTACCCCATAAATAACTATGTCCATGCAAGAGCCTCAACACAAAACGCAACGGGGATACCGCTAGATTAGCGCAGACCCTCTACGTCAACCTTTCGGTCCGAGAGCGACGTTGGCATTGAATTGAACAAGCAGATTTCTAGACCGTGGAACGGGCACTAAGCTCTATGCCCGTTCCAGCTAATCGGTATCTCGCATGATGAGGTCGGGTCACTTCTTCATCCAGGGCGGCAGCAGCACTTTTCCCTTGGCAATGGACTCAGGAAACACCACGACGCGCTTTCCATCCTGCCACTGAAAGATCGTTCCCACAGCGCCTTCCTTGGGGTCAAGGCTGGGGATGACCTGATTGGTTTTAGGATCGAAGCGGATTCGCCCATACACTCCCATGAGATCCGTATTCCTTAGCGCTTCGGCCACCTTGTCAGAGTCCAGGGTTCCTGCGCGCTCGATGGCGTCCTTAAGCGTGTACACCGCCATATAACTTGAGGAAGTGCCATAGCCTTCAGGTTCCAATCCATATTTCTTCTTGTAGGCGTCCACGAACTTCATCGTCCACGGCGTGGCTTCGCAGGGTACGTTGCCTGCGTTCACCGTACTGGCCATGCAGTACTCACCCTTGCCTTCGGTGGCCTGCCAAAATCCCGGCTGTTCGGCCGCCGCGACGATTGTGCCAAACGGCAAAGCCGGAACTTTCATGTCATTCCACTGCTTCAGGAGGATGGAGGACTCCGGCATATCCATCCAGATGATCATCACCTGCGCGTTCTGCTTCTTTGCCTCCAGCAGCCCCATAGAAAAATCCGTGGTTCCAGTGGGGAAGACAACAGGATCGCCTAGAACCTTCCAACCTTTGCCGGACATTACTTTCTTCAGCATATCTCCGCCGGCCCGTGCATGGGCCACATCCTGGACCATGATCATCAGGCGGTCCAAGCCGTGCTGTTTGCCTATTCCCTCGAGGCAAGGCACCAGCTCGCCCATGACCATCCACTTGGCTTCCCCGGAAATCCGGAATAGATACTTAAACTTCTCGGGATCGCCGGCTATTACGTCGTTATACTTGGGCGTGAGAGCCCCCGTAGTGAGTATCGAGATCTTCTTGTGTTTCACAAGAAGAGGCATCGCTGCCAAGGCCGCCTCTGAGCGGACAGGGCCCCCAACAATAAAGTCGACTTTCTTTTCAAGAATCAGTTTCTCTACAGCGAGGAGAGCCTCGCTCACCGGCACTCCCGGTTCCAGATCGCGAGTGTCGATGACCTCCAGAGCGAAGGGCCGCTTTTCTTGTCCCACCTTTACTCCACCAGCAGCGTTTATTTCTTCCACTGCGAGCTTAAAGGCCTTGTCCGCGTCCCAACCGTACAGGAAGGCCATAGCGAGGGGGGCGCCGAGGACTATGGGCTTCTGCGCCAGAGCGGGGGACAAGGCTACTGCCAAACAGCACAGAGCGGCCAGTACGGCAGATAGAAGTGTCTTCTTAAGCTTCATCGTGTCACTCCTTTTTCTGGGATTGCAGCCTTCTTTTCTGAAGTGCCTGTCTTGCGGGTCCTGTATGAGGAAGGGTAAAGAATATTTGACTTTTACGCAAGTCTATTCACAGCTCGCTACATGTTTACGCGCGACCGGCCTGGTGACTGATCACTCTGGGCAGTCTGAGCGGAGTGTTAGGTACCGGAATGAGATCATGAGGATATGGTTATAAGGTGGCTCAGTAGTCCCCGTGTTCCCGTCCATGTCACGTTTGTTACAACGCGCCAAGCCAACAAAGACCTTGCTCTGAACTCCAGACCCTCACGACATTTCTAAAGGCGCCGGCCGAATCAGAACCCCTTTGCCCACTTCCGAACTGGAAGAGCAAGAAGCAAGTCTTGTGCCACGCTCACCGCAAATGCGGCATGAGCTGATACTACCTCACTCAAACATTGCTGGTTCTCATGAGGATGGAGCATTGCGAAAATGAGACAATTGCAAATTTTCTTTGCAGTATGTGGAAAGGTTCTTTCCAGCGTAGACACAAAGTTGGCAGACTCAGGAGTGGATTCGGTACTGGCTTAGCCGTTTTCGCAAGGTGGGTCTCGAAATCCCCAGCGCCTTTGCAGTGGTTGAAACATTTCCACAGCATCTCGCAAAAGCCGTCAGAATATGTTCTCTTTGCACTTGTTCCAAGGTGCGGAGTTCGGAAATTTCCGGCAATTCCGTGGACGATCCGGCGAGAGCTGCCTCAACGGCATCTGCGAGGAGAACGGTTCCCCTAGATTCCAGGACCGCTTTCATGAGCACGTTCTTAAGCTCTCTCACATTGCCCGGCCATGAATAGGTCTTGAGGATGTCCATGGCCTGTTTTTCAACTTTGGCCACCTTCGTGCTCAGGTCTCCATTGATCTTGGCCAAGAAGAACCTCACCAATTCCGGCAGATCATCCATTCTCTCGCGGAGAGCCGGCACACGGACAGTGATCACCTTCAACCTGAAAAAAAGATCCTGCCGAAACCGTCCTTGCTGCACGAGATCTTTCAAGTTCCTATTGGTTGCAGCGATTATGCGTGCTTCGCACTGGCGGGTTTGGTTTCCCCCTACTCTCGTAAAATCGCCATATTCCAGGAAACGCAGGAACTTGGCCTGCAAAGGCAGCGGGAGCTCCCCCACTTCGTCGAAGAATAGAGTTCCGGAACTGGCCAATTCTATCCTTCCCTTCTTAGATTCGACAGCCCCTGTGAACGCGCCTTTCTTGTGGCCGAACAGTTCGGATTCAAACAAGCTTTCCACCAGGGTGGTGCAATCGATCGTGACAAAAGGCTGGTCCTTCCATAACGAAGATTCGTGTATTACCCGCGCCAGGAGTTCCTTGCCTGTGCCTGTTTCGCCTTCGATCAAGACTGCGGCACGGTTGCAGGACAACAGTCCAATGAATTTAAATATGGAACGCATGGCCCTGGTGTTGCCAACAATGCGCTGCCTTAGAATCTGGCCCTGGTCGTCATTTACCGGACGCGGACACGAGAGGGAGGCTTTGGAAATGTGCAGGCTCTTAGTTATGGAACGATCCAACTCACGAACACTCAGCGGTTTCTGGATATAATCATAGGCACCGTATCGCATGGCTTCTATAGTGCTTTCCATGTCGTGATAAGCTGTTATCATTATGACTTTCAGATCCGGGCAGGTCTTCACAAGTCGTCGAAGTATCTCAAGACCTGAAACGTCTGGTAGTCGGATGTCGAGAATGACTACTTGAGGATCATAGTCAAGGCACGCTCTAAAGCCGCCATTCCCCGTGTCAGCGGTCTGGACTGCCAAGCCTTTGTCTTGCAGGTACATCTCCAATGACTCGCGGATCGAAGCGTCATCGTCTATGACAAGCACTCTGTTCATACTCTCCATGGCAACCTCATGACAAAAGTCGCTCCCGGTCCTTGGCGGCCCCGTACCTCAACATTTCCCTCATGGGCCTCCACGATCCTCTTCACATTGCTAAGTCCCAAACCACTGCCCTGAGCCTTGGTCGTGTAGAACGGATCAAACAGACGTGAAATGCCGGCAGGATCAACCCCAGGGCCACTGTCTCTGACGCCGAGTTCCAGATATTTATTTTCGTCGATACGAATTGTCTTTGCGAACACGAGTATGCGACTGCCCTCGCCCGTGACTTCAATCGCATTGAGTATCAAATTCAGTAAAGCTTGCTGGAGCTTTTTCGCATCCAATTTGCACGGAGTCAGCGGTCGGGCATAGCGCTGAACTATTTTCAGATGTTTCTCCGCGGTCTTTGGCTCCACCAGATCTACGCATCCCTGCACGAGCTCCCGCACGTCCACGAAACCCAGTTCGATGTCGACGGGCCGAGAAAGGTCCAGCAATTGTCTAAGGATATTTTCCACTCTGGACACCTCCCGAACAGTGATGTCCAAACGCCGCCGATCAAACCCTTCCAGATGTAATGTTTCACTTAAGATTTGGAGATTCATGTTGATAGAAGACAGAGGATTTCTGATCTCATGGGAAAGTGACGCTGCCAGGTGGCCCACATAAGCTAAGCGCTCATTTTCTCGCACTTTGCGCTCCATGGCCACGCGTTCGCTGATGTCCCTGCACACCCCAATAGTTACCGGCCCATGGCCGAGGTCAACTGTCTTCGCCCTAATTTCCGTCGCTCCCCTTTCGGGATCGCAACCCAGACGAATGTATTCAATCGTGCTTGCCGTGAGCTTGCCGGCCAGCGAATCGACGTACGTGCCGTCCAAGCGTTCGCGCGATTCCGGAGTCACAAATCGCAGGAATGGCTGACCCACGGCTTCAACCGGAGTGGTCCCGTGCATACGGCAAAACGCCTGGTTCGCAAACACTATACGACCGTTTTGTATCACAAAATATCCATCGTTAATCTCTTCGACCAGAGTCTTATATCTTCGCTCACTTTCGGCAAGCTCCGCTGTACGGATGCTTACTTCCTGCTCGAGATTCTGAGCGTGCTGTCTAATTGAACGCTCGTGCATGTACTGAAAGTGATCGGAAAAACGATGAATCGTGAAGGAAAGACTTGCATTGATAGCTTCAACCGACTGCGCCAACAACTTGAGACGTCGTTCAGCCAGAAGCCTTCGTGTTACAATAGACCTGAACAACTCAAAGGCCTTTTGGACATGGGACAGCGGAAATCCTGCCACCAAGCGCTTTTCCGTGATGTAGTCTATGAAGCGCTCCATACGGGTGAGCCGGTTGGAGGAGAGGAACTCCAAATTTGCCAAAAAGGCTTCGGTCACTGTTTCGATGAGTTCTTCTCGTGGACGCCCGGCATAAAATGCGGACAGAGTCGGAAGTGTGTCTACCCATTCTTCAATTATTGGCACCGTCTCTCTCTTGAGCCATCGGAGGAGAGATATTGGAGTCGGAGTACGAAATACGAGAAGTTGATGGTTCTCTTCTCCATTTCTTGAGCCGGCACTTATTATAGTTGACGAATCAGGCATCACGATCTTTGGTCAAGCCCCGAATACGTTGGGGCACGCCCGAGACCCGGCAGTTCACGAGGCAAGCTGAACTGTCACACTGAGAAAACCCTAATGAAGATGAGAAGGCGGAATTCCTTTCTCGATCCGAGAAAGGGGACACTCTTGCACATGCCGTGCCCATCATGTGCAAGTACACCCAGCCAGTATAGACTGAATTCCATGTACTTCAAAGCTTGAACGTGCGCTCGACCATAGGTCGTCTCCTGTAGCGATCCCAGAGCCGGTCCCCTTGTCGATTAACGTTCCTGTGGTTTTTGCGATGAGGAACCGGAAGGCTGGATACCACGTTTTCTCAAACGTTTATGGACCGGATCGCTGTCGAACACCTTTGTTAATAGAAAAAGATGACGCGGCAATAGAGGAGCACGGGGGATTCCCGCTGAAATATAGTGAACTGCATTGCGAATTGCGCCTTATCAAGTGACTCAAAATTCCCCCCTCTCCCTTCCCTCTCCCGCCAGGGGAGAGGGTCTTCTCATCCCCCTCCCTTGACGGGAGGGGTTAGGGGAGGGTGATTTTTCACGCAATTCTCAGTGCCGGAGACTATAAGAATGCAACCTGACCCGCTACCCAATTATCATCCCCGTTTCCCACTTCATGGCATCGCGCAAACAGCAGTGCTCAAGTATTCGCGGCCAAAAGGGGACATGGACCTCAGAAATTCAATTATTCCTGGCAGCTCTTGAATAACGTACTCTATTTCATCTTCAGTGTTGTACCTGGAGAGGGAGAAGCGAATCGAGCCGTGAACCGCGGTGAAGGGTACCCCCATCGCTCTCAGCACGTGGGAAGGTTCCAGAGAGCCTGACGTGCACGCTGATCCGGACGAAGCGCAGATTCCCTTTTCGTCCATCCTCATGAGTATGGCTTCTCCTTCGACGAATTCAAAGCCGATGTTCACTGTGTTCGGAAGTCGAGACTCGGGGTGGCCGTTCACTCGGGCTGCCCCAATGATCGCCAGTAACCCTTCCTGCAAACGATCTCTAAGCTTCCTCACACGTGAGTTTTCTTCATCAAAGTTTTTCATGGCAAGCCGCGCGGCCTCACCCAGGCCCACTATCCCCGGAACATTTTCCGTCCCGCCACGCCTGTCCGACTCCTGATGACCTCCAATAATAAACGGTGAAAAACGCGTCCCCTTCTTGATGTACAATGCCCCTATTCCTTTGGGAGCATGCAGCTTGTGGCCGGAAAGGGAAAGCAAATCGATACTGGACGATCCGAGCCAGAGTGGTACCTTACCGACGGCTTGTACCGCGTCGGTGTGCATCAATGCGCCGCGTTCATGAGCTATCTCGCCGATCTCGCGAACCGGAAAAATCACCCCAGTCTCATTGTTGGCCCACATCACGGACACCATCGCCGTTTGATCGCTGATCTTGGTCCGGACTTCCTCCATGTCCAGCATTCCATCTTTATCTACCGACAGCCATCTCACAGTGTACCCTTTGAAGCGTCCGAGATGCTTGCAGAGATTCAGGACTGCCGGATGTTCAACCCTGGTAGTTACAATCTCTTTACGCTCGGGCATGGTAGCCAACGCGCTCAGGATCGCAGTGGAATCGGATTCAGTCCCTCCTGAAGTGAAAATCACCTCCTGCTGAGAGACATCCAACAATGCGGCGAGAGACTCCCTGGCCCTGGCAACGTCGCGAGCTACACTTCCTCCGAACGAGTGCATGCTCGATGGGTTTCCGTAGCGTTCCGTCAGAAAAGGGCGCATAGCTTCGAAGACTTCGGGAGCCACCATGGTAGTGGCATTGTTGTCCAGATAGACCGTTTTCATCCCGCTACCTCCTCTACATAGAGATCGGGATGCACCAGCTCCTTCAGCTTATCTTCGATGCCGCTCTTTGTTAAGGCTGAACTGGGACAGGATGTGCAGAGCCCTCTGAGTGCCACGACAACCCGGTTTCCATCCAGATCGATGAGTTCGACGTCTCCGCCATCCTGCTGGAGCATCGGACGAATCTCTTTTTCCATAACTTCCTGTATCTTGGCGATCTTCTGAAGGTTCGTCAGTTGCGGTCGAGGCCGGCCATCAGTCTTCTCTTCCTGTTTCAGCTCTCCCCTGACTTGCGCAATAATTTCAGCTATTTTATCCTGGCAGAGCCCGCATCCACCGCCGGCTTTTGTATAGTTGGTCACTTGTTCGACAGTGGAAAGATTGTTTGCTCTGATTTCTCTCTTGATCTGCTCGTCCGTAACGCCAAAGCACTGGCACACCAGTTCACCTTCCAACTCTTCCGCGGGTGCCGGTTCTTTGCGGTAACAGGCTACGGCAGCATGAAACGCGTCGCGCCCCATGACAGAGCAGTGCATTTTTTGCTGGGGCAGTCCTCCCAGAAAGTCTGCAATGTCCTGGTTAGTGATCTTCATTGCCTCCTCCACGCTCTTCCCTTTGACCATCTCTGTCAGAGCGCTGCTGGAGGCGATTGCGCTTCCGCATCCAAACGTTTGGAATCGCGCATCAAGTATCTTGTCCGTCTCCGGATCTATCTTCAGGAAAAGTTTCAACGCATCTCCGCACGCAAGAGAGCCCACTTCACCAACTGCGTTGGCATCTTCCAGCTCTCCCACATTTCTCGGGTGGAAGAAATGATCTTTAAGTTTTTCGCTGTATTCCCACATGAGACACCTCTTCCTTTCTCATTCATTGTACCGACAGCTTGGGAAAATATCAGACCATGCCGCTTACTTCAAGGGCTTCCGATTTGAACCTATTTATCTTTTAGATGTCTCAGAAGGCAATGAGGTTCTTACTTATTCAACGGTTGGCACGTTGAGCCACCAATTGTGCGCGGAACTGTTGAACGCTGACAAATGGTGTGTTATTAGAATAATTTTCGAGGAGTCGAAACCCGGAGCAGGGGTTGTCCTCCAACCCTTCCTGGGCTTATTGGAAATTGGACGAGTGAACAGTCCCTGTCGCCCATTTCATGGGGGCGGGAGCGAATGGGTAAATTCAGAGGCCGATTGGCGGGACATGGTTGGCCAAGTTGAGTGAGCCGACCTGATGCCCATGTGGTTTGGAGTCAATTGATGCAATTGTTTGTTAAACGCATTTGCAAAGCCTGTGCCGCGGCGGTTTGTCTCATGCCTCTGCTCGCAGCTTGTGCAACGAAGGCACCCGCGGTGCCCATCGGCCTCGATAGCCTCATTGAAGGCATTGAAAAGAAAGCTTATATAGTAAACCAATTCCGGGCCAAGTTCGTAAAAACGCGCCACAGCACGGTGTTCAACCGCGACCTCACCGTTCAAGGCGACCTGGTCTTTCAGAAGCCCAACAGATTTCGGCTCATTATGTCGGGAGATGTGAATGCTGACATCCTCTCCGACGGGAAAATCATCACCTTAATACATGATCAATCCGATCAGGAAGTATTCCGCGTGGAAGGGGAAAGGGATTTGTCCAAGTTCGCGGATCCGCTGGTCCTGATCATGCAACGGATCGGGGACGGGGGCTTGCGAAAGTTTGCAACGGTGAAGAATGTCCACGACGGTAGTTCAAACGTGCTGGAAGTTGAACCAGGTAACGACACCTCCTTTGAAAGAATAAGAAACTTGAGCCTGAGTTTTTCGGACATTGGAGAGATAGGCAAGGTAGCTATCGCATTCAGAAACGGTGACCGAGATGAAACCGTTTTTCAGTCCTGGTCATTGTTGGCTCGGGATGATCCGGAAATCCTTCAACTCAACCAGCGTCTGCAAGACATGGCCCAGCGCTCTGCCCAACGTTTTCCCAAGAAATCGTCTATGCAAACTCTCGCTGAAATGAAAGATGACAGCCCCTCGAACCTGGTTCGGGTGGTCGCCCCTGGACAGTAGCCTAGTGCTTCCCTATCAGCTCGGCGGTGACGGCCGGCGTCAACGCGTATGGAAAGCTTCGGCACGACGCGACCGGTTGGTCGCCGACAGGGGGCTGGCACCGCTCTGCCTCTACCCTATCGTTTGCTTTCTAAGCTGAAGAATTTCTAAAACACTACAACAGGTTATGTGCTGTCCGCTCGTTTCCGTTCCGGAAAGTGGAGCAAATCCGAATCCATATGGACGAATCGCCATGATTCACCCATAAAAATCGCAAACTCCCATCCGAAATCGACTGGTCGAGCCCAAACCCCCTGTCGGGGCACCTTCACATCACCTTCAGGGAAGGTATCCCCTTTGTGGAAGAATCTAGCCTCCCATTTGACGCCGTTAGCGCTGTAAAAACGGCTTGCGATCACTGACTATCCTTTCAACACAACGCTGCGAGATTCATGTTGCGACGTTACGATACTGTTTGAGGACAAGCACCTGGCGGGAAAAGACTCCGATCTCCTCTTATCGGGGAGCAGCTCCAGCATTACTCTGTCTGTGCTTGAGGGGCTTGCCCCGGATGCTTCCAGCGTACATCACGACAGGTGACAGGACAATAAGAGAAAGGATGCCAACAAGTGCCACCACAATCAGGACCGGCATCATTGCCAGTAGGAACGCGATAGTTCTGATCTTTGCTCCCGTGACGAGCGCGCCGATTTGCCCGTCTCATGTTTGTGGCCCTCAACGTCGCGAAGCCTCCACCGGCAGTTGGTGACCACCCTTGGTCTTCAACACCCCTACGAGGAGTCCGGCGGGAGTAAGGTTCCCCGAAAACAGATGGCCGTCATGGTGGCCTGCAACGACCTTGGCCCCGTCGATTTTCCCGGTGAAATGGTATGTGTCTTTCTGGCCCAGCGGGCTATACACATAGGCCACCCCGCTGACGTCGTTTCCATTCTGGTCTATTCTTGCCTGGATGAGGGAGCCCATAAACCTACTTTCCCAGTTGCCGGCAATATTCACCCCTGCTCCCGCGGCCGACAGACACATAGACGCGAGCACTATTATTACGGCAGCGAAGTATTTGGGCATTTGTTCTCCTTCCCGGACATTTCAGGCATGTGCACTTCAAACACCAGCCTGAAAATAATCCGGCCCGATCTTCGTCAGGCTCAATAAATTTTGCAGCTATAAATAAATGAGTTCCCTGAGCCCTGAACCGGTTCCCTGATTTGCGGGACGACCTTTGCTGTCTACGGAATGTCGAGTCGGATAGTGCCGGTGAACCAGCGCACACCCTGCCGAGCCAAACGAAGAGCTAGGTGCGAGTCGCCTACTATCAGAGCCCCGAACTTCCCCTCACTGACCCTCACAATCACCAAGCCGGCCCCAAATTCCTTGACCTCATTCGCCCTGTCGAGCTTGATTGTACACGTGCTCATTAGTTCGACACTTTCCGGGTCCATCTCCTCCACCGCCACAAGGACGCTCTGCGCAATGCCGAGCAGGAAGTGACGGTCCGGTCTTGGCAGTCCCTCCTCTAAGTAGACTTCAGGAGGCCGATCCTCGTCAATTCGGATCACCAATTCCGGATCCAGGGAAAACAGAGGAAGTGAAGGCAACGGATCAATCAATAATTTCATCGGCTTCTTGGCCCGGCCCGTGTTGTTTGTAGGGTAGCGTCTTTATGATGGCTCGACCGCACGAACTGTAGAGTTAGGACGGCCCATGGCCCGCGGCGGATTCAGGCTTCGGCGGGCACGGACCGCCCTACCCCGCTGCTGCAACACTCAGTAGGACCGGCATCTTGCCGGTTATTGATTCTTTCCGGTGACCGGCAAGATGCCGGTCCTGTGCGAATGGCACCATAGTTGCGAAACATAGATCTGACAAGTGCGGCTGTCCAGGAGAACCGGTTCAGCGTCCCATGGCTAAGCGCTGGCGAAGCGCTTCTGCCAATAGAATAGCTGCTGTCTGTGAAACGTTGAGCGAGCCGACTTTCCCTGCCATCGGTATTGAGAGCGCGAGCATCGCATTTCTCGCGCACCAGACGCCGGATACCCTTTCCTTCTGATCCCAATACTAATGCAACCCTGCCTGTGAGGTCCGTTGCAAAACAGACCGCCTCGGCTGTGGAATCCGTCGCGTAGATCCAGTAGCCTGACTCTTTGAGCCCGTCCATGGCCCTTGCCAGATTAACCACCCTGGCCAAGGGAACATGCGCGGCCGCGCCTGCGGACGTTTTTTCCACGGCAGGAGTGACGGCGACCGAACGATCCTTACTCAGGATAACAGCCGTTACGCCGAGACATTCGCCGCTGCGCAAAATGCTCCCCAGATTCGCTGGATCCTGAATTTCGTCTAAGATGAGGACGGGGCCTTGCTGGTCGGCCGAAGCCGACAAGACCTCGGAAAAATCGACATAGGGGAAGGGTCCCACCTGGGCGGCAAACCCTTGGTGATTAGGGGAACCTGCAATAGACAGCAACTCGTTGGGGGAAACCCTTTTTAAGGGGATGTCGGCAGCCTCAAGTACCGCGGTCAGGTTCCACTGAGGTAACGGTTCCCTCGCCAGATATACCTCTTGGATCTGTCTTCGGCCGGCCTTCAGCGTTTCCATCACGGGATGGACGCCGTATATGACCGTGCGGCCTGGCCTAGCCGGTTGTTTCTTCTTCAATCGGATTTCTTATCCACGACGACGTGGTCTTGCTCTTCACCTTCCTCAGGCGTAGGCAATCGTCCCAGGACCTTCCCGCGTGCGATCTCTCGCAGTGACATGACCACTTCTCTGTTGTCCCTGTCATGGACCAACAGAGGTGCGCCTCTTTTCAACTCCTTGGTCCGTTTGGAAGCGAGAATGACCAAAGCGAACCGGTTTTCAACTTTTTCCAGACAATCTTCAACAGTAACTCGTGCCATTTTGGGTATCTCTCATCATTCAATGTTTTGGGTTTGTTCCCTGATTTTTTCCAACTCAGCCTTGATGCTGACCACATAGGACGCGATGTCCGTCGAAGCGGATTTCGAGCCCAATGTATTAACCTCCCTATGGAATTCCTGTAACAGGAAGTCCAACTTTCGACCTAGCGGCGATCCTTGGACCCCGAAGGAGAGGAACTGGTCCACATGGCTTTCCAGACGGGTAAGCTCCTCGGTGACGTCTGAACGATCAGCCATGATCGCCACCTCTTGCAACATGCGATCTTGATCCAGCTCCATCCCTCCCGTCAGTTCCTGCACTCTTTTTTCGAGCTTCTCTTTCGCCGCTGCGGTAACCTGACTCACCATAGGAGCAATGTGGCCGGCCATATCACGTATAGAAATCAGTCTCGACTCGATATCTCTCCAAAGAGCAGACCCCTCTGCTTTCCTCATCTGGTCCAGCGCTGCCAGGGCCTGTCGCAAGCTGCTTTCCACCACCGGCCATTCTTGTTCAATCCCCTCCTCCTTTTCCAGAGGAACAACTATCTCCTTGAGCGTCAATATATCGGATAGGCCTATGTCACCAGAAAGTCCGAATTTTTCCTTTAATTGCAGCAGGCACTTATAATAACCTTCCGCGAGGGAGTGGTCTATCATCACGTCCATCAGGCCCGCCCTGCCACCACTCCGATTGATGGTCACATCAAACTTACCCCGATCCACACTTTGAGACACAATTCTGCGGATCTCAGGTTCGAACGCGGCATACATTCTGGGCGATCTGACCGAAACATCAAGGAAACGATGATTCACGGACTTAACTTCAGTCACGATTTCGACTTCGCCGGCGGCATCCCTCCCCCGGCCAAAGCCGGTCATGCTCCTCACCGGGCCGTTTGTGGCGTCTGTTCCATCAACCTGCATTTATAACTCTCTCTGAGCCTGTTAAGGATTGCTATTAGTTCAGGATCGGCGTAATCGGGATATGTCCATTCGAGTGGACGGTATGTGCCTGCGCGAAATACTAGGGTGAGGTCGGCAAAAATCCCCTTCCCCAAGTAGATCCGGTGGGCGTTGTTCTTACCGGTTGCAAGGACGAAATTTCCCAGCGTCATCATGCCGGGGTCCAGGTTAAACTTTCTCTTCCCTTCAACGGTATAGGCTTGTTCTACTGTGTTAGTCAAGCACTTGATACCGACGAGAGCTTCGCGATCCACTAGGTCCGCGAAACACCAGAGCCACCTCAGGATTCCCTGACCCATTTCACTATTGTAGTAGGAAGTATAATTAAACGCCAACGGTCCAATCTCTTCATCAATGGGGCCGAATTCCCGGACAAGCAGGGGTTTTGCCGCATTCAAAATCTGCCTGTCCGCAGCGAGAACACTGACGATGACCCTAGCTGGTTCAGGGATACTGGGCAGACTCAATGCAAAATCCTTAATGAAGTGGGGCTTCAACCCGGCTCGGGTCACAAGGTGGCTGCTCGCGAGACGATAGATCGTTGTTACCCACGCGGCTGCAATTTGGCCGCGCACCACACAGATTCCGAGCAATCTCAGTCGATCTGTCCGTGGTTATTCTCTCCCAATTCTATGTCGATCCCTTCAAGCATGGCTCTCGGAAAGGACTTGGCAGTCGTTTCAAACACCTTGGGAGTCTCCTCCCGGCGCCGCCTGATGACCTTCAGCGGCTTGTTTACAGGAACCGACGCAGCTTCTTCCACCTCAAGCCTGGGTGTCCTGACTCGCGGTTTTCTCGGCGTTGGGACTACCGTGACCACATGCTTGGCAGGCAACTCTTGAATCGGTGCAGGCCGGACGCTGGGCGCAGGTTGCGGTTGCTCTTCCACCACAGTCAAGGGTTCAGGTAAAGGCGGCTGGACCGGTTCCGGTTCTTCTGGGAGTGCAGCGGAACGAGACCTCAGAACAAGTATTCTCGGAACTGTTCCCTCAGCTCTTACTTTCCTCTTGATTAGCTTCGGAATCTTGCAATTTGACAGAGCCCCCAAAGTGACGTGCGTCACATTCCCCGCGGCCTCGATTTCAGAGTGTTCGCCTGGAAACGTATTGGTCTCAACGGTGGACCCAGGAGCGGTGTTCTTCTGCATGGTGGGTCCAGAGGCGACTCCCTCCGTAAACAGTGATGTCTGCAGGTCGTCTCTGGAAATCTTCTTTCCCGCAATCGGACCATCAATTCTCTCGCGAGGCATTCCTATACCTGACCTGAGCATTTCTAGCCGCTCGTTGCCCCTTTTCATTTATTGTGTCCTCTGGTTCGTGTTTTTCTTGGTTGTCAATTTAATTATAACGCACACAATATTCTTTTTCAATAACTATAGGGACAAATTCTCTTGTTTTTTCCCGTAGAAACGTCATCCACTATTTAGTTGATCTGATTCGCTGTTAAGATGTCCCAGCGAAACACATTTTCTCTGGCCGCCAGGGCGCTCCGGTGCAACCATTCCCTTTTGTGTCAATCCCGTTCAGATAATGATAATATTTCCCTCAACAACCAGTTGGAACTGGATCACGGGTCCCTCTTGCCCATGACTATTAGACAGAAATTCTCCTCGTCCTACAGTTTTCTGATCTTTTCCTCTTCTTCCTCCGACGTCTTACAATCAATGCAGTGGGTAGTGACGGGTCGCGCCTCAAGCCTCTTGAAATCGATCGGCTCTCCACACACCTCGCAGAACCCGAAGCTGCCGTCCTCAACTTTTTCCAGGGCCTTCCTGATTTTGTTGATCAACTTTCGTTCTCTGTCGCGGATCCTCAGCTCGAAGTTCCTGTCCGACTCCATCGACGCACGGTCGGTAGGATCCGGAAATGAGGTCTTGCCTTCGGTCTCTGTCATCTCATCGACAGTTCTCCCAGCCCCCTTTACGAGTTCATCCAATTGTTTCTGAAGTATTCCCTGGAAATACTCCAGGTCTTCTTTTTTCAACTTCATGATTGTCCTCCATCCACGCCTTCCATCATCAGAGGTGATGGTCCTTAATCAGCCAGACTCACATTGTTCCAAGGGTCCCTCTCATGCGAAAGGTGCTTTGACGATTCCGTTAAATCAATCCTTATGGTCAGCGCCATGCTGTTGTTCTCTCTGTCAAGGAGCAAAGCGCACTTGTCCTCGTCCCAAAAGGTCATGAAGATGTATGATACCGGTAAGTTGATTCTTGTCGTCCAGCACAGCCAGTCCTGTGATCAACTTCTCCTCCATGATCTCCAAGGCCTCGGCTGCTGTTCTATCGTCTCGGATCGTCAAGGGATCCAGCGTCATCAGGTCGCGCGCTCGGCATTCGTAAATTCCTGCACCCTTCTCGAGGGCTCGCCGCAGGTCTCCATCGGTAATAATTCCCAACAGATGATGGTCCGATACCACCAAGGTGAAGCCCAAGTTTTGTTTGTTTATGCTGTCAAGGACCTCATTCAGTGGGGCATCTTCACTCACTTCCGGGACCGCCGGCCGATCCAACATCATGTCTTTGACCTTAAGAGACAGCCTTTCCCCAAGGCTTCCTGCCGGGTGATGTCTCATAAAATCTTCTTTCCGAAAGTCCTTTCTTACCATCAACGCAACGGCAAGCGCGTCCCCGAGAGACAGAGCCGCAGTAGTGCTTGCGGTAGGGGCCATATTGAGCGGGCAAGCCTCACGCGGCACTCTGCAATCCAAGACCAAATCCGCCATGCGGGCCAGCGTCGATGAGGCCCCACCCGTCATTGCGACAATGCGCGCTCCCCTTTTCCTTATGGTGGCTGCCAGTGACGTTATCTCGGGAGTCTCGCCGCTGTTGGAAATCGCTAATAAGGCATCATCACGTCCGACGATTCCCACGTCCCCATGAAGACCCTCCAGCGGATGAACGAAAATGGCCGGCGACCCGGTACTGGTGAGTGTGGCGGATATCTTGCGGCCGACTATGCCTGATTTGCCAACACCGGTGATGATGATCCGCCCCCGCAGTGAGTAGAGCATGTCTACACAGGCATCGAATGTGTCATCGAGTCGATCCATTACCGACCGGATGCCTTCGATTTCAATTTCCAAGACCTGGCGGGCGATTTCGACGGCACGACCTGTCAGGTCACAAATTCTGTGAGATTGCATCGGCCACCATTTCTACGACGAGCCTTACTTCTTCTTCGTCTTGCCCTTCTGCCATTACCCTGCACAGAAGCTGAGTGCCCGAATACCGGACCAGGAGCCGACCCCGATTCTTTCTGAGCCGCTCATGGGCTTCCCCCATAACCTTGCGAATTTCCGGGATGTCTTCGAAGTCCCTTTTAGCGCTAACTTCAACATTCTTCAAGATCTGAGGATAGAGCTTTACCCTTGCGGCCAATTCCGATAAAGGCTTGCCGGTTTCCATCATGACCCTTATGACCTGAAGCGCCGACAAGATCCCGTCTCCCGACGTGTTGTGATCCAGAAATATTAAATGCCCCGACTGTTCCCCTCCGAAATTGAAGCCGCCGGTTCTCATTCGTTCAACTACGTAGCGGTCGCCCACCGGAGTTCGAACTACCGAGGCGCCCAACTCCTCCAGAGCGACGTCAAGCCCGACATTGCTCATAACGGTAGCCACGACAGTGTTTTGCTTCAGCTCCTGTCTTTTCATCATATCCCAGGCAATGAGCCCCATGATCTGGTCGCCGTTAACCTCGTTTCCTTTTTCGTCGGCGAAGATCACCCGGTCCGCGTCGCCGTCCAGCGCGACGCCCAATTGAGCGCCTGTTCGCCGGACCTCCTGACAAATCATTTCAGGAAACAGGGAGCCGCACCCGGCATTGATGTTATGTCCGTCAGGATGAACTCCCAGTGTCGTAACATCCGCGCCCAATTCCTCAAAAACTAGAGGCGCGGCTCTGTACGCCGCACCATTGGCACAGTCGAGAACCACGCGAAGACCGTCGAGTGTCAGAGTTCTTGGAATCGTGTTCTTGAGAAAAACCACATATCGCCCCAGTGCGTCCTCAATGCGCATGGCTTTCCCTATCTTTTCAGCGGTGGGGCGAATCTGGTCGATACTGTTGGAAAAGATCAGTCGCTCGATCTCTTCTTCATGTTCGTCGGAGAGCTTGAACCCATCCCCGGAAAAAAACTTGATTCCGTTGTCTTGAAACGGATTGTGTGAAGCTGAGATTACTGCGCCGGCGTCGCATCTCATGTTAGTGGTAAGAAACGCAATGCCCGGAGTGGGCATGGGGCCAACCAGGAGAACATCCACCCCCATCGAGCAAATACCTGAAGCTAGGGCCGTCTCCAACATGTAGCACGACACCCTGGTATCTTTCCCTACGAGTATTTTGTGCCTTTTCCCCGGCTGGACCAGCGCTGTGTGAGCCAGGGCCCGCCCCAGCCTGAGAGCGGTCTCGGCTGTCATTGGTTCGAGGTTAGCCACGCCTCTCACGCCGTCAGTCCCAAAAAGTCTCTTTGCCATTCCGGTTACCAGGCCTTGTGTATAGTCGCTTCTTGCCGCAGGAGTTCTTCTTACGCCTGTGGCGCCAAAAAGTCTAATGAATCTTAAACCATATCATGCTCACGGACTGTTCACAAGTCTTTTTCATGGAAGGCGGCAGTCGTAACTTAAGGATGGGGCCTCCGACCGTTCATTCTGCCTGTCGCGGGACTTGACGGATTGCTGCACCGCCCCTATCTTAGTTTAGCCGTTGAAGCGGTATTTCGTGGTATCCTGATTCTTTTGCGCACTTTACCGCGGCCCGGCCGAAATCTCACGGAGGCTCTCTCTTACACACAATGATCGATCTACACGTCCATACAAACATGTCCGACGGGAGTTTGTCTCCTGCGGAGGTCGTCCGTCGCTCGGCGGAAAAGGGCCTTCAGGCAATAGCAATTACAGACCACGATACGGTCGCGGGCATTGCTGAAGCTCAGGCGGAAGGATTCAGAGCAGGGGTGGAAGTCGTATCCGGTGTGGAGATGAGTGTCCAATGGAACCCTGGGATAGTTCACATCCTGGGTTTCTTCATCCGTCCAGATGATGCGGAGCTGCTGGAATCTTTGGCTTATTTGGGCAAGGGACGCCAAGATCGCATTCCCAAGATTCTGTCGAAACTGAGTGACTGCGGTGTGCACCTTTCGGTTGAGGAAGTGGCCCGAGAATCCGGAGGAGGAGTTCCCGGCAGGCCGCACGTGGCCAATGTAATGGTTCGAAGAGGCCATGTGAGCGAGGTCCAGGAAGCCTTCGATTTGTATCTTGGAAAAGGTGCGCCGGCATACGTGAAGAAAACCAAGATTCTGCCCGGAGAGGCTATTCGTGTGATCAAGAAAGCCGGAGGCCTGCCTGTCCTTGCCCATCCTTATACCCTCGATGAGCAAGACGGCGGCCACCTCGAAGCTATCATTCAAGGCTTCGTGAGGGAGGGACTGGAAGGCATCGAGGTTTATTACCCGAAACACACCGCTGAACAGACAAAAGCTTTTTTGCACCTGGCCCTGGAGCTTGATCTCGCCGTAACGGGAGGGACAGATTTTCACGGGGCCAACAAACCTGAAGTCGAGTTGGGAGTGTTTCCCGGTCGAGGACCTCTCCCTTACTCGATTTTGCAAGATATGAAGGCGCGGCGAAAGAAGGTAGTGTCCTGCTTTAGCGCAAGGCTTGTCATTCCGAGCCATCCAGATCCAGGAAATGTACCGGCAAGGACCCCGGTCCCACGAAATGCCGTAGGGTGGGCCTCCGTGCCCACCCATCTGGACCCCGGGGTCAGAGCCCGGGGTGACCCGCTTTCGCGGGTAAGGACTGTCCGCTGTGACCAAATTAGGACACTACCGAAACGCCGTTTAAGGTGCCCCGAAAGCAGAATGATCATAGGTCTGTAATCCTCGTTGCAAGTCCCGGTAGCTCAGAGAATGGAGAAGATGAGATCCACTAAGAAGGTAGCTGTCATCGGCCTGGATGGAGTGCCGTTTTCTCTACTGAAGGACCTCTTTCAAGCGGGTGTCATGCCCCGCCTGGCTGAGGTAGCGGGAGCAGGTTCCTTTCTTCAAATGGAAACCGTACTACCCGCGGTGTCTTCAGTGGCTTGGGCATCGTTTATGACCGGGAGTAACCCAGGCGAGCACGGCATTTTTGGATTCACGGACCTCAAGCCAAATGAAATCTCCCTTCACCTCCCGTCGTTTGATGACCTGAGGCGCCTTCCAATTTGGCAGACTATTCCGGGTAAGACTTCGATAGTAGTAAACTTGCCGTTCACTTATCCGGCGCGTCCGTTGCAAGGCGTGCTAATTTCGGGCTTTGTGGCCCCAGTATTGGAGCGGTCGGTTTATCCCTCGTCACTGATCGCATGGCTGAAATCCAAGAATTACCGCACGGACGTAGACGCGGTGAGAGGTCGCGGGGATCGGTCCTTTCTGATAAAGGATCTTTTCGAGACCCTGAACATTCACGAAGAAATTATGATCTCTTTGCTGGAGAGTCGGCCGTGGGACCTGTTCATAGGCGTGATAACAGGCACGGACCGGCTCAATCACTTTTTTTTCGACGCGTACTACGATGAATCGCATCCCCATCACGGAGATTTTGTGGATTACTATCAGAGGGTGGACACCTGTGTCGGCCGCTTGCTGGATGCTTTGGGGAGCAACTCAAGACTTATCGTACTTTCCGATCACGGATTCGCTCGGCTCGAGACTCAGGTTTACCTCAACAATGTGCTTAAAGGGCTCGGTTACATTTCTTTCAGCAGGCCGACTCCCGGAATCGCCGGAGGACATAGATCCCTCGTCTTTAGCATTTGCCATGGATCCTAATCGGATATATCTCAATAGCAGAGAGCGATTCAAGCAGGGACGATTAGGGCCCTGCGAAGCCGAGGAGCTTCGTGGTCGACTGAAGAGCGATCTGGAGAATATGCGTCTGGCCGATGTGGGAATCCAGGACGGTGAACCAAACGGCGGGGGCAACGACGAACCTCTTTTTGCCGAAGTCAGGACAAAAGAGGAGGTTTATCACGGAGACTGCACGCCGCTGGCGCCTGACCTGGTGGTAATCCCCCGCCCTGGTTACGATTTGAAGGCGACCCTGAACGTGACCGTGCCTACAATGAAAGATATTTTCACGGGGATGCACACCCACGACGATGCATTCCTCATCGTCAATTCCCCTTCTCTTTCGGCAACGCTGCCCAATCCGAAAATCACGGATGTGGCAGGTCTTGTAACGGAAGTGCTCGGAAGGATCTGAACTCTGAACAATCCTTAAGGGAACCCTGTTCCGGAGAAAGGCTTGTCTTCCTTTCCAGGCGAAATGCTGAACGTCGTCCTAGTACATCCGGAGATCCCGCCGAATACCGGCAACGTCGGCCGGCTATGCCTTGCCGTAGGAGCAAGACTGCACCTGATCAAGCCTTTGGGTTTTCGCATCGACGACCGATCCCTGAAACGCGCGGGACTGGATTACTGGAAAAAGGTTGACCTCGTGGTCTGGGACGATCTGGAACAGTATATCTCGTCAGTTCTCGCAGAGAAGATCGTTCTCACCAGCAGCAAGCGCGGGGAGCTGTACCATCGTATAGAATATAGCCGTGACGATCACATACTATTCGGTCCGGAAACCTCGGGGCTTCCCCCGGAGCTTTTTCAACGTTTCCCAAACAGGGTGGCCAAGATCCCCATTCAGTTGGACAAAGTCCGCAGCCTTAATTTGGCCACAGCCGCGGGGATCATGGTTTATGAGGCGCTGAAACAGACTGGTGCCCTGCCCAAGTAGCCATTGCTTGGCCGTGGTCGGCGGTTTCGCAGCAATGCTTGTGAAAGCAGTGTCTGGTTTGCCAAGAGGCGAAAAAACAATGAGTCGCGTTATTTCTTAGGCCGGTTGTAAAGAGGATCTGGACTCGGAAAGGCAGGCAAGCCCTACGTGGCGCGTCCGGATTTAGCGACGAGCCCCTGCACCTTCTCGACAAGTTCCCCCATGTCTCCAGATTTGACAACGTACGCGTCAGCTCCGAGTTCGCTCGGATCGCCATGGAAGTAGGGGTACGCGGTGCTGATCACCACAGGAATCTGCAGCTTCAACTTATGGAATTTCTCCAGAAATCCGCGGCCTCCCATGCCGGGCATCTTGAGGTCCAGAATAATGATGTCAGGCCGCTTCCCCCGAAGCATTCGGAGAGCCTCTTCCCCCGAAGAGGCCTGAAGGACTTCGTATCCGAGTTCCTCGAACACTTCCTTGTAGAGAAAACGGACCGAACTCTCATCTTCCACGTGAAGGATGGTTGACATTGCCCCTCCTGGTTGAATTCTAGCATCGGGGAGCACAGGGAGGCAACCGCAAATTTGGCCGCACATAATCGTGACGGGCATGATTGACCTTTGCGCCGCACACTGGTAAGAGCCTTGTCCAACAGCTCTTTATGAGAAGTCCTTTGTCAAGAACACTTCTACGTGACATGAAAATGCTGCACAAGACTGCCGATCCACGTCGTATATTGATTCCACCGCCCATAAAAGCCGGTGACCTTGTGGGCGTTGTCGCGGCATCCGGTCCCCCTATTCCGGAACTCTTGAGCCAAGGCATAAGGTTCATTCAGGAAAAGGGATTCCGTGTTCGGGAAGGGTGTCATCTTCGCGAACGCAATGCATACCTGGCAGGAGAAGACAGCCAGCGATGCCAAGACCTGAACTCCATGTTGAGAGATCCTGAGATCCGAGCAATCTTTTTCGCCAGGGGCGGCTATGGAGTTATGCGCTTACTCGATTCCATAGACCATGACGCAATTTTAGACGATCCGAAAATCCTTCTGGGCATGAGTGATGTCACTGCCCTGCAGCTCTCGCTTTATGCCCTTTGCGGCCTGGTTACTTTTGCAGGTCCGATGATTGCCGGCCAGATAGGCGAAGGGCTGGATCGTGTATCCGAGGAGTCCATGATGCAGGCGCTGACCGAGCCGCCGGCAACACGAAACCCTTTCTCTTCGTTCGATGAGTCTGTTCGGATTGTCAGGTCCGGCAAAGCCTCAGGAAGGCTTGTGGGCGGCTGCCTGTCACTTGTGACCTCGCTGCTCGGCACGCCTCACTGTCCGGAATTCAAAGACACGATACTCTTCCTGGAAGATGTTCACGAGCCTCCTTATCGGCTCGACAGAATGTTGACCCAGTTGAAGCTGGCGGGTGTCTTTGATGGAATTAAGGGAGTGATATTGGGTTATTTTCTGGGACAAGACGGCGAAGACCTGTTGCCGGAAGCCGAACGCATTTTACTCGATCTCATCGGCGACTGCCCGATTCCAATCCTCTCTCGATTTCCACATGGTCATGCCCTTCCGAACTTGACCATCCCGCACGGTCTCCCTGTCAGACTTGATACGGAAACTAGGTCCATCACAGTGTTGAGTGAAGACAAAAGTGACGAGCAGGCGGCTGATTTGGCGAGGGGGTTATTTGTTTCGCCGAAGAGTCGGGTCAAAAAGTGCGCCTTGACAGGACATCTTTGGCTGGGCTAGCATTCAATTACGGAGGGATGGCCGAGCGGTTTAAGGCGGCGGTCTTGAAAACCGTTGACCGAAAGGTCCGGGGGTTCGAATCCCTCTCCCTCCGCCAATAACATATTGTAATCATTAAGAGCGACCCCCCGTCAAAAGTGTATGCAAATTTTTCGGGGGTTCTTGGTTCTAGGCCCGCTCTTAGTACCTCTGGAGAGTTTCTTGAAAAAGCCAATGCCACCGCTCAAGCACACTTGCGGTTATCCAATCATCCGCGTGCTTCCTCGATCCGTCTACCGCACCGAATTGATCGCATGGCACGACGGAAAAAAAGAGAGCCCGACCTACAAGAAAGAGATCACGGATTGCCCGGGATGCGGAGAGAAACTGCCCGTGAAGTGATGGAGTGCCCTGCTCACTATCAGGAAAGTTGAAACCACTCCAGATCCTCCCATCAGCTTGGGGGAAAAGCCCGTGTTGCCCCCCACCTGTATCAACACTTTCAGTTAGACTACGAAAGAATCCGCGGATACCCACTGCTTTTTTGGGTGCCTAGAACGATGGAAGCCCATGTGGTCTCTTTCGCTGAAGGATCCGCCTAAAGACGTATTAGGGTTATGTGGCCTGGTCCCTCAGCTGCATGAACGGAGACAGACACGCTGCCTCTCTCACATGGGCTTAAACTTGATAGACACCTATCCACACTGGAAGTTCCGTAAAATAATTCTTGACAATGGATTCGGCGGGAGGGGGTTCCACAGAGGCTGTGGATAACTTGAGCGTAGGGCTGTGGACAACTTTGCTAAACTCGCAAACCTTCATGAGTTGGAGCAAACTGATCCAAAGTAGGACAGTTAGAGTTCCTTAACGATATCAAGGGGTAAGTCTAACCATTTGGAATGGCAACTACCGGCTTTTTGCTAATTATGAAGCGGACTAAGTTATAAACACCTGTGGATAAACGATATTCTAACCAAGTCCCTATGTACCATTAATTATTGGATTTGCCAGGCTCGGTTCTCAACAGTGGGATTCTGACGGAATATGTGGAATTCCTCGATCCGAGCCACAGCCTCCCCCAGAAACGACGCGAGCCCATGTGCTCTGATTGCTCTCAGGGAAACGCCCACAAATCTGAAGGTCAGGGGGTAAGCGGCGTTTCTCCCCGCTTCGGGAGAGCCCAACACGAGAGGTGTCTCACACACATGGGCTTGTTCCTAATGACACCTGCGACTGATTGAAGTTCCAGCAGATCTGTCTCGGCCTTCGCTCTCCGCAACCTCAGACCTCCAAATCGGCATAGCAGAAAGACCGCTGTTCCATTCTTAGGGCTCAGAAAACCTCGGAAATTCACCAAAAAAGTTATGAGCGGGCATCACATATCGAAGGCGCGGCCGGCTAAACCTCACCCCGTGCCAGAGAGGAGAACTACCCTTGAAGTTGCAGGAATTCGTAGCAGACGAGGCTAGAAAGGGACAAACCGTGACACAACCAAAGGGGTGGAAACCTGATGAGAATCCAACGACATCGGTTTTAGAGAATTCTTTAAAACCGAACCATAATGAAGCGCTTTTCCTGGTAAGCTCTTCGCGTGGAACTATTACATCGGATCAATCTTTTCTGGTCCCTCCACCATTTCAAGATCCTCTTCCGACACGATGAAGGGCCGGAGTTGCAAGTCATCGTTGGCGTAAAAACACCACTGTCCTTCTTGTGGACCCCAGTAAATCGGGGATGAAGCTTGCCACCTGATAACTTTACCGACCTGCTCAAGGAGCATGGGGTTACAGGCTTCCTCATTTTTGGGCATAAACTTTGCGTAGACAATATCAAACGCTTTCATTGGGTTCCTCCTCCTGTTTTCCGAATATGTCTTCAAGTTGTTCCGGAGAACTTACACGGATCATCTTGGTCCTCGCGTCTCCAATGCGTTAACAAAAAATCCCCAAATCGGTCCCAACGCCGCCCCTAAGCCGGCCAATATCCCGAAACCAAGAGCCAAGGTTAGCACAACCGCTACCAGCACCGTAAGGATGCCGAAGACGGTTTGTCCCACCGCATAGATAAATTCTATCATGTTACTTCTCCTTCTCTCCAGATTCATCTGGTGAAAAGTGTTGGCGTTGTTGGTGGGGAACGGAGGATTTACGGTTAAACGGCGTCGTCCGGCAGATCCTTTGACGGGGGGGCGCGTGAGGAATCTATTAACCCTTTGTTACCAGTATGACGCGAGATCTGCAAATTGCAAGGAAGAAATAGGGAGCTGTTCTCTTTCAGCTTCTACGCATAACCCCCGGGGGTTCGCCAGAGCATCAGCTGAGAGACTAGGGGCCGAATCTTTTGAAAAAATTGGAGGTGGTATAAAAAGGGGTGGCGCAGGAACCTATAATTCATAAGGCTCGGCATACACATGATCCTCCCTATGGGGCCCCGTACAGATATCTCTGGCATGAAGCGCCCAGCCCCCTCTCCCGGGGTATCCCGCGGACCTATGACTTCCAACGAAACTTGATTCAGCACACCATGCTGTCCAATGGAATCGCCCCAATTTCCACTTTCAGGACCAGGCAGGGGTAAGGGCAAGGGGTCCGTTCGAACCGCGAAATTTTGACGAGAATCGACGGACAGAGCCGCCTCCAGGAAGAGAATTGAACGCAAATCATGGTTGACCGACGGTCCAGTGGGGATGTATTCTCTTAAACAGAGTCTAAGCAGTTTAGGGGGCGATGGGGAGCGGTAGCGTCTCTGTCAGGTGCATGTCAGGCGACACAGTAGCATTTGGGGGTCAGGGGAACCATCCCGCGACTGGGCACCGTCCCAAATACCCCCCGAAATGGCAAGACCGCAGCATAATTCCTGATATATAGCAAAGAAGGCAAGTAAGAAATGGTAAATTCAGCCCCACGGGTGTAGGCAGTCAGCCAAATCGCCTGTAGCCCTGAGGTACATGACATGGCTAAAAGTTATTATTTGATCAGCGACTTGCACATCGGGGGCGATGAGGCTCTGGGCGTCTGCGATTATGAGGCGGAGCTGGTGGCGTTTCTGCAAAAGCTGGCGGGCCAGGAAGAAGAAGCCGAGCTCGTTATTGTGGGCGATATCTTCGGCATGTGGGAATTTACCAACATCAAGGGCCCGGAGAAACTGCAGGCCTTGATGCAACAGTTCCCCAATATTTTCAAGGCACTCCGGGAAGCCGGGGAGAAGATCAAGATAACCATTCTGCCCGGTAATCACGATTATGAAATCGCCTGTTATCCCGAATTCGTGGAGATTTTGAAGGATTTCAATATCGATCTGGAACAGCGACCGGCAATAACCCGGGAGCTGGCCGGCAAGCGGTTCTGGATCGAACACGGCAACCAGTATGATGACTTCAACCACATGCCCGATTTCGGCAACCCTTACGCGCAGCCGGTGGGGTATTTTATCACCAGCGGTATGGTGAGCGGGGCCGGCAAACATTCCCAATACGGACGCTACAATTGGCTGAAGGATATCCAGTCGGTGTATCCCACGGAACAGATCCCGTACTGGGTGATCTCGAATTACTTTTACCGGGAAATGAGCACCTGGCTGCGCTGGCTGATTTTGCCCTTTTTGCTCCTGTCCGGGTTGACGACCTTCGTCCTGGCAGGGGCGGCCCTGGAGTGGCTGGGTATCACCCAGACCAATATTTTCCTTTACAACGGCCTGTTTGCCTCCCTGGGCTACCTTGGGAACCTGGTGCAGATCGTGCTTATCATCAATGCCATCGTCTACGCGGTCCTGGGCGTCCTTTTCGTGCCGCTGAGCTTCATCCTGCGAGACATTAAGAAAACTCTGAAACGATTTCGCCTTATAATCCATCCGGATGATCTTAGCACAGGGAAGGAACAGAGCTATCTGGACGCGGCCCAGGCGGTCTTTGAGCGCGATCCCGACACGATCATCTTCATCTATGGGCACACCCACGCCCCCTCGCTGCGGCGGCTGGGGAACCGGGTGGTGCTCAACACCGGCACCTGGCTGAAAAGGCTGGTGAGGGTGCCGCTCCGCTTTGGCTATCTGCCCGATATCTATGTCCCCTTTTATTTTTTGGATTATTTTAAGCTCAGCGAGGCCGACGGCACCATCGCCATAGACTTTCGACGGGTTGACAAGGCTCAACCCCAGGAGTTGGATCTTTTGCAGCGTCTCCTGATATCCAGGAAACGCCGCCAGATGGAAGAACCCATACCGGCGCGAACCATCCTTGAGGTCTGACCCTGTTCGGGAGTAAAACTATCATGCCATTGCCCAAAAAAGGCGAGGCAGTGCCGATTTCGAAGATTAAGGAGATTTGCGAGTTAACTGAGATCCCCCCAGGCTACACAGGATCAATTCTCCGCGCACGTCGGCATAGCAGCACCTTTGGGGACCAGTTTCTCCCCCGAAATCGCAACCACGCGCGTCCTGCAAGGCCACGTGCCGAACATCAACTACTTACCAAAGATGGGCACTCCAATTGCTTCCCTTTCGTGGGGTTATGACTGGCAAGAATGGCACGCCTATAAATGAACCTCCCTACCCCCCTATTTTATATTTTTGGTTCGGATGGCTTCGTTCCCCCCTCCCCCGGTGGGGGCCGCTAACACCACGACATCAGTCACCAAACCGGACAACTGCGCCTGTGACTATGCCAGCGCTTCATGAACCGCATACCATTTCCTCGCTAGCCGAGTTAATTTCAACTAGAACGGCCTCAGATCAATTCTGCGCGATTTCCGGCATTTCAGCCATACACCTCCGTTCCGAAGACAGGGCTCAAGACAGGTCTTCGTCTCGCTTCGCGGCTGTGGGTGTTTTGGGGGCTGTCCTGTTGTGTTGGCGAAGAGGGGAAGAGCGAGGGCCGGAACACTAAGTCCTCTTTCCCGCAAAGCAGGGAGACCTGCACGATACGGGCTATCAGCTAGCCATTTCTTTTTCGACAAAAGCCTTTGTTATGATGCTATCTGACAAGGTTGTTCGCTCGTAAAGCTGCATGTCAGTGATCAGGTTGGCATCGAGCAGCTTCCTCAAGATCAGTTCCAATTGGTTTGGGGTCAGGTTATATCTTTCCATCAAGAAGGTGTCGCCCATACCCTCAACCACATCAGCTGCAATTGACTTTCCGCTAATGGTTCGCTTGGCCATGTCAATCCCCCTAGCAGGGCAAGTATAGTTACTTTACCACATCCTTAAAACCAAAGGGAATACCTACGAGCTCGAAAAAGCTCTCGGGCGTTCCGCTAGGGGAAGAATAATCAAGGGCTCAATATCACTCCATTTTACCTGTCAGGCGTGGCAGGGTCCAGCTAAGTTGTTCTTCCATGACTTTCAGGTTCCTACATTTTGGTATGTATTTGAGATGTCCAACCTTTTTATACTTACGGGAGAAGTCAAGACTAGAGCCGGGTAGCACGATTTTGACAGTCTTTTTCCTGGACACACTTACAAGTGGTTCCAGTCTGGCCGGAATCGACGATCGGAGACACTTAGGCACGGACTCCGCTGAAGGACCAGGCCGAAAAATTTAAGAATTTTGTTACCACGTGTGAACGCCTTTAGCTCTCTCTGATATTTATATGGCTGTCCCGTCGGCTTCCCACCTCCCCATGAGGCCATACTCACAACGTGGATCGTCCACACTGACCGGGGAGCCACCCTCCCTCTCTCAGGAGCAGCAGATACTTTACCTCTAACTCAACATGTGGCACATAATTCAGGGGCACGTTAGGAGCTGTAGGCCAATATTTGGCAAAGCTCCACTCTGATTAGGCACAAAAGGCTGAGTGGGGTCCCAGGACCGTTGTACTGGCGGAGCGGTGCCTTCTAGAGTCAGGTGATCTTTGACCGAGCGACAGTACGTTCGAAAACCATTGCAATTACCAGGATCGCGGAATAGTTCCGAATGAATGAGAAAGAGAATCGACCAGGGGCAAGGAGCTAAACCATGGCCAACACAGACGAGATAGCCTTTCTAGACGCAACAGCACAGGCCGAGTTGGTCCGAAATAAGGAGATCACTCCCTCAGAGCTGGTGCAAGCGGCTATTGAAAGAATCGAGCGGCTGAACCCAAGCCTCAATGCTGTAATCACACCCATGTACGACCAGGCGCGAGAAAGAGCTGCCGGTCCGACCCTTGAAGGGCCGTTTGCCGGGGTCCCATTTTTGCTGAAGGATATAATAGCCTCTTGCGCGGGCGTGAGGATGGCCCTGGGAACGGCTCTGTTATGCAGTTTCGTGCCCGACCACGACAGTGAACTGATCCTGAGGCACAAAAAGGCTGGGTTGATTGCACTTGGGAAGACCAACACGCCCGAGCTGGGCCTTGTCCCCACCACCGAGCCGGCTGTCTTCGGCCCAACCAAGAATCCCTGGGATACAGAGAGGACCACCGGCGGGTCGTCTGGCGGTTCCGCGGCGGCTGTGGCTTCGGGTATGGTTCCTATGGCCCATGCCAGCGACGGCGGAGGGTCGATCCGGATTCCGGCTTCCTGCTGCGGGGTTTTCGGCCTCAAACCCACACGAGCGCGCAATCCGTTGGGACCGGATTTTGGGGACTTATTATCCGGCCTCGTCTGCGAGCACGCTGTCACCCGCTCGGTAAGAGACAGCGCCGCTCTTCTGGACGCCACCACCGGCCCTGATATCGGCGATCCGTACTGGGCGCCGCCGCCCCGGCGCCCGTTTCTCGAGGAAGTTCGCGCGGACCCCGGCCGCCTCAGGATTGCTCTTTCCGCGGATTTCCCCTTCGGCCTTAAGCCACATGAAGACTGTGTGACTGCGCTAAAGGAGGCCGCGGCCCTTTGTGAGAGCCTGGGCCACGTTGTGGAGGAAGTTGCTCCCTCCATAACTCGCGATCCTGCAGAAGAAACCGGCGCTTTCATAGCTGTGTGGGCGGCAGGATGCGCGGCCACCATCGACACCATAGCCACCATAGCAAACATTACTCCCAGTGCGCAGATGTTCGAGCCTCTTACCTTTGCCATTTACCAACAGGGCCGTGAGATCAGCGTGTCCCGGTACCTTCGTGCTGTGACGACCCTCCAAAGGCTTACCAGAGAAGTGGGCAGGTTTTTTGCAGACTATGACGTCCTGCTGACGCCAGTCCTTGCGGAGCCGCCCGTACCCCTTGGCACATTTGACGCTCCGAAGGATAACCCCATGAGAGCATGGGAACGGGTAGTCACTTTCGCCCCGTACACCGCGGTGTTCAATGCCACTGGCCAGCCAGCGATGTCCGTGCCGCTTTTCTGGAACAAGGACGGGCTACCGATAGGCTCTCACTTTGTAGGCCGGTTCGGCGATGAAGCAACTCTTTTCCGCCTTGCGGCCCAGCTTGAACAGGCCCGCCCTTGGGCGACCCGCCGCCCGCGTGTTTGCGCTTGAGGGGGGCTTTCAGGATAACCGGCTAAGAGGGGCTCCGCCCGTGGAACGCAAAGGCGCGAAGACCCTCGAAATGGCAAAACCGCCCCATAATTCCGGTCAATATCAACGATCGCGTAGAGGGTCGCGGCAAGCGATGAATGCCGCACCCTCGGCGTCATTCCAGGTGGAGGTCATGGAGCAAAAATTCGGTCCTATCGTCTTTATTCCCGGTGACAATTCAGGAAATTATCCCAACTGCAACTCCCTGTACGTAGAAGGGGACGTGAGAATCCTCATCGATCCCGCGTCCAACAGGGACCGCCTTGCCCAGATTCGCGACATACCCGGTGTTGATGCGGTGTTGTTGTCTCATTGGCACGAGGATCATCTCATGCATCTGGACCTGTTTGACGACAGGCCGCTGTGGATGTCCGCCGCGGACTCGGAACCACTCCGCAGCCTCGAAAATTTCTTCGACGCATACGACATGAAAGACCGCGAACGAGAGCCGTGGACGAAAACAATGCATGAGGTGTTTCACTTCAAATCCAGGGCTCCGCACCGTGTGATCGGGACCGATGAGGTGATCGACCTGGGCGGTGTAACCGTCGAGGTTGTTCATACTCCCGGTCACACTCCCGGCCACATGGCCCTGTTGTTCCGGGAAGCTGAGGTCCTGTTCTTGGGCGACTATGATCTCACCTTCTTCGGCCCATGGTACGGCGACGCGAATTCAGACATAGACGAGGTGCTTGCCTCCATGGAGAAACTCAGGGCCATCCCAGCGCGGACATGGCTTGCGTCACATGGCGACGGCGTATTTCTCAGCGATCCTGGAGAATTGTGGGACACGTACGCCGGCGTGATTCACCATCGGGATCAACGGCTCCTGGATCTGCTGAGCCAGCCTAGAACCATGGCGGACATCATCGAGGCGCGCATTGTGTACAAGAAGAAGCGTGAGCCGAACGAGTTCTTCGATTTTGGTGAGCGAGCTATAATGGGGAAGCATCTCAAGAGGTTGATCAAGAAGGGAGAGGTGACGTTCGACGGCGCCGCGTACCTGAGAAGATAACCCCACTAACTCAAGAGCTCGACGAGTTTTGGGGAGGCAGGCCATGGCTGTCGGCAACCTTTGCGAACATCCTCATGAGTCCGACACATAGTATGAAGATGGATTCGATGTTTAGATTATCTTCTGCCGTGGTATCCACGAGTACTTTGAGGGAGGATTCGAGACCATCTTCCGGCTTCCAGTAACATATGAGAATTGGAAGCCTTGGCAAAGGCTGGAGGGCTATAGAAATATCAGCGCCAATAGGAGAGGGCTCAGGCCTTCCGTTGAATATTTGGATCATGGTTTCAAACAGATCGGTATGGGCATCGGCAATTAGTTTCAGAGGGATCTCGAATTGGTCTGCAAAGAGTGGCCCCCAGGATATCCCGTCTTTGAGTTCCCGGAAGGGCACCCATTTTCCTGATGGGGTCTTTCCCGAAGAAGAGACAATATAGTTGAGCAACGGCACGGTTATCCAGGCGTGTACGTGACAGGCAGAGACAACGCTCCCGTCAGAGGAAACCTGAAAGTCCTTGCCGAGTGATCTAATCACCAGCTTGTCCCCGGAAAGCGATGCCCCCAGCCTCTCTGTTGATGATGGAAAATCGATTGTGGCAACCACTCGTTTCAATGGCTCCAGCGACTTCTGATATTCCTGTTCCATTGTCATCCAATTAGGAGACTGCCCTTCATATTGCTCAAGCATACTGCCGTCCAGATAGGGACAGTCTCGCAGACGCCTGTCGCCTTTGAATGCCGCAACAGCAAAGGCCAAACACGTCGGAACCAGGCATTTTCTGCAATTAGTCCCGGGAAGCAGCTTGAAAATCTCCATGGCATTCTTGAACTCTGGCATGTGCAATACGGCTCCTTCGTTCTCCATAGTATGTTTGCCGGCCACCGCAATGGCAAGAAAGCTGGAGGCCACATTTC